>NZ_PPXQ01000010.1 GCF_004798585.1 Massilia sp. Mn16-1_5
GCTGCATGAGCAAGCACGCGTCTATCTGCTGCCGGAGCGCCGAGCGCGCTCGTATCCGCGCGTCGTTAAACAGCCCAGATCCAAGTTTCCAATGAAAAATGCCAGTCAGCTTAACTGACTGGCATTAGCCTTCGGGCGGCTTTTTTTTCGTCCTTTTTTCGCCCCCATCGCTTGACTCTGCCATTAGTGTCAGCCTTCAGCATGTCGGTACCGCGCCACTGGCGCACTTCATTCAAAGGAACCGACATGACACTGAAAACCCTCATCGCCGCCAGCCTGCTGGCATTCAATCTGGCCCACGCCGCGGAACCCTTGCCGATGTCGGTTGCCGTGCAAGGCAATCCGCTCGGCGCCAGTCCCGCCTGCGGCACGGGCGCCGCCGACCCGGCCAGCGCCGCGCCCGACACGCTGGTGCGCGCCCTCTACGAGATCGTCTCGGGTCCGGCAGGCGGGCGCAAGGACTGGGACCGGATGACGACGCTGTTCGCGCCCGGCGCCATCGTCACCCCGACCACCCACCGCGGCGAGCAGTTCCTCGCCGTGCCGCAAAGCCAGTCCCAGTTTGCCGCGCTGAACGATCGCCTGCTGGGGCAGCGTGGCTTCTACGAGCGCGAAGTGGCGCAGCAGATTGCGTCCTTCGGCCACGTCGCCCACGTCTGGAGCACCTATGAAACGCGCGACCGCCCCGACGGTCCGGTGCGCGTGCGTGGCGTGAATGCCGTCCAGCTGCTGAACGACGGCAAGCGCTGGTGCATCCTGTCGATCACCTGGGATGCGGAGCTGCCGGCCCATCCTATCCCGGCCGCGCTCGACCGGCCCGGCCGGTAATCAATCCGGTCCGCCCTGGCGGCGCTGTTCCTCCAGAAAAGCGAGGCGGGCGGCGGCGCTGTCGCGGATGGCCTGCAGCGCCGCGATGCGCTCGTCGAGCTCACCCAGCTTGTCGCCGTAGAGCGCAATGACGTCGGCGCAGATGGCGCGCATGTCGGGCGGTTCGGGCGCCAGCATCGACACCACCGGCCGGATCTCCTCCAGCGTAAAACCGTTGCGCAACAGGGTACGGATGCGGCCGACGAATTCGACCGCCCTGGGATCGAAGTAACGGTAGCCGTTCTCGCCGCGTTGCGAGGCCAGCAAACCCGATTGTTCGTAGTGGCGCAACGAACGCACGCTGGCGCCCGTCTGGCGGGACAGTTCGCCGATCGTCAGCATGGCCGTCTTCTTGTAATGTTGTTCATACGAAAATTATACGCAGGACGACGCCGTCTGGCGGTATTGGCATCACCGTGCTCTTCGGCATGCAATATTTGCATTATCAAGCCAGCAGGCAAATATCCTTTGCATGCTCCAATGCGGGCACGGCGGCACCCTGAATCGGTCTGCCTGTTAAAATTGCACCTCGTTGTACCATTTACACATTTAAAGGAAAGAACATGATCAAAGTTGGCATCGTTGGCGGAACCGGTTACACGGGCGTGGAATTGCTGCGGCTGTTGGCCGCCCACCCCGGCGTGGAGCTGACCGCGATCACTTCACGCAAGGAAGACGGCCTGCCGGTGGCCGACATGTTCCCGTCTCTGCGCGGCCGCGTGGACCTGGCCTTCTCGGCGCCCGACAAGGCCGACCTGACCCAGTGCGACGTGGTGTTCTTCGCCACCCCGCACGGCGTCGCCATGGCGCAAGCCCCGGCCCTGCTGGCGGCCGGCGTGAAGGTCATCGACCTGGCCGCCGACTTCCGCCTGAAGGACCGCGCGGCCTTCGAAAAGTGGTACAAGATCGAGCACACGGCCGCCGACCTGATCGAGGAAGCCGTGTATGGCCTGCCGGAACTGAACCGCGAGGACATCAAGGGGGCGCGCCTGATCGCCAACCCGGGCTGCTACCCGACCACGATGCAGCTGGGCTTCGTGCCGCTGCTGAAGGCCGGCATGATCGACGCCGGCAGCCTGATCGCCGACGCGAAATCGGGCGTCTCCGGCGCCGGCCGCAAGGCCGAGATCGGCACGCTGTTCTCGGAAGCGAGCGACAATTTCAAAGCCTACGGCGTCGCCGGCCACCGCCACACCCCGGAGACCTCGGCCCAGCTGCAGCGCTTCACCGAGCAGAAGGTCGGCCTGATCTTCACCCCGCACCTGGTGCCGATGATCCGCGGCATGCACGCGACCCTGTACGCGCGCCTGACCAAGGAAGTCACCGACGAGCAGCTGCAGGCCCTGTTCGAGGAAACGTACAAGGATTCGCCGTTCGTCGACGTCATGCCCTTCGGCTCGCACCCGGAAACCCGCTCGACGCGCGGCTCGAACATGCTGCGCCTGGCGCTGCATCGTCCGGATGGCGGCAACACCGTCGTCATCCTGGTGGTGCAGGACAACCTGGTGAAGGGCGCGTCCGGCCAGGCCGTGCAGTGCATGAACCTGATGTTCGGCCTGGAAGAAACGACCGGCCTGCAGCAGATCGCCTTGCTGCCCTAAGCTGTCGAAAAAGTACCCCTGTTGCATTGCCGTCGTGCACTAGCTGACAAGAGCTAGATCAAGGCGGCAACTGTTGAGAACGGTAAATTGACCGATGCGCTGATCGGTTTCTTCCGATCACATCATCTATCTCACAGGGGTGCCACCATGTTCGGTCGCAACGCAAAAAGCGAAATTGACAGCCTGATCGGCATTGCCGCCCGGATCGAGGGCGACCTGTGCTTCAGTGGCGGCTTGCGCATCGATGGCGAGGTACACGGCAACGTGATCGCCAGCGAAGGCGTGGACAGCGTGCTGATCGTCTCCGAGCACGCCCGCATCGAGGGGGAAGTACGCTGTGCCAACCTGGTGGTGAACGGGTTCATCGCCGGATCGGTTTATTCGACGGAACTACTTGAATTACAGCCGAAAGGCCGCATTCATGGGGATGTCCATTACAAGCTGCTCGAGATGCACGGCGGCGCCCTGGTTACCGGCAAGCTCACGCACCAGCCGGCGGGCGAACCCGTGTTCCACCTGGCAGTGGCGGAGGCCTCGCAGGCATGACCGGCGCGAACCGTCTATAATGGAATAAATTTGAATCCAATCAGGAGTTTATCCCATGACTGCAGTGGCCGAAGTTGTAGACTTTGACACCATCCCGACCCCCATCGTCTTCACCGACAGCGCCGCTGAAAAAGTGGCGCAGCTGATCGAAGAAGAGGGCAATCCCGACCTGAAACTGCGCGTCTTCGTGCAGGGCGGCGGCTGCTCGGGCTTCCAGTACGGCTTTACCTTCGACGAAATCGTCAACGAAGACGACACCACCATGGAGAAGAACGGCGTGCAGCTGCTGATCGACTCGATGAGCTACCAGTACCTGGTCGGTGCCGAAATCGACTATAAGGACGACCTCGAAGGCGCCCAGTTCGTCATCAAGAACCCGAACGCGACCAGCACCTGCGGCTGCGGTTCGTCGTTCTCGGCGTAAACTGAAGCACAGCCCGGCTGGTCCGGGCGTCGTCACCAGATCCGGGCACTGCCCGGATTTGTTTTTTCGGCGACGGTTCTTGCCGGATTACCTGCATGACGTAGGGTGGGCTCCGCCCACGCGGTTTCACCGTGCGCATTGACGCGGCGATGCACCCACTCGTTCGCGTGCGGAGAGCGAGAGCGCGGCAAATTATGCCGTGATCCCGCGTGGGCGAAGCCCGATGAAACCGTGAGCGAGGCCATTGGCCTCGCTCACCCCTACGAAACCATCACGCAGGGTAGAGCGCCCCCAGGATGCGCGGTCCCTGCGCACCCGTGACGGCCGGCATGTTGCCCGGCTGGCGTCTGGTAAAGCGGTAGCCGAGCCAGGCGAAAGCCAGGGCTTCGACCCGGTTTGAGGCGATGCCGAGCGCCGCGGTGGACTCGACGGGTATCGACCCGCCCAGCGCGCCGGCCAGCATGCGCAGCAGGGTGCCGTTGTAGGCGCCCCCGCCGCAGACATAGACGGCGTCGACCTTTACTTGTTCGTCGAGGATGGCGCGCGCGATGGATTCGGCGGTCAACGCTGTCAGTGTGGCCTGCACGTCCTGCGCGGCCAGCTCCGTCAAACCTGCCAGGCGCGCATCCAGCCATTCCATGTGGAACAGGTCGCGTCCGGTGCTTTTCGGCGCCGGCTGGTGGAAATACGGTTCTTCCAGCAAGGTCGCCAGCAAGTCCGGCGCCACGTTGCCGCTCGCGCCCCAGGCGCCGTCGGCATCGTATTCCTTGCCCTGGTGGCGCCCGATCCAGCCGTCGAGCAGGACATTGCCCGGACCCGTGTCGTAGCCGGTGACGCGGCCATCGGCATGCAGGACGCTGATGTTGCCGATACCGCCGATATTCACCACCACCCGCGTCGTGCCCGGCGTGCCGAAGGCGGCCGCGTGAAAGGCCGGCACCAGCGGCGCACCCTGGCCGCCGGCGGCGATGTCGCGGCTGCGGAAGTCGGCAATGACGTCGATGCCCGCCAGTTCTGCCAGCAGCGCGGGATTGTTGGTCTGGCGCGTGAAGCCGAGCTCCGGCCGGTGGCGCACGGTCTGGCCGTGGACGGCAACGGCCGCCACCGGACCCGGCGCTTGGTCCTTGAGCATGGCGACACACTCGGCATAGGCGCGCGCCAGGCCATTGGCGGCGATCGCCTCGCGTTCGATTTCGTTGGCGCCGTTGGCTTGCAGCGCCATCAGCTCGGCGCGCAGCGCGGCAGGGAAGGGGACAAAGGCGGCCTCCAGGGTGCGGATCGCGCCATCGGCGAAGTCGGCCAGCACGCCGTCCACGCCGTCCAGGCTGGTGCCCGACATCAGGCCGATATAGAGGGAAGAATTCATCATAGGCTCATCATAAAGGATGGCGCCCCCAAGTAAAAACGCCTTCCGTGCACTGAAGCAGCGGAAGGCGTTTGTAGGGGGGGGGCTGTGGATGCTTAGCGGGCAGCCATGGCGTTGCCGCCTGGGGTCAGCAGCGAGAAGCGGTGGTTCATCTCGGCGGCAGCCATGCGGAAGCGGGCCAGTTCGCCCTTGCTCAGCGGCGCAGCCATCAGGTCCTTCAGGCCGCTCGGGTCGCGCGCGACGTTGGCGACGCGGAACTCGTAGTGCAGGTGAGCGCCGGTCGACCAGCCGGTCGAGCCGACGAAGCCGATGACCTGGCCCTGGCTGACCTTCGCACCCTTGCGCAGGCCATTGATACGGCTCATGTGGGCGTAGGCGGTGCTGTAGTTCGACCAGTGCTTCAGGACGACCATGTTGCCATAGCCATTCGACACGCCGGCGAAATCGACGACGCCGTCGCCGGCGGCGCGGATCGGGGTGCCGGTTGGCGCTGCGTAGTCGATGCCTTTATGGGCTTTCCACTGGCCCGAGATCGGGTGCACGCGGTTGGCGAAGCCCGACGAGACGCGCGAGAATTCCAGCGGCGACTTGAGGAAGGCTTTTTTCAGCGACTTGCCGTCCAGGCTGTAGTAGCCGCCCTGCTTGGTGACCGGGTCTTCGAACCACACGGCCTGGTAGCTGGTGCCGCGGTTGATGAATTCGCCTGCCAGGATGCGGCCGGTCTTGACCAGTTCGCCGTCGAGCCAGAAGGTTTCGTAGACGACGTTGAAACGGTCGCCGCGCTTCAGGT
The DNA here is from genome assembly GCF_004798585.1 of Massilia sp. Mn16-1_5. Lineage (GTDB taxonomy): Bacteria > Pseudomonadota > Gammaproteobacteria > Burkholderiales > Burkholderiaceae_D > Telluria. The sequence continues at coordinate 5,595 of NZ_PPXQ01000010.1, forward strand.
CGCCGCGGAAGTCGATGTTGGTCGAGAACATCTTGACGATTTCGCCGACCACCGAATCCGGGATCGAGCCGCCGTCGACGTTGGCGTCGGTGGCTGCGTAGAGCGAGGAGTTGACGATTTCGCGCGAACGCATTTCGACGCGGCGCTCGAGCTTGGCAGGGGCTTCGGAAGCCTTGAAGCCGTCGCCGTGGCGTGCGATGGTGAGCGTGGTCGGAGCGCTATTCTTGTCGGTGAGGGTGGCGCGCAGCGACAGCAGCTGGCCATTCTCGTCGGTCTCGGCCTGCAGGCGCTTGCCGTTTTTCAGGGACAGGATGCGGCGGGCGAGTTTATCCGAGCGGATGAAGTTCTGCGCCTGTGCATCGTTGACGCCGAGGCGGGAGAGCATGGTGCCGATCGAGTCGCCTGAACGGACACGCTCTTCGTGGATGAATTGCTGCTCGTCCTGCTGGAGGGCGGCGATTTGCTCGGAGAGGTTAGGCAGAGCCAGGTTCTCGGCGACGGAAACGACTTGCACATCGCTGTCGTCCTGGACGACCGGAGCCGTTGCAACTGCGCCGAATGCGCACAGTGCGAGGGCCAGGGCGCCGGCGCCGACGATACGGGTCTTGCGACTCGTATTGGCTAGTTTGCCGGTGATTTTATGTATAGGGTTCATGCAATCAGTTAAAATTTACCGCTTGAACTTCGGACCACTATTTTTCTTGTTGTTTTGAAAAGTTTTCTTGCGGCAAGATTGATGGGATCGAGCATTGTACCAAAATATGCGGTCCTACAACCGTTTTAGCCAAACTCCTACAAAGAATTTATGACAGACTCCGCGTCTTGTAGTAATAACAACTCCGTTTCCAAGGACCAATTGCAGTTGTCGGATAAGGTCCAGGAAGCGCTCGCCATCACCAAACGCGGCGTCGACGAACTGCTCATCGAAAGCGAATTCGCACAGAAGCTGGTGCGCTCGGAAAAGACCAGCGTACCGCTGCGTATCAAGCTCGGCCTGGACCCGACCGCGCCCGACCTGCACCTGGGCCACACCGTGGTGCTGAACAAGCTGCGCCAGCTCCAGAACCTCGGCCACCAGGTGATCTTCCTGATCGGCGACTTCACCTCGATGATTGGCGATCCGTCGGGCCGCAACGTCACGCGCCCGCCCCTCACCCGCGAGCAGGTCGAGGAAAACGCCATGACCTATTTCCGCCAGGCGGCCCTCGTACTCGACGAAGCGCGCACCGAAATGCGCTACAACTCCGAGTGGTGCGACCCGCTCGGCGCGCGCGGCATGATTCAATTGGCCTCGCGCTACACCGTCGCCCGCATGATGGAACGCGACGATTTCACCAAGCGCTACAAGAGTGGGACTCCAATTGCCGTGCATGAGTTCCTTTATCCCTTGATGCAAGGCTACGATTCGGTCGCTTTGAAAGCAGACCTTGAGCTAGGTGGAACGGACCAGAAATTTAACTTGCTGGTTGGACGCGAACTGCAGAAGGACTACGGGCAAGAGCCGCAGTGCATTCTGACGATGCCGCTGCTCGAAGGCCTGGACGGCGTCGAGAAGATGTCGAAGTCCAAGAACAACTACATCGGTATCACCGAAGCGCCGAACACCATGTTTGCCAAGCTGATGAGTATCTCGGACACCATGATGTGGCGTTATTTCGAGCTGCTGTCCTTCCGCTCGCTGGAAGACATCGCCAGCCTGAAGGCGGCGGTCGAGGCCGGCGCCAATCCGCGCGACGCGAAAGTGGCGCTGGGCAAGGAAATCGTCACCCGCTTCCATTCGGCCCAGGCGGCCGACGATGCGCTGGCCGACTTCGTCAACCGCTCGAAGGGCGGCATTCCGGACGACGTGCCGGAAGTGGCGGTCTCGGGTGCGCCGCTGGGCGTGGCCCAGCTGCTGAAGGCGGCCGGCCTGTGCGCCTCGACCAGTGAGGCCATGCGCATGGTCGACCAGGGCGGCGTGCGCATCGACGGCGACGTGGTGAGCGACAAGAACCTGAAGGTCGAGGCCGGCGAGTTCGTGATGCAGGTTGGCAAGCGCAAGTTCGCCCGCGTGACCTTCAACGCATGATCGGCCTGCTGCAACGCGTCAGCCAGGCCGGCGTCGTAGTCGACGGCGCCACGGTCGGTGCCATCGACGCCGGCCTGATGGTGCTGGTCTGCGCCGAAAAGGGCGACACCGAGCGCGAAGCCGACGCTTTGCTGGCGAAATTGCTGGGCTACCGGGTGTTTTCCGACGAGGCCGGCAAGATGAACCGCAGCGTGACGGATATCGGCGGTGCCTTGCTGCTGGTGCCCCAGTTCACGCTGGCGGCCGACACCCGCTCGGGGACGCGTCCCTCGTTCTCGCCGGCGGCCAGTCCCGACGAAGGGCGCCGCCTGTTCGATTATTTCGTGCGCCAGGCGCGTGAGCGCCATGGCAAAGTTGAGACCGGTCAATTTGGCGCCGACATGAAAGTCAGTCTCACCAACGACGGTCCAGTCACCATTTGGCTGCGTGTTGATCCGGTCGTTGTTTCGCGTTGAAACCCCCGCCGCCACGTGCGGTCAATAGTATGGAGGCCCCGTGGAGTCGAAAATGAAGATCTGGAGTGATTCGTTTACCGAAGGCGGCCTGATTCCGCCCGAATGTGCGTTCGCGGTCATCGACCCGGCATCGCACGTGCGCCTGTCGAGCAACCGCAATCCCCACCTGGCCTGGGACGAAGTGCCCGCCGGCACCCAGTCGCTGGTGATCCTGTGCGTGGATGGCGATGCCCCCACCGACGGCACCGACGTCAACAAGGAGGGCCGGAGCGTGCCCGAGTCGCTCAAGCGCGCCGACTTTTATCACTGGGCGCTGGTCGACATTCCGCCCAGCCTGAAGTCGATCGCCGAAGGGCAGTTCTCGGACATGGTCACGCCCGGCGGCAAGGGCGGTCCGAACGTCTCCTTCCTGGTCAAGAACGGCACCGAGCATCAGTTGCGCCAGGGTATCAACGACTACACCGGCTGGTTTGCGGCCGATCCCGACATGGCCGGCAACTACTTCGGCTACGACGGACCATGCCCGCCCTGGAACGACGAGCGTGTCCACACCTATGTGTTTACAATTTACGCGCTCGACATTCCGCAGTTCCCGCTCGAGGGGCATTTCACCTGCGCCGAAGCGCGCGAGGCGCTGACCGGCCACATCCTCGACGAAGCCCAGATCTTCGGCGTCTATTCGCTCAACCCCGAGATCGCGCCCACGCTTTCTTCCTGATTCCAGCGCCCGGCCATCCGGGCGCTTTCGTATATCGCATGCACAACGACACCCCCACCCGGATCGTGCTGATCCGTCATGGCGAAACCGCCTGGAACGCCGAGCGCCGCCTGCAAGGGCACCTGGATATCGACCTCAACGAAGAAGGACAGCGCCAGGCGCGCGCCCTGGCTGCGAGCCTGGCCCATGAGCACTTCGACGTGCTCGTCTCGAGCGACCTGGCGCGCGCCAGCCAGACCGCCAAAGCCGTCGGCGACGTGACCGGCCTGCCACTCTATATAGATGGACGCCTGCGCGAGCGCTGCTATGGCGGCTTCGAAGGCTTGCTGTACGCCGACATCGCCACGCGCTATCCGCAGGAGTTTGCCGCCTGGCAGGCGCGCGAGGTCGACGCGCCTTTGCCGCCGGGGCAGAATCGGGGCGAAACCTTTCGCGAGTTCTACGACCGCGTTACCACTGCCGTACTGGGCTGGGCCGAGGACAACCCGGGCAAATCGCTCGCCATCGTGGCCCACGGCGGCGTGCTCGAATGCATCTACCGCGCGGCGCTCGGCTTGCCGCTGGAAACGCCGCGCGACTTCAAGGTGCTCAATGCCAGCGTCAACCGTTTCATCGTGCGAGATGGCAAGCTCGAACTGGTGAGCTGGGGCGAGGTGGATCATCTCCGTCCCGCAGTACTCGATGACATCTAAGGTAGCGCAAACGCGTGGAGTCAGGACTCCACCCTACAGGCCAGTTCGAAATATGCCGGCTGAGTAATCCCTAATGCATTTCTTTTCCTTTTGTCTACACCTGATTGTCTCGTTCGCGACAGTTTCGAAAAAATATTGCCCGTAAATTGAGCAGCAGTTCAGGTAAAATAGCGGGTTCCCGTCCACTGTCTCCCTGTTCCCGCTGTGCAAATCGGTCCTTATACACTGCGCAATAACGTCTTCGTCGCCCCCATGGCCGGCGTGACCGACCGTCCGTTCCGTCAGCTGTGCAAGCAGCTCGGGGCAGGCTATGCCGTGTCCGAGATGGCGGCCTCGAATCCGCGCCTGTGGGCCAGCGAAAAGACCAGCCGCCGCACCGATCACGAAGGCGAGATGGAACCGAAGGCGGTGCAGATCGCCGGTGCCGACCCGCAAGACCTGGCCGATTGCGCCCGCCATAACGTCGAGCGCGGCGCCCAGATCATCGACATCAACATGGGCTGCCCCGTGAAAAAGGTGTGCAACAGCTGGTGCGGTTCGGCCTTGCTGCAGCACGAAGACCTGGTCGAGCGCATCCTGCACTCCGTGGTCCAGGCCGTGGACGTGCCGGTGACCCTGAAATTCCGCACCGGCTGGGACCGCCAGAACAAGAATGCGCTGCGCATCGCGCGCATGGCCGAAGAGGCCGGCATCCAGATGCTGACCCTGCACGGCCGCACGCGCGCCGACGGCTACAAGGGCGACGCCGAATACGACACGATCCGCGCCGTGAAGGCGGCGGTGGGCATCCCAGTCGTTGCCAACGGCGACATCACGAGTCCGGAAAAGGCGAAATTTGTGCTCGACTACACGGGCGCGGACGCTGTCATGATCGGCCGTGCGGCGCAAGGGCGCCCCTGGATCTGCCGTGAAATCGACCATTACCTGCGCACCGGCGAGCACCTGCCGGCGCCGCTGGTGGAAGAAGTGCGGCTTCTCATGAATGAACACCTGCCGGCCCACTACGCCTTCTATGGCGACTACATCGGCGTGCGCAGCGCGCGCAAGCACATCGGCTGGTACGTCGAGGACTTGCCGGGCGGCGAGGAATTCCGCCAGAAGATGAACCTGCTGGAAACGACCGCCGAGCAGCTGGCGGCAGTCGATAATTTTTTCGAATCGCAACTTCGTCATGGCGAGCGGTTACAATACCGGCCCGCCTTGCCTGTTGAAGAAGCAATCGCGGCATAAAAAACTAGAGCGTCTAACAAAGCCCTCAGGGCAAGGCGCATCGTCGAAGACAGTACGCTAGTACGGCGAGACGGTGCAACGCTGCCATGAGGGTTTTGTTAGACGCTCAAAACAACAAAAACGATTTGGGGACACCGTTGCTACAAGCGGCGGCGCAATCACTAACCAGGATGAAGCAGCAGACATGAGCAAAGAAAGTATCCAGGAAGTTGTCCAGAAGAGCCTCGAGGACTATTTCAATGACCTGGGCGAGCAGAAGCCGACGAATATCTACGACATGATGGTCATGACTGTGGAACGGCCTATCCTCGAAGTGGTGATGACGCGCGCCGACGGCAACCAGTCGCACGCAGCCCAGATGCTGGGCATCAACCGCAATACCTTGCGCAAGAAACTGCAAGAGCACGGGCTGCTCTAAGCTATACCGGCACGCGTGGCCGCGTGGCGGCCAGTAAGGCGCCGGAATTCCGACCAGAATTCTCATCAACCAGTGGCCACCCCATGATCAAACAAGCTCTCATTTCCGTCTCCGACAAGACCGGCGTGCTCGACTTTGCGCGCGCCCTGTCTGCCCTCGGCGTGAACATCCTGTCTACCGGAGGTACCGCCAAACTCCTGCAGGACAATGGCGTGCCGGTCACCGAAGTGGCCGATTACACGGGCTTCCCGGAAATGCTCGACGGCCGCGTCAAGACCCTGCACCCGAAAGTGCACGGCGGCATCCTTGCACGCCGCGATTTCCCGGAACACGTGTCCAAGCTGGAAGAGCACGGCATTCCCCAGATCGACATGGTCGTGGTCAACCTGTACCCCTTCCAGGCGACGGTCGCCAAGGATGACTGCTCGCTCGAAGACGCGATCGAAAACATCGATATCGGCGGCCCGACCATGCTGCGCTCGGCCGCCAAGAACCACCGCGACGTGGTCGTGATCTGCGACCCGAGCGATTACGGCGTCGTGTTGGCCGAGATGAAAGGCACCGGCGAAGCCGCCGGCGCGGTGAGCTACGACACCAAGTTCCGCCTGGCGAAGAAAGTGTTCAGCCACACTGCGCAATACGACGGCGCCATCACCAACTATCTGACCAGCCTGGGCGAAGACAAGGCCCACGCCACCCGCTCGCAGTATCCGCAGACCATCAACATGGCCTTCGAGAAGGTGCAGGACATGCGCTATGGCGAGAACCCGCACCAGGGCGCCGCGTTCTACCGCGACATCGCCGCTGTCGACGGGGCGCTGGCCAACTATAGCCAGCTGCAGGGCAAGGAACTGTCGTACAACAACATCGCCGACGCCGACGCGGCCTGGGAATGCGTGAAGTCGCTGGGCGGCTTCCAGCATCCGGCCGGCTGCGTGATCGTCAAGCACGCCAATCCTTGCGGCGTGGCCATCGGCGCCGATGCGCTGGATGCCTACACCCGCGCCCTGCAGACCGATCCGACCTCGGCTTTCGGCGGCATCATCGCTTTCAACGTCGAAGTCGACGGCCGCGCTGCCGAGGCGCTGGCGAAACTGTTCGTCGAAGTGCTGATCGCGCCGTCCTTTACCGCCGAAGCACGCCAGATCATGGCGGCCAAGCAGAACGTGCGCCTGCTGGAAATTGCGCTCGGCAATGGCCAGAACCCGTACGACGTCAAGCGCGTCGGCGGCGGCTTGCTGGTGCAGGCGCCGGACGCGAAGAACGTCGGTGTCCAGGACCTGCGCGTGGTGTCGAAGAAACAGCCGACCCAGCAGCAGCTGCAAGACCTGATGTTCGCCTGGCGCGTTGCGAAATTCGTGAAGTCGAATGCGATCGTGTTCTGCGGTAACGGCATGACGCTGGGCGTCGGGGCAGGGCAGATGAGCCGCATCGACTCGGCCCGCATCGCTTCGATCAAGGCGCAGAACGCCGGCCTGTCCCTGAGCGGTTCGGCCGTGGCGTCGGATGCCTTCTTCCCGTTCCGCGACGGTCTCGACGTCGTCGTCGATGCGGGCGCGACCTGCGTGATCCACCCGGGCGGCTCGATGCGTGACCAGGAAGTGATCGACGCGGCGGACGAGCGCGGCGTCGTTATGCTGTACACCGGCACCCGTCATTTCCGCCATTAATCGGTAGGGTGGCGGGTCCCCCGTCCACGCGTTCAACGCGCGTGTGATAATCGAATCGCAATTTGCATGTGATGGTGAACGCGTGGACGGCAAGCCGTCCACCCTACATCAAACGGTTGCACAAATCCCAACCGAACTGTGTTTTTACACAGTATTTTTCCCACGAACGTTGCTGGCCGGTATAACATTCGATAATGATTATCCTCGGCATCGATCCAGGCCTGCGCACCACCGGCTTTGGAGTTATTGAAAAACACGGCAGCAAACTGCGCTACATCGCCTCGGGCACCATCAAGACCGGACTGGAAGGAGCGCTGCCGCCGCGCCTGAAGATCATCCTCGACGGCGTGCGCGAAGTCGTCGCGACCTACCAGCCGAGCTGTGCGGCCATCGAAAAAGTGTTTGTAAACGTCAATCCGCAGTCGACGCTGCTGCTCGGCCAGGCGCGTGGCGCCGCGATCAGTGCGCTGGTCGGGGCCGATCTCGATGTCGCGGAATACTCGCCGACCCAGATCAAGCAATCCGTCGTCGGTACCGGCAAGGCCGCGAAACCCCAGGTGCAGGACATGGTCGCGCGCCTGTTGAAACTCCCGGGCTTGCCCGGCAGCGATGCGGCCGATGCGCTCGGTGTCGCCATCTGCCACGCCCACAGCCACGACACGCTGGCGCTGTTGAACGTGCTCAGCCCGCAGAAGGCCGTGCTGCGCATGAAGAACGGCCGTCTCGTCTAAAAAAAGAAAGGTCAACCATGATCGGTCGCATCTCCGGAATCCTGCTCGAAAAAACGCCGCCGCAACTGCTGGTCGATTGCAACGGCGTCGGCTACGAAGTCGACGTGCCGATGAGCACCTATTACAACCTGCCGCACACGGGCGAAAAGGTGGTGCTGTTCACCCACCAGGCGATCCGCGAGGATGCGCATCTGCTGTTCGGCTTCGGCACGGCCAGCGAGCGCGCGCTGTTTCGCCAGCTGATCAAGATCACCGGCGTCGGCGCACGTACTGCCCTGGCGATTTTGTCCGGCATGACGGTGGCCGACCTGTCGCAGGCGGTGACCCTGCAGGAATCCGGTCGCCTGGTCAAAATCCCCGGCATCGGCAAGAAGACGGCCGAGCGCCTGCTGTTGGAGCTGAAGGGCAAGATCGGCGCCGACATCGGCGTGGTCGGCGGCGCCCCGCGCGACGATACCCAGTCGGACGTGCTCAACGCGCTGCTGGCTTTGGGGTATTCTGACAAGGAAGCCCTGCTGGCGACCAAGAACCTGCCGGCCGGCTCGACCGTTTCCGACGGTATCAAGTTTGCGCTGAAGGCCTTGTCCAAGGCCTAAGACACCTGCAGCACCTGTACCACCGAGATAAACAATGAGCATCCAGACCGACAACTTCACCGAGCAGCGCGTGATCGATTCCGCGCCGGCCTCGCCCAACGAGGAGGCGATCGAGCGCGCCTTGCGCCCGAAGCAGCTCGACGAATACGTCGGCCAGGAAAAGATCCGCGACCAGCTCGAGATCTTCATCCACGCCGCGAGAAAACGGCGCGAGGCGCTGGACCACACGCTGCTGTTCGGTCCGCCGGGCCTGGGTAAAACCACGCTGGCCCACATCATCGCGCGCGAGATGGGCGTGAACCTGCGCCAGACTTCGGGCCCGGTGCTCGAGCGTCCGGGCGACCTGGCGGCCATTCTCACCAACCTCGAGCCAAACGACGTGCTGTTCATCGACGAGATCCACCGTTTGTCTCCGGTGGTCGAGGAGATCCTGTACCCGGCACTCGAGGATTACCAGATCGACATCGTGATCGGCGAGGGTCCGGCCGCGCGTTCCGTGAAACTCGACCTGCAGCCGTTCACCCTGGTCGGCGCCACCACGCGCGCCGGCATGCTGACCAATCCGCTGCGCGACCGCTTCGGCATCGTCGCCCGCCTCGAGTTTTATAACGTCGAGGAGCTGACCAAGATCGTCACCCGCAGCGCGGCCCTGCTCGAAGCGCCGATCAAGGAAGACGGCGCGCGCGAAGTCGCCATGCGCGCGCGCGGCACGCCGCGTATCGCCAACCGCCTGCTGCGCCGTGTGCGCGACTACGCGGAAGTGAAGGGCACCGGCGAGATCACGAAAGAGATGGCGGACCGCGCCCTGAAAATGCTCGACGTCGACTCGGTCGGCTTCGACGTCATGGACCGTAAACTGCTGGAAGCCGTGCTCTTCAAATTCAACGGCGGCCCGGTCGGCATCGGCAACCTGGCGGCGGCGATCGGCGAAGCGGCCGACACCATCGAAGACGTACTGGAACCCTACCTGATCCAGCAGGGTTACCTGCAGCGTACTCCGCGCGGCCGCATTGCCACCCCGGCGGCGTACCAGCACTTCGGCGTCGCCGCCCCGCGCATCAGCCCGACGGGCGACCTCTGGGACAATCTGCGCTGATGCAGATCTGGGTCGACGCCGACGCCTGTCCCGCCGTCATCAAGGACATCCTGTATCGGGTTGCCGAGCGCACGCAGATCCAGGTCACGCTGGTGGCCAATCAGCTGCTGCGCGTGCCCGGCTCGAAGTTCATCCGTGCGGTGCAGGTGCCGAGCGGCGCCGACGTCGCCGATGCCGAAATCGTCGCGCGCCTGAACCAGGGCGACCTGGTCGTCACAGGCGACATCCCGCTCGCCGCCCAGGTGCTGGAGAAGGGCGGCTACGCGTTGAATCCGCGCGGCGATTTTTATACGAAAGACACCATCGCCCAGCAGCTGACGATGCGCGCCTTCATGGAAGAACTGCGCAGCGGGGGCGTCGACACCGGCGGCCCGGCTGCCTTCAGCCAGTCCGACCGCCAGCAATTCGCCAATGCGCTCGACCGGCACCTCGCGCGGCACCGCCCCAAGCCCGGCTGAGCGTGGCGACATCGAAATTGCCGATCTGCCATTATTCTCCGGACTTTTCAGGAGAGCGGCATGTGGTGGCAACAGAGCTGGGCAACAGTACAGGCGGAATTCTCGGACCTGGGCGACGTCGAATCGCTGACCCGGCTGGCCGTGCGCATGCTGGTCGCGATCGTGCTGGGCGGCATCCTCGGCTATGAACGGGAATCGGTCGGCGCCTCGGCCGGCCTGCGCACCCACATGCTGGTCTCGCTGGGCTCGGCCCTGTTCGTACTGATCCCCTTACAGGCCGGCATGAAGATCGAAGACCTGTCGCGCGTGTTGCAAGGCGTCACGGCCGGCATCGGCTTCCTCGGCGCCGGCGCCATCCTCAAGCAGAATAACAAGGGCGACATCCGCGGCCTGACCACGGCGGCCAGCGTCTGGCTCACGGCCGCGGTCGGCATTGCCGCCGGCATGGGGCGCGAGGCGACGGCTGTGCTGAGCGCGGTGTTCGCGCTCGTGATCCTGGCCATCCTGCGGCCTCTATCGAAGGGCTGAGCTGCGTCCTCGCCCGTGTCTCCGACCTGGTCGACCTTGCAGCTTTGTAGCGCGCAAACGATCCCCAAAAAATACCTACTTTGCATGAATCACCGATCGTATAATATTTATTTGATACGAAAAGTCGAGTCATGTCAGACCAGCCGACGATTGATGCCATTCATCGCGACATTGCAACTGCGAATACATATCGGCTCGAATGGCAAAAGACGATTCTGACCACTGCGGCGGCCTTGTTTGCATTTACTGTCACGTTCAGGCCCGAGCTTGCAAGCGTGCAGCATATGTGGAGCATGTGGCTAGGGTGGGGAGGTCTTGCCGTATGCATGTTCGGCGGAATCGTCAATATGGTCGGATGGGAGCATTTTTATAAGAGTTACCAGGACTGGGACTGGACATATCGGGACAGCTTTCCACCGGGCGTTGGCAAATTGCGCGGAAAGCAGGCGCGTCGGAGGATCAACCGCTGGCGCAGGGCAGGAATGTACTGCCAGTTTGCCGGCTTTGTCGTCGGTGTCGTTGGCATAGCGATTTTTGCGGGAACCAACCTGGACAGTCCGAAGCGAAAAAAGGACGATCAGACCGTCGAGCAAATGCGGCAGGAGCAGGCCCCAGAGGCACAGGCGCTACAGGCACAGGCGCCCCAGGCACCAGCGAATGACTGCACGAAAGGAACTTAATGAAAAAGAAGTCCCGACCTCGCTACACGCCGAAAGCGCCCAAGCCAGATGCACAGACATGGACCGATAAAGTCCAACGCCTGCATGCCCAGGTACGGCGCCGTACTGGCGCCGATATCGGTTATTTGCGTGCAAACGCCGACACGGTAACGCGCATCATTGCCGGTCTCGGCCCGGAAGATATCAAGGCAAGTGCGACCAGTGGAGCACGCATCGCCTTCAACATCTCTTCAGTCCATGTTCCGGCATTCTGCGAGGCCAGCAAGAACGGCGACAGCCGGCCGTACAAGAATTGCTATGACCTGGACACGATCAGGCTCAGGACCGATGGTTCAACAAAACATCGGGTCCCAGGGCGCCGCACATTGGTGGACAGCAGCTTGCCCCTAATCGCGCCTGCTTGTCCTGCGGATATGTACTTTGGAGCGGTTGAGGTCAATGGTGCTGGCGTACGGTTTTACGGCGACATGTGCCTGATCCTGAAACGACCTGAAGCAGGGGCAGATCACCTTATCTTGGATCGCAACTCCTATGATCTGGTCCGTTCCCCAGTGCTTGAGCAAATCATGTCGACGCCAATGAAGGGGCAGAGCGCTTTGCGCCAAGCGATCGCCAAATCGTGGAGCGGCAGCTGGCACCGGGATCTGGCTGCCATCGCGACCATTAAAGCGGTCAGCACCATCGGCCCCTCCGACCGGCGCTGGACCAGTGCCCATGTTAGCGACGCGGTACGTAGTGACGAAGACTACATCGAAGTGCTGAAATACCAGTCGTTCAAAGCTCAGGATCTTCAGGAGGTGCGGATCTCTGCCCACGATGCTGCTACCGATGGACTCACCATGACCCGTCTGGCTGGGGGGAATCCGGTACCGCGTCTCGAAGATCTACTATGGAGTCATCGCCGCCGGAAAGCCGAAGTTGCATTACGCGAATTGGGCGTATCGGTACGCACAGTGAGTCATACCGGACGGAGTCGCACATGAACAGGTGGCATTTCGAGGCAATCGACCTGCGCGCAGGCTTGGCGATCGCCGTACGGCGCCCGCCGCGGACTGCTGCAACGGAGCTTGTCTGTAACGAGAACCCTTGCCTGTTCTTTGCACCGCCCGGTTTCCAACCGGAGGCCATTGGCAACTTGGCGGTCGCCATGGCGGCATCGCGCGGTAGCTTCCAAGCGAGCCTATATGTGGGAGAAACCGAAGTGTCGTTCGCGACGCCGGAAGAAGTCGCCGAGTTCGTCCGACGCGCGTATGTCGGTGGGGCCGGCGGCGATGGCGGCGACGGTGGTGGTGGGGACGGGCCAATACCGCCGCTACCGGATAGACCACGCAATCTCGAACCGATTCGCATAGAAGGTTTTGATGGGCCGGTTGAACTGGCGGCGGAAGTGCACCGATTCCAAACTGCGGTCACCCGGACCAAGCATGGCGAAAGCACTGAGTTCGAGTGGAATTTATCGCAGGGTATGCAGGGAGAGGCGATGTCCTTGCTAGTGCATGGCGTGCTTGCGCTTTACCGTGAACTACTGGATCGCTGGCCGGGCAAGGAGGGCGGCTACCTGCGCTGGATCGACGATGCCCGCGCGCTCGGGCAGGCAGTGATCCGTATTCAATTGCTGCCGGTATTGCTGTCGGTGCCGTACTTCAATCATTTCAGGAGCATCCTCGAACATAGCAAGCTCTATTCGGATGGCACCGCGCACCCGTTCCACCGCTTTATGGAGATGATCGAATTATTGTTCGGGCCCGATTACGTGTTTGATGAATTGCCGGGTAGCGAGCTGCACTTTCCGCGGTGGCACAGGAGATTGTACGAGACCGCCGCCTATGCTAGTCCGCCCGCCTGGAATATTCTGGACATCCTCGAAAAGTTGCCGGTGCCGGAGCCCGTAGAAGCAATCTTCCCGGCGGACGTGGGCAAGGTGTCATCCGTTTATCATCTCCTGAATGTATTTGTCTCCGATCCGAGGGCAGCGCTGGCGAGCAATATCGACATGACCGCGGTGCTCGGGATTTCATTGTTTGCAGCAGCATGCATCTGTACCGCAGGTACACCGGTGCTGCAAGAACTGGTCCCGTACTTCGCGGATCTTTATCATGAGTATCCTGACGACGTGAAACCGATGAGCATATCTGCCCCGGGCCGCGCCCAGATGGTTGTCGAAAAATCACGCAGGTGGCTAGCCGAACACCTTCCGCGCCTAGCCTATTCGCCACCCTACGAAGACCTCATCGTGCAGTCAAAATCACAGCGTTACCGCTTAGTGGGATAGTTCGAAGCTTCGTTGTTTCTGTTCAGCAAGCGCGCGCCACATCCATCCCCCTTTGCTAGGATGCGCGTGAGTGGTGGATGTAGCGAGGCTATTTAATGTCGGGAAGCGCCCAGTCCGATCCGCGCGCGAACGCCTACCTGGCCGCGCGCGTCGAGGATGCCCTCAAGATGCTCAGGACCGACGGGATGTCGCCTGCGCTCGAGTTCATGCAGCTCGTCGGCGTGCCGCGTACGGTGGCGCTGCGTGTCTTGTGCTCGCCGTCCCAGCAAAGAACGCGCGACCGCCGCCGCGCGCCCCGTTAGATCCGGCATGGCCGGCAACAAGGAGAGAGTCGTATGTTCAGCCTGGACGATTTCGGCAAGCTTCAATTTCTCGAGGGCCGTTGGCAGGGGCAGAGTTCGGACGGCAAGGCCTTCTATGAGCAGTACGACCGGCCCGACCAGCGTACCTTCCGCTCGCGCCGCTTCAGCGACGCGGGCTTTACCGAGCACAGCGACGGCAGCACGATTTCCTTCCTGGACGGCGAAGTGCTGTCGAGCTGGGGCGAATTCACCTGGCGCGCCTCGGAAATCGGCGCCGCGCACGCCACCTTCGCGCCGGTGCAGGCACCGACCCAGTTCACCTGGCGCCGCATCGACGACAATACCCTGGAAGCGCGCCAGCGCTGGAGCACCGACGGCAACGAGCAGCAGCTGACGATCAGGATGACGAAGGTGATCCCGATCGGTTAGTGGCCGACGCTCTTCGAGAACAGGTTAATCACCAGCACGCCGGCGATGATCAGGCCCAGCCCGATCAAGGCGGCCAGGTCGAGGCTTTGCTTGTAGACGATCCAGCTCACGATCGAAATCAGGACGATCCCCACGCCCGACCAGATCGCATACGCGATCCCGGTCGGCAGCACCTTCAGGCTGAAGGTCAGCAGATAGAAGGAGGCGGCGTAGCAGGCCACGGTCAGCACGCTCGGCCCCAGGCGCGTGAAATTCTCGGTCGCCTTCAGGGCCGTGGTGCCGATCACCTCGACCACGATGGCCAGGGCGAGGAAGAGGTAGCTTTGGTAGAGCGTCATCAATAATAAAGATAAAAAAAGCGGCCGCGCGGGCCGCTTGTGTGGGGCAAACGCAGATTACTGTTCGCGCTGCCAGACCTGCGAGCGGCCGAACATCGGCGCGCCGATGTAGCCGCGCACTTCCAGCTTCTGGCCGCCGTCGCGCAGCGTGGCCTTGCTCTTGTAGACCTTGCCCGCTCCCGGGTCGAGGATTTCGCCGCCAGTGTATTCGTTGCCGTCCTTTTTCAGGCCCGAGACGATCGTCATGCCGACCATCGGCTGGTTCTTGCGCGAGTCCGTGCACTTGCTGCAGACCGGGTTCTGGTCTTCGTTCGGGCCGCGGAACAGCTTCTCGATCTTGCCTTGCAGGGCGCCGTTTTCCTCGGTGATGCGAACCAGGGCCTTCGGCTTGCCGGTTTCGTCGTCGATGGTCTTCCAGACGCCGACCGGCGAGTTGTTCTGGGCCAGGGCGGTAGCGCTGGCGGCCAGCAGGGTGGCCATCAGGCCGGCTTTGATCAGTGGTCGCATGGTAGGGTCTCCATTGTTGTGGTGTCGCTGGGCGCAGTGTAGCAAACCCTGCAGCTCATCAGGCAAGAAAAGCGTTGCCGGATGTTTCAGACGCCCGGCAGTTCGTGACCGATCATGATGCGGTGGCCGTCGACCGTGCGCAGGCCGAATTCGCGCATGTCCCAGGGCTCGTCCTTGAGCGGCTTGACGATCTCGGCGCCGGCCGCCAGCACGCGCGCATATTCGGCGTCGGCATCGTCCACCACCAGATAAGCGAAGTAGGAGTGAAAGCCGGTGTCGGCCACCGGCATCGCGTCGCGGCATTCGCCCGCCATGATGCGGCAGCCATCGCGCACGAACATGCGCCAGCCCGGATCGCCCATCTCGTGCACGGTGAAGCCCAGGGCCTCGCGGTAGAAGGCGGCGGAGCGTTCGAGGTCGTGGACTGCCAGCACATACATGTGGTCGCGGATCATGCTGCCTCTTTCACTACAGGGATAAAAAAACGCGGCCGGAGCCGCGTTTCGGATCAGGCCATTCAGGCCAGTTTGCCGAGCTGTTCCTGCATCTTCGCCAGCGTCGCCGAGAAGTTCGCCACGCGTTCCTTCTCCTGCGCCACCACGGCGGCCGGCGCGCGTGCGACAAAACTCTCGCTCGACAGCTTGCCATTGGCCTTGGCGATCTCGCCTTCCAGGCGTGCGATCTCTTTCGAGAGGCGCTCGCGTTCGGCCTTGACGTCGATCTCGACCTTCAGCATCAGCTTGGTCGTGCCGACGATCGAGACGGCGGCGGGCGATTCCGGCAGCGCGTCGACGATCTGCACCTCGGCGAGTTTACCCAGCGACTGGATGAAGGGCGCAAAGCCGGCCATGTTGGCGCGGTCTTCCTCGCTGCCCGGCTCGACGATCAGCGGCACGCGCACCGATGGCGACAGCTTCATTTCGCCGCGCAGGTTGCGGGTGGCGTTGGTCAGGTCCTTCAGCTGCGCCATCCAGGCTTCGGCGCCCTCGTTGATCAGGGCCTCATTCGCGACCGGGTAGGGCTGCAGCATGATGGAGTCACCGGTCTTGCCGGCCAGCGGCGCGATCGCCTGCCACAGGGCCTCGGTCACGAACGGGATGACCGGATGCGCCAGGCGCAGGATCACTTCCAGCACGCGCAGGAGCGTGTGGCGGGTGGCGCGCTGCTGCGCCTCGGTGCCTTGCTGGACCGAGACCTTGGCCACTTCCAGGTACCAGTCGCAGTATTCGTCCCAGACGAATTTATAGATGGCGGAGGCGATGTTGTCGAAGCGGTAGTCGGCAAAGCCCTTCGCCACTTCCAGCTCGACGCGGTTCATCAGCGAAATGATCCAGCGGTCGGCCGGGGACAGGTCGGCCGGGTCAGGCTGGCCGCAGTCCTTGCCTTCCGTGTTCATCATCACGAAGCGGGTCGCATTCCACAGCTTGTTGCAGAAGTTGCGGTAACCCTCGGCGCGGCCCAGGTCGAAGTTGATGTTGCGGCCCAGGGAGGCGTAGCTGGCCATGGTGAAGCGCACGGCGTCGGTGCCGAAGGCCGGGATCCCGTTCGGGAATTCCTTGCGGGTCGCCTTGGCGATCTTCTCGGCGGCGCGCGGGTCCATCAGGCCCGCGGTGCGCTTGGCCACCAGCGACTCGACGTCGATACCGTCGATCAGGTCGATCGGGTCGAGCGTGTTGCCCTTCGACTTGGACATCTTCTGGCCCTGCGAATCGCGCACCAGGCCGTGCACGTACACGGTCTCGAACGGGACCTTGTTGGTGAAGTGCGCGGTCATCATGACCATGCGCGCGACCCAGAAGAAGATGATGTCGAAGCCGGTCACCAGCACCGAGGAGGGCAGGAACATCTTCATGTCCGGCGTCTCTTCCGGCCAGCCCATGGTCGAGAAGGGGACGAGCGCGGACGAGAACCAGGTGTCGAGCACGTCCTCGTCGCGGCGCAGCGCGCCGGTGATGCCCTGCGCGGCAGCCTTGGCTTTCGCTTCCTCTTCGTCGCGGGCGACGATGATGTTGCCGGCTTCGTCGAACCAGGCCGGGATGCGGTGGCCCCACCACAGCTGGCGCGAGATGCACCAGTCCTGGATGTTGCCGAGCCACTGGTTGTAGGTCGTGCTCCAGTTCTCGGGCACGAACTTGATCTCGCCATTGGCGACCTTTTCCAGCGCCACTTCGGTGATCGATTTACCGGGATTGAAAGTGCCTTCCGGTGCCGGTTTGGTCATGGCGACGAACCACTGGTCGGTCAGCATCGGCTCGATGACGACACCGGTACGGTCGCCGCGCGGCACCATCAGTTTATGGGGCTTGATCTGTTCGAGGAAGCCTTGGGCCTCCAGGTCGGCCACGATCTGCTTGCGCGCGGCGAAGCGGTCCATGCCCTGGTACTGGGCCGGGGCGTTCTCGTTGATCTTGGCGTCCAGCGTCATGATCGTGATCGGCGCCAGGCCCGCGCGCTGGCCGACGGCGTAGTCGTTGAAGTCGTGCGCCGGGGTGATCTTCACGCAGCCGGTGCCGAACTCTTTATCGACATACGAGTCCGCGATGATCGGGATTTCGCGGTCCGTCAGCGGCAGCTTGAGCAGCTTGCCGTGCAGGTGCGTGTAGCGCTCGTCGGTCGGATCGACCGCCACGGCGACGTCGCCCAGCATGGTTTCAGGGCGCGTCGTGGCCACCGTCAGCGAGCCGGAGCCGTCCGCGAGCGGGTAGCGGATGTACCACATCGAGCCGTCTTCCTCGACCGAATCGACTTCCAGGTCGGACACGGCGGTGCCCAGCACCGGGTCCCAGTTGACCAGGCGCTTGCCGCGGTAGATCAGGCCCTGTTCGTACAGGCGCACGAAGACTTCGGCGACGACTTTCGAGCGCGTCTCGTCCATCGTGAAGTATTCGCGCTGCCAGTCGGGCGAGGCGCCCAGGCGGCGCATCTGGCCGGTGATCGTGTTGCCCGACTTTTCCTTCCACTCCCAGACCTTTTCGATGAATGCGTCGCGGCCGAGGTCGTGGCGCGAGATCTTCTGGGCGTCGAGCTGGCGCTCGACCACGATCTGGGTCGCGATGCCGGCGTGGTCGGTGCCCGGGACCCAGGCGGTGTTATAGCCGCGCATGCGGTAGTAGCGCGTCAGGCCGTCCATCACGGTCTGGTTGAAGGCATGGCCCATGTGCAGCGTGCCCGTCACGTTCGGCGGCGGCAGCTGGATGCTGAACGATGGTTTGTCGGCGTCGAGGGTGGCGGCGAAGTAACCGCGCTGTTCCCACTCGGCGCGCCAGTATTGCTCGATGTCGGCGGGCTCGAAAGACTTGGCTAATTCCATGATGTGATGGCGTTTGAATGTGCGAAAGAAACCATTATAGGTCACCTTGCAAGGCCAGCCTATCCCGGCCGCTGCGGCGCAACACGGCCCTGGCGGCGCCCTCCCGGTCAACTTCCTTGATTTGCCTCTAATCGCTTCCCGAACCCCTGTGAATACAGGCGGCCTCGACGAATCGTCCGGCCCCTTGCTGCGGTCAAACACGGATACCCGCGCGTCCAAAGCGGGGATTCCGAGGAGAAGATCATGTCGCAACTCGATCCAACCGGGCTCGAGAACGTCAGCGAGGACGTCGCCGTCATAACAATGGGAAGATGTCGTCTGCCCATCGCGCTGCAACGATCGAGAATAAGGGTTCTTCACAGTTCAACAAGAAAGTGATCGGCGGGATGCTCCAGGCTGTCCAGGAGGCGCAGTGCTAATCGCGCACCGTATTCGTCTCGACCCCAACAACGCCCAGGCGACCTACCTGGCGCGCGCGGCCGGTGTCGCGCGCTTTGCCTACAACTGGGCGTTGGCCGAGTGGCAGCGCCAATACGAAGCGCGCAAGGCCAATCCGGCCCTGCCGGCGCCTTCCCAGCTGGCGCTGCGCCGTCGGCTCAACGCGATCAAACGGGAGCAGTTTCCCTGGATGCTAGAGGTGACGAAGAACGCCCCGCAGATGGCGATCGTCCAGCTCGGCAAAGCATTCAAGAATTTCTTCGAGCGCCGGGCGCGGCACCCGAAGTTCCGCAAGAAGGGACAGCACGACCGTTTCAGTTTGACCAACGACCAATTTCGGATCAATGCCAAGCGCATCCAGATCCCGAAGCTGGGCTGGGTGCGCATGCGGGAACCCTTGCGCTTTGCCGGCCGGATCGTCTCGGCCACGCTCTCACGCCGTGCCGATCGGTGGGATGTCAGCATTACCGTCGATACCGCAGAAGCGTTACACTTGCCGCCCGCCGAAAACCAAGGCGCGGTAGGGGTCGACCTCGGGGTGTCGGCGCTGGCTACCCTGTCCAACGGCGAAGTGTGGACCGGCCCGAAAGCGCTGCGAACCCTGCTGGAGCGGCTGCGCCGGCTGTCGCGCTCGCTCTCGCGCAAAGTCAAGGGGTCGCGCAACCGGACCAAAGCGAAACTGAAGTTGGCGCGTCTGCACGCCAGGATCGGTAACCTGCGCCGCGATGGCTTGCACCAGCTCACCAGCAGCATCGCGCGCCGCTTCCACACCATCGGCATTGAGGACCTGAACGTGCGCGGCATGTTGGGCAACCGGCACCTAGCCCGTGCGATAGCAGGCATGGGCTGGTATGAATTGCGCCGCCAGTTGACCTACAAGGCGACCTGGCGCGGCGGTCGGGTGGTGGCGGTCGACCGCTGGTACCCGAGTAGCAAGACATGTTCAATCTGCGGCCATCTGCTCGACCGGCTGGACCTGGGTGCCAGGCAGTGGACGTGCCCGGACTGCGGGGCGGTCCACGACCGCGACGTCAATGCGGCAGTGAATTTGCAGAATAAGGCGGTAAGTTCTACCGTAGCGGCCTGTGGAGGGGCAGGCGCTGGCGCTGTGCGCAAGCACGGTGCGAAACCGGCCCCGGTGAAGCAGGAATCCAGCAGCAGGCAGGTTCAAGCAATCACGATCAGCTTTGCGTTAGTTTTTGGAGGAACGGAGTCATGAATTTACGGGTGAGGCTGGGCGAGGGCTTCCAGAACGATACGGTCAGCGTGCGGGTCGACGGCAAGGAGGTGTTCCGGCGTGCCGGCGTCAGCACCGACTGGACGATCTCGCGCGCCGATTCGGTCGATATTCCGGTGCAGGCGGCGAGCGTGCAGCTGGAGGTGGCGGTCGAGCACGGACCGCGCGTGACCCAGGACATCGCACCGGCGCAGACGCCCTTCGTCGAGGTGCGGCTGGTGGGCGCCGAGCTGCAGTTGCTGCCATTGAACGAGGAGCCGCCCATGCTCTGATATCTGGGCTATAATCCGCCCGTTGCCGAAATGGCAGCAAATCGCTAGGGGTCCTGCGCACTGACGGTGCGCGGGTGAGAAATACCCTCTGAACCTGATCTGGATAATGCCAGCGAAGGGAAGCTTCGAGATTGCCGCGGGCCGCACTGAGCATGTGCGTGCTTGACGACTGCCTCCGACTCCTTTGCTGGCTCCTGCCCAAAGGAGCCACATGAATGCACGACTAGAGTTTGACGCCGCCACCGCAACCGTGGACACGGCCGCCATCGCACCCTTCCCGAATTCGACCAAGGTCTTCATCGAAGGCAGCCGCCCCGACATCCGGGTGCCGATGCGATCCATCGCGCAAAGCGACACCCCCAGCAGCTTCGGCGGCGAGCCCAATCCGCCAATCTTCGTCTACGACACCTCCGGACCCTATACCGATCCGGGCGCGCGGATCGACATCCGGCGCGGCTTGCCGGCCTTGCGCCGCGGCTGGATCGCCGAGCGCGGGGACACCGAGGAGCTGCCTGGCCCGAGTTCCAGCTACGGCGCACAGCGCCTGGCGGACCCGGGGCTCGATCGCTTGCGCTTCGAATTGACGAGAAAACCGCGCCGCGCGAAAAGCGGGGCCAATGTCACCCAGATGCACTACGCGCGCCAGGGCATCGTTACGCCGGAAATGGAATTCGTGGCCCTGCGCGAAAACCTGCGCCGCAAGGAATACCTGGCTTCGCTCAGGGAAGGCGGCGAGATGGGCCGGCGTACTGCGGAACTGCTGGGGCGCCAGCATCCGGGCCAATCCTTTGGCGCTGCCATCCCTCCCGAGATCACGCCCGAATTCGTGCGCGAGGAGGTGGCGCGCGGACGCGCCATCATCCCGGCCAACATCAACCACCCGGAAAGCGAGCCGATGATCATCGGCCGCAACTTCCTGGTAAAAATCAACGCGAATATCGGCAACTCGGCGGTCACGTCCTCGATCGGCGAGGAAGTGGAAAAGATGACCTGGGCGATCCGCTGGGGCGCCGACAACGTGATGGATCTCTCGACCGGGAAGCACATCCACGAAACGCGCGAATGGATCGTGCGGAACAGCCCGGTCCCGATCGGCACCGTGCCGCTCTACCAGGCGCTGGAAAAGGTGAACGGCAAGGCCGAGGACCTGACCTGGGAGATCTACCGCGACACCCTGATCGAACAGGCGGAGCAGGGCGTCGACTATTTCACGATCCACGCCGGCGTGCGCCTGGCCTACGTGCCGATGACCGCGAAGCGCTTGACGGGCATCGTGTCGCGCGGCGGCTCGATCATGGCGAAATGGTGCCTGGCGCATCACCGGGAATCCTTCCTGTACACGCACTTCGAAGAGATCTGCGCCATCATGAAGGCCTACGATGTCGCCTTCAGCCTGGGCGACGGCCTGCGTCCCGGCTCGATCTACGATGCCAACGACGAAGCCCAGCTGGCCGAACTGGCGACCCTGGGCGAACTCACGCAAGTCGCGTGGAAGCACGACGTGCAGACCATGATCGAAGGACCGGGCCACGTGCCGCTGCACCTGATCCGCGAGAACATGCGCCTGCAGCTCGATGGCTGCGATGAGGCGCCGTTCTACACGCTCGGTCCCCTGACCACCGACATCGCGCCCGGCTACGACCACATCACCTCCGGCATCGGCGCCGCCCACATCGGCTGGTACGGCACCGCCATGCTGTGCTACGTGACGCCGAAGGAGCACCTCGGCCTGCCCGACAAGGCGGATGTGAAAGAAGGGATCATCACCTACAAGATCGCGGCCCATGCGGCCGACCTGGCCAAGGGGCATCCGGGCGCCCAGATCCGCGACAACGCCCTGTCCAAGGCGCGCTTCGAATTCCGCTGGGAAGACCAGTTCAACCTCGGCCTCGACCCCGACAAGGCACGCGCCTTCCACGACGAGACGCTACCGAAGGAGTCGGCCAAGGTCGCGCATTTCTGCTCGATGTGCGGCCCGCATTTCTGCTCGATGAAGATCACCCAGGAGGTGCGCGCCTATGCGGCCCAGGGCATGCAGGAAAAGGCGATCGAGTTCGTGCGCGGCGGCGCACAGCTGTACCGCGAGGTATGAACATGGTCGCGCTTGAAACTGAGATCGAACTCAATGGCGAACCCTACCGCCTGCCTGCCGACCAGTCGCTCGACGACCTGGTGCGCGCGCTCGGCATCGAAGGGCAGGCCGTGGCGCTGGCCGTCAACCGCGAGGTGGTGCGGCGCCAGGAATGGAGCGGACGGCTGCTGGCGCAGCGCGACCGCGTGGACATCGTGCGCGCCATCGGCGGCGGCTGAAAGGACAAGATGAACGACGACTTACTTACCATCGCGGGCACACCATATCGCTCGCGCCTGCTGGTCGGCAGCGGCAAGTACCGCAGCCTTGACGAAACCCGGGAAGCCACGCTGGCGGCCGGCGCCGAGATCGTGACGGTGGCGATCCGGCGCGTGAACATCGGCCAGGACCCGCACGCGCCCAGCCTGCTCGACGTACTGCCGCCAAAAGACTTCACCATCCTGCCGAATACGGCCGGCTGCTACAACGCGAAGGATGCCGTCTACACCCTGCAGATGGCGCGCGAACTGCTCGACGGGCACAAGCTGGTCAAGCTCGAAGTGCTGGGCGACGAAACCACGCTGTTCCCGCACATGCCGGAGACGCTCAAGGCGGCTGAAAGGCTGGTGCGCGACGGCTTCGACGTGATGGTCTACTGCAGCGACGATCCGGTGCAGGCGCGCATCCTGCAGGACATCGGCTGCGTCGCCGTGATGCCGCTCGCGTCGCTGATCGGCTCCGGCATGGGCATCCTCAATCCGTGGAACCTGGGCTTGATCATCGAGCAGGCCAGGGTGCCGGTACTGGTCGATGCCGGCGTCGGCACCGCGTCGGATGCGGCGATCGCCATGGAACTCGGCTGCGACGGCGTGCTGATGAATTCCGCGATCGCCCATGCGCGCGAGCCGGTGCGCATGGCGCGGGCGATGAAGCTGGCGGTCCAGGCCGGTCGTGAAGCCTTCCTCGCCGGGCGCATGCCGAAGCGCTTCGCGGCCGCGCCGTCTTCGCCGCTCGAAGGGCGCATCGCGTGAGCGTGCCCTCGGTCCTGGTCTTCGCCGGCCTCGATCCGGGCGGCGGCGCGGGCCTGGCGGCCGACGTGCTGGCGATCGCCGCCCAGGGCGCGCACGCGCTGCCGGTGGCGACCGCGCTGACGGTGCAGGACAACAACCGCGTGCATGCCGTGCGCCCGGTCGATGCCGAGCTGGTGCTGCGCCAGGCCGAAGCCCTGATCGACTGCTGCAGCATCGGCGCTGTCAAGATCGGCATTCCGGGCAATCGCGCCAACGCCCAGGCAATCGCCGGCCTGCTGCGCCGCCTGCGCGCCATCGATCCGGATCTGCCGATCGTGCTCGACCCGGTACTGGCGAGCGGACGCGGGGACGCGCTCGGTGCCGGCGATCCGGTCGAGAGCCTGGCCGAGTTGCTGGCGCTGGCGACGATCGCGCTGCCGAACGAGCCGGAGGCGTGTCACCTCGGCAGCGTCTCCTGTCCGCACTTGTTGATCACGGGCGGCCATGGCGACGGCCAATTCGTCGTCAACCGCTGGTACCGCGGCGGCGAGCTGGTACGGCGCTGGCGCTGGCCGCGCCTGCCCGGCGCGTATCACGGCAGCGGCTGCACGCTGGCGGCGGCGCTCGCTGGCCGCCTGGCGCTGGGGGAGGGCATGTTCGCCGCCCTCGGCGCGGCCCAAGCCTATTGCCATGCGGCGCTGGCGCAATCCTTCGCGATCGCACCCGGGCAGCGCATCCCGCGCCGCTTTCTCCAACCGACACTGTAAGGAGCCCGCATGCGCGGCTTATACCTCGTTACCCCGAACTGGGACGACACCGACCGGCTGCTGGCCGCCACCGAATCCGGCCTGCGCGGCGGCGCCGTGCTGGTCCAGTACCGGCACAAGGAGGCGGACGGCGCCCTGCGCCTGGAACAGGCCGGCGCCTTGCTGGCGCTGTGCCGCCGTTATGGCCGCCGGCTGATCGTCAACGATCACCTCGACCTGTGCATGCGCCTCGACGCCGATGGCGTGCACCTGGGCGGGACGGACGCCGGGCCGGCGCTGGCGCGGCGGCTGCTGGGGGCCGGGAAGATCGTCGGCGTCTCCTGCTACGGCCAGCTGGCGCTGGCGCATGCGGCCCAGGAAGCCGGCGCCAGCTACGCCGCCTTTGGCGGCTTCTATCCTTCGCCCGTGAAAAAATATGATTTCGTCACGGCGCCGTCGATACTGGACACCGCGCGTACGGAACTGCGCTTGCCGCTGGTCGTCATCGGCGGCATGACGCCGGAGCATGCCGCGCCGCTGGTGGCGCGCGGGGCGGACATGGTGGCGGCGATTACCGGCGTGTATGGCGACGCCGCTCCGGAAAGCGCCGCGCGGCGTTTCGCCAAGCTGTTTCACGGCGCGGCGCGTCCGTGAATCTCGTTGCAGGGGAGAGACACTAGGGCGTGTAAAACCCGAATCGGGGCTTTCCCCTATTTATTGCCGTGCGGAAAAAATATAGAATCCCGGTATTCACTTTTCTGCTCCACTCACTACCATGGACAACACGTTGATGAACGATGGCGTGCTCGAAGCACTCGCCTTTAAACTCGGCAACGAGGAATACGGCATCAAGATCCTGAAAGTTCAGGAAATCCGCGGCTACGAATCGGTCACCCGCATCGCCAGCGCGCCGGAACACGTCAAGGGCGTGGTCAACCTGCGCGGCACCATCGTGCCGATCGTCGACATGCGCATCAAGTTCAAGCTGGGCGAGCCGACCTATAACCAGTTCACCGTCGTGATCATCCTGAACATCCAGGACCGCGTGGTGGGCATGGTGGTCGATTCGGTGTCCGACGTGATCTCGCTGACCGCCGACCAGATCAAGCCGGCCCCGGACATGGGCGGCGCCCTCAACACCGACTACCTGGTCGGCCTGGGCACGGTCGATGAGCGCATGATCATCCTGGTCGATATCGACCGCCTGATGTCGTCCGAGGAGATGGGCGTCATCGAAAGCATCGCCGCCTAAGCCACCTCGCTCCATCCAAACCCGCCCGCGTGGCGGGTTTTTTCATGCCGGCACGGCGCGTGCACGCCGCCGCCGCGCTTCTGCCTACAATAGCGCCATCGCACTTCCATCCAAGAGAAACCGATGCGCCTGCTTCGCCTGCTCGTCCGTACCCGCCGCCACCCCTCCGCCATCCTGCTGCTGGCCCAGCTGCTGGGGATGCTGCTGTATCCCTTCCTCGAACGCACCCACTATGGCCACATCGCCTTCAATGCCTTCGGCATCGTGATCCTCACCTTCACCATCCGCATGGTGCGGCGCACGCCGGGCCACACCTGGCTCAGCGTGGCCATGGCCGTGCCCATCATCGCGCTGCTGTCGGCCCAGATGTTCCTCAACCTGCCCGTGCTGCAGGCCTGGGCGTCCGCCCTCGAAGCGCTGTTCTACTTCTACGCGGCCGGCAGCCTGATCGCCTACATGATGGCCGACCGCCACGTCACCACCGACGAGCTGTATGCCGCCGGCGCCACCTTCACCTTGCTGGCCTGGGGTTTCACGCACCTCTACCTGGTGGTGCAGGCGCTGGCGCCGCACTCCTTCGCCGCGGCCGTCAACAGCGAACTGCCGCGCACCTGGACCGAGCTGAATTACCTCAGCTTCGCGCTGCTGTCCTCCACCGGCATCGGCGACGTCATCCCCCTGACCGTGCACGCGCGCGCGCTGGCCAGCATCGAGATGTTCGTCGGCCTGATGTACCTTGCTTCGGTGGTCGCGCGCCTGATCGGGCTGACGATGCAGCCGTCGAAGAATCCCGACTGAACCCTGCCGCGCGCCCTGTACATACAATACCATGGTTACAATATTGCTCAGTCTACTAATCTAGAGAGCAATGTGAGCAAAGAAACATCCGGAACCACAAACGTCGCCGCGTTGACGCTCGGCGCAATCGGCGTGGTCTACGGCGATATCGGTACCAGCCCGCTGTACACCATGAAGGAGGTATTCGCGCCGGCCCACGGGATCGCCGTTACCGCGTCCAACATCACCGGTGTCGTATCCCTGATCCTGTGGTGCCTGATCGTCGTCATCTCGCTCAAGTACGTCACCCTGGTGCTCCGGGCCGACAACGGAGGCGAAGGCGGGATCATGGCCCTCACGGCACTGGCCTTGAAGTCGGTGGGCCAGCATGCCCGTCTTTACTACCCCGTCATGTTGCTGGGGATGGTCGGCGCCGGCCTGTTTTTCGGGGATGGCGTGATCACGCCCGCGATCACCGTGCTGTCTTCCATCGAGGGCCTGGAAGTGGCTACACCGGCGGTCAAGCCGTATGTCGTCCCGATCACGTTAGCCGTGCTGACGGTCCTGTACTTGGCCCAGCGCCGGGGGACAGGCGGCATCGGCAAGTGGTTCGGACCCATCGTGCTCGTCTGGTTCGCGACCCTGGCCGCGATGGGCGTCGTGAACATCGTGCAGAACCCGGCTATCCTTGCCGCGCTTAACCCCCTTCACGCAGTCGGCTTCCTGCGTCAGAACGGCTGGTTCGCTTTTGTGGCGCTCGGCGCGGTCGTGCTGGCGCTGACCGGGGCCGAGGCCCTGTATGCGGACATGGGACATTTCGGCCGCAAGCCGGTCAGGCTGGCCTGGTTCTCGATCGTGTTCCCTGCGTTGGCGCTGAACTATCTCGGCCAGGGCGCCATGCTGCTGTCGAATCCTGCAGCGGCGGCCAACCCGTTCTTCAACCAGCTCGGCGCATGGAGTGTCTATCCGCTCGTCGTCCTGGCCACCATCGCCGCGGTCGTCGCATCGCAAGCGACGATTTCCGGTGCATTCTCGGTAGCCCAGCAAGCGATCTCGCTGGGCTTCCTGCCCCGGATGAAGATCGTGCAGACCTCCAGCCAGGAAAAAGGGCAGATTTATATCCCGCTCATCAACTGGCTCCAGTTTGCCGCCGTCGTGTTTGCGGTAGTGGCCTTCGGCTCGTCGACCAATCTCGCCTCGGCCTATGGCATCGCCGCGACGGCGACCATGCTGACCACGACCTTGCTGACCTTCTTCGTCGTGTATTACGGCTGGAGCTTCCCGCTGCTGGCGGCTGCCGCGGCGACGGGCTTCTTCCTGGTTTTCGACGTGACCCTGTTTGCCTCGACAAGCCTGAAGATCGTCAGCGGCGGCTGGTTCACGCTTGCCATCAGCGCGGTGCTCGTGACCTTGATGCTGACCTGGCGTAAAGGCAAGCAGCTCGTCTACGAGAACTTGCAGCATCACCTGATCCCGTTGCCGGATTTCCTGGTCAGTTTGTTCGGCAGCCCGCCGCAGCGCGTGCCCGGCACCGCCGTGTTCTTTCGTGCGGAAGGCGACGGTGTGCCGCATGCCATGTTGCACAATCTGACGCATAACAAGGTGCTGCACGAACGGGTCGTGTTCCTGACCGTGCTTTCGCTGGGCATCCCGACCGTCCGGGCGGATGAACGCATC
Source organism: Massilia sp. Mn16-1_5 (assembly GCF_004798585.1). Classification (GTDB taxonomy): domain Bacteria; phylum Pseudomonadota; class Gammaproteobacteria; order Burkholderiales; family Burkholderiaceae_D; genus Telluria. The sequence continues at coordinate 33,573 of NZ_PPXQ01000010.1, forward strand.
AGGATCGAGCCGCTCGGGCACCAGTGCTACCAGGTCTACCTGTCGTACGGCTTTGTCGACGAACGCAATGTGCCGCACGACCTGTCCGCGTGTGCCGGCCAGGGATTCGTCTTCGAGCCGATGGAAACCTCGTATTTTGTCGCCAGGCAGAACATCATCTCCACTCCGGGGGCGGGAATGGCGGCTTGGCGCGAGAGCCTGTACGCGTCGATGGCGCGGAACGCACGCGATGCCGCCGACTACTTCAAGCTGCCGCCAAACCGCGTTATCGAGCTCGGGACCCAAGTGGAGATTTGACGGCACACAGCATAGTCACCCCGGCTGGAACCGATAACCGACACCGGTTTCGGTCAGCATGAAGCGCGGCTGGGCGGGGTTGTCTTCCAGCTTGTGACGAAGGTGGCCCATGTAGACACGCAGGTAATGCGCGTTCTCCGCCTGGTTCGGCCCCCATACCGTGCGCAGGAGCTGGGGCGTCGTCATGACCTTGCCGGCATTGCCGACCAGCGCCGCCAGCAGCCGGTGTTCGGTTGGCGTCAGGCGCACTGTCTGGCCGGCCTTCGTCACGCGCCGGTTCTGCAGGTCGACCGTCACGTCGCCGAAGCGGATTTGCCCGTCCGCGCCCGCCAGCGGGACCCGCTGGCGGCGCCGCGCCGCGCGCACCCGTGCCAGCAGTTCGCCGACGCCGAAGGGCTTGGTCAGGTAGTCGTCCGCACCGTAGTCGAGCGCACGGATTTTCTCGTCCTCGCTGGTGCGCGCCGACAGCACGATCACCGGCACCGCCGACCATTTCCGCAGCTCTCCGATCAAGCCGATGCCGTCGCCGTCGGGCAAGCCGAGGTCGAGGATGACGATGTCGGGCTTGCGGGTGGCCGCTTCCGTCAGGCCGCGCTTGAGCGTCGCGGCCTCATGGACCTGCCATCCTTCCTGTTCCAGCGCCGCCCGCACGAAGCGGCGGATGTGCGGCTCGTCTTCTACCAGGACGGCAGTACCGGCAAACTCACTCATTCTCTTCCTTCATTTCCGGCTCTTCATCGAGCCTCGGCATTTCCGGCGGCGTTCCCAGCGGCAGGGAAAAAACAAACGTGGCGCCGCCGCCGTGCCGGCGCGCGCACTGGATGGTCCCACCATGTGCGCCGACGATCGCACGGCAGATCGCCAGACCAAGGCCGACGCCGGGCTTGGCCGATTCGCGTTCGCCACGCATGAACTTCTCGAACAGCGCTTCTTCCCGGCCCGGCGGCAGGCCGGGACCGTTATCGCTGACCGAAACCTTCATCCAGGCGCCGCGCGCCTCGGCCGCGATGGTAATCGTGCTTCCTCGCGGGGTGTATTTTCCCGCGTTTTCCAGCAGGTTGGAGAGTACCCGTTCGATCAGCACGGCATCGAACCTGATTAGCGGCAAATCGGCCGGCACCTGGGTCAGCACGAGATGATCGGTGATGGCCGCCTGGCTCGCACGCAGGGCGCTGCCGATGACTTCCTCGATCGGCTGCCATTGCAGGTTGAGCTTGACCGCGCCGCTCTCGATGCGCGCCATGTCCAGCAGGTTCGTCACCAGCATGCTCAAGCGCACGGTTTCCCGGCGCAGCGCATCGGCCATGCCGCGCTGCGCGGCCGAGAGTGGCGGTGTCGAATGCGCCAGCCATTCGGCCTGCGCCATCAGCGCCGTCAAGGGCGTGCGCAAGTCATGCGACAGCGCCGCCAGCAGGGAATTACGCAAACGCTCGGACTCCATGTCGACCAGGGCGTCCTGTGCAACCTCGATGTAGTGCACCCGTTCGAGCGCGATGGCCGCCAGCGCCGCGAACGTGTCGAGCTGCTGGCGCTGTTCCGGCACCAGCAGGAAGCGCGCGTCCTCAGCTTCGACCGCCAGCACGCCCCGGGTGCCCATCGGCGCGACCAGCGGCATGTAAAAGACCGGGCTGCCCGGCAAGGTATCGCTTCCCCTGCCGGCGCTGGCGCGGTGATCGAAAGCCCATTGGGCGATGCCGACATCCAGATCCGCGAGGTCCGCATCGCCATCGGCGCCGGTCGGGCGCACATGGCCCTCGCCGTCGGGTACCAACAATGCCGTGCGCGCGCCGAAGGTCTGGCCGATGGCGGCGCGGGTAGCTTCCGTGATCTGCTCCGTCTGCAACACCCCGGATAATGCGCGCGCGAACTCGTAGAGCGCGCGCGTCCTGCTCTCGCGGCGCGCCGCGACATGGGCCTGGAAACGCAGGCCGGCCGTCAGGTGCCCGGTGATCAGGCCGACCGCGAGCATCACGCCGAAGGTCACCAGGTACTGGAAATCCGACACCGCAAACGTGAAGCGGGGCGGCACGAAGAAGAAATCGAAACAAGCGATGCCGACGCAGGTGGCGGTCACCGAGGGCCCACGTCCGAGACGCACCGCTACCAGCAACACGACCAGCAGGAACAGCATCGCGATGTTGGCCAGGTCCAGGTAGCCGATGGCCGGCGTGGCAAGCAATGCCATGCCGATGCTGGCCAGTGCGGCGGCGCCGTGCGCGAGGGCGGCGCGCCTGCCGGACAGGCCCGGCACGCCAGGCTGGGCGAACGGAAACGGGAAACGCGGCGCGTCGCCGGCCGGCGCGTCGTGCGCCGCGGCCACCTCGATCAGGTCGATGTCGGGAGCCAGGCGTGCGATCCGGACACTGCGCGGCAGGCGCCACGGCGCGTTGCCGCGGCGGCCAAGTGCGATCCTGGGCAGGTTGTGGCTGCGCGCGTAGGTCACGACGGCATCTTCCACGGCGTTGCCAGGCAACACATCGGTCGTCGCACCGAGATCGCCGGCCAGCTTGAGCACGCGCAGGATGCGCTCGCGCCGCTGCGCGGCCAGCCGCTGCAAGGCCGGGGTCTCGACGTACACCGCGTGCCAGCTGGCGCCCAGCTGCCCGGCCAGCCGCGCCGCGCCGCGCACCACGCCTTCGGCCTCGGGGCCGGGCCCGACGCAGGCAAGTAGCGCCGTCCCGCTGCCCCAGACCGCGCCGATCGATTTTTCGACGCGGTAGGCGCGCACGTCGTCGCCGATGCGTTCGGCAGTGCGCCGCAGGGCCAGTTCGCGCAGCGCGATCAGGTTCCCCTTGCGGAAGAAATTCCGGCCGGCCCGTTCGGCCTGCGCCGGTTGGTACACCTTGCCCTGCCTGAGCCGGGCCAGCAGTTCGTCCGCCGGCAGGTCCACCAGCACCACCTCGTCGGCTGCGTCGAACACGGTATCGGGGACGGTCTCGCCGACGCGGATGCCGGTGATGCCGCCGACGACGTCGTTCAGGCTCTCGAGGTGCTGTACGTTGACTGTGGTGAACACGTCGATGCCGGCGGCGAGCAGTTCCTCGATGTCCTGCCAGCGCTTCGGATGGCGCGAGCCGGGCACGTTCGTATGGGCCAGTTCGTCGACCAGCACCAGCCGCGGCCGCCGCCCGAGTGCGGCGTCGATGTCGAATTCGCTCAGCGTCTTGCCGCGGTAACCGATGCGCTTGCGCGGCAGGACATCGAGCCCGTCCAGCAATGCCTCGGTCTCGGCCCGGCCGTGCGTCTCGACAATGCCGACCAGCGGCTTGTCGCCGGCGGCGAGCTGGCGCGCGGCCGACAGCATGGCGTAGGTCTTGCCCACGCCGGCCGACGCACCAAAATAAATCCGCAGCTTGCCGCGCGCGGCGCGGCGCTCCTGCTCCTGCACCTGAGCGAGCAAGGCGTCCGGGTCGCGCCGCTGTTCGTCGCCGGGAAAGTTCATTCAGCCCCTTTCACCGGACCAGCGGCGAACGGGCGTCCAGCGCGCGGTTCAGCGCCAGCACGTTCACGCGCGGTTCGCCCAGCACGCCGAACAGCGGCTGCTGGCCATTGGCGTCGATTAGCGCGCGTACTTCCTGTTGCGGCAGGCGGCGCGCCGCCGCCACGCGCCCGGCCTGGTAGTAGGCCGCGGCCAGGCTGATGTCCGGATCGAGGCCGCTGGCCGAGGCCGTGACGAGGTCGACCGGCACCGCGGCACGGTTGTCCGGGTCGGCCTGTTTCAGCGCGTCGATCCGCGCGCGCACGGCGTCTGCCAGCGCCGGATTGGTCGGCCCCTGGTTCGAGCCAGCCGAACCGGCGCCGTTGTTCGCCATGGGCGCGGTGGCGGACGGCCGGCCCCAAAAGTAGCCGGGGTTCGAAAACGGCTGCCCGATCAGCGTCGCGCCGACGGTCTTGCCGCCGGCCTCGACCAGGCCGCCGTTTGCCTGGTGCGCAAAGACGGCGCGGCCGATGCCGGTGACGGCCGCCGGGTACAGCACCCCGCACAGCAGGCTCAGGGCGCCGAATACGACCAGCGCGGGACGGATGATGGATGGCATGATGGATTCCTTGTTCAGACGGATTCAGACGAGCTTGAGCGACGCCAGCACCACGTCGATCAGTTTGATGCCGATGAACGGCAAGATGATACCGCCAATGCCGTAAACCAGCAGGTTCCGGCGCAGCAGCGCGGTGGCGCCGATCGGGCGGTAGCGCACGCCGCGCAGCGCCAGCGGGATCAGGAACACGATGATCAGCGCATTGAAGATCAGGGCCGACATGATGGCCGAGGACGGGCTGGCCAGGTGCATGATGTCGAGTGCCGCCAGCTGCGGGTAGGTGCCGACGAAGGCGGCCGGGATGATCGCGAAATACTTGGCCACGTCGTTGGCGATCGAGAAAGTGGTCAGGGAGCCGCGCGTCATCAGCATCTGCTTGCCGATCTCGACGATTTCCAGCAGCTTGGTCGGGTTCGAGTCGAGGTCGACCATGTTGCCCGCTTCCTTGGCCGCCTGGGTGCCGGAGTTCATTGCCACCGCCACGTCGGCCTGGGCCAGCGCCGGCGCGTCGTTGGTGCCGTCGCCGGTCATCGCCACCAGCCGGCCCTGGTCCTGGTAGCTGCGGATCAGCTTGAGCTTGTCCTCGGGTGTCGCTTCAGCCAGGAAGTCGTCCACCCCGGCCTCGGCGGCGATGGCGGCGGCGGTCAGCTTGTTGTCGCCGGTGATCATCACTGTCTTGATGCCCATCTGCCGCAGCTGGGCGAAACGTTCCTTGATGCCGCCCTTGACGATGTCCTTGAGCTCGACTACGCCGAGCACGCGCGCGCCGTCGGCCACCACCAGCGGCGTGCTGCCGCGGCGCGAGGCGTCGTCGACGATACGCATGACCGCGGGAGGGAAGGGCATGCCGAGCGCCTCGACGTGGCGCCGCACCGCGTCGGCGGCGCCCTTGCGGATCTGGCGTTCGCCGGCATCCACGCCGCTCATGCGGGTGTTCGCCGAGAACGGAAGGAAGGTGGCCTGCAGGTTCTCCAGCTCGCGCTGGCGGATGTCGAAGCGCTGCTTAGCCAGCACCACGATGCTGCGTCCTTCCGGCGTCTCGTCCGCCAGCGAAGCGAGCTGCGCGACGTCGGCCAGCTCGCGCTCGCTCACGCCGGGAGCCGGCAGAAAGGCCGATGCCTGGCGGTTGCCCAGCGTGATGGTGCCGGTCTTGTCGAGCAGGAGCACGTCGACGTCGCCGGCCGCTTCCACCGCACGGCCGGACGTGGCGATCACGTTCGCGCCCATCATGCGGCTCATCCCCGCCACGCCGATCGCCGACAGCAGGCCGCCGATGGTCGTGGGGATCAGGCATACAAGCAAGGCGATCAGGACCGTGATCGTGACCGGTGCGCCGGCTTGCGCGGCTTGCACCGAATACAGCGAGAACGGCAGCAGCGCCACCGTCACCACCAGGAACACGATGCTCAGGGCCACCAGCAGGATGGTCAGCGCGATCTCGTTGGGCGTCTTCTTGCGCTTGGCGCCTTCGACCATCGCAATCATGCGGTCGAGGAAGGTTTCGCCCGGGTTGGCGGTGACCTTCACCACCAGCCAGTCCGAAAGCACGCGGGTGCCGCCGGTGACGGCCGAGAAATCTCCGCCCGATTCGCGGATGACCGGGGCAGACTCGCCGGTGATCGCGCTTTCGTCGACCGAGGCGACGCCTTCGACCACTTCGCCGTCGATCGGCACCACATCGCCGGCCTCGATCAGGAGATGGTTGCCCTTGCGTAGGTCGGTTGCCGGGCAGGGCAGCCAGGGCGTGCCGTGCCTGGGGGTGGACAGTTTCTTGGCCATCACGCTTTGCTTCAGGCCGCGCAGCGACGCCGCCTGCGCCTTGCTGCGGCCCTCGGCCAGCGCTTCCGCGAAATTCGCGAACAGCACCGTGAACCAGAGCCAGACGGCGACGGCCAGGATGAAGCCGGACGGTGCCTCGCCGGTCCCGAACAATGCCTGCACGTACAGCAGGGTGGTCACGATGCTGCCGACCCAGACCACGAACATGACGGGACTGCGCAGCTGGGTGCGCGGCCCGAGTTTCCTGAACGCGTCCGCCAGCGCGGGACCGAGCAGGCCGGTATCGAACATGGACAGGCGCTTGCCTGTGGCCGGCGCGGCGGCCGGCGGCTGCGCGGCTGCCGAATGAAGTTGAGACATGAGGTACTCCAGGGTTGGACTATTGCGGCGGGCTGGGGCCCACCCTTGTTTATTTTCCGAACAGCTGCAGGTGTTCGGCGACGGGGCCGAGCGCCAGCGCCGGCACGTAGTTCAGCACGCCGACCAGCACTACCACGCCCACCAGCAGGCCGACGAACATCGGTCCATGCGTGGGCATGGTCCCGGCGTTGGCCGGCAGGCGCTGCTTGCCCGCCAACGACCCGGCGATCGCCAGTACCGGCACGATCACGGCGAAGCGGCCGAACCACATGGCGATCGCCAGCATCGTGTTGTAGAAGGGCGTATTCGCGGACAGGCCGGCGAAGGCGCTGCCATTGTTGTTGGCGGCCGAGCTGAACGCGTACAGGATCTCCGAGAAGCCGTGTGCTCCCGGATTGGCGAGACCGAGCCTGCCCGCGTCCGCCATCACGGCGATCGAGGTGCCTGCCAACACCAGCAACGGCGTGACCAGAATCGCGACGGACGTCATCTTGATCTCGTAGGCCTGGATCTTCTTGCCCAGGTATTCGGGGGTGCGGCCGATCATCAGGCCGGCGATGAACACCGCCATGATCGCGAACAGCAGCATGCCGTACAGGCCGGAGCCGACGCCGCCGAAGACCACCTCGCCGAACTGCATCAGCAGCAGCGGCACCGCGCCGCCCAGCGGCGTGAACGAATCGTGCATCGCGTTGACCGCGCCGCACGACGCGGCCGTGGTGACGGCGGCGAACAGCGCCGAGGCGTCGATGCCGAAGCGGGTTTCCTTGCCTTCCATGTTGCCGCCCGCTTGCAGGGGACCGGCCTGCTGGTCAACACCCATGGCCTGCAGCGCCGGGTTCGCCTGGTGCTCGGAGACCATCACGCCGGCGGTCATGACGGCGAACAGCACCGTCATGGCCGCCAGCACCGCCCAGCCCTGGCGCCGGTCGCCGACCAGGCGGCCGAAGGCGAAGCACAGCGCGGCCGGGATCAGGAAGATCGCCACCATCTGGAACAGGTTCGACAAGGGCGTCGGATTTTCATAGGGATGGGCCGAGTTGGCGTTGAAGAAGCCGCCGCCGTTGGTACCCAGCAGCTTGATCGCTTCCTGCGAGGCGACCGGACCCATCGCGATGGTCTGCGTGGCGGCGGTGACGCTTTCCGTGACCGGCTGGCCCTGGGCATCGACCAGCGGCTGGCCATCGGCGCCGCTTTTCGGCTGGGTGTAGGTAACCGGATCGAGCAGCTGCACCTGCTGGTAGCCGGAGAAGTTCTGGATCACGCCCTGTCCCATGAGGAAGGCCGAGAATACCAGCGACAGCGGCAGCAGCACGTACAGGGTGCTGCGCACCAGGTCGGCCCAGAAGTTGCCGATCGACTGGGCGGATTTTGCCGAGAAGCCGCGAATCAGCGCGAACACGACGGCGATGCCAGTGGCGGCCGAAAAGAAGTTCTGGCAGGTCAGGGCCAGCATCTGGGTCAGGTAGCTCATGGTCTGCTCGCCGCCGTAGCCCTGCCAGTTGGTGTTGCTGACGAAGCTGACGGCGGTATTGAAGGCCGAGTCCGGACTGACGTTGCCGAGTGCCTGGGGATTGAGCGGCAGCCAGGCTTGGACACGCTGCAAGGCATAAACGGCGAGCGTGCCCAGGGCATTGAAGGCGAGCAGCGCCAGGGCATAGGCCTTCCAACCCATGCCCTGCTCGGGCGCGATGCTGGCGGCGCGGTACAGGCTTGACTCGATCCGCTGCAGCCAGCCGAAGCCGCGCACGCGGCCGCCTTCGGCCACGCGGGCCAGCAGGATGCCGAGCGGCCAAGACGAGGCCAGCAGGATCGCGAGGAACAGCGCCGGAAGCGCCAGCGACTGGATGTCCATCACAGGTCCTCCGCGTTGAACATGGCGTACAGCAGGTAGGCCAGCAGGGCGCCGGAAACGAGCGCGCCGATCAGGTAGAAGGGCGTCATTTACGCTCTCCCAGTTGCGCGCAAGCGCTTGCCATGCCCCAGATCAGGACGGAAAACAAGGCGATCGCGCCGAGGTAGACGATATCCATGAGTATCTCCATGTGCCCGGTTGATCAGAAAGTCTTGCTGACGCTGACGACGAGCGCCTTCTTGCCGAGGAACTTGCCGTTGGCGGGCGAGGCATAGGCGCTGCGGCCGGCATCCGTGCCGACGAATGCGAGCGCAAGGCTGGCAAAGCCGGCGTCCTTGGTGATGCCGAGCTTGTAGCCGGTGTAGCTTGCCGCATCGTTGTTGCGCACTTCCTGGCGCCCCGCATGCAGGTTCAGGGTCAGGCCGTCTCCCAGGTCGAGGTTGGCACCGAGGTCCAGGTAGCCGCTGCGGCGGCTGTCGACGAAGCCGAACAGGTTGGTCAGCGCCAGCGAGTACTTGGCATAGGCGGGCCCGTAGCCGAGCTGGCCGTAGATCTCGGCGGTGTTGGCGTCGGCGAAGCCGGGCACGTGGTTCAGGCCGTTGGCGGGATAGACGTAGCCGAGCACGCCCACGTCGTAGCTGAGGCCGGCGCCGGCCTGGCCGCGCTTGCCGGCATACAGGTCCAGCTCGATGTCGCCGCCGCCGCCCGCGTCCTTGGTCCATTTGATGGTGGACAGCCAGGTGCCGGCATACAGCCCGGTCGGGCCGTGCGTGTAGTCGGCACCGCCCTGCAGGGCCGGCTGCAGGCGGGTCTGGGAGATGCCGCGGTAGCGGTAGTCGGACGTGAGCGCCAGGTTGCCGCTGAAGGCGTGCCCGGCCGGCGCTTCCTGGGCGTGCAGCGGCGCCGCCATCGCAATGAGAACCACGGGAGCGAGCAGGGTGCGGATGGAACGATTCATGATGTGCTTGATTTCCTATTTTTGTAAGAACCGGCCGCTGCGCCCGCCGCCCGGACCGGGCGGCGGGAACGGCGTAGCGGTCCGGTAGACCTCGCCGTACAGGGCCGCCATCTCGGCGGCCCCGGTACTGCTTTCGATATCGCTGGCGCAATGCCCGGGGAATGCGACTCCCGGCAGCAGCGCCGGCAAGTGGACAATGGTGTCGGCCAGGCTGCCGGCCATGACTTCGCCGGCATACACGCGCAGGGCGTCCAGCTCCTGCGGCGGCGGGTCGTGGTCGCCAGCGGCCGTGACGAACAGCACGCACAGGCCAGGGTTGAACATGCGCGCGCTGTTGAGCCGGGCGATCAGGCCGTAGTTGGCGCCGACGTTGGCGTGGCGCGGCGCAAAAGGCACCAGCGCAACCTGCGCCGCAAGCAGCGCATGGCGGCATTCCTGGCCGCTGCAGCTGCAGCTGCAGCTGTCGCTGTCAATGACGATGTCGGCGCCGCGCCGGCGCAGTGCTTCCAGTTCCTGCGCAAACCCGAGCCCGTAGGCGGCGTGAGTGGCGAAGCTGGGTGGCAGGCCGGCGCGCTGCCGTTGCCCGGCCCAGAGCCGGCTGCCTTGCTCGGGCGTGGCGTCGAGCAACAACACCCGGTGCCCGCCGCGCACGCGCAACAGCGCCAGGTTTTCTGCCAGTACGCCCCGGAACAAGGGCAGGGCGTGGTTGACGACGGTGACGATCATGGCCGCACTCCGCGGGCTGGATCGTCATGCGTGTTGCTGGGTACGGCAGGCATCGTCGGCTCCTTGCATCCATATGCTGCGATGCAAGAAAGTGTAGATGCGCGGGCGTAAAGATTTTCTAAAAAGAGGGGGGCACGTAGTAAACGCTTTGTATATGCGCCACCGGCCGCGGACGGCGGGCGCGCAACGAAAAAAGGACGCCGAAGCGTCCTCTTTCAGGCTGGCGCTGCCACCAGTTCAGTTACCGCAGCCCAGCGACTTGATGCGGTCGTAGGCAGCCTTGGCTTGCACCAGGCCATAGCCGTACTTGGTGTCGCGGCCGGCGGTGCCCAGGTCTTGCGCGCTCTTGCCGAGCGAGCTGCGGATCTGGACGGCGGTACAGGTCGGGAAGTAGCTCCACACCAGGGCGGCGACGGCCGACACGTGCGGGGTTGCCATCGAGGTGCCGTCGAAGTAGGCGTAGTTCGATGCCTTGATGCCGACGGTGGCGCTCTGGCCCAGCTGGCCCTTCATCGCCGCGCCTTCGACGTCGGTGGCGGTGACCGACGGGATGTTGGTCACGGTGGTGCCCAGCGTGCCGCCGAATGCACCTGCCACGTTGTTGTACACCACGGCGCCGACGCCGCCGCTGGCCTGGCAGTTCGAGACCTTGGTCGCGAAGTCCACGGTGCCGCGTGCGATCAGGCAGACCTTGCCCGAGACGGCCGAGTTGACGGCGTCGCCGATGCCGAAGTCGGCCAGCGGTGCGGTCGCGGTCTTGACCGGCGAGCCTTCCATCGCGCCCGGCGCGTAGGTGCTCGAACCGACCGTCAGGACCGCTTCCTGGCCGCTGCCCGTCGGCACGGTCGACAGCACCGAGACGCCGGGACCTGCCAGCTCGACCTTGCTGTTGTACTGCGAGAAGGTGGCCCACTGCTTGTTCTCGTCGATCGCGGCAACCGAAACCACGCTGGCGTAGCCGGCAGGGTAGGACTGGCGGGTGTTGCCGTCGTTACCGGCGGCGGCGATGGAGAGGATGCCGGCGGCTTCCAGCGAGGCGAAGGTGTTCTTCTCGGTGTTGTTCGAGAGCGAACCGCCCAGCGACATCGAGATCACGTTGGCGCCGGCGGCCTTGCACTTGTTGGCGGCCGAGGACAGGGTCGACGAATAAGCCCAGGCGTCCGGACCGAAGACCTTGACGATGTGGATCTTGAGCTGCTTGTTCGGATTGACGCCGACCACGCCGACGCCGCTGTTGTTGATCGCGGCGATGGTGCCGGCGACGTGGGTGCCGTGGTGGTTTTCGTCGGTGTACCACCAGCCGGTGCCGCTGTCGTATTCGCCGGTCAGGTTGTTGCCCGACAGGTCTTCGTGGTTGCGGTCGATACCCGAGTCGATGATGCACACCTTGCGGTTGGCGGCGAGCGAGTCGCTCAGCTGGTCGGCCTGGACCATCTTGATGCCGTACGGGACCAGCTGGCCGCTGGTGTACGGGGTGCCGGTCGACGGCGAGGTCAGCGCCAGCGGATAGCGCTTGGCGTCTTCTTCGATGTATTCGACGTTCGGGTTGTTTTCCAGGCCCTTGAGGGCTGCACGGGGCACTTCGATGGCCATCGCGTTCGCGCCGAAGATTTCGTGCTTGACCGCGCCCTTGGCAGCGGCGACGACGCCTTTCATGGCCGCTTTCGCGCCCGGCTTGAATGCAACGATGACACGGGTGGTATCCGGCTCTACCGCCATGGCGGAATTGCACAGGATGCTGGCCGCCGCAGCGGTCAGGCACAGGCTAAGGATCTTGCTCGAAGTACGTTGAATCATTTTTTTACTTCTCCGTATAAAAGCCTATCGAAATGCCGCGATTCTTTGCTCGCGTGCACGTTTTTTATAAAACGATTTTTGCCGTCGAAACGGCTGAGCCAGTGTAGGCAGAGAATGTATGTATGTGCAATTGACAAATCAATCGTGCTCAGCCGTGTTGCAATGTTGCACACGTGCACAGTTGAAAACCGTATGCATCGTTTGTTTGGTGGTATATTTTTGGCCCCCACCCTTGTGCATGTGCAGCATTTTTGCAGGGTGCATAGGCGACGTTGTTTTCCTGCTCTTGGTATGATGGCAAATCCATCCCAAGTAACAGGAACGATTCATGAAAACGAAGGCAGCGATTGCATGGAAGGCGGGTCAGCCGCTGACGATCGAAGAAGTCGAGCTCGAAGGCCCGAAGGCCGGCGAGGTCCTGGTCGAAGTCAAGGCCACCGGCATTTGCCACACCGATTACTACACCCTGTCCGGCGCCGACCCGGAAGGCCTGTTCCCGGCGATCCTCGGCCATGAAGGCGCGGGTGTCGTCGTCGACGTCGGCCCGGGCGTCACCAGCCTCAAGAAGGACGATCACGTCATTCCGCTCTACACGCCGGAATGCCGCCAGTGCAAATTCTGCCTGTCGCAGAAGACCAACCTGTGCCAGGCGATCCGCTCCACGCAAGGTCGCGGCCTGATGCCCGATGCGACTTCCCGTTTTTCGCTCGACGGCAAGCCGATCTACCACTACATGGGGACCTCGACCTTCTCGAACTACATCGTGGTGCCGGAAATCGCGCTGGCGAAAGTCCGCAACGATGCCCCCTTCGACAAGATCTGCTACATCGGCTGCGGCGTCACCACCGGCATCGGCGCCGTGATCTTCACCGCCAAGGTGGAAGCGGGCGCGAATGTCGTCGTGTTCGGCCTGGGCGGCATCGGCCTGAACGTGATCCAGGCGGCCAAGATGGTGGGTGCCGATAAAATCATCGGCGTCGACCTCAACCCTGCGCGCGAAGCCATGGCGCGCAAGTTCGGCATGACCCACTTCGTCAATCCGAAGGAAGTGCAGAACGTGGTGGACACGATCGTCCAGATCACCGACGGCGGCGCCGACTACTCCTTCGAGTGCATCGGCAATGTCAACACCATGCGCCAGGCGCTCGAGTGCTGCCACAAGGGCTGGGGGCAGTCGATCATCATCGGCGTGGCCGAAGCCGGCGCCGAGATCTCGACCCGTCCGTTCCAGCTGGTGACCGGCCGCGAATGGAAGGGCTCCGCTTTTGGGGGCGCACGCGGCCGCACCGACGTGCCGAAGATCGTCGACTGGTACATGGAAAACAAGATCAACATCGACGACCTGATCACCCACCACCTGCCGCTCGAACGTATCAACGAAGGTTTCGACCTGATGAAGTCGGGCGAGTCGATCCGCTCGGTCGTGGTGTACTAAGTCTGCTTTTTTGTCGCCTGTTCCGCGAAAGCGACGGTTCGTCGCATGAAGCGGGCAGGCGGCTTTCGGTTCTCCTACAGTGGCTCCATCGTCAATCGACTTGTGGAGACCACCATGCCAGCCCGCTTTCCTTTCTCTTCCCGCCGCATCAAGCACGCCCTCCTGCTGAGCGCCGCCGCTGCCGCCTGCGCCGCGCCGCTGCTGGCCGTACACGCCGAGCCGGCGTCCGCAGGCTTGCACAAGGTGCGCAGCATCCACCGCCTCGAGACCGGCGAGCCCTACGCCCTGGTGCGCGCCGATTCGCGCATGAGCATGACCGGCAATAACGTGAGCAGCGAGCAGCTGGAAGCCCTCAAGGGCAGCGTGCAGGGCGAATTCTTCTGGTTCCGCAAGGACGGCAAGGAATACATCGTGCAGGACGCCGCGACCTTGGCGCGCGTGCGCCAGGCCTGGGCGCCGATGGAACAGACCGGCGCCGAGATGGAACAGCACGGCAAGGAAATGGGCCGCCACGGCGAGGCCATGGGCGCCTACGGCAATCAGATGGCGATGGCCGCCGTCACCCTGAACAAGGCGAAGATGGAAGCCATCGGCAAGAAGATGGAAGAAGCCGGCAAGCCGATGGAAGCAATCGGCAAGAAGATGGAAGCGCTGGGCGAGCGGATGGAAGCCCAGCAGAAGGATGCGGACCGCGCCACGCGCGGGATCATCGACGAGGCCGTCGCCAGCGGCGTGGCGCATCAGGCGCCGAAGCGCAGTTAATGTAGGGTGGGCACTCCGTGCCCACGCGGTATCACGGCCGGCAAAACGGCAACGTTGATCGAGGCCGCGTGTTTTCATGCGGTGGACCGCGTGGGCTCGGAGAGCCCACCCTACGTTACGCTACCGCCAACGGATGGAAATCCGCCGGCAAACATGTTTATTTCTGCTGCGCCGGCACGAACTCTTCCATCACCGCCTTGCGCAGCAGTTTCGGCGGCACCAAGCCTTGGGCCAGCACGAAGTCGTTGAACTTCTGGCGATCGAACTTGCCGCGCAGCGCCACCTCGGCCGCCTGGCGCGTTTCCATCAGTCGCTGGTAGCCGTAGAAGTAAGAAGTCGCCTGGCCCGGCGCGCGGAAGGTGTAGCGCTGCATCTCCTGGGTCGCCATGCCTTCCGACAGACCGACGTCGCGCATCAGGAAGTTCTTCACGCCGTCCGGGGTGATTTCTCCCAGGTTGACCATCGGGTCGAGGAAGGCGCGCGCCGCGCGCATGGCGCGTGCCTGCAGCGCGAACAGCTGGCCGTCGAGCGGCTCGTAGGGCTGCATTTCCGCTTCCGCATACAGGGCCCAGCCTTCGACGTTGACGCTATTAAACGCAAACACCGCGCGTGCGGTCGAAACGCCGGTCTCGATCATCTTCGCGAACTGCAGCTCGTGGCCCGGACGCGCCTCGTGCGCCGTGATCGACCAGGTGCCCGACTGGTGGGTAAAATCGTCGAACACCAGGCGCTTGCCGCTGGCGTCCGGCGGCATCCCGGTGGTGAGCACGAACTCGCCGTATTCGCCCGTATTGCCGATCAGGCGCGGAGGGCTCATGTGCGGCGCCGGGCTGGCCGCGTTCTCGGCCATCGTCGCCAGGCGGATCACCGCCTTGCGCGACGGGAGGGTAACGACCTGCTGCTGGCGCACCGCCGCTTCCAGGGCCGCCAGGCGCTCGGCGTAGAGCGGCATGACCTGGTCGAGCGGGATCTGCTGCTTTTTCAGTTCCGCCATCACGGCGCGGTAGTCGGCATCCTTGAAGCCGCGCTCCTTCGCGATCAGGTTCGCCGTGATCTGCATCTGATTGCGGATTTCCGCGAACGAGGTCAGGGCCTTCGAGATCATCTCCTGCGGCTTGATATCGACGCCGAAGTTCTTGAGGTTGTCGGCATACACTTCCGGCGGCAGGCGGTGGTCCGCGCGGGCACGTGGCAGCATCTCGGTCTTCAGGCGCGCGTTGTAGGCGGTCAGCTGCTTCTCCAGCGCGTCGAAGCGGCTTTCCCAGCCTTGCAGCTCGCTTTTCGCCAGCAGCTCGCGCATGCCCTTCAGCAGGGTCGGGCCGTCGTTCAGCGCCTGTTCGAGCTCGCCCTTGTACGGGCCGAGCAGGTTCTTGTTCGCCTTCAGGCGTTCCTGCAAGCGCTCGTGCGCCAGTTCCGTGATCGGGCGATAGCCCTTGGCCAGGCCGGCGTACTTGTCGAGTCGGACGAGCAGGGTCTGCTGGCGCGCTTTCGGGATGCGCGGGTCGAGCGTGGAGCGCACCACGCCGAAGATCATGCTGGTGAGATCGTCGAAGGGCATGAAGTACTTGCGCTGCAGGGTGCTGGTCTGGATGTTGTCCTGGGCCTTGTCGATCAGGATCTGCAGGTCCTGCTTCACCTTCGAATCGGTTTCCGCGCGCATGCGCTTCTGCAGGTCGGCGATCGCCGCGCGCAGGTCGCGGTTGCTGGCTTCGAACTGGTCGCGCGACATGTCCGTGATCTGCTCGTCGTAGCCGTCCACGCCCAGGGTGCTGGCGCTTTCGGGCGAGTACTTCGCCAGCACCTTCAGCAGCACCTTGGCGTTGTCGTTGCTTTTCGTGACCCAGGCGGGCTCGGCGGCGATGGCCGGCATCGAGAGTGCGGCAGCCAGCAGCGTGGAGAGGACGGTTTTGACGAGAGGGCGGTGAGTCGGCATTGCATTCCTTGTTAAGCGTTGACGAAAGAAGGGCAGGTGAATTCTACCCGCGCGCGTGAGCTAGCTGAAACAAGACGTTACCAAATCTTTACGCTTGTTAAGAAATTTTGATGATCCTCCCATGCGACAATTGCAGTCGACCAAACTCTGCATTGCCGACGCTCTCTTCATGCCTCCCCACGCTCATTCCGCTCTCCCTGACTCCCGTCCCTTTGTGAAAACCGCGATCGCGCTCGGCGCGCTGCTGGCCTGCGTCTCGGCCGCCGCCCAGGAGACCAGCCAGACGCCGCCGGCAACTGCCCCGGCTGCCGCACAAAACCAGGCGAGCACGGACGGCCCTGCCACCGTCACCGTCACCACCAAGCGCAACGCCAACCGCATCGACCGCCAGGTTTACGATGTGAAAGCCGACCCGGCCAGCTCGAACGACACCGTGGCCGACACCCTGAACAAGGTGCCCTCGGTCGCGGTCGATGCCGATGGCGGCGTGACCCTGCGCGGCAAGAGCAATGTCCAGGTCTATATCGACGGCAAGCCCTCGGCCATGATGCAGGGCGATAACCGTGCGGCCGCGATCAATGCGCTGCCGGCAGCGGACCTGGAATCGGTCGAGGTCATCACCAATCCCGGCGCGCAGTTCGGCAACGAAGGCGGCGGCGGTCCGATCCTGAACCTGGTGATGCGGCGCGAACGCACGCCGGGCGGTTTCGCCTCGGTGAACGCGAACGCCGGCACCGAGGGCCGTTTCAACGTCAACAGCTTCGGCAGCTACACGACCGGGCGCATGAGCGTGCAGGGCGGCGTGTTCGGCCGCCGCGACAAGCGCGAGTCGAGCGGCGAGACGGTGCGCGAACGGATCGACCCGGCCAGCGGCGCCATTGCGCGCAGCACCTCGGTCTCGAACAGCGAGACCGAGAACGATACCGTCGGCATGACCGGCACGGTCAGCTACAACCTCGGAGAAAAGGATGTAATCGCGGCCAGCGTGATGGCATCCGGCACCGACAGCGATACCGTCTCGAACGAACGCTACCAGGGCGCGAATTTCGCAGGCGTGACCGACAGCGATTACCTGCGCCAGTCCACGCGCAAGGGCCGCAACCGCAACTACAGCCTGTCGACCCGCTTCGACCATAAGGGCGATACGCAGGGCGAAAACTTCAAGATGGACCTGCGCGTATCCGGCGCCAGCAACGAGGGCGACCTGCGTAACGCCACCGCCTACACGGTGCGCCCCGTCACCGCCCAGAACGCGCTGACCCGCCAGAACAATGCATTCGACAACCGCATCGTCGATTTCACCGGCGATTACGAGCTGCCGGGAGAGAACGGCACCTTCCGCACCGGCTACAAACTGGCGCGCACCAGCAGCGTGTTCGACAACGCCTATCTCGATATCGACGAAGCGACCTGGGCCGAGCGTGTCAACACGGGCCGCACCAACCGCTTCGAACTCGACGAGACGACGGCGGCCTTGTACGCCTCCTACCAGTGGCGCATCAATCGCGACTGGAGCGTGCAGGGCGGCCTGCGCGCCGAGTACACGGACGTCGACATGTTCCAGGCGACGACCAATATCCGCGCCGGCAGCAACTACCTGGACGCGATTCCGAGCGCTTTTGTTACCTACGGCCTGTCCGACGACACCACGCTGCGCCTGAACTACGCGCACCGCATCCGCCGTCCCGGCGCTGGCGACCTGAATCCCTTCGTGGTCTACGTGGACGAGTTCAACGTGTCCTCGGGCAACCCAGACCTGCGCCCGAGCGATTCCGACTCGCTCGAACTCGGCCTCGAGACCAAGCTGGGCAAGGTGGATACGACCGTCCGCCTGTACGCGCGCCGCGATACCGACCTGATCAACGAGCGCCGCGTCTTCATCGCGAACAACGTCCTGCTGACGACGAAGGAAAACGCCGGCAGCAGCAATTCGGGCGGCCTCGAATTCAACTTCGGCGGCAAGGTCACCGACAAGCTGAGCGTCAATGCCAGCGGCAATCTCGCCTATTCCGAACAGGACGTGCTCGGCAGCGCCAGCGCGGACAAGCGCACCGCGACCTCGCTCAGCGGCCGCGCCCGCATCGGCTACCAGTACGACCGCAACAACACCTTCCAGCTGATGCTCAACGCCCAGGGCAAGACCCTGTTCGGCGAGGGTTATCGGCAGCCGACCCGCACGGCCGATTTCACCTACCGCCACAACCTGACGCCGGCGCTGTCGTTCGTGCTGAATGTGAATGACCTGTTCGATTCGTCGAAGATCGAGACGATTACCGAGAACGACCTCCTGCGTCAGTACAGCATCCGCCGCAACAATGGCCGTACCTTCACCGTCGGCCTGAGCTATCGATTCGGCAGCTTCGGCAACAATGCCCAGCGGCCGATGCGTCCGGGCGGTCCGGGGATGGGGCCAGGCATGGGCCCTGGCCCCGGCGGTTTCGGCGGCGGCGGACCCGGCCGCTGATCGGGGGAGCGGGGCGCCTTGTAAATCGCCGCTGTGCCAGACTTGGGCATCGAACCGATGCCCAAGGAGGACAGCATGACAAACGACAATACCCAGTCGCGGCAGGGGCCGCAGCAGGATGACAAGGCTGCCCAGCCGCAGCAGTCTCAGCAGTCGCAGCAGGAGCAGAACAAGCAGTCCGCGTCGGACTCCTTCGATGCCCTGGCCAACAAGAAACCGGAAGAACTGACGCCGGAAGAATTACGCCTGATGGCTGACACGATGCCGGGAGAAGGGCCGGGCGACTGAGTCTTGATTAGCGCGGCTGCAGCGCGATCACGGCCATCCCGGCCAGCGCCAGCGCCGCACCCGCCGCGTCCCAGCGGCTGAGGTGGATGCCGTCCACGAAACGCAGCCACAGCAGGGCCACCGCGATGTACATCCCGCCGTAGGCCGCATAGGTGCGGCCGGCGGCGGTTGGGTGCAGGGTCAGCAGCCAGGCGAACAGGGCCAGCGAGGCGGCTGCCGGCAGCAGCAGCCAGATGGATTTGCCTTGCTTCAGTACCAGCCAGGGCAGGTAGCAGCCGATGATTTCGGCGAGGGCGGTGAGGGCGAAGAGGGCAGTAAAACGGATCAGGTCCGGCATCCAGGTCAGCTTTCAGGATCGTAGTAGAACTCGCGCAGCTCTTGCGCGCAGCGGCAGGCTGCGGCGAGCTTGGCGGCCCATTGTACGGCCACGTCCCTGGACGGAAGCTCGAGCACGCAAAAGCCGCCATCGAGCTCTCGTGTTTCGCGGTAGGTCTCGTCTGTGCAGCTGCCGTCCGCTGCGACCATGGCGGGCGCGACTTCGGCGTTGATGCCGCCGGCGAAGACGTAGACGCCGGCAGCCTTTGCCTCGCGGATCACCGCACGGGACGCCTCACCGACAGCGGGCATGTCCTCGGCGGGAACGTTCATCGCACTCGCTGGGAAGGAAATAAGAAATTTGCTCATGAGTCGCTTCTCGGTTGCGAGGTTTACGTACAACAGGTGAGTGGACGCCGGTTCTGTCGCCGGACACCTGATTATGTCTGTCTTTCATAGTCCTTAAAACTAACGTCAGCCCTGACCCTGACTATTGTCGAATTTCCGTTATCGAACGCGACGTAGCGTGTACATAGGGTTTGTTGCTGTGTTGTGGTCCACAAGCGTGAACGGGATAGATGAGCCCTTCATCATCCCGTCTTTATAAGTGACTTTGACGACGTTTCCTTTTGTTGTGTAATCGACCTGCTCGATAACACCCATTGTTTCGGTTTCCCCAGGACGGAATGTAATCGTCATCGGGACGATCCCCTCCGCTTTCCAGGTCCCCTCGAGAGGGCCAGGTGACTGATTACATCCTGTTAAAGCGATCGCTAGAAAAAGCCCCGCTGTAAATTGGTTTCTCATCATTTACCGTTCTTAGCCTGGCGTCTTATGCTTTTGAACAATAGCAGCAATCTCGGCGTCAAGTAACTGCTGCTCATGTTTAAGCTTTCGCACAGCTTTTTGCTGAGCTTCACGCTGAGTAGCAGCTCCTCGCGGATCGAATTTTCCTCCAAGATAATTAGCCGGATCTTCTTCCGGGAAGTCTTCGAAATATTCTGACCATTCGCCCATGTTCACGCTCCATGTTGACGAGCTTGCGCTCAGATGTATGTAAGCACTGCAGACTAGCCTGATAATTCTTGGCATCGTTGGCTCTAGTGTACAGGACAGGTTTCCGGAGGGAAACAATATCGGAAGGGCAGCATGCGCTGCTCATGGATATGCTAATGTTGCTTTAGCAATACTTGTATGTCAGCATGGAGAATCACCTCTTGCGGAACCCATCCATGCACCAGCTTACCCGTCTCGCTCTCGCCAGCACGCTCCTGTGCAGCGCCGCCTTCGCCAGCGCCCAGACCACCGAACCGGAACGCCCTGCCACGACTTTCCCCTACACGCCCGGCCTGGACGTTAGCGCGATGGACAAGAGCGCCGACCCCTGCGTCGATTTCTACCAGTATGCCTGCGGCGGCTGGATGAAGAACAATCCAGTGCCCGCCGACCAGGCGCGCTGGTCGGTGTACAGCAAGCTGGCGCAGGACAACCAGCGCTACCTGTGGGGCATCCTCGACGGGCTGGCGAAGCAGAAGGAAGGGCGGAGCAGCACCCAGCAGAAGATCGGCGACTATTTCGGCGCCTGCATGGACGAGGGCGCGATCGCCAAGCGCGGCGCCGAGCCGCTGGCGCCTTTCCTGAACCAGATCGAAGGCATGGCTTCCACCCGCGAACTGCCGCGCGTGCTGGCCGGGCTGCAGCTGGCGCTCTCGAGCGAAGCCTTCTTCTTCGGCTTCAGCTCGAACCAGGACTTCGGCGATTCGACCCGTGTGATCGCCTTTGCCAGCGGCGGCGGACTCGGCTTGCCGGACCGCGACTATTACCTCAAAACGGACAAGCGTTCGAAAGACATCCGCGACAAGTACGAAGCCCATATCCGTACCATGTTCGGGCTGATCGGCGAATCGCCGGAAACCGCAAAACGTTCGGCCGCGACCGTGATGCGTTTGGAAACCGCGCTAGCCCAGGCCTCGCTGACCCGCGTCGACAAGCGCGACCCCTATAAACTGTTCCACAAGACCGACCTGAAGGGCCTGCAGGCGATGACGCCCGGCTTCGACTGGAAGACGTATCTGGCCGCCGTCGGCCAGCCGGGTCTCAAAACGTTCAATGTCACCGAGCCGAAGTTCATGAAGGCGTTCGGCAAACAGCTGCGCAGCAACGATCTCGCTGCGATCAAGACCTATCTGCGCTGGCACGTAATGAAGGAATTGTCGCCGGTGCTGGCGCCGCAATTCGACCAGCCGCACTTCGCCTTCTTCAGTCAGACCCTGCGCGGCGTCGAGAAGCAGCCGCCACGCTGGAAGCGCTGCGTGCAACTGGTCGATGCGCAGCTGGGCGAAGCGCTGGGCCAGGAATTCGTCAGCCGCGCGTTTTCTCCCGAGCTGAAGGCGAAGTCGCTGCACATGACGCGCCAGGTCGAGGAGGCGATGGCCAAGGACATCGATTCGCTCGCCTGGATGAGTCCCGACACCAAGAAGCGCGCCCACGAAAAGCTCGACGCGATCGTCAACAAGATCGGCTATCCGGATACCTGGCGCGACTATTCGGCCTTCGAGGTACGTCCGAACGACTTCACCGGCAATGCGATCCGCGGCACGCAATTCGAAAACCGGAGACAACTGGCCAAGATCGGCAAGCCGCTCGACCGCAGCGAGTGGCTGATGACGCCGCCGACGGTGAACGCCTATTTCAATCCGCAGATGAACGACATCAACTTCCCGGCCGGCGTGCTGCAGCCGCCGCTGTTCGATCCGAAGATGGACGATGCGCCGGGCTATGGCAACACGGGCGGCACCATCGGCCACGAGCTGACCCACGCTTTTGACGACGAGGGGCGCCAGTTCGATGCGAAGGGGAACCTGAAAGACTGGTGGACCAAGAAGGACGCGAAGGAATTCACCGACCGCGCCCAGTGCATCGTCGACCAGTACGCGGGCTACACGGTGGTGGACGACATCAAGATCAACAGCAAGCTGACCCTGGGCGAGGACGTGGCCGACCTGGGCGGCCTGATCCTGGGCTGGATGGCGTGGAAGACGCAGATGGCGAGCATGCCGCAGCAGGCGCAGGCTCCGCGTGACGGCTTGAGCCCGGAACAGCGTTTCTTTGTCGGCTACGCGCAATGGGCCTGCGAAAATGATCGCCCGGAAAACCTGCGTGTGACCGCCATGACCGATCCTCACTCGCCGGGCAAGTACCGGGTCAACGGCGTTGTCGTCAACATGCCGGAGTTCGAGAAGGCATTTTCCTGCAAGCCGGGCCAGCCGATGGCCGCGGTAAAGCGCTGCCGCGTCTGGTAAGAAACGGCATTCGATACAAAGAAAGCCCGCAGGCCATAAGCGGCCCGCGGGCTTTTTCAATGGTACAAGCGCTTAGTGCTGGTCGATCTTGCCGCGCCACGAACCGGTTTCGGAACCGCGCTTCTCCAGCATTTCCTTGTAGTTCTGCAGGTTGGCACGGGTTTCCATGCGGACCGCGCCGAAGGCGTCGCCGATGGCTTCCAGCGCGCCGTCGGGCTGGTAATCCATCTGCAGGGTCACGCGGGTGACGTTGTCCGAGATTTTGTGGAAGGTCACCACGCCGGCATTCTGCACGCCGCCGATGCTGCGCCAGGCGATGCGTTTATCAGGGATCTGCTCGGTGATTTCCGCATCCCATTCCTTGTCCTCGCCGGCGACGTTCGCCTTCCAGTGCAGGCGCTTGTCGTCGAGCTGGCGGATTTCCTTCACGCTCTTCATGAACTGCGGGAAATCTTCGAACTGGGTGAACTGGTTGTAGGCGGTGCGCAGAGGCACGTTGACTTCGATCGCTTCGATGATCGACGAGTCGCCATTCTGGGTGCGGCTCTTTTTCATTTGCTTCGACAGCATCAGTCCGCCGACAGCCAGTGCGGCGACAGTCACGACTCGGTTCAGCATAGGTTTCTCCTTTAGTAACAGCGACAGAGGGGCACGCGCATGCACGCGTATTTGTCGTTAAGTTAAGCGAATTTCTGAACAGGTGGCGCGCGGGAGAGATGTCGCTCATTACTGCTGAGTTAAATGAAGATATTGGAAGATGGAGTGGTGTTGTAAATTTTTGGCTGGAAAATGCTCATGCTTTGCGCATGCGAAATTGACGAATTCGAGGATATGGCAGCGTCGCAACAAGAACGTCCGCGTGCCCATCAGGCGCCTGACAAATACGCCGTAAATGAAATAATCTTTCAATCTTGGGCCTGCTTTGAAATTTCCTGTCACAGCTCTTCAGTGTTGTAGCGAGACTGGATGGGCATACAGTAGATCCCGGCGCTATAATGACCGCATGAATCTCCTTCACAACCTTAATCCCGAACAATTGGCAGCCGTTACGCTGCCCAACCAAAGCGCGCTGATCCTCGCCGGCGCCGGTTCGGGCAAGACCCGCGTGCTGACGACCCGTATTGCCTGGCTGCTCCAGACCGGGCAAGTGAGCCCGGCCGGCATCATGGCGGTGACCTTTACCAACAAGGCGGCGAAGGAGATGCTGACCCGTCTGTCCACCATGCTTCCCGTGAACACGCGCGGCATGTGGATCGGCACCTTCCACGGCCTGTGCAATCGCCTGCTGCGTACGCATTACCGCGACGCCGCACTGCCGCAATCCTTTCAGATCCTCGACTCGCAGGATCAGCTGTCGATGATCAAGCGCCTGCTGAAGGCAGCCAATGTCGACGATGAAAAATATCCGGCCAAGAACCTGATGTACTTCATCAACAACGCGAAGGACCAGGGCCTGCGCGCCGGCCAATTGGAGGCCTACGATCCGATCGAGCGCAAGATGGTCGAGCTCTACGAGCTCTACGACCAGCAATGCCAGAAAGAGGGCGTGGTCGATTTCGCCGAACTGCTGCTGCGCGCCTATGAGCTGCTGTCGCGCAATGCGCCGCTGCGTCAGCATTACCAGATGCGTTTCAAGCACGTGCTGGTCGACGAGTTCCAGGATACCAATGATCTGCAATATAACCTGCTGAAACTGCTGGCCGGCTATGGCGAGCAGGTCGGCGGTGCCATCTTCGCCGTCGGCGACGACGACCAGAGCATCTATGCCTTCCGCGGCGCCAACGTCGGCAACATGTCGGCTTTCGAGCGCGACTTCCAGGTCAAGAACCTGATCAAGCTGGAGCAGAACTACCGCTCGCACGGCCACATCCTCGACAGCGCCAACTACCTGATCGCCAACAACCAAAAGCGTCTTGGTAAAAACCTGCGCACGGACGCGGGGCAGGGCGAGCCGGTGCGCATCTACGAGGCCTCCTCGGATCTCGAAGAGGCGCAATGGATCATCGAGGAAGCGAAAAGCCTGATGGCCGAAGGCCTGGAGCGCAAGGAAATCGCCATCCTCTACCGCTCGAACGCGCAAAGCCGCGTCATCGAGCACGCGCTGTTCGCGGCCGGCATCCCCTATACCGTGTACGGCGGCCTGCGCTACTTCCAGCGTGCCGAGGTCAAGCATGCGATTGCCTATCTGCAGCTGATGGACAATCCGCACAACGATTCGGCCTTCCTGCGCGTCGTGAATTTCCCGACCCGCGGCATCGGCGTGCGCTCGATCGAGCAGCTTCAAATGGCGGCCGACACCTACGGCATTTCGCTGTACGCGGCCGTGCCCTACATGACCGGCAAGGCCGGGACCTCGCTCGGCGGTTTCGTGAAACTGATCGAGGGCGCGCGCTTCGAGACCCAGCAATTGGCGCTGCCGGAAATGGTGCGCGTCGTGCTCGAGCGCAGCAACCTGCTCACGCACTACGCCAACGAAAAGGAAGGCGCCGACCGCATCGAAAACCTCGAGCAGATGGTCAACGCGGCGACCCAGTTCGTGCAGGAAGAAGGTTTTGGACAGGGCGCCCCGGCCCACCTGGGTCCGCCGTCTCAGGCGCAGGCGGGCGATGCGGTCGTCTACCAGGACGGCATCGAGATCATGGATGCCGACACGCCGCTGCCGCAAGTCATGTCGCCGCTGTCCGCTTTCCTTGCCCACGCTTCGCTGGAAGCGGGCGATGCACAGGCCCAGGCGGGCCAGGACGCGATGCAGCTGATGACGGTGCACTCGGCCAAGGGCCTGGAATTCGACGCGGTCTTTATTACCGGACTCGAAGAGGGCTTGTTCCCGCACGAAACCAGCTCGCGCGAGGCCGATGGCGTGGACGAGGAACGGCGCCTGATGTACGTGGCGATCACGCGCGCCCGCAAGCGTCTCTACATGAGCTTTACCCAGCAGCGCATGCTGCACGGCCAGACCCGCTTCAACATGAAGTCGCGCTTCTTCGACGAGCTGCCCGAGGAATCGCTCAAGTGGCTGTCGCCGCGCGTGCAAAGTAACTGGTTCGCCAACAAGAAATCGACGACGGCCTGGGACGACGCCGCCTTCCGCAATGCCGGCAGCGACAACAAGATCGCCCAGCAGATCACCCAGAAGTCGGGCGGCGGCTCCGGCTGGCGCATCGGCGAAGCGGTGGCGCACGCCAAGTTCGGCGAAGGCGTGATCGTGAATATCGAAGGCGGGGCAGGGGCGGCGCGCGCGCAGATCAATTTCGGCGCGGCGGGGATGAAGGTGCTGGATTTGTCGGTGGCGAAGCTGGAGCGAGTCAGCCGCTGACGATGGATGCATGGTGGGCACGGGGCGCCCACCCTACAACTGAATTGGGGATATGGTGGGCACGGGGCGCCCACCCTACTGTAGGGTGGGCGCCCCGTGCCCACCATGCGTTACCATCACTTGTCGAGATTGACGCGCCCCGCACCCGCCTGCACCGGCTTCCCGAAGATCTGCCGATACCCCGCATACATCGCGCACTGCAGCAGCAGCACGAACAGGAACAGCAGCCACATCACCAGCACCCTGCCGAACATCGAGCCGCCCATGATGAGCTGGATCACGACGGTAAAGGCCAGCAGCAGGCCGAACCAGCTCAACAGCATCACGATGAAGACGCGCGCGCTCTTGAGGACGGCGAAGAAGCTGTAGAAGATCGCCTTGCCCGGCTTCATGCCCTGCCAGTAGAGCAGGGGCGCGGCGAAGGACAATGCGATCAGCACGCTCGCGTTCAGGGCCGACAGCGCGAACATCTTGACGAATTCCCAGCCCGCCACTGCCGGCACCTGTTTCGGATCGGCCGGCTGCACGACTTGCCGGAGCTGGTCGAGGTCGACCGCGAAGCGCGCCAGCAAGGTCAGCAGCACCGACACCACGAGATAGATCAGTCCGATCTTGCACAACTGCGCCAGCACCGGCTTGCGGAAGCCCGTCATCAGCACCACCGGCGTGACGCGTTCGCCGTTCTCGATCATCAGGCAGGCCTGCATGAAGGCCATCGAGAACGAGGGAATCAGCACGATGGCCAGCAGTGTGCCGAGCAGGGGCACCGAGCCGATCAGCAGGCTGAACAGGATGTTGGCAAACAGCAGGGTCGTCAGCGCGGCAGGTTGTTTGCGGAACAGGCCGGTACCTTGCTTCAGCCAGTTCCAGCCGGTAATTGCGGGCATGTTGTTCATTCTTGAGGGAGCAGGCGCGGTGCGGGCGTGGCGATGCGCTCGCGCAGGATGCGTTCGAAATGGGTGGGATCGTGCGGCGTCAGCAGCTCGGCTTCACGTGGTGCATAAAAATCGTACAGGCGCGACAGCCAGAAGCGCAGCGCCGCGGCGCGCAGCATCGGCTGCCAGGCGGCTTCCTCCTCGGCCGTGAATGGACGCACGGCACGGTAGGCGGCCAGCAGCGCATTCACGCGCGCCGTATCGAGCACACCGCTGCCCTGATCGATGCACCAGTCGTTGACGGTCACGGCCAGGTCGAACAGCCAGGTATCGACGCCGGCAAAATAAAAGTCGAAGCAGCCCGTCAGCTTTTCGCCGACGAACATCACGTTATTGCGGAACAGGTCGGCGTGGACCGGGCCGCGCGGCAGTTGCGCATAGGTGGCGCCGGCGGCGAAGTCCGCCTGGAAAGCCACTTCGCTTCGCAAGAGCTGGGCATTCTCGGGCGTGAGATGCGACAGCACTTGCGGCATCGTCGCCTGCCACCAGTCGAGTCCACGCAAATTCGGCTGCTGCAGCGGGAAGTCGGCGGCGGCCAGGTGCATGCGCGCCAGCATCGCGCCGACATCCGCGCAGTGCACCGGCTGCGGATCCATCTGCGAGGCGCCCTCGAGCTTGCTGACGATGGCGGCCGGTTTGCCGCGCAGCGGCACCACCAGTTCTCCCTGCGCGTTGGCGACTGGCGCCGGCACCGGAATGCCGCGCTCGGCCAGGTGACGCATGAGTTGCAGGTAGAAGGGCAGCTGGTCGAAATTCAGGTTCTCGAATACCGTCAGGACATATTCGCCGCGCTCGGTCGTCAGGAAGAAATTACTGTTTTCGATGCCGGAGGCAATGCCTTTAAGGGCCACTGCTTGGCCGAGGGGAAACTGTTCCATCCACTGGGTGAGATCATCCAGTGTTACCGCGGTGAAAACTGCCATGGTGCGAGAGGGCTTGAAAGTCTGAAGGGTAAGAGTCCGGGCGTGCGGGCGCAAGCGCCCGCCGGGCGGTTGATTAGCGGGTCGAGGTTTGCGGCGGCAGCGGCGGTGGCGGCGGAATATCGGCCGGCTTCGTCATCGGGACGGTTGCCGGCGGTACCTTGCCGACTGGCGCACCATTGACCCCGAGCGCGCTGGCCGTCGCCGTGCCCGGCCCGGTGGTGCCGGCTGCAGCCGCAGCGGCGGCGGCCTCGGCCTCGGCAGCCGCTTTGCGCTTGCCGTTGAGGTCGAATTCCATCACCTGCCATTGCGGCGCGCGGAAGGCGCTGCTCTGGGCATCGCCCGGCACCGCATTACCAGCAGGCACGTTTGGCTTCAGGGTGTAGCGGCTGGGGCCACTCTGGACTTCGACTTCGGTGACCTGTCCGTTACTGCGCTTTTCCCGGATCTGGGTGCCGCGGCGCGGTTCGACGTTCGTCGCCGGACCTTCCTGCTCGATGCGTTCGGTCTGGGTTTGCCCGGTGCCAGCCGGCGCCGGGGCCGGCGAGGTCTGTCCCGTTTGGGCCGTTTGTGCGTACACTGCGCCGGCGCAGGCGAGGAGGGCGATCGACAGGGTCAGGCGGGGAAATGTGCGCGGCATGATGGTCACCTAATATCGTTTGAACCATTGTAACAAACACAGTGCCTCCCGGTGGAAAGTACGACGTCTGTCCCCATATTGAACTGAGTAGTAAGGCTCCTGTTGTGTTTTTCCCATGCCGGATTCTGCGATAATGGCCCCTCATTTGGCTTATTGCCGGCTTCACCCATCATTCCTATGCAAAATACCCTGCTGCTCGTCGACGGTTCCAGCTACCTCTATCGCGCCTTCCACGCCTTGCCTGACCTGCGTGGCCCCGACGGCCACCCGACCGGTGCGATGCACGGCATGGTCAACATGCTGCGTCGCCTGCGCGCCGATTACCCGGCCGCCTACATCGCCTGCGTCTTCGATGCGAAAGGTAAAACCTTCCGTGACGATATGTACCCAGAGTACAAGGCGACGCGCGCCTCGATGCCGCCCGATCTTTCCAAGCAGATCGAGCCCATCCACGAGGTGGTGCGCCACATGGGCTGGCCGATCCTGATGGTCGAAGGGGTGGAAGCGGACGACGTGATCGGCACCCTGGCCGTGCAGGCCGCCGCCAAGGGCATGAACACCATCGTCTCGACCGGCGACAAGGACCTGGCGCAGCTGGTCAACGACAAGGTCATGCTCATCAATACGATGAGCAACGAAAAGCTCGACGAAGCCGGCGTGCTGACCAAGTTCGGCGTGCCGCCGAACCGCATCATCGATTACCTCACGCTGATCGGCGACACCGTCGACAACGTGCCGGGCGTGAACAAGTGCGGCCCGAAGACGGCCCTGAAGTGGCTTGCATTGCACGGCTCGCTCGACGGCGTGATCGAAAACGCGCACAGCATCACCGGCGCCGTCGGCGAAAACCTGCGCTCGGCCCTGGAATGGCTGCCGCGCGGGCGCGAACTGATCACGGTAAAAACCGACTGCGACCTGATGGGCCACGTGGTCTCGATCGAGGAAACCCTGGTCGCGCGTCCGGAAGACACCGATGCCCTGCGCGACTTCTTCCAGCGCTACGGCTTTAAAACCATGCTGCGCGAATTGACGCAAAGCGCGGGCGCAGCGACCATTGGCCAAGTTCTGAATTCACCGGAAGGGTCCCAGGACACGCTGCCGGGCATGCCGATCATCAAGGGCGACTACGAACTGGTGACGACCTGGGAGCAGCTCGACAAGTGGCTGGCGCTGGTGGAGGCCGCCGAACTGACTTCGGTCGATACCGAAACGACCTCGCTCGACCCGATGACCGCGCAGATGGTCGGCATCTCGCTGTCGGTCGAAGCGGGCAAGGGCGCCTACATCCCGGTCGCGCACCGCTACGCCGGCGTGCCCGAGCAGCTGCCGCGCGAAGAGGTGCTGGAGCGCATGCGCGGCTGGCTGGAAAACCCGGACAAGCCAAAGCTGGGCCAGAACCTGAAGTACGACATGCACATCTTTAACAACCATGGGGTCACGTTAAAGGGCATCGTGCACGACACGCTGCTGCAGTCCTACGTGTTCGAATCGCACAAGCCGCACGACATGGACACCATGGCGATGCGCCACCTCGGCTACACGACAATTCCCTTCGTCGACGTCTGCGGCAAGGGCGCCAACATGATCTGCTTCGACCAGGTGGAGCTGAACCGCGCGACCGAATACGCGGCCGAGGATTCCGACATCACCCTGCGCCTGCACCAGACCATGCTGCCGCACGTCCAGGCCGACAAGGGCCTGGAATTCATTTATAAAAACATCGAGCTGCCGACCCAGATCGTGCTGCAGAAGATCGAGCGCAACGGCGTGCTGATCGACGCGGCCAAGCTGGAAGCGCAGTCGCGCGAAATCGGCGCGCGCCTCGTCGAACTCGAAGCCCAGGCCTATGAAATGGCCGGCGGTCCCTTCAACCTCGGTTCGCCCAAGCAGATCGGCGAGATCTTTTTTGTGAAGCTCGGCCTGCCGGTCATCAAGAAGACCGCCACCGGCGCACCGTCGACCGACGAAGAAGTGCTGCAAAAGCTGGCCGAGGACTTCCCGCTGCCGAAAGTGCTGCTCGAACACCGCGGCCTGGCCAAGCTGAAGTCGACCTATACCGACAAGCTCCCTAAAATGGTGAACCCGAACACGGGCCGCGTGCACACCAACTACGCGCAGGCCGTGGCGATCACCGGTCGCCTGGCCTCGAACGATCCGAACCTCCAGAACATCCCGGTACGTACCGGAGAGGGGCGCCGCATCCGCGAAGCCTTCGTGGCGCCGCCGGGCAGCGTGATCGTCTCGGCCGACTACTCGCAGATCGAGCTGCGCATCATGGCCCATATCTCGGGCGACGAAGCGATGCTGCGCGCTTTCGCCGAAGGCGTCGACATTCACCGCGCCACCGCCGCCGAGATCTTCGGCGTCGCCCCGGACGAAGTCGATTCCGAACAGCGCCGCTACGCCAAGGTCATCAACTTCGGCCTGATCTACGGCATGAGCGCTTTTGGTCTCGCCCAGAACCTGCAGATCGAACGCGCCGCCGCCGCCAACTACATCGACCGCTATTTCGCCCGCTTCGCCGGCGTCAAGCAGTACATGGACGAGACGCGCCTGGCGGCCAAGGCCAAGGGCTACGTCGAGACCGTGTTCGGCCGCCGCCTGTGGCTCCCCGAGATCAACTCGCCGAACGGCCCGCGCCGCGCCGGTGCCGAGCGTGCGGCGATCAACGCGCCGATGCAGGGCACCGCGGCCGACCTGATCAAGCTGGCGATGATCGCGGTGCAGGGCTGGCTCGAGAGCGAGAAGCTGGGCACGCGCATGGTGATGCAGGTGCACGACGAACTGGTGCTGGAAGTGCCGGAAAGCGAGCTGGAACTGGTCAAGACCAAGCTGCCCGCGCTGATGGCCGGCGTGGCCGAACTGAAGGTGCCGCTGGTGGCCGAGACGGGCGTGGGTCCGAATTGGGAGGCGGCGCACTAAGCGCCCGCTTTTGGTGGGCACGGGGCGCCCACCCTACAGTAGCTGCAGACGTAGGGTGGGCGCCCCGTGCCCACCAAACTTGCGACACTCTCAGCCCGGCGTTCCGAGATAGTTGTCCTTAACCCGCACATAATGCTCGGCCGAATAGCGCAGGTACGCGATCTCCGCCGCAGTGAGGGGCCGCACTTTCTCGGCAGGCCGGCCCATGTACAGGAAGCCGCTCTCGAGCGTCTTCCCCGGCGGGACCAGGCTGCCGGCGCCGAGCATGACCTGGTCCTGCACGACCACGTCGTCCATGACGATGCTGCCCATGCCGATCAGGCACTCGTTGCCGATGCGGCAGCCGTGCAGGATGACGCCGTGGCCGATGGTGACGTAGTCGCCGATGCTCAGCGGTGAACCCTGCGGCTTCTGGCTGCTCTTGTGCGACACGTGGCACATCGTGAAGTCCTGGACGTTCGAGCAGCGCCCGATGACGATGTCGTTGACGTCGGCACGCAGCACGGCGTTGCACCACACCGAACTGTCGGCGCCGAGCTGTACGCTGCCGATCACCTGGGCCGAGTCGTGCACGTAGCTGCGTTCGGCCAGTTGCGGGGCAGTGTCGAGGTAAGGGGAGAGTGGCATCGTGAACCCGGGGCAGAAAGAGAATGCCCGAGCTTACCGTAAAACGAGGCCGGTGCCGCGGTGCTACCATCGGTCATGGCCAATGACTCCCCCTCCAGCGTCGCCCCTGTCTACGACCGCATCGCCGGGTGGTTCGACAGCAACCGTGTCCGCACGCTGATCGAACGGCCGTATCTCGACGCAGTGATGGAGGCCTTGCCGCCCGGCGCATCCATCCTCGACCTCGGCTGCGGTACCGGCGAACCCATCCTGCGCTACCTGATCGAGCGGCAGTTCGACGTGATCGGCGTCGACGCCAGCGCCGCCATGATCGCCATCGCACGCGAACGCTTCCCCAACACGCCCCTGCTGGTCGGCGATATGCGCAGCGTCGCGTTCGACAAACGCTTCGACGCCGTCATCGCCTGGCACAGCCTGTTCCACCTGCCGCCTGCCGACCAGCGCGCGATGTTCCCCATCTTTGCTCGGCTGTTGCACCCCGGCGGGCTCTTGATGTTCACGTCGGGCAGCACATATGGAGAAGTATGGAGCGATAATGGCGGAGAGGCGCTGTATCACGCGTCGCTGGATGCGGACGAGTACCGCGGCCTGCTGGAAGGGCAGGGTTTTCGGGTGATACGGCATGCGGCGGATGACGCCGATTGCGGCGGCGCCACCGTCTGGATCGCGCAATACCGTTCAGGAGACCATCATGAAACCCCGACGCGACTATGACACTGCCAAACTGATCGACGCCTCGATTGCCGTCCTGCGCACGCGCGGCATGTACGTGGCGGCACGCATGCTGAGCGAACAAGGCATACCCTTCGCCACGGCCCAGCGCGTGCTGCGCCAGCCGGGCCTGCGCCGCACCTACGGCGACGCCGTCATTCACTGATCAGCTGCGAACATCCCCGCGCACGCGACTAACGTCGTTCATATCGCGGATTTGCGCGCTTCATCACCGGTTTTATGCACTTCGTCGCACGCCGGTGGAGCCGCGCAGGGCCGCTTGCTAATCTACTCCCATCGAAAGCCCGAACGCACTGAAGCGCAGGGCCAACAAGCCAACCGAAGGGAGCCTGAAATGAACGTCCTCAAACACATGGAAACGCTGTTCCTGGTCGCCGCCCTCGCCGTCGTCGGCACCACCTACGCCAGCGCCGAAAGCTACAAGGCGCAAGTGCGGGCCGACTCCCTGGTGTCGAGCGACAGCGGCAAGATGGCGGTCGTGAAGGTCACCGCCAAGCGCATCGCGCCGGCCACCAAGTTCGCTTGAGTCCCGTCAGTAACCGACCGTAAAACGGGTGCGCGCGTGCGCCGGCCGTTCGAGTTCGTCGATCATGGCCACGGCGTAGTCTTCGAGCGAAATATGACTCTTGCCCGCCGCATCGACCAGCAAGGCATCCTGCCCCAGGCGGAAGCGGCCGGTACGCTCGCCCGGCTCGAGATGGGCCGACGGCGCCAGGACCGTCCAGTTCAGCTCAGCTTCCTCGCGTAGCCGCTTCACCAGTTGGCGCGCGCCTTCCGCAGTCTCTTTCCACTGGGCCGGAAACTCCGGGGTATCGACCAGTTGTACGCCCGGCGCCACTTCCAGGCCGCCGGCGCCGCCCACGACCAGCAAACGCGGCACGCTTGCCTGTCTGGTCGCCGCGACGATCGACTCCATTCCCTTCAGATAATAGGCGCGCACCTCAGCTTGCGCATGGCCGCTGAATGCGCTGATGACGGCGTCATGCCCCTGCAGTTGCGCAGCCAGCGCGTCCTGGTCGAGTACGTCCGCCTGCACGGCGCGCACGCCGCTGGTGGCGGCAATGCGGGCCGGATTGGAAACCATTGCCGTGACGATGTGGCCGCGGGCTGCGGCTTCCTTCAATAAAGCGGATCCGACGTAGCCGCTGGCGCCGATGAGTGCGATGTTCATGCAATTTCCTTTTGCTGATGGTAAATGGCCGGCACATCTGTGTGCCGATGAGAGACATCATCACACTTGGCATTGAGAAGAAAAACGGATCAATCCATAATTCAGCTTTATGATTTTCTAAAGAATGGGGCTGCCGTGGCACTGCCGGGAAAAATCGATCTGAACGACTTGCTGGTCTTCCAGGCGGTTGCGCAAGCGGGCGGCTTCACCGCCGCCGCGCACCGTCTGGGCGTGGCCACCGCCAAGGTCAGCGTCGAGATCGGCCGGCTCGAAAGCCGGCTCGGGCTGGTCCTGTTCAGCCGCACGACGCGCAAGGTGGTGCTGACCGATGCAGGGCAGACCTTGTACGAGGAGTGCCGGCCCCTGCTGGAAGGACTCGACGAAGCCATCGAACGCGCCAGCTCCGGCAAGGACAGGCTCGCCGGCACGCTGCGGATCAGTACGACGGTCGACCACGCCAGCCTGTCCCTGGCGCCGGCACTGGCCGGCTTCGCCCGGCAGCATCCGCATCTCGCCATCGACCTGCGCACGAGCGACCGCGTGGTCGACCTGATCGACGAAGGCATCGATCTGACGATCCGTCTCGGCTGGCTGCGCGATTCCTCGCACCGGGCCGTCAAGCTCGGCCAGTTCGAGCAGTACGTGGTCGCCTCGCCGGCCTACCTGCGCCGCGTCGGGATACCGGCGACGCCGCGGGAGCTGGAAGCGCTCGACTGGATCGCGCTGACGCTGCTGCCGGCGCCCCTGACCTGGAAGTTCTCGGCAGTGGACGGGCAGACGACGATCCACGTTGCTTCGCGCCTGCGGGTCGATTCGCCGACGGCGCTGCGCAGCCTGCTCGAGCAGGATGCCGGGATCACTGTCCTCGACCAGTTCAATGCGCAACTCGCCATCGATACGGGACGCCTGGTCCGTGTCCTGCCCGAGTGGTCGCTGCCGGCCGGGGGCATCCATGCCGTGTACCCTGCCGCGAAACAGGTGCCGGCCAAGGTGCGCAGCTTCATCGATTTCTACCGTCAGTACCTCGACGGGGAGCGTGTTCCCGCACGCTCCTGAGCGCACGCGCATCGTCGCTGCGCGCGCTTCATCACGCGTTTTTTGCACTTCGTCGCACACCGATGGAGTCGCGCGAAACCCCTTGCTAATCTACTCCCATCGAAAGCCCGAACGCACTGAAGCGCAGGGCCAACAAGCCAACCGAAGGGAGCCTGAAATGAACGTCCTCAAACACATGGAAACGCTGTTCCTGGTCGCCGCCCTGGCCGTCGTCGGCACCACCTATGCCAGTGCCGAAAGCTACAAGGCGCAAGTGCGGGCCGATTCGCTGGTGTCGAGCGACAGCGGTAAAATGGCGGTCGTCAAAGTCACCGCAAAGCGCGTCGCGCCGGCTACCAAGTTCGCTTGAGTTTCCGCTGCTTCGCTGGACCCTCATGCTGATCAACGCCGATTTCTCGCGTGTCGTCGTCGTCTCCCCGCACCAGTACGCGTGGGTGGCGTCGCCACAGCCCGGCGTCGAGCGCGTCATGCTCGACCGGATCGGCGCCGAGCAGGCGCGTGCCACCAGCATCGTGCGCTATGCACCCGGCTCGGTGTTCCCGCGCCATGCGCACCCGGGCGGAGAAGAGATCCTGGTGCTGTCGGGGATGTTCTCGGACGAGAGCCGCGACTTCCCCGAAGGCTGGTACCTGCGCAATCCGCCCGATTCCGCGCACACGCCGGCGAGCCGGGAAGGTGCCCTCATCTTCGTGAAGCTGCGCCAGATGGCAAGCGACGAGACGCAGCCGGTGCGCATCGACACGCGCGATCCCGCCGCCTGGCGGCGCCAGGGCGAGCGCGCCGTCTGTCCGCTATATGCCAGTGTCCACGAGCAGGTGTGCCTGCAGCAGGTGGCGCCGGGTACCGTGCTGTTTCCGGACGCGGTCGACGGCGCCGAGCTGCTGGTGCTGGAAGGCGCGCTGGTGCTCGACGGTCAGGCCTGCACGCGCGGTACCTGGATCCGCCTGCCGGCCGGCCGCTATCCTGCGCTGGCCGCTGCGCAGCAGGGCGCCACGTTTTATCTCAAGACCGGGCACCTGCCGCAGCTCGATTAGAATAGGCTCCGGATTTCTGCCAGCGAAGCAGAGGAGCGCACGATGTACATCCCACCCCATTTCGACGAGCCGCGCACCGAGGTGCTGCACGAGCTGATCCGCCAGCATCCTTTCGGCACCCTGGTCACGCACGGCGCGGACGGACTGGATGCGAACCACCTGCCGTTCGAGCTCGCCCCTGAAGGCGCAATAGGTACGCTGCGCGCCCACGTGGCGCGTGCCAATCCGGTCTGGCGGGAACTCACCGACGGCGCCGAGGTGCTGGTCATCTTCCGCGCCGGCGACGCCTATATCTCGCCCAACTGGTATCCCTCGAAGCACGAAGCACACAGGCAGGTGCCGACCTGGAACTACGTAGTAGCCCACGCCCACGGCCGCGTCACGATCCGCGACGACGAACGATTCGTGCGCGGCCTGGTGGCGCGCCTGACGCGCACCCACGAGGCGACGCAGCCGGTGCCCTGGAAGATGGGCGACAGCGCGCCGGAATTCATCGACGGGCTGCTGGAGAAGATCGTCGGGCTGGAGATCGAGATCACGCGCCTGGCCGGTAAATCAAAGCTCAGCCAGAACAAGGAGCTGCGTGACCTGCGACATGCCGGCGAAGTATTGAAGGCGCAGGGCGAGCACGCGATCGGGGATGCGATGCTGGCTTGTGCGGCCGACAGGCCGGCAGGCGCCTAACGCTGCACCCGCCCCAGGAAATCGAGCAGCACCCGGTTCACGGCCTCCGGCGCTTCCTGCTGCACCCAGTGCCCGGCGCCGGGAACGATGGTCGTGCCCAGGTGGCCGGGTACGTTCTGCGGCAGGGCCTCGACCAGCGACTTCAGCGCCGGATAGATCGGATCGCGTTCGCCGCTGAGGAACCAGGCCGGCTGGCGGATGCGCGCATGCTGAAATGGCGCCGTCAGTTCCCAGTTGCGGTCCATGTTGCGGTACCAGTTCAGGGCGCCGCTCAAGCTAGAATCGCGGAAGGCGGCCGTGTACACCGCCAGCTCCTCGGCGCTCAGCCAGTCCATCGGACCCGGCGGCTCGGCCAGCGCGGCGAGCGCGCCCTCGGGGCCGACCATGCCGTTCCAGGGTCTGGATGGCCCGGCTGACAGCGACCACATCATCCTGCGGATGGTCGCCTCGATGTCCGCGTGAAAATCGGCCTCGGCCACGCCGGGCTCCTGGAAGTAGAGCTGGTAGTAGGCGTGCTTGCCGGCGCGGCGCAGGGAGTCGAGGCCGCTCATCGGTCCACGCGGGGCGAAGGGGACCGACATGCCCAGCACGCTGGTGAACAGGTCGGGCCGCAGCTGCGCCGCGGTCCAGGCGACGGGCGCGCCCCAGTCGTGGCCGACGATGTCGGCCTGCGCGATCTCCAGCGCGCCCAATAGACCGACCATGTCGCCCACCAGGTGCAGGATGGTGTAGCGGTCGATCGCGGCCGGCGCTTCGGTGCCTCCGTAGCCACGCATGTCGGGTGCGATGGCGCGGTAGCCGGCGTCCGCGAGCGCGCGGATCTGGTGGCGCCACGAGTAGCCCAGTTCGGGAAAGCCGTGGCACAGCAGGACGGCGGGGCCGCTGCCGGCCTCCAGCACGTGCTGGCGGATGCCGTTGGCGAGAACGGTGTACTCCCTGAATGCATGCATGCTTGGCTCCCGATCATGGTCCAGCTCGATGGTACACTCGTCAGCTCCAAAAAAGCCAAGGAGACCTACCCATGTTCAGTCACATCGTCATCGGTTCGAACGACCTCGAACGTTCCAAGCGCTTCTACGATGCCGTCCTCGGCGTGCTCGGCGCCGGGGAACCGTACCGCGGCCAGGCGCCCAGCGGCCACAATCGCCTGTTCTACCGCCACGACGGCGCCGCCCTCGGCATCACGGAACCGATCAACGGCGAAGCTGCGACCTGTGCGAACGGCGGCACCGTCGGCTTCAAGTGCAGCTCGCCCGAACAGGTGAAGGAGTTCCACGATGTCGCCGTCGCCCACGGCGGCACCTCGATCGAAGAACCGCCCGGCCTGCGCGAGGGCCCGATGGGCGCGCTGCACCTGGCCTATGTGCGCGACCCGGACGGCAACAAGCTGTGCGCGATGTACCGCGTTAAATAAAGCCTAGAGTTCGCACAGCCGCCCGCCATCGACCAGTAGCGAAGCGCCCTGGATGAAGGCCGCTTCGCTGGACGCCAGAAAGGCGATGGCGGCGGCGACATCCTCGGGCTTGCCCACCTCCGCCGGATCGATGTGCTCGGCGCCGGATTTGACCTGCGGGTTGTTCCACAACATCGGCGTGTCGATGGCGCCGGGAAGGAGGGCGTTGACCCGGATGCCCTTCGGCCGGCCTTCCAGCGCGGCCGAACGGGTCAGCGACAGCAGCGCGGCCTTGGCGGCGGCGTAGGGCGCCACGTTCGGCTCCGTTTTCAAGGCATGGACGCTGGACACGTTGACGATCGCGCCGCCGGGCCGCATGTGCAGGAAGGCCTGCTTGGTGAAGAAGAAGGCGCCCAGCAAATCCACCTGCAGTACGTGGATCCAGTCGCTGCCGGTGAGTTCCTCGATCGGCTTGAAGATCATCAGGCCGGCGTTGTTGACGACGGCGTCGAGCCGGCCGAAGCGCGCCATCACCTGTTCGACCGCATGCGCGACGTTCTGCTCGGCGCTGACGTCGCACTCCACCTGCATCGTCTCGCCCGCGCCCTGTTCGTCGACCTTGCCGGATGCCGCCGGCAAGGCGCCCGCATCACGGTCCACCAGCACCACGTGCGCGCCCTCGGCGCCAAAACGCAGGCTTGCCGCCAGGCCGATGCCGCTGGCGGCGCCGGTGACGATGACGACTTTGTCGGTGAAGCGCATGGTGCTCTCCTTATTCGGTATTCCTCGGCGCGCCGGTGGCCGCAGTCGATTCCTGCGCAGGTGGCGGCACCGACGCGTCGATGCCGGGATAGTCCTGGCTCAGCGCGATCGGCACCTGCAGGCAGACGCTCTGGGTCGGCAGGACTTCGGTCCAGTCGCGGATCAGCTCGCGGTAGGCCTGCCCGACCGGACGCAGATTGCGATCGAGATCCGCCAGGCCGAGGGCGTTGACGCGCCCATTGTTCTCGCGCAGGCCCGTGTCCCAGTCCACCTGGTCGGTCAGCGAATACCAGGTGAAGCCGACGATGGGCACGCCGTTGTTACGCACGCGGAGCACGTTGGCCCATTCTTTTCTCAGCCAGCGCACCGCCTCGTCGCCGCACGGTCCCTGGCACAGGTTCGTCTCGGTGTGCATCACGGGCAGGCGGTAGCGGTTGTAGTACTGGTGCGTGATGACGGCGTAGCCGAAGATCTCGCCGGACGCCTTGGTCGTGCCGTCGGCCGCCACGTGGTGCTCGTTGGTCTGGTAGTAATCGTTCCCCATCATGCAGTGGTGCTTCAGGTTGTTATTCAAGAAGAAGTGGTACTCGTCGCGCGTCATGCCGTTGTCGAGCAGGTACTCGTACATGGTGGAGTCGACGCGGCGGCCGTAGTTCAGGTCGAGCGACAGGAAGCGGCGCGCGTTCATCGTCTCCGCCGGGCCGATCGCCTTCGGGTTCTGGGCGTGAAAATACTCGGACGATTCGCTCTGGATGAACAGCGCATCCGGGCGCACCTGCAGGATGGCGCGCATGGCGAGCAGGTTGGCTTTCACGATGTGTTTTAAGGCCGTCACAAAGGCCCGGTCGTCGCGCAGCTGCTCGTTCCACCAGCCGTAGAGGGCGGAAAACAGCGCGCAGATCGACATCTCGTTGACCGGGGTGTAGAGCTGGATCCAGGGATAGCGCTCGGCGAAGGCACGCGCGTAGTCGGCGAAGAGGGCGGGGAAGTCCGGATTCTGGAAGTCGCCGAGGAAGTCGGGGAGGCCGAAATGGCAGAGGTCGACGATGGCCACCAGGTTCCGTTTATGCAGCTCGGGGAAGACTTCGTCGGCAAACGACCAGTCGTAGCGCCGCGCGCCGAGCAGGGTGGTGTGCAGCGGCGGGCCGTAGCGCAGGA
Organism: Massilia sp. Mn16-1_5; assembly: GCF_004798585.1. Classification (GTDB taxonomy): domain Bacteria; phylum Pseudomonadota; class Gammaproteobacteria; order Burkholderiales; family Burkholderiaceae_D; genus Telluria. The sequence continues at coordinate 73,231 of NZ_PPXQ01000010.1, forward strand.
AGCGGATGCCGATCTCTTCGACCAGGTCGAAGTCGCGCCGCCAGTGACGGTAGTGGCCGCATTTTTCCATCTCGTCCATGCGGACCCGGCCGCCTTCGATGGTCGGGATGCTGTTTTCTATGCCGGTGGCAAAAATGAATCCGGTTTGACTCGAGACCATGTGCGGCCTCCTTCACCGAAGACGGCTAAAACAGCACTATGAACCGGCGCCGCGTTTGGCCGCGCACGGGATACGCAAAGCTCAGCCTTCCTGGCGCGGCAACGCCAGCTGCGCTTCAAGGAATTCCACGCAGACGCGCAGCCTGGCCGATCCCGCCAGGCGCTGCGGATACACCGCCCACACGTTCGCCTCCTGCGTGTACTCGGGCAGCACGACGACGAGCTGGCCGGCATCGAGGTAGGGTTGCGCATCCCAGCGCGAGCGCAGCACGATGCCGGCGCCGTCGAGCGCCCAGCGCAGCGCGATCTCGCCATGGTTGGTCGAGAGTGCGCCCGACACCTTGACGGTTTCCTCGCCGTTTTTCCCGCGCAGGCGCCAGACACCGAAGGGGTGATCGCGCTCCTTGATCGGCAGGCATTGGTGGCCGGCCAGGTCCTGCAAATTCCTCGGCGTGCCGTGGCGCGCCAGGTAGGCGGGGGAGGCGCACAGGATGCGGCCGTTCGTGCGCAGGCGCCGCGCGATCAGCTGCGGCGGGATCTCGTCGCCCACGCGCACGTCGAGATCGAAACCTTCGGCGACGATGTCGACCAGGCGGTCGAAGACTTCGAAGCGGATCTGCAGGCCGGGATAGCTTGCGGCCAGTTGCGCGATCGCCGGCGCCACCAGGTTGCGTCCGAAGCCGAAGCTGCTGCAGATGCGCAGCTGGCCGCTCGGTTCGCGCCGTCCCTCTGCCAGCTCGTCGACCAGGTCGTCCAGCTGCGCGAGGATGGCCTGGGCCCGCGCATAGACCTGCTCGCCCTCGAGGGTGACGACGACGCGGCGCGTGGTGCGCTGGAACAGGCGCACGCCGAGGATGCCTTCCAATACGCCGATGCGCTTGCTCACGTAGGCCGGCGACATGCCGAGCTCCTCGGCCGCCGCCGCGAAGCTGCCCTTGCGTACCACGGTGGCGAAGACGTGCAAGTCCTCGTTCTGCAGATTATTCACGGATCGTTTCCTTTAGCTTCACACTAACAAGGATTATAAACGCTCCGTAATGCGTTATCCTGACGTTCATCCGCTTACCATCCCTATCCAGGAGAGAGACATGAAAACCCACAAGATCGCCGTGATCGCCGGTGACGGCATCGGCAAGGAAGTGATGCCGGAAGGCCTGCGCGCCCTGGAGGCGACCGCCAAGCGCTTCGACATCAAGCTCGAGTTCACGACCTTCGAATGGGCCGATTGCGACTACTACCTCCAGCACGGCAAGATGATGCCGGACGACTGGAAGGAGCAGCTGTCCGGCTTCGAGGCGATCTACTTTGGCGCCGTCGGCTGGCCCGACAAGGTGCCCGACCACATCTCGCTGTGGGGTTCGCTCTTGAAATTCCGCCGCGAGTTCGACCAGTACGTGAACCTGCGTCCGGTGCGCCTGATGCCGGGCGTGCCGTGCCCGCTGGCGAACAAGAAGCCGGGCGACATCGATTTCTATGTGGTGCGCGAAAACACCGAAGGCGAGTACTCCTCGGTAGGCGGCCGCATGTTCGAAGGCACCGAGCGCGAACTGGTGCTGCAGGAAGCCGTGTTCACGCGCCATGGCACCGACCGTATCCTGAAGTATGCCTTCGACCTGGCCCAGCGCCGTCCTAAGAAACACCTGACCGCCGCCACCAAGTCGAACGGCATCGCGATCTCGATGCCTTACTGGGACGAGCGCGTGGCCGCCATGGGCGAGCAGTACGGCGACGTCAAGTGGGACAAGTACCACGTCGACATCCTGGCTGCCCGCTTCGTGCTCTCGCCCGAGCGCTTCGACGTGGTCGTCGCCTCGAACCTGTTCGGCGACATCCTGTCCGACCTCGGCCCGGCCTGCGCCGGCACGATCGGCATCGCGCCGTCGGCCAACCTGAATCCGGACCGCACTTTCCCTTCGCTGTTCGAGCCGGTCCACGGTTCCGCGCCCGACATCTACGGCAAGAACATCGCCAATCCGATCGCGATGATCTGGTCCGGCGCGATGATGTTCGAGTTCCTGGGGCAGGGCGATCCGAAATACACGCAGGCCCACGACGCCATCGTGCGCGCCATGGAAACCTGCCTCACCGAAGGCCCGCGCACGCCGGACATGGGCGGCACGGCCAACACGACGCAAGTCGGCGAAGCGATCGCGGAGTACCTGCGCACGCAGGCCTGATCGCTGGCAGCTAACCGGATGCGCCTGCGCGGCGCATCCGGCGAATCGTGCAGTTCGTCGCAAAATAGGTGCTTGGCGACAATGCCCGATCTAGAATGATTTCACTTCAATAAGAAAGGGAAATCATCATGCGCCGTCTTCCACTCGTCCTCGCTCTCTCCCTCATCGCAACCGCCGCTTCGGCCGCCGACCAGGTGCGCAACGCCGCGCCGTTTACCTCGATCAGCGTGCAGGGCCCGATCAGCGTCACCGTCGACGCCAGCAACACCAAGCAGTCGCTGCTGGTACGCGGCGACAACGCCTTCCTCAACGAAGTAACGACCGAGGTCGTGAACGGCGAGCTGCGCGTGCGCATGCGCGACAAGAAGATCAACAACGTCAACGGCGACCAGCGCATCGTCGTCGCCATGCCCCAGCTGCGCGCCTTCAACGCCGAAGGCGCGGGCGAAATCAAGCTGAACAACGTGCGCGGCGAACGCCTCGACGTCAACTACCGCGGCGCCGGCAGCATGGCGATCAACGGCCAGGTCAAGCTGTTCAAGATGAGCGCCGAAGGCGTGGGCGAAGTCGACACCAAGGCCCTGGCCGCCAACGACGTCGACATCCGCTTCCAGGGCATCGGCGACGTCAAGGTGTATGCCAAGGACCGGCTGGACGTGAAGGTGCAGGGCATGGGCAGCCTCACCTATTACGGCAAGCCGCGTACGGTCAACAAGTCGGTGCAGGGACTCGGCTCGGTCAAGGCCGGGGACTGAAGCATGCCACGCAATGTAAAGTTGCGTAAAGACAACGTAAAGATGTTTCAGTTGTAATGAAACGTTTCAGTGTACGGTGTGTAACACAAATGTTGCCGTATGGAATGTTATTGTCCTTTCAGCGCCGTTTAGGCGAGTCTTTTTTGAAAGGTATTCCATGCGTTCGACTTCCCTCCGTACCCCTCTTATTCTTGGCGGCCTCGCCGTCGCGGCAAGCCTGAGCGCCTGCGGCGGCGGTGGAGGAGGCGGAGGCGGCACGCCGGCGGCAACGCCGAGCTCGACCCTGGGTACCCTGTCGGTGGCCATGACCGACGCCCCGGCCTGCGGCTTCGACGCCGTCAACGTCACCGTCGCCAAGGTCCGCGTCAACAAGAGCGCGACCGCCAGCGAGACCGATTCCGGCTGGACCGACATCACCCTGGCCGCGCCGAAGAAGGTCAACCTGCTCGATCTCACCAACGGCGTGCTCGAAACCCTAGGCCAAACCTCGCTCGAAGCCGGCCAGTACAACCAGATCCGCCTGGTGCTGGACGGCGGCGCGAACGCCAACACCGTCGTGCCGAGCGCGACCAAGACCGAGCAGGCGCTCGAGACCCCCAGCGCGCTCCAGAGCGGCATCAAACTGGTGGGTAACTTCACGGTGGAAGCGGGCGCCAAGTCGGACGTCGTGATCGACTTCGACGCCTGCAAGTCGGTGGTCGCACGCGGCAAGAGCGCCTATGCCCTGAAGCCGGTGGTGAAAATGATCCCGGCCGCCATCAACGGCATCTCCGGCTTCGTCGCGCCGGCACTGCTGGCCAACGGCGTGACCGTCTCGGCCCAGCAGAACGGCAACATCGTCAGTGCCACTACCCCGAACGCGAGCACCGGCGAATTCCTGCTCTCGCGCCTCGCACCGGGCAACTACGACGTCGTCATCACCGCCAACAACAGCGCCGCCGTCGTCGTCGGTGCCGTGCCGGTCGCGTCGACCACCAGCAACACGGCCCTGAGCACCGCGGCCGCCCCGATCACGCTGGCTGCCAGCACCACCGGTTCGATCGGCGGCACGGTCACCATGACCCCGCCGAGCACCACCGAAGCAGCCTACGTCGCCGCCAAACAGTCCTTCGCCTCGGGTCCGACCGTGACCATCAAGTACCAGGGCGCGGACCTGGCGACCGGCGCCTACACCATCGCCAACCTGCCGGTCGCGGCGCCGCAGTACGCCGTCTACAGCGCGACGCTGCCTTTGAGCTTCGCGGCCAGCGCAGGCCTCAGCGCCGGCAGCTACCGCGTCGACGCCTCGGCCACCGGCTACACGGCCAAGTCAGTCGATGGCGTGAACATCGCCACCGCCAACGCCACCGGCGTGAACTTCACCCTGACGCCGTAATCTGCAGCGTCGCGCGCATGCGCATCCCTCCGTGTCGCTGTAAGATAGCCAATCTTACAACCAAGCACCGGAGGGATGCACATGAAGGATCTCGTACAAGACGGCGACAGCCTGGTGGGCGCCAGCACCTTTGAAGAGGGCGTCGATCGCCGCGTGTTCCTGAAAGCGGCCGTCGGCAGCGGGTTTGCTGCCGCGACCCTGCCTGTAGCAGCGCAAACCCTGATCAAGACCGACATCACCGGCCTCTCCACAGGCGACCACCTGATCGTCATCAACGGCCAGGAAGTGCCGGTCTACCGCGCCCAGCCCGAGGGCAAGACCAATCCTCCGATCATCCTCGTCATCTCCGAAATCTTCGGCGTCCATGAACACATCAAGGACGTCGCGCGCCGCTTCGCCAAGCAGGGTTACATGGCCGTGGCGCCCGATCTGTTCGTGCGCGCGGGCGACGCCGGCAGTGTGCCCAACATCGCCGACCTGATGAAGGACATCGTGGGTAAAACCCCGGATGCGCAGGTCATGTCGGACCTCGACACCGTCGTCAACTGGGCCGCGCAGCGCGGCGGCGATACCGAGCGTCTCGGCATCACGGGCTTCTGCTGGGGCGGGCGCATCACCTGGCTGTACGCGGCGCACAACCCGAAAGTGAAGGCCGGCGTGGCCTGGTACGGCCGCCTGGTGGGCGACGCGACGGCCAATTCGCCGAAGCACCCGGTCGACATCGCACAGAACCTCAAGACGCCGGTGCTCGGCCTGTACGGTGGCAAGGACACCGGCATCCCGCTCGATACGGTGAACCGCATGAAGGCGGAACTCGCCAAGGGCAACAGCAAGTCGGAGTTCGTGGTCTATCCGGATGCGGGCCACGCCTTCCACGCGGACTACCGTCCAAGCTTCAACGAGGCCGATGCGAAGGATGGCTGGCGCCGCGCATTGGACTGGTTCCGCAAACACGGCGTGGTCTGATTTGAAGCGCTCGCAAGCCGGGAGCGGTACAATGCCCGGCTTGCCATAAGCAAGTCCAGAACAAGAGGCTTCAAATCGACCCGATTCTCGTATCCATCCTGCTGGCGACCCTGATCGCCGGCGTCGTCAGCATCTCGGCCGCCGCGGTATTTTCGTTCACGCTGCTCTCCAAAATGGTGGAGCGGCTGGTCAGCCTGTCGGTCGGCATCATGCTTTCGACCTCGTTCCTGCACGCGCTGCCCGAAGCCTTCGCGTCCGGGACCGACATCTATAAACTGTTCGCGACCCTGTTGGCGGGCCTGTTCGCCTTCTTCCTGCTCGAGAAGCTGGCGCTGCTACGCCACTCGCACCACCACGAGGGCGACGGCCACCACCACGCGCACGGGCACGACGCGCACGCGGCGGGTAAATCGGGCTGGATGATCCTGGTCGGCGACGGCATGCACAACTTCACGGACGGGATCCTGATCGCGGCCGCCTTCCTCGCCAACCCGGAGCTGGGCCTGGTCACGGCACTCGCCATCGTCGCCCACGAGATCCCGACCGAGATCGGCGACTTCATCGTCCTCCTGAACGCCGGCTTCTCGCGCATGCGCGCCTACATCTTCAACCTGCTGTGCAGCCTGTTGTCGGTGGCGGGCGGCCTGCTTGGCTACTACACGCTGGACCGCGTCACCGGCCTGATTCCCTACGTGCTGGTGTTCGCTTCCTCGGGTTTTATTTACATCGCCGTGAGCGATTTGATGCCGCAGATGCAGCGCCGCGCAACCGTCAAGGAATCGATTCCGCAGGTGCTGCTGATCGGGCTCGGCGTCATCATTGTCCTGTTCCTGACGGCGCGCTGATCGTAGCGAGTCGGCGTATCATCGGCGCATGGAGACATGCCGCTGGATACCCGAGGCCGGAAACGGAACCGAACACCTCACGCTGCGCAGCGATGGCGCCGGCCTGTTTGCGCAAGGCGCGGTGATCGGTGACGACTTCGGCGCGTTCTACACCATCCGTTGCGACAGCGCCTGGCGCGTGCGTCATGCCCTCGTCGAGGTGGCCGGCGGCGCGCGCCTCGAACTCCATGCCGACGGCGCCGGCCATTGGCAGGACGGGCAGGGCGTATCCATTCCCGCGCTGGCCGGCTGTATCGATATCGACCTCACCGCCAGCTGCTTCACCAACACCCTGCCGATCCGGCGCCTGGGCGCCGCGCTCGCCTCGCGCCAGGAGATCCTCGTGGCCTGGGTTCATCTTCCTGCCTTGACCGTCGAACCGGCGCGCCAGGCCTATACCCGGCTCGGCCCGCACCTGGTCCGCTTCGAAAGCCTCGGCAGCGGCTTCATGGCCGACCTGACGGTCGACGACGAAGGACTCGTCGTCGATTATCCCGGCCTGTTCCACGGCACCGATTGAGAGGCCGCGCCCCGTTCACGCCGCCGGTTGAGCTTTTAATGATAATGACTTATCATTACCGAAAGAGGCGAGCCCATCCGGACGCCTGCGCACGCTCAATCATCTGAAAGGAAGCAGTCCATGTCCCACCCGACCTGTCACCGTACCCCGCTCGCCCTGGCGATCCTGCTTGCCTTCGGCGCACAATCTGGCGCCTACGCCCAGAGCGGGGCAGAGCGCCTGCATGCCGATCCGGACAGCATCCCGACGGTGGTGGTCTCGGCCAGCGCGCTGGGCGTGCTGGGCGACGACATGATCACGCCGGTGACTTCGCTCGGCGGCGGCGCCCTGGTGCGCGCCCGCGAATCGACGCTGGGCGAGACCCTGGCCAACCAGCCCGGCATCAGCTCGAGCCACTTCGGCGCCGGCGCCAGCCGTCCGGTGATCCGCGGCATGGACGGCCCGCGCGTCAAGATCCTGTCGGACGGCGCGGAGATCCAGGACGCCTCGACCATCAGCCCCGACCACGCCGTCGGCTTCGAGCCGGTCCTGGCCGAGCGCATCGAGGTGCTGCGCGGCCCGTCGGCGCTGGCCTACGGCGGCGGCGCCGTGGGCGGCGTCGTCAACATCCTCGACCGCAAGATCCCGACCGCGATGCCGGAGAAAGCAGTAGAAGGCAGCGCCGAACTGCGCGCCAACTCGGCGGCGCGCGAGAAGACCGGCGCGGTCGAAGTCACGGGCGGCGCCGGCAATGTCGCCATCCACATCGAAGGCGTCAAACGCAATGCCGATGCCTACCGCGTGGGCGAAGGCTGGAGCGAAGGCCGCAAGGTGGGCGGCAGTTTCAAGGACAGCGAGTCCGGCACGGTTGGCCTTTCCTGGATAGGCACACGCGGCTACCTGGGCGCGGCCTATACCAAGGAGCGTACCGAATACGGCATCCCAGGCCACAATCATGAATTCGGCAGCTGCCACCCGCACGGCGACCACCTGCATTGCGGCGGCCACGAGGATCACGAGGACCACGAGCACGAGCACGAGCATGATGAGCATGGCGCCGAAGACGTCCCGGTGGTAAAGCTCGACAGCGACCGCTGGGATGTGCGCGGCGAGTACCGCAATCCGCTGGCCGGTTTCACCAAGGCCCGCCTGCGCGCCTCCTTCACCGATTACCGCCACGACGAACTCGAAGACGGCGTCATCGCCACCAGCTTCTTCAACAAGGCGCACGATGCGCGTGTCGAACTCGAACACGTACCCGTGGGCGGCTGGCGCGGCGTGCTCGGCCTGCAGACCACGCGGCGCGATTTTAGTACCGAAGGCGAGGAGGCCTACGTGCCGCCGACCGTCACCACCAAGCACGCGCTGTTCGCCACCGAGGAATACAAGATGGGCGACTGGCGCTTCGAAGCGGGCCTGCGCCACGAGCGCCAGAAGGTCGACGTCGACAGTCCCACCCAGCGCGACAGCAAATCCAGCGGCACCTCGCTCGCCGCCGGCGCCGTGTGGAAGTTCGCGCCCGAGTACTCGCTGCGCGCATCGGTCGCACGCAGTCACCGCCTGCCGAGCGCCGAGGAACTGTACGCCGGCGGCGTGCACCTGGCCACCGCGACCTACGAGATCGGCAACCAGGACCTGAGCAAGGAAACCTCGAACAACCTCGATCTCACGCTGCGCAAGTTTGCCGGTGACACGACCTTCTCGCTGAGCGCCTACCGCAACCGCGTCGATAACTACATTTACGCCCACACGCTGGACAGCCATGAAGGCTTCCAGCTGGTCGAATACGCCCAGCGTGACGCCGTCTTCACGGGCCTGGAAGGGGAGGTGCGCCAGAAGCTCTCGCCGATGTTCGACGTCACCCTGTTCGGCGATCTGGTACGCGCCCGCTTCGATGACGGCGAGGGTAATCGACATATTCCGCGCATTCCGGCGCACCGCATCGGTGTACGCCTGAACGCGGACTGGCAGGCCTGGCACGGCATGGTTGAACTGTCGCGGGTCGGCACGCAGGACCGGGTCGCGGACTTCGAAAGCCCGACCGGCGGCTACACCATGATCAACCTCGGCACGCACTACACGACCCGCATCGGCGGCGTGCCGGCCCAGCTCTACGCGCGCATCAACAACCTGACGGACGAACTGGCCTTCAGCCATACTTCCTTCATCAAGGCGGCCGCGCCGCTGCCTGGCCGTAACCTCACGGCAGGCGTGCGCTTCGTCTTCTGATGAAAAAGCTGATCCGCCTGGCCGACTACGCGGGCATCGCCGCCTCGGCTTTGTGCCTGGTGCACTGCCTGGCGATGCCACTGCTGCTGGCCGTGTTTCCGCTATTGGGACTCGGCGGTGAGCATCACGGCCTGCACGACGCGCTGCTGCTGGGCGTGACCGTACCGGTACTGCTGGCGCTGGTGCCCGGCTGGCTGGCGCACCGCGATCCGGCGCCGCTGCTGCTGGGGTTCGCAGGCCTGGGCGCCTTCCTGGTGGCGGTGCTGTTCGTCGGCCCGGCTTTCGGGCAGGGCGCGGAGACGGCGTTGGCGGTGGGCAGCAGCGTGCTGCTGATCGCGGCGCACCGGCGCAATCACCGCTTCTGCAAGACCTGTTAAACCACGGCGGCGCTGAACGGCTCGGGCCTGCGCGCAAGCAGATCGGAGAGCCGTTGAAGGCCCGCCTGCAGGCGTCCACGGTCCTGGATACTCCCCAGCGAGATCCGGATCGCATTCACGGATTCGCCATCCGTTGTGGCGAATGCCTCCGCCGGCGTGACCGCGATGCCGTAGCTGGCGGCGGCACCCGCAAGCTGCGCGGAGTGCCAGTACGCCGGCAACGCGAGCCATACGTGCAGGCCGTCGCCAGCGCCGCCATACCTCCCCGCAAGGATGTCCCGCGCCATCCGGTGGCGCAGGCGCGTTTCCTTGCCTACGCCCGCCAATAAGCCGCCAGCCGAACCGTCGAGGATCCACTGCGTGGCCAGTGCGGCGCTCAAGGGAGCGGCCATCAGCGCAAACGACCTGAGCGCGACCAGGAAACGTTCGCGTTCCTGCGGGTCGCGCAGGAGCACGAAGGCGACACGCAAGCCGGGCGTCAGGCATTTCGACAGGGTCGAGATGTAGACCGCCTGTTCCGGGGCAAGCGCGGCAATCGGTGGTGGGGGAGCATCGGCCAGGAGCCAGTAGGGATCGTCCTCGACGATGCGCACCTTGCAGCGCTGCGCGATGGCGGCGAGCTCCTTGCGCCGGCCTTCCGGCATGGTGATGGCGGTCGGGTTCTGCAAGGTCGGATTCAGGTAGACCAGCCCGGGCTGGTGCCGGCGGCACGCTTCCTCGAGCATCGCGGGCACCATTCCATTCTCGTCCGCTGCCACCGCGACAATGCGCCGGCCGAACTGGGTCGCCGCGGCACGCAGGCCGGGATACGTCATCGGCTCGGCCAGGATCACGTCGCCAGGCTCCGTCAGCGCCAGGATCAAGGCGGCGATCGCCGCTTGCGCACCCGGACAGACAAGGACCTGCCCGGGATCCAGCTGCCCGAACATCGGTGCGAGCCATGCGGCGCCAGCCTTGCGGTCGGCGTCGGAACCCCCGCCCAGGTGGTAGGTCATCAGCGATGCGTTATCCGCCCGCATCAGTACCTGGGACAGGCCTTGTTTCAGCATGTCGTCGAAATCCACGCCATCCGGCGGTGGCGGGGTATTCATGCTCAGGTCGAGAATGGGGCTCAACTCGACTTTCGGCGCCGCGACATACGTTCCTCGCGCGCCGCGGCCCTCCAGCAAGTTGCGGCGCCTGGCTTCGTCGTAGGCGCGCGTGACCGTCGTCAGGTCGACGTCCAGCTGTGCCGCCAGCTGCCGCTGCGGAGGCAGGCGGTCGCCCGGTTTCAGCGATCCATCCGCCACCGCCGCCTGCAGGGCATCCGCAATCTGCAGGAAACGCGGCCCTTTGTTGCCGGCCAATCGCGGCAACCAGATGGGCAGAGTGCGATCTTGTATGGTTTTCAACTGGGACAATTTGTCTCCATGTATGGATTTTGCTTTTGCGTAGAATGCCTTAGAACGAGCAGCAAGACCATCGTTGCATGGCCGCTCTATCTCTCATCCGCATCCGGCAAATCACCTGGAAATACTCAAGATCATGGAATGGTTCCCCGTAGTCGCCGTTACGTTCAAGGTTCTCGTGCTAGGCATCGGCATGTTCTTTGCCATCAAGTGGCATTACGACCAGGGGAAGAAGGGGAGGGTGAAGGAGCGGCAGGAGGTGCTGCGCGCGGCCGGCAAGGTGGCCGTCATCTTCGTGCTGGCGCTCGTGGTCCTGGTGTTCCTGACCTTTGCTCTTGGCAGGAAGCTCGGGATGGATTTGAGCTTCTGATGATGGCAAAGATAGGTTGCCAAGACGTTTGACGAGGGGGAGGTGGCTGCTTTCGGCCGGTTGGAGACCTGTTGTAGCGTCCGCCATCGACCCACTGCAGCCGTTCATGTTGCCGATAAGAGTGCTGGATCGAACCAAACGTCCTCGTGCCCATCTGCGATCTGAAATCTGTACCCCGGCGGCAGTGACAAGTAGGGCTCGACCGATGGCAGGTATTCAGCGATGTGCTCGACATGAAGCGACTGATAAAAGTCGGGATCGACCGACGCCTCCCCACCAGCCCAGATAAACCACCTGCACGTTCCCTCAACGCGAATCCTTAACCCATTAATCGGGATCGCTCCACTCGTCAAGAGTGCGATGCCAAGCTTCTCGCCTGCACTTGGCGGCTCAGCTGCTACGCCGAGTCTGACACACACTTCCTGTTGAGTTTCCACGAGACTCCTATCAAGGCTAAATCATTAAATCAGGTACGGTAAACGGCCGCTTCTGGCCGGTTGCAGACCTATCGTAGCGTCCGCTTGCGACCCAAAGCAGACATGCCAGCTTACCACTTGTGGTCAAGGTGCGAACGCGCTATACCGCCAGCCCGGTTACCGTCGACGGCACGGCCCCCGTGGCGGCCTTGCGGAAAGTCGAGGGCGACACGCCCGTGTGTTCCTTGAAAAAGCGCGAGAAGTTGCTCGGCGCGGAGAAACCGAGATCGAGTGCGACGTCGGTCAGTGATTCGCGTTCGCAAATGAGGCGGCGCATGGCTTCTTCCACTCTGACCGCACTCCAGAATACCTGCGGCGTCGTATTGAGCTGGTCGCGAAATAGCGTGAAGAGATGCGCCCGCGACAGGCCGACGCGCGCCGCGATTTCGTCAATTGCGAATTTTTCGCTGACGTGCGTGCGCATGAGCCCAACTGCGGCCCGCAGGCGATGATCCAGCAGAGGAGGAAGAAGACGCTTAGCATCGGCCGCCTGTGCGGCAATGACCGCGTCGATGGCAGCAATGATGAGTTGTTCCACCAGTTCGTCGAGCGTTTTCTGCGTTTCATTTCCCGAAAATATCAGGTCGAGCACCTGCCAGCATGCCTGCCGCAAGGCGGCGTCGATCGGGATTCGGGACGATGGGAAAACAAAGGGCCTGCCGGTTGCCCGGCGGCGCTCGTTTAACCATGTTCGCGAGATCATGAACACCAGAAAGACGGCCGGGCCGCTATCGTCCAGCAACACCATGTCATGCGATTCGTTGGCGTTCGTGCCCAGGCCGGTGTTCTCGTCGTACTGTACGGTTTCGGTCCCGACGGTCGCTTTTGCTTTGGCGCCGCCCAGCCAGAAAACGATCTGCGATTCGGAATGCGAGTGCGCGACCAGATCGCTGCTGGCCTCCAGCACAATTGCTTGGCCGAACGCTCCTTCGCGGAATGCGTATGCCTCTGCCATTGAATGTCTCCTTGCCGGTCTTTCCGGTCATTTTGTAGCTCGATTTTAGTCGTGCCGATGGTAATGACGGGCATTCATTGAAAATATATCAGACGCATTGATAAGCCTCCGAACACAGTGATAAGCCTGCTCATTCGGCGATAAGCGCTCTTTCCTCACCCTTCCTACACTTTCCCCGGTCCCCTGCTGCGCATGAGGCGGAGCAGAACACCCTTCGGAGGAAAAGATGCAAATCGCAACATACCAATTGGACGGTCGCCGTTTTGTCGGGCTCGTCAGTGATGATCAACAGTCGGTCACTCCGCTGAACCTGCCGCAGAGCGTGGCTGTTACCGGCGCCCTGGCCGTGATCGAATTGCTGGAAAAAGGCGAAGCGCTGCCGGCGGCTGCGGGTCCGGCACTCCCGCTGGCCTCGGTCCGGCTCGAAGCGCCGTTGCCTCGGCCGCGCCGTAATCTCTGGTGCGTCGGGCGCAACTACCATGCCCACGCCAAGGAATTGCAGACCTCGGTGTTCAAGGACAACGACGCTAACCCGGAATCCTGGCCGATCGTCTTCACCAAAGTGCCGGAATGCGTCGTCGGCCCCTACGACGACATCAGCCTGCCGGGCGCGGCGATCTCCGAGCAGATCGACTATGAAGCCGAACTGGCGGTCGTTATCGGCAAGGGCGGAAAGAACATCAGCCGCGACAGCGCAATGGAACATGTGTTCGGCTATACCGTGGTCAACGACATCACCGCACGTGACGTCCAGATGCGCCACCAGCAGTGGGACATGGGCAAATCCTTCGACACCTTCTGCCCGATGGGACCGTGGATCGTCACCGCCGACCAGCTTGACGGTACCCGCACCCGCGTACGCTGCTGGGTCAACGGCGAGCTGCGCCAGGACGGACCGACCGAAAACCTGATCTTCGATATCCCGACCCTGATCGAAACCATCTCGCGCGGCATCACCCTCTACCCGGGCGACGTGATCGCGACCGGCACGCCGGCTGGCGTTGGCCTTGGCATGAAGCCCCCGCGCTTCCTGGGCGCCGGGGACGTGGTCAAGATCAAGATCGACGGCATCGGCACGATCGAAAACAAGTTCGCGTAAGGAGCGGCCATGAGTACTCACTTCATTGAAGGATTGGCCGTCGAAGTCGAAGGCGAAGGTCCAGCCGTCGTCTGCGTTCACGGCTTGGGCGGCACCAGCAACACCTGGACGCCGCTGATGCCGGCCCTGCAGGGCCACAGGATCATCCGCATCGATTTGCCGGGCTCCGGCCGTTCCGTTCGCTACACAGCGGAACTCAGCATCAAGGACATGGTGGATGCAGTGGAAACCGTGTGTCGCCACCTGGATGTGAGCGAAGCCGTCTTCCTCGGCCATTCGATGGGCACCATCGTCTGCCAGCACATCGCGACCCGTAAGCCGTCGCTGGTGAAGTCGCTTGCCTTGTTCGGGCCACTCCTGTGCCCCCCGAATGCGGGGCGTCCCGGCATCCTGGCCCGCGCCGACAAGGCTGCCACTGGCGGCAGCGCCGCAATGCAGGAGATCGCCGATGCCATCGTGGCCGGCGCCACCTCGCGCGAAACGAAGGAAACCCAGCCTGCCGTGCTGGCCCTGGTACGTGAAAGCGTGATGCGCCAGACGCCGGAAGGGTATGGGCAAAGCTGCATTGCACTGGCCCGTGCGCAGGCTGCTGCAGTCGAGGAAATTGCAGTGCCCACGCTGCTCGTCACCGGAGATCAGGATGGGGTTGCACCGGTAGCCGCCGTCGAAGCCATGGCCGCGCGCATCGCTGGAAGTCGGGTAGCCGTGCTCGCGGGTTGCGGCCACTGGACCACCTTTGAGCGGCCGATGGAATGCACACAGGAGCTGAATCAGTTTTTACGTCCGGCCAACTAGGGCCATTCGAGGAATCGAGGAGACAGACATGAAAAAGACAGCAATCACCAACGTTGCGATTTTCGATGGCAGCGGTGGCGCGGTATTCAAGGGCGAAGTCCTCGTAGAAGGAAACCGCATCGTCGAAGTCGCACGCTTTCCAAACAAGACCAGCGGACAAGCGGACCAGATTATCGACGGCAAGGGAAAATTCCTGATGCCGGGCATGACCGAAGCCCATACACACTTTTCCTGGAATGACCAGCCGACGCTTGCTGCCATCCAGATGATGCCGCCCGAAGAGCACATTCTCTGGTGCGTCGAAGTCGCCAAGCGTTACCTCGACATGGGATGGACGTCGGCCATCGGCGCCGCCGCCGCCAAGGCACGCCTGGATGTGGTACTGCGTAATGCCATCAGCGCCGGACAATGCGTCGGCCCGCGCTACCTGGCCGGCAGCCAGGAAATCACGACCCTCGGCGGGCTGGGCGACAACTCACTGCCTCACCTGCCGTTCCAGGAGCTCAGCTTCGGGCACATCGTCAGCGGGCCGGAGGAGGTGCGCAAGGCCGTGCGCATGTTCTGCAAATATGGCGTCGACCATTTGAAGATCAATCTGTCGGGTGAATACATTGCCGGTATTCCCGCAGAACTTTCTCCCATCTCCGAGGAAGAAATCGCGATGCTCACGACCGAGGCTCGGCGTTACGGCAAACGGGTTGCAGCACACGCGCGCTCGAGCGAATCGGTCAAGCAGTGCGTACGCCATGGCATCGAAATGGTGTTCCATGCCAGTTTCGCCGATGAAGAAGCGCTCGACATGTTGGAGGCCAATAAAGACAAGCACTTCGTTGCCCCGGGCATCGGCTGGCTGGTACGGACCAGTTTCCACGCCTCCGAATATGGCATCACGCCTGCCGTCGCCGAGAAGATGGGCTACAAGCGGGAGCTGGAAGCCGCCTCCGAATCTCTGAGCAAGATGCACAGGCGCGGCATTCGCGTGCTGCCCGGCGGCGACTACGGATTCGCTTGGATGCCGCACGGGACCAATGCCAACGACCTGCAGTATTTCGTCGACTACATCGGCATGACCCCGACCGAAGCGCTGGTTTCCGCAACGCGGCTGGGCGGCGAGATCATGATGCGCGGCCATGAACTCGGCCAGATCAAGCCCGGCTACCTCGCTGACCTAGTGATGGTCGATGGCGATCCCCTGCAGGACCTGAGCATCCTGACGGAGCCGTCTCGTATTGCCATGGTGATGCAGGACGGCACCGTGCATAAACAGTTGCGCGACCCGGCTCCAGCCGACGCTGCCCTTCACCTGCCTCAGAGCGAGAATCCCTTGCTTGACCGGGGTGTGCAGGAAGCTGTGCCGGCGTAATCGTTTTTGCCCGGGACTGTATCGCAGCCCGGGCCATCGACATCACAACACAGGCCGGCCGACAGGCCGAGCCAAAATGGAGACAATATGAGTACGATGCGTTATGCGGCGTGCGCCGCAATCGCCGCCTGCCTGCTGGGCGGAGCAGGAACGGTCGCGGCAGCCGACTTCCAGGTGGCCAGCGTCAGTGCGCTTTATACCAAGGACGCCAAGGCCGACCCGGTGCTGGGCACCGGTACTGACAACGAACACCTGTCCACCTACCAGTTCGAATATTTCGGCGGTTTCAAGTACGGCGACGTCTACGTCGACGCTGAAGTATTCCACGGCAAGAATGTTGGTGGGGCCGGCGCTGGTTCGTTCGCCGGGAACAGCAGTTTTCAGCAGCTGATGGTTTTCAATCCACGTTTAAGTCTTGGAAAATTAAGTGGTCGCGACTTATCCTTCGGACCAATCAGCGATATTTCGCTGATTGCCCGCTATGAGCGCGCTAGCTATGCTGACTTCCGTTCCTATAACCATGGTGTCTCGTTCAACTTCAAGGTACCGGGCTTCGCTTACTTTGAATCAGGCATACTGCGCCGGAACACGAATTTCTATCATGGCAAGTGGCTTTGGCGCTCCGTCTTGATGTCGAGCGCGCTCCCCGTTGGCAGTCAGAAGTTTCACTTCAATTTGCTGTCGCTCGTCAACGGTACTGGCGCCAACGGTACCGAAGTCTTCCTGAGACCTGAGCTGTTGTGGGAGCTTGATGACAAAGGTGCTTGGCAGTTGGGCTTGCGCGCTGAAATGCATCGCTACAAGGTCAACGGTCAGAACTACTCCCGACATTCGCCAAGCTTAATGTTGAAGTGGACCATGTAACATCCGAGTAGATCAGCACAGCAGCGGAAATCCATGGCCTAAGCTAAATCTCACGGTTATGGATGTCCGCTCCTGGGCCCGACAGCAGACCTATCGTAGCGTGCGCCAACAACCACGGCAGACATGAAATCACGCCCAAACTGGCTTTCAGCTCCTTGCGCGAGGCTTCAAGCGGAAGCTGACACCGAGCCGGTTGATCGCGTTCATGGCCGCAATGGTCAAGGTCAAGTCCACCAGGTCCTTCTCGCCGAACACGGCCAGCGCGGCCGCGTAGGCGTCGTCGGATGCGTGCGTTTCGCTCACGCGTGTGACTTCCTCCGACCATGCCAGCGCGGCACGCTCCTGCTCGGTGAACAGATGCGCGGCTTCGTGCCAGACCGGAACCAGCACGGCCTTGTCGACCGATACCCCCTCCTTGATCAGGTCGCGGGTGTGGATGTCGATGCAATGCGCGCATCCGTTGATCTGCGATACACGCAGGAAGACAAGGTGAATGAGCGTGCTGGGCAGCTTCGTGTCGTTGACGACATAGTGATGCAGGACGCCGATTGCCTTTGCGCCCTCGGGGGAGACGGCAAACCAGTTTGCGCGATTCATGGTGTTCAATCCTTTCACGTTGCGACGGGCAGGAGTGCCCTATCCCAGCTGAAGACGGTTGACACCCGCGCGTTGTGACACTCACGCCCCAGGCGGGGCGTGTCTCAAAGGCGCAAGGGCCTTTATGGCAGGACGACTTGGATCTCCACCAACGCACTGCCTTTCGCCGCATAGCCGAGCTTGGCTGCGGCCGCGTACGATAGATCAATGATCCTGTCAGAGAGGAACGGGCCGCGGTCGTTCACGCGAACGATGAGGGTTCGACCGTTCTCGACGTTGGTCACCCTGACATAAGAGGGGATGGGAAGGATCGGATGCGCAGCCGTGAGCTTCATCACGTCATAGAGTTCACCACTTGCCGTCGGCGCCCCGTGGTAACGGGTTCCGTACCAGCTTGCCATGCCACGCGCCTGGTAGGGCATTAACTTGTTCATCGGCCGGTAGCTATTTCCCATAGCAACATAAGGCTTGAGCGTACCGGAGACAAGCCGCTCTGCCCTGGGTACTGGCTCCTTGACTGCATCGATCTGCGCCTGCGTGATGCCTTTTGGTGGACCATCGTTGAGGTAATAGCGCCCACCCGCTTTCGTTGGCTGAACCTTTGGTGTCGAACAGGCTGCAAGGGACAGCGCCAACATAGCTACCAGCCCTGGTCTTGAACAGATACGTAAAATGCTTCTCATTGTTGCTTTCCACACGTTTTCATCGCGGCCGACGTGCCAAGCCAGGAATCTTGCCAAACGAATTAAACTTCAGCGGCAGTGACTGCACACCCCATAGAGGGTCAGCTCGTGCGATTCGAGGACGAAGCCCTCGGGCGTCAGCTTCTGCATGTCTCCGGGGCAGGCATGCACCTCATACACCCGGTCGCAGCTGCGGCAGTGAAAGTGATGGTGATGCCCGTGGCCGGCCACTTCGTAGCGGTCGCCGCCGCCCGGCAGCGAGACGGTCGTGATGTCGCCCGCTTCCAGCATGGCCTTGATGTTGCGGTAGATGGTGGCCATGCCGATGCCCGGCACCACGCCTTGCGCGTGTTCCAGGATTTCCTGCGGGGAGAGCGGGCGTCCGGCGTCGGCGATGCAGTGCTGGATGGCCGTGCGCTGCTTGGTATTGCGTTCCATGATTCCTCTTCCGCCTCAGGCGCCTTTCGCCACCGGCCGTGCCGGGTCCGCAGTCCACTCGCTCCATGAACCCGGATACAGGGCCGCGCCCGGCATGCCAGCCACTTCCAGCGCCAGCAGGTTGTGGCAGGCCGTCACGCCCGAGCCGCATTGCATGATCGCGTTTGCGGGATCATCGATCACGGAAGCGAACTCCTCGCGCAGCTGCTCCGGCGCCTTGAAGCGCCCGTCGTTGTGCAGATTGTCCTTGAAGAAGCGGTTCTTCGCGCCGGGGATGTGGCCGCCCACCGGATCGATGGTCTCGTTCTCGCCGCGGAAGCGGTCCGCCGCGCGCGCGTCGACCACGGTGCGGCGTTCGCTTTCGATGTTCTCCAGCACCTCGGCCACCGTCACGGTCGGCACGAAAGGCGCCTGCAGGGTGATCGCACCAAGTGGCTTCACCGGAACCTCGGTGACCACCGGCTGGCCCAGCGCCTGCCAGGCCGGCAGGCCGCCGTCGAGCACGGCCGAGGGCTCGTGGCCGATCCAGCGCAGCAGCCACCATAATCTCGCCGCGTACATGCCGCCGTGGGCATCGTAGGCGATGACTTGCGTATCGTCGTCGATGCCCCAGCGGCGCAGGGTCTCGACCAGCGCGTCCTTGGAAGGCAGCGGATGGCGGCCGCGGAATACGCCGTCCTCATCGCGCTTCGCTCCCGACAGCTCGGTCTCCATGTCCGCGAACACGGCGCCCGGCAGGTGGCCGGCGTTGTAGGCTTCGCGGCCGGCGGACAGGTTCATCAGGTCGTGGCGGCAGTCGACGACGACCCAGTTGGGATCGGAGATATGTGCAGCCAGGTCGGTCGCGGAAATCAGGGTCGTGAACATGATGCTGGGCTCCTCACAGTTCGCTGGCGATCGGATCGGTCTTCTTGATGGCGGCGCCTTTCGGCGTGCTCTTCGTATTGTAGAACGTCGCGGCGATGCCGGAGGCGAGAATCACGCCGATCCCCAGCCACACGTGCCAGTCGAAGCGGTCGCCCCACAGGGCCAGGCCCCACAGGCTGGAGAACACGATGCCGGTGTACTGCAGGTTTGCCACTACCAGCACCTTGCCGACGCGGTAGGCGCGCGTCATGGCCATCTGCGCCATCAGGGCGGCCGCGCCGATCCCGAGCAGCAGCACGGCGCCGCCTACAGTATGGCCGTGGAAAGGGAAGCCGGTCGGGGCGCCGTCGCCGGCCAGCACGCCGCCCAGGCCCGCCAGCGTGGTCGTGAGCGAGAAGTAGAAGACGACCCGGTATTCCGGCTCGCCCATCTGGCCCAATTTGCGCACCTGCATATAGGCCATCGCCGAGATCACCGAGGAGCACACGCCGGCCAGGCCGCCCAGCCACTGGTGCGATTCGATCGCGGGCTGCAGCACGAGCGTCACGCCGAAGAAACTGGCGCCCACCGCGACGATCAGCGGCCATTCGACGGTATTCGTCTTCGACCACCAGCCGGCCAGGAACAAGCCGGCCGCGATCCAGATCGGCGCCATGTAGTTCAGGGTCATGGCGGTGGCCAGCGGCAGCTTCGAGATCGCGAAGAACCAGAGCCAGAGCGAAGTCACGCCGACCGCGCTGCGAAACAGATGCTCTTTCGGGAAGGGAGTGCGGAAGCTGTGGCCCTGGTGGCGCACGATGGCGAACAGGATGACGGAGCCGATCAGGCCGCGGTAGAAGAGGAGTTCGGAGGTGGTGTAGAACTCGGAAGCGAGCTTGACGCCGGCGCCCATGGCGGCAAATGCGAAGCTGGCGAACAGCATCCAGAGAGAAGGCATTACGGTCCTGTGAAGACGAAATCAGGTAGACGATACAGCAGACGGCGCACTTGCGCTTGGCATGGGCTTGCCAGGAGAGGAGGGCCGGCGCACGGTCGCGTGCGCCGGCCAGCAGGTATTACAACTCGATCTTGCTGCGGTACCACTCATGGAAGTGCTGCATGCCGTCTTCCATCGGCGACTGGTAGGGGCCGACTTCGTTGACGCCGCGCTCCACCAGGATCTTGCGGCCCGCATCCATGCGCTGGGCGATCTCGTCGTCCTCGATGCAGGTTTCCATGTAGGCGGCGCGCTCGGCCTCGACCAGCTCGCGCTCGAACAGGGCGATCTCTTCAGGATAGTAGAACTCGACCACGTTACGCGTCTTCTGCGGGCCCAGCGGCCACAGGGTCGACACGACCAGCACGTTCGGGTACCACTCGACCATGATGTTCGGGTACAGGGTCAGCCAGATCGCGCCTTGCTTGGGCTCCTTGCCGCCGTTGAACTTCAGGACTGCTTCCTGCCACTTCTTATAGGTCGGCGAGCCGGCCTTCTGCAGGCCGCGGTTCACGCCCACGGTCTGCACGCTGAAGTCGCGGCCGAATTCCCACTTCAGGTCGTCGCAGGAAACGAAATTGCCCAGGCCCGGGTGGAAGGGCTCGACGTGGTAGTCCTCCAGGTAGACCTCGATGAAGGTCTTCCAGTTGTAGTCGACGTCGTGGATCTCGACGTGGTCGAACAGGTAGCCCGAGAAATCGAGGTCCTTCGAGACCGACATGTGCTTGAGCTTGTCCATCACGTCGTAGCCGTTCTGCTCGAACAGCAGGCCGTTCCAGCTTTGCAGCGTTGACTTGGACAGGTTCAGGCAGGGCGTTTCCGCAAAGTGCGGAGCACCGATCAGTTCGCCCTTCAGGTCGTAGGTCCAGCGGTGCAGCGGGCAGACGATGGTGTTGGCGTTGCCGCGGCCATTGAACATCAGCGCCTGGCGATGGCGGCAGACGTTGGACAGCACCTCGATGCCGTTGGCGTTGCGCACCAGCATGCGGCCTTCGTTCTCGGCAGGCAGGGTCGCGAAATCGCCGAGTTCCGGCACCATCAGCTCATGGCCGACGTAGCGCGGGCCCTTCTGGAACAGCTGCTGGATCTCGCGCTGTAGCAGATCATTGTCAAAATATACATTTACCGGAAGCTGAGCGCAGGAGCGCGCCAGCTTGGCGTGGGTAGCCAGATCGGACATCCCAACCCCCCTTATAAAATCACCGCCAAAGAAGAGAAAGAATCCAAAGACCAGTATTTATGCTGAGGAAATACGGTATTTCGGACAGAACCGGAGATTATAGCTGGTAACAAGCCCAGCCGTCTTCTACAGATGAGGTCCGTCGCGGGATTGTGGTGCGCAATGGCACAGATGGTGCCGAAATGGCATGGTTTTCATGATGTGAAGGCGGTGGCGCGTCCGACGAAGCCCTCTAGACGAGAACTCGGCAATCGCGCCGGACCACCTCTAGGGTGTGTATTGTTTTAAAATACGCGATTCAACTCCCGTGCGGCGCACCCGATGCGCATGCCGGGATCGCCGGCCCCAACAAGAAGACATTATGGCAATCAATGCAAACGCGGGAGCGACGACCGCCCCAGCCTCCTTTGAAGAAGCAATGGCCGAGCTGGCCCAGCTCGTCAGCCAGATGGAAGGCGGCCAGTTGCCGCTGGAAGCCTCGGTCGCAGCCTATGCGCGCGGCTCCGAGCTGGTGAAGTATTGCGCGGCCCAGCTGGAAAAGGTCGAAGCCCAGGTCAAGGTACTCGAGGGCGACATGCTCAAACCCTTCAGCGCCGACGGCGCCGGCGAGCAATGATGGAACTCGCCTTCAGCCAATGGATGGCGGGCGTGCAAGCCCAGGTCGAGGATGCCCTGTCGGATTTCCTCCCGGCCGCGCACCTGGTCCCGACCAAGCTGCACGAGGCGATGCGCTACACCGTCCTCGGCGGCGGCAAGCGCGTGCGTCCGCTGCTGGTGTACGCCAGTGGCGCGCTGTTCGACGCCGATCCCGCCGCGCTGGCGCGTGCCGCCTGCGCGCTGGAGATGATCCACGCCTATTCGCTGGTGCACGACGACATGCCCTGCATGGACGACGACGAACTGCGCCGCGGCAAGCCGACGGTGCACATCGCCTATGACGAGGCAACCGCGCTACTGGTCGGCGATGCGCTGCAGGCCCAGGCTTTCGAGGTGCTGGCCTCGACCGAGTCGCTGCCCCCGGCGCGTTTGAATGGCATGCTGCGCCTGCTGGCGCAAGCGGCCGGTTCGAGCGGCATGTGCGGCGGCCAGGCGATCGACCTCGACAGCGTCGGCCTGTCCCTGACGCGCGAACAGCTCGAGCGCATGCATCAATTGAAAACCGGTGCGCTGCTGCGCGCCTCGGTGCTGTTGGGCGCCCTGTGCGGCAAGGACTTGAGCGAGACCGAACGCGAGGCGCTGGGCGCGTATTCGCAGGCGGTCGGCCTGGCCTTCCAGGTCGTGGACGACATCCTCGACGCGACGGCCGATTCGGCCACGCTGGGTAAAACCGCCGGCAAGGATGCGGCCGACAACAAGCCGACCTATGTGTCGATCCTCGGCCTCGAGGAATCGAAGGCATTGGCGGAGCAATTGCGGCGCGACGCACACCATGCGCTGGCGCCATTTGGAGAACAAGCACTGCGGCTGCGCGAACTCGCGGACCTGATCGTGCAGCGGAAGGCCTAAATGAAACTGCTAGAAACCATCAACGACCCGTCGGACCTGCGCCAGCTGCCGCGCACGCAACTGACCCCGCTCGCCAACGAGCTGCGCCAGTTCCTGCTCGACTCGGTCTCGAAAACCGGCGGCCACCTGTCCTCGAACCTGGGCACGGTGGAACTGACCATCGCGCTGCACTATGTCTTCGAGACCCCGCACGACCGCATCGTCTGGGACGTCGGCCACCAGACCTATTCCCATAAAATCCTGACCGGCCGCCGCGAGCGCATGAACACGCTGCGCCAGCTGCACGGCCTGTCGGGCTTCCCGAAGCGCGACGAAAGCGAATACGACACCTTCGGCACCGCCCACTCGTCGACCTCGATCTCGGCGGCACTCGGCATGGCCGCGGCCGCGAAGATCAAGGGCGAGCACCGCCACGCGATCGCCGTGATCGGCGACGGCTCGATGACGGCCGGTATGGCCTTCGAAGCCCTGAACAATGCCGGCGTCGAGGAAGACTGCAACCTGCTGGTGGTCCTGAACGACAACGACATGTCGATCTCGCCGCCGGTGGGCGCGCTGAACCGCTACCTGGCGCGTTTGATGTCCGGCCAGTTCTACGCCGCCGCCAAGAGCGTCGGCAAGACCGTGCTGCCGGCCCCGGTGCTGGGCCTGGCGCGCAAGCTGGAAGAGCACGCGAAGGGCATGGTGGTCCCGGCCACGATGTTCGAGGAATTCGGCTTCAATTACATCGGCCCGATCGACGGCCACGACCTCGACTCGCTGATCCCGACCCTGGAAAACATCAAGAAGCTCAAGGGCCCGCAGTTCCTGCACGTGGTGACCAAGAAGGGGCAGGGCTACAAGCTGGCCGAGGCCGAGCCTATCCTGTACCACGGCACCGGCAAGTTCAATCCGACCGAGGGCATCAAGCCGGCCACCGCGCCTTCTAAAATCACCTACACCGAAGTCTTCGGCAACTGGCTGTGCGACATGGCGGCAGTCGATGCGCGCCTGGTCGGCATCACGCCGGCGATGCGCGAGGGTTCGGGCATGGTGCGCTTCCACGCGCAATACCCGGAGCGCTATTTCGACGTCGGCATCGCCGAGCAGCACTCGGTGACCTTCGGCGCCGGTCTTGCCACCGAAGGCCTGAAGCCGGTGGTCGCGATCTACTCGACCTTCCTGCAGCGCGCCTACGACCAGCTGATCCACGACGTGGCCCTGCAGAACCTGGACGTGACCTTCGCGCTCGACAGGGCCGGCCTGGTCGGCGCCGATGGCGCGACCCACGCCGGCAACTACGACCTGCCGTATTTGCGCTGCATCCCGAACATGGTCGTGATGGCGCCGTCGGACGAGAACGAGTGCCGGCAGATGCTGACCACCGCTTACCACTATCCGGGTCCGGCCGCGGTGCGCTATCCGCGCGGCGCCGGCGTCGGCGCGGCGATTGCGCAGGAGCTGACTTCCATCGAGATCGGCAAGGGCGAAATCAAGAGGAAGGGCGAGAAGATCGCCATCCTGGCCTTCGGTTCGATGGTGGCGCCGAGTGTCGGTGCGGCCAACGAATTGAACGCGACGGTCGCCAACATGCGCTTCGTGAAGCCGCTCGACGTCGAGCTGGTCAAGCAGCTCGCTCTTGATCACGACGTGCTGGTGACGGTGGAAGAGGGCGCGACCATGGGCGGTGCCGGTTCCGCTGTGGCCGAGGCGATGGCTGCTGCCGGTATCGTCAAGCCGCTGCTGATCCTGGGCCTGCCGGACAAGTTCATCGACCAGGGCGATCCGGCGGCGCTGCTGGCATCCGTCGGCCTGGATGCGAAGGGTATCGCAGCCTCGATCCGCACGCGCTTCGGCGCGGCGGGCGGGACGCGGCTGGTGGTGAACAACTCCTGAATTCAGGTGTTGGACGAAGAAGCGGCGCCGAGGCGCCGCTTTTTTTGTGGTGCTTTTGGGCTGTACTGCGTGGGCACGGGGCGCCCACCCTACATCTGCCGCCGTCCGCGCCTTCTGTAGGGTGGGCGCCCCGTGCCCACCAAGCGGCAGATCAGTGCGAACCGTCCCTCAGCCCGCCTTGCCGAACAACTCTTCGGCGCGCCGGAACAAAATCCACGAGGTGGCGATGAGCTTGTCGCCACTGACCGGCACATGCCCCTTGTGCGTATGCGTGAACCCGGCCGGCGCGATGATCAGGCGACCCTTGCGCGCCTCCACCTTGCGGCCCTGGTACAGGAACTCGGTCTCGCCACCCTCGGCTACGTCGTTCAAATAGAACTGGAACAGCAGCACCCGGTGCAGCGTCTCGCACGAGGCATTTTGCGGATAGATCTCCGAATGCCAGTGGTGGTAGCCCCCCGTCCCCTTCAAATACTTCTGCAGGTTGATCGCACCGCAGCGGTACATCGACTGCAGCAGGGCGGGCAGGTGCGGCCGGCCGCATTCGTCGAAGTTATCCAGCGACAGCGCCACCGGCTCGCCGGTTGTCGGATGCGCCACCATCGGCGCCAGCGCGCCCAGCACCAGGGCGCGGTACTGGTCGATGTAGGCGGCCAGGTGCTGCGCCACGGCCGACATCATGAGGTTGCCGACGTCGTGCCATTCCTTGTGCGGGCCGATGGTCAAGTCCCAGCTGTCCTTCTTGCTGGTGTCGACGCCGTTGCCGGTACGCCCGCGCACGACTTTGTCGCTGGCGTCGAAGCGCGCGGCGATGGCGTCGCATTGCTGGGGCGTGAGGGCGTTGTCGTAGATGCCGATGAAGTCGTTCAAGATCGATCCTGTCCGGTGTGGTCGCGTTGTGCTTGGGATGCGAGCGCTAGTGTACCGCGACGGGCGCCGGCGTACGCTTGTCGACGGAACCAGGTTCGAGCTGGTGCTCGGGATGCGGCCGGAGATCATGGCGCGGCGCGTGCGCACCGCCGATCCCGGCCAGCGCTTATGGCAGAACTACAATCAGTCGATCTCGCTCACGAACTGCCCGAGCGGGCGGCGCACCTTCGGCAGGTCGACCAGCCAATCCTGCTCGGCCTTGCGGTAGCCCAGCGGCAGCATGACCGCGCTGCGCAGGCCGCGCTCGCCCAGGTTCAGGATGCGGTCGACGGCGGCCGGATCGAAGCCTTCCATCGGCGTGCAATCGACTTCCTCGAAGGCGGCCGCGATGATCGCCGCACCGAAGCCGATGTAGGCCTGGCGCGCAGCGTGCTCGAAGTTCAGCTGCGCGCCGCGGCCCGGGTAGGTCGACAGCAGTTGCTGGCGGTAGGCTTCCCAGCCTTCGTTGCGGAAACCGCGCACCTCGTTGGTGAGGTCGAACATGTGGTTGATGCGCTCGGGCGTGTAGTCGTCCCAGGCGGCGAACACCAGCAGGTGCGAGGCGTCGACCACCTGCGCCTGGTTCCAGGCGACCTTGCGGATCTGGGCGCGCAGCGCCGGATTGTTCACGATCAGGATTTCATAGGGCTGCAGGCCGGACGAGGTCGGCGCCAGGCGCGCGGCTTCGATGATGCGGTCGAGCTTATCCTGCGGCAGCTTGCGCGTCGGGTCCATTGCCTTGGTGGCATAGCGCCATTTCAGTTTGTCGAGCAAATCCATGTGATGTTCTTTCAAAATTAAAGATGCGTCATTTTTTACGCTGATGTGTCGGCCAGGCGGGATCGTGATCCCTCCCGGCCGACACGGGTCTTACTTCTGCATGCTGTAACGCTCGAGCCAGTGCGCGTACGAGGCCGGCAGCACCCAGGTCGGACGCTCCACGCCCAGCTCCGTGGCTGCCTGCAGCGGGTAGTGCGGATTGGCCAGGTGGGCGCGGCCTACCATGACCAGGTCCAGCTGTCCCTCGGCCACGGCGCGTTCCGCCAGGTTCGGGCCGTCGAAGCCCCAGGCCGACGCGACCGGAATGCCGGCCTGTTCACGCACGCGCTTCGCCACCGGACCCAGGAAGGCCGGCCCCCAGGGAATATTCACGTCCGGAATGGTGAAGTTGACGCTGACGCTCAGCATGTCGAGGCCGCGCTGGCGCATCATGCGAATCAGTTCGATCGACTCGTTCAGGGTCTCTTCGTCCTTGCCGTCGTATTCGATGACGCCGAGGCGCGCGGTCAGCGGCAGGTTCGCCGGCCAGACTGCGCGCACGGCTTCCAGGGTCTCGAGCAGGAATCGGCTGCGGCCGGTGAAATCGCCGCCGTACTGGTCGGTGCGCTTGTTCGAGTGCGGCGAAAAGAAGCTCTGGCCCAGGTAACCGTGCGCAAAGTGCAGTTCGAGCCATTCGAAGCCGGCATCGCGTGCACGACGGGCGGCGTCGACGAAATCGGCCTTGACGCGCGCGATGTCATCGAGGGTCATTTCCTTCGGCACTTTCGGCAGGTTCTTGCCGAAGGCGATCGCCGACGGTGCGATGGTGTCCCAACCGTAGGCATCTTCCGATGGAATGTGGTCGTCGCCTTCCCAGGGACGGTTGGCGCTGGCCTTGCGGCCGGCGTGGCCGATCTGGATGCCGGCGACGGCGCCGGCGGCCTTGATCCGGGTGGCGATGTGGGCCATGCCCTCGACTTGTGCATCATTCCACAGGCCGGCGCAGCCAGGGGTGATACGGCCTTCCGGCGAGACCGCGGTCGCTTCCACGATCACCAGGCCGGCGCCGCCGCGGGCCATGCCGGCGTAATGCGTCTGGTGCCATTCGTTGACGAAACCATCGTTGGCGGTGTACTGGCACATCGGCGGCACCGCGATGCGGTTGCGCAGGGTGACGTCTTTCAGTGTGAACGGTGTAAATAAGGCTGACATAAATCTTTCGTATTCGGAACGTGAAGGTCAGCCGCGGTCTGCGCCGCGGCGGGCGGCCAGTATAGAAGGAAGGCGGGAAACGTGCTGGCGGGCCCGGCATTTTGCGGGCTGTCCCGTTCGATCCGTGCTGACCGCTGTGATAATCTTGTTGGGTGCTCACTTGAAGGGACCACCATTATGACCTTGCCCGTTGTCGCTATTTTCGTTGCCAAACCCGGCTTTGAAGAGAAACTGGAAACACTTTTCCGGAGCGTTGTCGAGACGACGCTGCGCGAGGAAGGGTGCATCAGCTATCAGGTGAACCGCGACATCGCCAATCCACGCCGCTTCGTGTTTACCGAGGAGTGGCGGAGCCGGGCCGATCTCGACAGGCATCTGGCAGCGCCGCATCTGCAAAGGCTGTCCGAGCAGGTACCCGAGTGCATCGAATCGAGCGATGTGCTGCTGCTGGAGAAGCTTGCCGGCGGTGCGGCATAAGCTTGCTCGCGAAGGAGTGATTGAAAAAGGCGTGATTACGCCGCCCGGCAGTGTCCACCGGGCGACCAGGCCTCAGCAAAACCTCATGCTACTGTCCCGTTGGGGAGGTCCCCGTGGTCGTCGGCGGCGTCGTCGAGGTCGCCCCGGCCCCTTGGCCCGACGCACCCGTGGTGCCCGGGCTGCCGGAACCGGTCCGGGCATCGCCAGTGGAACCCGACCTGCCTTCCATGGTGCCGCTCGTCGCGGAACCGCCTGTTGCCGCTCCCGCAGCCGAGCTGCCGCTCGTGTCGCTGCCGCCCATCCCCATGTTGCTGCATGCTGTCAGGGCGAGTGCCGTCATGCTACCGATGAGAATACCTTGAAGTCGTTTCATGATCATCTCCTTATGGTAGGAAGAGTCATCATGGATGGGTAACCAGGTGGCGAATATAAGATGTTCACTGTCGTTGGTGTAGGACATCCCGTACAGCCTACGCAGCCGTTTTGCGGGCCCGTCAATACTGCGTAATTGTTGCCCCTGTGCTAAATTCTGCGGGATCATCCCACAACATACCGGCCGCGCACACCATGAAAAGAATCGCCACCGTCAGCCTCTCCCTCCTGCTGGCGGCCTGTGCCAGCCAGCCAGCGCTGACGCCCTACACCGAAGGCAGCGGCGCCGAACGCAGCCTTGAACAGCAGGCGCTCGAATTCGAAAAGGCCGACCTCAAGCTGCGCATCGAACCGGCCGACAAGCGCATCCGCGGCGACGTGCTGCTGACTTTCGGCACCCGCGCGCCGCTGCAGCGCATCGAACTGGACCTGGACCGCAATTTCGCGATCGAAGCAATCGAGGTCGATGGCGAAAAGCTGGGCGCCGCCGACTGGCGCAATCCGGACGGCAAGCTGACGATCACTCTGCCGCGCGTCCTCGCGCCGGGCAAGCAGGTGGCAGTGCGGGTGCGCTACCAGGGCCGGCCGCACGTGGCGAAGAAAGCCCCTTGGGACGGCGGCTTCGTCTGGTCGCAGACGCCCGATGGCCAGCCCTGGGTGGCCAGCGCCGTGCAAGGCGAAGGCTGCGACCTGTTCTGGCCCTGCATCGATCACCCGACCGGCAAGGCGAAGGTCGTCGACGAGCACATCAGCGTGCCGGCGCCGCTGGTCGTCGCGGGCAATGGCATCGCGATGGGCATGGACGAACGCGATGGCTGGCGTACCTATCATTGGCGCACGAAGAACCCGAGCACCTACGGCATCTCGGTCAACGTCGGCCCCTACAAGGAACTGACCGGCAGCTATCGCAGCCGTTACGGCAACACGATCCCGCTACACCTGTGGTACCTGCCGCAGAGCGAGAAGGGCGCAAAGGAGCTGTTCGCCGAATTCCCGCAGATGCTGGACTTCTTCGAGAGCGTGATCGGCCCCTATCCCTTCGGCGACGAAAAGATGGGCGTGGTCGAGACGCCGCATAAAGGCATGGAGCACCAGACCGTCAACGCCTATGGCAACAAGTACGCCAAGACGGCCTACGGCTACGACGAGCTGCTGCAGCACGAATTCGCCCATGAGTGGTTCGGCAACCAGCTCACCAATGCCAATTGGGACGACATGTGGCTGCACGAAGGCTTCGGCACCTACATGCAGCCGCTCTACGTGCAGCACCTGCACGGGAACCAGGAATACTATGCATCGCTGATGGCGCTGCGCTCGAGCATCGAGAACAAGGCGCCGGTCGTGTCGGGCAAGCCGAAGACCGAAGAAGACGTGTACGACACCAAGCGCGGCGGCCCCGGCCAGGACATCTACAACAAGGGCGCGCTGATCCTGCACACGCTGCGCGGCCTGGTCGGCGACGAGGCCTTCTTCCGTTCGGTGCGCGAGATCGTCTACGGCACCGACACGCCGCGTCCGGGCGCATTGTCTCCGCGCTACGGCACCACGCCGGAATACATCGCCATCGTCAAGCGCGCCAGCGGCCGCGACCTGGACTGGTTCTTCCAGGTCTACCTGTACCAGGCCGCGCTGCCCGAGCTGCAGGCCACCCGCAGCGGCAATACCCTGCAGCTGGCCTGGAAGACGGAAAAGAACACGCCGTTCCCGATGCCGGTCGAGGTGCGGGTCGGCAGCAGGATCGTGACGGTGCCGATGCAGGACGGACGCGGCAGCGTCGAGCTGCCGGCCGGTGCGCTTGAAGGCGCGGACTACACGCTCGATCCGCAGTCGAAGATCCTGCGCCGCGCCGTGCGGATCGAGCGTTATCACGAGTACCGGGAAGAGCAGAAGAAGGCGCGCGGCGCGGCGAACTAGCGCGCCCTGGTGCAGAACCAGACCGCGCCGGCGGTGGCGGCGAAGCCCGCCAGCGACAGCGCGTTCAGGGTTTCGCCCAGCACCGCAAAGGCCAGCAGCGCCGTCACGCCCGGAATCAGGTAGAACAGGCTGGCGACCTTGCTCGCCTCACCTTTGCGTATCAAGATGAACAGCAGGCTGGTGGCGCCGATCGAATTCACGATCGAGAGCCAGCCGGATGCGAACACCATTGTCGGCGTCCAGCGCACGTCGAAACCTTCGAGGCCGAGCGAGAGCGGCAGCGCGACCAGCGTCGCGACGAACAGCTGCACGAAGCCGCCGGTGCGCAGGTCCATCGCGGCGCAGTATTTTTTCTGGTACAGGGTCCCGAGCGTGATGCCGATCAGCGCAACGATCGCCGCGGCATAGGCACCGACGCCCGCGCCCCCAAGCCCGAGTTTGGGCCACACCACCAGCAGCACGCCCAGCATGCCGCCCGCCATGCCGAGCCACTGCTTTATGCCCGTGCGCTCGCCCAGCATCAGCGCCGCGCCCAGTGCCGTGAACACCGGCATGGTGCCGACGATCAGGGCCGATTCGCCGGCCGACACGCCCAGCTTCAACGCCGTGTACAGTCCCGAGAACTGCAGCGCCTGGATCAACAGGCCGACCACGACCAGGTGCCCAAGCGCTTTCCAGCTGCCGGGCCAGGGTGCGCGCGAAGCGAGGGCGATCAACAGGAGCAGGGCGGCGCCCAGGCCGAAGCGCAGGGTCAGCAGCGTGAACGGCGCGGCATAGGGCACGGCGAGCTTGCCCATCACATAGCCCGAACTCCACATCGCAATGAACAGCAGGGGCAGCGCAAGCGTTCCTGCGCCAAGGGCCACGGGGGCGGACAGCCTGATCGTCGTCGTCATCGGTTTCTCCGGTAATTGGTCTGTCCAGAGTAGGCCGGATACTGGTGGGATACAATCCACCAAATCGATGACAGATTGTTTCCAGGGGCGATACGATGAGCGAGATGCAGCCACGCGACTTCACCGACATATGGGCCTTCGTCCGGGTCGTCGAGCTTGGATCCTTTTCCGAGGCCGCGCGCCAGATGGGTACGACCAAGGCCAACATCAGCAAGCAGGTGGCGCGCCTGGAAAAGACGCTGCACGCCAAGCTCCTGAATCGCTCCACGCGCAAGCTCGGCCTCACCGAAGCCGGCGCCGCCATCTACCAGAACGCGCAGCGCATGCTGGAAGAAGCGCGCGCGCTGGAGGCCACGGCAGCCGGCCTGCAGTCGGGGCCGAGCGGTGTGCTGCGCGTGAGCGCCTCGCTCGCCTTCGGCAACACCTATCTTGCCGGCCTGCTGCCCGACTTCATGGCGCGCTATCCGGACATCCGCGTCGTGCTGTCGATGACCGACCGGTATGTCGACCTGGTCGAAGAAAACATCGACGTCGCCCTGCGCATGGCGGCGCGTATCGACCTGCAAAGCGCGGTCGCGCGGCCGATCGCGCCGATCCGCTACGTGCTGGCCGCCTCGCCCGCCTACCTGGAACAGCACGGCACCCCGGCCGATATCGCAGACCTGGGCAAGCATCGCTGCCTGACCTTCGGCACCTCGGGCGCGCCGGCGCAGTGGCAGTTCGAACGGGAAGGGATCAAGCAAAGCGTGAACGTGGCCAGCGCGCTGTGTGCCAACAGCAGCCCGGCGCTGCGCCTGGCGATGCTGCGCGGCGGCGGCATCGCCTTGTTGCCGAGCTATGTGGTGGGAGAGGATATCCGCCGCGGCGAGGCCGTGCGGCTGCTGCCGGAGTGGCTGGTGGAAGGAAGCTTCGGCGGCCGGCTGTATGCGGTCTGGCTGGAGAACCGCTTCCTGCCGCCGAAGGTCCGGGTATTCATCGATTATCTCGTCGAGAAGCTCGGCGAGCACCCGGAATGGGACGATGCGGTGTTCAGCCGCCCACGAAAGGAATCACGCCGAACACGAGCGCCGCGACCAGCATGACCAGCGAGGCCGAGATCGACCAGATCAGCGTATAGCGCTGGTGATCGCCGAACTCGATCTTCGACATGCCGACCAGCAGATAGGTCGAGGCCACCAATGGGCTGAGCAGGTGCACCGGCTGGCCGATGATCGAGGCGCGGCCGATTTCGGCGGCGCTGATGCCATAGACGGCGGCCGCCTTGGCCAGGATCGGCACCACGCCGAAGTAAAACGCGTCGTTCGAGATGAAGAAGGTGAACGGGATGCTCAGCACGCCGGTGACGATCGCCATGTAGGGGCCCATCCAGGCCGGCACGGCGGCGATGACGCTGGTGGCGATCGCGTCCACCATCTTCGTACCCTGCAGGATGCCGACGAAAATACCTGCCGCGAAGATCAGCGAGACCACCGGCACCACGTTGGCGGCGTGTTCCGCGATGCGCTCCTTCTGGTCTTCCAGCTTCGGATAGTTGATCATGATGGCGACCGCGAAGAAGATCATGAACAGGGCCGGCAGGGGTAGGGCGCCCTTGATCAGCAAGCCCAGGAGCAGAACGGTCAGGGCGAAGTTCACCCAGATCAGTTTCGGACGTGCGGTTGCCGATTTCGATGCGCTGATGCCGGCGTCAACGCCGCCCGTGGAAATGCTGCCCGCCACATGCGGCGCCGGGGCCGATGCGCGGCGCTCGACGAAGCCGCCAGTTGCAGCCATGCCGGCGACAGGTGCGCCCGCGGCGCCGGCCTGCGCAATCCACTGGCCGGTGGTGCCGTCCTTCTGGCCGGCGGCTTCCACCTCGACCAGCGCCGGATTGAGGACGCTGTCGTTGGCAGCCTGCGGCGCATCGAGCTCCAGCACGCCGAGGCGCTTGCGTTCGCGCTTGCCCAGCACGTAGGCGACGAACAGGACCCAGCCCGCGGTGACGGCCATCGGCAGGATCATCGGCACGAAGATCTCGCCCACGTCCACGCCGAGCGCACTGGCGGCGCGCGCCGTCGGGCCGCCCCAGGGCAGGATGTTGAACACGCCGCCCGCCAGCATGATGACGCAGGCGAGGATCAGGCGGCTCATGCCGAGGCGCTGGTACAGCGGCAGCATGGCGGCGACCGTGATCATGTAGGTGGTGGCGCCGTCGCCGTCGAGCGAGATGCACATCGCCAGTGCCGCCGTGCCGACCACGATCTTCATCGGGTCGCCCTTCACCAGTGCCAGGATGCGGCGCACGACGGGATCGAACAGGCCGGCGTCGATCATGACGCCGAAGTACAGGATGGCGAACATCAGCATGACGCCGGTCGGCGCCAGGTTCTTGATCCCGGTAAGCATCATCGGTCCGAGTTCCGCGCCGAAGCCGCCGATCAGCCCGAAGGCGATCGGGACGACGATCAGCGCGACCAGGGCCGGCAGGCGCTTGGTCATGATCAGGAACATGAACACGACGATCATGGAATAGGCCAGGGCGGTCAACATTGTCTTCTCCTCAGGGACGGCGCCTTCCCCTTGCGAGGACAGGCGGGCGTACTACAAAACGCAGCGTTATCACGGATGTGTATTGCTCTTATCAGCGCGAACTATATGCGCGCGGAGCTTTCAATCAGCTTTCAAAACAGCCGTACAACGCACGCTTCGGGTGCGCCGTGCGCCGGAGCGGGGCAGGGGCTATCATGGCACCGTGAACATCCCGCGATCCCTCCTGCGTCCCTTCCTGATGCCGATGCTGGCGCTGGCCTGCCTGCAAGCCGCCGCCATGCAAGCCAACGAGGCGCAATGCCTGGTGCCCTCCAAGCCGGGCGGCGCCATGGACCTGACCTGCAAGCTGGCGCAGCACGCCGTGCACGACCTGCCTGGCAAGACGCGGCAACACGCTTTTCCCGCGGCGGACCTGACGCTGCGCTACCTGCCGGGCGGCGTCGGCGCCGTGGCCTGGCATACCCTGGTGTCGCAGCGCCGCGCCGAAGCCGACACCCTGGTCGCGTTTTCCGGCGGCTCGGTGCTGAACCTCGCGCGCGGAAAATTCGGCAAGGCCAGCGTCGACGACGTGCGCTGGGTCGCGGCCTTCGCCACCGACTACGGCATGGTCGCCGTGCCCGCCAACTCCCCCTACCGCACGCTGCGCGAGCTGATCGATGCGATCAGGCGCGATCCGAAGCGGGTGCTGATCGGCATGTCGGGCACCATCGGCAGCCAGGACTGGATGAAGATGGCGCTGCTGGTGCGCCAGGCCGGCTTCGACCCGAGAAAGATGCGCTTCGTGGCATTGGAGGGAGGCGGCGAGCAGTTCGTGGCGATGGATGCGGGCCATGTGCAGGCCATCTCGGGCGACACCTCGGAAGCCCTGCTGAATGCCGGCTCGGGCAAGGTGCGGGTGCTGGCGGTGCTGTCGGAGCACCGCCTCCCCGGCGCGCTGGCCAATGTTCCCACCGCGCGCGAGCAGGGTTTTGACGCCGTGTGGCCGGTGATCCGCGGCGTCTACATGGGCAAGGACGTGCCGGAGGCCGACTACCGGCGCTGGGTCGCCGCCTTCGACGGCATCGGGGCGCAGCCCGCCTTCGCCAGGATGCGCGTCGAGGCCGGCCTGTATCCCTTCGCCTTGAGTGGCGATGCGCTGACGCGCTATGTGCGGCAATCCGTGGCTGACTATAACAAGCGCGCCGTCGAGTTCAAGCTGGTGCGCGAACGCTAATGCGCACGCGGGGCCGTCCCGCGTGCGCGGCCGGCCTTATCCGGCAAGCTCGGCGATCGACCTGGCCAGCTTTGCCGGCGACAGCAGCGAGGGCATCATCGACCAGCGATCGAGTGCCTGGTTGCCGATGCGGACCATGCCCGTGTGCTGGGCGAGATCCGCATCGACCGCGGGATCGGGATCGAAGAATCCCAGCGTACGGCGGATGGCGTCGACATCCCGGCGCTGCCCGGTCAGCAGGGTCCAGCCGGGCGCGAGGCCATAGCGCCTGGCATAGGCCTGCAGGGCCGGCGGGCGGTCGATCTCGGGCTGCAGCGTCAGCGAGTAGAAGAACACGTCGCGCCCCATCCGCTCGCCCAGCAGGCGCTGCACCTGCATCAGGTTGGCCGTATTCGGCGGACAGATGTTCAGGCAACTGGTGTACATCATGTTGAAGACGACGACCCTGTTTCCACGCACCGCGTCATCGTAGAAATGGATCGTTCTGCCCTGGTGGGTTTGCAGCGCCGCGTTCGGAAAGGCGCTGGCGGCCTGTCCGCTGCGCGCCGGGCGCGCCTGTGCCGCGGTGGCGACGGGTAGCAGGGCGCCGGCCAGCGTCGTTTTCAACAGCATGCGTTTGGCGTTCATGTCGGCTCCCCTGCGTCATGGGTTGGGCGGCTGGATGTCGAAGCGGATCATCATCGCATGGTCTTCGTGCATGTGATGATGGCAGTGCATCATGTATCTGCCGTTGAAGTCGCGGAACTCGACCAGGATCTCCGCCGTTACGCCAGGCAGCAGCGAGATCGTGTCCTTACGGCCGGCCCACTCGGGCGGCGGCGGCTTGCCGTTGTAGGACAGGATGCGGAAATCGTCGAGGTGGACGTGGATCGGATGCGCCCAGCCGCCTTTCGTCTCCAGGCGCCAGATCTCGGCCACGTCCTGCCGGGGCTTCGCGTCGATCCGGTCATGGTCGAAGAACTTGCCGTTGATCGCCCATTGCCCGTTCGTGCGTTCGAATACCCACGAGCGTCTCCTGGTCGAGCCGTTGAAGGGAGCGGGCGAGAGCGGGCGCAGGAAGGCGGGGATGACGCTCCTGTCCTCGGTCTTTTCGCCCACTTCGAAACGCAGCATGCGGATGCCCGGGCGCAGCTGCTGCAGCTCGGGCCTGCGCGGATCGGTCTGCAGCATCCGGTTCACCAGATACAGCCTGGTGCCGGGAGCGAAGCGCGAGAAGTCGACGATGATGTCGGCCCGTTCGGCCATCCCCAGCAGGATTTTCTTCAGCGTCAAGGGACGCTCGAGCAGGTTGCCGTCGCTGCCGATGAAGGTGAAGGGCTGGTCGCGGTCGCCCGCATCGGCCAGCACCATCTCGAAGTAGCGTGCCATGCTGCCGTTCAGCAGGCGGAAACGGTATTTGCGGCCTTCGACCTTGAAATAGGGCTGGACCTTGCCGTTGACGAGAAAATGGTTGCCCAAAAAGCCTTCCGGGCTGAGCTGGTCGAAAAACAGGTTGCCGCCGGAATCAAAGCGCTTATCCTGCAGCAGCAGAGGAATGTCGTAGCGTCCCACGCCGGCCGGCAGCTTCAGGCCGGTGGTCTCGTCACCCGTGTCGAGATCGTCGAAGCCCAGGTAGAAGCCGGCCAGGCCGCGATAGACATTGGCCGCCGTGTAGTCCTCGCGGTGGTCGTGGTACCACAGGGTGCCGGTGACTTCGCGCGCATCCTTGTTGGGCGGAGTGTTCGGGTAATGGTAGTCGAGGAAGGCGCCGGGACGGCTCAGCGTCGGTCCCGCCTTGTAGGCGCTGTAGTAGTCGGAAGCGAAGCCGTCCGAGGCCGGGCCGACGTGGCCGCTGTGCAGGTGGATGCTGATCTCGGGCGAGCCGTAGCCCACGTGGGTTTGCGGCAGCGCGTTGCGAAAGCGCACCACCCCCGGCACCCCGGCACGGGCGATGAAGGTCGGTCCGGGTATCGAGCCGTTGTAGGCCCATACCGTTTCCTCCGGCAACTGGCTGTGGTAGCGGTATTTCGTCTCCTTCACGTGGATCTCGTACTGCACTTCGGGATAAAACTCTTCGAAGCGCTGATGTTCGGCGCGTCCCGCTTCGCCCGCGACCGGCAGGCGTCCCGGCGGCGGCGACAGGACGGTCGGCCGCGCGATCGGCGGGATCGGCAACGGGTCGAGAAAGGGATCCAGGTGCGGCGTGGCGGTCTGCGCATTGCTTGGCCGTGGCATCAGGGCATCGTGGGCAAGGGTCAGTGCGCCGGCGGCGCTGCCGCCCTTGAGTAGCATCCGGCGGGCTGGATTGGGCGTGCCGGTCAACAGCGAGAGGTTCATGAGCATTTCCTTCAGCAAGTTCTTGATATTGGTGCTGCTCCCCATGTGCTTGCGCTCATCGTGTAGTGCGCAGTGTGTTGACGGCCTCGAGCGCTAATCACAATGTCCATCCTAGTGCGACTTTTGGTATTGAAAAGGCCGCTAACGATCTCTCATGTAGAAAAAAAGCGGGACGAGCTACACCGGCGCCGCCGGTCCTCTCCTTTGCTGGGGGCGCCCGCGGATACTGTCCCTGAAATCGCCTTTCATGCACCGATAGAAAACCTGTATATGATGTGCAAGTTTCGCTACGGCAGAGTTAAGTAGCGCACATTGAGCGCCCCTACACCTCATTACAATTTCCTGTAAAGACATCTAACGAACCACCGACAGGGCAGGTAATGAAGCCGTTTCTTGCAGCCGTTTTTCTTGTATCGAACCTGATGCCGGCGCCTGTCCCGGCCGCCGAGCCCGAAGGCGAATGGCACATGGCGGCGCGCGATTACGGCAACACGCGTTTCAGTCCGCTGGGCGAGATCACCCCGGCCAACCTCCCCAAGCTCAGCCTCGCCTTCACCTTCTCGACCGGTGTGCTGCGCGGCCATGAAGCGGCGCCGGTGGTGGCGGACAACACGATGTTCATCGTGACTCCGTATCCGAACCTGGTCTACGCGCTCGACCTCACCAAGCCGGGCGCGCCACAGAAGTGGAAGTTCGATCCCAAGCCGGCCGCCAGCAGCCAGGGCGTGGCCTGCTGCGACGTGGTCAACCGCGGCGTGGTCTACTCCGACGGCAAGCTGTTCTTCAACACGCTCGACATGAACACCATCGCGCTCGACGCCAGGACCGGCAAGGAGCTGTGGCGCACGAAGCTCGGCAGCATCGAGAAAGGCGAGACCATGACCATGGCGCCGATCGTCGTCAAGGGCAAGGTCCTGGTCGGGAACAGCGGCGGAGAGTTGGGTGTGCGCGGCTGGCTCACGGCGCTGGATGCCGCCACGGGCAAGATTGCCTGGCGTGCCTGGAGTACCGGTCCCGACAAGGACGTGCTGATCGGCCCCGCCTTCAAGCCCTTCTATGCTCAGGACCGCGGCAAGGACCTCGGTATGCGCAGCTGGCCCGGCGACGGCTGGAAGATCGGCGGCGGCACCGTCTGGGGTTTCATTACCTACGATCCCGAGACCGATCTCGTCTACTACGGCACCGGCAACCCGGGACCCTGGAATCCCGAGCAGCGCCCCGGCGACAACAAGTGGACTTCCGGGATCTTCGCCCGTAAACCCGACACCGGCGAGGCTGTCTGGTACTACCAGTGGAGCCCGCACGACCTGCACGACTACGACGGCGTCAACGAGAACGTGCTGGCCGAGATTCCCATCAAAGGCAGGCAGCGCAAGGTGATCCTGCACCCGGACCGTAACGGCTACCTGTACGTGCTCGATCGCGCCAGCGGCCAGGTGCTCTCGGCCACGCCGTATGCGGCGATCACGACCAGCACCCGCGTCGACCTCGAGACCGGCAAACTGGTCTACAACCCGGCCAAGGACCCCACTGCGGGCAAGACGGTGCGCGACATCTGTCCGGCCTCCTCGGGCGCCAAGGACTGGCAGCCGTCGAGCTGGTCGCCGCGCACGAAGCTGCTCTACCTGCCGATGCAGAACATCTGCCAGGATGCGCAGACCTTCGAGACCAGCTACATCTCCGGCACGCCCTATGTGGGCGCCAGCCTCGAACAGTACGCCGGGCCGGGCGGCCACCGCGGCGAGTTCGCGGCCTGGGACCCGGTCGCGCAAAAGAAGGTGTGGAGCATCAAGGAGAACTTCCCGGTCTGGAGCGGCGCGCTTGCCACCGCCGGCGACGTCGTCTTCTACGGCACCATGGACGGCTGGTTCAAGGGCCTCGACGCGAAGACCGGCAAGCTGCTGTGGCAGTACAAGGTCGGCTCGGGCATCATCGGCCAACCGGTGTCCTACCGCGGGCCGGACGGCAAGCAGTACGTCGCGGTGCTGTCGGGGATCGGCGGCTGGGCCGGCACCATCGTCTCGGGCGAGATCGATCCGCGCGACGGCACGGGCGCCAACGGCATGGTCAACCTGACGAAGGACCTGCCGAAGTACACCGCCAAGGGAGGGATGCTGTATGTCTTCGCCCTGCCGTAAGCTGGTGCTGCTGGCCGCCGTGCTGGCGCTGGCCGGCGGCGCACAGGCCGAGGAGCGCCTGCTGCGCGTCTGCGCCGACCCCGACAATTTACCGTATTCGAACGAGGCGGGCGCCGGCTTCGAGAACAAGATCGCCGAATTGATCGCGCAGGACCTGCATGCCAAACTCGCCTACGACTGGTGGCCGCAGCGCCGCGGCTTCGTGCGCCGCACGCTGGGCGCCGGCATGTGCGACGTCCTGATCGGCGTGCCGGCCGATTTTGAGCGCGTCAGCACCACGCGGCCTTACTACCGATCCAGCTACGTGTTCGTGACGCGCGCCGGCGAAGCGGTGCCCGGTTTCGCCGACCCCGCCATCCGCCAGCGCCGCATCGGCGTCCAGCTGATCGGCAACGACATGGCGGCCACGCCGGCCGGCCACGCGCTGGCGCGTGCCGGGGCCACCGCCAACGTCACCGGCTTCACCATCTTCGGCGACGGTCCTGCCGCGCAGCTCATGGTCGACGCGCTGGACGCCGGCGCCATCGATGCCGCGCTGGTATGGGGACCGCAAGCCGGCTACTTCGCCGCGCGCGCTCATCAACCGCTGGCAATCAGCATCGCGCGCGCGCCCGCCGGCACGCCGGAACCCTTCGAATTTTCCGTGGCGCTGGGCGTCAAGCGCGGCAACCAGGCGCTGCTGGCCGAACTCGACGGCGTGCTGGAACGCCGGCGGCGCGACATCGACGCCATCCTGGCCGCCTACCACGTGCCGCGCACCGATGCGGCGGCAGGGGAGGGGCGATGAAGACGACCGTGCTATCGATGCTGCTGCTGGCAAGCCTGGCCGGCTGCTATCGCGAGGAACGCCCCGACCCGGCGCCGCCGTCGCCACCGACGGAGTCGAATGTGCGCCTGAGCGAGATCGAGCCGGGCCAGAAAGCGGCGCCGCCCGGCGTCTCGAACCAGTACGAAGAGAACGCCTACGCGCTCTCGCAAGGCAAGACGCTGTTCCGCAAATTCAACTGCAGCGGTTGCCACGGGCAGGGCGGGGGCGGCATGGGGCCGGCCCTGATGGACGACAAGTGGAACTACGGCAGCGAGCCGGAAAACATCTACGCCACCATCGTGCAGGGCCGCCCGAACGGCATGCCGGCCTTCGGCGGCCATCTCACCAACGAGCAGGTATGGCAGCTGGTGGCCTATGTGCGTTCGATGAGCGGGCAGGTCGGCGTCGATGCCGCACCCTCGCGCAGCGACGAGTTCCAGAGCACGCCGCCGGAAGGCCGGCGCGAGAAGGAAGAACCGAAGGACGCGTCC
Organism: Massilia sp. Mn16-1_5; assembly: GCF_004798585.1. Classification (GTDB taxonomy): domain Bacteria; phylum Pseudomonadota; class Gammaproteobacteria; order Burkholderiales; family Burkholderiaceae_D; genus Telluria. The sequence goes on from NZ_PPXQ01000010.1 coordinate 114,118, forward strand.
GATGCGGCGGCCGCGCCGAAGGGATGACCGTGCGCGCACTCGCTTCTCTTCTGTTATTGGCGGCATCGAGCGCGCTGGCCGCGGCGCCGGCGCAGAATGCGCTCGAGCCCCACGGCGTGCAGGCGCTGGCGATCCACGACCTGTGGCGCCTGACGCTGCTGGTCTGCACACTGGTGTTCGCGGCCGTGCTGGCCGCCTTCCTGTATGCGATCTGGCGCGCCCCGCGCAGCAAGGAGCGGACGGCGCCCGACGTGGCCGTGCTCGACCAGCCCGAGCCGAAGCTGCGCCGCCCGGTCGTGATCGGCGTGGCCGTGTCGACGATCCTGCTGGTCGTGCTGATCGTCGCCGACTTCGTCACCGAGCGGAGACTGGCGCACCTGCCCTTGAAAGACGCGGTGCGCATCGAAGTCACCGGCCACCTGTGGTGGTGGGGCGTGCGCTACCTCGACGACGAGCCCTCGCGCATGTTCAGCACCGCCAACGAGATCCACGTCCCGGCCGGCAAGCCGGTGATCCTCAAACTGAACAGCGCCGACGTGATCCACAGCTTCTGGGCGCCCAGCCTGCACGGCAAGAAGGACCTGATCCCCGGCCGCACGGCGCTGCTGCACTTCCGGGCCGACAAGCCGGGCGTCTATCGCGGCCAGTGCGCCGAGTTCTGCGGCTTCGAGCACGCGCTGATGGCCTTCACCGTCGTCGCCGATCCGCCCGAGGTTTATGAAGCCTGGGCCGCGCGCCAGCGCCAGCCGGCACCGGCCCCCGTCACCGAGCTGCAGAAGCAGGGCCTGGCCGTCTTCATGCGCAGCACCTGCGCCATGTGCCACACCATCGCCGGCACCGAGGCCGGCGCCCGGCTCGGTCCCGACCTGACCCACCTTGCCAGCCGCAGCATGATCGCGTCCGGCACGCTGCCCAACACGCGGCAATACCTGGCCGCCTGGATCCTTGATCCGCAACGCTTCAAGAAAGGCGCGAACATGCCCCCCACGCCCCTGTCGGCACAGGACCTGAATGCGCTGATGGCTTACCTGGAGACGCTGAAATGAGCGCCGACGCGAACAATCCCGTGCTGGACCGCAGCTGGAGCGACCCGCCGGGCCTGATCGGCTGGCTGTCCGCGATCAACCACAAGACCATCAGCATCCGCTTCATGCTTACGACCATGGGCTTCTTCGCCGCAGGCGGGGTACTGGCGATGATCATCCGCCTGCAGCTGGCGCGCCCCGAGAACAAGCTGGTGGGCCCGGACTTCTACAACCAGCTGTTCACCATGCACGGCACCACCATGATGTTCCTGTTCGCCGTGCCGGTGATGCAGGCGGTGGCGACCTACCTGGTGCCGCTGATGATCGGCTCGCGCGGCATCGCCTTCCCGCGCATGAACGCCTTCGCCTACTGGATCTTCCTGTTCGGCGGCCTGATGCTGTACATCGCCTTCATCCTCGACATCGGCCCCGACGCCGGCTGGTTCGCCTATCCGCCGCTGGCCGGACCCGAGTACTCGCCCGGCAAGCGCATGGACTTCTGGGCCCAGCTGATCACCTACACCGAACTCTCCGGCCTGCTGGAAGCGGTGATCCTGATCACCACCATTTTTAAGATGCGCACGCCCGGCATGACCCTGAACCGCATGCCGCTCTTCGTGTGGACCATGCTGGTGACCTCCTTCATGGTCATGTTCGCCATGCCTTCGGTGATGCTGGCCAGTACCGCGCTGATCACGGACCGCCTGGTGGGCACGCACTTCTACAATCCGGCTGAAGGCGGCGACGTCCTGCTGTGGCAGCACCTGTTCTGGTTCTTCGGCCACCCCGAGGTCTACCTGATCTTCATCCCGCCGCTCGGCTTCATGTCCTCGATCATCGCCACTTTCGCGCGGCGCCCGATCTACGGCTATCCGGTCATGGTGCTGGCGGTGATCGCCACCGCCTTCCTCGCCTTCAGCCTGTGGGTGCACCACATGTTCGCGACCAACGTGCCGGAACTCGGCAAAAGCTTCTTCACTGCCGCCAGCGCCATGATCGCGATCCCGACCGCGGCCCAGATCTTCTGCTGGATCGCGACCCTGTGGGCGGGCCGTTTGAACTTCCGCACGCCGATGCTGTTCGCGCTGTCCTTCTTCTTCATCCTGACGATCGGCGGCCTGACCGGCATCATGCTCGCATCCGTCTCGCTCGACCTGCAGGTGCACGATACCTTCTTCGTCGTCGCCCACCTGCACTACGTGCTGATCGGTGGCGCCGTGTTCCCGCTGTTCGGCGCCTTTTATTACTGGTTCCCGAAATTTACGGGGCGCCTGATGAGCGAGCGCCTGGGTAAATGGAACTTCTGGCTGATGTTCGTGGGTTTCAACGTCGCCTTCTTCCCGATGCACATCGCCGGCTTGCGCGGCATGCCGCGCCGCGTCTACACCTATCCGGCCGAGATGGGCTGGAACATGCTGAACCTGATATCGAGCATCGGCGCCGTTATCCTTGCGGTCGGCATCCTGCTATTCGTGATCAACGTGCTGGTGAGCCGGCGCCGCGGCGAGGTCGCCGGCGCGGATCCGTGGGGAGCCGGCACGCTCGAGTGGGCCACGGCCTCGCCGCCCGCACCCGGCAACTTCGCCCAGCCTGTCGTGGTGGCCTCGCGCTTCCCGTTGTGGAGCCCGGGCGGCGTGGCCGGCGTCGTGCGCGGCCTGGCCGACGACCGCCGCGAAGTGCTGGTCACGAGCGTGCTCGACGCCGTGCCGAACCACCGCGCGGTGATGCCGGAGTCGAGCATCTGGCCCTTCGTGTCGGCGGTCGCGGTCACGGTGCTGTTCGTCGGCTCGATCTTCACGCCCTGGGCCGTGGTCTGGGGCGCCGTGCTCTGCACGCCGCCGCTGATTGTCTGGTTCTGGCCCAAACGCAAGGCGACGCAGATGAACCTCGAACGCGAGGTCAAGCCATGAACGACACCCGCATCCCGAGCCAGGACATCAATGTGGGGCGCCTGCCGACCTATGTGTTCGGCGCGCACAGCATGATGTGGTGGGGGACCATGGGGCTGATGCTGATCGAAGGGACCGTCTTCGCCATCACCGTGGTCGTATATTTCTACCTGCGCAGCCACTCGCCGACCTGGCCCGTCGATCCGCCGCCCGACCTGCTGTGGGGCAGCATCAACACCGTGATCCTGCTGGCCAGCATGGTGCCGAACCAGCTGGCCAAGCGCGCCGCCGAGCGCGAACGCAGGCAGCATGCACGCTGGTGGCTGCTGGCCTGCCTGGGCTTCGCGCTGGCCTTCCTCGTGGTGCGCATCTTCGAGTTCGCCACGCTGAACACGCGCTGGGATGCGAATGCCTACGGCTCCGTCGTCTGGATGCTGCTGGCGCTGCACACCACCCACCTGATCACGGACACGATCGACACCGCGGTGCTGGCCGTGCTGATGTTCACGGGACCGCTCGAGGGCAAGCGCTTCGTCGACGTCAGCGAGAACGCCCTGTATTGGTACTTCGTGGTCGGCAGCTGGCTGCCGATCTATGCCGTCATCTACTGGGGAGCGCGCCTGTAGGCGCGGAGGGACCGCCATGCCGAACTGGCCCGCACTGCTGCTTTCCCCTTCGATCGCCCTCGGCAATGCCGCCGTCGCCTATGCGCTGGTCACGCCCAGCTGCGCGCAGCAGGACGTGACGACGCTGCACCTCGTCTCGATCGCCAGCCTGCTGGCCTGCCTGATGGTCACCTTCGGTGCGTACCTGAACTGGCAACGGGCGCGCACGCTGGCCGGGCCGCAGGAAGCGCCGGAACAGGCGCGGCGCCGCTTCCTGAGCCAGGTCGCGACCCTGTGCGGGCTGCTGTCGACGCTGGTGGTGCTGGCCGAATGGCTGCCGGTGTTCATGGTGTCGCCATGTATCGCATGATCCGGGCGCTGCCCGCATTGTTGATCGTATTGTTGAGCGCGGGCGCGGCGCAGGCGCACGACGTCGCCGCGCCCGTGACGCCGCAGCTGGGCTGGAGTTTCGAACCCTGGGTCGTGATCTGCCTCGGCCTGTCCGCGCTGCTCTACGGCGTCGGCCTGGTGCGCCTGTGGCGCAAGTCGGGGGAAGGGCGCGCGCGCCTGCGGCTGCAGGCATGGTGCTTCCTGGTCGGCTGGTTATCCCTGGTGGCGGCGCTGGTCTCGCCGCTGGACGCGCTGGGCACGCGCCTGTTCTCGGCCCACATGCTGCAGCACGAGGCGATGATGATCGTGGCCGCGCCGCTGCTGGTGCTGGCGCGTCCGTTCGCTCTGTGGATGTGGGGCCTGCCGCCGGGCTGGCGCCGTCCGGTCGGCGCGGCCGTGCGTACGGGGCCGGTGCAAACGGCATGGACAGTGCTCACCTTGCCCCTGTTCGCCTGGATCTTCCATGCGGCCGTGCTGTGGCTGTGGCATGCGCCGCTGTTCTTCGAGGCGGCGCTGCACAGCAACGCCATCCACACCCTGCAGCACGTGAGCTTCCTCGGCTCGGCGCTGCTGTTCTGGTGGGCCGTGCTGGGCGACGGCAGCTTCCGGCCGCAGCGTGGGCTATCCATGCTCTACATCTTCACGACCATGGCGCATACGGGCGCACTGGGCGCGCTGCTGACCTGGTCGGGGATCGTCTGGTATCCGAGCTACCTCGGCGCCGGCGAGGCGTTCGGGATGGATGCGCTGGAAGACCAGCAGCTCGGCGGCTTGATCATGTGGGTGCCGGGTGGATTAGCCTACCTGATTGCCGGCCTGGCGCTGGTGGGGAAGTGGCTCGGACATACGCCGGCCACGGCGGGTGATCTCGCCTCAGGCAGACGTGCACCGTAGGGCGGGCATGCCCGCGCGGTGATACGTACCCTTAAGATCGTCGAGTGCGACATCGGAGCCAGTACCTACCGCGCGGGCATGCCCGCCCTACGTTACGCCACAGCCAACAAATAACTATTCCACCTTCCCGATCCTGTGCACGGCTTCCTTCAACTTCTTGGAATCCTCCGCGATATACGCCTGGAACTCCGGCGTATCCAGATACTGCAGCGGGCTGCCCGCACCGTTCATCACCTGCCGCACCTGCGGATCGTTGGCTGCCGCTTTCGCCGCTTCACGCAGCTTGGCCACCACCGCATCCGGCGTCTCGCTTGGGACGAACAGCCCCGACCACTGCGCGAACTCCACCGGATACCCCGCTTCCTTCAGGCTCGGCACGCCCGGGAAGGCCGCCAGCGGCTGGCTGCCCCAGTGCGCCAGCACGCGCAGCTTGCCCGCCTTGACATGCTGCGCCACGCTGGCCGGCCCGGTCGACAGGGCCGTTACCTGGTCGCTCAGCAAGGCCATGACAGCCGGCGCCGCGCCGGTATAGGGAACGTGCAGCAGGTGCAGCTTGGCCTCGGACTTCAGCATTTCCATCGGCACGTGCATGGTGCCGTAGTTGCCCGATGAGCCGAAGCTGTAGGCGCCTGGTTTACTGCGCACGGCCGCGACGAATTCAGCCAGCGTCTTCCACGGGCTGTCGGCGCGCACCACCAGCACGGTCGGGTCGGCGGTGAAGCGCGCGACCGGTTTCAGCTGCGCCATCTGGTACAGCGGCTTGCGGCCGGTGACCTTGTCGGCTTCTGGAATGATGGAAATGGAGGACAGCGCCATCAGCACCGTATAGCCGTCCGGCGCGGCGCGTGCCACTTGCCCCATGCCGATGGCGCCGCCGGCGCCGCCCTTGTTCTCGATGATGATGCTGCCCTTCAGGTGCTTTTCCATGGCGGCGGCGACCGGCCGCGCCACGGTATCGGCGACCCCGCCGGGCGGGAAGGGGACGACCATCGTGATGACTTTGGAAGGGTAGGCGTCGGCCGCGTGGACCAGGTTCGCAACGGAGCCGCAGATCAGTCCCGCGGCCAGGAGAGGCAGTTTCAGGAATTGCATGTTCATCGTGTTCACTCGCTCTGAATTCGGTGGATGACGTCCTCGGCGGTGCCGAGGCTCAGCGGACGCGGTTCTCGATCGTGCCGATGTTCTCGATCGCGATGCGCACCACGTCGCCGGCCTTCAGGAACTTCGGCGGCTTGAAGCCGATGCCGACGCCGACCGGCGTGCCGGTGACGATCACGTCGCCCGGCTTCAGCTCGATGCCGGCGGAGATGGTGGCGATCAGGGTCGGGATGTCGAAGATCAGGTCGGCCGTGTTGGCATCCTGGCGCAGCTCCTCGTTGACCCAGCACTGCACGCGGGTGTTGGCCGGATCGATCGCGTCGGCGGTGACGATCCACGGCCCCATCGGGCAGAAGGTGTCGAGCGACTTACCCAGGAACCACTGGCCGTGCTGCTTCTGCAGGTCGCGCGCGGTGACGTCGTTGACGACCGTGTAGCCCCAGACGTGGGCGTAGGCGTCTTCCTTGCGGATGCCACGCCCGCCCTTGCCGATGACGACGGCCAGCTCGGCCTCGTAGTCCATCTGCTGCGTCACCGCCGGATGCGATTCGATCGCGTCATGCGGCCCGACGATGGTGCTGGCCGGCTTGGTGAACACGTTCGGCGCCGAGGGCACCACCTGGGCCGACGAGTCGAAGCCGGAGCCGCTGAATTCCTTGGCGTGCTCGTGGTAGTTCTTCCCGACCAGGAACAGGTTGCGGTCCAGCCGGTTCAAGGGCGCCTTCAGGCGCGCGCCGGCCAGCGGCTGTCCGGGGCCCGCAGGCTTCAGTTGCTGTGCCGGATGGGGCGTGGCCTTGATCAGGTCGAGCATGTCTCCCGCAAATCCGGGCACGACATCGGCGATATCCCAGTACCGCTCACCGGCCTCGTCGACGATGACGACGCGTGAAGCGCCCTGGACTTCGATTGTTGCAATGCGCATGTGGTCCTCGCTTTGGTTTTAAATGGTTTGTCTCCAAAACCAATTTACCGCAGCTGAAAGCCTCAGTCAAAGATAAAATTGGTTTAAAATGAAACCAATTTATCTTGCAAGGCAGACGAATGAAACACCAGAACGGCGCTGTCGCGCTGCGGGCCGCATTGCTGGCCAACATGCGCTCCGGCCACTGGCGCGCCGGCGACAAGCTCCCCACCGAACGCGAATTGAGCGAGACCTACCAGATCGGCCGCGCGGCGGTGCGCCAGGTGCTGGCCGAAGCCAAGGAGCGCGGGCTGATCACGCAGCTGGTCGGCAGCGGCACCTATGTGTCGAAGGAAGCCGCGGCCCTGCTGGAAGCCGACGACAGCGAAGCGTCCGGCATGCACACCAGCCCGGCCGAGCTGATGGAGGCGCGCATCCTCATCGAACCGATGATCGCCAACCTCATCGTCCGCAACGGCACCAGCGCCGACTTCCTGCGCATGGAGGAGTGCTGCACGCGCGGCGAGAACGCGGTCTCGATGCCGGAGTTCGAGGTGTGGGATGGCGCGCTGCACCAGGCGATTGCGGATGCGACGCATAACACCTTCATCAAGCAGGTGTTCCAGTTGATGAACCGGGTGCGCGAGCAAGGGGATTGGGGGGCTTTAAAAATGCGGAGCCTGACGCCGGAGCGGCGCCGGGCTTATGAGCAGGAGCACCGGGCGCTGGTGAATGCGCTCAAGGACCGCGACGAGGAAAGGGCGCGGGGGCTGATCATGGAGCACCTGGTCAGGATCCGGCATAACCTGCTCGGATACTAGACAGCCCATCAACGGACTGTCGTCATCCCTCCCGGTAGCGCAGCGGCAGTCCGTCGCTGCGCGCGCTGCGCAATGCGGATGTGTCGGACAGGCGCCGCTGGTCCGGACGCGTCAGGACACGCAGCATCACGGTGTCGCTGACGCCATGCTCCTTCATGTAGATCCAGGCCTTGAGGGTGCCGCGTTCGGCGTCGAGAACAAGACCCCGTTGAACGATGTCCCGCAGGCCCGCATCGTGTCGCTCCAGGTAAGGCATCCGTTTTCCCTTTTCGATTCAGGCAAAAGGCCACGCCAGGCGCGGCCTTTCCAGGTCACGGTGCTCCCGACATCTGCGGGATGGCACCGTGTTCGATGATCAGCCGGCGTCCGTCATCCGTTGCGGCGTGCACGGCGGCGCGCGCCAGCGATTCCCATCGCGCCAAGGCCGAGCAAGGCCAGCGAAGCAGGTTCCGGTACGTCGTTGGGTGGCGGCAGGCTGCCCTGGTCAAGCAGGGCGTAATGGATCGTGCCTCCGAAGACCAGGAATTCACCGATGCCGTCGCCCCAGAACTGCACTTTGCTGAACGAGGAGGTATCGTCGAAGGCGCCGACAAATACTTCGGCAAGGCCATCGAAGAACACATCGCCGAAGACTTCCGAACGGCCGACCTGGATCGGCGCGCCATCGTCAAAGGAGATGAACAGGGTCGACGGCTGGCAGCAGGTACCCCAGTCGCCCACTTCGAAGCCGATCGCATTGACGGCGGAACTGAAAGTCAGCGTAACGCCGCTGTCGATGGCGCCGACTCCGGTCGATCCGAAAGGCGAAATATCGATGACCTGGCCGGACAGGTTTCCATATGTGGTAGGCGAGAGAAAGCCGCCGCCGTTGCGGGTAATCGTATAGTCGGGCCGCACGATGCTGGTGCCGGGCGGAATACTATCCAGTTTGTCGTGACTGGCGATAGCGCCGGCGGCATTGACGACATTGTTGTAGTTGTTCACGCCATCCGACAAGGAACCGAACACGGTTACGATCGTGGCGTGTGCAGGGAGGGCAGACATTCCCAACAAGACGGGCAACACAAGTGCGCGAAGCAAGCGATGCATTTTTTTCCCCTAGTGAGTTGATAAGGCCGTATTTACGGCAGAGCTCACTATGCATTTTGCATGCCAGAGTTACATTTCTTTTGTAATCATAAGTTTACAAAAACCTATGTTCGATAGCGTACGGATGGTGTAAAAAAACTCGACAGTAAACGCTCTTCTTCGTGTAAACCCGGCGGAATTAACGATAACTTCCGGCAAAATAAATTTCCTTTTCGCCCCGTCGCCGGATGAGAAATCTGCTCACGGCGCCACCATCACCCGCCGCGTCAACCTCGGCACCTCCTCCCCAATATGCAAGGCCAGCTTCCTCTCCCTGAGCGCCACGTCCGCCTCCGTCACCCGATGCACCCGCCGCAGATGCTCGGTCCACGACTCGTCGACGATGCGCTCGACATACACCCCCGGCTCGTTCAGGTCCTGCAGCAGCTCCCAGCGCAGCGCGCCTTGCGCCAGGCGGCTGCGCCGGCTCTCCTGCATCAGGGCCAGGAACTCGTCGGCGCGGGCGGGATCGATGCGGTAGGTGATGGCGATGACGATGCGGCCCTGTTCCGGCGTGCGTTCGGCAACCGGCACGCTGAGGGGCGCGGCGGGAGTCAGGTTCTCGACCTGGCCCGGGTCGCGCACCAGGCGCAGCACGACCGGCATCGCAATCGCGCCCGTCAATGCCGCGACGATCAGGCTGTACTGCACGCTGTCGACGCTGGCCCACTGACCCCAGGCCGCGGCGCCCAGCGCGCTGGCGCCCATCAGGGCCATCTGGTAGATCGCCATGCCGCGTGCACGCACCCAGTCGGGCAGGGCCAGCTGGATCGAGACGCTCAAGGAATTGGCGGTCGTGATCCAGGCCGTGCCCGACAAGAACATGGCGAGCATCGAGAGGAGCAAGTTGCCGCTCAGCGCGACGACCAGGGTCATGGCCGCATGCAGCAGGGCGCCGTTGCGTACCAGCGTGTCGCGCGTCATCGCCTGGCGCAGGCGCGGCAGGAACAGCACGGCGACGATGGCGCCGCTGCCCATCGCGGCCAGCAGCATGGTAAAGGTGGCGGCGCTGCCGTCCAGGTCGCGCGCGACCAGGGGCAGCAGGGCCAGCACGGCGGTGGAATGGAAGAAGAACACGGCGATCCGCGCCAGCACCGCCTTTACGCGCGCTGATTGAAACACGAACTGCACGCCGACGCGGATCGCGCTGCGCAGCGGTTCGCGTCCCAGCGGATTCGGGATGTGCTCGCGGCGCCAGCGCATGATCACGCAGCCTGTCGCCACCGAGAGCACGGCGTTCAACACGAACACGTAGACCGTGCCGAGGCTGGCGATGACGCTGCCGGCGATCAGCGGGCCGGCGATGCGCGATGCATTCATGGCGACGCCGTTCAGGGCCAGCGCCGCCGGCAGCTGGGCGCGCGTTACCAGTTCCGGCACGATGGCGGCGAACACCGGCCAGCGCATCGCCAGGCCGATGCCGTTGGCGAAGGTGAGCAGCAGCAGGAGCGGCGCCGTCATGGCGCCAGCCAGCACCACCACGCAGGTGAGGATGGCGACGGCGGCGACCCAGAACTGGGTCAGGATGAAGTAGCGGCGGCGGTCGACGTTGTCGGCCAGGGCGCCGCTGGGCAGGCCGAGCAGGAAGACGGGGAGGGTGGAGGCGGTCTGCACCAGCGCGATCCAGACGGGCTCGCGGGTCAGCGAGGTCATCATCCAGGCGGCGGCGACGTCGTTCATCCACATGCACAGGTTGGCGACGAGCCAGGCGCCCCACAGCATGCGGAAGGTCGGGTGGAGCAGGGGTGCCAGCGAGGCCGGCACGGAAGGAGTAGGCGAATCGGGCGAGGCGGAAGCGGACATGGGCAAGCGAAGTATGGGCGTGCCAGGCACGCCCTCTGTGATTACTCTTCCTGGAACGCCTCCGTACGCTTCTTCTTCACCGCCGGAAGGGCGACCAGCACGATCAGCAGGGCCGTCGCGCACAGCAGGGCGAGCGACAGCGGACGGCTGAAGAACACGCTGAAGTCGCCATGCGACAGCAGCAGCGAACGCCTGAAATTCTCCTCCATCATGGGCCCGAGCACGAATCCCAGCATCAGGGGCGCGCCCTCGCAACCGAGTTTGGCGAACACGTAGCCCAGGATGCCGAAGCCCGCCGTCATGAAGACATCGAACACCGTATTATTCACCGAATACACGCCGATGCAGCAGAACACCAGGATTGCAGGATACAGCAGCTTGTACGGCACCTTCAGCAGCTTGACCCAGATGCCGACCAGCGGCAGGTTCAGGATGATCAGCATCAGGTTACCGAACCACATCGAGACGATCAGGCCCCAGAACAGGGTCGGGCTGGTCGTCATCACCTGCGGGCCGGGCTGGATGTTATGGATCGTCATCGCGCCCACCATCAAAGCCATTACCGGGTTCGGCGGAATGCCGAGCGTCAGCAGGGGAATGAAGGAGGTCTGGGCCGCGGCGTTGTTCGCCGATTCCGGCGCGGCCACGCCCTCGATCGCACCCTTGCCGAATTCGGCGCGGTTGCGGCTCATCTTCTTTTCGAGCGAGTAGGCCCCGAAGGCGGACAATGACGCGCCGCCGCCGGGCAGCACGCCCAGCGCGGAGCCGAGCAAGGTACCGCGCAGCATCGGCGCAATCATGCGCTTGACGTCTTCGCGCGTCGGGAACATGCTGGTCACCTTGTTGGTGAAGACTTCGCGGTGCTCCTTCTGTTCGAGGTTGCGGATCACCTCGGCGAAGCCGAACACGCCCATCGCCACGGCGACGAAGCCGATGCCGTCCGAGAGTTCCGGCACGTCGAAGGTGAAGCGCGCCACGCCCGAGTTGACGTCGGTGCCGACGATTCCGCCGAGGAGGCCCAGGCAGATCATGCCGATCGCTTTCAGCAGGTTGCCCGAGGCCAGCACGACCGCGCCGATCAGGCCCAGCACCATCAGCGAGAAGTACTCCGCCGGCCCGAACTTGAAGGCGACCTTCGCCAGCGGCACCGCGAAGGCGGCCAGCAGCAGGATGCCGGCGCAGCCGGCCAGGAAGGAGCCGATCGCCGCGGTACTGAGGGCCACCCCGGCCCGTCCGCGCCGCGCCATCTGGTAGCCGTCGATGCAGGTCACGACCGAGGAGGTCTCGCCAGGCAGGTTGACGAGAATCGCCGTGGTCGAGCCGCCGTACTGGGCGCCGTAATAAATCCCGGCCAGCATGATCAGGCCGCCGAGCGGCGGCAGCGCATAGGTGGCCGGCAGCAGCATGGCGATGGTGGCGACCGGGCCGAGGCCCGGCAGCACGCCGATCAGCGTGCCGATCACGGCGCCGATGAAGCAGTAGAGCAGATTCACCGGGATGTTCGCGGTGATGCCGAACAGCGTGACCGGCTCCATGGCCAGCACCGCCGAGAAACCGATCGAGAGGTGGTAAAGGAATGCGTCCATGATGGTCTCCTCAGGCGGTCACAAAAGCCGGCCACAGCGGGAACTGCAGGTCCAGCAGGTAGACGAACACGAACAGCGAGAGCGCCACCAGCGCGGCCGCGTTCCCGAGCGCGGCCTTCCAGCCGAATTCATGGCTGGCATAGCTGGAGATGCAGACCAGCAGCACCAGGCTGGCGACCAGCCCCAATGGTTCGAGCACGAGGCCGAACAGCACCACCGGACCGACGATCAGCAGCAGGGTCGACCAGGCGAATTTGCCCACCTTTTCCACGGCCGCCGTTTTGGCGAGGGCACCGAAGGCGACGCCGATGCCGATCACGACAAGTACCATGCCGACGATGGCCGGGAAGTAGCCGGGACCCATGCGCTCGGCCGTGCCCAGCGCGTAGCCCCTGCCGACCAGCGCGAAGCCGGCGCCGAAGGCGACGTACATCAGGCCGGCCCAGAAGTCCTTCTGGTTTCTGATCTGCATAGCGGCCTCAGAACAGGTGGTTGATGCCGAACGAGGTGCCGCGCTGGCGCTCCTGGCCGCTGGACGGGATCAGCGCACCGTCGTAGCGGTTCAGGTCCAGTTCGGCGTACAGGTTGGTGCGCTTCGAGAACGCGTAGCTGAGGCCAAAGAGGAGCAGGTCGCGCTTGCCTTCGGCGGCGGCGGGACCGTTGTAGCGCGAGCGATAGAAGGCGACGGTCGCCTCCAAGGCGGGCGCCACGTCGCGGCTGGCGCCGGCCCAGCTGACCTGGTTGCGGTAGTCGGTGCCGGCGGCGTCCTGTTTTTCGCGCGAATGGCCGACCTTGACCGTGGTGCCGGCGGCGACGAAGCCGGCGCCGATCACATAGGCGCGGTTCTTGAAGCCGGTAGTGGTTTCGCGCTGGGTGTAGACGCCGGCCGCCAGCAGGGACTTGTTGTCGTATTGGACGCCGACGGCGCGCGCCGAACCGCGGCCGGCGTCGCCCGCGACCTCGCCTGGCGCGTACTCGGCGCGCAGGGTCAGCGGCCCCTTCGCGAGGGAGTACTGGATGTCGTTGTTGAAGCGGGTGCCGGCCGAGGCGCCCGCGCCGAGGCCGGCGGTCCTGGCCGCGGCCGGCAGGGTGGTGCCGGCGCCCGAGGACAGCGGCACGATCGGAGTGTAGTGATGGTCGAAGGGGTCGAGGAATTTTTCGGTGCGGAAGGCGATCGTGTAGATGCGGCCGATGTCGACATTGCCCCAGGCGCCGCCGAGGCCGACGGAAGCCGTACGGTTGAACAGCACGTTGTTCGTGTTGTCGAGGGCGCCGGTATCGCTGCCGAAGCCGCTCTCGAGGGTGAAGCGGGCCTTCAGGCCGCCACCCAGGTCTTCCACGCCGCGAAAGCCCAGGCGGTTCGAATAGTATTGGCCCGATGCGACGCTGGCCAGGCCGTTGCCTTCGGCGTCCACATTGGTCTGGTAGCGCACGCTCGCATCGATCGAGCCGTAGACCGTGACGCTGGTCTGGGCGTGGACGTTGGCGGCGGCCAGCAAGGCCAGGGCGAGCGCGATGTGAGTCTTCTTCATTGTGTTATCTCCGTGTGTGGTGACCCCTGCCGCTCCGCCGCGTGAAGCGACGGACGGCACGGGTCCTCCGCGTTCAGGCGCGGATAAATTTTTATGTCAGGAAGCGAGTCCGCGCGATGGCGGACGGGGGATGAAACCGGATCAGTCGACGCGGGCGCCGGAATCCTTGACGACCTTGCCCCAGCGCGGGATTTCGGTCTTGATCAGCGTGCCGAACTGCTCGGGGCTGCCGCCCATGACGTCGCCGCCTTCGACGGTGATCTTCTTGCGGATCTCCGGCATCGCCAGCACCTTGTTGATCTCGGCGTTCAGCTGGGCCACCACGGGCGCCGGGGTGCCGGCCGGAGCGACCAGGCCGAACCAGGTGCGGGCGTCGAAGCCCGCGTAGCCGGATTCGTTGATGGTCGGGACGTTCGGCAGGTCGTCCGCGCGTTTCGACGAGGTCACCGCCAGCGGGCGCATGGTGCCGGCGCGGATCTGCGACAGCGCGGTCGGGATCGAGGACATGAAGACCTGTACCGAGCCGCCCAGCAGGTCGGTGATCGCCTGCGCCGAGCCCTTATAAGGCACGTGCTGGAGGTCGATGTGGGCCGCCTTCTGGAACAGTTCTCCGGTCAGGTGCGCCACCGTGCCGTTGCCGGGGGTGGCCAGGGTCACGACGCCAGGCTTGGCCTTGGCGGCGGCGACCACGTCGGCCAGCGTCTTGTACGGCGAGCTGCTGGCTACCACCAGCACCAGCGGCGCGTCGGCCACGGTGCCGATCGGAGTGAAATCCTTCACCGGATCGTAGGGCAGCTTGGCGTACAGGGTCGGATTCACGGCCAGGTTGGAGGTCTGGCCGAGGCCGATGGTGTAGCCGTCGGGTTTCGACTTGGCGACCAGGTCCATGCCGATGTTGCCGCCGGCGCCGGGACGGTTGTCGACCACGATCACCCATTTGCGCGTTTCGGTCAGCTTGTTGCTGACGACGCGGGCGATGATGTCGGTGCCGCCGCCTGGCGGGAAGGGCACGATCAGGCGGATCGGCTGTTTCGGCCAGGCCGTTTCGGCCGAGGCCAGCGTGCTGGCGCCAGCCAGGGCAAGGGCGAGGATGCTGCGGGTCAGTGCGTTCATGGGGTCTCCTTTATTATCAATATCTTCCCGCAGCGCGCCGGACGCAATGCGGGCGCGTTACGTCAGGCCGTCACGGCCAGCTCGTCCAGGATGTTGCGTGCGGCCGCCGTGCCCATGCCCACATACGCGTCCGATGTCACGCCGCCGATGTGCGGCGACAGGATCGCATTATGCAGGCCGGTGAAGGCGTGCCCCCCTGCGACGAAGGGCTCGACCTGGAAGCTGTCCAGACCCGCCGCTCGCAGCTTGCCGCTTTTCAGGGCTTCGGCCAGCGCGGCCTCGTCGATCAGGCCGCCGCGGGCGGTGTTCACGACGAGCGCGCCGTCGCGCATGCTCGCCAGGCTCTGCGCATTGATCATGTTGGCGTTGTCCGCGGTGAGCGGGCAGTGCAGGGACAGGACGTCGGACTCTGCGATCACCTCGTTCAGTGCGCGCCGCTCGATCGATTCCGGGACGCTGGCGGCATACGGATCGAATGCGACCACGCGCATGCCCAGCGCGATGCCGACGTCGGCCACGCGGCGGCCGATCGCGCCCAGGCCGACCAGGCCCAGGGTGCGGCCCTTCAGTTCCAGGCTCTTATGGGTGGCCTTGTCCCAGTGGCCGTCGCGCATGCGGCCGTCGAGCTGCACCACGTTCTTGGCGCAGGCCAGGATCAGGGCCCAGGTGTGTTCGGCCACGGCCGCTGCATTCGCGCCGGTGGCGGCGCGTACCACGATGCCGTGCGACTTGGCGAAGTTTGAATCGATGTTGTCGATGCCGGTGCCGTGCTTCGAGATTACGCGCAGCTTGGGCGAGGCGCCGATGACGCGCGCCGAGACCTTACCGTAGCGCACGATGATCGCCACCGGTTCGTGCTGGCGGCACAGGGCTTCGAGCGCGTCCTCGGTGCATTCGTTGCCGGTACCCGCGTAGACCACGTCGAAATCGGTCAGCAAGGCGAGCGCTTGCGGAGCCAGGTCGGCGCCGGTAACGAGGATGACGTCCTTAGTTACGATGCGCACGATGCGGCTCCTTCCATCACCACGCCGGCCTTGCGCAGGGCGTCGTCGAGCCAGGTCGGGCGCAGCTGGGCGCCGCTGCGGATGCCTTCCAGGCGCGCCGTCTCGTCGGCGACCTTCTTGGCTGCCAGCTCGACCACCACGCCGGCCTTGCTGGTCTCGACCACGACCACGCCGTCGGCGTCGGCGACGATCAGGTCACCCGGATGGACGACCGCGCCGCCGACCGAGATCGGCCAGTTGACGCGGCCCGGCACCATTTTCGTCGGGCCATTCGGATTGGCGCCGACGGCGAACACCGGGAAGCCGAGTTCGCGGATGGCTTCGGTGTCGCGCACCGAGCCGTAGATGACGACGCCGGCCAGGCCCAGGGCCATGCACTGCGACACCATGATCTCGCCCATCAGCGCGCAGGTCTCGTCGCCCTTGCCGTCGATGACCAGCACGTCGCCCGGTTTGGCGATCGACATCGCGGCGTGGATCATGAGGTTGTCGCCGGGGCGCACTTCGACCGTCAGCGCCGGGCCGGCGATGCGCATGCCCGGGGACAGCGGCGCGACGCGGCTGCTCAGGGTGCCGCGGCGGCCGGCCACGTCGGCCAGGATCGAGGCCTGGTAGTTGGCTGCGGCCTTGACCAGGGCAGGGTCGACGCGATCGAAATCGCGGATGACTTCAGGGAGGGAAAACTGGCTCATGCTGGATCCTTGTCGATGGAGTGATGCGGCGTACCGCAGCGGCAGGTACTGCGCACGGGCGCATCGACAGGAAACAGCCGTACCGATTGGTGCAATGCTGGGGGTAATGCGTGTCTCCGGTCCTGCTCCCGTGTCTTGCTCGTTGGCGGCACGTGGTTTGTATGGATCCGAGTATAGGAAGGGCAATCTATAATGTATATTCACTTATTTTTTAAATTCCTAAACTTTCAGGAATAGTTCATGGACTTCCGCGACCTGCGCTACTTCGAAGTGATCGCCGCCGAAGGCAACCTGGGACGTGCCGCCGAGCGCCTGTTCCGCACCCAGCCCGCGCTCACCAAATGCATCGACCGCCTGGAAGCCGACCTGGGCGCGCAGCTGTTCGAAAAAAGCGGGCGCCACATGCGCCTGACGGCGGCCGGGACGGCGCTGCTGGCGCGCGCGAAGCGGCTGGCGATCATGGTCGAGGACACCTCGCGCGAGCTGCAGGAGCATGCCAGCGGCCTGCGCGGCACGATCCGCGTCGGCTGCGTGCCGACCCTGGCCGAGCACCTGATGCCGGCCGTGCTGCAGGATCTGCTGGCCGAGGCGCCCGAGGTCAAGCTCGACCTGATGGTGGCGATGAATGACCCGATCCTGCGCGCGCTGCGCGAAGGACAGCTCGACCTGGTGGTGGGGCCGGTGGTCGACAACGATGAGGAGCTGGAGTCCGAACAGTTCGCCGAAGACGTGGTCGTCGTAATGGCGTCGGGCGAGCACCCCATCTTCGCCGGCGAATACACGCTGCGCGACCTGCAGGCCTACAAGTGGATCTTGCCGGCCACCGGCGTGGCCTCGCGCCAGTTCCTGGACCAGACCTTCGAGCGCAACGGCTTGCCGCGCCCGCAGGTCCAGGTCGAATCGAACGTCCTGAACATGATCCTGCCGATCCTGGAAAAGACCCCGCTGCTCGGCTTCATGACCCGTTTCAACCTGCTTTCGGGCCGCGCGAACGTACGCGAGGTCGCGCTGCCCGAGACGACGATGCGCCGCCGCCTTGGCCTGACCTTTCGGCGCACCGGGTATATCTCGCCGGTCATGCAGCGCCTGTCCGCCATCCTGCGTGCACGGGGCGGGGACCTGTCGGGCGACGGGGAGGGCGAAGTGTGAGCACTTCGAACGCCCGCTCCATCGGCCTGCTATGCCTGCTCGTGACCTCGGTCGGGTGGGGCCTGAACTGGCCGGCGATGAAGTTCCTGCTGCAGGAGTGGCCGCCCCTGTTCGCGCGGGGCACGTCCGGCCTGTGCGCGGCGCTGCTGATCGCCCTGGTCGCGCTCCAGGCCGGCCAGCGTTTGAGCGTGCCGCGCGCCTTGTGGGGCAAGCTGGCACTGGCCGCCTTCCTCAACATCTTCGCCTGGATGGGTTTCGCGACGCTCTCCATCAGCTGGCTCAGCGCGGGGCAGGGCGCGCTGCTGGTCTATACGATGCCGGTCTGGGCGACCCTGCTGGCCTGGCCCGTGCTCGGCAAGCGGCCGGCCGCGGCGAGCCTGGCCGGACTGGTGCTCTGCCTGTCGGGGATTGCACTGTTGTTCGCAGGCGCGGACAGCGGCATCCGGCCGGACCAGCTTCCCGGCGTCCTGTTCGCGCTGGGCGCGGCCTTGCTGTTCGCACTCGGGACCATCGTCCTGAAGCCGCTTCCGATTGCGCCGCTGGCCGCGGTCGTGTGGCAGCTGGCGCTGGGCTGCCTGCCGATGTTCCTGTTCGGCCTGCTGGTCGAACATCCCGATCCACATGCACTCAGCGGCAAGGGGCTGGCGGCCATGGTGTACATGACGCTGGTGCCGATGGGCCTGTGTTACGTCACCTGGTTCGCCGCGCTGCGCCGCCTGCCGCCTGCACTGGCATCGATTGCCACCTTGCTGACGCCGGTGGTCGGCGTCCTGGCCGCCGCCTTCAGCCTGGGCGAAGCGCTCGGTGCGAAAGAGCTCCTGGCGATGGGCTTGACCTGTGCCGGTGTCGCGCTGGCGCTGCGCTCTCCCCGATCCGGTGCATAAGCATAAGCGTATTCGTTATTGGCGCCCACATTCCGCCACTGTTAAGCTTGCTTCCCCCCGGCTGCCGCAGCGCCGCCGCAACCATGCAAGAACACAGAGAAAACCCATGAGCTGCAAGCACCCCCACACCAATCCGGCCCGCGCCGTCTTCGTCCTCAGCCTGGTCGCCTCGCTGGCCCCGACCGTCGCCTTCGCCCAGGACACGCAACAACCGCAACAACAGGACCCCGCCGCCGCACCGATGCAGTCGGTCGTCGTCACCGGCACCCGCTCGCTGAACCGCCGCACCCTCGATTCCGAATCGCCGGTCGACGTCATCGGCAGCAAGGAATTGCTGAGCACCGGTTCCGGCGAACTGGCAACCGTGCTGGCGCGCCTGCTGCCGTCGATGAACTTCCCGCGCCCGAGCGGCGCCGACGCCAGCGACGCGGTGCGTCCGGCGCAATTGCGCGGCCTGTCGCCTGACCAGACCCTGGTGCTGGTCAACGGCAAGCGCCGCCACACTTCCGCCGTCGTCAACGTCAACGGCACCCTCGGCCGCGGCTCGGCTCCGGTCGACCTGAATGCGATCCCGCTGGCGGCGATCGAGCGCATCGAGGTACTGCGCGACGGCGCGGCAGCCCAATACGGTTCGGATGCCATCGCCGGCGTCGTCAACATCATCCTCAAGAAGGGCGCGGAAGGCGGCGAAGCCGAAGTCGTCTACGGCCAGTTCGACAAGGGCGACGGCGAGCAGGCCACCGTGCGCGGCTCCGCCGGTTTTAACCTCGGCCAGGATGGCTGGGTGCGCGTGGCCGTCGAAGCGGCCGATCGCAATGCCACCAACCGTGCGTTCGCCGATCCGCGTGCCTCCGCCGGTCCACGCCAGGGCACCGTGACCCAGCGCTACGGCGATCCGGATAGCCGTCCGCGCACGCTGTTCGTCAACAGCCAGGTCAAGGTCAACGACGCGATCGACTGGTACGCCTTCGCCAACTACGGCGAGCGCAAGACCTCGTCGGCTGCCGTATTCCGTACCGCCTACACCAGCAATGACCGCACCACGCTGCGTTCCAGCCTGTATCCGGAAGGCTTCCAGCCGCTGCTCGACAGCACCTCCACGGACGCCTCGCTGGTGACCGGCCTGCGCGGCGAGCTGGCCGGCTGGCGCTGGGACGCGAGCCTGAACCATGGCCGCAACCGCTTCTCGCTGGACGTCGACAATTCGGTCAACTACAGCCTGGGCGCTACCAGCCCGACCCGCTTCTATGCCGGCGAGCTGACCTCGACCCAGAGCCTGGCCAACCTGGACGTGGCGCGCGAGTTCCCCGTGTCCTTCATGAGCGGCCCGCTGACGGTGGCACTGGGCCTGGAAGCACGCCACGAATCGTACGAGATCGGCGCGGGCGAACCGAATTCGTACTTCGGCTCGGGCGCCCAGGGCTACTCGGGCTTCCGTCCTGAGAACGCCGGCAAGAACAGCCGCAACAACAAGTCGGTGTACCTGAACCTGGAAGGCGACATCACGAAGGACCTGTCCGGCGCCCTGGCGCTGCGCCATGAGCGCTACAGCGATTTCGGCAGCACCAGCTCGGCCAAGGCATCGGCCCGCTATGCCTTCACGCCGACCTTCGCGCTGCGCGGCACGGCATCGAGCGGCTTCCGCGCGCCTTCGCTGGCCCAGTCCTTCTATACCATCACGACGACCAATACGCTGCTGGTGAACGGCGCCAGCGCCCTGGTCGAAACAGGTACCTTCCCGGTCGGCAGCGCCGCGGCGCGCGCGCTCGGCGCCCAGCCGCTGCAGGCGGAAAAGGCACGCAACCTGAGCATCGGCGCGCAATGGCAGCCGACCCGCAACTGGACCACGACGGTCGACCTGTACCGCATCGACATCGACGACCGCATCGTCTTCTCGTCGAACCTGCAACTGGCGAATGCGCCGGCACTGGCCAGCGCACTGGCCGCGCAGGGCGTGTACGTGGGCGCCGCGCGTTACTTCACCAACGCGGTCGATACCCGTACCAAGGGCGTGGACGTCGTCAGCACCTATCGCCTGAACCTGCAGCAGGGCGCGCGTGCCGACCTGACGCTGGCCTACAACCACAACGACAACGAAGTGCAGCGCGTGTCGGACTCGCCGGCCGTGCTGTCCGCACAGGGCCTGCGCCTGGTCGACCGCCAGACCGTCAACCGCCTGACCGTCGGTTCGCCGAAGGACAAGCTGAGCCTGGCGGGCGACTACACGCAAGGCATCTGGAACGGCCGCGCCGTCGTCACGCGCTACGGCAGCTTCACGGTGCCGCAGAACGATCCGGCGCTGGACCAGAACTACGATCCGCAATGGGTGCTCGACCTGGCCGCCAGCGTGCGCGTCGCCCGCCAGTGGCGCCTGACGGCCGGCATCGACAACGTCACCAACCGCTACCCGGCGCAGGTGACCTCGCTCGCCAACCTGAACGTGAACGGCACCCAGCCGTACAGCGTGTGGGCGCCGAACGGCTTCAACGGCCGCTACTTCTACCTGAAGGCCGGCTATACCTGGTAACAGCCCGATGCGGCGCGCGCCGCATCGCACCGCCCCTTACGGGGGTATCGGGAGCGCCGGTCAGGACGGCGCTCCTTCCCCTTCCTTCTGTTCTTCCTCGACCACCTTCTTCTCGATCCGCCGGTCCGGAATCAGCCACATCACCGCCACGCCCACATACACCAGGAAGCCCGCCCAGGCCGCGAACCAGGAGAGAACGATCCCTGCCAAATAGAGCACGAGCGAGATCTTGCCCTTGCGATCCTCGCCGATGGCGTCGGCCAGGGTCGTGTTCTTGTCGTGATGGGCGATCAGCCTGCGCACCAGCAGCGAATACGCGGTGGCGGCCATGAACAGCACGAAGCCGTAGGCGACGGTCGGCCCGGTCTCGAAATGGTTTTCGCCCGTCCACGCAGTCACAAAAGGGACCAGCGACAGCCAGAACAGCAAATGCAGGTTGGCCCACAACACGCCGCCGCTGACCTCGTCCACCGCATGCATCATGTGATGGTGGTTGCTCCAGTAGATGCCGACGTAGATGAAACTCAGCACGTAGCTCATGAAGACGGGCCACAGCGGCAGCAGGGCGTTGAAGCTGGCGTTGTGCGGGACCTTCAGTTCCAGCACCATGATCGTGATGATGATGGCGATGACGCCGTCGCTGAAGGCTTCCAGGCGGTTCTTGTTCATGTTTGCTCCGGTTCGGGCAGCCACAGGTGCAGGCATAGTATCGCGTTCGGCACGATCAGCGCGACGAAGCCGAAGGCGCGGTAGGCGAAGGCCGCCGCGGCACAGCCCAGCGCAAAGGCCAGCACCGGCCAGAAGAACTTGGCGCAGCGCGCCTTGGTCGCGGCGTCGGCGGCACCGCGCAGGCGGTCGACGGTGTCGATCACGAGCTGGGTCACGTTCCCGGTCATCATCGAGGTCGGCGCCAGGTGGCTCAGGAGCAGCTTGCTGGCCGCGCTGTGGGCGCCCATTGCGGCCGCGCCCAGCAGGCCGGCGGTGAAGGCGAATCCACCCACGCTGCGTTGCACCGGCTCGCCCAGCATGCCGCACACCATGAAGCCCAGCAGCAGCACCAGCTGCAGCAAATAGACCGGCTTGGTGGCCGGCGCGCCGCGCCGTTCGCAGTTGGCCACCAGCAGGCGGGCCGCCGCCACGCCGAGGATAAAGGCGGGGAAGGCCAGCAGCTTCAACAGCGAGGGCGTCTGCGCCGGATCGGCCAGGGCCGCCGCGATCAGCACGAAGTTGCCGGTGACGTGGGCGGTAAAAAGACCGAACAGGGCGATGAAGCCGAGGGTGTCGACATAGCCGGCCAGGAAGCCCATGCCGACACCTTGGGCGCGTTGAAATTGAGCCGTCTTCATGATCAGAACGCGAAGCAGCTGCAACCGAGGGCGCCCCAGAAGCCGCCGAAATTCGACACCGGCACGCTCGATTTGCGCGCGCGGTCGTGGCTGTGGGCGTGCACGCCGCAGGGACCGCTACACTGATGGGGCAGGGCGACCTGTGCTTGCGGGGGGGCCTTGCGCCAGTGGCCCGGCACTTTACTCACCGGCGACCACTCCGGCAGCACCGGGATCGGCGGCGGTCCCAGGCTGGTGAATTCGGCCGCACCGTAGACGACGTTCCCGCCGACCACCGTCAGCACCGATTCGATCGACTTGATGGCTTCTTCGTCCACCGTAAAGAAATCCTGCGACAGCACCGCCACATCGGCCAGCATGCCTTCCCTGATCTGGCCCTTGCGCCCCTGCTCGTTCGAGAACCAGGCGCTGCCCGAGGTCCAGAGTTCCAGCGCCGTCGTACGCGGCAGCAGGCCATTGTCTCCGTACAGCGGCAGGCCGCCGACCGTGCGACCCGAGACCAGCCAGTACAGCGCCGTCCACGGGTTGTAGCTGGCCACGCGGGTGGCGTCGGTGCCGGCGCCGACCGGCACGCCGGACTCCAGCATGTGTTTTACGGGCGGCGTGGCGCTGGCGGCCTGCTTGCCGTAGCGGTCGACGAAGTACTCGCCCTGGAAGGCCATGCGGTGCTGGATCGCGATGCCGCCACCCAGCACTTTCACGCGCTCGATATTGCGCTCGCTGATGGTCTCGCAATGGTCGAACATCCAGTGCAGGCCGTTGAAGGGGATGTCGCGGTTGACCTTCTCGAAGACGTCCAGCATGCGCGTGATCGATTCGTCGTAGGTCGCGTGCAGGCGGAACGGCCAGCGGTTCTCGACCAGGTGGCGCACGACCTTTTCCAGTTCGTCTTCCATGCCGGCCGCCAGCTCCGGGCGCGGCTCCAGGAAGTCTTCGAAGTCGGCCGCCGAGAACACCAGCATCTCGCCGGCGCCGTTGTGGCGGTAGTAGTCGCTGCCTTCGCCCGGTTTGACCATGCCGGTCCAGCGCTGGAAGTCTTCCAGTTCCTGGCCCTTGTTCTGGGTGAACAGGTTATAGGCGATGCGAATGGTGAGCTGCTTGTTGCGATCGAGTTCCTCGATGACGGCATAGTCGTCCGGGTAGTTCTGGAAGCCGCCGCCGGCGTCGATCGCGCTGGTGAGGCCCAGGCGGTTCAGTTCGCGCATGAACTGGCGCGTGGAGTTCACCTGCAGGTCGTAGGGCAGCGTCGGGCCCTTGGCCAGGGTGGCGTACAGGATCATTGCATTCGGGCGGGCGATCAGCATGCCGGTCGGATTGCCCGCGGCATCGCGCTGGATTTCGCCGCCCGGCGGATTCGGCGTGTCCCTGGTATAGCCGACGGCGCGCAGTGCGGCGCGGTTGAGCAGGGCGCGGTCGTACAGGTGCAGGATGAAGACGGGGGTATCGGGCGCGGCGGCGTTGATCTCCTCGAGCGTCGGCATGCGCTTTTCGGCGAACTGGAATTCGCTCCAGCCGCCGACCACGCGCACCCACTGCGGGTGGGGGGTGCGGTCGGCCTGGTTCTTCAACATGCGCAGCGCGTCGGCCAGCGAAGGCACGCCTTCCCAGCGCAGTTCCAGGTTGTAGTTCAGGCCACCGCGGATCAGGTGGATGTGCGAATCATTCAGGCCGGGGATCACGGTGCGGCCGTCCAGGTCGATGACGCAGGTAGCGGCGCCGCGGTGGCGCATGACCTGTTCGGCGTCGCCGACGGCGAGGAAGCGGCCGTCGCGGATGGCGACCGCGCTGGCTTGCGGGTTCTCGCGGTCGAGGGTGGCGAAGACGCCGTTGGTGAGGATGAGCGTCGCGCTCGCGTTGGCCTGTGCCTGCATGGTCTGTCTCCCGAATGATGCGCTGTGATGGTAAGCGGTCCGCCGCGGCGGACCGTAAGTACGTTTAGCGGACTGGCGCAGCGACGGGCGCCAGCACCTCGTTGTGGCTCTGGTTGCGGGCTTGCGCCTTGTGCACCATCGTGTAGGCGTAGTCGACGCCCATGCCGTAGGCGCCCGAGTGTTCGGTCACGATCTTCATGACCGCATCATAGGTGTCGCGGTTCTTCCAGTCGCGCTGCCACTCCAGCAGCACCTGCTGCCAGGTCACCGGCACCACCCCGGCCTGCACCATGCGCTGCATGGCGAAGTCGTGGGCATCCTTCGAGGTGCCGCCGGAAGCGTCGGCCACCATGTAGATCTCGTAGTCGCCTTCCAGCATGGCGGACAGGGCGAAGGTGGTGTTGCACACTTCGGTCCAGAGGCCGGCGACGATGATTTTCTTCTTGCCGTTCTTTGCCAGGGCATCGCGCACTTTCTGGTCATCCCAGGAATTCATCGAGGTGCGCTCGAGGATGACGTGGTCCGGGAACACGTCCAGGATTTCGGGGTAGGTCTTGCCGGAGAAGGAATCCGTCTCGACGGTGGTGATGATGGTCGGGATGCCGAAGGCTTTTGCCGCCTTGGCCAGGCCCACCACGTTGTTCTTCAGGGTCTGGCGGTCGATCGACTGCACGCCGAAGGCCATCTGTGGCTGGTGATCGATGATGATCAGCTGCGAGTTATGTGGGGTCAGGACTTCGAGTTTTGGGCTGTTCATGGTGTTCTCCTCAGTGTGATTGGTCGCGGCCTAAGCATCGAAGGCTTCGATGCCTGGCTCTGCCGTTCTTTGCTGCGTTTCGCCTCATGTTCGCTGCGATGGAGCCATTATGCGCGGCCAGCGATGATGTGAAAAACGGAATATTTGCGGATATTTAATCGATTTTTTCGAACATTATTGGAGTGGAATACTGGAAATAAATCCTTCCCAGAATCATTAAATATCTGCAACTTATTCGTCGGATTTTTTTACAATTTTCTTATTGATGAGATAACGAAAGTATGTAAGTGATTGATCTGTAAGGTCGTCCGTACGCTGGTACGGTGGTTGCTAGTAGTGAAGTGCTGTGCCATTGCCCGATCAACCACGAACAGAGGATGACGATCATGAAATTTCTTAAGAAATTGGCTTGTGCTTCTGCAGTTGCAATGTCGCTCGCGGGAGGCGCAAACGCTGCCACCGTGTTGAATAACTGGGTCTTCAACCCGTCCGGCGGCGGTTTCGCCGGCGGCCAGACGATCAACGAGTATCTCGACGTAAACGGCAATGCGTTCATCGATCTCACGTCAACGGGCGGCACCAGTTTCTCGTTCACCGAGCACGCAGTGTTCAACATTGTCCAGGCTGACAGCAATGGCAGGCTGTTCCCGGTAAACTTCCCAGGCGGCAATATCACTGCCACGTTCGAAGGGACTGGGACCGGTAATTTCAGTGGCAACTTTACCTTCAGCGGTGGCACCATCCGCATGTACCAGAATCCGGTCAATGGCCAATACGCTTCGACGGAAGGCTTCTACGGTGCCAACCTCGGCAACCAGATCGCCGAGTTCACTGTCATGGCGGGCGGTGGCGGCAGCGTCGATGCCAGCGGTAACCCTGTGTCCAATGGTCAAGTGACGGTGTTCGCCTCGGCCGCTGCCGGCAGTCTGGACGCGGGCTACTTCTTCCGTGAAAACGGCCAGGATCTGTCGACCGAGTCGATCATGGCGTTCGCCTTTACCAATGCCAATACGGTTTCCGACCCTGACGAGACCCTGGTCGACGAAGTCGCCTGCCAGTTTGCCGGCTTCACCGGCGTTGGCTGCAACGGTGACGCGTATGCAAACGTGGCCGGCGAGCACCTCTTCATTTCGAACAATGGCCAGTTCAAACTGAACGAAGTGCCTGAGCCAGGTTCGCTGGCCCTGTTCGGCATCGCGATGCTGGGCGCCGGCGTCGTTGTTCGCAAGCGCGCCGCCAAGGTGTAAGCGCGGTTCGCCGCAATGCAAAAGAGCGGGCACATGCCCGCTCTTTTTTCGTCCGTAAGGCGCCTGCTTACACCTGCTTTTGCTCCGGCAGATGAATCGAACGCGCCAGCAGGAAGCCGGCCAGCCAGCCCCCGACCAGCCCGCCGATATGCGCGGCGTTATCGGTGTGCGGGTACACGAAGCCCATCCATAGGCTGAACAGCAGGAAGGGCAGGAGGGAAGAGCGCAGCTCGCTCACCACGGTCGGCGGCACGCCGCTGTTCGAACGGCTGAGGAAGGCGAACAGGCCGCCGATGATGCCGAAGATCGCACCCGAGGCGCCGACGCTGTTCACGTGCGGGTTCCACAGTACGCTGGCGAGGCTGCCGGAGAGTCCGGCCAGCAGGTAGAGGGCCACGAAACGGCTGCTGCCGAAGATGCGTTCGGTGAGTCGTCCGACCTGCCACAGCGCCAGCATATTGAAGCCCAGGTGCCAGATGCTCCCATGCAGGAACATCGAGCTGACCAGGCGCCACCATTGTCCGTTCAAGGTCAGGCGGCCCACGTTCGACCCCCATTCCACCAGCTGCTGGGCGTGCAGCAGGGCGGAAACGTTCGGGTTCAGCGCGAACAGCTGGCGCAGCGGTCCCTCCAGGGCGTTCTGGTAGGTCTGGCGCGCCAGCCACATCAGGACGAAGATGCCGATGTTCGCCGTCAGCAGGCCCCAGATCACCGGCGTCGACGGACTCCAGTAGTCGATGCGGTCGTGGAAGACGGCGTTTTCCTCGTGCTCCTGCACGAACTGCTCGGTCTGGCGGGTGGGGAGCAGGGCGACGATGCGCGCGGCCGTTTCGCGGTCGGCCACGCTGAAACCGACCGTCACGTCGCCCTTCACGCCGAGTACGTCGAAGCGCACGTCCTGGCCGTTGGCCCAGGCGTTGACGATGTCGACCCGGCGCAGGCGGTGTTCCTCGCGCTTGGGCATGCGGAAGGAGCGCTGGCTGGTGCCGCGCACGATCACGAAATCGTCCTGGACTTCGAGCGTCCCCTTGCCGCGCAGGCGGTAGGGATTGCTCGGCCAGTTGGCCCCGGCCGTGTAGAAACGGACGTCGAACAGCGTACTGCCGGCCATCGACACCTCTTAACCGCGCTTGCGCTCGTGATTCCAGAGCACGTCGCTGCCGCCGGCGTAGCGATTCAGCACGCGCGCCAGCACGAACATCAGGTCGGATAAACGGTTCACGTACTGGCGCGGCTGCGGGTTAAGCGTGTCCGTCTTGGACAAGGCAACGATGGCGCGCTCGGCGCGGCGGCAGACGGTGCGGCAGACGTGGGCGGTGGAGGCCGCGCGCGAGCCGGCCGGCAGGATGAATTCCTTCAGGATCGGCAGGTCGGCATTGTATTTCTCGAGCAGGCCGTCCAGGCGCGCCACGTGCTCGTCCTTGATCATCTGGTAGCCGGGGATGCACAGCTCGCCGCCCAGGTCGAACAGGTCGTGCTGGATCGAGACCAGCTCGTCGCGCATCTCGGGCGGCATGTCTTCGCACAGCAGCAGGCCGACGAAGGAATTGAGCTCGTCGACTTCGCCCAGGGCGTGGATGCGGGCGCTGTCCTTGCCGGTGCGGCTGCCGTCGCCGAGGCCGGTGCTGCCGTCGTCCCCGGTGCGTGTGGCGATTTTGGAAAGTCGATTACCCATGATGATGTCCTGCCCCTAAAAAAAGATAGCCCGAGCATACGACAAAACGATGCGATTGTGGCTACAATCGAAGGCATGTCCGCCTCTCTCCAAGTCTCTCTCGAACGCCGCCAGCAGGTTGCAGCAGCCCTGAAGGCAAGGCTCCCCGATGGCGCCGTCCTCTCCGATCCGGAAGACACCCGGCCCTACGAATGCGACGGCCTGGCCGCTTACCGCGAGCTGCCGATGATCGTCACCCTGCCAGCCAACGAAGAGCAGGTACTGGCGATCCTGAACGTCTGCCGCGAGCTGAACGTGCCGATCGTGCCGCGCGGCGCCGGTACCGGCCTGTCGGGCGGGGCGCTGCCGATCCATGACGGCGTGGTGCTGTCCACGGCGCGCTTGAATCGCATCGTGCGCGTCGACGAGTATGCGCGCACCGCCGTGGTCCAGCCGGGCGTGCGCAATCTCGCCATTTCCGAGGCGGCAGCGCAATACGGCCTGTACTACGCGCCGGACCCGTCCTCGCAGATCGCCTGCACCATCGGCGGCAACGTGGCCGAGAATTCGGGCGGCGTGCACTGCCTGAAATACGGCCTCACCGTCCACAACGTGCTGCGCGTGCGCGTGGCCACCATCGACGGCGAGATCATCGAACTGGGCAGCGAGGCGCTGGACGCTCCGGGCCTGGATCTGCTCGCCGTCTTCATCGGTTCGGAAGGCATGCTCGGCATCGTCACCGAGGTGACGGTAAAACTGGTGCCGAAGCCGATCGCGGCCCAGGTGATCATGGCGTCCTTCGACGACGTCGTCACCGGCGGCAATGCCGTAGCCAGCGTGATCGCGGCCGGCATCATCCCGGCGGGCCTGGAAATGATGGACCGCACCTCGGCGCGCATGGTCGAGCCCTTTGTACACGCCGGCTACGACACCGACGCCGCCGCCATCCTGCTGTGCGAGGCCGACGGCACGCCGCTGGAGGTGGCCGAGGAAATCGCACGCATGGCCGACGTGCTCGAGCGCGCGGGCGCCAGCGCGATCGCGGTCTCGCAAAACGAAGCGGAGCGGATGAAGTTCTGGTCCGGCCGCAAGAATGCCTTCCCGGCGGCGGGACGCATCTCGCCGGATTACTACTGCATGGACGGCACCATCCCGCGCAAGCAGCTGGCCCATGTACTCAGCAGCATCGAGCAGATGGAAACCACCTACGGGCTGCGCTGCGCGAACGTGTTCCATGCGGGCGACGGCAACATGCATCCGCTGATCCTGTTCGATGCGAACCAGCCGGGCGAATTCGAGCGTGCCGAAGCCTTCGGCGCCGCCATTCTCGCGCTGTGCGTGGAAGTGGGCGGCACCATCACGGGCGAACACGGCGTCGGCATGGAGAAGATCAATTCGATGTGCGTGCAGTTCGAACGCGCCGAGCTCGACGCCTTCTTCGCCGTCAAGCGCGCTTTCGACGTGCCGATGCTGCTCAACCCGGACAAGGCCATCCCGACACCGCACCGCTGCGCCGAATTCGGCAAGCTGCACGTGCACCACGGCGAAGTGCCTTTCCCAGACCTCCCGCGCTTTTAGAAAATGATTGAACAATTCAAGGAACAGATACGCGCGGCCGCAGCTCAGCAACGGGTACTGCGCATACGCGGCGGCGGCACCAAGGACTGGTATGGCGGCGCGCTGGCGGGCGAGATCCTCGACACGCGCGGCTTTAGCGGCATCGTCGACTACGAGCCGACGGAACTGGTGATCACGGCGCGCTGCGGCACGCCGCTCGCCGAGATCGAAGCCGTGCTGGCGCAGCAGAACCAGATGCTGGCCTTCGAGCCGCCGCATTTCGGCGAAGGCGCGACCTTCGGCGGTGCGATTGCCGCCGGCCTCTCCGGCCCGCGCCGCGCCAACAGCGGCGCCGTGCGCGACTTCGTGCTGGGTGCCCAGCTGATGGACGGGAAGGGCGAGCTGCTCAACTTCGGTGGCCAGGTCATGAAGAACGTGGCCGGCTACGACGTCTCGCGCCTGCTGGCGGGCTCGCTCGGCACGCTCGGGCTGATCACGGAGTTGTCCGTCAAAGTGCTGCCGCGTGCCTTGCTGGATGCCACGCTGCGCTTCGAGACGAGCGAGATCGAAGCGATCCGCATGCTCAACGTGTGGGGCGGCCAGCCGCTGCCGCTGTCCGCCAGCTGCTGGTACCAGGGCGTGCTGATGCTGCGTCTGGCGGGCGCGCAGGCGGCGGTGGACGCGGCCGTCAAATCGCTGGGCGGGCAGGTGGTGCCGGATGCCGACGGCTTCTGGAATGACCTGCGCGAACAGCGCCACGCCTTCTTTACGGGCGAAGCGCCGTTGTGGCGTTTGTCGGTGCCCTCGACCACGGGCGCGATCGTGCTGGACGGCGAACAGCTGATCGAGTGGGGCGGGGCGCAGCGCTGGCTGCGCGCCTCGTCGAACGCGGCGGAGACGATCCGCAGCGCGGTGCGCGCCGTTGGCGGCCACGCGACCCTGTTCCGCGGCGGCGATAAAAGCGCCGGCGTGTTCCAGCCGCTGGCGCCAGCCGTTGCGCGCATCCACGAGCGCCTCAAGGCCGCCTTCGACCCATCGCACATTTTCAATCCTGGACGGATGTTTTAAGCATGCAAACGAACCTGGCCGACTTCATCAAGGGCACCGCGGAAGGCAACGAAGCCGAAGCCATCCTGCGCGCCTGCGTGCACTGCGGCTTCTGTACCGCCACCTGCCCCACTTACCAGGTGCTGGGCGACGAGCTCGATGGTCCGCGCGGACGCATTTACCTGATCAAGCAGGTGCTGGAAGGCGCGGAACCGACGCGCAAGACGCAATTGCACCTGGACCGCTGCCTCACCTGCCGCAACTGCGAATCGACCTGTCCGTCGGGCGTCAAGTACGGCCGCCTGGTCGACATCGGCCGCCGCGTGGTCGAGGAACGCGTGCCGCGTCCGCCGAAGGACCGCGTCAAGCGCACCATGCTCAAGGAATTCCTGCCGCGAACGAGCCTGTTCAAGCCGGCGTATGGCGTCGGCACGGCGCTGCGCCCGCTGTTATCCAAGGAACTGCAGGACAAGGTGCAGCGTCCGCGCAGCGCCGGTCATTGGCCGACCCGCGCCCACGCGCGCAAGATGCTGGTGCTCGATGGCTGCGTGCAGCCGGCGATGGCGCCGAACATCAACGCCGCCACCGCGCGGGTGCTCGATGCGCTGGGCGTGCAGCTGGTCGTGGCGCCAAAGGCCGGCTGCTGCGGCGCCGTACGCTACCACCTGAACGACCAGGAAGCGGGGCTGGACGACATGCGCCGCAACATCGACGCCTGGTGGCCCTATGTCGAGAACGAACAGGTCGAGGCGATCGTGATGACGGCCTCCGGCTGCGGCGTGACGGTCAAGGAATATGGCCACCTGCTGGCGCACGATCCGGACTACGCGGCGAAAGCGGGGCGCATCTCGATGCTCACGCGCGACCTCTCCGAGATCATGCCGGCCTTCGAGGAAGAACTGGCAGTCGCCATGCGCGGGAAGATCAAGGAACGCGTCGCTTTCCACCCGCCGTGCACACTGCAGCACGGCCAGCAAATCCGCGGCAAGGTCGAAGGCGTGCTGCGCGCGGCCGGCGTCGACGTCGTCCTGTGCGCCGACAGCCACCTGTGCTGCGGCTCGGCCGGTACCTATTCGGTGCTGCACCCCGAGATCGCCCACGAACTGCGCGACCGCAAGCTGGCCAACCTGGAAGCAACCGGGGCGAAGGAGATCGTCTCGGCAAATATTGGGTGCATGACGCATTTGCAGTCGGGGACCGACACCCCGGTGACGCATTGGATCGAGTTGGTGGATCGGGCGTTACAGGCGTGAATTAAGGATCGGGCAGGCCGCGGTACGAAAAACGCGTGGGCATGCCCACCCTACGCCCATGCAAGGGTACGTGGCCGTCGCGTAACGTAGGGTGGGCATGCCCACGCGTTTTCGTGCCCGTGAATACCCGGCCGACACCGTAGCCGCACCCATGCTAGCATTCCCTCCCAATCACCACACGAGTACCCCATGAGTTCCGTATTCCGCCTCGTGCGCGACGAAGGAGGCCTTGAACCCGTCGTCGTCTTCGAGGATTCCACCACCCCCGGCTTCGTCCCTCTGTGGGAAGAAGTCGGCGTCTACGATGCCCTCTACAACAGCGACGGCAAGCGCGCCCGCGACGTCTCGCGTGCGATCGCCTATGGCCTCGACCGCGTCTCCAGCGAACCCGGACTGAACCGCCTGGTGCCATCGTCCGCCTCGATGGGCGAAGCGATCCGCTTCCTGGAAAACGTCAACCGCGGCTGCGTGATCCACGGCTCGGCCGAGATCCAGAGCCGCTGATGCCGCGTTCCACCATCACCGTCAGCGGCGAATCGCTCGACCGCACCCGCATCGAACAGCTGCTGCAGGAAGACGCGCTGCTCGTCTTCGACGACTGCGATCTTTCAGGCGCCGACCTGTCGCGCCTGAACCTGCAGGACAGCGTGTTGCGCAACTGCGCGCTGCTCGACACCTCGTTCTACGCCGCCAACCTGGCGCGCACGCGCTGGCAGCGCTGCCGGGCAGGGCATGCCGACTTCGAGTCGGGTGACCTGGTCGACGCGCGTTTCGAATCCAGTGACCTGAACAACACGAGCTGGCGCCGCGCCAAGCTGGCCTCCTGCAGCTTCCGCAGCTGCAAGCTGACCGGCGCCGCCTTCGAGGAAGTGAGCTACCTCGGCCTGTCCTTCGAGGACAGCCTGCTGATCGGCGCCGACCTGCGCCGCATGTCTTTCCGCAAGCAGACCCTGGTCGGCCTCGACTTCGCCGATGCCGATCTGTCGGGCTGCGATTTCCGCGATGCCGTTCTTGAGGGCGGCAGCCTGCGCGACGCCCATATCAAGGACACGCGCTTCGATGGCGCCGACTTGCGCGAGGCGGACCTCGGCGGACTGAAGCTGGTGAATGCCAAGTTGTTTGCCGGCGCGACCATCTCGCCGCGCCAGGCGGCGGAGCTGGTGCGCGCGATGGGCCTGAACGTCGCGTAAAAAGAAAAAGGGCGGCACGCATGCCGCCCTTTGCTTATCCCGCCAACAGGATTACTTCTTGTAGTAGCCGCTCGAGAAGACCATGTCGTTAGCCTTTTCGAAGTAAACGGTTTTCGCCTGGATTTCCTTGGTGGTCGGGTTCGGCCACTTGTAGTCGGACGTGCCCTTGCCGGCCGCCTTGGCCTTGCCCAGGATGTCCTTGATGAATTCCTTGCCGTCGGCATCCTTCAGGGCCGAGACGTCCTTGCCGATCAGCTTGGCGTTGGTTCCGTGTGCCAGCACGTTGCCGTTCATGTCGTACACGGAGATGTACAGGTCGCGGTCGACGAACTGGCCCTTGTTGTTCGAGACTTCGGCCAGGGTCTTGTCCTTGCCGTTGGCCTTCAGGTAGGCGACGGCCTTCTTGACCATGGCACTGGCCTCTTCCTGGGTGCCGTTCTCGGCTGCGAAGCTTGGTGCCGCCATGATCAGCGCTGCCGACACGGTCAGCGTACGGAATAATGCTTTCATACTCATCCTCAGTAAATGTCACGCGTCATCGCGTGTAGTGTCTATCGGCACGGATCGCTGTTGCTGAAGGGCAAGTCGCCGAATCGCAACACTTCTTTTAGATAATTTAGGCTGCTCGACGGCAGTTGTGATTTTACCGCTTCGCCAAGCTAGAATACATTTAAATTTTCTTTGAGGCAAAACAAAATGAACTTGCGCAATCTACGGATCGGCACGCGTCTCGCGGCCGGTTTCGGCACGCTGCTGCTCTTGCTTGCCGTCGTCGTATTGATTAATACCGTATTGAGTAATGCCAACCGGGATCGTCTCACCGCCGGTATCGAGGCGGCCAGCCAGAAGACGGTGCTGGTGGACACGATGAAGAGCGTGCAGCTGCAAAGCGGCATCGCGATCCGTAACATTGGCTTGCAAAGCGACGTTGCTGCAATGCAAAAAGAAGAGCAGCGCATCAAGGAGTTGCGCCAACGCTACAGTAAGGCACGTGAAACCTTGCTGGCGCTGGACCTGGACGTCGGCGAGAAGCAGCGCCTGGCCGAGATCGCCCGCCTCGATGCCGCCCTGGAAAAACCCTTCAAGGAAGCGCTGGGCCAGGCACTGGCCTTCGACGGCGAAGGCGCGATCAAGACCATCGTGACGCAGATCGATCCGCTGAACCAGGCCGCCCTGGCCGAAATGGATAAACTGGTCGAGCAGGCGAACGCGGCCACCGCCGCCGTGATGACGACCGCGGCCGGCCACGACCGCCAGCTGAAACAGATCACCTTCCTGGTCAGCGGCCTGGCGATCGCCGCCGGCGCACTGTTCGCCTGGCTGATCACCCGCTCCATCGCCGGTCCCTTGCACGAAGCAGTGGCCGTGGCCGAGCGCGTGGCCGGCGGCGACCTGACCTCGCAGATCGAGGCCAGCGGCCGCGACGAAGTCACCCGCCTGTATGCCGCCCTGCGCAAGATGAACGACAGCCTGGCCACCATGGTCGGCAACGTGCGCAGTGGTACCGACAGCATCGGCACCGCTTCGCGCGAGATCGCCGCGGGCAACCTCGATCTGTCCAGCCGTACCGAACAGCAGGCCGGCTCGCTCGAGGAAACCGCGTCCTCGATGGAAGAGCTGACCGCGACCGTGCGCCAGAACGCCGACAACGCGCAGCAGGCCAACGCGCTGGCCGAATCGGCGTCAAGCGTGGCGCGCCGCGGCGGCGAGGTGGTGGCGCAGGTGGTGAGCACCATGGATTCGATCGACGCCTCGTCCAAGAAGATCGTCGACATCATCGGGGTCATCGACGGCATCGCCTTCCAGACCAATATCCTGGCGCTGAATGCCGCCGTGGAAGCGGCGCGTGCCGGCGAACAGGGCCGCGGCTTCGCCGTCGTGGCATCGGAAGTGCGCAGCCTGGCCCAGCGCTCGGCCGGCGCGGCGAAGGAAATCAAGGCGCTGATCGACGATTCGGTGTCGAAGGTCGGCGTCGGCACCACCCTGGTGGCCGAAGCGGGCAAGACGATGGACGACATCGTCTCGAGCGTGCAGCGCGTGTCGGCCATCATCGCCGAGATCCGCTCTGCCAGCGCCGAGCAGAGCGCCGGCATTGAAGAGATCAACCAGGCCATTAGCCAGATGGACCAGGCCACGCAGCAGAACGCCGCGCTGGTGGAAGAGGCGGCCGCCTCGGCCGAGTCGCTGCAGGATCAGGCAGCCGGCCTGGCTCGCCTGGTGTCGGTGTTCAAACTGGGCACGGCGCTGACGGCGCCCGCCATGCCGGCACGCGTTGCGACCAGGAATGTGCGCGAGCCGCTGCTAGGCGGCGAGGAGTGGGCCGAGGTCTGATCCCCCAACATGTTGCCGAAACTAAGGGCTGCCAAGTGCAGCCCTTTTTTCGCCCGTGAGGTAAGGCTTGTTGCATGAGATGTAAGCAAATGCCACGAATGTAAGGGATTGTTAAGTTCGTCAACAACGGTCGACCACGCCCCGTTGATAGCTCAGTGACATGCAATACATGCACTGACAAGACAACCAACAAGGAGCTCGACCATGAAGAAAATCACCGCTACCCTGATCGCCGGCCTGTTCGCCACTGCCGCCTTCGCGCAGACCACCACGACTGCGCCGGCGCCGACCAAGGCGGAAGTCAAGGCCGACACCAAGGAAGCGAAAGCCGAGGTGAAGGCCGACGCCAAGGACGCCAAGGCCACGCTGAAGGCCGATACCAAGCAAGCCAAGGACACCATCAAGGCCGACACCAAGGACGCCAAGGCAGCCATCAAGGCCGATGCCAAGGACGCCAAGACCACCGCCGGCAAGTCGAGCATTCACCCGCCAGCAGAAGTGAGCGCCACCGGCCACACCGGCACCCATGGCGCCGATGTCTCGGCCACCGCAAAAACCAAGTAAGCACCCCTCAGTCGACCGAGCCCGCGTCAGCGCGGGCTTCCCTTGCCTGTCGCACGGGCGACGGCCATACCAAGGAGCCACACCATGAAGAAAATCACCGCCACCCTGATCGCCGGCCTGTTCGCAAGCGCCGCTTTTGCCCAAAGCCCGGCGCCTGTCGCCAAAGCCAATACCGGCAAGATGGATTCGAAAACGGCCGTCCTGGTCGACAACAAGGACGTCAAGTCGACCGTGAGCACCGCATCTGCCGCGCCTGCCGCTGCCGCTTCGGCCCAGGCGGACACCAAGGCGGATGCCAAGCCTGCAGTCAAGAAGGACACTGCCAAGGCCAAGCATACGGCCAAGACCAAGGCCAAGCACAAGGAAAGCAAGGAGCCTGCGAAGACGGAGTCCACTGACGCATCGGCATCGACTTCGACCTCGACGACGACCTCGGGTTCGAGCGCAGCGTCGGGCACGACCGCGACCTCGGCCGACGTGCAGGCCACGACCGGCACCACGGCAGCCCCGGTCCAGTCGGGCGCAGCGACCGATGCCGGCAGCGCCGCAGCACCGACCCTGACCACGACCCCGGCCACCACGCCGGTCGCGCCGCAAGTCGATGCCGGCGTGGCGCCAGCCGCGTCGCCGACTCCGGCCAGCGTCCCGGTCGCGCCGATCCAGAAGTAAGCTCGGTCGCACAAAACAAAAAGCCCGCAGATGCGGGCTTTTTGTTTTTGCGTTGTCTTACTTGAGCAGAGCTTCGATATCGCCGAGGATCTGTTCCGGCTTCGTCGCGGGACCGTAGCGCTTGACGACCCTGCCATCCGGAGCGACGAGGAACTTGGTGAAGTTCCATTTGATGGCCTGCGTGCCCAGCGCGCCGCGCGCTTCGCGCTTCAGGTGCCGGAACAGCGGATGGGCGTTCGGCCCGTTGACCTCGACCTTGGCGAACAGGGGGAAAGTGACTCCGTAGTTCTTTTCGCAGAAGGCGCCGATCTCGGCTTCGCTGCCGGATTCCTGCTTGCCGAACTGGTTGCAGGGGAAGCCCAGCACTTCGACGCCGCGTTGCTGGAACTGGCGATACACGCTTTCCAGCCCCTTGTACTGGGGCGTGAAGCCGCAGGCGCTGGCGGTGTTGACGATCAGGAGCACCTTGCCGCGGTAGCGCGACAGGTCGGTAGGGGTGCCGTCGAGGGCGACCGCGTCGAAGTCGAAAACGTTCATGGCGGGATCATACACCCGCCAATTGTCAGACGAGGCCGAGGTGCTCGGTCCCGGCCGAGAAATCGCGGTCTTTCGAATTCTTGCTGTTGAGCTTGATGTTCAGGCGCAGGTCGTTCACCGAGTCGGCGTTGCGCAGCGCGTCTTCGTACGAGATCTTGTCAAGCTCGTAGAGGTCGAACAGGGCCTGGTCGAAGGTCTGCATGCCGAGCTCGCGCGACTTCTTCATGATCTCCTTGATCTCGTGGACTTCGCCCTTGAAGATCAGGTCCGAGATCAGCGGGGAATTGAGCATGATTTCCATCGCCACCACGCGGCCCTTGTCTTCCTTCTTCGGCACCAGGCGCTGCGAGATCAGGCCGCGCAGGTTCAGGGAAAGATCCATCAGCAACTGCTGGCGGCGCTCTTCGGGGAAGAAGTTGATGATGCGGTCCAGGGCCTGGTTGGCGCTGTTGGCGTGCAGGGTGGCCAGGCACAGGTGACCGGTTTCGGCAAACGCGATCGCGTGTTCCATGGTCTCGCGGTCGCGGATTTCTCCGATCTGGATCACGTCCGGGGCTTGGCGCAGGGAGTTCTTCAGGGCCGCTTCGAAGCTGTCGGTGTCGACGCCGACTTCGCGCTGGGTGATCACGCAGTTTTTATGCGGGTGGACGAATTCGACCGGGTCCTCGATCGTGATGATGTGGCCGTAGCTGTTTTCGTTGCGGTAGCCGACCATCGCGGCGAGGGTCGTCGATTTACCCGAGCCGGTCGCGCCGACCATGATCACCAGGCCGCGCTTGGACATGATCACGTCCTTCAGCACGTTCGGCAGCGCGAGGTCCTCGAACTTCGGGATCTGGGTCGTGATCGTGCGCAGCACCATGCCGACGCTGCTCATCTGGACGAAGGCGGAGACGCGGAAACGGCCCAGGTCGCCCGGGCTGATCGCGAAGTTCGCCTCCTTCGTCAGTTCGAAGCCGGCGGTCTGCTTGTCGTTCATGATCGAACGCGCGAGATCCGCCGTGTGCGCGGCGGTCAGCGGCTGGCTCGAGACCGGCGTCATCTTGCCGTCGATCTTGATCGCGGGCGGGAAGCCGGCGGTGATGAAGAGGTCCGAGCCGCCCTTGCTGACCATCAGGCGCAGCAGGTCGAACATGAATTTGGATGCCTGGTCGCGTTCCATTTTCTTTTTGTCCTTAACCCGGGAAGTTTTCAGGGATTTTCGCAGCGGAGCGTGCGGCCGCGCTGGAGATCACGTTGCGGCGCACCAGGTCCGTCAGGTTCTGGTCCAGGGTCTGCATGCCGACGTTGCTGCCCGTCTGGATGCTTGAATACATCTGCGCGATCTTCGCTTCGCGGATCAGGTTACGGATCGCCGGGGTGCCGATCATGATCTCGTGCGCGGCGACGCGGCCCGAGCCGTCCTTCGTTTTGAGGAGCGTCTGCGAGATCACGGCCTGCAGCGATTCCGACAGCATCGCGCGCACCATCTCTTTTTCTTCGGCCGGGAAGACGTCGACGATACGGTCGATGGTCTTCGCGGCCGAGGAGGTGTGCAGGGTGCCGAACACGAGGTGACCGGTTTCGGCGGCCGACAAGGCAAGACGGATGGTCTC
The DNA here is from genome assembly GCF_004798585.1 of Massilia sp. Mn16-1_5. GTDB lineage: Bacteria > Pseudomonadota > Gammaproteobacteria > Burkholderiales > Burkholderiaceae_D > Telluria. Next base: position 152,777 of record NZ_PPXQ01000010.1, read on the forward strand.
GAGGTCGCGCAGTTCGCCGACCAGAATGGCGTCCGGGTCTTCGCGCAGCGCCGAGCGCAGCGAGTTGCTGAAGGAGAGCGTGTGCGGGCCGACTTCGCGCTGGTTGATCAGGCACTTCTTCGAGTCGTGCACGAATTCGATCGGGTCTTCGATCGTCAGGATGTGGCCGTACTCGGTTTCGTTCAGGTGGTTGATCATCGCCGCCAGCGTGGTCGATTTACCGGAGCCGGTCGGGCCGGTGACCAGCACCAGGCCGCGCGGCTTCAGGGCCAGTTCGCCGAAGATCTTCGGCGCGTTGAGTTCTTCCAGCGTCAGGATTTTCGAGGGGATGGTACGCAGCACGGCGGCGGCGCCGCGTTCCTGGTTGAAGGCATTCACGCGGAAACGGGCCAGGCCGGGGATCGCGAACGAGAAGTCGCACTCCAGCACTTCCTCGTACTGCTTGCGCTGGCCGTCGTTCATGATGTCATAGATCATGGCGTGCACGTCCTTGTGCTCGAGCGGCGGCAGGTTAATGCGGCGCACGTCGCCATGCACGCGGATCATCGGCGGCAGGCCGGCCGAGAGGTGCAGGTCGGAAGCCTTGTTCTTCACCGAGAAGGCGAGGAGTTCTGAGATGTCCATTTATAATCCCTGTGCAGTGAAGGGGAGCTCCGGCAAACCGCTCGAAAATTTCCCATAGAAAACAATTATGTCCACAATCGCCGCCAACTTGCAAGCTGTCGAAGCGACAATCGCCAGCGCCGCGCAAGCCGCCAACCGGCCCGCTTCCAGCGTCCAGCTGCTGGCCGTATCGAAGACTTTTCCGATGGAAGCCGTGCTCGAAGCGGTGGCCGCAGGGCAGCGCGCCTTCGGTGAAAACTACTTGCAAGAGGGCGTCGAAAAGATCGCGGCCGTGGCATCGGCGCAACCGGATACGCCGCTCGAGTGGCATTTCATCGGTCCGATCCAAAGCAACAAGACGCGCCCGATCGCGGCCAACTTCGCCTGGGTGCACACCGTCGAACGCCTGAAGATCGCCCAGCGCCTGTCGGAACAGCGTCCACCTGAACTTGGTCCTCTCAACATCTGCCTGCAGGTGAACATCAGCGGCGAGGCCACCAAGAGCGGCGCCACGCCCGCCGAACTGCCCGAGCTGGCGCGCCAGGTGGCGGCCTTGCCGAATTTGAAGCTGCGCGGCCTGATGGCGATTCCCGAAGCGCAGGCCGACCCGGCGCTGCAGCGCGCCGCCTTTGCCAGGCTGCGCCAGCTGGCCGACAGCCTGCGCGCCGGTGGCCTCGCTCTCGATACGCTGTCGATGGGCATGTCGGGCGACATGGCGTCCGCGATTCTGGAGGGCGCAACCATCGTGCGCGTGGGCAGCGCCATTTTCGGCTCACGCCATTACGATTAAAGGACACATATGAAGATCAGTTTTATCGGTGGCGGGAATATGGCCACCGCGCTTATCGCCGGCCTGGTAAAAGGACCGGGCGTGCAGGTGCACGTCGTCGACCCCAAGCCGGAAGCCCTGGCGCAGCTGGCGGCGCAGTACGGCGTGACCACCGCGGGCAGCGTCGATGCCATGGTGGCATCGGGCGATGTGATCGTGCTGGCCGTGAAGCCGCAGCAGATGCGCGAAGTCGCCGGCGCACTGGCGCCACATCTGACAGGCGGTCCGCTGGTGTTGTCGATCGCGGCAGGCATCCGTGGCGCCGATTTGTCGCGCTGGCTGGGCGGCTACAGCGCCATCGTGCGCACGATGCCGAATACACCGGCGCTGATCAAGCAGGGCATCACCGGGCTGGTAGCCTTGCAAGGCGTGAGCGAGGCACAGCGTGCGGCGGCGGACCAGGTCATGCGCGCGGTCGGCCAGACCGTGTGGCTGGACGACGAAGCCCTGATCGATCCGGTGACGGCGGTGTCGGGCAGCGGACCGGCCTACGTTTTCTACTTCCTGGAAGCGATGGTCGCGGCGGCCCAGGAGATGGGCTTGAGCAGCGAGCAGGGCAGGGCACTGGCGCTGGCGACCTTCAGCGGCGCGACGCAACTGGCCGCGCAGTCGGATGAATCCCTGGAGGTTCTCCGTCAGCGCGTGACCTCGAAGGGCGGCACGACGCATGCGGCGATCACGAGCATGGAAGCGGCAGGCGTGAAGGAAGCGATTGTCGCGGCAATGAAGGCTGCGGCCGCGCGTGGGCGCGAGTTGGGTGAGGAATTAGGGAAGGATTAAAACGGTGGGGTCATTGAGGCCAATGGCCTCAATGACCCCACCAGTCTCTTATTCGAGATGCCCGCCAATTCGCGCGCGCACGATCGGCAGCACCCGCTGCACCGTCGGCAGCATCCTCTGCACGACCGGCACCACGCGCTGCGCAAGCTGCCACAAGGACGCGCCCGCCGCGATCACGGCCAGCACCGGCTTGGGCCGCGCGATCATCATGCCGACGGCCACGCCGGCACCCGCCAGCAGGGTCTTGCGATGCTCGCCGATGAATCCCGCCGCGCCCTGGACACGTTCCACAGGAGCCTTCAGCAAATTCAGCTGGTGCGCCATGTCGCCGCGCTGGCGTGCGCATTCGGCGACCAGGTGCGCGCGGCGCACCGCCAGCGGCGTCTGTTCACTGTTCATGCGCCACCCCCGTGCCCTTGATGAAGGCAATGTCCTTGCCCAGTTCCGCACGCGTCGCGGCCAGCATCGGCCCGCGTGCGGCGAAGCCGGCGCGCACCCTGGCCAGGATCAGCACCGCGGCCAGCGCGAACACGCCGGCCATGACGCCGATCGCGAGCAGCCGGTGCTCGTCCCAGAACAGCACGATGACGAACAGGGCGACCAGCATGAAGGCGAAGGCGCCGAGGAAGGCGGCCAGCAGCGTCCAGGCCGCGTAGCCCAGCAGCGACTGTGCTTCCTCCTGCGCCTCGACGGCGGCCAGTTCCAGGCGCGTGCGCGCCATGGATACGAGTGTCGACCCGATGCGGCCGACCGTCTCGGTAAACACGATCAACGACGATTGATCAGCATGCCCAGCACGACGCCGACCGCGGCGCCGATGCCGACTGCCTTCCAGGGATTGTCCTTGACGTAGGTGTCGGTGGCCTTGGCAGCGGCTTTCGACTTCTCGACCACTTCCAGGTTCACCAGGCTTTCCTTGGCGCCGGCGATGGCGCCTTCGAACTTGGCTTTGGCCTTGGTCAGTTCCTCGCCGGTCAGCGAGCTGCCGTGGCGCAGCCAGGCTTCGGCGTCCTGGATGACGGTCTTCAGGTCGGCCAGCAGTTGATCGCGGGCGCCGGTCTGGGTCGGGATTTTTTCCATCATGGGGAGGTCCTCTTCATCGGAATGTGGGTTGCGATCCGATGATCGCAACGGTTGGTGCATTTCGGACAATATTATCCTAATGCATAGTCTAACGCGACACCGATGAAAAGTGCCGCACCCAACCAATTGTTGTGCCGGAAGGCCGCAAAGCAGCGCATGCGGTCGCGGTCACGGATCAGGGTGTAGTGGTAGAGCGCGATGCCTGCCGCGACCACGACGCCGGCCACGAACCACCAGCGCAGGCCCAGCATCCAGCCGCAGACCAGGTCGATGGCGAGCGCCACGCCATAGCACAGCATCACGGCGGCGACGTCGAAGCGGCCGAAGGTAATGGCCGAGGTGCGGATGCCGATCTTCAAATCGTCGTCGCGGTCGACCATCGCATATTCGGTGTCGTAGGCCACGGCCCAGAAAATGTTTGCCAGCAGCAGCCACCAGGCCACCGCAGGCACGCTGCCCAGCACGGCGGCAAAGGCCATCGGGATGCCGAAGCCGAAGGCGATGCCGAGATAGGCCTGCGGGATCGCGAAGAAGCGCTTGAAATAGGGGTAGGAGCCGGCGACGATCACGGCCACCACCGACAGCTGCTTGGTCAGCGTGTTCAGCGGCAGGATCAGCAGGAAGGAAATAATCGCCAGCACGGCCGCCACCATCACGGCTTCCCAGCCCTTGATGCGGCCCGAGGTCAGCGGGCGGTCGACGGTGCGCTTGACGTGCTTGTCGAAATCGCGGTCGGCATAGTCGTTGATCGCGCAGCCGGCCGAGCGCATCAGTGCCGTACCGAGCACGAAGATCACGACCACCATCGGATCGGGTTTGCCGCCGGACGCCATCCACAATGCCCACAGCGTGGGCCACAGCAGGAGGAGGATGCCGATCGGCTTGTCAGCGCGGACCAGCCGGAAGTAGAGCGCCAGCTTGTTCATGGATTCGCTTCTTGTCGCGCAAGAATATTGTGTACAAGACAGCGATTTTACCGGATTGCCGGTTTGGTGGGCACGGGGCGCCCACCCTACTATGTGGCAACGGCATCGACGGGTGTAGGGTGGGCGCCCCGTGCCCACCGCTCAGCCGCGTGACGAAAGTTCAGGCCGCCTTTTCCAGCGCCAGCATGTCGACCCCCGGCAAATCGCACTGCGCCACCGCATTGCACACCGCCTCGATCGCCGCGCGCCGCGTAAAACTCTTGCGCCAGACGATGACTACGCGGCGCGATGGTGCCGGGTTGGCAAAGGGAACGAAGGAGAGCATGCCGTTCGGATCTTCCATGTCGCGCACCGAAGCGCGCGGCAGCACCGTGAGGCCGATGCCGCTGGCCACCATGTGGCGGATCGTCTCCAGCGACGAACCCTCGAAGGTGCGCTGCATGCCGTTGCCGGGCGAAGAGAAGCGCGCCATCTCCGGGCAGACTTCCAGCACCTGGTCGCGGAAGCAGTGGCCGCTGCCCAGCAGCAGCATGGTTTCCGCTTTCAAATCGTCGGCCGGGATCTCGCGGCGCTTCGACCAGGGATGGGTGCGCGGCGTGGCGACGACGAAGGGTTCGTCGTACAGGGTCTGCATCAGCATGCCGTGGTCGGGCAGGGGCAGAGCCATGATGGCGGCGTCGAGTTCGCCCTGGCGCAGCAGCTCCAGCAGCTTGACCGTAAAATTTTCCTGCAGCACGAGCGGCATCTGCGGCACGTTGTCGATCAGGTTTTTCACCAGCGGCGGCAGCAAATAAGGGCCGATCGTGTAGATCACGCCCAGTCGCAGCGGGCCGGCCAGCGGGTCCTTGTTCTGCTTGGCCAGCTCCTTGATGGCGGCGGTCTGTTCCAGCACGCGCTCGGCCTGCGCCACGATCTGGGCGCCGACCGGCGTGACCGACACTTCCGAACCGCCGCGCTCGAACAGGGTAACGCCGAGCTCGTCTTCAAGTTTCTTGATGGCGACCGAGAGGGTGGGCTGCGCCACGAAACAGGACTCGGCGGCATGGCCGAAGTGTTTGGCACGCGCAACGGCGACGATGTATTTCAGCTCGGTGAGTGTCATAGAGTATGGTCAGTCGAATTGCAGTGGTGCAATAATAATCCTGCCATGGCCCGGCGTGGTCAGCCAGAATAGTAATTTAACCAGAATCTTAGTCGATATAATGCCCTCTGGGTGAGATCGATGCAGATTCATCGCCCGACCTCTTAGAAAGGCACGCATGTCCTCCACCTTTGGCCCGGCCGAAGCCCTCGCCTATATCCAGAAGCTGCTGACCGTCATGCACCAGCAGGGCGGTTCCGACCTCTTCATTTCCGCCGATTTCCCGCCCAGCATGAAGCACCAGGGCGCGATGAAGCCGATGAGCCAGCAGCGCCTGAGCGGCGAAGTCACGCGTGCGCTGGCCCTGTCGCTGATGAACGAGCGCCAGCGCGCCGAGTTCGAAGCCGAGATGGAGTGCAATTTCGCGATCTCGCTGCCGAACGTCTGCCGCTTCCGCGTGAATGTCTTCGTGCAGCAGCAGAGCGTGGGCATGGTGGTGCGTACCATCGCCTCGGAAATCCCGAATTTCGAAAAGCTCGACCTGCCGGAAGTGCTGAAGGACGTGGTCATGACCAAGCGCGGCCTGGTGCTGGTCGTCGGCGGCACGGGTTCCGGCAAGTCGACCACGCTCGCCGCGATGATCGACTACCGTAACAGCAACTCGGCCGGCCACATCATCACGGTGGAAGATCCGGTCGAATACGTCCACAAGAACAAGAACTGCCTGGTCACGCACCGCGAGGTCGGTGTCGATACCCACTCCTGGCACAACGCCCTCAAGAACACGCTGCGCCAGGCGCCGGACGTGATCCTGATCGGAGAAATCCGCGACACCGAGACGATGGAACACGCGATCGCCTTCGCCGAAACGGGTCACCTGTGCCTGGGTACCCTGCACGCGAACAATGCGAACCAGACGATGGACCGCATCATCAACTTCTTCCCGGAAGAGCGCCGCAACCAGTTATTGATGGACCTGTCCGCCAACCTGCGTGCGATCGTCTCGCAACGCCTGGTGCGCACCGAGGACGGCAAGGGCCGCAAAGCCGCCATCGAGATCCTGCTGAACACGCCGACCATCGGCGAGATGATCCTGAAGGGGAATTTTCATAGCATCAAGGAGATCATGCACAAGTCGCGCGAACTGGGCATGTGCACCTTCGACCAGGCGCTGTTCGAGCTCTACAACAAGGGCTACATCAGCTACGACGAAGCGATCCGCAATGCCGACTCGGCCAACGGCCTGCGCCTGCAGATCAAACTGTCGGGCGAACGGCGCGAAGGCGAGGAGGGCGGCGGCAAGAGCTCGCCGCTGTCCATGATGCTCGAAGAAGAACCGCAAGACCCTGCCAATCCAAGTTAATCCCAGTTGAACTCCATGCCGAATTTCGAGAACAAGATCTGCTCGCGCGCCGAGCTCAAGGCGCGTGTCGCCGCCCTGCCAAAACCCGTCGTGCTGACCAACGGCGTGTTCGACATCCTGCACCGCGGCCATGTCACCTACCTGGCGCAGGCGCGCGAACTGGGCGCCTCGCTGGTCGTCGCGGCGAATACCGACGCATCCGTGAAGCGCCTGGGGAAGGGCGACGACCGTCCCCTGAACACGCTGGCGGACCGCATGGCGGTGCTGGCGGCGCTGGAATCGGTCAGCCTGGTGGTCGAATTCGACGAGGACACGGCCCTGGAAACGGTGCTCGAAGCGCGGCCCGACATCTACGCCAAGGGCGGCGACTATCAGATGGATGCGATTCCGGAAGGGCAGGCGGTGCTGGCCTACGGCGGCAAAGCGGTCGCGATCGACTTCGAGCATGACCGCTCGACGACCAAGCTGCTGACCAAGGTGCGCGCCGGCTGAGGGCCGCCGATGCGGAAGGCGCTGCGCATGCTGCTCCTGATCGCCCTGGCCGGCTACCTGGCCGCCTGCCTGGCCTTGTTCGCGTTCCAGCGTTCCTACATTTATTTTCCACCGCCCGTGCCTATGGTGACGGCGCCCAGGACCACGACGCTGGCGCTGCCCGGCGCCGAGGTCAGGGTGTCGGAGCGGCCGCGCCAGGGCCCGCAAGCCGTTCTCTACTTCGGTGGCAATGCCGAGGATGTGACGGCCAGCCTGCCGCTGCTGGACGAGGCCTTTCCCGCGCACGCCCTGTATCTCATGCATTACCGCGGCTACCTGGGCAGTTCCGGCAAGCCGACGGAGCAGGCGCTGGTGGCCGATGCGCTGGCGCTGTTCGACCGGGCGGCGCTTGAGCACCTAGACATCGTCGTCATAGGGCGCAGCCTGGGCAGCGGCGTGGCGATCCAGGTCGCAGCCAAGCGCCCCGTGAGCCGGCTGGTACTGGTCACGCCCTTCGACAGCCTGGCCGCGCTCGGCGCGCGCCAGTTCCCGTATTTTCCGGTGCGTTGGCTGCTGCGCGACAAATACGAATCGGGAAAATACGCCCCGGCCGTCAAGGCACCCACGCTCTTGATCGCGGCGGGGCAGGATGAAATCGTTCCCGCGCAGAGTACGCGCTTGCTGCTGTCGCGTTTCAGGGAAGGCGTGGCGTCGATGCGGGTCATCGACGGAGCGGGGCACAACGCGATCTCCGGCAGTCCCGACTATGTGGCTTACCTGCGGGTGCCGCCTGGCCATCCTGCCGGCGCGCGATGACAGGGTCGTGACCGGCCCTTGTCACTTTCACATTCAGCGAACTGAACAGTTGTTACCCGTCCACGCTATCGCTCAAGGCTCTGTTTCCTCGTTGCACTAACTGATAGACTGCTCGAATTCAGCTCAACCAAAAGATGTGTTGATTTAAATCAAACACACGAGGTGAGCGGGCGCCGCGCAAAAGCGGCGTCAGCGTCTAAATACAAAACTAGGGGAATGCATGTCCAACCGTCAGGTTCGTTCGAACCTTACGCCGCTGGCGCTCGCCGTCGCGGGTTGCGTCTGGGGCGCTGCCGCGGCAGCACAGGAAGCGCAGGTAGCGCAAAGGGCCACGGCAAGTCAGGCCGAAGGCCAGATCCAGGAAGTGGTGGTTACCGCCCAGCGCAACGCCAGCGCTGAATCGAAAACGCCGGTCGCGATGTCGGTCCTCAGCGGAGAAACGCTCGTCGGCGCCGGTCTCGATCGTCCATCCGATATCGGCGCACGCCTGCCGGGCGTGGCCATCGATGGCGCGGCCGACGGCCTGCGCATCACGATCCGCGGCGTGTCCAACGCCGACGCCACCGAGAAGGGCGAGCCTTCGGCCGCCTTCCTGCTCGACGGCGTCTACATCGCCCGTCCGCACGGCCAGAATCTGGATTTCCTCGACGTCGAGCGCGTCGAGGTACTGCGCGGCCCGCAAGGCACGCTATACGGCCGCAATACGACGGCCGGCGTGGTGAACGTCATCTCGAAGGCGCCGACCGCGCGCTTCGAAGGCGCAGCCGGCGCCGAGATGGGCAACCATGGCAGCCGCAAGGCGAATGCGATGATCAACGTGCCCGTCACCGACGGCATCGCGCTGCGCGCGGCCGTGTCGACGAACCGGCGCGACAGCCTGCTGCGCAACGAGCAGGGCACGCCGCACACGCTCGGCCAGGACCGCGACGCCGATGCCGCCCGCCTGTCGGCGAAGTTCGCGCTCGGCCCGGCGGCGTCGCTGCTGCTGCGCCTGGACCGCACGGTCCAGCGCGACAACAACGACGTCATCGTCCCCGACACGAATTTTTATGAGGGCATCGAGACCGGCAACCCGACGCCCTTCGACGCCGGCACGGCCCAGCGCCTGACGAATGCCTTCGTGCCCCTGAACACGATGCCGGAGCAGGGCCACAGCCGCCGCGCCAGCACGGGATTCGGCGCCGAATTCTCCTGGGATCTCGGCCCGGCCACGCTGCACTACCTCGGTTCGCATCGCCGCTTCGACCACGACTTCCTGGTCAACTACTACTATCGCATCATGCCCGGCTTCGCCCTCGGCGTGCGCCAGGAATACGAAGGCAGCTTCGAGCAGGATTCGCACGAGCTGCGCCTGGCCACCAATGGCCGCGGTCCGGTTACAGCCCAGGGCGGTTTCTACTGGTTCCGCGAACAGATGGCGCAGCTGGCCACGTTCCGCGACCTGGAACCGATCGGCCTGCCGCCCTACTACGTGTTCCCATCGGATCCGGTGGCCTCCTACAGCCGCGGCCTGTTCGGCCAGGTGACCTGGAGCGCCAGCGAGCGCCTGCGCCTGACCCTCGGCGCGCGCCGCACCGAGGACCGCAAGTCGCGCTACGGCTCGACCAACCTGCAGCAGGAAGCGACGTTCAATCCCGCCACCGACATCGCCTTGCCCAACGCGGCCAGCCTGGCAACGAGCAAGACCACCTGGCGCGTCGGTGTCGACGTCGACATCAACCCCTCGACCATGGCCTATGCCACTGTCTCGACCGGCTACAAGGCCGGCGGCTTCAACGACGGCTGCGCGGCCGGCGCCACCTGCCCGGCCTTCATCGCCGTGCCCGAATCGACCCTGGTCTACCAGCCCGAGACGCTCACCGCCTATGAGCTGGGCCTGAAAACCCGCTTCTGGGCCAACCGCGCCAGCCTGAATCTCAGCGCCTACCGCTATGCCTACGACAACCTGCAATTGTCGGGCGTGGCGATGGTGCAGGGCGTGCCGCGCTTCGTCACGGCGAATGCGGGCGAAGCCAGCGTCAAGGGCCTGGAAGTGGAAGGGGCCGTAAAACCCGTGCCGCAAGGACGCCTGAGCACCACGCTGGCGCTGACCGACGCGCATTATGTCGCCTACAGCCCGGACGGCATCCATTCCTGGGCCGGCTATAAACTCGACCGCGCGCCGCGCGCCGTGCTCACGCTCGGCTACGAGCATGGCTTTGCCCTGCGCGACGGCCTGTTGACCGCCGGCGTGTTCGCGCGCCGCAGCAGCGAGTGGACCATCGGCGTGCCGAGCCAGCTGCTGCGCTACCGGATTCCGGCCCGCACCGCGACCGACCTGCGCCTGGGCTACCAGCCAGGCAATTCTCCCTGGAGCGTCCTGCTGCGCGTGAAGAACCTCGAGAACAAGGTCGAGCCGGTGAACATCGACAGCTTCGGCATGACGGTGCCGAGCGAGCCGCGCGCGGTGGCCCTGCGCGTCGATTACCGGTTCTAAGGCGGTACTCACGATGACGCTCTCCCGCATCACCTTCGTCCTGCTGGCGCTGGCGGCCGGGATTTTGCTCGTGCGCGGCCTGGGCGACACCACCGGTCTCCTGATCGCCGGGTCGATCGCGATGTTCGCCTGCTGCCTGAGCAGCGCCGCCCACGTGCTGGGCGCGCGCGCCGCGCTGCGCTTTGCCTTGATCGCCGTCGTCCTCGGCTGGGCCGCGGAGGAAATGGGATCGCGTTATGGCTGGTTCTTCGGCTCCTACACCTACACCGAGGTGCTCGGCCCGCGCGTCGGCAGCGTGCCTTTCGTGATTCCCCTGATGTGGTTCGCGCTGACCTACATCGGCTACGTGATCGCCAACCTGATGGTCTGGCAGGTGCCGAGCGACGGCGCGGCCCCGCTCGGGCAGACGCTGGTGCAGTCGCTGCTGGCGGCGATGATCGTCACCGCCTACGACCTCGGCGCCGATCCCTACATGGTGTTCAAGTTGAAGGCCTGGATCATGACCAAGACTGACGGCGGCTGGTTCGGCGAGACCCTGCAGGGCTTCGCCGGCTGGATGTTCGTCTCCTTCGTCATCGTCTTCCTGTTCCGCCTCGGCCTGAAGAGCCGGCCGCCGGTGCCGGGTGCGCCGGTCGCGCCGCGCGACATCGCCGTGCCGCTGGCAATCTATGCCGGCAACCTGCTGTTCCAGGCACTGCTGGGCGTGCCCGTCGAAACCCGGGCGATCGCCATCTTCGCGATGGGCATTCCGCTGTTGGCCGCCCTGTGCGGCTGGAGCCGCTGGAAAACGACGCCGGCAGCCCTGGCGGGGAGCGCCTGATGGCGAACATGTCCGAACCGCTGGCAGCGGCCGATCCGCGCCTGCGCGCCGATCCGCTGGCCGACGACACCATTGCGCGCGTGCTCGGCACGTGGGACGACGGCACGCCGGCGCTTTCTCGCTGGGACGCGATCGCGGTCGTGAACCGCGAGCTGGCCGGCTGGCAGACCAACGGCGTACTTGCGGACTGGCGCGCCAGCCCCGGCACGCCGGCACCGATCGCCGCCGCACTGGAAGATTACGTGGCGCGTGCACGCCAGCTGCCGGACTGGGTCGATGCGGGCAAGGTCGGTTGCGCCGAATCCGTCTTCGTCGACATGAGCATGTTGTCGTGCACGCTGCTGTTCTGCGCCAGCCTGCCCGAGTGCTACGTGCCGGCCGATCTCGCCAACGTACTGCACGTGGCCGGCCAGCTCGAGCAGCATACCGACTACCGGGTGCGCTCGACTGCGGCGATGATCTTCCCCGTCATGCTGCGTGGCGGCCTGCTGGACGCCAGCGGCGGCGGGGTGGCGCAGGTATTGAAAGTGCGCCTGATCCACGCGACCATCCGCCACCTGATCGTGCGCGGCAATCCGGGCGAGGCGCTGGACCACGGCGCCACGGTTCAACCCCTGCTGGCCGAGGGCCGCGGCTTGTATCAGACCCTGTTCGCGCGCGGCTGGGACGTGAACGCCAACGGCCTGCCCGTCAACCAGGAAGAACTGGCCTATACGCTGCTGACCTTCCACTACGTCTTCCTGCGCGGCCTGCGCCGTCTTGGCCTGGGCCTGAGCAAGGAGGAAGAGGGGGCCTACCTGCACGCCTGGAACGTGGTCGGCCACCTGCTCGGCATCGAGCAGGACCTGCTGGTGCAGACCATGGGCGAGGCCGAGACCCTGTTCGCGCGCCTGCAGAAGGAGGGCCGCGCCATCGCCGCCAACCGCTATGCCGCTGCGGCACGCAAGGGTGGCGCAGCCCGCGGCCAGCCTGACCCGCGTCCGGCCCTGGCCGATGCCCTGATGCGGGCGATGCAGGCGGAGATTCCGCTGCGTGCATTGAAAGCCTTTCCGGTGCTGCTGACGCGCCGCCTGTGCGGCCGCGAGACTGCGCGCGACCTCGGGCTGGACAAGCGCGTCTCACTATTCTCACGCGTGCTGTTCGCGCTCGGCATGGGCGTCACGCGCGCCGTCGATACGGCCGCGCGGCTGCTCTGCCCCGGTTTTTCGATCTCGCGCCTGGTCACGCGCATCTTCGGCTACCGCCTGACGGTGCGCTTCCTGATGGACCAGACCCGGCCCCTGAAGCTGCCCGACGCGCTGCTGCGCCAGGTCGACGGCGCCGTGCGTGGCTGGGACGTCGATCCGCAGGCGCCCGGCTGGATGAACGCCATCGAACAACGCATGCGGCCCGGCGCCGTCACTACTCCATCCGAGGAAGCCGCATGAAAATCCTGTCATCCCGACTGCGCGCCGCCTGCGCCCTGTTGTTGCTCCTGCTGGCCTTCCTGCCGCGAGCCTGGGCGGCGGACCCGCTGGTGCTGGATGACCGGATCGGCAGCGTCGAAGCCTGGCCTGCCGTGACGATGCTGACCGACCCGGGCGGCAAGCTCGGGATCGAGGACGTGCTGGCGGCGCCGCAACGCTTCGCGCCGCCGGTGTCCGGCCACGCGACGCTGGGCGTGCAGGACGATCCGGTGTGGCTGCGCATCCCGGTCCGGGTACCGCAGGGCAGCCGCGCCGCCTGGATCGCCGAGATCGATTACGCGGTCCTGAACAAGGTCGAATTCTTCGTGGTGAGCGAGGGCGTCGTGCGCCAGCACGGCCTGGCCGGCAATCTGCAGCCGCCGCAGGCGGGCGGGCACCGGGTGCGCACGCCTGCCGTGCTGCTCGAGCTGCTGCACGGCCCGCGCTACGACATCTATTTGCGCATCGAGAATACCGGCGCGATGGTGCTGCCGCTGCGCTTTTCGCAGCCCGCCGTGTTTCACGCCGACTCCGTCAACGAACAGATGGTGCAGGGCCTGCTGCTCGGCCTGAGCCTGTGCCTGCTGCTCTACAGCCTGGCCCAGGCCGTCAACCTGCGCGAACCGCTGTTCGCCAAGTACGCGCTGATGATCTGCGGCTCGTCCCTGTTCTCGGCCGAATTCTTCGGCATCGGCAGCCAGTACGTGTGGGGCGACAACGCCTGGATGAACATCCACGCGGGCGGGCTGTTCGCCCTGATGTCTTCCTGCGGCGCCTACCTGTTCGTCGAGCAGGCCCTGGCACGCCCGGGCATGGACCGCACCTTCAGCCGCCTGATGAAATCCGGCGCCGCGCTCACGGCGGTCGCCGCGCTGGCCTTCGGTCTCGACCTGATCACTGTCGGCCAGCTGGTGGCCATCGTCAGCACGCTGGGCATCATGCCGATGCTGCTGGGGATCCCGGGCGCCTTGAAGCGCGCGCGCCGCGGCGACCCGGTCGGCCTGTATTTCCTGCTCGGCTGGGCATTGAGCTTCCTTGGCTCGCTGGTGCTGAGCCAGATGATCAACGGCGCCGTCGACGCGAGTTTCTGGACCATGCATTCGCTGCAGTTCACCAACGCGATCGACATGATCATCTTCATGCGCGTGCTGGGCCTGCGCACCAGCGCGATCCGCGATGCGATGTTGCGCGCGGAAGCTGCCACGCGCCTGAAATCGGACTTCCTGGCCAACATGAGCCACGAGATCCGCACGCCGATGAACGCGATCATCGGCATGAGCCGCCTGGCCCTGATGGCCGACCCGTCGCCGCGCCTGCGCAACTACCTCGGCAAGATCCTGGGCGCGGGCGAGCACCTGCTCGGCATCGTCAACGACATCCTCGATTTTTCCAAGATCGAGGCCGGCCAGCTCAAGATCGAGCAGGTCGAGTTCGACCTCAACGACCTGCTCGAGCATCTGTCGAACCTCACCGCCGTCAAGCTCGACGCGCGCCGCGTCGAACTCGTGTTCCGCGTCGGGCGCGGCGTGCCGGCGCGCCTGGTCGGCGATCCGCTGCGCCTGGGCCAGGTGCTGATCAATCTCACCAGCAACGCCGTCAAATTCACCGGGCAGGGCGAGATCGTCGTCGCCGTGGAAGTGGCGGCGCGCAGCGACGGCGGCGTCACGCTGCGCTTCTGCGTCACCGACACCGGCATCGGCATGGACGGCGACCAGCTGGCGCGCCTGTTCCAGTCCTTCCGCCAGGGCGACGATTCGATCACGCGCAAGTACGGCGGCACGGGCCTGGGCCTGTCGATCTCGAAACAGCTGGTCGAACTGATGGGCGGCAGCATCGACGTCACCAGCACCCCGGGCGTGGGCAGCAGCTTCAGCTTCACCGTACCGCTGGGACAGGCCACCAGCGCGCCGGGTGTGCTGGCCGCGCCGGGCGCGGCCCTGCAGCAGCTGCGCGTGCTGGTGGTGGACGACAGCGAGACGGCGCGCACGGCGCTGGTCGAGATGCTGGAGAGCTTCGGCGTGGCGGCCGATGCCGCCGCCTCGGGCGAACTGGCGCTGGCGCGCATGAAGGACGCATTGGCGTGCGGCCTGCCTTACCAGGTGGTGCTGATGGATTACGTGATGCCGGGCTGGGATGGCGTCGAGACCATCCGCCGCCTGCGCGCGCTGGAGGGCGTCGAGGGTGTCGCGCACGCGGCGCCGTCGATCCTGATGGTCAGCGCCAGCGCGCGCGAGACGGTGCAGCTGCAGGCGGGCCCGCTGCAATTGCAGGGCTTCCTGAACAAGCCGGTAGGACCGGCGCTGCTGTACCACAGCCTGTTGCGCGCGCTGCGTCCGGAACTCGAGCTGCCCGGCGCCTCGGAACGGGTGGAGGCCGATCCGCGCGGCCTGGCGCGCCTGCGCGGCGCGCGCATCCTGCTGGTCGAGGACAACGCCAACAACCGCGAAGTCGCGCTCGACTTCCTGGCCGCCGCGCCGGTCCAGGTCGACGTCGCCGTGCACGGCGGCGAGGCGGTCGAGATGGTGCAGACGAATGACTACGACCTGGTGCTGATGGACATCCAGATGCGCGAAGTCGACGGCCTGACGGCCACGCGCCGCATCCGCGCCATCGAACGCCTGCGCGCGCTGCCGATCGTGGCCATGACGGCGCATGCGATGGCGGGCGACCGCGAACGCAGCCTGGCCGCCGGCATGAACGACCACCTGGCGAAACCCGTCGATCCGGACCAGCTGTTCCGCACCTTGCTGGCCTGGATCGACCCAGGCCGCCTGGAAGGCCGGGCGGCACCGAGCGCGCCGGCCGAGGCGCTCGCGACAAGCGACACCGTGCTGCTGCCGGCGGTGCCCGGAATCGACTGGGACGCCGCGCTGTCCGGCGTCGGCCACCAGCATGCGCGCCTGATCAAGCGCGTGCGCAGCTTCGTGCAGGAATACCGGACGGCGCCGCGCCAGCTGGCCGACGCGCTGGCGGCCGGCGACGAGGCGCCGCTGCAGGCGCTGGCGCACAACCTGAAGGCCAGTGCTGCCTATGTCGGCGCCTACGAGCTGGCCAGCCTGGCGCGCCGCATCGAGGACGCACTGCGCGGGAGCGACTCCGAGCGCGCGGCGGGCATGGTGCCGGCCCTGATCGCCGCGCTCGATGCGATCCTGGCCGGGATGGCGCCGCTGGCCGGTCCGCGCGACCTGCCGGCGCAGGCGCCGGATGCGCTGCCGGCGCTGCTGGCTCGCCTGACCAGCCAGCTGGCCAGCGACGATGCCCGCGCGCGCGACACGCTGGCCGAACTGCACGCGCTGCTCCCCGATGCGGAGTATGCTGCGTCGTTGGCCGCGATCGCCGACTGCGTCGACGAACTCGAGTACGAGGCCGCGCTGGCGCCGCTGGGCGAACTGGCGCAGTTGCTGGGACTGAACCTGGAGGAGACCGCATGACGCCTGCCGAACCGCAAAAAGTCCTGATCGCCGACGACGACCCGATCAACCGCGACGTCCTGTGCGAACTGCTGCAGCCCGAGTACACGGTGCTGCTGGCGAAGAACGGCGCGCAGGCGGTGGAGCGCGCAACGCGCCACGTGCCCGACCTGATCCTGCTGGACGTGATGATGCCGGACATGAGCGGCTTCGAGGTGCTGCGCCGCCTGCGCGCCACGCCCCAGACCGAGCACGTATCGATCATCTTCATCTCCGGCCTGGACCGTCCGGAAGACGAGGCGGCCGGCCTCAAGATGGGCGCCTCCGACTACATCGCCAAGCCCTTCAATGCGACCGTGGTGCTGGCGCGCGTGGCGCTGCACCTGCAGCTGGTGCGCCAGCGCCGCCTGCTGGAACACCTGGCCCACGTCGACGGCCTGACCGAACTGGCCAACCGGCGCCGCTTCGACGACGTCTACGACCTCGAATGGCAGCGCGCCCGGCGCAGCGGCCAGCCGCTCTCGCTGGCCTTGCTCGACATCGACTCCTTCAAGCAGTTCAACGATCTATACGGCCACCCGGCCGGCGACCGCGCGCTGCGCGCGGTGGCGCGCGTGGCCGGCACCCACATGCGCCGCCCGGCCGACCTGGCGGCGCGCTACGGCGGCGAAGAGATGGTGCTCTTGATGCCGGAAACCGACGGCCGGCAGGCGCTGCAGATCGCGCAGGCGCTGCGCGAAGCCGTGGCCCAGCTGATGATCGCCCACGCCGGCTCGGCGGCCGCATCCTGCATCACGGTCAGCATCGGCGGCGCCAGCCTCGATTCCGCCCGCATGGAAAGCTCGGCCGCGCTGTTCGAGGCGGCCGACGTGCAGCTGTACCGGGCGAAGCAGGGAGGAAGGAACCGGGTCATGTGGAGGAGCGACGAGGGCTGAAGACCTTGTCCGCCGGTGCCGGCTGAAAAAAGTGGCGCTTCCATCTTGGCGAGAACCGAACTGTTCGCTAGACTTGTCAATACGACAGCGTTGAAGGGGCGGACGATGTGGCAAACTGGCGACCCGATACCCAGCTTCGTGGCGCGCTCCACGAGCAATCCCCGCTACGCCTTCTATACGGCGGCCGGCCGCTATGTCGTCCTCAGCTTCCTCGGCAGCGCAGCCCACGAAAGCACACGCCAGGTGCTCGACTTCGTCCAGCAGAGGCGTGCCTTGTTCGACGACCGGCACCTGTGTTTTTACGGGGTGTCCATCGATCCGGAAGACGAGCGCCAGGAGCGCCTGCGCGCCATGATCCCGGGCATACGCTATTTCTGGGACTTCGACCGCACGCTCAGCTCCCAGTTCGGGGCCATTGTCTCAAGTCCGTCGTCCGCAACGGCCTACCGGCCTTTCACGCTGGTCCTCGACCCGATGCTGCGGGTAATGGCCAGCATACCGCTGCTTCCCGCCGCGGCCCATAACGAGGCGCTCGGCGAGCTCATCGGTCGGCTCCCGCCCGTCGAAGAGCATGCGGGTACCGCCCTGAGCGCCCCGGTACTGATCCTGCCCAGGGTGTTCGAAGACGCCCTCTGTGAAGAACTGATCGCCTTGTACCAGCGCTACGGTGGTGTCGAATCAGGCTTCATGCGGGAGGTCAACGGGAAGACCGTGGAAGTCAGGGAGCAAAGCTTCAAGCGGCGCCACGATGTCGAATTCGATGCGCGTCCCGAGCTGGCGCCGCTCAGGGAAGCGATCCAGGCGCGCATCGGGCGCCGCGTCCTGCCGGAAATCAAACGCGCATTCCAGTTCGAGGCGACGCGAATGGAACGTTACATCGTTGCCCGCTACGACGGCGACAGCGGCGGCTTCTTTCGCCCGCATAAGGACAACACGACGCTCGGCACCGCGCACCGCCGCTTTGCCTGCACCATCAACCTGAACACGCAGGCGTACGAAGGCGGCGACCTGCGTTTCCCGGAATTCGGACCCCGCACCTACCGCGCGCCGACCGGCGGCGCCGTCGTGTTTTCGTGCTCGCTCCTGCACGAGGCAACGCCGGTGACGCGGGGCGAACGCTACGCTTTCCTGCCGTTCTTCTACGACGAGCAGGCCGCGCGCCAGCGAGAAAGCAATGCCCATTCGTTGACCGGACAGGTGTTCGACCGCGCAAAGGGAGAGCACGAGTTCGCGCTGCTGGATGGGCAGTCGGCCCCGGCGGAACCGGCTGTCACCGGCCCGGCGGGCGCTCCGGCGGATTCCTGAAGAGGGTGCGCAAGGCGCGCAGTGCGGCGGGATGATAGATCGTACGGTGCGTCTCCTCGGGAAACGCAGCCAGTTCGAAACGCAGTCCCGACGCCGCCGCACTCTTGAACAATTTTTCGATCCTGGCGGCGAGCTGGGGCATGCCTGGTTCGCCGCTGGCGGCGACAAATAAGGTCTTGCCGGCATGGCGCCCGGTACGCAGCTGCGCGCCGCCCTTCGCCAGCAAGTTCTCGTGGTTCCACCAGACGCTGGGGTCGACGGCGACATAGGTGTCGAACATCTCGGGCGTGACGAGCAAGGTTTCCATGACGAAGAGGCCGGCCAGTGATTCGCCAATGATGGCGCTCTCCCCGGTCGTCCGGTAGCGCGCCTTGATTGCCGGCATCAATTCGTTGCGGATGAAGCGGCGGAAGGCGTCGGCGCCGCCAATGACGGGCGCGATCTTGCGGTCGCGCGGGTCCTCGCTGGGACCGGTCATGTCGCGGCGGCGCTGGGTGTTCTCGATGCCGACGAGCATGAAGGGCCGCATCGTGCCGCTTGCGATCGATATCTGCAGCAGGCCGGCGATATGCAGGAAGTCCTCCTGCAGTCCGCCGTCGGGCATGTAGAGGACGGGCAAGGCCTGGGCCTCCGCCACGTTCGCGGGCGGCGCGTTGTAGACATTAATGCGCCGGGTTTCGCCGAGCACGGTCGAGGTCAGCGTAAAGGTGTCGCCGATTGCCAGCGCGTCGGGTGCCATCTGCGCCGTCTGGGCCGCGGCGGGGCCGCAGGCGGCGAGGGCGACCAGCGCCGCGGCGGCCTGTAACACGGATCGTCTGTTGCGCAAGGCCGCTCCCGGGCTGTGTGGATTGCCGGACAGTGTGCCTGTCTCAGCCGCGCAGGGTCAAGCCCCGCCCGCGTACCCGTTCTGGCGCCAGGCCTCGTACACCACGACCGCCACCGTGTTCGACAGGTTCAGGCTGCGGTTGTCCGGCATCATCGGCAGGCGAATGCGCTGGCTGGTCGGGAAACTGTTGCGCAGGGCCGGGTCGAGGCCGCGCGATTCGGCGCCGAAGACGAACACGTCGCCCGGCTTGAAGGCGGCGTCGGCGAAGGGAGATGAACCGTGGGTGGTGAGGGCGAACATGCGGCTCGGGTCGGGTTGCGTGTCCGCCAGGAAGGCTTCCCAGTTCTTGTGCACCTTCATGGTCGCGTAATCGTGGTAATCCAGGCCGGCGCGGCGCATCTTGGCGTCGTCCAGCGGAAAACCGAGCGGCTCGATCAGGTGCAGTTGCACGCCGGTGTTGGCGCACAGGCGAATGACGTTGCCCGTGTTGGGCGGGATTTCCGGTTCGACCAGTACGACGTGGAACATCAACTCTCCAATTCAATGTGGTGGCGTGCGCGCGAATACGAGATTCGACACGCGCGCCGCACCGGCCGCCTTCAAGGTGGCGGCCAGTTCGTTCAATGTGTGGCCGCTCGTCATGACGTCGTCGACGACGCCGATGTGGCGGCCTTCAATCTGTCCTGCCATCTCCGGAGTCACCTCGAAGGCGCCGCGGATGTTGTCGGCCCGTTCGCGCGGCGTCACGCCCGACTGTGCCGCCGTCTCGACGGCGCGCACGACCAGGCGCGGCTGCACGGCGACGCCGATCGCGCGGCCCAGCGGCCGGGCGATCTCGAGCGCCTGGTTGTAGCCGCGCTCCTGTAAGCGGCGCGCACCCAGCGGGACCGCGCACAGAAGGTCGGGCAGGGGCCAGCCCGGCGCGGCCAGCACGGCATCGACCAGGCGGCCGGCGAACCAGGGCGCCAGCGGCAGGCGGGCGCCGAACTTCAAACCCAGCACGAGACCGTCGAGCGGCGCCGCGTAATCGGCGGCAACGATGGTCGCGTCAAAGGCCGGCGCGTCGGCCAGGCAGGTGCCGCAGGTTTGTCCGGACGGCTCGTCGCGGCCGAGCGGGTTGGCGCAGCAAAGACAGCGCGGTCCGCCCGGACTTGCGTAGCGCAAGGTGCAGGGCATGCACACGGCCCCCGTCGCTTCCTCGCCGCACAGGGCGCAGCAAGAGGGCAGCAGCATGCGCGCCAGGGCTCGCGGCCAGCGCAACAATGGTCGTAGCAACAGCGGTTCGATGCGCTCACCCATCGGCTCGACTCCCGGCAAACCTGTACACTCCCGCCATTATCTCATTTGAACGCAACAAGATTATGGCTTCTCCCTCGTCCCCATCGAAAATGAGCGCGCCGATTGACCAGTCGCGCGTGCGCGCGCTGTTCGCGGAACCGCAGCGCGTGGCCGCTGCCGACTTCCTGCGCCGCGAAATCGCCGGCCGCATGCATGAACGGCTGAGCCTGGTAAAGATCGTGCCCCAGCGCGTGCTCGACGCCGGCTGCGGCACCGGCCCGGACCTCGGCACCCTGCAAAAGACTTATCCGGCGGCCCAGATTCTCGGCCTGGACGCCTCCAGTGCGATGCTGCTCGAGGCAAAGGCGCCGGTGCCGGCCATGCGTTCGCTGAACCAGATGCTCAGCCGCCTGATGCCGGCCAAGGCCGGCGTCGATCTGCTTTGCGGCGACTTCGGGGCCCTGCCATTCGGGCCGAACTCGCTCGACCTGGTGTGGTCGAACCTGGCGCTGCACTGGCATCCCCAGCCCGACCGCGTGTTCGCCGAGTGGCGCCGCGTGCTGCGCGTGGATGGCTTGCTGATGTTCTCGAATTTCGGCCCGGACACCTTCAAGGAACTGCGCGCCGCCTTTGCCGAGCTGGACGAATCGCCGCACACGCTGCCCTTCGTCGACATGCACGACTTCGGCGACCAGCTGGTGGAAGCCGGCTTCTCGACGCCGGTCATGGATGCCGAGCGCATCACCGTCACCTATGGCACGGTCGAGGCGCTGCTGGCGGACGTGCGCGCCATCGGCGGCAATCCGTTGGCCACGCGCCGGCGCGGGCTGATCGGCCGCGCCGCCTGGAAGCGCATGGTCGATGCGCTGGAAGCGCAACGGGGCGCGGACGGCAAGATCGCGCTCAGCTTCGAGGTCATCTACGGACACGCGTTCCGGCCGGTGCCGAAGACGACGGCGGCAGGGGAGGCGATCATCCAGTTCCGGCCGCGCAAGCCATAAGCGGGCCGATGGCGCTAGCACGGCTGGCGCCCGGCGGCAAGCCCCGAACTACGAAATATGATGCTTTAATGCACGAAATATCACAGTCATGACAAGGATTTTCCTTGAATAAAAATTAGCGATTTGAGTATAATCAATAACTATTTTTTCGCCCCGGCGCCCCGTAGAAGTTGAAAAACGGTGCCGAATAGTGGAAGAATTAGAAAATTGAAATAGCAGCATCAGCAAGTTTGGCGCCCGTCAGTACGTTGTTGCAGTTGCTGGTGGACGAGCATGGTTTCAACCCGTTGCGCGTCCACAGGCCGTGCCGCCGGGAACCAGCTTGCACTTGGTTTCGGAGCGGCGGCGGTTCGTTCATGGAATTGCTGACCGTTTAAAAATATTCTTATTTTGGGTGGTTGGGGACAATTCATGACATATGCAAAGCGACTTCACGCCTTGATGCTCGGTCTTGCGGTATCGACCAGTATCCCGGCACTGGCTGCACCTGAAATCACGGGGCGGCCGGTGGAACACCAGTTGAACATGCAAACTCCGGTGACTGGGATCGGCGCTGACATCTACAGCTTGCACAACTGGATGATGCTGGTCTGCCTCATCATCTTCATCGGCGTCTTCGGCGTCATGTTCTATTCGGTGTTCAAGCACCGCAAATCCCTGGGCCACAAGCCCGCCACCTTCCACGAATCGACCGCCGTCGAAATCGCCTGGACTGTCGTTCCCTTCCTGATCGTCATCGGCATGGCCCTGCCGGCCACCCGTACCGTCGTGGCCCTGAAGGACACCTCGAACGCCGACATCACGATCAAAGCCACCGGCATGCAGTGGAAGTGGGGCTACGACTACCTGAAGGGCGAAGGCGAGGGCATCAGCTTCCTGTCGAACCTGTCGACCCCGCGCACCCAGGTGGGCGAGCCGGGCGTCGCGCCGACCGAAGCGCGCACCGAAAACTACCTGCTCGAAGTCGACAATGAAATGGTCGTCCCGGTCGGCAAGAAGATCCGCATGGTCCTCACCGCCAACGACGTGATCCACGCCTGGACCATCCCCGCCTTCGCGATCAAGCAGGATGCGATTCCGGGCTTCGTGCGCGACGGCTGGTTCAAGGCCGACAAGATCGGCGTCTACCGCGGCAACTGCGTCGAACTGTGCGGCAAGGACCACGCCTTCATGCCGATCGTCGTGCGCGTCGTCTCGGCCGAGGACTACACCGCCTGGGTTGCCGGCGAAAAGAAAAAGATGGCCGCACTGGCCGACGATCCGACCAAGGTCTGGACCATCGACGAACTGAAAACCAAGGGCGAAGCCGTCTACGCCGCCAACTGCGTGGCCTGCCACCAGGCCAACGGCAAGGGCGTGCCGAACGCTTTTGCCCCGCTCGACGGTTCGCAGGCGGTCAACGGCCCGAAGGCGCACCAGATCGATGTGCTGCTCAAGGGCCAGGATACGCCGGCCTGGCCGGGCGCGATGCCGGCCTGGAAGCAGCTGTCGGATTCGGACATCGCCGCCGTGATCACCTACACGCGTAACAACTGGTCGAACAAGGCCGCCGAAAACATCGTCCAACCGGCCGAAGTGCTGGCTGCACGCAGCAAGTAACGTTGTAAGTACTGAGCTTCCAGGATACTGACATGACTACCAGCACTCTCGATCACGCGCACGACGACCATCACGGCCACGACCACGCGCATCACGACATGCCGACCGGCGCCCGCCGCTGGCTCTTCGCCACCAACCACAAGGACATCGGCACCCTGTACCTGTGGTTCTCGTTCATCATGCTGCTCTCGGGCGGCGTACTGGCGCTGATGATCCGCACCGAGCTGTTCCAGCCCGGCCTGCAGTTCTTCCGTCCCGAGTTCTTCAACCAGCTGACCACCATGCACGGCCTGGTGATGGTGTTCGGCGCGATCATGCCGGCTTTCGTCGGCTTCGCGAACTGGATGATCCCGCTGCAGGTGGGCGCGTCCGACATGGCCTTCGCGCGCATGAACAACTTCTCGTTCTGGCTGCTGCCGCCGGCGGCGCTGCTGCTGGCAGGTTCCTTCTTCTCGCCGGGCGGCGCCACCGCTGCCGGCTGGACCCTGTATGCGCCGCTGTCGACCCAGATGGGCCCGGGCATGGACATGGCGATTTTCGCCATGCACATCATGGGCGCCTCGTCGATCATGGGCTCGATTAACATCATCGTCACCATCCTGAACATGCGCGCTCCGGGCATGACCCTGATGAAGATGCCGATGTTCTGCTGGACCTGGCTGATCACCGCCTTCCTGCTGATCGCCGTGATGCCGGTCCTGGCGGGCGCGATCACCATGACCCTGACCGACCGCCACTTCGGCACCTCCTTCTTCAACGCCGCTGGCGGCGGCGACCCGGTCATGTACCAGCACATCTTCTGGTTCTTCGGCCACCCCGAGGTCTACATCATGATCCTGCCGGCCTTCGGCATCGTCTCGCAGATCATCCCGGCCTTTGCCCGCAAACCGCTGTTCGGCTACGCCTCGATGGTCTACGCGACCGCCTCGATCGCCGTGCTCTCCTTCATCGTCTGGGCCCACCACATGTTCACCACGGGCATGCCGGTGACCTCGCAGCTGTTCTTCATGTACGCCACCATGCTGATCGCGGTGCCGACCGGCGTGAAGGTGTTCAACTGGGTCGCCACCATGTGGCGCGGCTCGATGACCTTTGAAACCCCGATGCTGTTCGCGGTCGGCTTCATCTTCGTGTTCACGATGGGCGGCTTCACCGGCCTGATCCTGGCCGTGACCCCGATCGACATCCAGGTCCACGACACCTATTACGTGGTCGCCCACTTCCACTACGTGCTGGTGGCGGGTTCCCTGTTCGCGCTGTTCGCCGGCTTCTACTACTGGGCGCCGAAGTGGACCGGCCACATGTATCCGGAAGGCCGCGGCAAGCTGCACTTCTGGCTGTCGCTGATCACCTTCAACGTCACCTTCTTCCCGATGCACTTCCTGGGCCTGGCCGGCATGCCGCGCCGCTATGCGGACTACGCCGTGCAGTTCACCGACTTCAACATGATCGTCTCGATCGGCGCCTTCGGTTTCGGCCTGTCGCAGGTGTACTTCCTGTTCTTCGTCGTGCTGCCGACCATCAAGGGCGGCGCCAAGGCGGACGCCAAGCCATGGGAAGGCGCCGAAGGCCTCGAGTGGACCGTGCCGAGCCCGGCGCCGTTCCACACCTTCGAGAACCCGCCGCTGGTGAAGTGATGAACGCGAAGAAGAAGTCCAATGCCAAAACGGCGCTGGTGCTGGTTGCGATCGCCGCGTTCTTCTTTGCGGCCGTGATCCTCAAGCGCGTCTGGATGTGATGTGAGCTATACCCCGAAAGAACGCCTGCGCCTGAACCGCTCCACCTTCGGCAAGCTGGTGGTGGTGGCGGTGGCGATGTTCGGCTTCGGCTACGCGCTGGTGCCGGTCTACCGCCAGATGTGCGAGGTACTCGGCATCAACGTGATCACCCAGCAGGACGGCACGGTCGAGCGTCCGGAAAACACGCAGGTCGACACCAGCCGCACGATCACCGTGGAACTGGACGGCAATGCGCAGGGACCCTGGCGCTTCCGTCCGACCACGCGCTCGATCCAGGTGCATCCGGGCGAGCTGGCGACGGTGGTCTACGAAGTGGTGAATACGCAGGCGCGCGCCGTGAAAGCGCAGGCGATCCCGAGCTACGCGCCGCAGTCGGCGACGCCGCATTTCAAGAAGGTGGAGTGCTTCTGCTTCCGCGAGCAGCTCATGAAGCCGAACGAGGCGCGGCAAATGCCGGTGGTATTCTTCATCGACCCGAAGCTGCCCAAGGAAGTGAAGAACATCACGCTGTCGTACACCTTCTTCGAGGTGTCCGGCGCTGTGGCGGCGAACTAGATGAAGTCCAACGAGCAGCCGCGGAAGGCCTCGTTTTTAGCCTCGATGAAGGCCGTGTTCTGGTCCTTCTTCGGGGTGCGCAAGCGCAAGGATTACGAGCACGACGCGGCGAACCTGAATCCGTTCCACGTGATTCTGGCGGCGCTGCTGGGAGTGGCGATATTTATCGGCGTGCTGCTGTTTGTCGTGAAATTGGCGGTCGCGCAGTAGAAGTTTTTAAGCATTTCAATTCAACGCATTAGAACAACGTTCCAGGAGATGAAGATGAGTGTGTCAAAGACCGCGCCGCATTATTTCGTGCCGGGCCCCTCGATGTGGCCGATGGCCGGCGGGATTTCGATGCTGGTGACCATGCTCGGCGCGTCCGGCTGGGTCAACAGCGCCTCCTGGGGACCGGCCGTCTGCCTGGCCGGCATCGTCGCGATGCTGACCGTGCTGTACTTCTGGTTCGGCGACGCCATCAAGGAGTCCGAAACGGGCCAGTACAGCCAGCGCATCGACTCGTCCTTCCGCTGGTCGATGAGCTGGTTCATCTTCTCGGAGGTGATGTTCTTCGCCGCCTTCTTCGGCGCGCTGTTCTATGCCCGTGCGATCTCCATGCCCTGGCTGGCCGATCTCGACCACAAGGTGCTGTGGCCCGACTTCGCCGCCCAATGGGGCAATACCGGCCCGGCCGGCGTGGTCGAGAGCTTCACCACCATGGGCCCGTTCTGGATCCCGACCATCAACACCGCGCTGCTGCTGACCTCGGGCGTGACGCTGACGATTGCCCACCACGCGCTGCGCGAAGGCCATCGCCGCAACACGGCCGTGTTCCTGTTCCTCACCATCCTGCTGGGCGCGATCTTCATGGGCTTCCAGGCCTACGAATACATCCACGCCTACCAGGAGCTGAACCTGAAGCTGAGCTCGGGCATCTACGGCTCGACCTTCTTCATGCTGACCGGCTTCCACGGCTTCCACGTGACGATGGGCGCGATCATGCTGTCGGTGGTGCTGTACCGCGTGCTGCGCGGCCACTTCACGGCTGACCACCACTTCGGTTTCGAAGGCGCCGCCTGGTACTGGCACTTCGTCGACGTGGTCTGGCTGGGGTTGTACGTGGTCGTGTACTGGCTGTAAGCGGCGGCAGGAAGGAATAGCAGGGGACAGCCGCGCGGCTGTCCCCTTGTCATATGTAGGGTGCGCTCAGCGGATGCCGGTCGGATGGATCCAGCCCATCTTGTAGGAAGCGAGCACGATCAGGAACAGCGTGATCGACAGGCCGACGCGCATCGCCAGCGCCTGCACCGTGCGGTTGCTGCGGCCCTTGTCCTTCATCAGGAAGAACAGCGCCGAGCCGAGGCTGGCGATGATCAGGATGAAGGCGATGGCGATGAAGATTTTCATTATTCTTGCCCGCGGGTTGAGTAGAGGTTCATTGTAATGCGTTTGGCATTCAGGTTTAGGGTCATTCCGTTCGTCGTTACCGTTGCGCTGGTGGTGCTCGGGGTCGTGCTGGGGAACTGGCAGACGAGGCGGGCGGAGGAGAAGCTGGGGATTGCGGCGCGGCTTGTTGAGCGTGGTGAGCAGGCGCCGGTGGTCCTCGGTGAGGGTGGGGGTGTGGATGGGCACGTACGCGTGGAGTCGGGACTCCACCCTACGGATCTCGAGTATCGGCGGGTGCGGGTGACGGGGGAGTGGGTCAGCCAATGGCCGCTGTTCCTGGATAACCGGCCGCTGAATGGGCGGGCGGGATTCATCCTGGCGATGCCGTTTAAAATAGCGGGTTCGGACCAACATGTGCTCGTGTTGCGCGGGTGGTTGCCGCGCGATGCGAACGACTACGCGCGCTTGCCGGACTTTCAAACGCCGGCCGGCACGGTGACGATCGAGGGCGTGGCCACGCTCAGCGCGGGGCACGTCATGCAGCTCGGCGGCGCGGGTGCGCTGAAGCCGGGGATGCGCGTGCAGAACCTCGACGTGGACAGCGTGGCCAAGGCAAGCGGCCTGGCGTTGGCGCCGTTTTTTGTCCAGCAGTCCGGGCAGGGCGAAGGCCTGGTGCGCGACTGGCCGGCACCGAGTACCGGCGTCGACAAGCACCGCGGCTACGCTTTCCAGTGGTACGCGCTGGCGGCCATGGCTGCCTTATTTTTCGTGATTACAGGGTTTCGAAGTGGAAGAAAACAAGCTGTCTGAAGGCGCGGCCAAGGCACAACGCAAGGGCCGCCTGAAACTGGGTCTCCTGCTGCTGGTCTGCGCGGCGCCGATCATCGCCTCGTATCTCACCTTTTACGTCATCAAGCCGAGCGGCCGCACCAATTACGGCGCCATCATCGACCAGCGCGCGCACCCGATGCCGCAGCTTTCCAGCACGACGCTCGACGGCCGCCCGGAGACGCTGGAAAACTATGCCGGCAAATGGATCATGGTGAAAGTCGGCGGCGGCCGTTGCGACGAGGCCTGCGCCAAGCAGCTGTTCGCCATGCGCCAGCTGCGCACCATGCAGGGCAAGAACATGGACCGCGTCGAACGCGCGTGGCTGATCACCGACCAGGAGCCAGTCGACACCATCCTGATCCGCAGCTACGACGACATGCACATGCTGCGCGTCTCGCCCGAACAGCTGGCGAAATGGCTGCCGACCGAGCAGGGGACGAAACTGGAAGACCATATCTTCCTGATCGACCCGCGCAGCAATCTCATGATGCGCTTCCCGAAGGACCCGGACCCGCGCAAGGTGCACAAGGACTTGTCGAAGTTATTAAAAGCCTCGGCGATCGGTTAAGCGGACATGCATCCTTCGACTTTGCTCCAGCTGGCCCTGATGGGCATCTTTGTCGCCAGCATCCCCCTGACCATGGTCTGGCTGTCGAACGACGCCAACAAGTACCGTAAACTCGTCTGGGTGATGGTGTTCTTGACCTTCGACCTGATCGTATTCGGCGGCTTTACCCGGCTCACCGACTCGGGCCTGGGCTGCCCCGACTGGCCGGGCTGCTACGGCGCGGCGAACCCCTTCATCGCGCACGAGCAGATCGCCGCGGCCGAGGCCCTGATGCCGACCGGACCGGTGACCAAAGTGAAAGCCTGGATCGAGATGATCCACCGCTACCTCGCGATGGGTATTGGCGTATTGATCATGGCGCTGATGTTCCAGGCCATCCGCCAGTGGAGAAAAACGCGCCAGCAGGCCTTCGCTCCGGCGCTGCCGGTGGCGCTGTTCCTGTTCGTCTGCGTGCAGGGCGCCTTCGGTGCCTGGACCGTGACCCTCAAGTTGCAGCCGGTGATCGTCACCATCCACCTGCTGCTGGGCATGCTGCTGTTGTCGATGCTGGTCTGGCTGGGCGAGCGCGAGAATCACCTGATGAAGCCGCTGGCGCCGAGCCCCAAGCTGGCGACAGTAAAGTCCCTGCGCACGCTGGCACTGCTGGCCGCGGCCGTGCTGCTGGTCCAGATCGCATTGGGCGGGTGGGTGAGCACTAACTACGCAACCCTGGCCTGCGACGAATTCCCGCTCTGCGACGGCAAGTTCGTCCCCGAAATGGATTTCGAACACGGCTTTACTTTGTGGCGCGAACTGGGCAAGACGGCCGCGGGCCATTACTTGCAATTCTCGGCCCTGGTCGCGATCCATTGGGTGCACCGCAACTTTGCCGTCGTGGTGACCCTGGTGCTGGGACTGACGGCCTGGCGCGCCTGGCGCCAGCCGGCGCTGCGCAAGACGGCGAAATTGATTGCCCTGGTGTTGCTGGTCCAGCTGTTCACGGGCGTGGCGACGGTGTTTTTCGACTTCCCGCTGGCCATTGCCGTGTTGCATAACGCCGGGGCTGCTCTCCTCGTCCTGCTGGTGACCATGTTAAACTACAAGGTCAAGCACTTGCTCGACGTGTCGCAGCGCGTCCCCGCGAATGCCGACGTTCCTGCGAACTCGTATCGATGACCACCCAGACCGCCCTCCACTCCACCAGCCGCTTCTCCCAATACTGGACGCTGACCAAGCCCCGGGTGACCCAGCTCGCCGTTTTCTGCGCCATCATCGGCATGTTCCTGGCGACCGACGGTTTCCCCGGCTGGCGCGTGCTGGTCGCCGGCACGATCGGGATCTGGCTGCTGGCGGGCGCCGCCTTTGCCGTCAACTGCCTGATCGAAGCCGAGATCGACGCCCGCATGGCCCGTACCGCACGGCGCGCCACCGCGCGCGGCGAACTGACGCGCAACCAGACCCTGGTCTTCTCCGCCATCATCGGCGGCCTCGGCATGTGGGTGCTGTACGCCTTCGTCAATCCGCTGACGATGTGGCTGACCTTCGTCACCTTCGTCGGCTATGCCGTCATCTACACGATCTACCTGAAACCGGCGACGCCGCAGAACATCGTCATCGGCGGCCTGTCGGGCGCGATGCCGCCGGCGCTGGGCTGGGCGGCGGTCGCGAACGAGGTGCCGATGCAGGCCTGGCTGCTGGTGCTGATCATTTTCGTCTGGACCCCGCCGCACTTCTGGGCGCTGGCCATGTACCGGCGCGAGGACTATGCGCGCTCGGGCCTGCCGATGCTGCCGGTGACCCACGGCATGGCCTATACCGGCCAGCAGGTCTGGCTGTATTCGCTGGCGCTGTTCGCCACCGCCTTGCTGCCCTGGATCGTGCGCATGAGCGGCCTGATCTACCTGGTTGCCGCCATCATCCTGAACGCGATTTTCCTGCGCCACGCCTGGCGCGTGCACAAGCACTACAGCGACCAGGTGGCGCGCAAGGCCTTTGCTTATTCGATCGTCTACCTGTCGCTGCTGTTTGCGGCGCTGCTGGTCGACCATTATTTTCGGTTTTAATTCGCAAGTTCTGCCATGAAAAGACTGATTACCGCCGGGATGATCGCGCTGGCGCTGCTGTCCGCCGGCTGCGACAAGCTGTCCTCGAAACCTGTCGCCTTCCAGAACACGGACCTGACCGGCCTCGATTATGCGAAAGGCTTTTCGCTGACCGACCATAACGGCAAGCCGCGCACGCTGGCCGACTTCAAGGGCAAGGTGGTGGTGCTGTTCTTCGGCTACACCCAGTGCCCGGATGTCTGCCCGACCACGATGGCCGAGATGGCCGCCGTGATGAAGGAACTCGGCCCCTCGAGCAACGAGGTGCAGGTGCTGTTCGTCACCCTCGACCCGGAGCGCGACACCCAGGAACTGCTGGCTTCCTATGTGCCTGCGTTCGACAAGCGCTTCCTCGGCCTGCGCGGCACGCCGGAACAGACGGCGGCCACGGCCAAGGAATTCAAGGTGTTTGTCTCGAAGGTGCCGGGCAAGGAGCCGGGCAGCTATACGGTCGACCACACGGCCGGCAGCTATGTGTTCGACAAGGAAGGGCGCGTGCGCCTGTTCCTGCGCCATGGCCAGGGTCCCGCTCCCGTCGTGCACGACCTGCGCCAGCTGTTATGATTGTCTTGTAAAGACAATCTCTTACGGCTGGCATGGAACCACGCTCAGGCAGGAACTACACGCGCATCGCCACGGTCGTCCTGCTCACGCTGGGCTGCCTCTGGGTGCTGAAACCCTTCCTGCCCGCGATCCTGTTCGCGGCCGCCGTCGTCATTTCCTCCTGGCCCTTGTACCTGCGCCTGCTGCGCGCGATGCAGGGACGCCGCTCGCTGGCGGCGCTGACGATGACGCTCTCGCTGACCCTGCTCGTCATCATCCCGCTGGCCATCGTTGCCTACAACCTGGCCGACGACGTCGCCACCACCTTCGGCCAGCTGCGCTATGCCATCGAGCACGGCGCCCTCGTGCCCCCTGGCTGGGTGCGCGAGCTGCCCTTCATCGGCGATACCCTCGACATCTATTTGCGCCAGCTGGTTGCCAGCCGCGACCAGATGCTGGAACTGGCCCAGCGCATGGTCGAACCGGCGCGCCACTACCTGATGGCCGGCGGCCTGATGCTCGGTACCGGCGTGGTGCAGATGAGCCTGGCCGCATTCGTCAGCTTCTTCCTGTACCGCGACGGCCACGCGCTGATCGCGGTCACAAGCAGCATGATGGCCAAGGTGATGGGCGAGGGCGCCGAATCCGTGTCCGACACGATCAGCCAGACGACGCGCGGCGTCATGTACGGCCTGCTCGGTACGGCCCTGGCCCAGGCGCTGGTGGCCGCGATCGGCTTCTCGATGGCCGGCGTGCCGGCCGTGCCGCTGCTGTCGGTGCTGGTGTTCGTCACCTCGCTGGTGCCCTTCGGTCCGCCGTTGATCTGGGGCAGCGCCACGATCTGGCTGTTCTCGCAGGGCGAGACGGGCTGGGGCATCTTCATGCTGATCTGGGGCACCTTCCTGATCAGCGGCGTCGACAACGTCGTGCGCCCGATGCTGATCAGCCGCGGCACCAGTTTGCCCTTCCTGCTGACATTGCTTGGCGTGCTCGGCGGCGTGATCGCCTTCGGCTTTGTCGGCATGTTCATCGGGCCGGTGCTGCTGGCGGTGGGCTATTCCTTGATGAGCGAATGGACGGGGACGCGCGATCCGATCGTGAAGCAGAAAGGGGAGCAGGAAGCCTGAGGTGAGTTAATTATGCGACAGCATTTTCGCCTAGCCGATATGCTTTGCATAACAATAATCATCATGAGGACCTGCCATGTCTACCGCAACGACGGCCACCCCGGTCTACCGCAGCCCGCCAGGGCTGCTGCACACGATCCTGCTTGCCGGATCAGTGCCTTTGTTCCTCGGCGCATTGCTGAGTGATATCGCTTATCACAACACCTACCAGATCCAGTGGAGCAATTTCGCCTCCTGGCTGCTCGCAGGTGCCGAGCTGTTCGCCGGTCTCGCCCTGTTGGGCGCGCTGATTGGACTGGTGCGGTCGCCGCGCAAGGGCGGGCAGCCGCTGACCTACTTCCTGTTGCTGCTCGTGACCTGGGTGCTGGGCCTGGTCAACGCCTTCCAGCATGCGAAGGATGCCTGGGCCGTCATGCCGGCGGGCCTGGTGCTGTCGGTCATCGTCACCATCCTGATCCTGGTGACCGCCTGGATCGGCCTGCAGCCACGTGCGGGAGGTGTGCAATGAAACGCGCGAACGTTTTGATCGTCATGGGTATGGCGCTGCTGCTGGGCGCCTGCAGCGACGAAGGCAGCAAGACCCTGTCGATCGGCCCGGATCCGAAGATGCCGGAACCGCACCGCGGCCTGCTGCCCGACATGAAGATCGCCGAGCCGGAGGCCTGGGGCACTCGCAAGCCGACCGTGCCGCAGGGTTACACCATCACCGCGATCGCGACCGACCTGGCGATTCCGCGCCAGACCCTGGTGCTGCCGAACGGCGACATCATCGTGGCGGAAGGCCGTGGCGGCAGCGCGGCCAAGCTGAAACCGAAGGATGTGATCGCCGGCTACATCAAGGCCAAGGGCAATACCAAGGTCAAGAGCGGCAACCGCCTGACCCTGCTGCGCGACGCCGACAAGGACGGCACGTATGAACTCAAGACGGTGTTCGCGGACAAGCTGAACGCCCCTTACGGCTTGGCCTTCGCCAACGGCAAGCTGTACGTCGCCAACCAGGATGCCCTGGTCAGCTTCGACTATACCGAGGGCCAGACCAAGGCCGGCGGCCCGCCGAAGACGATCACGCAGCTGCCGTCCGAGATCAACCACCACTGGACCAAGTCGCTGGCCCTCAGCCCCGACGGCCGCTTCGCCTATGTCGGCATCGGCTCGAACAGCAACATCACCGAGCGCGGCATGGAAGCGGAAGTGGACCGCGCGATGATCTGGCAGATCGACGTCAACACGGGCGCCCACCGGCCGTATGCCACCGGCGTGCGTAATCCGACGGCCCTGGCGATCCAGCCGGAAACCGGACAGCTGTGGGCCGTGGCCAACGAGCGCGATGAAATCGGCCCCGACCTGGTGCCGGACTACCTGAGTTCGATCCGCGACGGCGGCTTTTACGGCTGGCCGTACAGCTATTGGGGCCAGAACGTCGATAACCGCGTCCAGCCGGGCAACCCGGAAAAGGTCGCCGCCGCCATCAAGCCCGACTACAGCCTGGGCGCCCACGTCGCCGCGCTGGGCGTGAGCTTCTCGGCACCGGTCATGGGCGGCGCCTTTGCGAACGGCGCCTTCGTCGGCGAACACGGCAGCTGGAACACGAACAACCCGGTGGGGTACAAGGTGGTCTTCGTGCCCTTCAACGGCGGACGTCCTGCCGGTCCGGCGGTCGATTTCGTGACCGGGTTCCGCGACAGCGACGGCAAGACGCGTGGGCGGCCGGTCGGCGTGACGGTCGATCCGCGCGGGGCGCTGATCGTGGCGGATGACCTGGCGAATACCATTTGGCGGGTGACGCCGGCTCGCTGAGCCGCGCCTGGTGAGGAGGCGTCCGGCGCCTCCTCATGCTAGACTTTTCGCTTCATCTGTAGGCCGGACACCGTCGTGGCACTTTCAGGAACCTCACCCTTCGACATCGAAATCCGCTCCTATGCCGAAGAACGGGAGCCGGATCGCCATACTTACGCCCAGCTCGTGCTGCCGGTAGCGGGAGACGTCCAGCTTGCCATCGAGGGGCGTGGCCGGCGCCTCGATCCTTTACAAGGCGCCTTCGTGCCGGTCGGGGCCTGGCATGCGCAGTCGAGCGAGGCGTGCAACCGGTCGCTGATCCTCGATATCGATGCCGCGGCGCTGACGCACGCGGGCTGGCAGCGGCTGCAGGAAAAGCCGTTCACGGCGATCACCCCGGCGGCGCGCAAGCTGATCGAGTTCATGGAGCTGGTCACCGAGCAGCGCGCCGTCCAGGCGGCGCATCTTGCCGGCTGGGTGCCGCTGCTGCTCGATACGCTGGCCCTGGGCGCGCCGCAGCCGCGTTCGCGCCTGGCTGCGCTGCTGGCGCGGGTCGAGGCCAATCCCGGCAATCCGTGGTCGACCGAATCGATGGCGCAGTGCGCGCGCATCAGCGTCAGCCGTCTTCACGCGCTGTTTCGCGAGGAGCTTGATACGAGTCCGCATGCCTGGCTGCTGCAACAGCGCGTCGACTTCGCCTGCCGCATTCTCGCCGGTACCAATCGTTCGATCGCCGACGTGGCGCAGGCGGCCGGCTTTTCCGACCAGAGCGCGCTGACGCGGGCCATGCGCCAGGGGCTCGATGTGACACCGGCGGCCTATCGCCGTGCAATGCGAGAGAATGCGACAAGGATTCGGTAGTTCCCGCCAAGACTGCTCCTCGACGGCCGTCCAGAATCAAGGCTGACAGGAGAATCACATGAACATCAACAAACACTGGCTCGGCATCGGTGCCGGCATTGCCGCGGGCGCCGTCTGGGGCCTGGTTTTTCTCGCCCCGAAACTCACCCCGGGCTTCACGCCGCTGCAGCTATCGGCCGGCCGCTATCTCGCCTATGGCCTGGTGGCCGCGGCCTTGTTGGCGCCGACCTGGCGCCGCGTGGCGGCCCGCTTGAGCCGCACCGAGTGGCAGGCGCTGGTCTGGCTCGCCTTGTGCGGCAACATCGTTTATTACCTGTTCCTAGCCACTGCGGTGCAGCAGGGCGGCGTGGCGATGGCTTCGCTCGTGATCGGCTTCCTGCCGGTGGCCGTGACCCTGGTCGGGAGCCGCGACCGGCATGCGGTGCCGCTGCGGCGGCTGCTGCCCTCGCTGGTGCTGAGCATTGCCGGGCTGCTGTGCATCAGCGGGGAATCGGTCTTCAGGGCGGGGGCGGGTTCCTTGCTGGGACTGGGCTGCGCCTTCGGGGCGCTGGTGTCGTGGACGATCTATGCGGTGGCCAACAGCCGCTGGCTGGCGCGGCTGCAGAACGTGTCGGCGCACGAGTGGAGTTTGCTGGTGGGTGTGGTGACCGGTGTCGAGGCGGTGGTACTGGCGGTGCCGGCATTCATGGGGACGCAGGCGGGGCACTCGGAGGCGGACTGGATGGCGTTTGCCGGCATCGTGACGACGGTGGCGGTCCTGTGCTCGGTGGTCGGCAACGGGCTCTGGAATGTGGCGAGCCGTGTGCTGCCGCTTAGCCTGATGGGGCAGATGATCGTATTCGAGACCGTGTTCGCGGCGCTGTATGGATTTCTGTGGGAGGGGAGGTGGCCGACGATGGGGGAGAGCGTGGCGATGGTGTTATTGTTGGCCGGAGTCGTGTCGTGTGCGTCGGTGCACCGGGCGAAGAATGAGTGCTTGTCCGAGGCAGTCGCGTAACGTAGGGTGGAGTCCCGACTCCACGCGTCGACAGCGCATCCCGATCGAAACGCGTTATCTCAACGCGAACCGTGCACCGCGTGGAGTCAGGACTCCACCCTACGGTGCGCATCGGTATCGATAAAATAGTTTAGTTAGTTCGTCACCGGGCCGCCAACAGCGCTCGCAGCTTGTCGAAATCGATCGGCTTGGTGAGATGGTGATCGAAGCCGGCATCAAAGGCGAGCTGCTTGTCCGCCTCCTGTCCCCAGCCGGTAGCCGCAATCAGCAGCATGTCGGCGCCCCCCGGCAGCCGGCGTACGCGCCGCGCCAGTTCGTAGCCGTTCATGTCGGGCAGGCCGATGTCGAACAGGGCGACTTGCGGCGTGAAGCGCTCCAGCAGGTCGAGCGCTGCGGCGCCGTCGTGGGCGACGCGGGCGATGCAGCCGGAGAGTTCGAGGAACATCTGCAGGGTCTCGGCGGCGTCGACGTTGTCGTCGACCACCAGCACGCTGGCCGGGCGCACGGCGTCGTGGGCCGCCTCCAGCGAATCGGGCGTGACCTGGACCGCTGCCAGCGGCAGGCGCACCGTGAAGGTGCTGCCGCGGCCTTCGCCTTCGCTCGCGGCGGTGACGCTGCCACCGTGCAGGCCGACGATGCCGCGCACCAGGGCCAGGCCGATGCCGAGGCCTCCCTTCGAACGGTCGAGCGCCGGTTTCAGTTGCGAGAACATGTCGAACACGCTGTCCAGCGCATGCGCCGGGATGCCGATGCCGCTGTCGCGCACATGGATGACCGCCTCGCGGCCTTCGATATCGAGTCCCAGCGCGATGGCGCCGCCGTGCGGGGTGTACTTGCAGGCGTTGGTCAGCAGGTTGACGACGACCTGGAACAGGCGCGTCGGATCGGCATCCACCACCGCATGCGGTGCCGCGATCTCGACCGCCAGCACATGCCTGGCCGCGCGCATGCCGGCCGCCACGTCCTCGAGCGCGCCGCGCACGATGTCGGCCAGCAGCACGGGCTCGCGCCGCAGCTCCATGCGGCCTTGCGTGATGCGCGAGACTTCCATCAGGTCGTCGACGAGGTGAGTGAGGTGATGCAGCTGGCGGTCGAAAACGTCGAGCAGGGGCCGCTTTTCGGCGCCGGCTTCGAGTTTCAGCACCTCGATGGCGCTGCGCATCGGCGCCAGCGGGTTGCGCAGCTCGTGCGACAGGGTGGCGAGGAATTCGTCCTTGCGGCGGTCGGCGTCGGACAGGGCGACGTTCAACTCTCGCAGCCGGGTTTCGGCGTCGAGCCGGGCCTCGAGGGCCTGCTCGGCGCTCTTGCGCGCGGCCAGCAGCTCGCGTTCGTAGGAGCGGCGCTCGTTGACGGCGAACAGCGCCCACTCGTTGAAGACCTCACCGTCCTGCATGCGGCGCACGATGTTCACCAGGACCGGCATGCGCTGCCCGGCGCTGTCGCGGATCTCGACCTGCAGCTGCGCCACCGAGCCCTGCACCTGCAGCAGCGGCAGGCAGTGGGTCTGGTGGAACAGGCGCGTGCCGACCGGCAGGCGGTCCTGGATGCGGACCTTGCCGACCAGGGCGCCGGCCGAATAGCCGAGCCAGCGGCACAAGGTCGCGTTCGCGCGCAGGATCAGGCCGGCGCCGTCGGTCAGCAGCAGGCCGCAAGGGGCGTGCTGGTAGAGCGTATCGTCGCCGGGCAACTCGTTCACACCTGCGCCTTTAGTACATCGAGGAAGTCCTGGATCAGGCGCGTGCATTCCTGCGGCGCGCTCATGTGCGGACAATGGCCGACGTTACGCACCAGTTCCAACCGGCTGCCAACGAGCTTCGTGCGCAGGTAGTCGCCCACTTCGCGCGGCGCGATCAGGTCGTCGCTGCATTGCAGGATCAGGACCGGCACTTGCGCCGGCGCGTGCGCGAGGTCGGCGCGGTGGTCCGACAGGAAAGTGACGCGGCCGAAGTGCCTGGCGATGGCGGGATCGTTGCGGCAGAAGTTGTTGGTCAGTTCGATGCCCAGGTGCGGCAGGTTGGGCGCGCCCATGATCACGGGCGCCATGCTGCTCGACCAGCCGAGGTAGTTGGCATCCATGGTCTCGATCAGCTCCTCGATGTCGCCGCGGCTGAAGCCGCCGCGATAGTCGCCTTCGTCAATGTAGCAGGGAGAAGGCGCGATCATCACCTGGGCCAGGAAACGCTCGGGCGCCTTGATCGCGGCCAGCATGCCGATCATGGCGCTCACCGAATGGCCGATGTACACGACCGGGCCGCCCACCTCGTCGATGATCTCGAGCAGGTCGTCGGCATAGCCGTGCAGGCTGCCGTGGCGCTGGCGGTCGTGGGCGGAGAGGTCGGAATTGCCGCTGCCGGTGAGGTCGAAGGCGACGACCCGGTAGCGGTCTTCGAAGGCCGGCGTCATGAAGCGCCAGACGACCTGGTCGCAGCCGAAACCGTGGGCGAAGAGGAGGGTGGTGGAACCCGTGCCCGTGACGGTCACGTTGTTACGAAGACGCACGCTCATACGGGCTCACTGTGAACTAAGGCTATTGCCGACGAAACATTATACGCATGCAAATGCGACAGCGGTCCAGCGGTTTGTAACGCCTTTGTACGCTCAAGCGAGCTCGTCTTCGTCCTCGCCGCGTTCCAGGCGCGGAATCACTTTGACCAGCAGGATGCGCGGGCCATTGGTCTTCTTGACGACCACGTCGAACTTCGGGAACTCGATGCGCTGGCCCTGCTTCGGAATATCGCCCAGCTTCGCCATCAGGAGGCCGCCGACCGATTCGACGTCGTCCAGGCCCATCTCTTCGTTGTCGATGTCGATGCCGAGCAGGCGTTCCAGCGAATAGATCGGCAGCGAGGCCTTGCCGATATAGGTGCCGTCCGACTGCGGCAGCCAGTCGTTTTCGTTCATCCGGAACTCGTCGCGGATCTCGCCGACCATCGCGCCCAGCAGGTTGTCGAGGGTGATGAAGCCGACCGGGCGCTTGCCCTTCTCGCCGATCAGGGCGAAGTGCGGGGCGCCGGAACGGAAGCGGCGGAAGATGTCCTGGGCCGGGGTGCGCGCCGAGATCGTCTCGACGGGACGCAGGAATTGCGACAGGTCGCTGATGTCCTTGCCCGACTGCTGGGCGAAGAACAGGTCCTTCAGGTGGATCACGCCCAGTACTTCTTCGCCTTCCTCGTCGAAATAGGGATAGCGCGAGAAACGGTTGCGGCGCACCGTGTCCAGGTTTTCCTCGATCGACAGGTCTTCGTGCAGGGCGATGACCTCATTGATCGGGCGCATCAGGTCGGACACGGCCATCTCGGAAAATTCCAGCGACTGGGCCAGGATGTGGCGCTCGTCGTGGGTGAATTTTTCCTTGCCGGTGCTGGTGTTGGTGCGCAGGATGAGTTTCAGTTCCTCGGTCGAATAATGGGTGTCGTGGCTGCCGGCGCCGGACAGGCCGGCCACGCGCAACGTGGCGTTGGCGCTGGCGTTGAGCAGCCAGATCGCCGGGTACATGGCCCAGTAAAAACCGTACAGGGGCAGGGCGCACCACATCGCGACCACTTCGGGAATACGGATCGCCAGCGACTTCGGCGCCAGCTCGCCGACGACAATGTGCAGGAAGGAGATGACGCTGAAGGCGATCACGAAGGACACGCCGTGGATGACCTGCGGGGAGGTCACGCCGGCAAAGGCGAACACTGGTTCGAGCAGGCTGGCAAAGGCCGGTTCGCCGACCCAGCCCAGACCCAGCGAGGCAAGGGTGATGCCGAGCTGGCAGGCGGAGAGATATTCGTCGAGCTGGCCGTGGACCTTGG
This sequence comes from Massilia sp. Mn16-1_5, assembly GCF_004798585.1. Taxonomy (GTDB): domain Bacteria; phylum Pseudomonadota; class Gammaproteobacteria; order Burkholderiales; family Burkholderiaceae_D; genus Telluria. The sequence continues at coordinate 192,067 of NZ_PPXQ01000010.1, forward strand.
CCAGGATGCGCCCGCGCAGTCCGGAAGTCTTGGCGATGGCGCGTACGCGGGTTTTACGTAAGGTGACGATGCCGAATTCGGCCGCCACGAAGAAGCCGTTCAGGACAACCAACAACAGGGCCAGAACGACAAATAAAAGATTTTCCATACAAACAGTGAGTTGAAGAAGGGTACTGCTGATGCCTATTGTACAACTCAACGAGCAGCAAGCTCTTCCTAGTGCATAGAGGCAAGAATTGCTTCGACCGCCGGATGCTGGATTTTCCGCTCGTTCGAGATCGCATAGAACTGCTCGCGCACCTGCGGCACCCGGCCGACCAGCACCGCCTGCAGCTGCTCGGCCAGGTCGCTGGCCAGCGCCGCCGGCGCGAAGAACAGGCCCAGGCCGCGGCGCCCAAAAGTATTCAACAAGGCGTTGTCCTCGAATTCGCCGACGATGTCGGGATGCACGCCCTGCAGCTCGAACCACTCGTCGATCTTGACGCGCAAGGCATTATTCCTCGTTGGCAGGAGGAAAGGCGCGCCATTCAAATTCTTCGGGAAATCCTGCTTGTAGGTCTCGGCCAAGGCTGCCGTTCCGACCACCGTCATCTCGCTTTCGAACAGCAGGTGGCTGAACACGCGCAGGGTGCTGCCGGTGGGCAGGGCGCGGTCGGTCAGCACCACGTCGAGCTTATGCAGGGCCAGGTCGGCCAGCAGGGCTTCGTACTCGTCCTCGTGGCAGACCAGGCGTACCGGCGTGCTCAGCTGGGTGGTGGCTTCCAGCAGGCGGTAGGCGGTTAGTTTAGGTAGGGAATCGGAAATCCCGACCGAGACGCGGGTGCGCAGGGTCGAGGACTGGTCGAGCGCATCCTGCATCTGCTCGCCTAGGAGAAAGATCTGGTCGGCATAGGTGCGCGCCAGCTCGCCCGCGTCGCTCAGCACCAGGCGCCGGCCCTGCTGGGTAAACAGCGATTTGCCCAGCGACTGCTCGAGCAGGGCGATCTGGCTGCTGACGGTCTGCACTGCCAAACCGAGCCGCTCGGCGGCGCGCGTGATGCTACCTTCCTTGGCGACCACCCAGAAATAGTACAAATGGCGGAAATTCGTACTCGCATTTTTCATCTCGACCCGATCTCTTCTGTTTTTCCGAAGTAATCCTTCGATTATCTTCGCTTTTTATATATGCCGCCAGGGCCTACACTGCGTCCTGTCAACTTTAACAACGAAGGGAAATCAATATGAAGCATTTCAGAGGGTCATTCCTCGTCACGATCATCTGTCTCGGATTGGCGGGCTGGTGGGGTTACGAGCATGGCGGCACGTCCGGTGCGCTGACGGCGATCGGTATCGCCACCATCCTGTCGATCATGGAAGTTTCGCTTTCCTTCGACAACGCCGTGGTCAATGCCTCGGTCCTGAAAGGCTGGAACGAGTTCTGGCTGAAGCTGTTCCTGGGCCTGGGCATGATCATCGCCGTGTTCGGTATGCGTCTGGTGTTCCCGATCGTCATCGTCGCAGTCGCGGCTGACCTCGGCCTGACCGAAGTCTGGAACCTGGCGCTGAACGATCCGAAGTCGTTCTCGGGCCACCTGACGGCGCACCATGCGGAAGTGGCGGCCTTCGGCGGTATGTTCCTGATGCTGGTCTTCCTGAACTTCCTGCTGGATGACGAGAAGGAAACCCACTGGCTGGGCAACTTCGAGAAAAAGCTCGGTTCCTTCGGCAAGGTGTCGTCGATCTCGGTGATGGTCTCGCTGGCGGCCCTGCTGTTCGCTTCGACCTTCGTTGACGAAGCCCAGCGCATGATCGTCCTGGTCGCCGGTATCTGGGGCATCCTGGTCTACGTCGGCGTGGACATGATCAGCAGCCTGCTGGAAAAGAGCGAGTCGGATGAGAGCAGCAATGTCGGCAACATGGTCAAGACCGGCGGTATCGGCGGCTTCCTGTACCTCGAAGTGCTCGACGCATCGTTCTCCTTCGACGGCGTGATCGGCGCCTTCGCGATCACCTCCGACGTCGTGATCATCATGCTGGGCCTGGCGATCGGCGCGATGTTCGTGCGTTCGATGACCGTCTTCCTGGTCAAGAAGGGCACGCTGGACGAGTTCGTGTACCTGGAGCACGGCGCGCACTACGCGATCGGTATCCTGGCCGTGATCATGCTGGCAAGTATGAAGTTCCACGTGCCTGAGCTGGTGACCGGTCTGACGGGTGTGGCCTTCATCGCGGCTTCGCTGTGGTCGTCGATCCAGCACAAGAAGAAGCATGCCGCGCTCGAAGGGCATGAAGTGAAAGAGCTGGCGTAAGCAGTAGGTCCACGCGGTGCGGCAGAGCAAGCGCCGTACCGCGTGGAGTCAGGACTCCAGTGAACACGTCATTGAGGCCATTGGCCTCAATGACCCCTACGTACCGGTAGTTTGCCGGTGCGGCGACCGGATACGGCGCACCACGAAAACCCGTGACGTAGGGTGGAGTCCTGACTCCACGCGTTCAGAGCAAGAACAGATTCACAGATTAACGCGGGAGCGCCCACACAAAGCGCTCCGCAACGAACCGCACGGCGAATGGCAGAACACCAGTTCGCTGCGCGTGACAACCCCGGTGTTCAAAAAGCAGTCCTCACTAAGGAGATACACAAATGGCAATCAGTCTGCAAAAAGGCGGCAACGTCAACCTGTCTAAAGAAGCCCCAGGCCTCACCAACCTGAAAGTCGGCCTGGGCTGGGACACCCGCGCCACCGACGGCGCCGCCTTCGACCTCGACGGCGCGGTGTTCATGCTGAACTCGTCGGGCAAGGTGCGCTCGGACGCCGACTTCATTTTCTATAACAACCTGAAGTCGGCCGACGGTTCCGTCGTCCACTCGGGCGACAACAAGACCGGCGAAGGCGCGGGCGACGACGAAGTCGTGGCAGTCGACCTGAGCAAGGTCCCGGCCGACGTCGACAAGATCGTGCTGGCCGTCACCATCCACGACGCCGAATCGCGCCGCCAGAACTTCGGCATGGTCGGCAAGGCCTTCATCCGCTGCCTCAACGCCAACGGCGATAGCGAGATCGCCCGCTACGACCTGTCGGAAGACGGCTCGACGGAAGCGGCAATGATCTTCGGCGAGGTGTATCGTAACGGCGCCGACTGGAAATTCCGCGCCATTGGCCAGGGCTTCCAGGGCGGCCTGGGGCCACTCGCCAAGAACTACGGCGTCAACGTTTAATTAACAAAGGTTCGCGGTCCCCACGACCGGGGACCGTCACTCAAGGAAGCTAGCCAACATGCCAACTTTTACCGTGACCGGGGACGTCGATCCCTTCCTGCACGTCTCGATGCGCCAGGGCGAAACCATCTATTGCGAATCCGACGCGATGGTGATGATGGAATCGACCCTCGACCTGAAGGGCAAGATGCGGGGCGGGCTCGGCAGCGCGCTGATGCGCACCTTCGCCAACGGCGAGTCCTTCTTCCAGCAGCACATCGAAGCCACCCGCGGCGCGGGCGACTGCCTGCTCTCGCCGACGCTGCCGGGTGCGATGCAGATCGTCGACGTCGGTCCGAACCAGTACATCATCAGCGACGGCGCCTTTGTCGCCGCCAGCTCGAACGTGGGCCTGAACGTGCGCACCCAGAGCATCGGCAACGCGCTGTTCGCCAACAGCGGCGGCTTCTTCGTCACCGAGACGAGCGGCCAGGGCCAGGTGGTGGTGTCGGGTTTCGGATCGATGTCGATGCTGGAAGTCGAACCGGGCAAGGACGCGATCATCGACAATTCGCACGTCGTGTGCTGGGACAGCACGCTACGCTACGAGATCTCGATCACGACCGGCACCAGCGGCGGCTTCCTGGGTAACCTGATCAACAGCCAAACCAGCGGCGAGGGCATGGTCCTGCGCTTCTCGGGCAAGGGCAAGGTCTACGTGTGTTCGCGTAACCGCGCCGCCTTCAAGGCCTGGATGCAGGCCCCCGCACGCTAAAAACTAGGAGAACCACAATGACTGTCAACCTGCAAAAAGGCCAGAAGATCTCGCTCTCGAAAGAGGGCGGCGGTGCGCTCACCCGTGTGACCATGGGCCTGGGCTGGGACGCCATCAAGTCGAAGGGCTTCCTCGGCTTCGGCGCCAAGACCGAAAGCGTCGATCTCGACGCCTCGGTGGTCCTGTTCGACGAGTCGAACCGTCCGGTCGACGTGGTCTGGTTCCGCCAGCTCAAGAGCAAGGACGGCAGCATCGTCCACACCGGCGACAACCGCACCGGCGCCGGCGATGGCGACGACGAACAGATCAACGTCGACCTGTCCGCCGTGCCGGGCAACGTGAAGTCGCTCGTGTTCACCGTGAACAGCTTCACTGGCCAGAACTTCTCGCAGGTGCAAAACGCCTACTGCCGCTTGCTCGACGCTTCCGGCAACAAGGAAGTCGCGCGCTACGACCTGTCGGTGCAGGGCGCCCACACGGCCCAGGTGATGGCCAAGCTGTACCGTCACAATGGCGAGTGGAAGATGCATGCGATTGGGGAGAATGCCAGCGGACGCACCTTCGACGACCTGATGCCGTCGATTACGCCGCATCTGTAATCGGGCGTTTGTCGCAATTGAAGAAACCGGGGATGCGTCTCCGGTTTTTTTTCGTGCCGATCCGGAGCGCTGACGAAGCCTTTATTTGTTGTGAAGTAGATACAGTCCTCTTTGTCCGGGTTTTCTGCCTGAAACCGTAATTTCTTGCCATCAATTCAATAGATGCTTAGAATATTTGCAACTAAAATTGGGGAGAGAGACGTTGAAACCAAATGCATTGTTGGCCTTGTCCGCTGCTGTTGTGTTGTCTGCCTGTGGAGGCGGCGGTGGCAATGGAGGGGCATCCGCTCCGATTGGCGCGAGTACCGTTGTGACTCCGGCGCCAGCGCCGAGCCTCCCGCCGGCAGGCAGCACGCCCGCCTCGCCGGTTCCCGCTCCTGTTGCCGAACCAGCGCCTGCTCCTGTTCCGGCCACGCCTCCCGTTGCACCTCCAGTGGCGCCTCCCGAGGTCGTCCCACCGACGGTGCCGGCTCCCCAGCCTGTCGTACCTGTCGTCGTGCCTCCAGCTAACCCGACACCGGTAAGCGAAACGCTGCCATCGCTTGCAGCGCCTCAAGCGGGTTCGACCGCGGCAAGCGGCGCGGTCGGGGAAGGACTCTGGATCTCTACCGCTGCGACGAAGGGCCTCGTGTTCGTCGACGCCCAGGAACATCACGTGGGGTATCAAGAGGGACGGGCTGGAAACGTTCCGATCACCTGGAACGGTACGTGGCAGTTTACGGGAGGCAGCTGGACCTTCGCCGCAGGTGGCGAGTTCGCTGAAGAACAATCGGTGCGTATGATCTCTCCTTTGGCCGGGAATGGCACGTTCAATGCCCGATCTTCATTCACTGGCGCGTTCGGCACAGGCAGCTCGCTGAACGATGCCATGGCCTACGAATATTCGGTAGCCAATGCGCTGGCCGCCACGCCGGCAGACCTGGTCGGCCGCTGGTCCAGCGCCAGCCAGACGCTGACCATCGCAGCCGATGGGACGGTAACGGGCATGCTTGCCCATGCATCGATCGGCTCGTGCATCGTGAGCGGCACAGTGGTGTCGGCCGCTCCAGGGACATCCAGGAACGCGTTCGACCTGACGCTGACGGGAACCGCCCTGCAGAACAGCTACTGTGACATGGAAGGGAGGAGCGCACAGGCTTTCAAGGCGGCGATTACCTTTGCCAATACCAGCCAGAACGGCGTTCCTTTCTACCGGCGTGCGCTCACCGTTTTCGGTGTTGTCATCGGAGGCTGGACTGTCGGCGAGCTGATCAAGGATTGATGGTGCAGCGCCCGGGCGCTCGCACCGGCATCTTTTGGCAGTGACGCAGTTTGCCTAGTTCGAAGGCATCGAGCCGGGCATCCGATTCCCGCATGCTGGGTTATCATCAAGCTGAGAGTCTTGTCATTGGAACAATAACCTGCATGAGGGGAATATGAAAGACGTTAAAGTGGATGTCCGCGTCGATGTCAACGTCGACGCCGCCAGCGTGGTGTTGCTGCTCGCTTCCGCAGCGATGGCGCTGTTCATGTATAAGCAGCAGAAGCAAGAGAAACTGAAATAGGCATGCCGGGTGTCTACGCCAGCTTCGCCTTGAAAAATCCCACAGTCCGCCCCCACGCCAGCTTCGCCGCCGCCTCGTCGTAACGCGGCGTCGTGTCATTGTTGAACCCGTGCTCCGCACCTTCGTACACGAAGTGCTGGTACTCCACCTTGTTCGCCTTGAGCGCCGCCTCGTAGGCCGGCCAGCCGGCGAGGATGCGCTCGTCCTTGCCGGCATCGTGGATCAGCAGGGGAGCGCGGATCTTCACCACCTCGCTTGCCGGCGGCTGGCTGCCGTAGAAGGGCACGGCGGCCGCCAGGTCGGGCATCACGGTCGCCAGGTAATTGGCGATGGCGCCGCCGTAGCAGAAGCCGACCACGCCGACCTTGCCCGTCGCTTGTGGCAGCGACTTGAGCGCGCCCGCCGCGGCGACGAAATCGGCCCGTGATTTTGCCTGCTCCAGCTTCTGGAACAGCGCGCGCGCCTTGTCCTCGTCGCCGGGATAGCCGCCCAGTGGATGCAGGGCGTCGGGTGCGAAGGCGACGAATCCTTCCAGCGCGAGCCGGCGTGCGATGTCCTCGATGTGGGGATTCAGGCCGCGGTTTTCGTGCACGACCAGGATCGCCGGCAGCTTGCCTTTGGGGTTCGCAGGGACGGCCAGGTAGCCGCGCACCGTGCCGTAACCTTGTGGTGAGGGGAACTGCTCGTAGCTCGTCTTCAGGCGGCTGTCGGATGGCGTCACCAGTGGCGCGGCGAAAGAGGGCGACAGTTGTGCCAGCAAGGTGGCCGCCGTCGCGCCGCCGACCGCATAGCGCGACGCACTGGCCAGGAATTCGCGGCGCGACAGGCGGCCGTGAACGTAGCCGTCGAAGAGTTGCAGCACTTCGGGATCGAAATCGTTTGCTGTCAGGCGTGTCATGTCAGGACTCCTCAATGTGCGCGCTTCTGGACGAGCGCCGTGCCGACGCCGTGGCGTTTACCTTCGCTGACCGCGGTCACGGTCCCATCCGGATTGAACACGATCGCATTCGCCGCGCCAATCTCCTCGGCCGGCTCTTCCCACTTGTGGCCGAAGCCGGCCAGTGCCTGTGCCTGCGCCGAGCCGGCAAACCCAGGTTCGACCGAGGTCGTGGCGCCGTTGCGCTCCGATAGCCGCGGCGCATTGATCGCCGCATCCATCGGCATGCCGAAGTCGACGTGGTTCACGATCGTCTGCAGCACGGTTGTGATGATGGTCGAGCCGCCCGGGCTGCCGATGGTGAAGGCCGGCTTGCCGTTCTTGAGTGCGATGGTCGGCGCCATGCTGCTGCGCGGGCGCTTGCCCGCTTCCGGCACGTTCGGGCGCGGGCCCGAGAAATCGAAGTCGGTCATCTCGTTGTTCAGCAGGAAGCCGTAGCCCGGCACCACGATGCCGCTGCCGCCCCAGGACTCGATGGTGAAGGTGTACGACACCACGTTGCCGTCCTTGTCCGAGACCGTGAAGTGGGTCGTGTGCGCATTCTCGCGCTGCATCGGGCGTGGCTGCGGGCGCAGCGGGATGCTCTGGTCCTGCTGGTACAGATACGGGTCGCCGGCGGAGACGTCGGCGGCGGCACGTTTCAGGTCGATCTGCTTGCGGCGCTCGGCCGCGAATTCCTTCGAGAGCAGGCCGGCCACCGGTGCATCCACGTATTCCGGATCGGCGAGATAGGCGTTGCGGTCGGCGAAGGCGAGGCGGCTCGCTTCCAGGTACAGGTGCTCGGCGTTCGCGCGCGGCATCGATTTGAGGTCGTAGCCCTCGAGGATGTTCAGGGCTTCGGCCACCGTCACGCCGCCGCTGCTGGGCAGCGGCATGCCGTAGAGCTCATAGCCGCGGTAGGTGCTGACCACCGGCTGGCGGATGCGCGCCTCGTAGTTGGTGAGGTCCGCCAGCGTCATCTTGCCGGGACGGACACTGGCGCCGTTGGCCACTGGCGGCTGGTTGACGGCGTCGACGATGGCGCGCGCCATCGGCCCTTCGTAAAAGGCGCGCTGGCCTTTGGCGGCGATTTCGCGGTAGGCCTTGGCCATGTCGGGATTGCGCAGCAGGGTGCCGGCCGTGACGGCCTTGCCGTTCCTCAGGTAGAGGGCGCTGGTGCTGCCGAATTGCTGAAATTTTCTTTCATTTTCGCGCGTCAAATGAGAGAAAGTTTCACTCACCGTAAAGCCCTTGTTGGCCACGTCGATCGCCGGCGCCAGCACCTGCTTGAAGTTCATCGTGCCGTAGCGTTCCAGCGCTTCGTGCCAGCCGCGCACCGTGCCCGGCACGCCCACCGCCGCGCCGCTGGCGACCGCCTTCTCGAAATCGATCTCTTTACCAGCCTCCAGGAAGACCGCCGGCGTGAACGAGCTTGGGGCCGTCTCGCGGTGGTCGATCGTGATCACGCGCTTGTCCTTGGCCAGGTAAATCACCATGAAACCGCCGCCGCCGATGCCGCAGCTGAACGGGTCGGTCACGCCCAGCGTCGCCGCGGCGGCCACGGCCGCATCGACCGCGTTGCCGCCCTTGTTGAGGATGGCGAGCGCCGACTGCGAGGCTTTTTCGCTGATGGTGGCGACTGCGCCGCCGCTGCCGGTCGCGACAGGCGTCTTGGCGAGCGCCAGCGGCGCGTGCAGGATGATGGAGAGGGTGAGGGTGCAGGTGAGGGCGGTCGTGGATCGGCTCATGTGGGTTGGGCAGGTTGGGAGGGAAGGATAGAAAGGGTAGCGCGGTAATCGATGACCGCGCCTTGTGGCGGAGGCGGCGGGATCGTGTCCGCGTCGAGCACGATGCGGCGTCCGCCCAGCGCGGCGGGTGCGGCCTCGCGTTGTGCGGGCGAGAGCGTGAAGTATTCGGGCGCTGCGTCGCCGTGGCGGATGCTGAAGCGGTAGCTCAGCCTGCCGGCCCAGACGCACTGCACGCCGGGCGGGCAGCGGCTGTCTTCGACCGCATCAAAAGTCACGCTGACGCCGGGCGCGACGAGCACGCTGGCGCCACGCGCGAGCGTGAACGGACCGGCAGGGTGCGGCGCTGCCGGAGTGGCGCACGCAACGATGACGGCGCAGGCAAGGGGCATGGCAAGCAGGTGGCGCATTCGAAGTCGGGTCGTGGCGACAGGTGCAGCATAACAAAAACGCCGTCATACAGCCGTCATATTCGCCGACTAGACTGCGCTGGTCACTTCAACAACGAGCCCTTCGGAGCCAAGAGAAAATGAAAATGAAGCACATGTTCAAAACGATGATCGTAGGTAGCGCAGCTGCTTTCGCGATGTCCTCTTCCTTCGCCGCCGACGTCACCGGCGCGGGCGCGACCTTCCCGTACCCGATCTACGCCAAGTGGGCCGAGATGTACAAGGCCGCGACCGGCACCGGCATGAACTACCAGTCGGTCGGCTCGGGCGCGGGCATCAAGCAGATCAAGGCCAAGACCGTCGACTTCGGCGCCTCGGACATGCCCCTGAAAGCCGCGGAACTCGAAGAAGCCGGCCTGATGCAGTTCCCGGCCATCATGGGTGGCGTGGTCGCCGTCGTGAACGTGGAAGGCGTGGCGCCGGGCCAGCTGAAAATGACCGGCCCGGTGCTGGCCGACATCTACCTCGGCAAGATCACCAAGTGGAACGCGCCTGACATCGCCGCCCTGAACCCGGGCGTGAAACTCCCGGGCGACGACATCACCGTCGTGCACCGCGCCGACAGCTCGGGCACCTCCTTCCTGTTCACCGACTACCTGTCGAAGACCAACCCGGAATTCAAGGAAAAGATCGGCGCCGGCACGGCCGTGAAATGGGCGACCGGCGTGGGCGGCAAGGGTAACGAAGGCGTCGCCGCCAACGTCCAGCGCATCAAGGGTTCGATCGGCTACGTCGAGTGGGCCTACGCCAAGAAGAACAAGCTGTCGCACACCCAGCTGAAGAACAAGGACGGCCAGTTCCTGCAGCCGGACGACGAGAACTTCAAGGCCGCCGCCGCCAGCGCCGAATGGACCAAGACCCCGGGCTTCGCCGTGGTCCTGACCGACACCGCCGGCAAGAACAGCTGGCCGATCACGGGCGTCTCCTACATCCTGATGCACCGCTCGCAAGCCGACGCCAGCAAGGGCAAGGAGGTCGTGAAATTCTTCGATTACGCCTACAAGAACGGCACCGCCGCTGCCGCCGAGCTGGACTACGTGCCGATGCCGGCATCGGTCGTCAAGCTGGTGCAGGGCGCCTGGAAAGCCCAGCTGAAGGATGCCTCGGGCGCGGCGATTTATTAAATGAAAGCGGGCATTGCCCGCACCAATGAAGTAGGTAGGGTTGGCGGCGGTCCTCACAGGGACCGCCGCTTTTTTTCGCGCCTTCGTTCCTCCCGCCGCGCGCATGCGCTATAGTCATCTTGATAGCATTGAATCGTGCATCCTTCATAAAGAAAGGGTGATGTGATGAAAAACACTCTGCAGAGACTATGCACTGCGTGTTGCTTCGCCGGTCTGGCGGCGCTGGCCCTGCCGGCCGCGGCTCAGGCGTCCTGGGCAGCATTGCAACAGTCCCATTTCCCCGGCAAGACACTGGAAGCGGCGCCGTTCATCCACCTGACAGCCCCTTCGCGCGCGCCCAGCGGCGAACAAGTGCCGTTCGCCTTCAGCATCGATCATCCGATGACGGCGCAGCAGTACATCAAGTCGGTCACCCTGTTCGTCGACGAAAACCCGGTGCCCCTGACCGCGGTCTTTCACTTCAACCCGCAGAGCGGCAAGGCGGAAATTTCCACCAGAATCCGTTTTGAATCCGATTCTCCGGTACACGTCGTCGCCGAAACCAACGATGGGCGCCTGTACGTGAATACAGCGACCGTGCGCGCGTCCGGCGGCTGCGGCGGTCCCGTCAATGGCGACAACCCGGAAGCGCTAGCGGCGGCCGGCAAGATGAAGCTGGCGCTCGACGGTCCCTTCAAGCGCGGCTCCGTCAACCAGGCCAGGCTCCTGATCAAGCATCCGATGTATACCGGCCTGCAGCGCGACCTGCGCACGAACGGATTCCGGCCCGCATTTTTCATCGACAAGATCGAAGTCAGCTATAACGGCAAGCCCGTCATGACGGCGGACACGGCCATCGGCATCAGCGAAGATCCCTTCATCCAGTTCGGTTTTGTTGCCGACCAGCCCGGCTCCTTGCAGGTGCGCATCCGCGACAATGCAGGCGCCACCTTCCGCCAATCGCTCGAGGTCGGTGGCTAGATGCGGCGCCTGCTCTGGCTGCTGCTGGCCATGCTTGCCGCGCAAGTGAGTGCAGCGCCGCTGCCCCTCGAGCAGGTGGCGCCGGGCGTGTACGTGCACATCGGGCAGCACAAGGATTTCGAGGAGGGCTACGACGGCGATATCGCCAACATCGGTTTCGTCGTCGGCAGCGATGCCGTCGCGGTCGTCGATACCGGCGGCTCGTATGCGGTCGGCATGGCGTTGAAAGAAGCGCTGCGCAAGATTACCTCGCTGCCGATTCGCTACGTGATCAATACGCATGTGCATCCCGACCACGTGTTCGGCAACGCCGCGTTTGTCGAGGATGGTCCCCGTTTCATCGGCCATGCCAGGCTGTCCGAAGCGATGGCCGTGCGCGGCGATGTCTACTCACGCAACCTGAAAAAGCAGTTGGGCAGCGTGGCCGACCACAGCAGGCTGGTCGCCCCTAACGAGACGGTGCAGGACCGCCTGACCCTGGACCTGGGCCGGCGCAAGCTGGAGCTGAGGGCCTGGCCGAACGCGCATACGAACAACGACCTGAGCGTGTTCGATACGGCCAGCGGCACGCTGTGGACGGGAGATTTGCTGTTCATCGAGCGCACGCCGTCCATCGACGGCGACATCAAGGGCTGGCTTGCGGCGATGGATGCCCTGGACAAACTGCCGGCCGTCGCGACCGTCCCCGGACACGGCCCCGTCACGCGCGACAAACACCAGGCTGTGATGCGGCAGCGCGCCTACCTGGACGCCTTGCTGCGCGACGTACGCGGCAGCATCCGCCAGGGCACCGGCATGCTGGAGACGATGGAGACGGCAGCCGGTTCCGAGCGCGGACGCTGGCAGCTTTTCGATGTGGTCAACCGGCGCAATGTCAACGCGCTGTATCCGGCCCTGGAGTGGGAGTGAGGATGCGCAGACGCGAGTTTCTGCAATGGGCACTGGCGGGATCGGCCTGGACCGGCATCGCCGCGGCGGCCGGCAAGCGCGGCAGGGCGTCGCTGGGGCGCGTCGTGGTTGTCGGCGCCGGCTATGGCGGCGCGACCGCGGCCAAGTACGTGCGGCTGATGAGCGGCGGGCGTATCGAGGTCATCCTGGTCGACCAAAACCTTGAATTCATCTCCTGCCCGGTCAGCAACCGCGTGCTGGGCGGGCAGAGGACGCTGGCGCAGCTGAGCTTCGGCTATGGTCCGCTGCAGCAGCACCATGGCGTCAAATTCAAGCACGGCAGCGTGACGGCGATCGACGCGGACAAGTCGCGCGTTGTCGTGGCAGGGGAGAAGTTGAAATACGACCGGCTGATCGTGGCCCCTGGCATCGACTTCATCTACGATGCCTTTCCCATGCTCGCCAATGCGCAGGAACGGATTCCGCATGCGTGGAAGGCGGGGCCGCAGACGCTGAACCTGCAGCGGCAGCTGATCGCCATGCCGAATGGCGGCGTCTTCACGATCGTGGTGCCGCCGCAGCCGTATCGTTGTCCGCCCGCGCCCTACGAGCGCGCCTGCCAGGTCGCGTTCTATCTCAAAACGCACAAGCCCCGCTCCAAGGTCGTGGTCCTCGATGCCAATCCCGTCATCACCTCGAAACGCGCGCTGTTCGAGCGGGCCTGGCGCGAGCTGTATCCGGGCATGATCGAGTACCTGCCGGGCAGCGAGCTGCAGCAGGTCGATGTGGCGACCAGGACCGTCAAGACCGCATTCGATACGGTCAGGTCCGATGTATTGAACATCATTCCGCCCCAGCGCGCAGGCCGGATCGCCCGGGAAGCCGGTTTGGCCAATGCCGAGGGACGTTGGTGCGAAGTCGACTTCCTCAGCTACGAGTCCGTGGCCCTGCCGCGCGTACATGTGATCGGGGACGCGATCGAATCCGGCTTGCCCAAATCCGCGCACATGGCCAATGCCCAAGCCAAGATCTGCGCGCGCGCCGTCGTTGACCTGATGCTGGGCCAACCTCCCGATCCGGCGCCGGCCTTCGCCAACACCTGCTACAGCTACATCGACGACCGGCAGGCGATGCACATCTCGACGCTGTATCGCTACGATCCTGCAAAGAAGAGCATGCAGGCGGAAGGGAAGGGCATCCTGTCGGAGCATGCGTCGGCGCAGGAAGGACATGAGGCCGATGCTTGGGCGAAGCAGATCTGGGGTGATGTGCTGGGCTAGGCGCAGCCATTGATCAAGCGCCGTACCGCGTGGGGCGTAGCAGGGAATTCGGGCAGCATGCTGCCCGCCTGCGAAGCGCCCTGCCCGACAGGGCAGGGCATGCCCCACCCTACAATGCTGCGGCATATCGTAGGGCGGGCATGCCCGCGCGTTCACCGTTCGATCATCACGCGGCTCGACATGACGCTACCAAAAAAAAGCGGCCCTCGCAGGGCCGCTGTGTCTTGCTGTGCTACCTGGCGCCTTACACGTACGCCGCCAGCGCACCCTTCATCTTCTTCAGTGCCGCCGACTCGATCTGGCGAATCCGCTCGGCCGACACGCCGAACTCTTCCGCCAGCGTGTGCAGGGTCGCACCCGAGCCGTCGTCGTTGGCCAGCCAGCGCGCTTCGACGATGCGGCGTGAACGCGGGTCGAGCTTGCCCAGGGCCGTTTCCAGGCCTTCGGACTGCAGGCGCGTGACCTGCTCGGCTTCCAGCACCTTGGTCGGCTCCTGCTGGTCGGACGACAGGTAGGCGATCGGCGAGAACTTGTCGTCTTCGTCGTCGGTCGGCGCTTCCAGGGCGATGTCGCGGCCCGAGAGGCGGGTTTCCATCTCGATCACTTCCTCGCGCTTCACGTCCAGCATCTTCGCCAGGTCGTCGACCTGGGTCGGGGTCATCGCGTCCAGGCCGGTCTTGTTGCTGCGCAGGTTGAAGAACAGCTTGCGCTGGGCCTTGGTCGTGGCGACCTTGACCAGGCGCCAGTTCTTCAGGATGTACTCGTGCATCTCGGCCTTGATCCAGTGCATCGCGTACGACACCAGGCGCACGCCCTGGTTCGGGTCGAAACGCTTCACGGCCTTCATCAGGCCGATGTTGCCTTCCTGGATCAGGTCGGCGTGCGGCAGGCCATAGCCAAGGTAGCCGCGCGCGATCGACACCACCAGGCGCAGGTGCGAGAGCACCAGCTTTTGCGCGGCGTCGAGATCATTCGCTTCCCGCAGGCGCTTGGCCAGCGAGACCTCTTCCTCGTGGCTGAGCATCGGCAGGCGGTTGACGGCGGAAATATACGCGTCGATGTTACCGAGATTGCCGGTGAAGCCGAGGTTCAGGGCACGGCTGCTGGTCGGGACCAATGCGGATTGTGCGGACATCATGTTTTTCCTCGTAGAGTAATCTTTACTGCATCGACCGGTCAGCGGACATCCCGGAGCCGGTTGCACGCTGTTGTTTCGATGCGTGCCCAATGCGGATCAGACCTTGTTTACCTTCTCTTGAGCACATATATTAGCACTCCCCATGTGAGAGTGCTAGCGACCCTGGGGAATCCCAAGGCCGTTTAAGTTTCATCAAAGTATTTCTCTACGGTATCGAAAAAATGGCTGTTTTACTGTAGAGCAGAACCTTGCACTACTGTTGAGATAGCTCAAATGTACTGGGCTTGCGTGTGCTGTCAGGACTCAGGTTACGGGTGCAGGACGGGCATTTTCTGTTAATTGGCGCACCGAGAAAAGGTGGCACGCCCACGATGCGCCTCTGTCTGGCGCGGCGGCGGCATGCGCGCCTACAAGGCGGGGCGTGCAAATTCGCATGGCGGCACCATATCGGGTGCCTGGCGCCGAAATGAAAAAGGGTGACAAGGCCTGGCCCTGTCACCCTTTTCATTGACCGGAAAACAATTTTCAGCGCATGCGGGCCAGGTGCCTTTGCACGGACAGCAGGGCGCCGATCAAGCCAAGGCCGGCGCTGATCGCCAGCAAGCCCGCCACCTCGAAGGGTCCCAGCGGTGCCAGCTGGAATTCCGATGCGTACAGCCGCGCGAATTCGGCGATGGCATTGTTCAGCGGATTCAGAGCCAGCGCCACCGCACCCAGGGCGACCGCGCCGGCGCACAGGCCGAGCAGGGCGCC
The DNA here is from genome assembly GCF_004798585.1 of Massilia sp. Mn16-1_5. Lineage (GTDB taxonomy): Bacteria > Pseudomonadota > Gammaproteobacteria > Burkholderiales > Burkholderiaceae_D > Telluria. Next base: position 207,413 of record NZ_PPXQ01000010.1, read on the forward strand.
CGTGTAATAGAAGGGGCGGTGGATGAAATTGTCGGTCGCGCCCAGCAGCTTGGAGACGGCGATTTCCTCGCGCTGGGTGAGGACCTGCAGGCGGATCGTATTGAAGACCACCGCGATCACCACCACACCCAGTGTAATAGCCAGCAACAGCAGCGCCAGGCGCAGGATGCCGAGCAGGGCGGCCAGGCGTTTCACCCAGGCGGAATCGACCTGCACGGTATCGACCTGAGGCAGGGCGCCCATCTGCTCGACGATGCCGTCGATGCGCGCCGCTTCCACGGTGCTATTAAAACCTTCCAGCTTCATCACATAGCTGTCGGGCAGCGGGTTCTCACCCAGCGTGTCGAGGGCGGCGGACAGGCCGCTGCGGTCTTTCAGGTCGTCGAGCGCTTTCTCGCGCGGCACGAACACGATTTTCGCGTTGCTGCCTTGCAGGATCTGGCGCAGCTGCGGCTCCAGCGACTGCGCCTCCTCGCGCGTCGCCCCCGGCCTCACGAACAGGCTCACTTCCGGATCGACCGACAGCTGCTCCGACATCGGACGCACGTTGTCGAGCAGGGTGATGCCGGCGAAGGGCAGGGCCAGAGCGACCGCCACGACCAGCACGTTGAACAGGAAGCTGCCCGGCGCCTTGCGCAGGGTCGACAGGGCCGCGCCGAGCGCGAACTGGTGCTGGCGGATCCACGGGCTCATGCCGCACCTCCCGTGGTGCCGGCAGAGACCAGCTGGCCGTGTTCCAGCCGGATCACGCGTGCCGCGCCGTCGAGCACCTGCTCGTCGTGGGTCGAGATCAGGCAGGTCACGCCGACCGAGTTAAAGGCGCGCAGGGCGTCGAGCACCTTGTCGGCCGCCACGCGGTCGAGGTTGGCCGTCGGTTCGTCGGCGAGGATGATCTGCGGCCGGTTGACGATGGCGCGCGCGATCGCCACGCGCTGCTGCTCGCCGCCCGACAGTTCGAGCGCCTGGGCCTTGGCGCGGTCCAGCAGGCCGACCTTGTCGAGCGCGGCGCGGGCACGCTGCTCGGCGCCGGCCTTGGGCGCACCGGTCACGAGGAGGGGCAGCATGACGTTGGCCAGGATGTTGCGGTCGTTCAGCAGGCGCTGGTGCTGGAAGATCAGGCCGAGTTTGCGGCGCAGGAAGGGGATGCCGGGCTTGCCCAGCTTGCCGATGTCCTGGCCGAACACGACCACGCGTCCGCTGCTGGGACGTTCGATGGCCGCGATCATCTTCATCAGCGTCGACTTGCCGGCGCCCGATGGACCGGCCAGGTAGACCAGCTCGCCCTTGTTGATGTTGAGGGACACCTCGCGCAGGGCGGTGGCGTCGGCGGAATAACGTTTCGAGACGGAGTGGAATTCGATCATCTGGTCTCAGCCCAGCAGCGCTTCAACGAACTCTTCTGCATTGAAAGGCTGCAGGTCGTCCAGCTTCTCGCCCACGCCGATGAAGTACACGGGCACCGGACGGGTGCGCGCGATCGCGGCCAGCACGCCACCCTTGGCGGTACCGTCGAGCTTGGTGATCACGAGGCCGGTCAGCTGCAGCGCATCATCAAACGCCTTCACCTGCGCCAGCGCGTTCTGGCCGGTATTGCCGTCGATGACGAGCAGGGTTTCATGCGGGGCGCCCTCCATGCCCTTGCCGATCACGCGCTTGATTTTTTTCAGCTCTTCCATCAGGTGCAGCTGGGTCGGCAGGCGGCCGGCGGTATCGACCATGACGACGTCGGTGCCGCGCGCCTTGCCCGACTGCACCGCGTCGAAGGCGACCGCAGCCGGGTCACCGGAAGCTTGCGAGATCACGGTGACGTTGTTGCGCTGGCCCCAGACCATCAGCTGCTCGCGGGCGGCGGCGCGGAAGGTGTCGCCGGCGGCCAGCAGCACGGATTGACTTGATCTCTGCATGTGCTTGGCGAGCTTGCCGATGGTGGTGGTTTTACCGGCGCCGTTGACGCCGGAAATCATCATCACCAGCGGTTCGTAGCGGCCCAGTTCCAGCGGCTTCTGCAGGGGCTGCAGCATCTCGACCATCAATTCCTTGAGCGCCGTCTTGACGGCGGCGGCATCGAGCAGCTTGTCTTCCTTGACCTTGCGGCGCAGGCTGTCGAGCAGGAACTGGGTGGCGTCCATGCCGGCGTCCGACATCAGCAGCGCGGATTCGAGTTCCTCGTACAGGTCTTCGTCGATGCGGGCGCCGACGAACAGCAGGGACAGGTTGCTCGAGGTCTTGGACAGGCCCGCCTTCAGGCGTGCCATCCATGACTTCTTCTTCTCCGCTTCGGTCGTGGGACGTTCGGCGGTTTCTTCGATGAACAGGTCGGCTTCAGGCAGGCCTTGCGTGACCGGCTCCGGGGCCAGGATTGCCGGGGCTGGTGTTGCAGGCGCAGGCGCGGGAGCAGGAGCGGGCGCCGGCACAACCTCGGCCGGCGTGTCGGCTTTTTTTCTTTTAAAGAAACTAAACATGGATAGCGTGGGTGGAGGTGGTGCATGCACATGCCGGGACGTCTTCACCGGCACGACGAAAAGGGTCGCGCGTATTTTACCAGAGGGACGTACTGACGAATCGGCAACGAACTGGGGCACGGCGCAGCCTGTCAATATGCGCAAACGCGACAGTTCGGCTGCCCGGCCTGCATGGGGCAAGCGACCTGACGTGGCTGAATCGTGCGCCCCGGCCGAGCTTTGCGAACAGGTCTACAGTAAGAACTCATCAACAAGGAGGGAATCATGACACGCTTGCGCAGTGCCGTCGCCTGGTTGTTCATCATCCTTGTCGCGCTGTTCCTGACGCAGCCCACGGCGCAGCAGCACAGCGTGTTCGAAGGCCCTTTACCGCTGCCGGCGGAACTGGAACCACTGCTACCTGCTTAGCGCTTGCGGCTCCACCAGTTGCCCTTCTTTTCGGGAACCAGCGGCACCAGGCGCCAGGCGCCGTAGGGATTGTTGAACAGCGATCCCTCACCGTAATCGATGGCTTCCGTCCGTTCGACCCGGTACACCGGCTTGCCCTCGCTGACCGAGAAGGTGTGGCCATCCTCGAGCTGGGGTGCATGTTCGAGCAGGTAGCGCGTGAAGAAGCGCAGCATGTCGGCGGCCTGCGTCTTGTCGCCGCCGCTGGTGATCGCTTCCGGCAAACCGAAATTGTGCATGCCACAGGAATACACCTCGGCACCGGCCACGTACACCACCAGCGCGCGGTGGGCGGTGAGTTGGTCGAGCTGCTCGCACATGTCGATCCAGTAGGCCGGGGCATGGGCGATGCCCGTGCTGTCGACTTTTACACCCAGGCCGCCGCTGTCGACCAGGGCGGCGCCGGCGCGCATCATGGCGTCGGCCGCCTCGCGCGAGCCGCCTGGCGCGACCAGGTAAGCGACCGAGCGGTGATCCTCGATGTCGGCCATCGCCACGGTGGTGGCCCAGTGCGGCCCGGCCTTGCGGAAGTCGTCCGCCAGCGCCTGGTCGGCCCGCTGTAGCACGAGTTCGCAGGCGAAACCGGTCTCGCTGTCGCGCAACACGTTGCCGACAAGGGAATAGCCGATGGCGCTCAAGGCGATTTCGTCGGCCAGGACGCTGCTCTCTTCCCACGGACCGGGAATGCACAGGACCAGTTCCGGGATGTTGCTCACGGTGTTTCGTCTCCTCTTTATTGTGCTTGGGCGCCCGATGGGACGCGTGTTTGCGGTATTGCCTGCTGTACAGCATAGCCTTTTCAGAAAAATGGCGCTTTTGGCAATCGGGCGAGGCCATGTCGAGTGAATAACGCTCATCTGGTCAACTGTGATTAGTGAGCGACAGTTGCAATATTTTCTTTATATAAAAATAATTCTGAAACATAATTGCGTGTTTATTAATTATTGGGCGTCAACATGGCTACGACCGCTTTTCGGAAACAAAGCGTATCGCCCTCGGTGATTCTGTGCACCCTGCTGGGATTGCTGAGCGCCTGCGGCGGCGGTGGGGGCGGCGCAAGCCAGGGCAGTGCGGCTCCGGTCGGTAACGGCGCGCCCTCGACGCCCAGCCCGGCCCCGTCCACAGGGTCCACACCGGCGCCGACGCCGCCGGCAGCCCCAGGCGTGTTGACCTTCAGCGCACCCACTGCGGCCACCACGGTCGAAGCAGGGCGTTCGATTCCGATCAGCGCCGACGCGACGGTCACGACCCCTGCCGATTTCAGTACGGCCAGCGCGGTCTACGCCTATATCATCGATACGACCGGCGTCATCCTGCCGCAAGTGCAGATCGTCCAGACCGGCCCGATTTCCTACCGCGCGGTGATGCAGACCGCGCCTTCGCTTGCGGCCGGCACTTACAAGGGAAGCTTCACGGTCAAGGTCTGCCGCGACGTCAATTGCGCCCAGCAATTCCCGGGTTCGCCCATTCAGCTGCCGTACGAGATCACCGTCACGGCGCCGCCCGCCCCGGTGACGCCACCCACGGGTACGACCCCACCTGACCCGACCCCGACTCCGACAACGCCGCCATCTCCGACACCGACGCCGACCCCCGTGCCGGTGCCTGCGTTCACCGCGGTGCCGTTGGCCAATCTCGACCTGACCATCAACGCCGGCAAGGCGGCGCCCACGCCGCTCAGCGTCCGGGTCAGCGCGCCCGGCCAGACCTGGACCGCATCGAGCGCCGCCGCCTGGCTCACCTTGCTGGATACGCGCGGATCCGGAGACGGCGCTTTCCGGGTCGGCTATGACGTGTCCGCGCTGGTGCTGGGCATGCAGACGGCGACGATCCTGGTCAAGTCCAGCGATGGCCGCAGCGTCAGCGTGCCGGTGCAAGCGCAGTTGCTGCCGGCCGCGTTCAGCGTGGACCGCGGCCAGATCACGTTCACGGCCATCAACGGCGCGCCGATCGCGGCCGAAGCGGTCAAGTTCAACGTCGCCGATGGCGCCGTGACATGGGCGGCCAGCACCAATGTGCCATGGCTGAGCATAACGCCCACGGGCGGACCGACGCCCGGCGTCACCTCGCTGAAGGTGGATCCGGCGCAGGGCAAGCTGGCCAGCGGCCAGTATGCCGGCCAGCTGACGATCAGCGCACCCAACACCAACACCAGCACGGTCCCGGTGACGCTCAACCTGAGCCCCGCCACGCTCAAGGCCTCGAGCACGTCCCTGGTGCTGGGCGGCACCTACGGCCGCGACGCGGATACGGCGGCGACCTTGCTCAGCCTGAATACGCTTGGCAACGCCCATCCATGGACGATGTCGGCACTGCCCGCTTGGCTGGGCGCCAGCGCCGTCAGCGGCCAGGTCAGCCAGACCGGCGTCGACCTGAGCTTCTCGCAACGGTTCGCCAATCTTCCGGTGGGCACCAGCGTCGCCGCGCTGACTGCCACTGCGAAAGTCAATGGCGACACCGTGACTGCGCCGATCACGGTCACGGCCAACCGCGACGTGCATAAACTGCTGTTCTCGGAAACCGGCGTGGCGCTGTCGTCGACCCCCAGCTGGTCGCGCCTGAGCCGGACGATCACCGTCACCGACAACTTTGGCCAGACACCAAGCTGGAGCGCAAGTTCGGACAAGGCCTGGCTGACGGTCACGCGCAGCGGCAACGTACTGACCCTGAATGCCAATCCGGCCAGCCTGCCGACCAATGCGATCAGCTACGCGACGGTGACGCTGAGCAGCCCGGACACGAGCATCTCGGTTGCGGAGACCTTGCGCGTCGCGCTCTGGAAAGGCAGCGTCACGCCGGGCGCGGCGACGAAGCTGGACAAGACCTATTGGCACCTGAAAACCGACCCGATCCGTCCTTACCTGTATGCCAACCAAGGCGGCGCGTCGATCGACGTCTATAACGTCTACACCGCGGCCCTGGTCGGGACGATCGCCAATCTGGGCGCTTCGCTCGGCAAGATGAGCGTGAGCCAGAACGGTGCAAGCCTGTACGTATACGACACCGCCAACCGCAATATCGTCGTGGTCGACCTGGCGTCGATGACCAAGGCCAGCGTCTGGCCCCTCGTGAACGCAGTCAACCACTACTCGAAACTGCTGGCCGTGCGGCCCAATGGCGTGCAGTTGGTCGTTGCCGCCGACGGCGTGGTGTACAACGCGGAAAACGGTGCGCAGGCAGGGATGTCGAGCATTGCGCCGACCGCCGTCACCAGCGACGGCAAGCGCATCTATTCGGAAGGAGCCGGATACGACATCGACTACAGCGCCATGGCGGGTGGCACCCTGTTCAGCAAGGCCGCAGGGGGCAGCTTCGGCGCCTCCGATGTTGCGGTCAGCGGCGACGGCACGCGGCTGTACGCCGCAAGCGGCGCGCCCTATCGCTGCAGGCGGATCAGTCCCACGGACGGGCGCGAAATCGGCGATCTGCCGGGCGGCGATGCCTATCCGAACAACGTCGAAGTCGGGAGCGATGGACGCGTTTATTGCGGCATCATGGGCTGGTATTCCAGCGCCGACGTCTGGGTGCACGGCGCCGACGGCAGGTTGCTGAGCAGCTTCAAGTTCGCCGGCTACGCCCGCGCGCTTACCGACGACTCCCTGAACATTTCCGGCGACGGTCTGATCATGGTCGGCCAGACCGACGATCCCTTCCTGGCGTTCGTACCGGTCGGTCCCTGAGCTGCGCTGATCCCGGCGCTGGAAACGAAAAAAGCCCCTGCAGCGCAGGGGCTTTGCTTATCGAGCTCGCGGCGCGTCAGCCCGCCTTCGTCGCCTGCGCGGCCTTGCGCATCGCCTCCAAAGTCAGGTTCGGCGTGATCAGGTTGCCGTCGTAGCGCAGCTCGATCACGGCCGGCAGGTTTTTACTCTTCGTGTGCTCGAGTGCCCGCGCCAGGGCCGGTGCGAAGTCGGCCGTCTTCTCGACCACTTCGCCATGGCCGCCATAGGCTTGCGCCAGTGCCGCGAAGTCCGGATTGTGCAGGGTCGTGCCCGACACGCGGCCCGGATAGGTCTTTTCCTGGTGCATGCGGATGGTGCCGAACATGCTGTTGTTGAAGACGAGGATCACGACGCCGGCCTCGTACTGCACGGCGGTCGCCAGTTCCTGGCCGGTCATCATGAATTCGCCATCGCCGGCGAAGGTGACGACGGTGCGCTGCGGATCGACGATTTTCGCGGCGATCCCCGACGGCACCGCATAGCCCATCGCGCCATTCGTCGGCGCCAGCTGGGTGCGCATGGCGCCGTAGCGGTAGAAGCGGTGCGCCCAGGAGGCGTAATTACCGGCGCCGTTGGTGATGATGGCGTCGCGCGGCAGGACGGCCATCATGTCCTGCACCACCTGCCAGAGGTCGAGCGGGGCCTGGCCGTCCTTGAAGATCGGCGGCTGTTGCTGGAAGGCGGCGAGGTCGGCCTTGGCTTCGGCGACCGTGTGGCGCCAGGCGCTGGCGTCGACCGGTTCCATCGCGGCCAGCATGCTGGTCGCCTGCGGCGCGCCGCTGGCGATCATCAGTTCGGCCTGGTAGACGCTGCCCAGCTCCTCGGGATCATTGTGGATGTGGACCAGGCGCTGCTTCGGCACCGGCGAATCGAGCAGGGTGTAGCCGCCCGTCGTCATCTCGCCCAGGCGCGGGCCGATCGCGATCACCAGGTCGGCATCTTTCACGCGCGCGGCCAGCTTCGGGTTGATGCCGATGCCGACGTCGCCGATGTAGTGCGGATGCGCGTTGTCCATCAGGTCCTGGAAGCGGAAGGTGCAGGCCACCGGCAGCATGTTCGCTTCGGCAAAGGTTTGCAGGTCGGCGCAGGCCTGCGCGTTCCAGGTGCCGCCCCCTAACAGGACGACAGGACGTTGTGCTTCGGCCAGCATGCCGCGCAGGGTATCGATCTGCGCCTGCGAAGGGGCCGCCTGCACCGGCTGGTAGCGGCGCGTGTCGGCCACCTGCGCCGTATCGATCAGCATGTCTTCCGGCAGCGCCAGCACCACCGGGCCCGGACGGCCGCTGGTGGCAATCTGGAAGGCACGCGCGATGTACTCGGGCATGCGGTCGGCGCGGTCGATCTGCGCCACCCACTTCGCCATCTGGCCGTACATGCGGCGGTAGTCGATTTCCTGGAAGGCTTCGCGGTCGACGAAATCGTTGCCGACCTGGCCGATGAACAGGATCATCGGCGTCGAATCCTGGTAAGCGGTGTGCACGCCGATCGAGGCGTTGGTCGCGCCCGGGCCGCGGGTGACGAAGCAGATGCCGGGCTTGCCGGTCAGTTTGCCGTAGGCCTCGGCCATGAAGGCCGCGCCCCCTTCCTGGCGGTTGATGACGAAGCGGATATCGGAATCGTGCAGGGCGTCGAGCACGTCGAGATAGCTTTCGCCTGGCACGCCAAAGGCGGTATCGACGCCGTGGACGTGCAGTGCATCGACCAGGATCTGGCCGCCGGTGCGGGAAGGGTGCGTCATGTGTCGGTCATCCTCAAAGATTGGGCATCGTGGCATTCTATGCAATCGCTACCGACCGGGCTTTTGAAATGGCGACACCAAATTTCAGAAATGGCGGCGCCTACCCCCCATCGGTTACAATGCTGCCGTGAAGCAGGCCAGACAGCCGCTGGCTGGCACCTCGGTGCCGGCGGGAGGAAGGTCCGGACTCCACAGAGCGGGGTGACGGTTAACGGCCGTCCGCCGAAAGCCTCTGGCGCAAGCCAGGGGTATAAGGCGAGGAATAGGGCCACAGAGACGAGCGTATTAAGTTACGGTGAAACGCGGTAACCTCCACTCGGAGCAATTCCAAATAGGCACGCGTTGATGTTGCTCGCGGAGCGTGCGGGTAGGAAGCTTGAGCGCCGGAGTAATTCGGCGCCTAGAGGAATGGCTGTCATAGGGGCGTCCCGCAAGGGAGACCACTACACAGAATCCGGCCTATCGGCCTGCTTTACACTGAATTCAGCGGAGGATGCGTGCCGCAATACATACTCGCCCTGGACCAGGGAACGACCAGTTCCCGCGCCATCCTGTTCGATCGCCAGGGACAGGTCTTCGCCTGCGCCCAGCAGGAATATCCCCAGCATTTCCCGCAGCCCGGCTGGGTCGAGCATGACGCCCTCGACATCTGGGAAAGCCAGCTCGCCTGCGCGCGCAAGGTGATCTCCGATAGCCGCGTACCGGCCTCGCAGATCGCCGCCATCGGCATCGCCAACCAGCGGGAAACCACCGTGGTCTGGGACCGCGCCACGGGCGAACCGGTGGCGCGCGCCATCGTCTGGCAGGACCGGAGAACGGCCGGCGCCTGCGACCGCCTGCGCGAAGCAGGGTATGCGCGCCAGATCAGCCGCAGCACCGGCCTGGAGCTGGACGCCTATTTTTCCGCCACCAAGCTGCAATGGCTGCTCGAGAACGTGCCCGATGCGCGCGAACGCGCTCTGCGCGGCGAACTCTGCTTCGGCACCATCGACAGCTGGCTCGCCTATAAACTGTGCGGGCGCCACGTCACCGACGTCAGCAATGCCTCGCGCACGATGCTCTACAACATCCACACGATGCGCTGGGATCCCGCCTTGCTCGACCTGTTCGGCATCCCCGAGGCGATGCTGCCCGAAGTGGTGCGCAGCTCGGACCGGGTCGGCGTGGCGCGCGAGGAGTGGTTCGGCCATCCGATCCCCCTGAGCGGCATCGCCGGCGACCAGCAGGCCGCCACCTTCGGCCAGGCCTGCTACGACAAGGGCATGGTGAAAAATACCTATGGCACCGGCTGCTTCATGCTGATGCACTCGGGCTACGTGCCGCCTGTCTCGCGCAACCGCCTGCTGGCGACGATCGGCTGGAAGATCGACGGCCGCACCGACTACATGCTGGAAGGCAGCGTCTTCATGGGCGGCGCCACCGTCCAATGGCTGCGCGACGGACTCGGCATCATCAAGGAGTCGAGCGAAGTCGAGGCGCTGGCGACCTCGGTGCCGGACAGCGGCGGGGTGATGCTGGTGCCGGCCTTCGTCGGCCTCGGCGCGCCGCACTGGGACCCGTACGCGCGCGGCACCATCGTCGGCATGACGCGCGGGACATCGAAAGCCCATATCGCCCGCGCCGCCGTCGAGGCGATCGCCTACCAGAGCGCCGAACTGCTGGCGGCGATGCAGAAGGATGCCGCCTGTCCAGTCATGGAAGTGCGTGCCGATGGCGGCGCCGCGCGTAACGATCTGTTGATGCAGTTCCAGGCCGACCTGCTCGGCGTGCCAGTGGTGCGTCCGCTGGTGACGGAGACGACGGCACTCGGTGCGGCCTATCTGGCCGGCCTGGCCGAAGGTTTCTGGAGCGGGCGCGAGGAAATCCAGGCGCTATGGCGCGCCGAGCGGCGTTTCGAACCGGCCATGGCGCCGGAGCGGCGTGACGAACTGCGGGCGCGCTGGGCGCGGGCGGTCGAACACGCCAAGGGCTGGGTCGAGCACTAATGGAATTTGCAATTCCCTCGGTCGGCGCCCCGGTCTACTTTGCCCTGTTCGCCATCGCGCTGGTGGCCTGCGGCGCACCCTTGCTGGTGCTGCGCCGCGACGGTCCTGCGCGCACCGCACGCAACATGGCGCTGGCAGCGATTCTGATCCTGCCTCTGATGGGCGCCCTGGGGTTCACGATGGCGGACAACGAGCTGCGGCTCGAGGGCGGCAAGCTCATGCTGCATGCGGCGCATTTCTACCGCCACGAGCGGCCGCTTGCCGAATTCGACCTGGCGCGGGCGCGGGCCGGCAGCCTGGACACGATTCCCGAAGCCCGGCTGGGCGTGCGCAGCAATGGCATCAGCTTGCCGGGGTATGCGGCGGGGCGGTTTACGGGGCAGGGCGGGGTGGTGTTTGCGCTGCTGACGGACCGCAGCCGGGTGGTCTACCTGCCGGCCAGGACGGGGCCGTCGCTCCTCATCAGTGTGGAGCAGCCGGAGCGCTTCCTGGCGGCGCTGCGTGACGCGCAAGCCAGGTAATGCGCCGGCCGCTGCCGGACTTACGATTTCTCGACGATCTCCAGGTCGAACTCGTCGACGCCGGCCACTTCGCCATGCACCCGGTCGCCCGGCTGCAGTGCACCCACGCCACCGGGCGTCCCCGTAAAGATCAAATCCCCCGGCGCCAGCGTCACGAGTCGCGACAGGTGGCTGATGATGTCCGCGATCGGCCAGATCATCTCGTTCAAACACCCTTCCTGGCGCACTTCGCCATTCACGGTGATGCGGATCGCCGCATCCTCGGTCGGATGACCAAAGGCGCTCACCGGGCGCAGCGGGCTGCATGGCGCGGAGGCATCGAAACCCTTGGCCATGTCCCATGGGCGGCCCGTGTCTTTCGCGATCGATTGCAGGTCGCGCCGGGTCAGGTCGATGCCGACGCCGTAGCCCCAGACCTTGGCCAGTGCTTCGTCGGCCGGGATGTCGGCGCCGCCCGAGCGCATGGCGACCACCAGTTCGATCTCATGGTGCAGCTCCTTCGTCGCCGAGGGGTAGAGCAGGGCGCCTTCGGCCGGAACGACGGCGTCGGCCGGCTTCATGAAGAAGAAAGGCGGCTCGCGATCCGGGTCGCTGCCCATTTCGCGGGCGTGGGTGGCGTAATTGCGGCCGACGCAGAAGACGCGGCGGATCGGGAAGCGGGCGCTGCTGCCGAAGATGGCGAGGGAGGGCGTGGCGGGCGGCGTAAAGGCGAAGTCGGTCATGAGGCTCTCTGGTTGACGATATGGCCTCATTCTAGCGTCGCCACGCTTTTTACGGAGGTTTCTAGAAACCGATCCGCCCCCGTCCCGCCGCCGGCCGCAGCCGCACGTCCTCGACCGTCACATGCCCGCGGCCATCGGCCACCGCATAGCCAAGCGAGTCGAGCAGGGTCTTGCGCAAGTCGCGCGGGGCGACCGGGGCCAGTTTGTCGAGCACGGATTCGGCAAGCCGCGCGTCGAACCCCGACAGGTTCAGCTCCACCAGCAGTGAAGCATACATGCGCTGGGCAATGCCGGCTGCCTGCTCGGGCGTCGGCGCCGGCACCTCGTACACGGCCATCCGGTTCAGTAGCGGCGCGGGGATGCCTTCGACCGAGTTGGCCGTCAGCACCCAGAAGATCTGGCTGGCGTCGATCTCGACGTCGATGAATTCGTCGCGGAAGGCGCGCGAGGTTTCCGGTTCCAGTAACTGGTAGAGGGCGGCGAGTGGATCGGACTGCGAGGAGCCGCTCGCCTTTTCGACTTCGTCGAGTACGAGCACCGGGTTGGCGTACTGGCCGCGCACCAGCTTTTCGGCGACCTTGCCGCACTTGGCGCCGCGCCAGCTGGCCGAGCTGCCGGTGATGACGAAGCCGGCGGAGAGAGCGTTCATGCTGATCAGCTCGCAGTCCGTGCCCATGGCGCGCGCCAGGCGCTTGGCGAAATGGGTTTTACCCACCCCTGGACCGCCCAGCAACAGGATCGGCATCACATTGAAACCCTTGTTGCCGGCGTGGGCCAGGCGCAGGTAGCGCGCCAGGTCGTCCAGTACGGCGTCGAAGTTGGGACACTCTTCCAGCAGGGGAGAAAGGGCGTCGATCGAGGAAGGGGTGGTCACGAAACGCTCGGGCCCGGTTTCGAGCATGCGCTCGTAGAAGGCTTCGAGTTCCGGGGAGCGGCCGCGGCTGCGGTCGAGGGCATCCTGCACGTCGAGGAGGTCGTACACGGCGCGGGTGCGGGCAATGGTCAAGGTCACGTCTTTCTCCTTGCTATTACGGCAATTCGCCCAGCGGTGTCGCCGCACTGCCGGGCGATGAGAAATGCTAACCCGTCCAGCATGAATTCGCAATTTTTCAGCTGCGCTGTGCGAGCCCTGCGCGTCGCCGTCACCACAGCCGTAAAGACAGAATTTTTTTCTCTATTGCAACGATGCTGCCAGCTTGTCTAGATGAGGAATGACTTTCACTCATTCAGCTAAGTGCTTAATTTTCCGAGATATTTTTTCTGGAAGCTGTATGAGGGAACAGCGCTAAGTCCTTCATTTCATTAACAAAATCCGGATTTTTCCTACCGGAATTCGCTTGACCAGTAACAACGCTTCCTCTAAAGTGGGAAACAGTGTGAAAAAGTGCAGTTTTGTGGGAGAAGTTCAGGTCTCCCGGCGCGCAAAACAACTAAACTGATAACCCTCCAAAGCTAGGTAACCTACGTGTTTCAAGGCGCGTCTGCGATCAATCTCGATGCGAAGGGCCGGATGTCCATTCCGGCAAAGCATCGTGACGCCCTCGCGCTCCAATGCGAAGGCCGCCTCACGCTGACCCGCCACCCGCACGGCTGCCTCCTGTTCTTCCCGCGTCCCGTCTGGGAAACCCACCGCGACCAGATCGCGGCCTGGCCGATGTCCGCGCGCGCGTGGCAGCGCATTTTCCTTGGTAACGCCTGCGATGTCGAGATGGACAGCGCCGGCCGCGTCCTGATCTCGCCCGAACTGCGCGCCGCCGTCGGCCTGGAAAAAGAAGTGATGATGCTCGGCATGGGCACCCACTTCGAGATCTGGGACGCCGCCAAGCTGGCCGCCGATGAAGCATCCGCCGTCGCCGGCGGCATGCCCGATGTACTTTCCAATTTCTCTTTCTGAGGCACGGATGACGATTGCCACTCCGGTGCCCGAATTGCTGCATCGTACGGTGCTGCTTGACGAAGCGGTCGATGCGCTCGACCTGGCCGGCACACGCGCCGACGGCATCTATATAGATGGCACCTTCGGCCGCGGCGGCCACAGCCGCCTGATCCTGTCGCGCCTGGGGCAGAAAGGCCGCCTGGTCGCCTTCGACAAGGACCTGCAGGCGATCGCCACCGCGCAACAGATCGACGACCCACGTTTTTCGATCGTCCACGACAGCTTCGCCACGATGGGCACGGCACTCGCCGCCCAGGGCGTGGCGCGGGTGGACGGCATCCTGCTCGACCTGGGCATCTCTTCGCCGCAGGTCGACGACGCCACACGCGGATTCAGCTTCCGCAACGACGGTCCGCTCGACATGCGGATGGACACGACACGCGGACTCTCGGCCGCCGAATGGCTTGCCACGGCGGACGTCCAACAACTGGAAAAGGTGATACGAGATTATGGGGAAGAACGGTTTGCTTTTCAGATTGCAAAGGCGATTGTTGCTCGCCGGGCAATCGAGCCAATTTCAAGCACACGCCAGCTTGCCGCAATCGTGGCAGACGCGGTCAAGACTCGGGAAAAAGGCAAGGATCCGGCCACCCGCACCTTTCAGGCTATCCGGATTTTCATCAATAAAGAGCTTGAGGACCTCGAGGCCGGACTGAACGCCGCCTACGCCATGCTCGCGCCCGGTGCGCGCATGTCGGTGATCAGTTTCCACTCGCTCGAAGACCGTATGGTCAAGCAATTTTTCGCCAGCAAAGCCAAGGTGCCCCAGCCGGACCGCCGCCTGCCGATCCGCGCCGTCGACCTGCCGCAGCCGCAGATGAAGCTGATCGCCAAGATCAAGCCATCGGATGACGAGGTGTCGGCCAACCCGCGCGCCCGTTCGGCGGTGCTGCGCGTGGCCGAGCGCCTGGAGGATGCGGCACGATGAGCAACAAGCTCAACGTCATCCTGGCCGCCGGCCTGATCGCCTGCGGCCTGACGCTGGTGAACGCGCGCTATCAGTCGCGCCATTTGTTCATCGAGCTCGAGCGCCTGCAGCAGCAGTCGCGCCAGCTCGACATCGACTGGGCCCAGTTGCAGCTGGACCAGTCCACGCTCGGCAAGAACGAACGCATCGAGCAGATCGCCCGTACCGAATTGAACATGACCCCGCTGACCCCGGCCCGCACCCAGTACCTGACGGAGGGCGCGCAATGAAGCGCGACAAGCCGTTTACGACCGGGCGCGTCGCCGCCGCCAAGGGCATGGCTTTCTCGAAAAGCCCGGTGCTGGCCGTGCGCCTGCCCGACTGGCGTTCGCGCGTGATGCTGTTCGTGCTGTTCGCGGCCTTCGCCGCGCTCGGCCTGCGCGCGCTCTGGCTGCAGGGCATGTCGACCGGCTTCCTGCAAAAGCAGGGCAAGAGCCGCTATGAGCGCACGCTCGAACTGCCGGCCACGCGCGGCAAGATCATGGACCGCAACGGCGAAGTGCTGGCCTCCTCGCTGCCGGTGAAGGCCGTCTGGGCGATTCCCGAAGACGTGCTGGCCTCGCCGTCGGAAAAGCTGGCCGAACTGGCGCGCCTGCTCGAGATGCCGGAAGCCGAGCTGCGCAAGAAGCTCGATTCGGACCGCACCTTCGTCTACCTGAAGCGGCAAGTCGAGATGGACGTCATTGCCAAGATCGAGAAGCTCAAGATTTCGGGCATCGACACGCGCAAGGAATACAAGCGCTTCTACCCGCAGGGTGAAGTGATGTCGCACATGGTCGGCTTCACCAACGTCGAAGACGTGGGCCAGGAAGGCATGGAGCTGGCGCAGCAGAAGTCGCTGGTCGGCGCGCCGGGCAGCCGCAAGGTCATCAAGGACCGCCTGGGCCGCATCGTCGAGGACCTGGGCTATTCGCGCGAGCCGCACGACGGCAAGGACCTGACCCTGTCGGTCGATTCCAAGCTCCAGTACATCGCCTTCACCAGCGTGAAGAACGCGGTCGAGAAGTTCAACGCCCAGGCCGGCGGCGCCGTCGTGCTCGACGTGCAGACCGGCGAGGTGCTGGCCATGGCCAACTACCCGAGCTACAACCCGAACGACCGCCGCCACCTGACCGGCGCCCAGCTGCGCAACCGCGTCATCACCGACACCTTCGAACCCGGCTCGACGATCAAGCCGGTAACGGTGGCGCTCGGCCTCGAGACCAAGCGCATCACCCCGAACACCGTGTTCGACACCTCGCCCGGCCGCATGGTCGTGACGGGCAAGACCATCCGCGACACCCACAACTACGGCGTGCGCGACGTCGGCGGCATCATCCAGAAGTCCTCGAATATCGGCGTGGTCAAGATTTCGCAGCTGATCCCGCCGCAGGAAATGTGGGAAATGTACACCAAGCTCGGTTACGGCCAGGCGCCGCGCTTCGGCTTCCCCGGCCCGACCGCGGGCCGTGTGCGTCCATGGAAATCGTGGCGCCCGATCGAATACGCGAACATGGCCTTCGGCCACGGCTTGTCGGTCTCGCTGCTGCAGATGGCGCGCTCGTATATGATCTTCGCCCGCAACGGCGACATCATCCCGCTGTCCTTCGTCAAGGTGGACGAGCATCCGGTCGGCCAGCAGGTGATCTCGCCGAAGACCGCGGCCCAGGTGCGGACCATGCTGGAGTCCGTCGTGAGCCCGGAAGGCACCGCCTCGAAGGCGCAGGTGCCGGGCTACCGCGTGGGCGGCAAGACCGGTACCGCCGAGAAGATCGTCAACGGCCACTACTCGCGTACCGACAACATCGGCTATTTCGTCGGCATCGCGCCGATGTCCAAGCCACGTTTCATCATCGCCGTCATGATCGACAACCCGCGCGGCGCACTGCGAACAGGCGGCAGCGTCGCGGCGCCGACCGCCGCGGACCTGGCGGCCAATGCGCTGCGGGCCGCGAACGTGCCGCCGGATTCGTCGGTCACCGACATCATCATTCCCGAAGAGCCACTCGAGGAGAGTTTGTGATGGCCGCAACTCAGCGCGAAATTTGCCAGTGGATCGTTGCCGCCGCACCGGGCGGCAACCTCGTTTCCGACTCCCGCCAGATCACGCCGGGCGACGTCTTCTTCGCCTATCCGGGCGAAACCGCGGACGGGCGCCGCTTCATCGCGCAGGCGGTGGCGAATGGCGCCGTCGCCGTCGTCCACGAGGCCCGCGATTTTGAATGGGACGAAGCGGTCAAGGTGCCGCACCTGGCCGTGCTGGAGCTGAAAGCCCAGGCCGGCATGATCGCCCACGCCGTGCTCGGCCAGCCCGATGCCGACATGTTCACCGTCGGCGTCACCGGCACCAACGGCAAGACCTCGTGCTCGGTCTGGCTCGGCCAGGCTTTCGCCAGGCTGGGCGAGACGGCCGCCGTCATCGGCACCCTGGGCGTGGCCATGTTCAAGGCCGGCAGCGAACCCGAATTCAACGTCACCGGCTACACCACGCCGGACGCCGTGCTGCTCGCCAGCCGCCTGGCCGCGGTGCGCGAAGCCAAGGCGCGCGTGCTGGCGATCGAGGTGTCCTCGATCGGCCTGGTCGAAGGGCGTACCGCCGGCCTGCATTTCGACGTCGCGATTTTTACGAACCTGACGCGCGATCACCTCGATTACCACGGCACCATGGAAGCCTACGAGGCCGCCAAGCGCGAGCTGTTCGAGTGGCCGGAGCTGGGCACCGCCGTCATCAACCTCGACGACCCGGCCGGCCAGCGCCTGGTCGCGCACCTGCGCGCCACCAATCCGGCCCTGCCGATCACCGGCTACACGCTGAAGGACGCCGCCAGCCAGCCGGCCATCGAGGGCGTGAACATCCTGCGCGCATCGAACAAGCGCAGCCGGCCGCAAGGTTCCGAATTCCAGCTCGAGACCGAGCAGGGCAGCCAACTGGTCAAGACCCAGCTGGTCGGCCACTTCAACATCAGCAATGCGCTGGCGGTGCTGGGCGCGCTGCTGGCCAAGGGCATCGAGCTGCCGCGCGCGGTCGAGGCGATCGAAGCGCTGGTGCCGGCCCCGGGCCGCATGCAGCAGGTCGGCGGCCAGGACGCGCCGCTGGTCGTGATCGACTACGCCCACACGCCGGACGCGCTGGAGAAGACCCTGCACGCGCTGCGCCAGGTTGCCGATGAACGCGGCGGCCAGCTGTGGTGCGTGTTCGGCTGCGGCGGCGACCGCGATCCGGGCAAGCGCCCGCAAATGGGTGCGATCGCCGAAAGCGCCGACCAGGTGATCGTCACCAGCGACAATCCGCGCAGCGAAGAGCCGGGCGCGATCATCGCCCAGATCGTGGCGGGCATGAAAACCGACCGCTATCAGGCGCTCGAGGACCGCGCGACCGCGATCCTGGCCGCCGTCAAGCAGGCCAATAAACAGGACGTGATCCTGCTGGCCGGGAAGGGCCACGAGCCGTACCAGGAAATCAAGGGCAAGAAGCTGCCGTTTTCCGACGCCGACCACGCCGCGCTGGCCCTGACCGCGCGGCTCACCATGATGAGGACTCACTGATGCGCGGTTCGCTCGCACAACTGATGTCGTCGATCCCTGGCGGCCGCATGACAGCGGACGCCACCTTCGACAACGTCTCGACCGACAGCCGCACGGCGAAAGCCGGCGCGCTGTTCGTCGCATTGCGCGGCGAAACCTTCGATGCCCACGACTTCCTGGCCCAGGTAGCGGGCAATGGCGCCGCCGCGGTCGTGGCCGAGCGCCTGCCGGAAGGCTGGACCCTGCCGGCCATCGTCGTACCGAACACGCTGACGGCGCTGGGACAGATCGCCAACAGCTGGCGCCGCCAGTACGCCATTCCCCTGATCGGCGTCACCGGCAGCAACGGCAAGACGACGGTCAAGGAAATGATCGCGTCCATCCTGGCCGCCGCCTTCAGTGACGACACGCGCCTGGCCACGCAAGGAAACCTGAACAACGAGATCGGCGTGCCGCTGACGCTGATGCGCCTGGAGGCGACGCATCGCGCCGCCGTGGTGGAACTCGGCATGAACCACCCGGGCGAGATCGGCCGCCTGGCCGCGATCGCGCAGCCGACCGTCGGCCTGGTCAACAACGCCCAGCGCGAGCACCAGGAATTCATGCACACGGTGGAAGCGGTGGCCCTGGAAAACGGTTCGGTGCTGGCCGCCTTGCCGGCGGATGGCGTCGCCGTGTATCCGGGCGACGACACCTACACGGCGCTGTGGCAGGATTTATCCAGGCACTGCCGCAGCATCACCTTCGGCTTGAGCGAAGCCTGCGACGTGCACGCGACGTACAGCAGCACCGGATTCGGTAACAATTTGAAAGTAACGACGCCAGGCGGCGCATTCGCGCTGACACTGGCGGCCGCGGGCGAACACAACGTGCGCAATGCGCTCGCGGCGATCGCCTGCGCGCTGGCGGCCGGCATCGACCAGGCCACCATCGTGCGCGGCCTGGAAGCCTTCGCCCCGGTCGGCGGACGCCTGCAGCGCAAGCAGGCGGCCAACGGCGCGCTGGTGATCGACGACACCTATAACGCCAACCCGGACTCGATGCGCGCCGCGATCGATGTGCTGGCCGCCTATCCGGCGCCACGCATCCTGGTCATCGGCGACATGGGCGAGGTCGGCACGCAGGGCCGTGAATTTACGGAAGAAATCGGCGCGTATGCGCAAAGCCGCGGCATCGAAACGGTGCTCGCGACGGGTGAACTCTCGCGCCACCTGGTGGCCAGCGGAGCGCACCATTTTGAACAGTTTGACGATGTATTGGCAGCACTGGACAAGGCACTGGGCGGCAATTCTGATGCAACTGTGTTGGTGAAAGGCTCGCGCTTCATGAAGATGGAACGCGTGGTCAATCACCTGATCGGATCCACACACACTGGCAAGGACGCCCACTAATGCTTCTCTGGCTCGCTCAATACCTGCAGGACTATATCGGTCCGATGCGTGTCTTTAACTTCATCACCTTCCGCGCGGTGTTCGCCACGATCACCGCGATTGCGCTCGGCCTGTTCACCGGTCCTGCCGTGATCCGCAAGCTGACGGAAATGAAGGTCGGCCAGGCGGTGCGCACCCAGGGTCCGCAGACCCACCTGAAAAAACACGGCACCCCGACCATGGGCGGCGTGCTGATCCTGATTTCGATCGCCATCTCGACCCTGCTGTGGTGCGACCTGTCGAACCGTCTGATCTGGCCGGTGCTGATCGTCACGCTCGGCTTCGGCGCCGTGGGTTGGGTCGACGACTACCGCAAGGTGGTCTACCAGGACCCGGAAGGCATGCGTTCGCGCGAAAAATACTTCTGGATGTCGCTGATCGGCGTCGCCGCTTCGCTGTACCTGGCATTCTCGGTCTCGGCGCCGACGCCATGGCAGGTCGGCCAGCTGTTCTGGGCCTGGGTGCAGTCGGGCTTCTCGCTCGACCTGCCGCCGAAAGCCGACCTGATCGTCCCCTTCTTCAAGACCATCAGCTATCCGCTGGGCGTATGGGGCTTCATCGCGCTGACCTATTGCGTGATCGTCGGCACCTCGAACGCGGTCAACTTTACCGACGGCCTCGATGGCCTGGCGATCATGCCGACCGTGATGGTGGGCGGCGCGCTCGGCCTGTTCGCCTATTTGACCGGTAACGTGACCTACTCGAAATACCTGTTCATCCCGCACATCGCCGGCGCCGGCGAGCTGCTGATCTTCTGCGGCGCGATGGCGGGCGCGGGCCTGGCCTTCCTCTGGTACAACGCGCACCCTGCGCAGATGTTCATGGGCGACGTCGGCGCGCTGGCGCTGGGCGGCGCGCTCGGCACCATCGCCGTCATCGTGCGCCAGGAAATCGTCCTGTTCATCATGGGCGGCGTGTTCGTGGCCGAAACGCTGTCGGTGATCATCCAGGTCAGCTGGTTCAAGTACACGAAAAAACGGTATGGCACCGGCCGCCGCGTCTTCCTGATGGCGCCGCTGCACCACCATTTCGAACAAAAGGGCTGGAAGGAGACCAAGGTCGTGGTCCGCTTCTGGATCGTGACGATGGTGCTGGTCCTCGTCGGTCTCTCCACCCTGAAACTGCGTTAATCGAATGAACTACGACGGCAAACTCGCACTGGTATTGGGGCTCGGCGAATCCGGGCTCGCGATGGCGCAATGGCTCGCCCGTTGCGGCGCGCGCGTGCGCGTGGCCGATACGCGTGCGGAGCCGCAGCGCTTGCCGGCACTGCGCGAAGCGGTGCCTGATGCCGAATTCGTGCACGGCGAGTTCGCCGCTGCGCTGCTGGAAGGCGTCGACTTCGTGGCAGTCAGCCCGGGCCTGGCGCCGAACAAGGAGCTGGCCGAGATCGCGCCGGCTGCCGCTACACAGAATATCCCCGTCTGGGGCGAGATCGAACTGTTCGCGCAGGCGCTGGCCGCCCTGAAGCTTGAACGCGGCTATGCGCCGAAAGTCATTGCCATTACCGGCACCAACGGCAAGACCACGGTGACGAGCCTGACCGGCCTGCTGTGCCGCCGCGCCGGCTTCGAGACCCGCGTGGCCGGCAACATCAGCCCGGCCGCGCTGGACGTGCTGCGCGAAGCCCTCAACGAAGACAAGCTGCCGCAGGCCTGGGTGCTGGAACTGTCCAGCTTCCAGCTGCACACGACCTATAGCCTGAACGCCGATGCGGCCACCGTCCTGAACATCACCCAGGATCACCTCGACTGGCATGGCGACATGGCGGCCTACGCCGCCGATAAAGCCCGCATCTTCGGCGCCGACACCATCCGCGTACTGAACCGCGACGACGCAACCGTGATGCGCATGGGCGCACCGGGCGTGCCGCAAATCACGTTCGGCACCGGCGAACCGCAGGAAGCGGGCAGCTTCGGCATCGTCAACGAGCGCGGTGTGCTCTGGTTGTCGACCGCCGTCGCTGGCGAGGCGAGCGAGAAGAAGCTCAAAAAAGGCGAGGTCGCGGAGCCGGTCGAAACGACGATCAGCCGCCTGATGCCGGCCGACGCCCTGAAAATCCGCGGCCTCCACAACGCCTCGAACGCGCTCGCCGCGCTGGCCCTGTGCCGGGCCGCCGGCCTGCCGCTGGCGCCGCTGCTGCACGGCCTGCGCGAATACGCGGGCGAGCCGCACCGCGTGGAGCTGGTCGCCAGCATCGACAACGTCGACTTCTATGACGACAGCAAGGGCACGAACGTCGGCGCCACCGTCGCTGCGCTGCTCGGCCTCGGTAAAGCCTTTACGGGCGAAGACCAGCAGATCCTGCTGATCGCCGGTGGCGACGGCAAGGGCCAGGATTTCACGCCGCTGGCCGAGCCGGTCTCGCGCTACGTGCGCGCCGTGCTGCTGATCGGGAAGGATGCGCCGGCCGTGAAGGCGGCGATCGAGCCGTCCGGCGTGCCGTGCTTCGACCTCGAGGACCTGCCGCAGGCCGTGCGCCGCGCCGCCGGTCTCGCGCGTAGCGGCGACAGCGTGCTGCTGTCCCCGGCCTGCGCCAGCCTCGACATGTTCACGAACTATGCGCACCGCGCGCAGGTGTTCGTCGACGCCGTGCGCGAGCTGGCCTTGGAAAAAGGGCAGGAGATCTGATGGCCTTCCAGATCCCATTCAAATTCTCGGGCTCCGCCAGCGATGCGGCCATTGCCGAGCGCTCGCGTCCCTCGAAGATGATGGACTACGACCAGCCGCTGGTCTGGGTCACCCTGATCCTGATGCTGTTCGGGATGGTGATGGTGTATTCGGCCTCGATCGCGCTGCCGGATTCGCCCAAGTTCTCCTACCTGCAGGGCCGCCACGAATATTTCCTGTACCGCCAGGCGGCCTTCATTGTGGCGGCGATCGCGGCCGCCTGGGTCACCTTCCGCATTCCCGTCGCCACCCTGCAGAAGATGGCGCCGATGATGTTCGTCGCCACCCTGGTGCTGCTGATGCTGGTGCTGATCCCGGGCGTCGGCGTGGTCGTGAACGGTGCGCGGCGCTGGCTCTCGCTGAAAGTCTTCAACCTGCAGCCCTCGGAGATGATGAAAATCGTCGCCGTGCTCTACGCCGCCGACTTCACCGTGCGCAAGCAGCAGTACATGCACAAGCTGACCAAGGGCTTCATGCCGATGGCGTTTGCCATTGGCGTGGTCGGCATGCTGCTGCTGCTCGAGCCCGACCTGGGCGCTTTCGGCGTCATCGTCTGTATCGCCATGGGCATCCTGTTCCTGGGCGGCTTCAACATGATCTGGTTCGGCGGCATCGGCGCCATCCTGGTGCTGATCTTTACTTCGATCATCGCGCTGTCGCCGTTCCGCCGCGCGCGCATGTTCGCCTACCTCGACCCGTGGCAGGAAGACAATGCGTTGGACAAGGCGTACCAGCTGACCCATTCCTTGATCGCCTTCGGCCGCGGCGAGATCGCCGGCGTCGGCCTGGGCAACAGCGTCGAGAAGCTGCACTACCTGCCGGAAGCGCACACCGACTTCATCATGGCCGTGATCGGCGAAGAGCTGGGCCTGGTCGGCGTACTGGTAACCCTGGCGCTGTTCTACTGGATCGTCAAGCGCGCCTTCGACATCGGCCGCCAGGCGATCGCCCTCGACCAGTTCTTCGCGGGTCTTGCCGCCAAGGGGATCGGCATCTGGATCGGCGTGCAAACCTTCATCAACATGGGCGTGAACCTGGGCCTGCTGCCCACAAAAGGCCTGACGCTGCCTTTGATGAGCTACGGCGGCTCAGGCGTCGTCATCAACTGCATCGGCCTCGCAATCCTGCTGCGCATCGATTACGAGAACCGCGTCCTGATGCGGGGAGGGCGGCTATGAAAAAGCTGATGATCATGGCGGCCGGCACCGGCGGCCACATCTTCCCCGGCGTGGCGATCGCCCAGACCATGCGCGCGCGCGGTTGGACCGTCACCTGGCTCGGCACCGCGCACGGCATGGAACGCGAGTTCGTGCCGAAGCACGGCATCGAGATGGACACCATCGATTTCGCCGGCCTGCGCGGCAAGGGCCTGATGCACACTGTGAAGGGCGCCTTCAAGATGGCGGCCTCTTTCGGCGCCTGCCTGGCATTCTTAAGCAAGAGGAAGCCCGACGTGGTGCTGGGCATGGGCGGCTACGTCACGGTGCCGGGCGGCCTGATGGCGCGCACGCGCGGCATCCCGCTGGCATTGGTGAATGCCGACGCGGCCCTGCTGTTGTCGAACAAGACCCTGAGCCCGATGGCGCAGCGCGTGCTGTTCGGCTTCCCGGCCGACTTCGGCAACGCCGCCGGCAAGGCCGTCGTCACCGGCAACCCGGTGCGCCAGGCGATCCTCGACCTCCCAAGCCCCGCCGAACGTTTCGCCGGCCGTAGCGGTCCGCTGCGCGTGCTGGTGGTCGGCGGCAGCCTGGGCGCCAAGGTCCTGAACGACAGCGTGCCTGCAGCCCTGGCGCGCATCGACGCCAACGTGCGCCCGATCGTGACCCACCAGTCGGGCAAGAAGAACATCGAAGCCCTGCGCGCGGCCTATGCGCAGGCGGAAGTCGAAGCGAATGTGGTCGACTTCATCGACGACATGGCGGCGGCCTATGCGCAGGCGGACCTCGTGATCTGCCGCGCCGGCGCCATCACCGTGTCGGAACTGACGGCGGCGGGCGTGGCCAGCGTGCTGGTGCCATTCGTCGCCAGCACCACCAGCCACCAGCGCGACAACGCGGTCTGGATGGACAAGCAGCAGGCGGCGATCCACCTGGCGCAGGGAGACCTGTCGGCGGAAAAGCTGGCGCAGCTCCTGATGTCGACCACGCGCGCCGATTGCTTGGCGATGGCTGAGGCGGCGCAAAGGGTTGGCAAGCGCAATGCGAACGAGGAAATTGCAGACGTGTTGGACGAATTGGCAACTAAGCTGGCAAAGAAAAAATAAGAAATGAAACACAAGATCAAACATATTCACTTCGTCGGCATCGGCGGCAGCGGCATGAGCGGCATCGCCGAAGTGCTGCTCAATCTCGGCTATAAAGTCTCGGGCTCGGACTTGGGCAGCAATGCGGCAAGCAGCCGCCTGAAGGACCTGGGCGCGCGCGTCTATCTCGGCCACGCCGCCGACAACATCCTCGGCGCCGACGCCGTGGTGACCTCGACCGCCGTCAACGAAGCCAATCCGGAAGTGATGGCCGCACGCGCCGCGCAGATCCCGGTGGTGCCGCGCGCGATCATGCTGGGCGAACTGATGCGCCTGAAGCGCGGCATCGCGATCGCCGGCACCCACGGCAAGACCACGACCACCAGCCTGGTCGCTTCCGTGCTGGCTCAGGGCGGCCTGGATCCGACCTTCGTCATTGGCGGCAAGCTGAACAGCGCCGGCGCGAATGCGAAACTCGGCACCGGCGACTACATCGTGGCTGAGGCCGACGAGTCGGATGCGTCCTTCCTCAATCTGTCGCCGATGATCGAGGTGATCACCAACATCGACGCCGACCACATGGAAACCTACGAACACGACTTCGAGAAGCTGAAGGCCGCGTTCGTGAACTTTACCCATCGCTTGCCGTTCTACGGCCGCGTGATGCTGTGCATCGACGACAAGCACGTGCGCTCGATCCTGCCGCAGGTCACGAAACCGGTGACGACCTACGGCTTCGCGGAAGACGCGCAGGTGCGCGCACTCGATGCCTACGCCGACGGCGTGCACATGCACTTCACCGTACGCCAGCAGGGCTACCCGGACACGAAGTTCGTACTGAACCAGCCGGGCATGCACAACGTGCTGAACGCCTGCTCGGCGATTGCGATCGCGCGCGAGATCGGCATCGACGATGCCGCGACCGCGCAAGGCCTGCTGGAATTCCGCGGCGTCGGCCGCCGCTTTACCCGCTACGGCGAAGTCGCCCTGGAGGGCGGCGGCAGCTTCACGCTGGTGGACGACTTCGGCCACCACCCGGTCGAGACCGAGGTGACCCTGGCCGCCGCGCGTGCCGCCTACCCGGGCCGGCGCCTGGTGCTGGCGTTCCAGCCGCACCGCTACAGCCGCACGCGCGACCTGTTCGAGGACTTCGTGAAGGTGCTGAGCGCACCGGACGTGCTGCTGCTGTCGGAAGTGTATCCGGCAGGGGAGGCTCCGATCGTGGCGGCCGACGGCCGCGCCCTGGCGCGCTCGCTGCGCGCCGGCGGCAAGATCGAACCGATTTTCGTGGAAACGATCGCCGAAATGCCCGCCGCGATCCTCCAGGCAGTCAGGGACGGCGACGTCGTGCTGACCATGGGAGCGGGCTCGATCAGCGGCGTTCCGCACATCCTGACTACTGAAAAGGCACCATCGTGAGCGACATCATCACCAACTTCGGCAAGGTCGGCGTCCTGTACGGCGGCCGTTCGGCCGAGCGCGACATTTCCATCATGTCCGGCACCGGCGTGCTGGAGGCATTGAAGAGCCGCGGCATCGACGCGCATGGCTTCGACCCGGGCCAGCGAACGCTGGCCGAACTGGCCGCGGAAAAATTCGACTGCGTCTTCATCGCGCTGCACGGCCGCTACGGCGAAGACGGCAGCCTGCAGGGCGCGCTCGAGCAGCTCGGCATTCCCTACACCGGCAGCGGCGTCATGGCCTCGTCGGTCGGCATGGACAAGATCACGACCAAGATCATCTGGCTGTCGAAAGGCATCCCGACCCCGCGCTACGCCACCGTCACCCCGGGCGACGATCTCGAAAAGATCGTGGCCGAACTGGGCCTGCCGTTGATCGTCAAACCGCCGCTCGAAGGCTCGACCATCGGCATCACCAAGGTGGAGAAGGCCGAGGAGTTCGAGGCGGCCGTGGCGCTGGCCGCCGGCTTCGACGAAGTGATCCTGGCCGAGGAATTCGTCACCGGCCGCGAGTTCACGGTCGCCGTGCTCGGCACCGGCAAGGATGCGCGCGCGCTGCCGATCGTCGAGATCGTGGCTCCGCAGGGCAACTACGACTACCAGAACAAGTACTTCACGGACGACACCCAGTACCACTGCCCGGCGGACCTGCCGGCGGACCTGACTGCGGAAATCCAGAAGCACGCCGTCGACGCCTACCGCGCGCTCGGCTGCGAAGGCTGGGCCCGGGTCGACGTGCTGGTGCGCGAGAGCGACATGCGGCCATTCCTGCTGGAGGTGAATACCTCGCCGGGCATGACCGGCCACTCGCTGGTGCCGATGGCGGCGCGCGCGGTCGGCCTCAGCTACGAAGACCTGTGCGTCGAGATCCTGCGTTCGGCGCGCTGCAAGATGGTAAAGGCACAAGGCTAAAAGAATGTGGCATGACGTACGCGCCCTGAACGCCACCGCCAGCACGCTGCTGGCGGCGACGCTGCTCGCCGGTATCGCGAGCGGCGTGTGGTGGCTGTCGCAGCGGCCGATGTTCACGCTGCGCCAGGTGCGCATCGAGAGCCTGTACAAGATCGACCTGAAACACGTGAACGAACTGACGGTACGCAACAGCGTCCTCGGCAAGCTGCGCGGGAATTTCTTCACCACGGACCTGGACCAGGTCCGCACGACTTTCGAGGCGGTGCCATGGGTTCGCCGCGCAACGGTGCGCCGCGAGTGGCCGGATGGCCTGATCGTCGAAGTGGAAGAGCACGAGGCGCTCGGTACCTGGGGCGAAGGACGCCTGCTGTCGGTGAAGGGCGACGTCTTCACCGCCAACCTCGCGGAGGCCGACGACGACCACGAACTGCCGGCCTTCTACGGCCCGGCCGGCAGCGAAAAGGACGTGCTGGCGCGCTTTTCCGAGCTGCGCTCGTGGTTCGCGCCAGTGAAACTGGTGCCGCAGGAACTGGCGCTGTCCTCGCGTTATGCCTGGACCGTCAAGCTGGACAACGGCATGAGCGTGGAGCTCGGCCGCGAGCAGGACAAGAACACCGTCAAGGCGCGCGTGCAGCGCCTGGTCGGGGTCTACCCGCAGCTGGTCGCCCGGCTGCAGGAAGGCCGCATCGATACGATCGACATGCGCTACCCGAACGGGCTGGCGCTGTCTTCCGCGGCCCTGACTGTGCCGACGGATGCCAACAAGCCTGTAAAGGCCGCGGCAAAGAAGAAAACAAAAACTCCGACTAACAAGCCAACAAAGCAAATCTAAGCAGGCGAGCAATGACAAAAGACGCGAAAAACCTGATCGTCGGCCTCGACATCGGCACCTCGAAGGTGGTGGCGGTCGTGGCCGAGGTGATGTCCGACGGACGCCACGAGGTCATCGGCCTCGGTCAGCACGAGTCGAAAGGATTGAAGAAGGGCGTCGTGGTCAATATCGAGGCCACGGTCGAATCGATCCAGCGCGCGCTCGAAGAGGCCGAGCTGATGGCCGACTGCAAGATCCGCAATGTCTACGCCGGCATCGCCGGCAGCCATATCCGCTCCTTCAACTCGAGCGGCATGGTGGCGATCAAGGACAAGGAAGTCACGCCGACCGACGTCGCGCGCGTGATCGAGACGGCCAAGGCGGTCAACATCCCGACCGACCAGCAGCTGCTGCATACGGTGCCGCAGGAATTCATCGTCGACAACCAGGAAGACGTGCGCGAGCCGATCGGCATGAGCGGCATCCGCCTGGAAGTGCGCGTGCACATCGTGACCGGCGCGGTGTCGGCGGTGCAGAACATCGTCAAGTGCGTGCGCCGCTGCGGCCTGGAAGTGTCGGACCTGATCCTGCAGCCGATGGCCTCGGCCGACGCGGTGCTGACCAACGACGAGAAGGAACTCGGCGTGGTCATCATCGACATCGGCGGCGGCACCACCGACATCGCCGTCTTCAGCGACGGCGCGATCCGCCATACCGCCGTGATCCCGATCGCCGGCGACCAGATCACCAGCGACATCGCGATGGCGCTGCGTACGCCGACCGGCGAGGCCGAGGAAATCAAGCTGCGCTACGGCGTGGCCAAGCAGGTGCTGGCCGATCCGGGCGAGACGCTGGAAGTGCCGGGCCTGGGCGACCGCGGTCCGCGCGCGCTGTCGCGCCAGGCGCTGGCCGCCGTCATCGAGCCGCGCGTGGAAGAGCTGTTCGCGATGGTGCACCAGGTGGTGCGCGAGTCCGGCTACGAGGGCGTGCTCTCGTCGGGCGTCGTGCTCACCGGGGGCACCTCGATGATGCCCGGGATGATCGAGATGGCCGAAGACATGTTCCTGAAGCCGACGCGCCTCGGCACGCCGGACTACCGCGGCCAGCTCGCGGACGTGGTGCGCAGCCCGCGCTACGCGACGGTATTGGGTCTGTTGTTGGAAGCGAAAAAACAGTATTTGCGGGGCTATACCGTGACGCGACAGGATAGCTCGGTAAAGGCGGTGTGGCAGCGCATGAAGGAATGGTTCTTGGGGAATTTCTGAGCAGTAACGAGCGTGACAAAGAAGCGTCTTTGATTCGATACAAAACACATATTTTTTATAATACTTAGCAGTATCCATGCGCTAGGCCTGATACCCTTATGAGGTTTGGTGCATGGATATGGCACTTTGAAAATTAGGAGTCTCATCATGGAGTTCGATATGGTCGATAACGCAGCACTGGGAACGGTGATCAAGGTCGTCGGCGTGGGTGGTGCAGGCGGTAACGCCGTGCAGCACATGATCAACAAAGGTGTCTCGGGTGTCGAGTTCATCGCCGCCAATACCGATGCCCAGGCGCTTGCCGTCTCGAGCGCGAACAACATCATCCAGATCGGCGAGTCCGGCCTGGGCGCCGGCATGCGTCCGGAAGTCGGCCGCCAGCTGGCCGAGCAGACCCGCTCGCGCATCGAAGATTCGCTGCGCGGCGCGCACATGGTCTTCATCGCTGCCGGCATGGGCGGCGGCACCGGTACCGGCGCCGCGCCGATCGTGGCCGAAGTGGCCAAGACCATGGGCGCACTGACGGTGGCCGTGGTCTCGAAGCCGTTCTCCTACGAAGGCCAGAAGTGCATGGACGTGGCCGAAGCCGGCCTGGAAGAGCTGTCGAAGCATGTCGACTCGCTGATCATCATCCTCAACGAAAAGCTGGAAGAGATCTACGAAGACGAATCGATGCTGGACTGGATGAAGCATGCCGACGACGTGCTGAACAACGCCGTTGCCGGTATCGCCGAGATCATCAACGTGCCGGGCCACATCAACGTCGACTTCAACGACGTGAAGACCATCATGAGCGAGCAGGGCAAGGCCATGATGGGCACCGCCACCGCTTCGGGCGTGGACCGCGCGCGCATCGCCGCCGAGCAGGCCGTCGCTTCGCCGCTGCTGGACGGTATCGACCTGTCGGGCGCCAAGGGCGTGCTGGTCAACGTGACCGCATCGCGTGGCCTGAAGGGTAAGGAGATCAAGGAAGTCATGGCCGCCGTGCGCGCCTTCGCCGCACCGGATGCGTCGATCGCACAAGGCATCGCCTACGACGACGCGATGGGCGACGAGATCCGCGTGACCGTGGTCGCGACCGGCCTGGGCAAAGCCAAGAAGATGCAGCTGGTGCAACCGCAGCCGCAGCAAGTGCTGCGCACCGGTACCTACAACGCGCCGATGATGGGCGGCGCCTTGCCGACTGGCGGCGTGACCATGGGCCACGCATCGACCGGTGGCGACGCGGGCATGAAGCAGCCGGCCGTGTGGCGCCGCGAGCAGGCATCGGAGCAGGTGCAGGCGATGCAGCGCAACGGGGTCGAGACCTACGACATTCCGGCCTTCCTGCGCAAGCAAGCCGACTAAGCTTTTATAAAGCTCAATCGAAAACCGGGATCGGAGCTTGCGCTCCGGTCCCGGTTTTTTTTTGTAGGGTGGGCGCCCCGTGCCCACCAAAATTACGCGGATCGTTGGCTGCTCAACCTGTCGGTGGGCACGGGGCGCCCACCCTACGACTTACATCCCCGGCGGCGGCACTTCGGGAATCTGGGTATGCAGGCTGACGTTCAGCATATTCCACCCCCTGATCGCCGCGATCGCATAGCCCAGCTGAACAATCTCGTCCTCGCTGAAGTGTTCGCGCACTTCAGCGAAGTCGGCATCCGTCGGCGTCGTGCGGGGAATTGCGTTCACGGCTTCGGCCCAGCGCAAGGCCGCCTTTTCGCGCGCGCTGAAGAAGGGCGCTTCGCGCCAGCCGGCCACCGCGTTCAGGTGGCGCAGGTCCATCTCCTGCTTGATGAGGTCGCGCCAGTGCATGTCGATGCACAGGCCGCAGCCGTTGATCTGCGAGACGCGCAGGTTGAGCAGTTCGACGAGGCGCGGACCGAGCGAGCTTTCCTTGGCGCTGCCGGAGAGGGCGATCATGGCCTGGCGGCTGGCCCGGGCGTGGGCGAAGAGGTTGATGCGTGCGTGCGACATGATGTGTCCTTTCAGGTGATGAGGGGCGCACTGTGCGTCCCCGATACCATCAAGACGCTGCGGCCTTCAGGCCTGTGACAGCTCCCGCGGTAGACCGAGCAATTTGTCGGGATTGCGGATCACGAAGGCGGCCACGATGCGGCCCTCGTCGACGATGAAGGCGTGGGCCGACTCCAGCTTGCCCTCGACATAGCGCAGCAATCCCGGCTCGCCGTTGACGCGGGCCTGGCGGTAGGCGACGCGCCCCGGGAAGGCGTGTTCGAGCGACCAGTACACGCCCGCGACGCGGCCGGCGCCGTGCAGCACGCGCAGGAAGGACTTGGCCTTGCCGCCGCCGTCGGACACCAGGCTGACCTCGTCGGCCATGAGTGCCTTCATCGCGGTGCGGTCGCCGCTGGCTGCGGCCTGCATGAAACGGCCGAGCAGGGCGCGATGGGTCTCGGGTTCAACGGCAAAGCGCGGCTGCTCTGCGCGCACCCGTTCCTGCGCGCGGTGTACCAGCTGGCGGCAGGCCGCCTGGGTCTTGTCGAGCATGGCGGCGATGTCGGCGTAGTCCTGGTCGAACACCTGGCGCAACAGGAAGGCGGCGCGCTCTTCCGGCGCCAGGCGCTCCAGAACCCACATGAAGGCGACCGAGACGTCGCTCGACAGTTCGGCCAGGGTTTCCGGCGTGCGTTCGTCGAGCTCGACCAGGGGCTCGGGCAGCCACCAGCCGATATAGGCTTCGCGCTCGGCCTTGCGGCTGCGCAGGCGGTCGATCGCCAGGCGCGTCGCGATCGTGACCAGCCAGGCCTCGGGCGTCTGCACGCTGTCGTGCGCACTGGCGTGCCAGCGCAGCCAGGCATCCTGGACCACGTCGTCGGCATCGGCGCGGGTGCCGAGCATGCGGTAGGCGATCGCGAACAGGCGCGGGCGCACGGCGGCGAAGCTGGCCTCGCTGTCGTGCGGGATGGAATGGGTCATGGCGGCTCCTCGGAGTACAGGGTAACGCCGACAAGACGTGCCTGTCATCGCTCCTGTGACAGGAGCGATGTTACCGGGCCGCCGCCGCTTCAGCGGCAGCTGACGTGGCGCAGCAGCAGGCGTTCGATCGCGTTCAGCAGGCCATAGGTCGGCGCGAAGTCGGCGAACAGGGGGGCGTTGTCCGGCGCCGGGCCGCGCGTCCTGGCGCGGATCTGGTCGAAGATTTCGCCGAAGCTGCGCATGCCGTCGATCAGGCCCAGCACCTGGCCGCTGTAGCGGCCGGCGTCGACCGCCGCGCTCATGCCGAGGTGCGGGTGGCGCAGCAGGGTCGGCTGGCCGTTCTTCGGCGCGAACATCTGTTCCAGGCCGCGCGGGTCGAGCGGCTCGTGGAAATAGAAGGGGATGTAATCGGCGTCGCCGTAGGGCGCCTTCGACTGCGGGCCGCGAGTCAGGTACATGTTGTGGCGCGTGATGTCGCCCATCAGCAGTTCCGACATCGCGTGGCGCGCCCGTTCGCTCATCGCCGGCAGCCGCGCGCGCAGGCGCTGCGCCTCCAGTCCCAGCGTCAGTTCGGGCAGGTAGGGGTAGCGGCCGCGCCCGATATCCGACAGTTCGATCGTGAAGCCGTGCGTGTCGCCGAGCCAGGCGTGGATCTCTTCGATCGTGTAGGCGCGGTCCTGGCTGTGCAGCAGCGAATCGAAGATGCCGGCGTCGGTGTCATTGTCGTTGTATAGGTCGCCCGCGCGGCGATACCAGTTCCCGGCCGGCATGGCCTGCAGTACTTCCTTGGCCTGGGCGATCTTCTCGGCTTCGGCGCAGCCCTGGTTGGACAGGCGCAGCAGCTGCTGCATGTGATAGATGCCGGTGCGGCCGATGGCGCCGTAGACCATCAGGGCGATCGCGCCATGCGGGGCCAGCACGCTTGTCAAGGCGCGCAGGCCGGCGTCCGGATCGGCCAGGTGGTGCAGCACGCCGCAGCAGTTGATGTAGTCGAAGCGGCCCAGGTCCAGCTGGGGGATGTTCAGGATCGAATCCTGGACCCAGCGGATGTTGCCCAGCTTGCGGATCCGGGCGCGCTGCTGCGCCAGCTCGATACTGGCCGCGCTGAGGTCGAGGTGCACGATTTCGGCGTTCGTCGCGCGCAGCTGCTCGGCCAGGAAGATCGTCGCGTCGCCCGTGCCGCCGCCCGCCACCAGCACGCGAAAGCCATCCTTGAAGGTCTGCTTGCCGGCGAAGCAGTAGTGGTTGATCATCGGCAGGTCTTCCAGCCAGGTGCGCTGCAGGCGTTTGTGTTCGTCGAGCGGATTGACAGGCGGGTAGGGCAGGTGTTCGTACTGTGCCTTCACATCAGGAAGGTAGTTTTCGTGAGTCATCTGGAAGCGGGGCAATGAGGTGCCCGCCATCTTGCAAGCAAACCAGCAATAAAGCAAGATCGGGCAGGGCACCAGCAGGAATGCTGCATTTCCGGCATACTTGAGGTTTTGGCACCATCACATCAAGGAATCCCATGACCATCAAGATTGGCGAGCGCCTGCCGGAAGGCACCCTGGCTGAATTCATCGAGACCGAAACCGAAGGCTGCTCCCTCGGCCCGAACACCTTCCAGGTCGCCGACCTCGTGAAGGGCAAGAAGATCGCCATTTTCGGCCTGCCGGGCGCCTTCACGCCGACCTGCTCGGCCAAGCACGTGCCGGGCTACGTCCAGAACGCGGATGCGCTGCGCGCCAAGGGCGTGGACGAGATCTGGTGCATCTCGGTCAACGACGCCTTCGTGATGGGCGCCTGGGGCCGCGACCAGAAGTCGACCGGCATCGTACGCATGATGGCCGACGGTAACGCCGCCTTCACCAAGGCCCTGGGCCTGGACGCCGACTTCTCGAAGCACGGCATGGGCACGCGCTCGCAGCGCTACTCGATGCTGGTCGAAGACGGCGTGGTGAAGCAGCTGAATGTGGAGCAGGGCGGCTTCGACGTCTCGAGCGCCGAAACCATGCTGACCCAGCTGGGCTGATCCTTTCGCCTTCGTATGACCCGACGGCGCTGCGGCGCCGTTTTTATTCTGAGCCAATGCACACCGATGCAACGATCAAATTGAGCGGCAACCTGCGCAGCATCTATGCGATGCTGATCGCCGTGTTCATGTTTTCGCTGATGGACACCTGCATGAAGCTGCTCGCCGCCCACTACCCGGCGATGCAGGTGGCGGCGCTGCGCTCCTTGTCCTCGCTGCCGCTGGTGTGCGCCTACGTCGCCTGGCGCGGCGGCTTCGCGACCATGCTGCGCGTGCGCTGGTCGCTGCAGCTGCTGCGCGCCGGCGTCGGCATCGCGATGCTGGCCCTGTTCGCCTACGGGCTGAAGCAGCTCTCGCTGGCCGAGGCCTACTCGATCTTCTTCATCGCCCCGGCCCTGATCACGGCGCTGTCGGTATTCGTACTGAAGGAAAAAGTGAACCTGGCGCGCTGGATCGCGATCGCCGTCGGGCTGGGCGGCGTGCTGGTGGTACTGCGTCCCGAGGGCGGCGGCTTCCTGACCCTGGGCGGGCTGGCGATCCTGGCCTCGGCCGTCTGCTATGCCATCTCCGCCATCGGCGCGCGGGTGCTGGCGCGGACCGACAGCAGCGAGCAGATCATGTTCTGGCTGATGCTGATGATGGCCATTGGCGCCACTGTGCTGGCGCTGCCGACTTGGGTGCAGGTCGATGCCGCCCATGTCTGGCTCTTGTGCGCGCTGGCCGTGAGCGGCTTTTTCGGCCAGCTGGCTATCACCGAGGCCTTCAGCCACGGCGAAGCCTCGGTGGTGGCACCCTTCGAGTATTCGGCCCTGGCCTGGGGCGTGGCGATCGACTGGCTGCTGTGGCAGGCGCTGCCCGACGGCTATACGCTGGTCGGCGCGGCGATCATCATCGGCAGCGGCATGTACCTGATTCGGCACGAAAAGGTGCATTCGGAAGCGGAACACCCTTAGGTTTGTTGCCCATTCGCATCGCTTAACTCATCCGTTGCCGTGCTGCAAGGGCCGAGTCCGGCAGCGATTTGCAAGCGCAGATATAATCGGCGCATGCTCAAACAACGAACCATCAAAGAACTGGTGCGCACGACCGGCGTCGGGCTGCACTCGGGCCGCAAGGTCGAACTGACGCTGCGTCCCGCCGCGCCCGATACCGGCATCGTGTTCCGCCGCGTCGACCTCGATCCGGTGGTCGAGTTCCCGTCGAGCGCCGACGTCGTGGGCGATACGCGCATGGCCTCGGTGCTGATCAAGAACGACGCGCGCGTGTCCACCGTCGAACACCTGATGTCGGCCTGCGCCGGCCTCGGCATCGACAACCTCTACATCGAGGTGACGGCCGAGGAAATCCCGATCATGGACGGCTCCGCGTCCTCCTTCGTGTTCCTGCTGCAGCAGGCCGGCGTGCAGGACCAGCCCGCACCCAAGAAATTTATCCGCGTCCTGAAGGAAGTCGAAGTGCGCCAGGGCACGGGCAATAATGAAAAATGGGCGAAACTGAAACCGCACGACGGCTTCAAGCTCGATTTCTTCATCGAATTTAATCACCCGGCGGTGGACGGCACGATGCAGAACGCCTCGGTCGACTTCGCCCAGGTGTCCTATGTGCACGACGTGGCGCGCGCCCGTACCTTCGGCTTCATGCAAGACGTGGAAAGCCTGCGCGGCATGGGCCTGGCACGTGGCGGTTCGCTGGAAAACGCGATCGTGATGGACGAATACCGCATCCTGAATGCGGACGGCTTGCGCTACGACGACGAGTTCGTGCGCCACAAGATCCTCGACGCCATCGGCGACCTGTACCTGGTGGGGCATCCTCTGCTGGCGGCCTACGAAGCGCATAAATCGGGGCATGCGCTGAACAACGACCTGTTGCGCGCTTTATTGGCGCGGCCGGATGCGTACGAGATCGTGTCCTTCGATGCGGTGGAAGGTGCGCCGGCGTCGTACGTAAAACAGATGCAGCAGGAGTGGGCGCAGACGTAATCATGGTCGGAGTACATGGCGCCAATTTGCATGCGCCGTAACGCGGGCATGCCCGCCCTACGGTGCACTACCGTCTGTAGCAAGTTCATGGAACCGTTGCGTAACGTAGGGCGGGCATGCCCGCGCGTTCAACAGTTGATTATCCGCTGCGCCTTTTCGCCGCCAACCTTTTGACCGCCGCCACCAGCGCCGCATTCTGCGGCGTATCCGGCAAACTCTCCCCCAGCTCCTCGAACGCCTCCACCGCGGTGGACGGCAACTCCAGCACCCGCGGCTCCGGCCGCTGCGGCATCGCCCGCGTCACCTGCACCTTCAAACGCGTCGAATTCACCTGCCAGCCGCGCGCCAGCAGGGTGGCTTGCAGCTTCGGCAACTGCTGCTTCAGGCGCGCCGCCACTGCCGAACTCGGCACGGCCAGGGTCAGCACGCCTTCCTGGAAGGACAGCACGTCGCAATTGTTCGCAATCGCAGGCAGGGCCAGGCCGACGTCACGCTGCAGGTCGGCCATGCGCATCGCGGCCGGCATCAGGCTGGCCATGCGGTCGTTCTTCCGCAGGAAATCCGTCACCTCGAAGGAAGTGGTTCGGTTGCGGGTGCCGTAGATGTGCATGGGAGGAGAAGTGAGTGAGCTACAGGGGCGCAACATACCATAAGCGGCCCACCGGTGTGGCAATCCACGATTTTCAAGGTAAATTGGCAACATTCTTTCGTGCACGACACTTGTTATCCTGCCTATCATCCCCAAGTGTGGCCGCATCGCATGATAAAATCACTCGCTTTTTGCCTCCGTCGGTCTGAGGTCGGTATCTTTTTGATATCATCCCTGGCTCTTTTTGCGGCGTCTTTTTAAGAAACTTAGCATGTCATTACTGACCCAGATTTTCGGTAGCCGTAACCAGCGGCTGCTCAAGCAATATCAAAAAACCGTGCGTCAGATCAACGCGCTCGAGCCGCAGATGGAAGCGCTGTCGGACGCCGATCTCCAGGCCAAGACCCCCGAATTCAAGGACCGTGTCGCCAAGGGCGAGACGCTCGACGCCATCCTGCCGGAAGCCTTCGCCGTCTGCCGCGAAGCCGCCAAGCGCGTCCTCAAGATGCGCCACTTCGACGTACAGATGATCGGCGGCATGGTTATCCACCAGGGCAAGATCGCCGAGATGGGTACCGGTGAAGGCAAGACCCTGATGGCAACCCTGCCGGTCTACCTGAACGCACTGTCCGGCAAGGGCGTGCACGTCATTACCGTCAACGATTACCTGGCGCAGCGCGATGCCGACCAGATGGGCCGCCTGTACGGCTGGCTCGGCCTCAGCACCGGCGTGAACCTGTCGCAGATGGATCACGACAGCAAGCAGCGCGCTTACGGTTCCGACATCACCTATGGTACGAACAACGAATTCGGTTTCGACTACCTGCGCGACAACATGGTCTACGAGGCGCGCGAGCGCGTGCAGCGCGGCCTGAACTTCGCCGTGGTCGACGAGGTCGACTCGATCCTGATCGACGAAGCGCGTACGCCTTTGATCATTTCGGGCCAGGCCGAGAACCATACCGACCTGTACCACCGCATGAACGAAGTGCCGCCGCAGCTGACCCTGCAGATCGGCGAAGAAACCCCGGACGGCAAGGGCCAGATCGAAGTCCCGGGCGACTACACCAAGGACGAAAAGGCGCACACGGTCCTGCTGACCGAAGCCGGCCACGAAAAGGCCGAGGCCATTCTCACCAGGATGGGCCTGCTGCCGGAAGGCGCCTCGCTCTACGACGCGGCCAACATCACGCTGATCCACCACCTGTACGCGGCGCTGCGCGCGCATGTCCTGTACAGCAAGGACACCCATTATGTGGTGCAGAACAACGAAGTCGTGATCGTCGACGAATTCACCGGCCGCCTGATGACGGGCCGCCGCTGGTCGGACGGCCTGCACCAGGCCGTGGAAGCCAAGGAAGGCGTGCGCATCCAGAACGAGAACCAGACCCTGGCCTCGATCACCTTCCAGAACTACTTCCGCATGTACACCAAGCTGTCCGGCATGACCGGTACGGCCGATACCGAAGCCTACGAGTTCCAGGAAATCTACGGCCTGGAAACCGTCGTCATCCCGCCGAACAAGCCGTCGCAGCGCAAGGACCGCCAGGACCAGGTGTACAAGTCCGCGCAGGAAAAGTACAACGCGATGCTCATCGACATCAAGGATTGCTACGAGCGCGGCCAGCCGGTCCTCGTCGGCACCACCTCGATCGAGAACTCGGAACTGCTGTCGGGCATCCTGAATGGCGCCAAGCTGCCGCACAACGTGCTGAACGCAAAGCAGCACGCCCGTGAAGCGGAAATCATCGCCCAGGCGGGCCGTCCGAAGATGATCACCATCGCGACCAACATGGCCGGCCGCGGTACCGACATCGTCCTCGGCGGTAACGTCGAGAAGCAGATCCAGATCATCGAAGCCAACGCCGAACTGTCGGAAGCGGACAAGGCGGCGCAATCGGCGCAGCTGCGCAACGAATGGCAATCGCTGCACGACCACGTCGTGAACGCCGGCGGCCTGCACATCATCGGTACCGAGCGTCACGAATCGCGCCGCGTCGACAACCAGCTGCGTGGCCGTTCGGGCCGCCAGGGCGACCCGGGCTCCTCGCGCTTCTACCTGTGCCTGGACGACACCCTGCTGCGCATCTTCGCCGGCGACCGCGTGCGCGCCATCATGGAGCGCCTGAAAATGCCGGAAGGCGAGCCGATCGAGGCGGGCATCGTGACCCGCTCCATCGAGACCGCCCAGCGCAAGGTCGAGGCCCGCAACTTCGACATCCGCAAGCAGTTGCTGGAGTATGACGACGTCGCCAACGACCAGCGCAAGGTGATCTACACCCAGCGTAACGAACTGCTGGAAGCGGCCGACATCTCGGAACTGATCGCCTCGCTGCGCACCGGCGTGTTCACCGACGTCGTGCGCGAGCACGTGCCGGCCGAATCGGTCGAAGAGCAGTGGGACATCAAGTCGCTGCAGTCGGTGCTGGCCGCCGAATGGGCACTCGACGTGCCGCTCGAGCAGATGCTGGTCGACGATCCGAACCTGAACGACGACGACATCCTGGAAAAGGTGCTGGCCGCGGCCGACGCCTCGTACAACAGCAAGGTCGCCATCGTCGGCAAGGAGTCCTTCGGCGGCTTCGAGCGCAACGTCATGCTGCAAAGCGTGGACACCCACTGGCGCGAACACCTGTCGGCGCTGGACCACCTGCGCCAGGGCATCCACCTGCGCGGCTACGCGCAGAAGAACCCGAAGCAGGAATACAAGCGCGAAGCCTTCGAGCTGTTCGGCAGCATGCTGGACCAGATCAAGAACGAAGTGATCCGCACCGTGATGACGGTCCGCATCCAGTCGCGCGAAGAAGTCGAGGCGGCGGAAGCGGCCATGGCGGCGCAGGCGGCGCACCTGGAAAACATCAACTACCAGCACGCCGACTTCAACCCGTCGGCCGCGCCGGAAGAGCTGCTGGCCCCGGTCGCCAATCCGGGCACCACCCCGATGGCAGCCGAGGACCACAGCACCTACATGGGCATGAAGGTCGGCCGCAACGATCCATGCCCTTGCGGCAGCGGCAAGAAGTTCAAGCAGTGCCACGGCAAGCTGGCGTAAGCCGGTTGCTGTAAAGAGAAAGGCGTCCCGTGGGACGCCTTTTTTGTTGGCCGGACCGGCGGTCATGCCGCCGGCCGGTCCGCCATCACCAGGCCATCTTGTTCCAGGTGTTGTCGCCGACGATGCCGTCCACGCCGAGCCCCTTCGACGACTGGAAGCTGCGCACCGCCGTATTGGTACCCGACCCGAAGATCCCATCCACCACCAGCCCGTAACCGCTCTCGTTCAGCTGGCTCTGCACCGCACGCACCTTGGCGCCCGAGTCGCCCTGCTGGGTGACGATGGTCAGCGCGGGCCAGGTGGCGTTGCCGACGATGCCGTCGGCGCCCAGGCCGCGCGAGGACTGGAAGTTCTTCACGGCGTTCTGGGTCGCCGTGTCGAAGCTGCCGTTCACGGTCAGCGAGTATCCCCATTGCTGCAGCAGGTACTGGATGGTGCGCACGCGCTCGCCCGTATTACCGTACTGGACCAGCGGCCAGCTCAGACTCGCATCGCTGCCGCCGCCACCGCTGGTGCCGCCCGCGACCAGGGTTTTATAGCGCGGCCAGTCCCAGCCCGAACCCGGATCGGTGTGGCTCTGGCTGGCGTAGTTGACGTGGCCCTTGACGTTGTACAGCGAGTCCGAGGGCACCGCGTTCCAGCCGCCGCTGCCGTCGAACACCTTCTGCGACAGGCCGCGCGAGGCGAGGATGTCGCGCGTCAGGGCCGCCGAGGCGTTGTACATGGCGCTGGTGTACCAGGTGGCTGGGGCGTTGATGTAGCCCTCGTGCTCGATGCCGATCGTGTAGCCGTTCGAATTGCCGACGTGCCAGGCCTTGTCCGCCTCGCGCACCATCTGCGTGACCTGGCCGTCCGAGGAGCGGATCACGTAGTGGGCGCTGACGCCGGCCTGGCAGTTCTGGAACCAGGAGATCGAGCCGGCGTAGGAACCTTGCGTAGTGTGAATGGTGACGTGGCTGATGGAGGCTGTGCGCGCCGAGTAGTTGCAGCTGGCCGCCGGGTTCCAGATCGCGGGCGGATAATCGGTCGATGCGCGCGCCGGCAGGGCCTGCAGGCCGAGCGCGGCCAAAAGTAGGGATGCAAGCGTGCCTGCCAGCAGGCCGTTCATGTTCTTCTTCATGTGTGATCTCCGGAGGCGTTATTTGGAAGGTGCATCGACGAAGTCGGGCGCCGAGATCTTCGGATCGGGCACGCCGGTCTCGATCGTGATGCGGCGTGCGGACAGCTTTTTCAGCTTCTCCTTGCCGTAGACCTTTTCCATTTCCACATGGCGCTGCTTGATCTTGTAGTCGGCGCTCTCGCGGCCCTGGCGGATCGCGGTCAGGATTTCGTAGGTGTAGATCTGCGCGACTTCCGGCTGCGGAATGCCGGAATAACGGGCCACGGCGCCTTCCCAGTCCTCGAGCGGGAAGTTCTTCGTCTTGCGCGCGCCGTATTGGGCGAGCAGGGCGGCGGCCGCGCGGATATTGCTGCGCACGTCGGTGATCACCACGTCCGGCGAAACGCGGATCAGGGCGGCTCCTTGCGTCAGCGAGGTGCCGAAATAGGTGTCGTTGCGCAAGCCCATGATGCCGTAGCTGGGCGGCATGCCGTGGTGCGGGTCGGGATCGATCTCGATCTGCGGCTCGCCGTTCTTTTTGAGCTGGCCTTTCGGCACGTGCGAGACCCAGCGGGTTTCGGCATAGGCGATCGATTCGAGCAGTTCGACGGGCACGTCGAACTCTTTCGAGGCTTCCTGGAAGTATTGCTTGTAGAGCTTGGCGGATGCCGTCAACTGGCGCGCCTGGCCGTCGGCGAACGCGGCCGGCGCGGCTGCAAGTCCGGCACCTAGCGCAGCGCACAGCGCGGCCAGCAGCCGTGCTTTCATGGTGAACTTCATTTTCCGTCTCCTGATTGTTGTTTCTGCTTATGTAAACCCGTGCGAGCACACGGGCACGCACCTGGTGACGGCCTGAAGCGGACCGCACCGGGCCCGATCGAGTATAGGGACGTTGCTCTCGCGCACGATTGCGCTGACGTATTTTGTTAACTCGTCATTTGTGCAGTTGACAAGTTCGACGGAATGGTGCTGCGGGAGGAGGGGGGAAGACCGGTGCCGCCCTGCGACGGCACCGGCCGGGAGACGCTCAGGGGCGGACGCTGCCCGCGTCGCGCGACAGGGTGTAGGTCGCGCGGTGCTCGACGGGCTTGCCGTCTTGCAAGGCAGGGATGAAGCGGCACTTTGCGAACGCGGCCATCACGGCGCGATCGTAGTCGCGCAAGCCGCTCGACTGGGCCAGTTTCATATCGCGCAGTGCGCCGTCCGGACCGACGACGTAGTCCAGCGTCAGCGCGAGCGCACTGTCCTCGGCCACGACTTCAGCCGGGTAGTCAGGCAGCGTGCACGAGTCGGCAATCCGGCGCGACTGCATGAAACTGGCCGCATTCGCCGGCACGGGGGCCTTCGGCGGCTTCGGCAGCTCGACCTGCTTGCCGTTGACGCGCAGGACACCTTTGCTGAACTCGATGGTGGAGACCAGCGCATCGTCTTCCAGGCGCGCATAGCCGTTGGCGAGCATCTTGCCGACGATGGCGTCGGTGGCCGACGCGGCGAGGGCGGCGGCATCCTGCGGTTGGGCTTGCGGCTGGGCCTTGGCCGCGGCCGCCATCTGCTGGCGCACGACCACCGTGGCGACTTCACGCACCAGGGCCAGCGGAACCTTGACGGTGAAGCGCGCATCGATGCGCTTGGCCAGGGTCTCGAGGTCGGCGCGGTCGGCGCCCGGCCCGAAGCTGACGCGCCCGCGCAGCAAGGCCCGGTGTCCGTGGTAGCCGACGCTCATTTCGTCGATCACCAGCGCGGTCTTGTTCTTCGCGGCGCCGCGCATCAGCTGCTTGAAGAAGGGCATCATGACGTTCAGGTTGTCGCTCGCCGCCACCTTCTGTGCGCTCATCTTCTTTTCGGCCGCGCGCATCGCCACCATGGCCGCCTTCTCGATGTTCAGGAAGCGCGTGTTCATCTTGAAGTTGTCGATGCGTTCGCCCGCGATCTCGATGGCCTTGATCCCGAAGCCGTAGTGCATGTCGACCGTGCGCGGACGTTCGTCGACGCGGCCGTCGATCCACAGCTCGCGCATCAGGAGGGACATGTTGCTGGTCTTGTGCTCGAACTGCATGCTGGCGAGATCGCCGCGCAGCGTGCCGTACCACACATCGCCGCCGCCGCGGCGCTGCTTGCCCGAGAGCGAGCCGTCGCGCAACGTCACGCGGGCCTCCTTGTCCTCGAAAGAGAGCGAGGGCCAGCTGCCGCGGTAGTCGACGGACTTGGCGGCATTGTCGACCCGGAAGTCGATCGGGAAGGCGTCCCACACGAGCGTATTGCCGGCGGCCGTGGTGGTGTGCAGCGGGGCCAGCAGGAAGCGATAGCTGGTCTTGCCCTGCTCGCTGCCGCGTTTTTCGACCGACCACGGACGCTCATTGCCGAAGGCGTCGGCCAGCAGCTTCGCGGTCTCGGGCGTATGCTGGAAATCGACCAGCCGGTCGAAGTTGCGCGTGAGGTCGGCGCCGGCGACCATCGCATTCTGCATCTCGTGTGCGGCTGCGGTGAAGGCCTGCACGCCCAGGGGCGGTGCGGGACGGGGCCGTTTCGGCGCGTCGTCGGCGGCGCAGGCGAAGGACGCCAGCAGCAGGGATGCCGCGATTGCGCGGCGCATCAAGGCAAGTTTCACGGTAGACCTTCTAGTTATCAAGTTTCTAATTATCAATGATGCTCGATAGAAAGTCACCCATCTGTTTCGACAGGTCTTC
The DNA here is from genome assembly GCF_004798585.1 of Massilia sp. Mn16-1_5. Taxonomy (GTDB): domain Bacteria; phylum Pseudomonadota; class Gammaproteobacteria; order Burkholderiales; family Burkholderiaceae_D; genus Telluria. The sequence goes on from NZ_PPXQ01000010.1 coordinate 250,546, forward strand.
ATGCCTATGAGAAAGCTGAAACCAGCCGCGGCATGCGTCCTGCGCCCGTCTCCGCCCGTGCGCAGTACAATATCGGATTCGAAATCTTTCCATTGAGACCACCATGGCCGTGAATTCCCCTCTGCCCGTCGCCGCCGACCTGAAACCGGTTGCCGGCATCGACATCGGTTTTGCCCAAGCCGGCATCAAGAAGCCCAACCGCAAGGATGTGCTGGTGATGCGGCTGGCCGAAGGCGCGACCGTTTCCGGCGTGTTCACCCTGAACCGCTTCTGCGCGGCGCCGGTCCAGGTCAGCAAGGCGAACCTGGCGGCCGTGCAAAGCGGCGGCAAGCCGATCCGTGCGCTGGTCGTCAACACCGGCAATGCGAACGCCGGTACCGGCGAGCCGGGCCTGGCCAACGCCCAGGCCACCTGCGCCGAAGTGGCGAAGCTGCTCGGCTGCGATGCGCAGCAGGTACTGCCGTTCTCGACCGGCGTGATCCTGGAGCCGCTGCCGATCGCGAAGATCGTCGCCAGCCTGCCGCAAGCCGTGGCCAACCTCACCGCCGACAACTGGTTCAACGCCGCCGAAGCGATCATGACCACCGATACCCAGCCGAAGGCGGCCTCGCGTACGGTCACCATCGGCGGCCACCAGGTCACCATGACCGGCATCAGCAAGGGCGCCGGCATGATCAAGCCGAACATGGCGACCATGCTGGGTTACCTGGCCTTCGACGCGAAAGTGGCGCAGCCGGTGCTGGACGAGCTGGTAAAGTACGCAGCCGACCGCTCCTTCAACAGCATCACCATCGACGGCGACACCTCGACCAACGATTCCTTCATGCTGATCGCCACCGGCGCCGGCAGCCTGGTCGTCAACGAAGCGGCGGGCGCGGACTATGAAGCGCTGCGCGACGCGGTGACCGATATTTCGCGCAACCTGGCGCAGCAGATCATCCGCGATGGCGAAGGCGCGACCAAGTTCATCACCATCACGGTGGAGCAGGGCCGTTCGCTGGAAGAGTGCCGCAAGATCGCCTACGCGATCGCCCACTCGCCGCTGGTGAAGACCGCCTTCTTTGCTTCGGACCCGAACCTGGGCCGCATCCTGGCCGCCGTCGGCTACGCCGGCGTCGACGACCTGGACGTGACCAAGCTCGACCTCTACCTGGACGACGTCTGGGTGGCCAAGGCCGGCGGCCGCAACCCGGACTACCAGGAAGCGGACGGCCAGCGCGTGATGAAGCAGGCCGAAATCACCGTGCGCGTGACCCTGGCGCGCGGCGAGGCCAGCGCCACCGTCTGGACCTGCGACCTGTCGCACGACTACGTCAGCATCAACGCCGACTACCGTTCGTAAGGCTGTATGACGCCGCTCGAACAGTTCCTGCACCGTGCCGAAGCCGTCCTGGCGCGGGTCGAGGCGGTGCTGCCGCCGGCGCCGCGCGAGTCGGATTTCAAGCAAGCGTTCGCCTTCCGCTGGCGCCGGCGTCCGGGCAGCACGGGCGGCGGCTGGCTGCAGCCGGTGCGGCATGCGTCGACCATTGGCTTCGACGATTTGCAGCACGTCGAGCTGCAAAAGCGCGCGATCGAGCAGAACACGCGCCAGTTCGTGGCGCGCCGGCCGGCCAACAACGTGCTGCTCACCGGTGCGCGCGGCACCGGCAAGTCCTCGCTGATCAAGGCTTGCCTGAACGGCTTTGCCGAGCAGGGCCTGCGCCTGATCGAGGTCGACAAGGCGGATCTGGCCGACCTGCCCGACATCGTCGACCTGGTCGCGAGCCGGCCTGAGCGCTTCGTCATCTTCTGCGACGACCTCTCGTTCGAGGAAGGGGAAGCCGGCTACAAGGCATTGAAGGTGGCGCTGGACGGCAGCGTTGCCACCCAGTCGGACAACGTCCTGATCTACGCCACCTCGAACCGGCGCCACCTGATGCCCGAGAAAATGTCGGACAACACGGGCTACCGGCACGCCGACGACGGCGAGCTGCATCCGGGCGAGGCGGTCGAAGAAAAGATCTCGCTGTCGGAACGGTTCGGGGTGTGGCTGTCCTTCTATCCGTTCAAGCAGGACGATTATCTGGGCATCGTGGCGCACTGGCTTGCCAGTTTTGGTTGCACGCCGGAGCAGATCGAGATGGCACGCGGCGAGGCGCTGCAGTGGGCGCTTGGACGCGGCTCGCGCTCGGGCCGCGTCGCCTGGCAGTTCGCCAAAGACTACGCCGGGAAACTCGCCATGTAGGGTGGGCATTCATGCCCACGCGGTGCGGCGTGTGCAAATCGAAATGACGTTTCGACATCGTCATCGTGCCATACGGCGTGGGCATGAATGCCCACCCTACGAGACCCATTCGCTACGGTTATCTCGCCCCTCATTTTTGTAACGCCTGTTGCAACGCTGCCCATGCCTTAAGCATCAGCCTGGCGTACAATATCGGATTTTCCGGACGGACCAGCAATGCAGCACACGACAGCCCGCCCGATCGATGTGGCGGTCGGCATCCTGATGCGCCCGAACGGCGACGTGCTGCTCGGCCAGCGCCCCGACGGTAAACCCTATGCGGGCTACTGGGAATTCCCGGGCGGTAAAGTCGAGGCGGGCGAGGACATCTTCCACGCCCTGCAGCGCGAATTCGTCGAGGAACTGGGCGTGCACATCGTCAGCGCCGAGCCCTGGTGCTGCGTCGAACACGTCTACGCGCACGCCCATGTGCGGCTCCATTTTTATATCAGCCGCGACTGGCGCGGCGAACCGCAAAGCCTGGAAGGCCAGGCCTTTGCGTGGCAAGGGACAGTCGGCCTTACCCCGCTGCTGCCCGCAACCATCCCCCTGCTGGCGTGGCTCGATCAGCTGCGCTATGCCGGGTAAGAAAAGCAGTCAACCAATCTGTTGAAGGACTCCTTGTGAAAATCATCGTCTTGGGTAGTGGTGTCATCGGCACCACCACGGCGTATTACCTGGCCCAGGCCGGGCACGACGTCACGGTCGTCGACCGCCAGCCGGCCGCCGGCATGGAAACGAGTTATGGCAACGCCGGCGAAATCTCGCCCGGCTACGCGTCCCCGTGGGCCGGTCCCGGCGTGCCGGCGAAAGCCGTCAAGTGGCTGATGATGCAGCACAGCCCGCTGGTCGTGCGGCCGCAGCTCGATCCGAACCAGTGGCGCTGGATGATCTCGATGCTGGCCAACTGCAATCACAAGAGCTATGCCATCAACAAGGGCCGCATGGTGCGCCTGGCCGAGTACAGCCGCGACGTACTGGTCCAATTGCGCCGCGACACCGGCATCGCCTACGACGAGCGCAGCCAGGGCACCCTGCAGCTGTTCCGCACCCAGAAGCAGCTCGATGGCGCCGCGACCGACATCGCCGTCCTCGAGCAGTACGGCGTGCCCTATAAAGTGCTGGATCCGGCCGGCTGCGAAGCCTACGAGCCGGCGCTGAAAAACGTGCGCGGCAAGTTCGTCGGCGGCCTGCTGCTGCCGAACGACGAGACCGGCGACTGCTTCAAGTTCACCCAGAAGCTGGCCGAGATGGCGAAAGCGCTGGGCGTGAAATTCCGCCACGGCGTCGAGATCAAGCGCCTGGCCGTCGAAGGCGACAGGGTCACCGGCGTGGTCACTTCGCAGGGCGAACTGAAGGCCGATTCCTTCGTGCTGGCGCTGGGCAGCTATTCGCCCTTCGTGCTGAAGCAGATCGGCATCCACATCCCGGTGTATCCGGTGAAGGGCTATTCGATCACCGTGCCGATCACGGACGCCGCCGGCGCGCCGGAATCGACCGTGATGGACGAGACCTTCAAGGTCGCCATCACGCGCCTCGGCGACCGCATTCGCGTCGGCGGCACGGCCGAACTGGCCGGCTACGACCTGCGCCTGCACCAGGCGCGCCGCGACACGCTGGAACACTCGGTCACCGACCTGTTCCCGCGCGGCGGCGACGTGTCGAAGGCCGAGTTCTGGTGTGGCCTGCGTCCGATGACGCCGGACGGCACGCCCGTTGTCGGCCCGACGCCGTACCGCAACCTGTTCCTGAACACGGGACACGGCACCCTGGGCTGGACCATGGCCTGCGGCTCGGGCCGCGTGCTGGCCGACATGGTCTCGGGCCGCCAGCCGGAGATTGGCCTGGAAGGCCTGTTCATGGACCGTTATGGCCGTCGCAACAAGCCGGTGTTGGTGCCGGGCGGGATTACGGTCACGGCATAAGGCACCGCGGTTCGTAGGGTGGGCTCTCTGTATAGCACAGACACATAGGTAACAGGTGTCTAGACACATAGGTGACACTGCCGGGTTAGATTCTAGCTGGTTCTAAGGTTGATTTGGGTGACCTCGCGGTCGCAGAAAAACACTTGGAAGAGCCC
>NZ_PPXQ01000011.1 GCF_004798585.1 Massilia sp. Mn16-1_5
TGGTGTGGGAACGAGGTGAAGGGCTTGATCTACCTTCCAAGGTCGAGCCTTAAGGGTGGGCCCAAGCTGGTCTTCACCTCTGCTGGTGATAGCTAACCACCAACTCGATCAAGATACAAGGGTGGGCATTCATGCCCACGCGGTATGGTACGGATGATCAATCGAAACGGACCTTACATTTCGGTACCTGTCCTTCTCGTGCTCTTCGATTGTTCACCTGCCGTACCGCGTGGGCGCAATCAGTCCGGTGGACTGATTGCTGCCCACCCTACAACTACAAAACCCTATTACGCCGGGCTTACTCTGCTCGTGCGCATGATCCGCTCGATGAAATTGCGCTTGACCGGCCGCGGCATCGCCTCGTCCACCAGCGCCGCCCAGCGTTCGCACAGCTGCTCGCAGGTCGCGCGCAGCACGGGATCGAGGTCGGGCAGCCGCGACAGCGCGCACAGATGGCGCTCGATCACCGAGGCCAGGCGCACGCAGGGTTTGTCCTTCTCGTCGCGCGCCGTGTAGTGGGACATCAGGTGCAGCACGGAGGCGAGCATGACAGCGTCGCGCTGGGGCATGGGCGAGGCCGTCGCGTTCTCGGTAAGTGGATGGTGCATGGCAGTCCCTTTTCAATCATGTCGTGAATGAGAATGATTCTCATTATGATCAAGAGGGATGAGCGATGCAAGCGGTTTACAAGCGTGTCTCGCGCGCCGCCCGTAAAAACTCGTCCAGCACCGGCGTGCAGTCGAGCAGGTCGGTCCCGCCGGCGCGGTGAAATTCCGGGTGCCACTGCAAGCCCATCACGAAATCGGCCTTGTCGTAGCGGATCGCCTCGACGATCCCGTCCGGATAGGACATGGCCTCGATGCGGATGTCGCGCCCCAGTTCCTTGACCGCCTGGTGGTGGATGGAATTGACGATCGGCCTCTGCGCGTTCGGGAACATGCGGCCCAGCGAGGAACCCGGCGGGAATTCGATCGCGTGGCGATGGGCGTCGTAGTCGGTGTGCACGTGGGCCAGCGCGGCCGGCACATTGGTCGCCACGTCCTGGTACAGGGTGCCGCCGAAGGCCACGTTGATCAGCTGGCAGCCGCGGCAGACGCCCAGCACCGGTTTGCCGGCCTCGACGAATTCGTGCAGCAGTTCCAGTTCATACAGGTCGCGGGCGCGGTCGCCGCTCCATTCGGGGCGGGTGGGCGATTCGGAATAGGTCTGCGGCGACACGTCGGCGCCTCCCTGCAGCACCAGGCCATCCAGGTGGCGCGCGTAGTGGCGCAGGGTGATGTTGCTGGGGTGAAGCAGGCCGTTCGTGTTCACCGTCGGAATCATGAACACCAGCACGTCGCGCGACATCACCCACTGGGCAATCGACTCTTCCAGGTATTGCAGGTTCTTGCTGCGCAGGCCGGTGGCGCCGGGTTCGGGATGAAAAATACGGGCCGAGACGCCGATGCGCAGGGTGCGGCGCATGAAGTCGCGGCTGAAGCGGTCGCGCAGCGCGCGCCAGCGCGAACTCAGGACGCGTCCGGCCAGGGCGAAGGGCGTATCGCCGGGACGCTGGTAACGCGGCGCGCCATTGCCCGCGCGGCGATCGGGAATGCGCTGCGGGGTTTCAGTACGGTTTTCCTGCGGCGGACCGGGCGCTTCGCCGCGCTGCTTCACTTGTTCGTCTGCCATGGGACCAATATAGCCCCGTCACTGCCGCGCACGATTCGAAGTTGTAACAAAGTGACACCGGATGAGTTCAGATCACGCCGGCATCTCCGGCAATGACGTCAGCCGCTGCAGCATGCAGACCAGGCTGCGGTCGCCGACCGGCTTGTCGAGCAGCCCGCGCACCCCGGCGCCGTGCGCCAGCGTGCTGTCATAGGTAAAAGTGCGGCCGACCAGCAGCACCACGGCCGTCTTCTCCGCACCTTGCTGGGCCTTGATGTCCCGGCTCAAGCCATAGGGGTCGATCCCGGGCGCGGCGGTGTTGATCATCGCCACCGAGACCGGCGTCTCGTCGCACAGGCGCACCGCCATCGGCGCGCTGTCGGTCCAGGCGATCGCCAGGCGGCTCGGTCCCACCAGGCCGGCCAGGTGATCGCGGAAGGCGCCGCCCTTGTCGACGATCAGCACCTTGCCGTCGCGCGGCGGCTGGCGTTCCGAGGGGCAGCCGGCATCCGGTCCGAGCCTGGGACGGCGCCGGCGCTCCGCCAGCAGCGGTTCGCCGCGCGCGCTGAGCAGCGCCAGCGCACGGTGCCGTTCGGCCAGCAGCTTGGCCATGCAGGCGTACAGTTCGTCGGGTTCGAAGGGTGGCGACAGCTGCGTGTAGCTGGCGCGGGCCATGCCGCCGATGACCAGGGCCGGCGGCGGACAGCGCATGCCGTCGAGCCAGGCCAGGGCCGCCGGGCTGGTGCCGTCGGCCAGGACGATGTCGGGTTCCTGCAGGCTGTCCTCGTGCAGGCAGGCATACAGCGGTCCGGAGCGGGGCGCCCCGGCCAGCAAGCTCGCCAGGTGCGCAGTGGCACAGGGCGAGAAGCCGAGCAGTCTGACTGCAGTCGGTGTTTTTTGTGCATGCATGATGATCATCCGGTGCCTGCGACGGCTGCGACCTGAAAGCTGTTGTGTGGCGGACTGCGGTAAGATGGCAAGTCTTGCGATTATTACTGTATGCATGTACAGTAGTAGTCTCTATGAATGCCTTCCGCTCAACGGTTCTCGGGGCCGCTTGACGTAGCAAGCTTGCGTACCAATCTAGTCACGTTTCCACGCGTTGACAAGAACAATCCGCGCATTTGCAAGCGGCCCCTCCTGCTTTTTCCTCCCGACAAGATATAGAATGCGCAGGCTTTCGATAAAACACTGATCAGCATGGCAACCAAGAAACCCGCACCCGATTACAGCGAATCATCCATCCGCGTCCTGAAAGGACTCGAGCCCGTGAAGCAGCGTCCGGGCATGTACACCCGGACCGAGAACCCGCTGCACATCATCCAGGAAGTGATCGACAACGCCTCCGACGAGGCGCTGGGCGGCTACTGCAGCAACATCGGCGTGACCCTGAACGTCGACGGTTCCGTGACCGTCGAGGACGACGGCCGCGGCATCCCGGTCGGCATCCACCCGGAAGAAGGCGTGTCCACGGTCGAAATCGTGTTCACCCGCCTGCACGCCGGCGGCAAGTTCGACAAGGGTTCGGGCGGCGCCTATGCCTTCTCGGGCGGCCTGCACGGTGTCGGCGTGTCCGTCACCAACGCGCTGTCGAAGCGCCTCGAAATTACCGTCTGGCGCAAGGACGAGGACGGTAACGGCATCCACAACCTGGTCTTCGCTGACGGTGAAGTGATCGAGCCCCTGACGTCCGTGCCTTTCGAGCGCGGCGGCAAGAAGAACGGCACCCGCGTCACCGCCTGGCCGGACGGTAAATATTTCGACACCCCGAACATCCCGATGACGGAACTGGTGCGCCTGCTGCGCTCCAAGGCCGTGCTGCTGCCGGGCGTGACCGTCACGCTGACCAACGCGAAAACCGGCGACGTCCAGACCTGGCGCTACGACGAAGGCCTGCGCGGCTACCTCACCGAAGCGATGGCGCAAACCTCGAGCGGCCAGACCGTGATCCCGCTGTTCGAAGGCGCGCAGTACGCCCCGGCCGGCGACGAAGCCTTTGCCGAAGGCGAAGGCGCGGCCTGGGTCGTGGCATGGAACGAGGAAGGCGGCCTGGTGCGCGAGTCCTACGTCAACCTGATCCCGACGCCAAGCGGCGGCTCGCACGAGTCCGGCCTGCGCGACGGCTTGTATGGCGCCGTGAAGGGCTTCGTCGAACTGCACGGCCTGCTCCCGAAAGGCGTCAAGCTGCTGCCGGAAGACGTGTTCGCCCGCGTCTCCTTCGTGCTGTCCGCGAAAGTGCTGGACCCGCAATTCCAGGGCCAGACCAAGGAACGCCTGAACTCGCGCGATGCGGTAAAACTGGTGTCGACCTTCACGAAACCGCCGCTCGAACTCTGGCTGAACCAGCACGTCGAGCACGGCAAGAAGCTGGCCGACCTGGTCATCAAGCAGGCGCAGTCGCGCATGCGCTCGCTGCAAAAAGTCGAGAAGAAGAAATCCTCGGGCGTGGCCGTGTTGCCGGGCAAGCTGACCGACTGCGAATCCTCGGACATCACGCGCAACGAGCTGTTCCTGGTCGAGGGCGACTCGGCGGGCGGTTCCGCGAAAATGGGCCGCGACAAGGAATTCCAGGCGATTTTGCCGCTGCGCGGCAAGGTGCTGAACACCTGGGAAACCGACCGCGACCGCCTGTTCGCGAACAACGAGATCCACGACATTTCGGTGGCGATTGGCGTCGATCCGCACTCGCAGGGCGATTCGCCTGACCTGTCGGGACTCCGCTACGGCAAGATCTGCATCCTGTCGGACGCGGACGTCGACGGCTCGCACATCCAGGTCCTGCTGCTGACCCTGTTCTTCAAGCACTTCCCTGCCCTGTTCAAGCACGGCCACATCTGCGTGGCGCGTCCGCCGCTGTACCGCGTCGACGTCCCGCCGCGCGGCAAGAAGCCGCTGCAGAAGCTGTACGCGCTGGACGACGGCGAACTGCTGGCGATCGAGGACAAGCTGAAAAAGGACGGCCTCAAGGAAGGCAGCTGGAACATCTCCCGTTTCAAGGGCCTGGGCGAGATGAACGCCGAGCAGCTGTGGGAAACGACCATGAACCCGGATACCCGGCGCCTGCTGCCGGTGGCCCTGGGCGGCTTCGACCACGGCGAGTCCAGCGCGCGCTTCAATATGCTGATGGGTAAAGGCGAAGCCGCCGCCCGCCGCGCGTGGATCGAGGAACACGGGAACGAAACCGAAGCGGATATTTGATGGTTTGCGGTGTTTAACCGCACGAAACCGCGTGCGCATGAATGCGCGATGAAACCGTAGTCGAGGCCATTGGCCTCGCCCACCCCTACGTAGGGTGCGCACTTGTGCGCACGCGGTACAACGTCAAATGAATCGAACAAAAGACTGAATATGACTACGCAAGCAAACCTCTTCGAACAAGCTGCCGAGCCAAGCGACGACATCGAAACGCTGACCCTGTCGACCTTCGCCGAACGCGCCTACCTCGACTACGCGGTCTCGGTCGTCAAGGGCCGCGCCCTGCCCGACGTCTCCGACGGCCAGAAGCCGGTCCAGCGCCGCATCCTGTACGCGATGAATGAACTGGGCCTCGGCCCGACCGCGAAGCCCCGCAAATCGGCCGCCGTGGTCGGCGACGTGCTCGGTAAGCTGCACCCGCACGGCGACCAGTCGGTCTACGACGCCCTCGTGCGCATGGCCCAGGACTTCTCGCTGCGCTATCCGCTGATCGACGGCCAGGGCAACTTCGGCTCGCGCGACGGCGACGGCGCCGCGGCGATGCGTTATACGGAAGCCCGCCTGACCCCGATTTCGCGCCTGTTATTGGACGAAATCGACATGGGCACCGTCGACTTCCAGCCGAACTACGACGGTTCCACGCTGGAGCCGCGCACCTTGCCGGCGCGCCTGCCGATGGTTCTTTTGAACGGCGCCTCCGGCATCGCGGTCGGCCTGGCCACCGAGATCCCCTCGCACAACCTGCGCGAAGTGGCCGACGCCACCGTCGCCATGATCCGCAACCCGAAGATCTCGAATGCGGAACTGATCACCCTGATGCCGGGTCCGGACTTCCCGGGCGGCGGCCAGATCATCACCCCGGCGTCGCAGATCGCCGACATGTACGCCAGCGGCCGCGGTTCGATGAAGGTGCGCGCGCGCTGGAAGATCGAGGAGCTGGCGCGCGGCCAATGGCAAGCAGTGGTGACGGAACTCCCGCCGGGCACCTCGGCCGCGAAAGTGCAGCAGGAAATCGAAGAGCTGACCAACCCGAAGGTCAAGCTGGGCAAGAAGACGCTCACCCCGGAACAGATCGCGCTGAAGCAGACGATCCTGAACTCGCTCGACACGATGCGCGACGAATCCGGCCGCGAAGCGCCGGTGCGCCTGGTGTTCGAGCCGAAGTCGAAGAACCAGGACCAGAACGAATTCATGCTCCTGCTGCTGGCGCATACCTCGCTCGAGACCTCGGCGCCGATCAACCTGGTGATGATCGGCGGCGACGGCCGTCCACGCCAGAAGGGGCTGAACGAAATCATCCAGGAATGGATCGACTATCGATTCACCACGGTGCGCCGCCGTACCGAGCACCGACTGGGCAAGGTCAATGACCGCATCCACATCCTGGAAGGCCGCGAGATCGTCCTCCTGAACATCGACAAGGTGATCGCCATCATCCGCAATTCGGACGAGCCGAAGGCGGCCCTGATCGCGGAATTCAATCTGTCCGAACGCCAGGCCGAAGACATCCTCGAGATCCGCCTGCGCCAGCTGGCGCGCTTGGAGGCGATCAAGATCGAGCAGGAGCTGTCGCAGCTGCGCGGAGAGAAGGAAAAGCTGGAAGACATCCTGGCCAATCCGTCGACGATGAAGCGCACGATCATCCGCGAGATCGAAGCCGATGCGAAACAGTTCGGCGACGCGCGGCGCACCTTGATCGAAGAGGCGCAGAAGGCGGTTGCAGAACAGAAGATCATCGACGAACCGGTCACCGTGATCATCTCCGAGAAGGGCTGGGTGCGCGCGCGTACCGGCATCGGCCACGACCCGGCGCAGTTCACCTTCAAGCCGGGCGATTCGCTCCTCAACGCCTTCGAGTGCCGCACGGTCGACTCGCTGGTCGGCATCGGCGACAACGGCAAGACGTATTCGGTGCCGGTGGCCGCCCTGCCGGGTGCGCGCGGCGACGGCGTGCCGATCACGACCCTGGTCGATCTGTCCGGCGGCGTGCGGCTGCTGCACTACTTCGCCGGCACCGCCGACACGCGACTGCTGCTGGCGACCAGCAACGGCTTCGGCTTCATCGCCAAGGCCGGCGACATGGTCAGCCGCCTGAAGGGTGGTAAATCCTTCATCACGCTGGACGACGGCGCCCTGCCGCTGCCACCGCGGATCGTCTCCGACGCGGCCGGCGCGATCGCCTGCCTCTCCGAGAAGGGCCGCGTGCTGGTGTTCGGCATCGACGAAATGAAGGTGCTGACCAACGGCGGCCGCGGCGTGACGCTGATGGAACTCGAGCCGAAAGAGAAGCTGCTGGCCGCGCAGCCGATCAGCCAGAAAGGCGTGAACGTGATCGGCACCTGGGCCGGCTCCAAGCCGCGCACGGTGGAGCTGTACGCATCGGGCCTGGAACCGCACTTCGGCAAGCGCGCGCGCAAAGGCAAGCCACTGTCGCAGAAGCTGAAGGCGACGGACCTGGCGATGCGTTCGACGGGCGAGTGATGTAGGGTGGACGGCTTGCCGTCCACGCGTCCAAGCACCGTTAAAATGCCACGCGCGGTTTGCATCCGTGCGTTGAACGCGTGGACGGGGGACCCGTCCACCCTACGGTTGCGTTACCGTGTGATCAAAAAAATGCCGGCTTCACGCCGGCATTTTTCATGGCATCAAATCAAATTACTTCTTGGCCGCCGCCTTGTGCACATCGGCCATCGCCTCGGCACGCACCTGTTCGGTCTTGGCCGCTGCCTGTGCCTTGTCGGCCGCTGCGTCGACCTGCTCCTTGAGCGCCTTTTCGTCGGCCTTGATCATGGTCTTCTCGGCCTTCAGGTTCGCTTCCGACACCTTCTCTTCGGCCTTGGCCAGCGCCTTGGCGCGGTCTTCCGGATCGGCCTTGCTGACCTTTTCGGCGGCGTTGGCATGCGCCTTCACGGCCTTGGCGTGGGCCTTGGCTTTCTTTTCCTGCGCGTCGGCGACGGCCTTGGCGGCTTTCTCGTCGGCCTTGGCGGCCGTCTTCATTTCCTTCGCTTCGGCCTTGGCGACGTCGGCTTCGGCGCGGGCTTCAGCCTTCACGACGGCTTCGGTGTTGGCGGTGGTCGTGACCGGCGCCGTGGTCGTCGTCGTGGTCGTGGTGGCGGTCTGCGCATAGGCGCTGGTGGCGACGAAACCGGCGATCAGGGTGGCGAGCAGTTTGTTCATGATGTTGTCCTTTCGATGCATATGGTGGGTGCGGGTTCTCTCCCGCTTGTTTAACTTTTTATTAACGACGAGCCCAGAATATGCCTCCATGCACAACGGGTCTGTTCGCCATCACACAGACCGTTGTTGCGCAACATCAAGCGGTTTTTAGCGTGCCGCCGCCCCCGCATACAAGTCGATGATGTCCGTGATCCCATCCTGGCACACGGGGCAAAACGCCTCGCTGCGGTCGAACATGATGCATTGCATCGCCGGCCGGTAGTAACCCTTGGCCTCGTAGTTGGCCCCCTCGAAGGCACCAATCGTGTGGCGGTGCGGCTGCTTCTCGAACAGCGCTCTGGTACGCGCCAGGTCTTCCCTGAACAGCGCATTCATTTCGCTTTCCGGACGGTTCTCGGCACGCAGCGCGGCGCGCCGCTTCTGGTAGGCGCGCGAGTATTCTTCGTACTCCGCCTTCGGCCATGGCGTCGGCAGCGGCGTGCCCGCCTTCACGTGCTTCGCCCATTTCAGTTTCGACGGGTCGCGCAGGGCCGTCGCATTCGGCTCCCACGGTTCCATGCGCGTGCTGCTGGCCGCATACGCCACCGGCGAGGTGTAGTACTCGTCGGCCAGGCCGGCGAAGTGGTGGCCGAACTCGTGCACGAACAGGTAGTTCGCCCATTCGTTGGATGCCGCCGCGGTGCTGAACTGGCCGAAGATGCCGCCACCGCCATAAGTCTCGTTGTTCACGAGGATCTCGATGAATTCGTAGGGCGCGTACTGGGCGATGTCGCGCAGCGCGCGGTTGTCGAGCGTGAGCACGTAGCGTTCGCTGCCGAAGATATCGTAGCGCGTGCCCAGCCTGGAGGCATGGTGCACGCCGGTCGAGGGGCGCGAGACGCCCGATTCGACGGTCGGAACGGCCAGCGCCCAGACGTTGAAGTCATTCGCGCGCTCTTTAAAAGGCGAGACCGTGAACAGGTGCTGCGACAGGCGCCGCGCATCCGCCTCGAACTTCTTCATGTCGGCCGCGGTGTAGCCGTCGCCCAGGATCAGCAGGTCGACCTTCTGCGGCGATGGGCCGCTGACTTTCACCGGGATCGGCGTGGCCGGTGCCGGCGGCTGCTTCCTCACCACGTCGGGCGCATCGGTATCGATCTCCACGCTCCAGGCCACCGAAAACGCATTCCTCTCGTCGCGCTTCAGGATGCGCACGCGCACCGGGCGATCCGGCTTCGGAAAGCGCACGGACTCGTGAAAACTGCGGCTGATCTTGTTGGCCTCGTCGGTCGTGCGCCACTCGCCGAAGATGGTCGAAAAGTCGCGCGAATACAGCAGGTCTCCCGTCTTCGCATCGGCCACCTCGACCCGGTTCTGGCCGCGGTTCGTGTCGTCGAAACTGCGCGCGGTGTCGCCCGGCCAGGGCAGCGGCTCGACCAGCACCTGCTCCAGCGCGTAGCTGTCCGAGAGCGCATTGCCGCTGTGGGTGTAGTCGACGCGGATGGTAGCCGGTTGCGCAGCCTGTGCCAGCCCGGATGCCAGCAGGGAGGCAGCAACGAGCAGGCGCGAAAGAGTACGAAGCATAGGGAGTCCTCGAGAAAACGAATCCCGGCATTGTAATCCTGACACAGGCGATTCCGGACAGCGCCGATGCATACCCGATTCTTGTTGACGCCGGTGCAGCGTCCACCGATGATTACTGAACGACAAGATTTGGAGTCCCGATGCGTACCCTGCAACTCCTCGCCGGCGCCCTGCTGGCCCTTCCCTTCGCCTGCATGGCGCAGGCATGCACGTCACCAGGACAACGCGTCGACGAGCAGGGTTTTGTACGCATCAACGGCATCGAGCAATGGGTCACGATGCAGGGCGACAGCTGCGCCAATCCGGTCATCCTGATCGCCCACGGCGGGCCGGGCAATCCGCAAAGCCTGTACGCGAACGGCCCCGACGCCGCCTGGCGCAAGGACTTCACGGTCGTGCACTGGGACCAGCGCGGCGCTGGCATGACCTATGGCCGCAACAAGCCAGGCGAGGACGACAAGCTAACCGTCGAGGGCTTGCGCGACGACGGCCTGGCCGTGGCGCGCCACGTGCGCGAACGGCTCGGCAAGCGCAAGCTGATCCTGATGGGCGGCTCCTGGGGCTCGGTGCTGGCGGTGAACATGGCCAAGGCCGATCCGGACCAGTTCTGCGCCTACCTCGGCACGGCGCAATTCGTCGGCCACCACCAGAACACCGACGGCCACGCCAGGCTGCTCGAACTGGCGCGCGCGGCCGGTGACACGGCAACGGTATCGACCATCGAAGCGCTCGGCCCGCCACCCTGGAAGAACCCGCGCTCCTTCGGCATCGAACGCCGCGCCATGCGCAAGTACGAAGCGCTGCGTACCGAGCCGATGCCCAAGGCCTGGATGGCGCCGGGCGCGCTGTACGCAACGCCGCAGGCCCTGGCCGACTACGAAGGCGGCGAAGATTATTCCTTCATCCAGTTCGTCGGCATGCAGGACGACGGCATGGCATCCACGATCGACTTATATAAACTCGGCACCGACTTCAAACTGCCGGTCTACCTGGTGCAAGGGACCGAAGACCTGCTGACCACGCAGGCCGTCACCCAGCGCTACTACGATGCGATCAGGGCGCCCGTGAAAAAGCTGGTGCTGGTGCCGCGCGCCGGCCACGATCCGAACGTGCGGACGGCCGAGGCGCAGCAGAAACTACTGCGCGAGGACATCCGGCCGCGCTGCCTGTGAACAGCGCCGGCTCAGGCGGCCCGGCTTCAGGCCAGGATTTGTGTTTGCAAATCGCCCTCTATCATGTTCAGCACCCAATCAAACATCGGATACAGATGAAGCGAATTTTCCAGGTCATGCTGCTGGCGCTGACTGCAGCGCTCCCAGCACGCGCCGCGACGACGCCGGAACAGGAATTCTGGACCTGGTTCCAGGCCAACGAGTCGATGTTGTTCGATTTCGAGCGCGACCAGGAACGGATCTTCGATCGCCTCCAGCGGGCGATGCACAAGGTGGATCCCGACCTGGTATTCGAATTCGGTCCCAAGCAGAACGGCAAGCGCGAGTTCGTCATCAGCGCCGACGGCATCCGCGCTGCGTTTCCCAAGGTCGAAGCGCTGTACGCTGCAGCGCCGGCCTTGCAGAACTGGATCATCGTCAAATACCGGCCACGGCGCGTGCCCATGGACATCGGATACGGCGACAGGAAGATCAAGGCGGCGACGGTGATGGTCTTGCTGCACGCCCAAGGCGACAAAGCCGGTATCACGATCATGATCCCCGGCTACGACGCGGCGGAACACGACACCTATCGTTCGCTGGCCTACCTGTTTCTCGACCAGGCCCTGGGCGAATTCGATGTCGAAACGCGGGTAGGCGAAATCCGCATCGTGGCGCCCGCGGGCGAGACCAGCGGCGCGCTGTCTTTGCAGGAACTGCCGGCCGCATTCGACCGCTATATCGCGCAGCGCACGTCCCCGCATCGCTAGCCTGCCGCCTATTTGTACTGGTACAACGGCCTCTTGACCACGATCGGCCGGATATCGAGCCGCACGTTGTAGACCGAATACGCCTCGGTCGTGGCCGACATGTAGCCGACGCTCTCGCCCGTGCGCGAGAACTTGAATTCGAAGCCGAGGTCCGGCTGCACGGAATTGGCGCTATCGAGGGTGAGGCCGATGGCTTCGGGCTGGTCGCTGTCGATGAGTTTGCCCATCAGGTCGACCACGGTGCTATTGCCGAGGATGTCGGCCGAGAACAGCGGCTCGCGGTAGTAGGGCCGGGCCGGGTCAAGGCGGCCGTCGGCTTTATCCGGGGCGGGTGTAAAACTGTGGCGGGCAATATTGAAACGGTCGCCGTTGTCGAGGTAGCTGAGGCGCACGTTGCTGACGTTGAAGTCGCCCTGCTTCGCATTCGCGGCGGACAAATCGACCACCAGCGCGCCCTTGTAGCCGATCACCTCGACGTCGCGATTCGGCCCCACGATCATTGCCGTGTTCTCGTCGATGCCGAGTCCCAGCTTGTAGCCCTTTTGCAGCATGGCCGGCAGCATGCGTGCGAAGCGGCCGCGCACCAATAAATGCTGGTCGACGAAGACATCGTCGCCGATGAAGCCGAGGCCGGGCGTGATTTCCTGGCCGTCAGTCAGGCCTAGTTTCAGGGTGGCGAGCACGGGCTTCGGGTGGCCGAACATGGTGCTGCTCATGATGGCGGCGCCGGCACTGGTGCCGGCGATGACGCCGCCGCGCCGGTACAGGTCCCACAGGGCGTCGAGGACCATGGTGTTGGAACCGTCGGGGCGGCGCAGCGCACGCGTGATGCGCGCCTGGTCGCCGCCGGCGAAATATGCGCCGCTGGCGCCGCGCACGGCGGCTGCGAGTTCGGGATTGTCGGCCGCGGCCTGGTAGTCGGTGCCGGTCAGGCGCACGGCGACCGGAACGAAGAAGGCGTTGGCGCCGTATTTGTTGAGCCGGTCGACCAGGGCGGCGCCGGATTTTTCGGGATTGGCGGAGGCGGAAGCAAAGACGGCGATGCGCGCGCCTTTTCCGCCGGCAAGCTGGACGATCCGTTCCCAGACTGCGGCGTTATCGGGACGCAGGGCGCCGCCGATGATGACGAGCGAACCCTTGGTAGCCGTCACCTCGGCGGCTTCAGCCGGGGTAGTAAGCAGAGCAACGGCAAGCGCAACGGAACCAGCAATCGGCCACATAAGACACTCTCCCTCTTCAAGCTAAATGCTAAGCCTGATTCGAGAGGGACGGCGCCGTGTTGAGCTTTCTCAGGAGAGATAAATGTTCGGGAAGTAACGCTCCATCAGTGTCTCGGGATTGCGCGGCGTGGTGAAACCGAAGCGTTCGTATAAACCTTGCGCATCGGTGGTCGCGAGCATGAAACGGCGCAGGCGCTGCAGGCTCGGATGGCGCAGCACGGCGGCCACCAGCTGCTTGCCGTAGCCGTGGCCACGGTACTGCGGTACCACAAACACGTCGACCAGGTTGGCGAAGGTCGCGAAGTCGGTGATGACGCGGGCGAAGCCGATCTGACGGCCGTCGATATAGGCGCCGAAGCACAGGGAATTTTCGATCGCGCGCTCGACGATCGGCCGCGAGATCCCTACCGCCCAGCTCGATTGCTCGCTGAGGAAGCGGTAGATCATCGGAATGTCGAGCCGCGACTGGTCGGTGCTGACCTCGAAGCTGGAGTCGTTGGTAGTCATGTGACTGGCGAATCTGGCAAAAAAGCCAATTCTACGCCGTTTGCACAAACGTCAAGATTCGATTGCCGCGCGTTTATTGGCGGCTCTGGAGGTAGCGATCCGGCAAGGTCAGACCCGCATCTTCGGCGCGCCAGACCAGGTTGGCGATCCACCAGCGCTTGCCGTCGTGCGCCAGCTGGATGCTGTTGATTCCGCGCATGAAGGGTTTGGGATCGTTCGGCGAGCGCAGCAATTCATAAGTGCTGAATACGTGCACCAGCTGGCCGAAGGCATCGGTCGTGCGGGCGATTTCGCGCTCGTAGAAGCCGCTCGTATTGAAGGCACTCATGTTGCGACTGATGTAATCCTCGACCGTCATGCTGCGCAGGGCGAAGCCGCCGCCTTCGCGGTTGGGCACGACGACCATCAGCTTGGCGTCCGGTGCGAACAGCGCGCGCATGCGGTTCCAGTTGCGCGGCGCGCCGGCCGGGCCGGAGATCACGTCGTAGAGCGCGGCGACGATGCTGTCGACCGAGGCGCCGTCGGCTTCCTTGGTCACCGTGGGCTGGGCCGGCGCAGTATGCACCTGCGGTACCGGCTGGGCCGCCGGTGTCACAGCTTGCGCCGATTGCGCCTGCTGGGCGGCGGATACCGTACCGGTGCACATCGCTGCGGCAAGGCCGACGCTGAGCCATCGTTTCATTGTTTTTCCTCGATCAGAATCTGTTAACAGTTGAATAATCGGCGATTTCGGCGCGCTTGTCATCCGCCGGGGCCTTCGGCGAGGCACGCCGGCGGCAGTTTATAATCGAGCAAATCCAACGGAACCTCCCACCATGACCGAACAATTCTCCAAAAAAGCCGAAGCCTGGTCGGCACGCTTCTCCGAACCCGTGTCGGACCTCGTCAAACGCTATACGGCCTCCGTCTTCTTCGACAAGCGACTGGCCATGTTCGACATCCAGGGTTCGCTCGCGCACGCCGAGATGCTGGCCGCGCAAGGCATCATCACAGCAAGCGACCGCAGCGAAATCGAGCGCGGCATGGCGCAGATCAAGAGCGAGATCGAAGCCGGCAGTTTCGAGTGGCTGCTCGACCTGGAAGACGTGCACCTGAACATCGAAAAGCGCCTGACCGAGCTGGTTGGCGATGCGGGAAAACGCCTGCACACGGGCCGTTCGCGCAACGACCAGGTCGCAACCGACATCCGCCTGTACGTGCGCGCCGCGATCGACGACGTGGTGGCCCTGTTGAATCAATTGCGCAGCGCGCTGACGGACGTGGCCGAGCGCCACTTCGACACCATCATGCCGGGCTTTACGCACCTGCAGGTGGCCCAGCCGATCACCTTCGGCCACCACATGCTGGCCTACGTCGAGATGTTCGGCCGCGATGCCGAGCGCATGCTCGATGCGCGCCGCCGCGTGAACCGCCTGCCGCTGGGCGCCGCCGCCCTGGCCGGCACCACCTTCCCGATCGACCGCCTGCGCGTGGCAAAAACCCTGGGCTTCGAGGACGTCTGCCACAACTCGCTGGACGCCGTCTCCGACCGCGACTTCGCGATCGAGTTCACGGCCGCCGCCTCCCTCATCATGATGCACGTCTCGCGCATGTCGGAAGAACTGGTCATGTGGATCAGCCCGCGCATCGGCTTCATCGACATCGCCGACCGCTTCTGCACCGGCTCGTCGATCATGCCGCAAAAGAAGAACCCGGACGTGCCGGAACTCGCGCGGGGCAAGACCGGCCGCGTGTACGGTCACCTGGCTTCGCTGCTGACCCTGATGAAAGGCCAGCCGCTGGCCTACAACAAGGACAACCAGGAAGACAAGGAACCGCTGTTCGACACCGTCGACACCGTGCTCGACACGCTGCGCATCTTTACCGATATGGCCGGCGGCATCACGGTCAAGGCGGACAACATGCGCGCCGCGGCCCTGCAGGGCTATGCGACGGCCACCGACCTGGCCGACTACCTCGTGAAAAAGGGCCTGCCCTTCCGCGACGCGCACGAGGCCGTGGCCCATGCGGTGCGCGCCTGCGACCAGGCCGGCGTCGACCTGTCGGAAATGTCGCTCGAGACCTTGCAAGGCTTCTCGCCGCTGATCGAGGACGACGTGTTCGCGGTGCTGACGCTGGAAGGTTCCGTCGCCGCGCGCGACCACGTGGGTGGCACCGCGCCGAACCAGGTGCGCAAGGCGATCGAACGCGTGCGTGGCCAGTTGAAAGACTAGTTGTAAGGCTAAAAGAAGAAGGCCCGGTTGTCCGGGCCTTCTGTTTTTTTACTTCACTTCTTCCTTCTTGGTGATGAACACGCTGGCGATACAGCTGCCTGCGATCAGCACCGCCACGACGGTCAGCGATGCCTGCACCGGCACGTGGTACCAGGGCATGATCAGCATCTTGGTACCGATGAAGGTCAGCACCATCGCCAGGCCATACTTGAGCAAGTGGAAGCGGTCGGCCACGTCCACCAGCAGGAAGTACAGCGCGCGCAGTCCCAGGATCGCGAACATGTTCGAGGTGAACACGATGAACGGGTCGGTCGTGATCGCGAAAATGGCCGGGATCGAATCGACGGCGAATACCAGGTCGGTCACCTCGATCAGGATCAGCACCAGGAACAGCGGCGTCACGTAGCGCACCCCACTCTTCGTGACGAAGAAGCGCTCGCCATGGTCGCCTTCGGCCACCTTCAGGTGCTTGCGTGCGAAACGCAGCACCGGGTTGTTCGCCACGTCCGGCTCCTTGTCCACCGCCACCAGCATGCGCAGGCCGGTGTAGAGCAGGAATGCACCGAACAGGTACAGCACCCAGCTGAATTCGCTGACCACCCATGCGCCCGCGCTGATCATGATGGCGCGCATCACGATGGCGCCCAGCACACCGTAAATCAGGACCCGGCGCTGGTATTGCTGCGGCACCTGGAACGCGGTAAAGATGAGCAGGAAGACAAACACGTTGTCGACCGACAGGGCTTTTTCGATCAGGTAGCCCGAGAAGAACTCGAGCGCCTTCTGGTCGGCGACCTCGGCGCCCACCGTTCCCTTCAGATACCACCACAAGCCGCCGTTGAACAGCAGCGCCAGGCTGACCCAGACCAGCGACCAGATGCCGGCTTCCTTGACGCTGACCTTGTGCGCCTTGTTGCCGCCGAAGACGAACAAGTCGAGCGCCAGCATCAGGATCACGAAACCGACGAACACGGCCCACATCGGGCCGCTTGCAATGCTTTCCAGACCATTCATGATGCGCTCCTGTCAGTCATCGCTTGCGTGCCGTGGGGTCGGCGGCATCGTCGGCCGCCGCCGCGGTGTAGGCAGCCGTGCCCATGTTGTCGAGCTGCGCCGGTATGCGCTCGCGGGCGAAATCGCGGCTGCGCTCCACCTGGCGCACCAGGGCGCGGTCGGCGCGCTCGGCGGCGCGATCGATGGCCGCATACAGATCGGCCTCCGTTTCTTCGATGACGACAGCGCGTCCGCCGCCGAGCTGCACCTGGATCTTGCAGCGCTTGTCGACACCGCCGCGCGGGCCATTGATGTCGGACAGTAGCACGACCAGCCTCTGCATACGCGTACGCGCCCAGCCCAGCGCGCTTGCCAGGCGCTGCTCGGTGTAGGCACGCAGGGCGTGCGTCATCGTGAAACCGTTGGCTTGAATGGTGATACGCATGATGGTTCTCCTGTAAGTGGGTGTCTCGACTATAGGCAACCCGGTGACATCGCACAAATCGAATATACTTTGCTGATTCATCGATTTTTACGATGTGTGGAAAAGCCATGTCCGCCCTTAACTACAAGCATTTGCGTTATTTCTGGATGGTCGGCAAGACAGGCAGCATCGCCAAGGCCGCCGCGCAGCTGCACCTGACGCCGCACTCGATCTCCGGGCAGTTGTCCGAATTTGCCCAGAGCCTGGACGTGGAATTGTTCCGGCGCGTCGGGCGCAACCTGGAGCTGACCGATGCCGGCCGCCGCGTCATGCGCTACGCCGAAGAGATCTTCACGACCGGCGATGAATTGCTCGAACTGGTGCGCGACAAGCGCCTGAGCACGACCGTGTCGTTCAGGGTCGGCTGCGCCGATTCCGTCTCCAAGCTGATCGCCTGCCGCCTGGTGGAACCGGCCTTGGCGATGCCCGAACCGGTGCGCCTGATTTGCCGCGAGGGGCGGCTCGACAACCTGGTGGCGGATCTCGCCGTGCACCGCCTGGACCTGGTGATCGCGGATCGCCAGATCCCTGCGCACTTCAGTGTCCGGGCCTACAACCACCTGCTCGGCGAAAGCCCGATGACGGTCTTTGCCAGCGCCGCACTGGCCACCACCCTGGAACCGCACTTTCCGGTCTGCCTGCATGAGGCGCCCATGCTGCTGCCCGGCGAGGACTTCGCGATCCGCCACCGCCTGCTGCAGTGGCTGGAGCAGCACGCGGTACACCCGCGCGTGGTCGGCGAGTTCGACGACAGCGCCATGATGAAAGCCTTCGGCCAATCGGGCGCCGGCGTCTTTTTCGCGCCGACGGCCATCGCCGCGCAGGTGATCGCGCAGTATGGCGTCGTCGCCCTCGGCCGGATCGACGAGGTGGTGGAACAGGTCTACGCCATCACGACCGAGCGGCGCCTGCGCCATCCGGCGACGCTGGCGATCAGCAACAACGCGCGCACGAGCTTGTTCGCTTAAGGACGGTCATGCGCCGCGCTTGTCGCGGCCGCGCTGCCTGGCCTCCTTCATCAGCACCTTCCACTTCCCGCGCTCGGCAATGCGCTCCAGCGCCGTCTGCTCGGCGCGCCGGACCTCACGCAGCAGCTTGCGGTAGTTCTGCAGGCGGTCCGCATCTACGCTGCCACGCACCGCGCATCCCGGCTCGCTTTCGTGCGCGCAGTCGCGGAACTGGCAGCTTGCGGCCAGCGCGGCGATGTCGTCGAAGGCCAATTCCAGCTCGTCCTCGTCCGCATCCGGCTGCCAGGCGCGCAGTCCCGGCGTATCGATGATGCAGGCGCCGCCCGGACAGCGGTGCAGCGAGCGCGCCGTCGTCGTGTGGCGGCCGTGGTCGTCGCCCCGACGCGTGCCGCCCGTTGCCTGCGCACTGCCGGTCAAGGCGTTGGTCAGCGTGGACTTGCCGACGCCCGAGGAACCCAGCAGCACCAGCGTCTGCCCCGTTTCCATCCAGGGTGCGAGCGGGCCGCTGTCGCTTTGTTCGGCCGGATGCAGGGTCAGCGCCGGCACGTCATCCGGAATCCGCTCGCGCAAGCGGGCAATCTTGTCCGCGGCATCGACGCCGATGTCCGATTTGGTCAGCACCATCACCGGGGCCACCCCGCAGGCGCGCACCAGCGCGATATAGCGCTCCATGCGGCGCGGATTGAAGTCCTGGTCGAGGCCCATCAGCAGCAGGGCCGTGTCGACGTTGCTGGCCAGGGCCTGCCGGCCCGAAGGCGTGCGGCGTGTCAGGCGGGTAGCAGGTTCGAGGATCATGTCGATCCAGTGTTCAGAGCCGCTGGAGACAAGCAGCACCCAGTCGCCGACGACGGGCGGCTCGGTATGGCGCAAATGACGTGCGCTCAACACCTGCGCGCCATCGTCGACGCTCAGCCAGTCGCGCTGGACTGCGGTGACGCGGGCAAGGCGGTGTTGCGGCGAGACGGCCGCGAGTTGTGAAACGAAATGCTGCTTGAATCCGATCCCGTGCAGGGTGGTGAAATCGAGGTCGATCATGACGATGTGTTTTCCAGTTCGATGGGCGCAACAGGCGTGCGCGAACCGCTGCGAGGCAGCGTGTGTCGAAAATTGGAAGGTCGGCGCTAATGCGCCCGGGACATCGTCGCGATGAACGAGCGGATCAGGCGGCCGACCGGAGGGCGGTATCAGGCTGGACCATGTTCGTCTCCCCGGGGCGTGTGAATGGACTGCCATTCTGGCCGGGCATGGCGGCCAGGTCAAGCGCCGCGCATGCCCGCTACAAGATACCGCTTCAGATCCCCATCACATACTGCTCGCTGCGCATCCTGCGCGCGGCGAATTCCATCGCCGCCCAGGCCAGCAGCAGGGGCAGCACGCAGGTCAGCAGATACGGCAGCGCACCGATCGCCTTGCCCGCGGCGATCGCCTGGAACATGGTCTGGTTCCCCAGCACCGGCACCGCATACATCCAGGTCTGCGTGCTCAGGTCGAGCATGGGGATGATCATCAGGGGCAGCATGGGCAGCGTAGTCAGGATGCCGGCGCTGGCCTGCGCTTCCTTGAAGGTCTTCGAGTTCATCGCCAGCGCGACCTGCACGGCGCCGACGAACAGGCACAGGGGCAAGGCGGCCGCGATCACGAGCGCCAGCATCGGGATACTCAGGCGCCAGGACAGGCCGATTTCTTCCAGCGGCAGCAGCGACAGCACGCCGTGGGCGACGATCAGTTCGCAGCCCAGGCCGATCGCGGCCAGCGCGGAGGCGGCCAGCCACTTGCCGGCCACCAGCTCGCGTGCACGCATCGGCTGGGCCATCAGCACCTCAAGCGAGCGGCGCTCGCGTTCGCCGGCGGTGGTATCGATGGCCATGGACAGGCCGAACAGGAAGACCGGCACGAAGAACATGCCGAGATACAGGCCGATGCGCTTGCCGGCACCGCCGGCCCCGTCGCTGGTATCGTAGCGCTCCAGGCGCAGGGGCACGAGGACGGCCTGCGACACGCCATGCGCTTCCAGGCGGGCGCCCGCGATGCCGTTGGCGTAGTCGCGCAGGATGCCTTCCAGCTCGCGCCGCTGCTCGTCCTTGTCGACGGACGAATCGAACCACAAGGCGAGCGGCGCCGGGCGGACCTCGGCATAGTAGCTGCTGAATTCGGGCTCCAGCCTGAGCACGCCCACGAATGTCTTCTCGCTCAGCAGCGCCTTGATGGCGGTATCGTCCATGGGAGCGCGCTCGCTCACCTTGACGCTTTTCTCGCGCAAGTGCGCCAGCAGGTTGGGGGCCTGTGCGCCGCCGATGACGGCCAGTTCGATGCCGGCCTTCTCGGTGCGCGTGCTGCGCTCGATCGTGGTGTGCAGGAAGAAGCCGACCAGCGCCGGATACAGCAAGGTCAGCATCAGCAGCATGGTCAGTGTGCGCTTCTCGCGCAGCGCCTCCAGCAGTTCCTTGTGCATGACGACGAACCAGAGCGGTGTGGTGGTGTGGCGCTTCATGCTGCGATCCCCTCTTCCGTGCCGACCAGGTGAACGAATGCGTCCTCCAGGCTGGCGATACCGGTTTGCCTGCACAGTTCCTGCGGCGAGCCTTGCGCCACGGTCTGTCCCTTGGCGATGACGATCACGTCGTCGCACAGCTGCGTCACTTCCTGCATCACGTGGGTCGCGAGGATGATGCAGCAACCTTCGGCGCGCATGGCCGCCAGCGCGCGCCGCAGGGCGCGCGTGCTCATCACGTCCAGGCCGCGCGTCGGCTCGTCGAGCAGCAGGTTGCGCGGCCGGTGCAGCAGGGTCCGGGCCAGCGCCACCTTGATGCGCTGGCCCTGCGAAAAGCCGCGGCAAGGGCGATCCAGGATGTCGTCCAGTCCCAGCAGTTCGGTCACTTCGTCGATGCGGCGCGCAATCGCTGCCTTGTCCATGCCGTTGATCCGCCCGAAATAGCGCAGGTACTCGCGGGTACTGAGGCGTTCGTAGAGGCCGAACTGGTCGGTCAGCAGGCCGATGTTGCGGCGTGCGCCGAGCGGATCGGCGGCCGGATCGATCCCGTCGATGCTGACCATGCCGCGGTCGCGGCTGAGCAGGCCGACGAGGGTGCGCATCAGGGTCGTCTTGCCGGCGCCGTTCGGGCCGAGCAGCGCGGTGGTGCGGCCGTCGGCGGCAGTAAAACTCACGCCGGCCAGCGCGTGCACGGCGCCGAAACGTTTGTGGATGTCTGTCACTTCGATCATGGCGCGTCCTTCAGGGATGGGTGCCGGCGTGGCCGAGCTGGAATGGGGGAATCGCGATCTCCTCGAGGCAGCGCTGGTCCACTGCCTGTTCCGGGCGATCGAGAAATGCGCGCAGCAGGCGCGGCGCGCAGCCCAGGGCGGCGACGCCATGACCGGCCGCGCGCACGACCAATTGCTGCGCCTTCGGCATGGCCTTGGCGGCGCTGGCGGCGCCCGAGGGCGGCGTGACCGGGTCGAGCGCGCCCGACAGCAGCAGGGCCGGCGCCGCGATCGGACCGCCTGGTGGCGCGGCGGCCGCCGCTACGCCGGTCAGCTTGCACAGTGCGGCGATCCGCTCCGCGTGACCACGCAGGAAGGAGCCGGCTTCGTCGGACGCGCGTAACGCGGGCGTCAGGCGCGGGACGTCTTCCGCGCAGACGACGGCCACGTACAAAGGCAGCGCCAGATAGCCTTCCGGCGACAGGTCGGCGCCGGTAAAGCCGCGCGCCACGAAGGGGCCCCAGTTGCCCTGGTAAGCGCTGTGGATCAGGTAAGGCAGGCGCTGGCTCGTCTGCGGCGCATACAGGCTGTTGTGGATCGTGTAGGCGAAACGCATGTTCGACAGCGGCACCCGCGTCGCCTGCGCCGTGCGCGGATGGGCGAAGTCGAGGGTCACGGCGCCGGCATTCACGCGCGCCAGCAGGGCGTCGAACTCGGTGCGCAGGGCCGGGAAGGCGCGGGCGCAGGCCCGGTCCGCCGCGCAGCGTTCGAATACCGAATCGAGCGCGCGCTGCGAGTAGGTGGCGCTGGCCGGAATCACCCGCTCGGGCGGCGCCACGCCATCGAGGACAAGGCTGCGCACGCTGCCCGGATAGCTGCGCGCATAGTGCTGCCCGAGGCGCGTGCCGTAGGAACCGCCGAACAGGTTGACCTTGCCGTAGCCCAGCGCCAGGCGCACGCGTTCGATGTCGTGCGCGGCATTCGCGGTGCTATAGAACTTGAGCGGATGCACCAGCGTGCCGAGGCAGCGCGCAAAGGCGGCCTGCATCTCGGCCTCGTTCGCGGCCTCGTCGACCGGGTCGCCGGGACAGCGCAGCTTGCCCGACAGGCCGGTGCCGCGCTGGTCGATGAAGACGATGTCGCGGGTGGCGCGCACCCGCTGGAACATCGTGCCGAGCGTGGCCACCACGTTTGAGCCGGCCTCGCCCGGCCCGCCGGCCAGCACGAACAGCGGGTCCGGGCTCGCCACCTGGCGAAACGCCGGCGCCACCGTCACGTGAATCTTCAGCTGCGTACCGGTCGGGCGCTGCGGGTCGAGCGGCACCGCGACGCTATGGCAACGCAGCGGCTCCTTGCTGCCGGGCAGGTGACACTCCCGTCCGCTACTGGCCGCATGGACCCAGGCCGGGACGTAAAACATCAGGACGAGCAAGGCCCATGAAATACGCAATTTCATTCAAAAACTCCTCGAACAGAGTAAAAGTGGTGTGCCGCGGGAGCCTGCGTGTGCCGTCCTAGGACGTCGGATTGCGCAGCCTGCGTATGCGCAGCACCAGCCGCAGCACCGCGTACAGGGTGACGACGGCTATGCCGAGCAGCATTCCGATGCTCCTGGGCGTCGCCTCGCCGGGGTGACGGAAGGGCAGCATGATGAAAAACGGCAGCCAGGCCAGGGCGAACAGCCAGATCAGGCGTTGATACTTGCGGATGCGCGATTCGACGTCGGTAAAGATTTCCGGGCTGCGTCCCGCACGCGCCGGGGCACGCCAGAACTGCCAGCCCAGCACCTGGTCCACGTGCTCCCATCCGGCATCGGCGAACAACTGGAAATAGTCCGCTTTCGCGCGCCTGGCCTGGAAGTCGAGCCGGTAGCTCATCTCGGCCGGCGCGCCGCGGCGGAACACGAACCAGCAACGCAGGATCCCTACCTTGTGCAGGTGCAAGCCCTGGCGCGCCATGTCCTGCAGCCAGGCCTCGAGCGCGTGGTCGGCGTCATCCCAGAAGAATTTGAATTTGGTGACGAATTGATCGCTCATGCCTTCTGCCTTTGTCGAAAGTGGAACCGCGCGCACTCGATATACCTGCACCCGATACATTGAGACTCGATATATCGGGTGACGACATAGTAGCAGTGCTAAATCTTTTGTCAACAAGAAAAAGTGATGGAGAAAAGCCTTATTTGCAGCTGGCTTCGTTCGCTGAAAGCACTTGAGCCCGCTTATCCATTTTGCATTTCAAAATAGCAACTTCAGACCTGCGCTTGGGTTAAAATGCTCTGGTCTGCCGGACGGGGCGGACTCAACAGTGCGTCAACAGATCCGTCGTTGCTTGGTCATTGAATGCCGAAAGATGCCGTGTCAGTCCACTATTTGCCCACCCTCCCCCTGACGATCGACCGCAGGCGCGCCGAATTCGCGGACCGCGCCTTCGAAGACCGCTTCGCCCGTCACTGCCTCCCTGAGCGCAATGCCCAGCTAAAAGTCAGCCTGCTGTTTTCGGCAGGCTTTTATGTGCTGTTCGGGCTGACCGATATCGCGACGCTGGGCCCCACCGCCACCGCCTGGGCCATGGTCGCCCTGCGTCTCGTCGTCGCGCTGGCCGCGCTGGGCGCCTGGGCCGCCATTTCGCGCCATCCGGATTCGGTGCAGGTCTCGCTGCGGTCCACCTGCGCGGTGCTGGGCATCGGCGTCGGTGTCTTCCCGGTCCTGTGCTGGTACCAGCCCGAGGCGATGGCATGGAACCTGATGTCGCATGCGCTGATCCTGATGGCGATCTACGTCATCTTCCCCAACCGCTTCATCTATGCGCTGGCGATCGGCATCGGCTCGAGCGTGGTGTTTGCGGCGATGCTGCTGGTCCAGGGCGGCCTCAAACTGGACGACCTGGTGGCGCTGGTCCTGATGCTCATCCTCGGCAATGCCCTCGGCTATATCGCCGCGCGCCGCTTCCACCTCGCCCAGCGCGAGCAGTTTCGTTCGACCATGCTGCTGCAGGAGCTGGCCGACCGCGATCCGCTGACCGGCTGCCTCAACCGCCGGGTGTTCCAGAGCGGCATGCTGGACGCCGAGCTGGCGCGGACCCGCCGCTACGGCACCGCCCTGTCGGTCATCCTCTGCGACATCGACCACTTCAAGCGCATCAACGACACCCACGGCCACGCCGCGGGCGACGAAGTGCTGAGCGAATTCGCCGGCCTGCTGCGCTCCATGGCACGCGAAGGGATCGACAGCGTGATTCGCTACGGCGGCGAGGAATTCCTGCTGGTGCTGCCGCAGACGGAACTGGCCGGCGCCCAGGTTCTGGCGGAACGAATCCGGCATGCCTTCGCCGAGGCGGCGACAATGACGGCAAACGGCAGCCTCGTGTCGACCACCGCCAGCTTCGGCGTGGCGTCGGTGCCGGCCCGCCATCCGTCGCCGCCGGCCACTTTCGAGGCGCTGATTGCAGCCGCCGATGAGCAGCTGTATGCGGTCAAGCGTGGCGGACGCAATGGGGTGCGTGGGACGGTGATCACGGCCATGCCCGTGCTGGCGCGGGCGGTATGATGACACCAATCCCATCTTTTGAACGCCTGCTCAAATGACCATGTCTGCTGCCCTCAAAGCCGCTTTCACCCCTGCCGGCAAGCTGCGCGCCTCCATCAACCTGGGCAATCCCATCCTCGCCTACCGCGATGCGGCGGGCAATGCGGCCGGCGTGTCGGTCGACCTGGCGACCGAGTTTGCCAAACGGCTGGGCGTGGAACTGGAAATGGTGGTCGTGGACGCCGCGGGTAAATCGGTCGAGGTCGTCGTCAGGGAAGATGCCGACATCGGCTTCTTCGCCATCGACCCGCTGCGCGGCGAGCACATCGCGTTCACCAGCGCGTATGTCCTGATCGAGGGCTGCTACCTGGTGAAGGACGACTCGCCGCTGCGCGCCAACGAGGAGGTCGACGTGGCTGCGCACCGCGTGGTGGTCGGCAAGGGTAGCGCCTACGACCTCTACTTGACGCGCACCCTGAAGCAGGCGCAAATCGTGCGCTCGCCGACCTCGCCGACGGTGGTCGATGTCTTCCTGGAAGAAAGCGCGGACGTCGCGGCCGGGGTCAAACAGCAGCTGGAAGCCGACGCCAGGCGCCTGGGCGGACTGCGCCTGCTGGGCGAGCGCTTCATGGTGATCCAGCAGGCGATGGGCACGCCGAAGAGCCGCGGTCTCGAGGCCGCAGCCTTCCTCGCCGGCTTCGTCGAAGAGATGAAAGCGGGTGGCTTCGTTGCCGCGGCATTGGCGCGGCATAGCATCGAAGGGGCGTCGGTGGCACCGGCGGCGTGAGCGCCGAGTCTTCACTTTTTCTTACATCAGAAGTGAATTGCGGTGAATGATCGGATGCATTCCCGGCATTAATCTGTGTTGATATCGACTCGATGCGTCGGCAGAACCTTTTCTGCCCGCGGCGTCCATGGTCCACGCACACCGGCAGCAAGACCGGTACGGCTGTAGAGGTAATCCCGGTTTACCCCACTTCACGGAGACAACAGCATGAAGACCGCATTCCCGACATCCCTTCTCTGCCTTGCGCTGACGGCAAGCCCCGCCTCACATGCGGCGGGCTACCCGGACAAGACGATCACGATGATCGTTCCCTTCGCGGCCGGCGGCCCCACCGATACCATCGCCCGCCTGCTGGCCCAGGCCATGGGTAACGACCTGAAGCAGCAGATCATTGTCGAGAATGTGGGCGGCGCGGGCGGCACCCTGGGCGCGGCGCGCGCGGCCCGCTCCAATCCCGATGGCTACACCATCTTTCTCCATCACGTAGGGCATGCCACGGCACCGAGCCTGTACCGCAAGCTCTCCTACAGCAGCATCGATAGTTTCGAACCGGTCGGTCTCGCCACCGACGCGACCTCGACCCTCATTGCGCGCAAGGACTTCCCGGCGAAGGACATGCCGGAGCTGCTTGCCTACCTCAAGGCGAACAAGGAGAAAGTGACGCTTGCCAACGCGGGGATCGGCGCGGCCTCGCACCTGTGCGGCATGCTCTTCATGAGCGCCGTCGGCGTCGAGCTCACCACCGTACCCTACAAAGGCACGGGGCCGGCGATGAACGACTTGCTGGGTGGACAGGTCGACCTGATGTGCGACCAGGCCACCAACACGATGGGCCACATCAAGACCGGCAAGGTCAAGGCCTATGGCGTCACGTACAAAAATGCGGTCGCCAGCCTGCCGGGCTTGCCTCCACTGGCGAGCAGCGGTCTGCCCGGCTTCGAACTGTCGGTCTGGCATGGCCTGTATGCCCCGAAGGCGACGCCCAAGGACGTGGTGAACCGGCTGAGCAGCGCATTACAGCACGCCGTCTCGGACCCCACGGTCAAGCAACGCCTTGCGGACCTCAGTACCGACCCGGTGGCCCCGAACCGCGCGACACCTGACGCCTTGCGCGCGCATTTGAAGGCGGAAATCGACAAGTGGGGGCCGATCATCAAGAAATCCGGTACCTACGCCGACTGATCGGCAGCCGCTTGCCGGCAGCGCGCATTGTGGGAAGCAGCACAGAGCGCGCGTCTTTTCATGCCTACAATCCTCGCACCACTTCAGCACGGGGAACGGCATGCAACGCTACAAGAACCTGAGCGGCGAATCGGGCGTCGTCGCCTACGAGATCGGCGACCGCTCGATCACCATCCGCTTTACCGGCGGCGACCGCTATCTCTACACCGACCAGAGCGCCGGCGCGGAAAACATCGCCGAGATGCAACGGCTGGCGACGCTGGGCAGTGGCCTGTCGACCTTCATCAGCCAGGTCGTCAAGGAGCGCTACGCGCGCAAACTGGATTGAGGCGCGCCATGAGCATGTTCCCGCACGACCGCAGTTTTGCCGCCTTCCTGTTCGACATGGACGGCACCCTTCTCACCTCGATCAAGTCGGCCGAACGGGTCTGGACCGCCTGGGCGGAGCGCCATGGCCTCGACGTTTCCACCTTCTTCTCGACCCTGCACGGCAAGCGCCCCCACGACACCATCCGCCAGCTCGGCCTGCCCGGCGTCGATCCGATTGCCGAAGCGGCCTGGATCACGGCGGCCGAGATCGAGGACGTCGCCGACATCGAGGCCATCCATGGCGCGGCGGCTTTTCTCTCCAGCCTGCCGCCTGAACGCTGGGGCATCGTCACCTCGGCGCCGCGCGCACTGGCCAAGGCGCGTCTCGCCGCGGCCGGGCTGCCTTCGCACCGCCTGTTGGTGGCGGGCGAGGATGTGGAGCACGGCAAGCCGGCGCCGGATCCCTTCCTGCTGGGCGCGCGCAAGCTGGGGTTTGCGCCGGCGGAGTGCCTGGTGTTCGAGGATACGCAGGCGGGCCTGCAGTCGGCCAAGGCGGCCGGGATGGACAGTATCGTCGTGACGCTGACGCATACGCATCCGATGGAGACGGATGTGTTCGGGGTGCTCGATTATGCGGATTTGCGGGTTGTGCGCACCGCGGATGGCCGCTTAAAAATTGCCTGCGGCTCGTAGGGTGGGCACTTGTGCCCACGCGGTGCGGCGTATGCAAATCGAACAGCAGAACGCAGCCGATTGCCTGTAGCGCCATCCAGACACGGTGCGATATGCGAATGCACGACCGCGTGGGCATGAATGCCCACCCTACACGTCACTCGTGGCGATACACCCGCGGCTCGAGCGTATGCTCTTCCACCGGCGGCTGAGGCGCGGCCGCATTCGCATCCCGCTTCGGATACGGCGTCCCATCCTTGTGCAAATAACTGCCGGTCGCGCCGTCGTACATCAGGTCGATGTCCGGATACGTCGCCTTGTCGGCAGGGATATTCGGCCCGACCGCGACGAACAGGGCGTTGCCCCAGCTGCGGTTGACCAGGTGGTGGCCATTCGGGCGGCCTGCCGGGAAAGCGGCGCAGTCGCCGGCCCGCATCAGGGTTTCGCCTTCGTCGGTGACGAGCATCAGCTCGCCCGACACCACCATCACGAACTCGTCCTCATGGGTGTGCCAGTGGCGCTGCGAGGAGGCCGCGCCCGGTTTCAATTCGACCAGGTTGACGCCGAACTGGGTCAGGCCGCCGGCCTCGCCCAGTGCCTGCCGGCTGCGTCCGTTGACGATGTCGGCGAACGGTTCCGGATAGCCGGTTCCGGTCAGTACGGGGATACTGCTCAGGTCTAACCGCATACATTTTCCTTCCAGTTTGGGGGAGCTGCATGTGCAAGCCGGCTCCCCTCTTTCAGGATGGGCTCAGCTCGCGCGTTTCTGTACCAGCGTCAGGATATCGTAACTTGCCACCAGTTCGTCGTTCTGGTTCGTCACCTGCACGTCCCAGGCCACCACGCCCTGGCCGCGGCCCTGCTCGTCGGTACGGTTGCGGTCGACCTTGCGCTTGCAGGTCAGGCGCGCCCGGATGGTGTCGCCGATCGCGACCGGCGCCACGAAACGCAGGTTGTCCAGGCCATAGTTGGCCAGCACCGGACCCGGCGCCGGCGACACGAACAGGCCGGCCGCCGCAGACAGCACGAAGTAGCCGTGCGCGATGCGCTTGCCGAACTGGGTGTCCTTGGCCGCGATCTCGTCGAAGTGCATATAAAAATAGTCGCCCGAGACGCCGCCGAAGTTGACGATGTCCGCTTCGCTCACCGTACGGCGGTGGGTCAGCAGCGAGTGGCCGATCTCCAGCTCTTCGAAGTGACGGCGGAACGGGTGCACCTCGGTTTCCTTGACCGCGGCGCCGCGCACGTATTCTCCCGTGACGGCCGTCAGCATGGTCGGCGAGCCCTGCACCGCCGCGCGCTGCAGGAAGTGCTTTACCGCACGGATGCCGCCCAATTCTTCGCCACCGCCGGCGCGGCCAGGGCCGCCGTGCTTCAGCTGCGGCAGCGGCGAACCGTGGCCGGTGCTGTCCACCGCCGATTCGCGGTCCAGGATGTGCACGCGGCCGTGCGAGGCGGCGGCGATCGGCACCGCGTGCGCGGCGATCATCGGGTCCTTGGTCGCCAGCGTCGTGACCAGGCTGCCGCGGCCCAGCGCGGCCAGGTGCAGGCCTTCGTCGATGTCGCGGTAGGTCATCATGGTGCTGACCGGACCAAAAGCTTCGATGTCGTGCACGGCCGTGTTGATCGACGCGTTGCGGCACAGGAGCAGGGTCGGCGAGAAGAAGGCGCCGTTGGCGGCATCATCTCCGACCGGATTGAAGCCGTGATGGGCGCCGAAGATGACCTCGTTGCCGCGCGCGAGCATCTCGACGCGCTCCGACACGTCGCGGTGCTGGTCCATCGAGGCCAGCGCGCCCATGCGCACGCCTTCCATCTTCGGATTGCCGACGACGACTTTCGACAGACGGTCGCGCAGGCGCTCGCCCAGCGCGTCGACGTGCTGTTCGGGGACGATGATGCGGCGAATCGCCGTGCACTTCTGGCCGGCTTTACCGGTCATCTCGCGTGCCACTTCCTTGACGAACAGGTCGAACTCCGGATCGTCCGGGGTCACGTCAGGTGCCAGGATGGCGGCGTTCAGCGAATCCGCTTCGGCCGTGAAAGGCACCGATTCGCGGATCAGGTTCGGATTGGCGCGCAGCTTGGCGGCGGTGTCGGCCGAACCGGTGAAGGTGACGGCATCGAACCCGGTCAGGCGGTCCAGCAAATCTCCGGTCGAGCCGATCACCAGTTGGAGCGAGCCTTCCGGCAGCAGGCCGGATTCATGCATCATCTTGACGACGGCATGCGTCAGGTAGCTGGTCGCGGTGGCCGGTTTGCCGATGCAGGGCATGGCAGCCAGGAAGCTCGGCGCGAATTTTTCGAGCAGGCCCCAGATCGGGAAATTGAAGGCGTTGATGTGGACGGCCAGGCCGCCCTTCGGCACCAGGATGTGGGTGCCGGCGAAGCCGCCGCGCTTGCCTAGGTTGAGCGCCGGGCCTTCGTGCAGCACGTTCGAGGACGGCAGTTCGCGCGAGCCCATGCTGGCGTAGGCGAACAGGGTGCCGATGCCGCCTTCGACGTCGACCCAGCTGTCCGGACGGGTCGCGCCCGTCAGGTGCGAGATCTCGTACAGCTCTTCCTTGCGCTCCATCAGGTAGAGCGCCAGGGCCTTCAGGCGCTGGGCGCGGGTCTGGAAGTCGAGCTTCATCAGGCCCGGGACGCCGGTCTTGCGGGCGTAGGTGACGGCTTCGTCGAAGTCGATCTTCTCGGCGTGGGTATGGTAGACCAGGCGGCCGTCCAGGGCGCTGTGCAGCGGGGATGCGGCTTCCTGGCCGATCCAGCGGCCGGCGATCCAGCTTTGCAGGGTGCTTGGGTTTGCCATTTGTTGTCTCCTCAGGATTCGTTTGCGCGGGTGGTTTGCGGAGGCCGCAAACGCGTGGACTCGGGAGTCCACCCTACGTATAGATTATTTTTTGGGCGCGTGGCCGCCGGTCGTGCTGAAGTCGAAGACCGGGCGGTTGGGTTCGATTTCGGTAAAAGCTTCGACCTCGCGCATCGTGTTCAGGGAGCGCGTCGTCAGTTGGTGGTACTGCTTCGTACCGAAGCTCTTCCACTTGACGTCTTCGTCTTTCAGCTCGCGCATCACTTTCGCCGGCGTGCCCATCACCATGCTGCGCGGCGGGATGACCATGCCGGCTTTCACGAAGCTCATGGCGGCGACGATCGATTCTTCTCCGACGACGGCGCCGTCCATGACGACGGCGTTCATGCCGACCATGGCGTTGCGGCCCACGCGGCAGCCGTGCAGGACGGCGCCGTGGCCGATGTGGCCGTCGACTTCGATGACGGTTTCGCCGTCCTCGAAGCCGTGCATCACGCAGCAGTCCTGGACGTTGGCGCCCTCTTCCAGGATCAGGCGGCCGAAGTCGCCACGCAGCGAGGCCAGCGGGCCGATGTAGCAGCGCGGGCCGACGATCACGTCGCCGATCAGCACCGCCGTCGGGTGCACGTAGCTGGTCGGGTGCACCACCGGGCGCACGCCGTCGATCTCGTAGACTTTGACCATATGTTTACACCCGTTCGATGATGAGGGCGATGCCCTGGCCGACGCCGATGCACATCGTGCACAGCGCGTAGCGGCCGCCGGTACGCTGCAATTGATAGGCAGCGGTGGTGACCAGGCGTGCGCCCGATGCGCCCAGCGGATGACCCAGCGCAATCGCGCCGCCGTTCGGGTTGACGTGTTCGGCGTCGTCGGCCAGTCCCAGGTCGCGCATCACGGCCAGACCCTGGGCGGCAAAGGCTTCGTTCAGCTCAATGACATCCATCTGGCCGATGGTAAGTCCCGTCTGCGCCAGCACCTTCTTCGTCGCCGGTGATGGTCCAAAGCCCATGATCCGCGGCGGCAGGCCGGCAGTCGCCATGCCGATGATGCGGGCGCGCGGCGTCAGGCCGAAGCGCTCGGCGGCCGAGCCGGATGCGATCAGCAGCGCGCAGGCGCCGTCGTTCACGCCCGAGGCGTTACCGGCGGTGACGGTGCCGTCCGGCATCACGACGCCTTTCAATTTCGCCAGCGCTTCGATGGTGGTGTCCGGACGCGGATGTTCATCCGTGTCGAACACGCGCGACTCGCCTTTTTTCGAATGCAGGGTCACGTGCACGATCTCGTCCTTGAACAGGCCGGCCGCATTGGCGCGCGCCCAGCGCTGCTGGCTGCGGATCGCAAAGGCGTCCTGGTCGGCGCGGTTCACGTTGAAATCCTTGGCCACGTTCTCGGCCGTCTCCGGCATCGAGTCGATGCCATATTTTGCCTTCATCAGCGGGTTCACGAAGCGCCAGCCAATCGTCGTGTCCTCGATCTTGGCGGCACGCGAAAAGGCGCTGTCGGCCTTGCCCATCACGAAAGGCGCGCGGGTCATGCTCTCGGAGCCGCCGGCGATGATCAAATTCGCCTGGCCGGACAGGATGGCGCGCGCGCCGATGCCGACCGCGTCCAGGCTGGAGCCGCACAGGCGGTTGATGGTATTGCCCGGCACTTCGGGCGGCAGGCCCGCCAGCAGGCCGGCCATGTGGCCGACGTTGCGGTTGTCTTCGCCGGCCTGGTTGGCGCAGCCCCAGTACAGGTCGTCGACCATGGCCCAGTCGACGTCCTTGTTGCGCTCCATGAGCGCGGCGATCGGCAATGCCGCCAGGTCGTCGGCACGCACGCTGGCCAGCGAACCGCCATAGCGGCCGAAGGGGGTGCGGATGGCGTCGCAGATGAATGCGTCAGTCATGTCTGTCTCCTCTTTATGTATTCTTTGGACGCTTGTCGACCACACGGCGGGCTTTACCCGTCATCGTGCGCTCGATGCCCATCGGCGGCGTGAGCGTCACCTTGGTCGTCACGCCGACATAGGTCTTGATGCAGTGCTGCAGTTCCTTCGCCAGCGCGGCGATGCTGTCCTCGGTGTGCGTGTTTTCCTTCAGCTCGCCGAAGACTTCCAGCGTGTCGAGGTGGCCGTCGCGCGCCACGACCAGCTGGTACTGGGGCGCCAGCGCCGGCATCTTCAACACGAGTTCCTCGATCTGGCTCGGGAACACGTTCACGCCGCGGATGATCAGCATGTCGTCCGAACGGCCGGTGATCTTGCCCATGCGGCGCATCGAGCGCGAGGTGGGCGGCAGCAGGCGGGTCAGGTCGCGCGTGCGGTAGCGGATGATCGGCAGCGCCTCTTTCGACAGCGAGGTGAAGACGAGCTCTCCCTCTTCGCCGTCCGGCAGCACCTCACCGGTATCCGGGTCGATGATCTCGGGATAAAAGTGGTCTTCCCAGATCACCGGGCCATCCTTGCTCTCGATGCATTCGCTCGCCACGCCCGGCCCCATCACTTCCGACAGGCCGTAGATGTCGACCGCGTCGATACCCGCCTCCGTTTCGATGGTGCGGCGCATCTCGTTGGTCCAGGGTTCCGCCCCAAAAATGCCGACCTTCAGCGACGAAGCGGCGGGATCGAGGCCCTGGCGCTTGAATTCCTCGACGATGTTCAGCATGTAGGACGGCGTCACCATGATGATCGAGGGCTGGAAATCGCAGATCAGCTGCACCTGCTTTTCGGTCTGGCCACCCGACATCGGCACCACCGTGCAGCCCAGGCGTTCGGCGCCGTAGTGGGCACCGAGACCGCCCGTGAACAGGCCGTAGCCGTAGGCGACGTGCACCATGTCGCCCGGACGGCCGCCGGCCGCACGGATCGAGCGCGCGACGACATCGGCCCAGGTATCGATGTCTTTCTGCGTGTAGCCGACCACCGTCGGACGTCCGGTGGTGCCGGAGGAGGCGTGCACGCGCACCACCTGCTCGCGCGGCACCGCGAACAGGCCGAACGGGTAGTTGTCGCGCAGGGTCTTCTTTTCGGTGAAGGGGAATTTCGCCAGGTCGGCGAGCGTCTTCAGGTCGCCTGGATGCACGCCCGCTTCGTCGAAGGCCTTGCGGTAGTGCGGCACGTTCTCATACGCGTGCTGCAGCGACCATTTCAGGCGCTCCAGTTGCAGCGCCTGCAGCTCGTCGCGGCTGGCGCGTTCGATCGGTTCCAGATCGCCTGGCGATGGAATACGTTGGACCATGTTGTGCCTCCTTATCTAGCTCTGGACTTTATGCGGCGTCCGTCACCATCCCGCTCACGCGGTGCGACTTGCCGCGGAAGAGCGCGATCGTGCGCCCTTCTTCGTTTTTCACCGTGACGTCGTAGACGCCGGTTTTACCTTGCAGCGCCTGCTCGACCGCCTCGGCGATCAACAGGTCGCCTTCACGGCCCGGCGCCAGGTAGTCGATCGTGCAGCCTGCGCCGACCGTATTGAAATTGTGCGAATTGCAGGCGAAGGCGAACGCGCTGTCGGCCAGCATGAAGGTAAAGCCGCCGTGGCAGGTGGCATGCCCGTTGAGCATGTCGGCGCGCACGCGCATGCTCATGCGCGCATAGCCGGGACGGATCTCGTCGAGCTTCATGCCCAGCGCCTGGCTGGCCGGGTCGCGTTCGTACATGGTCTTGCCGGCCAGTTCGGCCAATGCCTGAGGATCACTGTGCATGGAAACGGGCTCCGAATGGGTTGGCGGCGAGCTTGCGGCGCAGCAGGGGCGAGACGCGATAACGGTCTTCGCCATAGGTGGCGGCGAGGTTCGCCAGCACGGTGACGATGTGGTGGATGCCGACCGTATCGGCCCAGGCCAGCGGCCCGCGCGGATAGTTCACCCCTTTTTGCATCGCGATGTCGACGGCAATCGCGCTACACACACCCTGGTTCACGGCGTCCGCCGCTTCGTTGGCGAGCATGGCGACCGTGCGCATCACGGCCATGCCGGGCACGTCGTCCAGGCGCGTGACTTCGAAGCCGGCCGCCTGGAACAGGCCGACGGCGGCCTGGTAGGCCTCTTCGCCGCACTGGTCGGCGCGCGCCAGCGCGATGCGGGTGGCCTTCGCATGGTCGAACAGCAGGTCGTAGACGACCGTGTTCGGGTGGTTGTTGGCGGCAGCGCGTTCGGTGGCGGTGCGGCCGTCGGTGAGAAAAATCGCGGCGCCGTTGGTGTGCAGGGCCGGCGCTTCGTGCTTTTCGGCGCCCTGCAGCGGCTCGCGGTGCGCGACGGTGAAGCCGGCGCTGCTCAGGCGCGCTTCCATCGGGCTGAGGACGCTGCTCGTCACTTCGCGCGCGATGCTGATGCCGACGGTCTGCGGGCGCACCGCATGCGGCTCGGTCTGCACAGTCGACTTACCAGCATCAGCACCGTAGCGATAGAAGCCGCGGCCCGATTTACGGCCGAGGAAGCCGGCGTTCACCAGTTCCTGCTGCAGTACCGAGGGCGTAAAACGCTGGTCGCCGTAGTAGGCGGCGTGCACCGACTGCGTGACCGAGAAATTCACGTCGTGGCCGATCAGGTCCATCAGCTCGAAAGGCCCCATGCGGAAACCGCCGCATTCACGCATGACCGCATCCAGCGTCGGCGCGTCGGCTGCACCCTCCTGCAGCAGGCGCAGGGCTTCGGCATAGTAGGGACGGGCGACGCGGTTGACGATGAAGCCAGGCGTCGACTTCGCGTGCACGGGGTCCTTGCCCCAGGCTTGCGCGGTGGCGTAGACGGTATCGGCGACAGCTTTGTCCGTCGCCAGGCCGCTGACCACCTCCACCAGCGCCATCAGCGGCACCGGATTGAAGAAGTGCATGCCGACCAGGCGTTCCGGATGGCGCAGCTGTGCGGCGATCGCGGTCACGGAGATCGAGGAGGTATTCGTCGCCAGGATGGCGCGCGCATCGACGATGTCTTCCAGCTGCGCGAACAGGGTACGTTTCGCATCGAGATTCTCGACGATGGCTTCCACGACCAGCGCGGCGTCCTTGACCTCGCCCAGCGTGTTCACGGCCTGCAGGCGTTCGCGTGCGAGATCCGCTTCGGCCGCGCCCATGCGGCCCTTCTCGACCAGCTTGGCGTAGACCTTGCCGATCTCGACGATCGCGTTCGCCGCCGCGCCTGCGCGCGTATCGAACAGGCGCACCTGGTGGCCGCTGCTGGCCGCTACCTGGGCAATACCCGAACCCATGGCGCCGCTGCCGATGACGGCAACGACACTCTCCCTTGCCAGTGCCTCCATTACTCCCCCTTGAACTGGGCCGGACGCTTGGCGATAAAAGCGGCGACGCCTTCGCGGTAGTCGTGGCTGTAGCCGAGTTCGCGCATCATCTCGCCTTCCAGTTTCAACTGGTCAGGCAGAGTGTTCGCGTAGCTGGCCTGCAGCGCCTTCTTGGTGAAGGCGAGACCTTTCGTTGGCGCAGTGGCGAAGTGCTTGGCCATGGCCATGGCCTCGCTCATCAGCGCTTCGTCGTCGACGGCGCGCCAGATCAGGCCCCACTGTTCGGCTTTTTCGGCGGAGAGCTTCTCGCCCAGCATGGCCAGGCCCGTGGCGCGCGCCATGCCGATCAGGCGCGGCAAATGCCAGGTACCGCCGGTGTCCGGGATCAAGCCGAGTTTGCAGAAGGCTTCGATGAAGCTGGCGGATTTGGCGGCGAGGACGATGTCGCAGGCGAGGGCCAGGTTGGCGCCGGCGCCGGCGGCCACGCCGTTCACGGCGCAGATCACCGGCAGCGGCAGGCTGCGCAAGGTGAGCACCAGCGGCGCATAGAATTTTTCGACGGATTCGCCCAGGTCCACACCCGGTGCGCCTGGCGCGACGGCGCGGTCGCCCAGGTCCTGGCCGGCGCAGAAGCCGCGGCCGGCGCCGGTCAGGACCAGCACGCGCACGGACTTATCCGCTTGCAGCTTCTCGAGCGCGTCGCGCACTTCGAGGTGCATGGCCTGGGTAAAACTGTTCAGGCGGTCGGGGCGGTTCAGGGTGAGGACGGCGACGCTCTCTTCTACCTGGTATTGAATCGATTCGTAGCTCATGGGGTGTCTCCTCCAGTTTTATTTATTCGTGCTGGTCGAAATCGATGATCACGTTGTCCGTGATCGGGAAAGCCTGGCAACTGAGCACGAAGCCGCGTGCGACCTCGTAGTCTTCCAGTGCGTAGTTCACGTCCATCTCGACATTGCCCTCGACGACCTTGCAGCGGCAGGTCGAGCAGACGCCGCCCTTGCAGGAATAGCGCATGTCGATGCCGGCGCGCAGGCCCGCATCCAGGATCGATTCCTTGTCCTTGTCCATGGTAAAACTGGCGGCGCTGCCGTCCATGATCACGGTGACTTCGGTCTGGTGACGGGTGCCCTCCGCCACCGGGCGCGGCTTGTGCTCATGCTTCGGGATGCTGGCCGCGAACAGCTCGATGCGGATCTTTTCCTTGGCCATGCCAGCATCCTGCAGCGATTTCGAGACACCGTGCATCATGTCTTCCGGGCCGCAGATGAAGGCGACGTCGATATCCTGGATGTCGATCCAGCTTTTCAGGAAGGCGCTGCACTTTTCGCCCGTGATGCGGCCGTTGAAGAGTTCGATGTCCTGCTGCTCGCGGCTCATCACGTAGACCAGCTTTAAACGGCCCATGTAGATGTCCTTCAGGTCCGTCAGCTCGTCGCGGAAGATGACCGACGAGGAAGCACGGTTGCCGTAGACGAGGGTAAAGCGGCTCTTCGGCTCGGCCAGCAGGGTGGTCTTGATGATCGAGAGGATGGGCGTGATGCCGCTGCCGGCCGCGAAGGCCAGGTAGTGGCGTTCGCTGCCTGGATCGAGCGGCACGTTGAAGTGGCCCATCGGCGGCATGACTTCGAGCGTCGCGCCGGGTTTCAGGCTGTCGTTGGCCCAGTTCGAGAACAGGCCGCCCGGCGTCTTCTTGATCGCCACGCGCAGCTGCTCGTCCTGCACGGCCGAGCAGATGGAGTACGAACGGCGCACGTCTTCGCCCTCGATCATGGCGCGCAGGGTCAGGTGCTGGCCCTGCTGGTAGGCGAAGGTGGATTTCAGTTCCGGCGGCACGGCGAAGGTGACGGCGACCGCGTCGCGCGTCTCGTGCTTCACCTTGGCGACGGTGAGTGGATAGAATTTGCTCATGGTGTGCTTAGTGACACTTGAAGTAATCGAAGGGTTCGCGGCAGTCCAGGCATTTATACAAAGCCTTGCACGGGGTCGAACCGAACTGGCTGGTGAGCTGGGTGTGCTTCGAGCCGCAGTTCGGACAGGTGATCTCGGGCTCTTTGAACGTGCCGCGCTTGACGCCGCCGCGCAGGCCGCTGATGTCGATCGCCTGCTGCACGGGCGGCGCGATGCCATAGCCCTTCAAGGCCGCCTTGCCGGTCTCGCTCATCCAGTCGGTGGTCCAGGCCGGGGACAGCTGGTTCACCAGCTTCACCTTGCCCAGACCCTTCGCATGCAGGGCCTCGGTGACGGCTTCGCTGATGACCTGCATCGCCGGGCAACCCGAATAGGTCGGGGTAATCGTCACCACGCACTCGTCGCCCTCGAAGGCGACGTCGCGCACGATGCCGAGGTCGACGACCGAGATCACCGGGATCTCGGGATCGGGCACCTCGCCGAGCCAGGTCCAGACCTGCTCGAGCGTGACGCTCTGCGCGTTCATTACCACTCCGCTCCCGGATAGGCGCGCTGCAGGAACTGCATCTCAGCCAGGATGTAGCCCAGGTGCTCGCTGTGGCGGCCCTGCTTGCCGCCGCGCTGCATCCAGGCGCCAGGATCGGGCATCGTCAACGTGGCTTCGGTCAGGATGTCGTTCACGTGGTCGAGGAAGGAGGCGCGCAAGCCCTCCATCGCCGGGGCCACGCCCTGCTCGACCATCGCGTTGTCGATCTCGTCGTAGAGGAAGACTTCGCCGCTGTACATCCACAGGTCGTCGAGCGCAGCCTGCATCTTGCGGCGGCTGAGGTCGGTGCCGTCGCCCAGGCGCACCATCAAATCGCCGCTGCGGCGCAAATGATAGGTGACTTCCTTGAACGATTTTTCGGCGATCTCGGCGATGCGCGGGTCGCTCGATTGCAGCAGGCCCTGCATCAGGAAGTAGTGCCAGGTATCGAACAGGAACTGGCGCACCATCGTTTCGGCATAGCTGCCGTTCGGCTGCTCGACCAGCAGGACGTTCCGGAAGTCGTGGGCGTCGCGGTGGTAGGCGAGCTTGTCTTCGTCGCGTCCTTGCCCTTCGAGCTCGCCGGCATAGGTCAGCCACATGCGGGTCTGGCCCAGCAGGTCGAGCGCGACGTTGGTCAGCGCCATGTCTTCTTCGAGGGCCGGGCCCTTGCCGCACAGTTGACTGAGTTGCTGCGAGAGGATCAGGGCGTTGTCGCCCTGGCGCAGCAGGTACTGGATTTTTGCGTCATCCATGGCGCCGCTCACAGGTTCTTGACTTCTTCCGGCATCGGGAAGAAGGTC
This sequence comes from Massilia sp. Mn16-1_5, assembly GCF_004798585.1. GTDB lineage: Bacteria > Pseudomonadota > Gammaproteobacteria > Burkholderiales > Burkholderiaceae_D > Telluria. The sequence goes on from NZ_PPXQ01000011.1 coordinate 38,834, forward strand.
GGGTGACGGTAGACCTTGCTGTTGGCCGGCTCGAACAGGGCTTCCTTGTCGGAGGGGCTGGAAGCGACGATGTCGGCGGCGCGCACGACCCAGATCGAGACGCCTTCGTTGCGGCGCGTGTAGACGTCGCGCGCGTTGTTGATCGCCATTTCGGCGTCAGGGGCGTGCAGGCTGCCGACGTGCTTGTGGGCGAGGCCGTGCTGGCTGCGGATGAACACTTCCCACAGGGGCCATTCTTTGCTCATGATTGTCTCCGGTGTTTCAGGATGTTGGTGACGGTGTTGGGTCACCGTTTCGATATGCGGGCGTGACGCGTGGGCGGCAAAGCCGCCCACCTTACGGTTCTACGTTCTACGCAGCGGCTTTGCGAGCAGCGGCTTTGTCGGCGTGGGCGACCAGGGCGTCGCGGAACCATTCGCCGTCGTCCCAGGCTTTGACGCGCGTGCGCAGGCGTTCGCGGTTGCAGGGGCCGTTGCCCTTCAAGACGTTGTGGAATTCGCTCCAGTCGATCTCGCCGAAGTCGTAGTGGCCGGTTTCTTCGTTCCACTTGAGGTCGGGGTCGGGAATCGTCAGGCCCAGGTATTCGGCTTGCGGCACGGTCTGGTCGACCATGCGCTGGCGCAGTTCGTCGTTCGAGAACAGCTTGATGCGCCACTTGCTCGACTGCGCGCTGTTGACCGATTCGGCGTCCGACGGGCCGAACATCATGAGCGAGGGCCACCACCAGCGGTTCAGCGCATCCTGGGCCATCGCCTTCTGTTCCGGCGTGCCTTTCGCAAGGCTCATCATGATGTCGTAGCCCTGGCGCGCGTGGAAGGACTCTTCCTTGCAGACGCGGATCATGGCGCGTGCATACGGACCATAGGAGCAGCGGCAGAGCGGCACTTGGTTGATGATCGCCGAGCCGTCGACCAGCCAGCCGATCGCGCCCATGTCGGCCCAGCTCAGGGTTGGATAGTTAAAGATGCTCGAATACTTGGCTTTGCCCGAGTGCAGGGCGGCCAGCAGCTCGTCGCGCGACACGCCCAGGGTTTCGGCGGCGCTGTACAAATATAAGCCGTGCCCGGCTTCGTCCTGGATCTTGGCCAGCAGGACGGATTTGCGCTTGAGGGTCGGCGCGCGCGTCACCCAGTTGCCTTCAGGCAGTTGGCCGACGATTTCCGAGTGCGCGTGCTGCGAGATCTGGCGCACCAGCGTCTTGCGGTAGGCGTCGGGCATCCAGTCCTTCGCTTCGATTTTCACGCCGGCATCGATGCGTGCCTGGAAGGCCTGCTCCTCGGCACTCATGTCTTCGTTCGTCTGGACCTTTTTCAGGCCCGTTTCCACCATCTGTGCGTACATGGTCAGTCTCCCATTGCAAACATCGTCCAACAATAATACGATACAGAAAACGAGATGTACACCAAAATTTTGAATCATATTGAGAAGTGATTTTATGCAACAGCTAACCAGCAACGAGTGGATTGAACAGGCACTTTCCGCCGAGCCATTGCGCTCAAAATCGCTCGTGATGACGGTGATGGGCGACGCCATCGCGCCCCACGGCGGCGCCGTCTGGCTGGGCAGCCTGATTGAGTTATTGGCCCCGCTCGGCGTCACCGACCGCCTGGTGCGTACCAGCGTGTTCCGCCTGGTGCAGGAAGGCTGGCTCAACGCCAGCCGAGAAGGCCGGCGCAGCCGCTACGCCTTCGAGCCGCGCTCCCTGCCGCGCTTCCAGCGCGCCGACCGCCGCATCTATGCCCCGCCCGGCCTGCATTGGGATGGCCGCTGGACCCTGGTACTCGCGCCCAACGGCAGCATCGACGGCGATCTGCGGACGGCGGTGAGGAAGGAACTCGAATGGGCAGGTTTTGCCATGCTGGGGCCGGGCATGCTGGCCCATCCGGCCGCGGACGCCGAAGGCTTGCTCGACGCGCTGGACCGCACGGGCGGCCGCGACAAGGTGTTCGTGCTGAGCGCTGCCGAGCTGCCGGACGTCGGCTCGCGCCCCTTGGGCGAACTGGTCGGCGAAGGCTGGGACCTGACGGCCGTGGCGCGCAGCTACGTCGACTTCATCGCCCGCTTCACGCCGCTGCTCGAGCTGTTGCGTACCGCGCCGGCGCTGGCGCCGGCGGATGCGTTCGCGGTGCGCTCGCTGCTGATCCACGCCTACCGGCGATTGCAGCTGCATGACCCGATGCTGCCGATCGAGCTGCTGCCGGATCCGTGGCCGGGGTCGGATGCCTATGCCGTGGCGCGGGCGATTTATTTGCTGGTGTATGCGCAGGCCGAGGTGCATATCGATGCGGTGCTCAGGCGCGAGGATGAGGCGGCGCCGTCGGCCGACGAGGCGTTTTATCAGCGCTTTGGCGGATTGCGCGGCTGAGCAGCCGGTCGGACGGCGTGCGCATGAATGCGCACCCTACGCGCTCCACCAACGCCGCCGTAGGGTGCGCATTCATGCGCACGCGGTTTCATCGTGTGACCATCCGCACCCTCAAACACGGCCTGAAACCGAGTATGATCTCGGCTTTACGCCTTCCATCTACAGGACACACCATGTCTATCAAGATCAGCAGCCAGTTCGACGCTGGCGCGATCGAGGTCGTGAACGCCACGAGCGCCAACGCCATCGATCTGAACATCCGCAAGGATTCGCACGCCGACATCATCCAGTGGTTCTACTTCCGCCTGCAAGGCGCGCAAGGCCAGGCCTGCACCATCCGCTTCCTGAATGCCGGCCAGGCCGCATATCCGGCCGGCTGGGAAGACTACCAGGCAATGGCCAGCTATGACCGCATCAACTGGTTCCGCGTGCCGACCTCCTACGATGGCCAGGTCATGACGATCACCCACACGCCGGGCATGGACAGCGTCTACTACGCCTACTTCGAGCCCTACTCGTGGGAACGCCACCTGGAACTGCTCGACCGCGCCCAGATGAGCGAACACGTGCGCATGGTCGACCTGGGTTCGACCGTCGACGGCCGCGACCTGAACATGCTGGTTATCGGCGAGCCAGCCGAAGGCAAGAAAAAGGTCTGGGTCATCGCGCGCCAGCACCCGGGCGAGACGATGGCGGAATGGTTCGTCGAAGGCATGCTCGACGCCCTGCTCGATCCTGCCCATCCGTTCGGGCGCCAGCTGTTGAACGAGACCGTGTTCTACGTGGTCCCGAACATGAACCCGGACGGCTCGGTGCGCGGCAACCTGCGCACCAACGCCGCCGGCGCCAACCTGAACCGCGAGTGGCTGAACCCGACCATGGAACGCAGCCCGGAAGTCTTCCTGGTCAAGCAGAAGATGCATGAAACCGGCGTCGACCTGTGCCTGGACGTGCACGGCGACGAGGGCCTGCCCTACGTGTTCGTGGCCGGCAGCGAAGCCCTGCCGAACTTCACGGCCGAGCAGGCCGCCGCCCAGAAGCGCTTCAGCGACGATTTTAAAATCGCCAGCCCCGACTTCCAGGACGTGCACGGCTACGGCGAATCGCCCTACACAGAAGAGACGCTGACCATGGGTTCGCCCCACATCACGCACGCCTTCGGCTGCCTGTCGCTGACCCTGGAACTGCCGTTCAAGGACAACGCCAACGACCCGGACCCGCAGGTCGGCTGGGATGGCGCCCGCAGCGCGCGCCTCGGTGCGGCGGTGCTGCAGCCGGTGCTGCAGTCGATCCGCGCATTGAAGTAAGCTTCCCTACGCCCCGCCAGCCGGGGCGTTTTTCACTCTCCAACGAACACACACCATGAGCATCTTTTCCGCCCCCGTCTTCGACGCCACCGTCATCTACAACGGCCAGGAACTGTTCAAGGGCCAGGGCGCGGCCCGCGGCTGGGCCGAGAAGCTGGCGAAAGAGCTGGAAACCGATATCACGGTCGAGAAGATCGGCACCGGCTGGGCCCTGCGCGGCCAGGTCGACGGCGTCCAGGTCACCTGGGGCATTTACGGCCAGCGCCTGGCGCGCATCGAGGCGGCCTGACGAGCACGCGTGGGCTTGTCGCGGCCACAAATCGCTCTATAATCGGGTCATCAGCATTGCCGGATTTGACGGCTTTGTCCCTTCACCCGGCGGCATCTCCGCTACCCGATAGGTCGTTTCGATGAATTCCGTTCCCTCGCTCCGCGCTGCAGAGCCCACGCCGCAGCCGCGCATGTCGACCGGCATCGCCGGCCTCGACGACATCCTCGGCGGCGGCCTGACGCCGCAGCGCATCTACCTGGTCGAGGGTTCGCCCGGCGCCGGCAAGACCACGCTCGGGCTGCAGTTCCTGCTCGACGGCGCCGCCCGCGGCGAGCGCGGCCTGTACATCACCCTGTCCGAAACCGCCGACGAGCTGCGCGCGGTGGCCGCCACCCATGGGTGGTCGCTCGATGCGCTGGCGCTGTTCGAACTGGCCGGCGACGAGGCGCTCGACATCGACGCCCAGCAGTCGGTCTTCCACCCGTCGGAAGTCGAACTGGCCGAGACGACGCGTAATGTGATGAACGAGGTCGACCAGGTCAAGCCGCTGCGCGTAGTCTTCGACAGCCTGTCGGAAATGCGCCTGCTGGCGCAGAATCCTTTGCGCTACCGGCGCCAGATCCTGGCTTTAAAACAGTTCTTCGCTTCGCGCTCCTGCACCGTGCTGCTGCTCGACGACAAGACCAGCGCGTCCGACCAGCACCTGCACAGCATCGCCCACGGCGTCATCAGCCTCGAACAGATCGCCAAGGAATTCGGCAAGGAGCGCCGCCGCGTCAACATCATCAAGATGCGCGGCATCCGCTTCCGCGGCGGCTACCATGACTATGTGCTGGAAACCGGCGGCATCACGATGTTCCCGCGCCTGGTGGCGGCCGAGCACCTGCGCGACTTCACGCCGCAAACGCGCCCGACCGGTTCGACGGGCCTCGACCAGCTGCTCGGCGGCGGCCTAGTCAGCGGCACCAATACGCTCGTGGTGGGACCCTCGGGCATCGGCAAGACCACGCTGTCGGCGCGCTGCCTGCTGTCGGCGCTCGGGCGCGGCGAAAAGGCATCGTTCTATTTGTTCGACGAAGGCCTCGGCACTTTCTTCGCCCGCAATAACGCGCTCGGTATGGACCTGCGCCCGTATGCCGACAGCGGCCAGCTGCGCCTCACCCACATCGATCCGGCCGAGCTGTCGCCGGGCGAGTTCGCGCAGATGCTGCGCGACGCCGTCGAGCTGCACGGCGTGGGCTTCATCGCCATCGACAGCCTGAACGCCTACCTGCAGGCGATGCCGGGCGAGCAGTACCTTGTGCTGCAAATGCACGAACTGTTGTCCTACCTGAACCAGCAGGGCGTGACCACCGTACTGGTGCTGGGCCAGCACGGCCTGATCGGCGAGGTCCGCTCCGACGTCGACCTGAGCTACCTGGCCGATACCACGGTGCTGCTGCGCTTCTTCGAATCGCAGGGCCGCCTGCGGCGCGCCATCACCGTCATCAAGAGCCGCACCGCGAGCCACGCGCTCACCATCCACGAGCTGCAGCTCGGCCAGGAGGGCGTGCGCATCGGCGCGCCGCTGGAAGGCTTCGAGGGCGTCCTGAGCGGCCTGCCGAGCTACCACGGCTCGACCCCGATGATGGCAATGCCGCCCCATGCAAGCGAGTAAGCTGGCCGACGAACGCATCCTGATCTTCGCGCCGCACGGGCGCGACGCGCAGGTCATGTGCTCGGTGCTGGCGCGCGACGGCTTCGCCTGCGATGCCGTCCCCGGCTTCGACGCCTTCGTCGCCGCCATCGCCGCCGGTGCGGGCGCCGCCATCGTTGCCGAGGAAGCCCTGCAAGGCGTCGACATGGCGCGCCTGCGCGCCTGGCTCGACGCCCAGGAACACTGGTCCGACTTTCCCTTCGTCGTGCTGCTGACCCGGCTGGTTGGCGTGCCGGCCGACGGCGCCCGGGCGCGCCTGGAGGAACTCGGCAACGTGGTCCTGCTCGAGCGTCCGCTGAACGCCCAGACCCTGCGCAGCGCCGCCCTGTCCGCCCTGCGCGCGCGGCGCCGCCAGTACCACGCACGTGACGTGCTGCTCGACCGCGAGCGCACCGCCGAGAGCCTGCGCCAGAGCCAGGAAGCGCTGGTGCACCTGAACGAGACGCTGGAAGCGCGCATCGACGAACGCACGCGCGCCCTGGCCCAGGCCAACGACCGCCTGATGAACGAAGTGATCGAACGGGAGCGGGTCCAGCAGGCGATGGTCCAGTTCCAGAAACTGGAAGCGGTCGGCCGCCTCACCGGCGGCATCGCCCACGACTTCAACAACCTGCTCAACGTCGTGCAGGGCAGCATGGACCTGATCCTCCTGCTGTCGAAGGACGAGGTGGCGAAACAGCGCGCCGAGGTGGCGCGCCGCGCCTGCCAGCGCGGCGGCAAGCTGACCAGCCAGCTGCTGGCCTTCTCGCGCAACCAGAGCCTGGACTTGCGCCCGCTCGACGTCCATACCCTGTTCGAAGGCGTGCACGAACTGGTCGCCACCTCGCTCGGATCGAGCGTGCGCCTGCAGTTCGAGGTGGATGCCGCCGGCACCAGCGTGGTGGCCGACACCAACCAGATGGAGATGGCGCTGCTGAACCTCGCCATCAATGCGCGCGACGCCATGGACGGCGGCGGAGAGTTGCGCTTCACGGCCGTCCGCGCCGATCCGCCGGACGGCCTGCTGCCGCCGGGCGAGTATGTGCGCATCGCGGTGGCCGACAACGGCTCGGGCATGCCGCCCGAAATCGCGGCGCGCGTGTTCGAACCTTTCTACACCACCAAGGGCGTCGGCAAGGGGACCGGTCTCGGCCTGTCCCAGGTCTACGGCATGGCCCAGCAATCGGGGGGCGCGGCGCGCATCCTGAGCGAACAGGGTGTCGGCACGACGGTGGAAATCTGGCTGCGCGCGGCCGGCAGCGAAACGGCTGCGGCGCCGGCCGCGGCGCCCGCGCTGACGGCCACGCCGCTTCCCGGTGCGCACATCCTGGTGGTCGAAGACGACGATTTTGTCCGCGACTCGATGGTCGAATCGCTGGGCGCGCTCGGCTACACGGTCTCGCACGCCTCCGACGGCGAGGCGGGCCTGCGCGAGCTGGAACAGGGGCGCCCCGACCTGATCATCACGGATTACCTGATGCCCGGGATGACGGGCGCGGAACTGGTGCAGCAGGCACGCCTGGCCTTCCCGGACGTCCCGACCATCATCGCCACGGGTTACGCCGACATGCACGCGATCGAACAGGTGATCGGCGAAGACATGGTGCTGCGCAAACCCTTCCAGCTGGCCGAACTGGCCGCCAGCGTCGCGCGGGCGCTGCACAAGGTAGATAAGGCGACGGCCCGGACCTGAGCCGCGCAGGATTCAGACCTGTGCGGAGCCGTACAGCGCCTCGGTGACGGCGATCGATTCGCGCACCAGTTGTTCCAGCACCGTCACGTCGACCTCGTCGAGCCTGCGCACATACAGGCAGGACTTGCCCATCTTGTGCCGGCCGAGTTGCGCCAGCAGGTCCGCGCGCGCTCCCATATCGCAGCTGAGGTAGATGCTGATGTCTCCCTTGCGCGGCGCGAAGCCTGCCAGCGGCGCATCGCCTTCGCGCCCGCTGGCATAGCGATAATGGTAGCTGCCGAAACCGACGATGCTGGCGCCCCACATCACCGGCGGCTGACCCGTGATCCGCTCCATCAAGCCGCTCAGGACCTGGCAGTCGGCGCGCCGCGCCGGGTCGTCGATGGCGGCCAAATAGGCGTACGCATCCACCGGGGTCGGCAGCGTCTTGTTGGCAGCCATGACGCTGCCGTTTAGAGCTGCACGTCCAGGTGTTTTTGTACCCACGCGTGCGCATCCTCGACGGTGTCGAAGTGCACGGTGGCGATCACCGTCTTGTCATGCGCCAGGCAGCTGAGGTAGACGCGCTTCTCGTCGGCCGAACTGAGCAGGTCGGACTGCGGCGACAGCTCGACCGATGCCACCAGGTCGAGGTTCAGCAGCTGGGCCTTCTTCGGATTGTTTTCCTTGTCGATGCGGACGAATTTGCTCATGGCTGTTCCTTGGGTTTAGTTACCTGCCACGACCATCTTCTCGATCAGGATGGACCCGGTCGATTTATTGCCGCGTGCCAAAACATCGTTGCCGACGCCGACGATCTGCTGGAACATCTCGCGCATGTTGCCGGCGATCGTGATTTCCTCGACGGGGTACTGGATGACGCCGTTCTCGACCCAGTAGCCCGAGGCGCCGCGCGAATAGTCGCCGGTGACGTAGTTCACGCCCTGCCCCATCAGTTCCGTCACCAGCAGGCCCGTGCCCATCTTGCGCAGCATGCCCTCGAAGGTGTCGGCCAGTTTCGTCTCGTCCGAGGTGATGCTGAGGTTGTGCGAGCCGCCGGCGTTACCCGTGGTTTTCATGCCCAGCTTGCGCGCCGAGTACGAGGACAGGAAGTAGCCCTGCAGGACGCCGCTGTCGATGACCTTGCGGCGCACGGTGCGCACGCCCTCTTCGTCGAAGGGCGAGGAACCCACTTCGCCGATGACGTGCGGGTCTTCGATGATCTGGATATGGCGCGGGAAGACCTGCTTGCCGAGGGTGTCGAGGAGAAAACTCGATTTGCGGTAGAGCGAGCCGCCCGATACGGCCTGCACGAAAGCGCCCAGCAGGCCGGCGGCCAGCGGCGCCTCGAACAGCACCGGGCAGCTGCGGGTGTCGAGTTTACGGGCGTTCAGGCGCGCCAGTGCGCGTTCGGCGGCGTAGCGGCCCACCGCTTCCGGCTTGGCCAGCTTTTTCGGGTCGCGCGCCGAGGTATACCAGTCGTCGCGCTGCATCTTGTTGCCCTTGCCGGCGATCGGCGCGATCGACATCGTATGGCGCGAGAACGGGTAGCCGCCCATGAAGCCGCGCGTGTTGGCGGCGACGAAATGCGATTGCTGGACGTAGACGCTGGCGCCTTCGCTGTTGGTGATGCGGCGGTCGACCTCGAAGGCCGCGTTCTCGCAGCGCTGGGCCAGCTCGACGGCTTCCTCGGTACTGATCTGCCACGGGTAGCACAGGCGCAGGTCGCGCGGGTTCATCTCGAGCATGTCGGCGTCCGGCAGGCCGGCCGCGTCGTCCTCGGCGGTGAAGCGGGCGATGTTCCAGGCCGCCTCCACAGTGGCTTTCAGCGAGGCTTCCGAAAAATCGGAGGTGCTGGCATTGCCGCGGCGCTGGCCGGCGTAGACGGTGACGCCGATGCCCTTGTCCTTGTTCTGCTCGATGGTCTCGATCTGGCCGCGACGTACCGACACCGACAGCCCGCTACCCTCGCTGATCTCGACCGAGGCATCGGTCGCGCCCTGCTCCTTGGCGAATGCAAGCACGCTCTGCGCCAGCGCTTTGAGCTGGTCCTGGGTGTGGGTAAAAACGGAGTCGTTCATGTCGTGTTTTTCGTGGCGAGCCCTAAAACAGTTATCATAGCAGCCGTTTACTGTTTTTACTGATCGGCTCAGCGCCAATCGGATCATCCAATACCATGCCTAATCCAAACCGCGGCTCCGTGGGCTTCCAGTCCAACGAGTTCGAGCAAGAATACGAACGCCCATCCAAATCTGAACTCAAGCGCCAGATGGACGAGTTGCAGAAACTCGGAGCGCAACTCGTTGCCGAGCCGCGCGACCGCGTCAAGCGCGTGCCGATGCCGGACGACGTCAAGGACGCCATCCTCGAGTGCCAGACCATCACCAACCACGAAGGCCGGCGCCGCCAGCTGCAGTTCGTGGGCAAGAAGATGCGCACGCTGACCGAAGAGGAAGTGGCCGTCATCCAGCGCACCATCGACAGCTGGAAAGGCGCCTCCAAGGCCGAGACGGCCGCGCTGCACGCCCTCGAGCGCCGCCGCGAGAAGCTGCTGAGCGACGACAAGGCACTTACGACGCTGTTAGAAGAGCACCCGGAACTGGACGTGCAGCACCTGCGCACCCTGATCCGCAATGCGCGCAAGGAGCAGGCCGAGAACAAGCCGCCGAAGGCCTACCGCGAACTGTTCCAGATTTTAAAAGAGCTGGGCAAGAAACCGGCGGCGCCGGCCGACGACGAATTGGAAGACGATGAGTCCGCAGACGAGTAACGAAGTGATGCTGGTGATCGGCCTGGTGTCGGTCTCGGACCGCGCCAGCGGCGGCGTTTATGAGGACAAGGGCATTCCTGCGCTGCAGGACTGGCTGGCCTCGGCCATCACGACGCCCTACCGCATCGAGCCGCGCCTGATTCCCGACGAGCGTACGCAGATCGAGAAGACCCTGGTCGAGCTGGTCGACGTGACCGGCTGCCACCTGGTGCTGACCACCGGCGGCACCGGTCCCGCGCGGCGCGACGTCACGCCCGAGGCGACGCTGGCCGTCGGCACCAAGGAAATGCCGGGCTTCGGCGAGCAGATGCGCCAGATCAGCCTGCGCTTCGTGCCGACCGCCATCCTGTCGCGCCAGGTCGCCGTGATCCGTGAAACGCTTGATCACGCGGCCCTGATCATGAACCTGCCGGGCCAGCCGAAGGCGATCAAGGAAACCCTCGAGGGCCTGAAAGACGCGGACGGGAATGTGGTCGCCGGCGGCATCTTCGCCGCCGTCCCCTACTGCATCGACCTGATCGGCGGCCCCTACATGGAAACCAATCCGGCGGTGAGCAAGACCTGGCGGCCAAAGACCGCGCAGCGCCCCGCCGTCACTACCCAGGACAACGCATGAGCGATCTGCTGCAAACCATCGACATTGAAACCGCGCCGAATCCATCGGTCGCGATCATCTGGCTGCACGGCCTGGGCGCCGACGGCAACGACTTCGTGCCGCTGGTGCGCGAACTCGATTTGACGGGCCTGCCCGCCATCCGCTTCGTCTTCCCGCATGCGAAGACGATTCCGGTGACGATCAACGGCGGCTACGTGATGCGCGCCTGGTACGACATCACCGGCGCCGAACTGACGCGCCGCGAAGACGAGACCGGCCTGCGCGACTCGCAGCGCGACGTCGAGGCCCTGATCGCGCGCGAAAAGGCGCGCGGCATCCCGGCCTCGAAGATCGTCCTGGCCGGCTTCTCGCAAGGCTGCGCGATGACCCTGCAGACCGGCCTGCGCCATCCGGAAAAGCTGGCCGGCATGCTGTGCCTGTCGGGCTACCTGCCGCTCAACGAGAAAGTCGTCCACGAGCGCACCGAGGAAAGCATCGACACCCCGATCTTCATGGCGCACGGCCGCCAGGACCACGTGGTGCCCTTCCTGCGCGGCGAACAGTCGCGCGACATCCTCAAGGAACTCGGCTATACGATCGACTGGCACGCTTACCCGATGCAGCATTCGCTCTGCTTCGAGGAGGTGCAGGACATCTCGGCGTGGCTGAAGAAGGTACTGGCTTAACAAGCCTCAACCAACGGGAGCTGCGGCTCCCGTTTTACATTGGAGGTCATCATGGCCAAGAAAGAAGAACTCGACGAAGAGACGCTGGCGCTGATCAACTGGTGCATCGAGGTCGAAGGTTTTCTCGTTGCCGGCGGGGCGACGCAGAAGCAGGCGCAGGAACATATCGAGGAGCAGGTGGAGTGGTTCACCGATTTGTTCTATGACGGCTTGACGCCCGAGGAAGCGGCCAAGGAAGCGCTGGCCTGAGTTCAGGCTCTATACCGCGTGGAGTCGGGACTCCACCCTACGTATACCACTGATCGTAGGGTAGAGTCCTGACTCCACGGGGGTTTAATCAGGCAGAGGCGGCGCGCTGGAGACGGGAACGGCAGTGCGCGCCGTGTTCATCACCATCGCCAAAAACGTGTAGTAGCCGTTCAGCCCCATCAGATCGACCACGCCCTGTTCGCCGAACAGGGCCACCGCCTCGCCATAGGTGCGGTCCGACACCTCTTTGTTCTGGTGCAGTTCGACGCAGAAGTCGTGCACCACCGATTCGTCCACCAGCATGCCTTCCGGCCGTTCGCGCCGCGCGATGGCATTGATCACGTCCGGCGGCACGCCGACCTGCGCCGCGATCGGCGCATGGATCGCCCACTCGACGCCCTGGTTCCACTGGCGCGCCGTGACCAGAATCGCCAGTTCCGATAACCTGACCCCGATGGCGCTGCGGTAGCGCAGGTACTCTCCCATGCGCTGGGCGTTTTCCAGCAGTTCCGGACTGCGCAGCAGGGGCACGAAGGGGCCGTAGAGCGCGCCGCGCGGACCTTCGATGACGGCCTGGGCGGCGCGGCGCTGGGCTTCGGTCATCTCGCTGGGGGGAATCGGACGTAGGCGATCGGTCATGGTCGGCGGCGCGAGTGTCTTAACGGAAAACTGTCTTTACAAAAATATTCGCACAGCTTACGGTAAAGATCAAAGGAATCCGGGCGCGACGAGTTTATTGTCAACCGTCAACTATTTGCCGGAGGGAAATTCATGAGCCATCTCATCCACCGCAGCCTGCGCCAGACGCCGCCGATTGCCACCCATGCTTCGGGCATCACGGTTTTCGACAATGCCGGCAACGCCTACCTCGACGCCAGCGGCGGCGCCGCCGTGTCCTCGCTGGGTCACGGCCATCCGGACGTGATCGCCGCCATGCACCGCCAGATCGACCGCTGCGCCTATGCCCACACCGCCTTCTTTACCACCGAGGTGGCCGAAGAGCTGGCGCAGACGCTGGTCGCCAAGGCACCAAGCGGCATCCAGGGCGTGTACCTGGTGTCGGGCGGTTCGGAGGCGATGGAGACGGCCTTGAAGCTGGCGCGCCAATACTTCGTCGAAGCCGGCGAGACCGGGCGCTCGCTGTTCATCGCGCGGCGCCAGAGCTATCACGGCAACACGCTGGGCGCGCTGGCCGTCGGCGGCAACGAATGGCGCCGCAAGCCCTTCGCGCCGCTGCTGATGGAGGTGCCGCGGGTATCGCCCTGCTACGAGTACCGCGACCGGCGCGAGGGCCAGAGCGTGGACGCCTACACCGCCTGCCTGCTCGACGAACTGGAGACGGCCATCGTCAAGGCGGGCCCCGAGAAGGTGATCGGCTTCGGCGCCGAGCCGGTGGTGGGCGCGACCGGCGGCGCGATCCCGCCGACGCCCGGCTATTTCGCCGGCGTGCGCGCCATCTGCGACCGCTACGGCATCCTCTTCATCGCCGACGAGGTGATGTGCGGGATGGGCCGCACCGGCACCCTGTTCGCGGTCGAGCAGGAAGGCGTGGCGCCCGACATCATCGCGGTAGCCAAGGGCCTGGGCGGCGGCTACCAGCCGGTCGGCGCGGTGCTGGCGCAGGGCGCCATCGTCGAGCGCCTGCGCCACGGCAGCGGCGCCTTCCTGCACGGGCACACGTACATCGGCCATCCGGTGGCGGCCGCCGCCGCGCTGGCGGTGCAGCAGGTGATCGAGCGTGACGGCCTGCTGGAACAGGTGCAGCGGCGCGGCGCAACGCTCAAACGCATGCTCGGCGACGTATTCGGCAAACACCCGCACGTGGGAGATATTCGCGGGCGCGGCCTGTTCCTCGGGATCGAGCTGGTGCAGGACCGCGCGACGAAAGAGCCCTTCGCGCCGGAGCGCAAGCTGCATGCGGCGATCAAGAACGAGGCGATGGCGCGCGGGCTGATGGTATATCCGATGGGCGGGACGATCGACGGCCAGCGCGGGGATCACATTTTGTTGGCGCCGCCGTTCATCGTGTCGGCCAGCGAGCTGTCGGAGATCGTGACGCGGCTCGCGGAGGCAGTCGACGCCGCATTACTGAAGTAACCGTAATAACCGTAGGGTGGGCGCCCTGTGCCCACCAGAAGCTTGCGCAGCGTTGGCGCATCGTGATGGTGGGCACAGGGCGCCCACCCTACCGCATCATTTCGGGAACGCGACGACTTCCGCCTGCTGTTCGCCCAGTCCCGCAATCCCCAGCCGTAGCTTGTCGCCCTTCTTCAAGAACCGCTGCGGCTTGCGTCCTAATCCGACGCCCGGCGGCGTGCCGGTGGTGATGATGTCGCCCGGCTCCAGCGTCATGAAACGCGAGACGTAGCTGACGATCTGGGCCACCGTGAAAATCATGCTCGAGGTGTTCCCGGTCTGCATGCGCTTGCCGTTCAGCTCCAGGTAGAGGTCGAGGTCCTGCACGTCGTAGACGTCGTCGCGCGTGACGAGGAAGGGGCCAACCGGGCCGAAGCTGTCGCAGCCTTTGCCTTTATCCCACTGCGAACCCATCTCGAACTGGTAGGCGCGCTCGGTGACGTCGTTCACCACGCAGTAGCCCGCCACGAATGTCAGGGCCTCTTCTTCGCTCACGTACTGGGCGCGGGTGCCGATGACGACGCCGAGTTCGACTTCCCAGTCGGTCTTTTTCGAGCCTTTCGGCAGCTGGATCGGGTCGTCCGGGCCGTTCAGGCAGCTGATCGCCTTGGTGAAGAACACCGGTTCGGCCGGTACCGGGGAGCCCGTCTCGGCGCAGTGGTCGGCATAGTTCATGCCGATGCCGATGAACTTGCCGATGCCTTTCACCGGCACGCCCAGGCGCGGATTGCCGCGTACCAGCGGCAGGGTCTTGGTATCGATCTTGGCGAGTTTGCGCAGCGTGCGCTCGTTCAGCACGGCGCCATCGATATCCTGGATCACGCCGGACAGGTCGCGCAGGCGCCCTTCATCGTCGAACAGGCCCGGCTTTTCCTTGCCCGGGCGGCCATAGCGCACCAATCTCATGTCGTTCCCTCGTTGTTCTGCCGCTCGACGCATGCCACCATGGCGCGTCCGACGGGCCAGCATGATACCAAGCTTATTCTTTTGCCGTCAGCAGCCAGGCGCTCATGTCGAGGGCATCGCGTTCGCTCACGCCCACGGCCGGCATCGCCGTATGCGGGTCGATCGATTGCGGGTCGCGGATCCAGCGCACCAGGTTGGGCTGGTTGTTGGGCAGGCTGCCGGCGATGAAGCGGCGCTCGGCAAGGCCCGCCAGCGAACGGCCGACGTGGGTCTCGGGCCCGGTCAGGCCGGGGATGATGTGGCAGGCGCGGCAGGCGTGCTGGGCCAGCGCGATGCGGCCGCGTTCGGGGTCGCCCTGCACCGTGTTCGACGGCGGCTTGCCCTGGCAGCCGGCAAGCAGCGCCAGCACGCATAAAAGCAGGCGCGCGCTCATCGCACGGCTCCCGGCGCCGGTGCGGACGCAGGCCCGGCGCGCGTCGCCTGCTCGTAATCGCGCGCCGACAGCGTCGGCAGCACGCCCATGAAGGCGACCACCGCCCATAAATCGGATTCACTGATATGAAACTGCCAGGCCGGCATACCGCTCATCTTGATGCCGTGCTTGGTGATCCAGTACAGTTCGCGCGGCTGCCAGCGCGCGCTGGCATCGATCAGGGGTCCGGGCAGCGGCTGCATGCTTTGCCCGATCTTGGCCTGGGCGAAACCGGGTCCGCCATGGCATTGGGCGCAATGGGCGGCGTAGACCAGCGCGCCCTGCTTCACCTGCTGCGGCGCGCCCAGCGGCGGCACCCTCACTTCGCTCGAATGGTTGCGCACCGAATACGTCATGCCCTTTTCCAGCAGCGTGTACACCGGTTGCAGGTGCTGGGCGGTGGCCGAGGTGTCGTACCAGCCGGCGCGCAGCACAATAAAACCGCCGATGGCACCCGCCAGCCCCGCCAGCGCCAGCGTGGCGGCAGCGGTTTTCAGGATCAGGCGGGTACGGTTGGATGGCATCGGTCGTTGGGTGGGGTGCGCACTGTTGAAAAAATGATATCGCTTCTCTTGTATTATATAGAGCCATTGGCCTTATCGAATTCAATTGTGCGCTATCACTTTATTCTTCCCGCGCTGCCCCGTACCGCCTGCCTTGCCGGGCTCTGCCTGGCATTCCTGGCCGGCTGCGGCAAACAGGAGGCGCCGAAACAGGTGAGCGGCGGCGATCCGGCCCGGGGCCAGCGCCTGATGGCGCAATACCAGTGCACGGCCTGCCACGCGATTCCCGAGGTGCCGGGTACGCCAGGGAATGCCGGGCCGCCTTTGGACCAGTTCGGGCTGCGCAGCTATATCGCCGGAGGGATTCCAAACATGCCGCAGCAACTCACTGCCTGGCTCGACAACCCGCAAGCCATGAAGCCCGGCACCGCCATGCCCGACCTGGGCGTCTCCCCGGCCGAGGCACGCGACATGGCCGCTTACCTGTACACGCTGCGATGACGAATGCGATGACGGCACCGCTGCAGTCGGTCCTGCACCCCGCCAGTCCGGACGCCGCCATCATCGCGCACCTGTCCTGGGTCTTGTTCGGCGGCGCCGCCGTCATTTTCATCGCCGTGATGGCGCTGACGTTCATCGGCCTGCGCGGCAAGGGGGGACGCCAGGTCTCGGCGCGCTGGTGGATCGGCGGCGCCGGCATTGCATTCCCGGTCGTGGTATTGAGCGCGCTGCTGGTCTGGAGCACCTGGCGCAGCGCCGAGCTGTCGCCGCAAACCTCGCGCGGCGCGATGAGCATCGGCGTCACCGCCAAGATGTGGTGGTGGGAGGTGCGCTACCACGATCCCGCCAGCGGACGCGAAGTGGTCAGCGCCAACGAGATCCGCATTCCCACCGGCCGTCCCGTCTATATAGGCCTGACCTCGACCGACGTGATCCACAGCCTGTGGGTACCGGCCCTGAACGGCAAGATGGACACCGTGCCCGGGCGCGTCAACGGCCTGACCCTGCAAGCCGACAAACCCGGCATCTACCGCGGCCAGTGCGCCGAATACTGCGGCGAGCAGCATGCGCGCATGGCGCTGCACGTGGTCGCCATGGCGCCGGCCGACTTCGAGCGCTGGCTGGCGAACGAGGCGCAGCCGGCGCGCGCGCCGCAGGACGCACTGGTCGAACGCGGACGCGCCGCCTTCTTCGAGCAGCGCTGCCAGAGCTGCCACACGATCCGCGGCGTCGCCGAAGGCGCGCGCCTCGGTCCCGACCTGACCCACGTGGGTGGGCGCACGCACATCGCCGCCGGCACGCTGCGCAACCACCGCGGTTCGCTGGCCGGCTGGATCGCCGACCCGCAAGCCATCAAGCCGGGCGCGCGCATGCCGGCCGCGCTCGACATCGACGGCGAGACGCTGCGCGCCCTGGCCGTGTACCTCGAACAGCTGAAATGACGACATGACGGACCACGCCATCCAAGACCGCCTGCCCAGTTCCCTCCCCCGACCCGAGGGCGAGCTGGAACGGCTGGAAAAACCCTGGCAACGGCCGACCGGCTGGCGCTTCCTCAAGCGCGTCGACAACACCAGCATCGGCCTGCTCTACATCGGCACCGCGCTGCTGTTCTTCCTGCTGGCCGGGATCCTCGGCCTGATGATGCGCACCCAGCTGGCAGTGCCCGACAACGGCCTGATGAGCGCCTCGGTGTACAACCAGGTCTTCACCATGCACGGCACGGTGATGATGTTCCTGTTCGCGATTCCCATCGTCGAAGCGATCTCGGTCTACCTGCTGCCGAACATGCTGGGCGCGCGCGACCTGCCCTTCCCACGCCTCTCGGCCTATGCCTACTGGGCGTACGCGATCGGCGGCCTGGCCTTCTTCTGCACCCTGTTCTTCGGTCTGTCGCCCGACGGCGGCTGGTTCATGTACCCGCCGCTGACAGGTAAACAGTATTCTCCGGGGCTGAACGCCGACTTCTGGCTGCTCGGAATCGGTTTTATTGAAATCTCGGCCATCGCCGGCGCCATCGAACTGATCGTCGGCATCCTGTTCACCCGAGCGCCGGGCATGACCTTGTCGCGCATGCCGGTGTATGCCTGGGCCATGCTGGTGGTGGCCGTGATGATCGTGTTCGCTTTCCCGGCCATCATCGCCGGCACGGCATTGCTGGAGATGGAGCGCGCGTTTGATTGGCCCTTCTTCATCGGCGAGCGCGGCGGCGATCCGATTCTGTGGCAGCACCTGTTCTGGTTCTTCGGCCATCCCGAGGTCTACATCATCTTCCTGCCCGCCGCCGGCATGGTCTCGACCATGATCCCGACGATTGCCGGCACGCCGCTGGTCGGCCGTAAAGCGATCATCGTGGCGCTGGTGATCGTCTGCTTCTTCAGCTTCGCGCTGTGGGCGCACCACATGTTCACGGCCGGCCTGGGCGTGATGTCGATGAGTTTCGTGTCGGCCGCCAGCATGGCGGTGGCCGTGCCGACCGGGATCCAGGTGTTCGCCTGGATCGCGACGCTCTGGCGCGGCAAGGTGAGGATGACCGGGCCCGCCCTGTTCCTGGGCGGCTTCATGTTCATTTTTGTCCTCGGCGGCCTGACCGGCGTCATGGTCGCCCTGCTGCCCTTCGACTGGCAGGCCCACGACACCTACTTCATCGTTGCGCACTTCCACTACGTGCTGGTCGGCGGCATGGTATTCCCTGTCTTTGCGGCCATGTACTACTGGCTGCCGCTGTTGAAGGGCCAGCGCCTGTCCGAACGCGTGGCAAAATGGGTGTTCTGGCTGATGTTCGGCGGTTTTAATATTGCCTTTTTCCCGATGCATATCACCGGGCTGCTCGGCATGCCGCGCCGGGTCTACACCTATCCGGGTGAGATGGGCTGGAACGGATTGAACATGGTCTCGACCGTCGGCGCCTTCGTGCTCGCGGCGGGCGTGCTGCTGTTCCTGGTCGACGTCGTGCGCACCCTGCGCCGGCCCGAGCAGCCCGTCGGCAATCCGTGGAACGCGTCGACGCTCGAATGGCTGCCGACCGAAGCCTATAACGCGCGCAGCATCCCGGAAGTGCGCTCCGCCGATCCATTGTGGGACCAGCCGAATCTGTGCGAGCAAGTGGAAGCCGGCCAGCATTACCTGCCCGGCACCGAAAGCGGCCAGCGCGAGACCCTGGTCACCAGCCCGGTCGCGGCCACCCCGCGCCACCTGCTGGTGCTGCCGGCCGACAGCTGGCTGCCCTTCACGGCGGCAGCCGGAACGGCGGGCTTCTTCCTGCTGCTGACGGTCAAAATGCATGTCGTGGCCTGGGCCTGCGGCATCACGGCCATCGCCGCAACCGTCGCCTGGCTGTGGGGCTCGGACCGCACGCCGCCGATCAGCCAGGCGAAGGTCTCCGACACGCTGGTGCTGCCGGTCGGCGCGCGCGGCAGGGCCTCGCATTCCTGGTGGGCGACCATCATCATGCTGGTGGTGGACGCGACCGTGTTCGCCTCTTTCGTCTTCGCCTACATCCACATCTCGATGCGCCTGGAAGTCTGCCCGCCGCCGGCGGCGAGCCTGCCGGCGCTGCGCTGGCCGCTGATGGCCGGCGCCCTGCTGGCCGCGGGATCGGCCTGCATGCTGTGGGCGGTGCGCAGCCTCGGCACGCGGCGCCTGCCCTGGCTGGCGCTGGCGGCGCTCGGCTGCACCGGCGCCGCCTTCCTGGTCGACCTGCACGGCTACCAGCTGGCCGGCCTGGATCCGCAGGCGCAGGCATGGAGCGCGACGATCGGCGCCCTGCTCAGCTACCAGGGCCTGCATGTGGTCGTGCTGGCGCTGGTCGGGATCTATCTCGCCGCGCGCGCCTGGAGCGGCCGCCTGTCGCCGTCCAGCCGCGCAACGCTCGACAATACGGCGCTGCTCTGGCACTACACGACGCTGCAAGGCATCGTGCTGTCGCTGGCGGTGCACGGCGTGCCCTTGCTGATGGAGTGATCGATGCGCGAACGCTTATTCGGAAAGCTCATGCGCGGCACCCTGCCGCTGCTGGTCTGGGCGGCGCATTTCGCGGGCAGCTATGTGCTGGTGGCGGCCCAGTGCAGTCCGGCCGGCTTCGCGCCGGGCAATCCGCACCGCCTGCCGCTGGCTTTGATGACGCTCGCCGCGCTGGCGATCTGCGCTGCGCTGGCCTGGCGCGCGCGCCGGGCCTTTGGCGGCGACGAGCATACGGCGCTGCTGGACTGGGCGGCGGCCCTCACCGCGCTGCTGGGCTTTGCGGGGATTGCCTGGACCTCGGTGCCGTTGTGGTTCGTGGATAGCTGCGCGTAAGAGCCGTAGGGTGGGCGCCCCGTGCCCACCGGGACGATGCGCTAACGCGGCGCATGCTTTTGGTGGGCACGGGGGCGCCCACCCTACCGCGCTGCGGGGCGTACGCGCCAGACGACATTGCCGACATCGTCCGCCACTAGCAGCGCGCCCGCCTTGTCGATCGCCACCCCGACCGGACGCCCGAGGGCGTCGCCGTTCCGGTCGACAAAGCCGGTCAGCACGTCGACCGGCTGGCCGTTCGGCTTGCCGCCGGCAAAGGGAACAAACACCACTTTGTAGCCCGATAAAGGCTTGCGGTTCCACGACCCGTGTTCGCCGATGAAGGCGCCGCTGGCGAACGTCGGCCCCAGCTTCGCGCCTTCCGCGAAGGTCAGGCCGAGCGCGGCGACGTGGGCGCCGAGGGCGTAGTCGGGGGCGATCGCTTTGGCCACCAGGTCCGGGCGCGGCGGTTTCACGCGCTCGTCGACATGCCGGCCGTAGTAGCTGTAGGGCCAGCCGTAGAAGGCGCCGTCCTTTACCGACGTCAGGTAGTCGGGCACCAGGTCGCTGCCGATTTCGTCGCGCTCGTTCACGACCGTCCACAGGGCGCCGCTCTGCGGCTCCCAGGCCATGCCATTCGGATTGCGCAGCCCCGAGGCGAACACGCGCGTGCCGCCGTTCCCGATGTCGACCTCGAGGATGGCAGCGCGGTCGACCTCGTTTTCGATGCCGTTTTCGGCGACATTGCTGTTCGAGCCGACGGTCGCGTACAGTTTGCTGCCGTCGCGGCTGGCGATGATGTTCTTGGTCCAGTGGTGGTTGATCGTCCCGCCCGGCAGCGGCGCCACCTTCTGCGGCGCGGCCGTGATCTTGGTCATGCCCTCCTTGTACGGGAAGCGGACGATGCCGTCCGCATTCGCCACATACAGGGTCTCGCCCACCAGCGCCATGCCGAAAGGCGAATACAGGCCTTGCAGGAAGACGCTGCGCAGCTCGGCCACGCCGTCGCCATCGACGTCGCGCAGCAGCGTGATGCGGTTCGCGCTCGGGACCGCGGCGCCGGCCTTGGCCATCACCTTGCCCATGATGTAGCCCTTGATGCCTTTCTTGTCGTCCGGGCGCTCGGGCGCGTTGGTCTCCGCCACCAGCACATCGCCGTTGGGCAGCACGTACAGCCAGCGCGGATGATCCAGCCCGCTTGCAATCGCGTGCACTTCCAGGCCCTGGGCGGCGTTCGGCTTGCCGCCGTTCCAGCCCTTGGCAGGTGCGATGTCGACCGTCGGGATCAGGCTTTGCTTCGGGGCCGGCAGGAAGGGGGCGGGACCGACGCCGGCGCCGGCAAGCAGGGTGGATTTGTCGCCGCAGCCGGACAGGCCAAGCACGATGGCGGCTGCCACGATGAAGGAAGAACGGGCGCGCATGATGTCTCCTGGACGGATCGAACAAACGGATCGCTTGATTCTAGCCAGTAAGCCGATACCGCTCCGCTCGATTCCGTCCAGCAAACAATGCACCGCTCAGGCGGGTGTGCGCGCCTCCTCGATGTCGGCTTCCACTTCCGGCCTGGCGCCAAACCGGCGCCGCGCATAGCCGAACAAGCCGGGCACCTGCAGCAAGACCAGCGCCCCGAAGGCCACCTGGTAGGCAGTCGCCGGGTAGCGTCCGCCCACATCCGGCTGCCACAGCCCGACCACCAGTCCGAAGCCGGCCTGCACCAGGAAGGCGCCGACAAAGATCAGGAGGTTCAGGCAGGTGGCGGCGCGTCCCGTCAGTTCGCGCGGCATGCTCTGGGCGACGATCGCGTACTCGATGCCGGTGATCGTGCCCACCAGCGTGAACAGCACCGACAGCAGCTGGAAGCTCGGCCTGTAGCCGGCCACGAAGGCCGCCTGCACCAGCACGAACAAGGCGATACCGGCGCCGGCCACGTCGAGCGGCGTGACGCCGCGCTTGCCGGCCCATTCGGTGATCATGCCCACCGCGATCGCCCCGAAGATGACGGCCGCCATGCCCAGGTACAACAGGTAGGCCACGGCATCGTCCGGAAAGCGTGCCACGTCCGACAGCCAGCGCCCGATCCACAGGCCCTGGATCCCGAAGAACACCGCGTGCGGCAGCAGGACCAGCGAGATCGTCGAACGAAAGGCCGGCGTGCGGTACACGCTCAGGATCGAGGCCAGCATGGGCGGACGCGTGCCGGCAGGTGCGGCGCAGCGCGGCGCGAACAGCCAGATCAGGGCGCCGCTGGCGGCGATGCCCGCGGCCAGCAGCAGGAACAGGCCGCGCCAGTCGGTGTACTGGAGCGCCATCCGCACCGGCATGGTGGCGGACGCCGCACCCAAGCCGCCGACCGCGATCAGGTAGCCGTGCACCGAGGGCAGCTTGCCAGGCGCGATCCAGGTCGAAATCGCCTTCACGGCCGACATGAAGCAGCCGCCCAGGCCCAGGCCCATGACCGCGCGCGCCAGCACCAGCTGGCCGAAGCTCGTGCCGCGCGCGAACAGCAGTGCGCCCAGGGCCGCGACCAGCATCAGCGCCAGCTGCACCTTGCGCGGCCCGTAGCGGTCGAGCGCGATCCCGACCGGCAGCTGCACCAGCGCGAAGGCGAAGAAGAAGGCGCTGGTGAGCAGGCCCAGTTGCCCCGGGGTGAGTGCGAGCGAGCCGACCAGGTTCGAGGCCAGCACGGCGTTCACGTTGCGCAGCAGCGAGGAGAGGTAGTGTCCCAGCGCGAACGGCAGGAACACGTAGAAGAAAACCGCCACGCCGGACAGGCGTGGCGAGTCCTGGTTAGCCATAGGGCGTCCCGATCCGGCCCGGATCAGGCGGCGCTGGGCTGGTTGTCGCTGGCGCGGCGGTCGTGCGTGGCTTGCACGATCGGAATCACGCGGCCGGCCGCGGCGTGCAGGCCGTGATCGCCGCTCTCCTCTTCGAAGAAGAATTTTTTACGCCCGAAAGCGGGCTTCAGGTGATCGAGCCAGGTCGCGTCCGGATCGTATTTCGCGAAGAAGGGTTTGCGGACCCAGTCGGGATTGCGCGCCTGCAGGAACTGCAGCGCGAACAGCTTCTCGCCGTTGATCGTCACCACGCCGTCGATCACGACCTTGCCGGGGAAGGCGCTCATCGAAGGCCCGCGCACGGTGCGAGACAAACCCGACACCATCGAATAGGCCGACTGGAAGATCTCGTGGGCTTTCGCCAGCGGCAGCGCGAAATAATCGCTCGGGCCGGTGTCGCGCTCGACGAACATGTAGTACGGGATCGCGCCCAGGCGCACGCCGGTGGTCCACAATTCGGCCCAGCTTTTCGGGTCTTCGTTGATGTGGCGGATCAGCGGGCCCTGCATGCGCAGCGTGGCGCCGGTGCCGACGATGCGTTTCACGGCTTGCTGGGCGATCGGGTGGCGCAGTTCGACGGCATGGTTGTAGTGGCCCATGATGGCCAGGTTCTTGCCGGCCTTGACCACCCGTTCGAACAGGCGCAGCAGGTCGTCGGAATCCTTGTCGGAGACGTAGCGCTGCGGCCAGTAGGCGACCGACTTGGTGCCGATGCGGATGTTCTGGATGTGGGCCAGCTCGGGCGCCAGCAGGGGTTCCAGGAACTCGGTGAGCGAGCGCGTGTTCATGATCATCGGATCGCCACCGGTGATCAGGACGTCGGTCACGTCCAGGTGCGTTTTGAGGTAGGACACCAGTTCCGTGCATTCGCGCGCATCGAACTTCATGTCGTCCATGCCGACGAACTGCGGCCAGCGGAAGCAGAAGGTGCAATAGGCGTGGCAGGTCTGGCCCGAGCTCGGGAAGAACAGCACGGTTTCCTTGTACTTGTGCTGCAGTCCTTTCAGGGGCGCGTCGTTCACGCGCGGGACGTTATGGGTCATCTGGCCGGCCGGGTGCGGGTTCATGCGCATGCGGATCTGGTGCACCAGTTTCGCGATCGCGGCGTCGTCCTTCTTGTGCAGCACCAGGTCGCGCAGCTGCTCGTATTCTCGGCTTGGAAGCATGTCGCGGTGCGGGAAAGTGAGCCGGAAGATCGGGTCGTCCGGAATCTTGTCCCAGTCGATCAGCTGGTCGAGTACGTATTCGTTGACGCGAAACGGCAGCACATGCGAGACGACCTGGGTTGCTTCCTGCAACTCCGGGCTCATCCATTGCCACTGACGGGCAAGCGCGATGGTCTGGCGTGTATAAGGCTTGAACTTGGCGGGCGTCGAGTCGGTGGTGGTCACGGCATGCTCCTGAAAAGGAAAGATGGTGGGGGAGGACGACAGGCGAATTCTTGAGTAAGAAATTGCCGGCGGGAACTCATCTTATGACCCATGCGTGTCTTGGAATTGCACACAATCAATTAAACCGACACAAAATTTCCGGTAAGCATTGAGTGTTTGTTGCAAGACATGTGGCGCTGTCGTCGCACTCGTTTTATGCACTTGAGTTAGCGCAATTTGCCTGTTGAAAGTGCGGCGTACATTTCCCAATGCACTTAGGAAAGTTTCCCCCCAGCCGACCCACCGAAAGGATTGTTCTCATGAAGCTGCTCGCCACTGCCACCGCCCTGTGCCTCGGACTCGCCTGCTCCGGTGCACTGGCCAACGAACCGACCGAAAAGGATGCGATCGCAATGGCCGAGCGCGGTGCCGCCCTGGTCAAGGCCAAAGGCAAGGAAGAGATGATGAAGCGCATCAACGCCAAGGATCCGGATTTCGTCCAGGGCGAACTGTATGTCGATCTGCGCGACGTCAAGACCGGCATCGTGCTGGCCCATCCGTACAACCCTTCGATCGTCGGCAAGGACCTGACCGACGTGCCGGATGCGAACGGCAAGAAATACCGCCGCGAGATCATCGAGCTGGCTGCCGCCAAGGGCAAGGGCTGGGTCGACTACATGTACAAGAACCCGACCAGCGGCAAGATCGAGCCGAAGACGACCTACATCCTGCTGGTCGACGGCGTCGTGCTGGAAGCCGGCCTCTACAAGAAGTAAGCACAGTCAGATCCGGGGCGGCTGCGGCCGCCCTTTCATTTTGGAGAAAGAAGCATGCTGAAAAAACTACGGATTGGCCCGAAGCTCCTGCTTGCGCCGGGACTGGTGCTGGTGCTGCTGACGCTGCTCTCCGGCGCCGCCTATTACGGCATGGTGCGCCAGCATGCCTCGCTCGAGAACATGGTGCAGGTGCGCGCGGCGCGCCTGCAGGACACGGCCGACGTCGCCGGCGACGCCAAGTACGCGCACGCCAACATCTATCAGTTGCTGGCCTGGGTCAGCGGCAGCTTCGCCCAGAACCGGCTCGATGCCCTCGTCAAGGACATCAAGAACAAGCACGCCGACATCAAGAACCGCCTGGACGCGCTGGCGAAGGTCGCCGAACCGTCCGAGCGCAAGCTGATCGACGCCTCCCAGACCGCACTCGGCGCCTATCGCAAGGCGGTACTGGACACCATCGAGATGGCCTCGGTCGACCAGTCGATCGCGACCAATTCCATGCAGAAGGCGGAAAAGGAGTTCGGCACCCTGAATACCCAGCTGGCCCAGCTGGCGGCGCTGGAGACGCGCCTCAGCGAGGAAGCCTATGCCGCCGCCGGCGCCGAGTTCCGTACGCTGGGCGTCTCGATGGCGGTGCTGGTCGTGCTGTCGATCGCGCTGTCGCTGACGGTGACGGTGCTGGTGCGGCGCGCCATGCTGCTCGATATCCGCGCCATCTCGGACGTGGTGTCGGAGCTGGCCGAAGGCCGCCTGGCCAGCCCGACGGCCAGCACCGGGCGCGATGAAATCGCCGACACTTCGCGCGCGCTGGATCACACGATCGCCACCCTGAACACGACCTTGCACTCGATCCTGACCTCGGTGCGCTCGATCGACACGGCCTCGAAAGAAATCGCGACCGGCAACCTGGACCTCTCGACCCGCACCGAGATGCAGGCCGGCTCGCTCGAGCAGACCGCCAGCGCGATGGAAACGCTGACGGTGGCGGTGAAGGACAACGCCAATAATGCGCGCCTGGCCACCGATCTCGCGGCCGAAGCGGCGCGCCTGGCCGATCACGGCGGCCAGGCGGTCGACCGCGCGGTAACGACGATGGAATCGATCAAGGCCAGTTCGCGCAAGATCGTCGAGATCATCGGCGTCATCGACGGCATCTCCTTCCAGACGAATATCCTGGCCCTGAACGCGGCGGTGGAAGCGGCGCGCGCCGGCGAGCAGGGCCGCGGCTTCGCGGTAGTGGCGTCCGAAGTGCGCACGCTGGCGCAGCGTTCGGCGGCGGCGGCCAAGGAAATCAAGGCCCTGATCGCCGATTCGGTGGCGATCATCGACGGCGGCGCCGCTTCCGTCAACGAAGCGGGCAGCAGCATGGGTCACATCGTCGCCTCGGTGAAGCAGGTGAACGACATCATCGAGCGCATCAGCGTGGCCAGCACCGAGCAGGCCGACGGCATCGCCGAGGTCAATCGCGCGGTCGGGCAGATGGACGACATGACCCAGCAGAACGCGGCCCTGGTCGAGGAAGCGGCAGCGGCCGCCGAAAGCCTGCACGAGCAGACCGTCAACCTGGCGCGCGCCGTCTCGGTGTTCAAGATCGAGGGCTTCGAGACGCTGGCCGAAGCGGAAGAATCGGCCGAGTTCCAGGATCCACTCGATCGCCGCGCGCCCGGCAGCCCGATGCGCGGCGCCCCACGCGCCCTGCCCGGCGCCTCTACGGGCGGACGGGCCGAGCGCTTCAGCGGAACGGACGGCTGACGAAGCGCGACCCGGCCAGGCCGAAGCGCCAGGGCACGTCCATCGCCTTGGAGATGCCGATGCGCGGGCCGCTGACGATGTCCAGTCCCGGCGGCGCGGGCGCCAGGTCGAAGGGCGGCTGCGCCAGCGAGCGGCCATTGAAGGCGCGCGTCACCTCCAGGGCCTGGCACAGCTTGCCGGGCCCGGAACACAGGGCCGTGACATCCTCGGCGTCGCGCCGCGCGCGCATCACGTCCAGTCCCGCCAGCGGCTCGATCGCCCGGATCAGGACCCCGGCGCCATGTCCCTCCTCGCGGCAGACGAAGTTCAGGCACCAGTGGATGCCGTAGGACCGGTAGACGTAGCAGTGCGCCGGCGGACCGAACATGGCCATGTTGCGCTCGGTCGGACCGGAAAAGGCGTGCGAGGCGGGATCTTCGCGGTCATATGCCTCGGTCTCGACGATGCGGCCGCCGACGCCGTCGACCAGCACCACGACCCCGATCAGCTGGCGCGCAACGATCTCACTCGGTGCATAAAAATCAATTCCTGCAAGCTTGGCTGAGTTCATACAAACGATTTTAGGCGTTCCAACAACACCCTTCTGTCCGTTTTGCCACACAAGCCATGCGGAAAGCGCCCTGTTGCTGCAAGGAAATGCAGCATCGTTTATCATGGCAGCCTTCGCTTTATTTCCTATAAGCACCTTCTTCCCATGAGTACAGTTGCCGCAAAAGCAATTCCTGCGCGTAGCGCCCCACGCGCCCCGACGCGTGCCGCTGCGCCTGCGGCTCCGGCAGCCGCCGCGCCGTCCGACCCTGTCGATGCGCTGATCAAGTCGATCCGCATTCCGCCGCGCCCTTCCCTGCTGGCCGACCTGCAGGCCGAACTCGCCTCCAGCGACCCGTCGCCCGAGCGCATCGGCCGCATCGTCGCGCGCGACGTCGGCATGGCCGGTGCCCTGCTCAAACTGGCGAATTCCTCGCTGTTCGGCGGTCGTCGCGCCAAGTCGATCGAACAAGCCATCCTGTTCCTGGGGATCAACCAAGTGGCGGCGCTGATGACCGGCCTGCTGGCGCGCGAGGCGATTCCCGTCGAGAGCGCGGCGCTGGCGAATTTCTGGGACTTCTCGACCAAGCGTTCGCACGCGATGGTGTTCCTGTCGCGCCGCCTGCGCATCGGCGCGCCCGACATCGCCCATACCTTCGGCCTGTTCTGCGATACCGGCATGCCGCTGCTGGTAAAGCGCTTCCCCGACTACGAAACCACCTTCCTCGACGCCGGTGCCGAGCCGGAGCGTGCGTTCACGGCGCTCGAGGACGAGCGCCACAGCACCAACCACGCGGCCGTCGGCACCCTGCTGGCGCGCAACTGGGGCCTGTCAAGCGAGGTGTCGTGGGCCATCCTGCACCACCACGACTACGCCGTGATCGAGGACGAGAACACCGACGACGCCGTGCGCTCGCTGATCGCCCTCTCGCTGCTGGCCGAGCGCGCGATCCGCCGCTACCAGGGCCACGCCGGCTCGCCCGAATGGGACAAGGGCGGCGAACGCGCATGCGCCTACCTCTCGCTCGACGAGGACGAGACGGCCGAGTTGCTGGACGAACTGGAAGAAGCGCTGCACGACGATCATTAGCGCTTCGCGCAGGCTTTGACAGGCCGCCCCTGCAGGACGATACTGAAACATCGCAACCGGCTTGGGAGACAATGATGAGAACCTGGATTCTGTCGCTGCTCGTCCTGCTGTCCGGTTGTGCCCAGCTGGGCTCCCCGGTGTCCGACACCAAAGTGGCCGCCCTCCTCAAGGACGCGGCCTTCGCCCCCTCCACGCAAGCGGTCGACGCCGACGACCTGTTCACGCTCAGCCCGGCCATGCAGCGTCACGTGCGCAGCCCGCAGTTCCAGGCGACGCTGCGCGAACACGGCCCCGTCATGGGCCTGCTGCATGCGCTCTACGATCCGCGCGACCTCAAGCTCGACTACGACGCCACCTACACCGGCACCGCCTCCGAAACCTACGCCGCGCGCAAGGGCAATTGCCTGTCGCTGGTCATCATGACCGCCGCCTTTGCGCGCGAGCTCGGCATGACCGTGCGCTACCAGGAGGTCAAGGTCGAGGAAACCTGGAACCGCGAACGCGCCACCTATCTCGTCAGCTCCCATGTGAACCTGAGCCTGGCGCCGAGCGCACGACGTTTCCACGACCAGGACCCCGAGTCGATGTTGACCATCGACTTCATTCCGGAGCTCGGCGCCAGCCGCAACCGCGTCACCTTTCTCGACGAAACCGAAATCATCGCCCTGTACATGAACAACCGGGCCGCCGAGGAACTCGTCCTCGGTAACAATGCGCAAGCCTATTGGTGGGCGCGTGCCGCCCTGCTGAAGAATCCGGAACTCGCGAGCGCCTACAACACGCTGGCCGTGATCTACCAGCGCAGCGGCCAGCCGCTCATGGCCGAGCAGGTGTTTCGCGTGGCACTGGAGCGCGAGCCGGACTCGCTGATCGTAATGCAGAACCTGGCCCCCGTCCTCGCCGCGAACGGCAAGCAGGCCGAAGCCGAGGCGATGACCCAGCGGGTGGCACGCCTGTATCCGGCGCCGCCTTACCATTATTTTGAACAGGGAATGAAGGCCTACCAGGCAGGGAAGTTCGAACAGGCGCGCAAACTGTTCGCACGCGAAGTGGCGCGCGCGCCCTACAACGACGAGTTCCATTTCTGGCTGGGCCTGGCCAACCTCCAGCTGGGAGAGCTGACAACGGCGGAGAAGCAGTTGACGCTGGCACGCGAGAACAGCGTACGCAGCGATACACGGGAGCGCTATGCGGCCAAGCTGGCGCACTTGCGCGGTATGACGAACGCACCGCGCCGCAACTGAAAGGCCTTGCGCCTGTCGATTGCGGCCGCGGGGGATGGATCAGCGGCGGCGCTGGAAGCCGCCGGTGCGTGGCGCCGGGGCGCCGCGCGTTTCGATGTGACGGAACACGATACGGCCCTTGTTCAGGTCGTACGGCGACAGCTCCAGCGTCACCTTGTCGCCCGCCAGGATGCGGATGTGATTCTTCTTCATACGGCCCGAGGTATAGGCAACGAGCTTGTGGCCGTTGTCCAGGTCGACACGGAAGCGCAGTTCAGGCAGCACTTCGGTCACGAGGCCATTCATTTCGATGAGTTCTTCTTTTGCCATGTTGTTCTTCCTTTAGAGTTGAAGCCGCGAGCCGGCGCGTAACAAAAGCGCGATGAAGATGCCGCCGGTTGCCAGCGCCCGCGAGGACTGGACCGGAGAAAAGAGTGAAAAGGCCGCTAAAAGCGGAGAGAGTGGCGGCGGCTTGGATCCGGGCCTGCAACCGGACGCCGACCTGCGCGAGGAGAAAAAAAAGCTCGCATGCTGCGAGCTTCGTTTCAATGGTTTTTCAATGCTTGTATCGCTGCTCCAGCCCATGCTATCTGCAAGGTGCGGAGCCCTGGACGCCCATGCTATCTGCGTGGTGCCCCCATCGGTGTAAGTCGACCAATGTATCTCGAATCAATCCTGCGGTGCTGGTCGCCGGCGACGTTACACACATCGCGTTGCGGGCTGCCGCTGGATGTCGCCAGGGCCTCATGGCCTCGACGACTGCAAGCAGTGTAACACGGATCGGAAAAGGACGTATGGACGAGCCTGGTTTTCCGCCGCTCAGAGCAGCGAGCCCTGGCGCGGCGCCGGCAGGCCAGCGCCGCCATCGACGAGCAACTGGCGCCAGATCTCCAGCTTTTGTTCGAACGTCATCGCCATGTGCGCCGGTGAACTCGACGGCAGCACCAGCGTCCGGTAGCCGGCCTGCGCGAACTGCGGCGCGAACTTGCCCGAGGCCTGGCCGTTGAAGCCGACCGTTTCCAGCGCAGGACACAATTCGTGCAGGCGCTCGAAATCGTTGGCGGCCGGCTTGCGGATGGCGGAATCGAGACTGCCTTCGCGCTCGCAGGCGCCCAGTACGTCCCACAGGCCGATGCCGTGCGCCAGCAGGCGCGGCAAACGCTCGGCGTAAGGCAGCGCAGTCAGGTCTTCGCCGACCAGGGCGCCGACCAGCTTCCAGAACTGATTACGCGGATGCGCGTAGTACTGGGCCGCGGCGAGTGACTGCGCGCCCGGAAAACTGCCCAGGATCAGGATCCGGACATTGGTGTCCAGAACCGGGGCCAGGCCGGTCAGCAATGTGGAAGCGGTGCTCATGCCGCGATTGTAGCCCCGCCGGGCCAAGGCAAGCCGCACATAAAAAAGCGGCGGACCGCACCAGGTCCGCCGCAAAGGGCACCTCTGAAATGCTTAACGCGCCGCCAGCGGCTCCGACGCCGCCGGCGCATCCCAGCCGCCGCCTAGCGCCCGGATCAGGGCGACGGTCGTCAGCGCCTGGTTGCCGCGCAGCTGGACCGCGCTGCGCTCCACGCTCGCGAGGTTACGCTGGGCGTCGAGCAGGTCGAGGTAGCTGGAGCGGCCGGCGTCGTAGAGCTTGCGGGCCAGTTCCGCCGAGCGGCGTGCCGAGCGCACGGCATCGTCGACTTCGACACCCTGCTCGGCCAGGATGCGCACGCCGGCCAGGTTGTCCTCGACCTCCGCAAAGGCGGCCAGCACCCGCTCCCGATAAGCCGCCACCGATTCCTCCAGCGCCGCCTCGCTGCGCGTCACGTTGGCCTTGTTACGGCCGCCGTCGATGATCGGCAGGGACAGCAACGCGCCGAGCACCCAGGAACGGCTGCTCCAGTTGAATACGTCCGCCATGCTGCCGCCGACGCCGCCGCCCACCGCATTGATGTTCAGGGCCGGGAACATGGCGGCGCGCGCCACCCCGATGCGCGCGTTCGCCGCTTCCATCGCACGCTGGGCGGCGGCGATGTCGGGCCGGCGCTCGAGCAGGCTCGAAGGCAGCCCGGCCGGAATCGCAGGCAGCGCCACGCTCTCCGGCAAGGGGCTGTTCGATGCCGTGAAGCGCGCGGCCGGGCGGCCCAGCAGCACGGCCAGCGCGTGTTCGGCAGTCGCACGCTGGCGCTGCAGGCCGATCGCTTCGGCGCGCGTGGCGGACAATTCGGTCTTTGCGCGCGTCAGGTCGAATTCGCCGATGTCGCCCAGGTCGAACCTGCGCTGGTTCACGCGCACGCTCTCCTCGCGCAGGCGGACCGCGCTGTCGACGGTAGCCAGTTCGGCGTCCAGCGCGCGCAGGCGGAACCATTGTTGCGCCACGTCGGCCTGCAGAGATAAAAGCACCGAGCGGTAGCTCGCCTCGCTGGCGCCAGCATCCTGGCGCGCCGCCTCGACGCTCGCGCTGACGCGGCCGAACAGGTCGACTTCGTAGCTCGCACTCAGGCTGGCGCTGTAGCTGTTCTGTGGCGCGACCGGACTGCCTTGCGGCAGGCCGGCGTCCAGGGCCGATGGCCGCGCGCGCTGGGCCTGGACCCCGAGGCCCACCTGCGGCATGCGGTCCGCCTGGGCGATACCCGCGATCGCCCTCGCCTGTTTTACGCGCGCCGCGGCGACAGCCAGGCTGGCGTTGTTGCGGGTCGCTTCGTCGACCAGTTCGGTCAATCTCGGATCCTGGAAGGCAAGCCACCACTCGCCGCGTGGCTGCTGTTCGGCCTGGCGGGCCGGAGCCCAGCGGCTGCCGTCGGCGGCGGTGAGCACCGGTTCCGCCTCCTTGAACGCCACCGGTGTATCGAGCACCGGCTGTTTGAAGGCCGGCGCGGCGCAGGCGCTCAGCAGCAGTGCAGCGAGGAGCGGTGCAATACCGCGTGCAATCATCGAGTTCATTGTGCGACTCCTTCCACCGCCACCACGACAGGGGCGACGGCTTTTTTCTCGAAACGTTTGGCAAAAGTACGCAGCAGGACGTAGAACAACGGCGTCAGGAACAGGCCGAAGAAGGTCACGCCCAGCATGCCGGCGAATACGGCGACACCCATCGCATGGCGCATCTCGGCGCCGGCGCCGCTGCTGAACACGAGCGGCACCACGCCCATGATGAAGGCGATCGAGGTCATCAGGATCGGACGCAGGCGCAGGCGGCTCGCTTCCAGGGCGGCGGCAACCACGCTGCGGCCGTGGTGTTCGAGTTCGCGGGCGAATTCCACGATCAGGATCGCGTTCTTCGAGGCCAGTCCGACCAGCACGAACAGGGCGATCTGCGTGAAGATGTTGTTGTCGCCGCCGGTCAGTTTGACGCCGACCAGGGCGCACAGGATCGACATCGGCACGATCAGGATCACGGCCAGCGGCAGGGTCCAGCTCTCGTACTGCGCGGCCAGCACCAGGAACACCAGCAGCACGCACAGCGGGAAGACGAAGATCATGGTGTTCCCCGACAGGATGTCCTGGTAAGTCAGGTCGGTCCATTCGTAGGCGATCCCTTTCGGCAGCGTTTCTTTCGCGATCTGCTCGAAGATGGCTTGCGCCTGGCCCGAAGACACACCCGCCGCCGGACCGCCGTTCATGTCGGCCGTGACATACGCGTTGTAGCGCTGCACACGGTCCGGGCCATAGCTATCCTTCACCTGCATCAGCGAGGACAGCGGGATCATCTCGCCCTTCACGTTACGCACCTTCAGTTGCGCGATCTGCTCCGGCTGCGAGCGGAACTGGGCATCCGCCTGCACCCGCACCTGGTAGGTGCGGCCGAACTGGTTGAAATCGTTCACGTACAGCGAGCCGAGATTCACCTGCAAGGTCTGGTAGATGGTCTGCAGCGGCACGCCGAGCTGCTTGGCTTTGACGCGGTCGATGTCGGCGAACAGCTGCGGCACGTTGATCTGGTAGCTCGAGAACACACCGGCCAGGCGCGGATCGGCCCAGGCCTTGGCCTGCATCGCCTGCGCCGCTTTATACAGCGCGTCGTAGCCGAGATTGCCGCGGTCTTCCAGCATCATCTTGAAGCCGCCGGTGGTGCCGAGGCCGTTCACGGGCGGCGGCGGCAGCACCATCACGAAGGCGTCTTCCACCGCGCCCATGCGCTTGTTGATCTCGGCGGCGATGGCCTCGGCCGACTGTTCCTTGCCATGGCGCTCGCTGAAGGGCTTCAGGGTCGTGAACACGATGCCGGCATTCGGCGCATTCGTAAAACCGTTGATCGACAGGCCGGGGAAGGCGACCGAGGAATCGACGCCGGGAATCTCCTTGGCGATGGCCGACATGCGGCGGATCACGGCGTCGGTGCGGTCGAGCGAGGCGGCGTCCGGCAGCTGGGCGAAGCCGATCAAATAGGCCTTGTCCTGCTGCGGCACGAAGCCCGGCGGCACCGCCTTGAACATGAACAGCGCGGCCACGCCCAGCACCGCATACACGGCGAGCGACATGGTCTTGCGGCGCAGGACCGTCTGCACGCCGCCTTCGTAGCGGTGCGAGGCACGGCCGAAGAAGCGGTTGAAGGCGGCGAAGAAGCGCCCGAAGATTTTATCCATCGCACGCGTCAGGCCATCCTTCGGTGCGTCATGCGCCTTGAGCAGCGCCGCCGACAGCGCCGGCGCCAGCGTCAGCGAGGCGAAAGCCGAGATCACGGTGGAAATCGCAATGGTCAGCGCGAACTGGCGGTAGAACTGGCCGGTCAGGCCGGAGACGAAGGCGATCGGCACGAACACGGCGCACAGCACCAGGGCGATGGCCACGATCGGGCCCGACACTTCCTTCATCGCCTGGATCGTCGCGTCGTGGGGGCTCAAGCCGTTGGTAATATTGCGCTCGACGTTCTCGACCACGACGATGGCGTCGTCGACCACGATGCCGATCGCCAGCACCAGCCCGAACAGCGACAGGGTGTTGATCGAGAAGCCGAACATCAGCATCACGGCAAAGGTGCCGACCACCGATACCGGCACGGCCAGCAGCGGGATGATCGAGGCGCGCCAGCTTTGCAGGAACACGATCACGACCAGCGCGACCAGCACCACCGCTTCCAGCAGCGTATGAATGACGGAGTCGATCGACTCGCGCACGAATTGGGTTGGGTCGTACACAATGCTGTATTCGACGCCTTCCGGAAACTCTTTGGACAGCTCGGCCATGGTGGCGCGCACGTCCGTCGACAGCTGCAGCGCGTTCGCGTTCGGCGCCTCGAAGATGGGAATCGCCACCGCCGACTTGTTGTTCAGGAGCGAACGCAGGGCATAGGAATTCGAGCCCATCTCCAGGCGCGCCACGTCCTTCAGCAGCGTGGTCGAGCCATCCTCGCCGGTTTTCACCACGATGTCGCCGAACTCCTCGACGGTGGACAGGCGGCCTTGCGTGTTAACGGTCAGCTGGAACTCGGCGCCCTTGGCCGGGCCCTGGCCGATCACGCCGGCCGCGACCTGCACGTTCTGCTCGCGGATCGCATCGACGACATCGCCCGCGACCAGGCCGCGCGCCGCCACCTTTTGCGGATCGAGCCAGACGCGCATGGCGTAGTCGCCCGAGCCGAACAGCTGGACTTCGCCCATGCCTTCGATGCGCGCCAGGCGGTCCTTGATGTTCAGGGTGGCGTAGTTGCGCAGATACAGGTCGTCGTAGCGGCCGTCCGGCGAATTCAGGTGCACCACCATGGTCAGGTTGGGCGAGCTTTTCACCGTGGTCACGCCGATCTGGCGCACCTCTTCCGGCAGGCGCGGCAGCGCGCGCTGGACGCGGTTCTGCACCTGCGTCTCGGCCTGTTCGACATTGGTGCCGATGGCGAAGGTCACCGTCAGCATCAGGGCGCCGTCGGAGGTGTTTTGCGAGGACATGTAGAGCATGTTCTCGACGCCGTTGATCTGCTCTTCCAGCGGCGCGGCCACCGTCTCGGCGATCACCTTCGGATTGGCGCCCGGGTACTGGGCGCGCACCACGATCGAGGGCGGCACCACGTCCGGGTACTCCGAGACCGGCAACTGGAAGATGGCGATCAGGCCGGAGACGAAGACCAGCACCGACAGCACGACCGCAAAGATCGGTTTGTCGACAAAGAAGCGTGAGAAGTTCATGGCTTACTCCTTGGTGGTCGCTGCTGCCAGCGCCAGCGGCGCGCTGCCGTCCATCGGAACGATCTGCGGCGCCACCGGCGCGCCGGGACGCACGCGCTGCAGGCCGTTGACGACGATCTTCTCTCCCGCCTTGACGCCGCTGCGCACCACGCGCAGGCCGTCGACCACGGGACCGAGCGTGACCGGACGGTACTCGGCCTTGCCGTCAAGCCCCACCACGAACACGAACTTGCGGCTCTGGTCCGTGCCCACAGCCCGCTCGTTGATCAGGACCGCCTTGCGGCTGTCGGCCGCGCCCAGCTGGACCCGGGCGAACAGGCCCGGCACCAGGGCGCCATCCTTGTTCTCGAAGGTGGCGCGCATACGCACGCTGCCGGTACGGGTGTCGAGCTGGTTGTCGACGAATTCGAGTTTTCCTTCATGCGGGAAGCCCTCCTCGTTGGCCAGGCCCACGCGCACTGCCACCGGTGCGCCATCTCTCGCCTTGGCGCCGACGCGCAGATAGGTGTCCTCGTCGCCGTCGAAGCTGGCGTAGATGCGATCGAGCGAGACGACCGAGGTCAGCACCGCGGCCGGGTCGACCAGGTTGCCGATCGTGATCTCGGCTTTCGAGACGCGGCCATCGATCGGCGACACCACGCGGGTGTAGGCCAGGTTCAGGCGTGCGGCTTCGTACTGGGCCTGCGCGGCGGCGGCGCTCGCGTCGAGCTCCTTCTGGCTGGCGGACGCTTCGTCGAATTCGCGGCGGGCGATGGCCTTATCGGCCATCAGGCTCTCGGCACGCGCCAGTTCGCGCTTGGCGAGATCGGCCTTGGCGCGGGCCGAGGCGGCGGCGGCCTGGGCGCGCGTGGCTTCGGCCTGGTAAGGGCGCGGATCGACCACGAACAGCACGTCGCCCTTTTTGACTTCGCTGCCCGGCTTGAAGTTGACGGCGGTGATGAAACCGCTGACGCGCGAGCGGATCTCGACCCGTTCCACCGCTTCCAGGCGGCCGGAGAATTCCTGGGTCTCGGCCACCGGCTTCTCGAGCACGATGGCGGCCGAGACGGGCGGCGCGGCGGGTGCGGCGGGTGCGGCCGTCTTGCCGGTCGCGTCTTCGCAGCCGGCGAGCGACATGCCGACCAGGCCGGCGGTGGCCAGTGCGGCGATCAGCGGTTTTGCTGCGCTGGTAAGTTGTGTCAGATTTCTCATGTTGACCCCTTTTTCTTGTGAGAATGTTAATCAGTAGGCGACACCCGTCCCTCCCGTGTCAGATCACAGGAAAAAGCGGGCCCCGCCCGCGCCGGATGGCGCAGTGCCCTTTTAGTAGCGTTGGAAATTCAGGAAGGTGCTGGCTTAGGCTTGAGGAGCCCCCTGCTCCTCGAGCTCAGCGATGAAGGAAGCGATTTCCGCCAGCGCCGGCCGTTCGCAGGCGCACTCGTTGCGGTCGTCCGCCAGTTGCGGCGCCGGTAGCATGCGCTTGACGGTGGCCGGCACGCCGAAGCTGGCGAGCTTGGCGCCGTAGGCTTCGGCCTCGTCGCGCAGCGGGTCGTCGTCGGCCGAGAGGATCAGGGCCGGCGGCAGGTTTTTCAGGCGGCTCGATTGCAGCGGCGAGGCGTACGGGTGGGTACGGTCGGCCGCGTTCGGCAGGTAGCCGCGGTAGGCGGCGGCGCAGCCGTCGGCCAGTTTGGCCTGGTCGACGCATTGCGGCATTTCGCGCATCGAGCAGGTCGACAGGCCCGGGTCGAGCATCGGCATGATCAGGATCTGGCCGGCCAGTTTCGGCGCGCCGCGGTCGCGCGACATCAGGGCGCACACCGCAGCCAGGTTGGCGCCGGCTTCGATGCCGGCCACCAGCAGGTGCTTGCCATTCCAGCCGAGCTTGGTTTTGTTCTTCTTGGCCCATAGCAGCACGGCGTGGGCATCCTCGACCGCGGCCGGGAAGGGACGCACCGTGGCCAGCGTGTAGTTCGATGCGAGCACGACCGGGGTATGGCTGACGCCGGCCAGGCGGCGCAGGAAGCCGTCCGATTCGTCGAGGTCGTCGACAATGAAGCCGCCGCCGTGGAAGAACACGACCAGCGTATCGCGCTTGCCTTTCACGGGGCCGGCGGCGTACAGGCGCGCCCTCAAGAGACCTTGCTCGCCGCTCACTTCCAGTTCGCGCACCCGGACCTCGTCGGCAATCGCGTTCATGGTATCCAGGCGGTCGTTCATCGCGCCACCTCCGGCGAGACGGCCGCCAGGGTCACTGATTCGGTGCACAGGGTGTGCGCCATGACGGTCGACAGCGCATGCACGCCACGTGCCTCGGCGCCTGCGGCCTGCGCATAGGCGCCGCTGCCGACGACCCCGGCCATCGCCAGGGTACTGACCGCTACTGCGATCGTTGCCACCACGCTGTCCCGAATGTTCATGTCCTGCTCCCAAATGCCACGTTATTGATGCTCCAGTACGCACACTATAGACATCTACTACAATCTGATAAAGACGGCAATTACGAATCCATTGTTCGTCAATTCCGAACAATAAGCTTAAAACTGAGTTAAATCGAGCCGACATGAACAAGCTGCAGGCAATGGAAGTCTTCGTGCAGGTGGTCGACACCGGCAGTTTTACGCGCGCCGCGCAAGTGCTCGACCTGCCCAAGGCCAGCGTTTCGACCCTGGTGCAGGCGCTGGAAGCCTCGCTCTCGGCCAAGCTGCTGCACCGGACCACCCGCATGGTGACCGTCACCTCCGACGGCGCCGCCTATTACGAACGCTGCGTGCGCATCCTGGCGGACGTGCGCGAGGCCGAGGAATCGCTGTCGCGCATGCGCATCAATCCGAGCGGACGGCTGCGCGTGGACACGCCGACCGGGCTGTCGAGCGAGATCCTGGTGCCGGCGCTGCCTGGGTTTTTCGAGCGCTATCCCGACATCACGCTGGAGCTGGGCAGCACCGACCGTCCCGTCGACCTGGTCGAGGAAGGCGTCGACTGCGCGGTGCGCGGCGGTCCCCTGTTAGACACCAGCCTGATCGCGCGCCGGGTCGGCATCATCAATTTCGTGACCGCCGCCGCGCCCTCCTACCTGGCGCGCTACGGCGTGCCCCAGCATCCGGACGAGCTGGCGCGGCACCGCTGCGTGAACTATTTCTCGGCCAAGACCGGCAAGGTCTACGACTGGGATTTCAACCGCAATGGGGAACGCATCGAGGTGCCGATGCCGGGCGTGATCGCCCTGAACGATTCGAACGCCTACGTGCAGGCCGGGCTGGCGGGACTGGGTATCATCCAGATGACGGACTACCTCTTGAGTCGCCACGTCGAGGAGGGACGCATGGTGCAGGTGCTGCCGGACTGGGTCAGCGATCCGCTGCCGGTGCACATCGTGTATCCGCAGAACCGCCACATGTCGGCCAAGGTGCGCGTGTTCGTGGAATGGGTGTCGGAACTGTTCGCGAATCATCCGCAGATGCGGCTCGGGGCGGCACCCGCTGCGCCCGTGCCGGCGAGCGCGGCGGCCTGATTTTTCGGTCTGCTCCGGTGTAGAATCGTTCGCATAACAATTCCAACCGGAGACCGACGTGACCACACCTTCGCGCGACATTCATGCCCTGCTCGCCCAGTACAGCGAGAGCCACCGCAACCCGACCAACGAGCTGATTCACTTCGTGTGCGTGCCGGTCATCGTGTTTTCTCTGCTCGGCATCCTGTGGGCGATCCATCCGGTGCTGGCCCTGGCCGCGGTGATCGGCGCGATGTGGTACTACCTGCAACTGTCGAAGCCCTTCGCGGTCGGCATGCTGGCCATGTCGATCCTGATGCTGGCGATCCTGGCCGCGATGCCGCCGCTGACGGTGCTGCCGCTGTCGATCGCCATCTTCGTCGTGGCCTGGATCGGCCAGTTCATCGGGCACAAGATCGAGGGCAAGAAACCTTCTTTCCTGGAAGACCTGCGCTTCCTGCTGATCGGGCCGCTGTTCGTGCTGGGCTTCCTGTATCGCCGTTTCAACCTGGCCTATTGAGTATGCTTGGCGCTACACCGGGGTGTGGCGCCTTCCGTCCTCCAAGAGTAAGCTTTCCGAAACGTCTCACGTTTTCGGAGGCCGTCATGAAAGCGTCTACCCTCTTCCTTCTCGCGGCCTTGCTTGCCGGCTGCGCCAGTCCTTCGCCCTCCGGCAACGTCTATCGCGCTTACCAGACCCAGAACGAGCAAGTCGTGCGCACCGGCACGGTCGAGTCGGTGCGCAATGTCCTCATCGCCAATCCGGACTCGGGCGTCGGCACCATGGGCGGCGCGGCGCTCGGCGGCCTGGCCGGTTCCACGGTTGGCCAGGGCAGGGGTTCCGCCGCGGCGAGCATCGTCGGCGCGATCGCGGGCGGCGTGCTCGGCCAACGCACTGAAGCGAACGTCAA
Organism: Massilia sp. Mn16-1_5; assembly: GCF_004798585.1. GTDB lineage: Bacteria > Pseudomonadota > Gammaproteobacteria > Burkholderiales > Burkholderiaceae_D > Telluria. The sequence continues at coordinate 78,770 of NZ_PPXQ01000011.1, forward strand.
CAACCGGCCCGGCCTCGAAATCACGGTCCGGCTCGACAGCGGCGAATTGCGCGCGATTACCCAGGCCGCCGACGAACTGTTCCGGCCGGGCGAACGGGTGCGCCTGCTGAGCAATGGCTATATGACGCGCGTAACGCACTGAGCAGCTACTTTTGCTGCGTGATGCGGCACTGCGACAGCGGAGGCATGAGGCCCCATTTTTCCAATGTATAGACGGCGGGAAACAGGGAAAGCACGTATACTTCCGCGATGCCTTCTTCTGTCCTGTTTACCATTGCCTCGCTGATCTGGGGCTCGACCTTCTGGGCCATTACCTTGCAGCTGGGCGAGGTGCCGCCGGCGGTGTCCGTCGTCTACCGCTTCGCACTCGCGTCGAGCGTGCTGTTCGTGCTCTGCATCGGCCGCGGCTATAAATTGCAATTGCCCTGGCGCACCCAGAAGTGGGTCATGTTGCAGGGCATGGCGACCTTCGGCCTCTCGTATATTTGCACCTACCAGGCCGAGGAAGTCGTGGTGTCGGGCCTGGTGGCGGTCTTGTTCGCGCTGATGGTGTTCTGGACGCCGGTGCTGGGCCGCGTGTTCTACGGCACGCCGATCGCGCCGCGTACCTGGGGCGCCGGTGCGGTCGCCACCGGCGGCGTCGCCCTGCTCTTCTATCACTCGATCGGCACCGCCTGGCGCGACGTGCAGGCGGGCGGCAGCGGCCACTTCCTGCTGGGCGTCATTCTCGCCCTGGTGGCGACAATCGCCAGCTCGGCCGGCAGCATCGTCGTCGGCAAGGTGCGCGAACAGTCCGGCAACGTGATGCTGACCACGGCCTGGTCGATGTTCTGGGGCACGGCCCTGGTTGCGCTCTACGTGCTGCTGACGGGCCAGCGCTTCGTGCTGCCGCCGACCGCTTCCTATACGCTGGGCCTGCTTTACCTGTCGATCTTCGGCTCGGTGATCGCCTTCCTGGCCTACTTCACGCTGATCAACCGCATCGGACCGCAGAAGGCCGTCTACATCGGCGTCATCACGCCCGTCTTGTCCGTGCTGCTGTCGATTAAACTCGAACATTACCGCCCGGGTCCCGTCGAGTTCCTGGGCATGGTCCTGTGCCTGGGCAGCGTGGCCTGGGCCCTGCTCGCACCCGCAGCCAAACCCGTGCAACCTGTTACCTTGAACAACGCAACCGAAACCCAATGAGCGCAGCTACCCACTTTTCCGTCCGTCCCGCCGAACCGGCCGACGTCACCCACATCCACTCGATGATCGTCGAGCTGGCCGTGTTCGAGAAACTCGAGCACATGGTCGTCGCCACCGAAGAGCTGCTGCACGAGGGCCTGTTCGGCACCCGTCCGGCCTGCGAAGCGATCATCGGCGAGGAAAACGGCGAAGTCGTCGCCTTTGCCCTGTTCTTCCACAACTTCTCGACCTTCCTCACCAAGAAGGGCCTGTACCTGGAAGATTTATACGTGCGCCAGTCGCACCGCGGCAAGGGCTACGGCACCGCGTTGCTGTCCAAGCTCGCGCAGATCGCGGTGGAGCGCAAATGCGGCCGTTTTGAGTGGTCGGTGCTGGACTGGAACGAACCGGCGATCGGCTTCTACCAGACCATGGGCGCCGAGATCCTGCCGGAATGGCGCATCTGCCGCGTGACAGGCGAGGCGCTCGATCACCTGGCGCGCCGCGCTGATTGATGCGGTAATAAAAAGCCCACGGGACCGAAAGGTGCCGTGGGCGAACCCATTATGTCAATGGGGAGGGGAGACTGGAAATCAACGATTTCACTATAGCCCGATGAAACCGCCGGAAGTGGTTGTTCTTACAATTGCTTACCTCTCTTACGGATTCTCCGATACTTATCATTACCGAGCTGGAGATGCGCGAGTTGACGCTGCTCAAGCTTCAGCCGGGGGTGTCGCACGATTGAGTGATCACAAATGCAAGGAAGTGGTGTCCTCGACAATGTGCTCTTCGCACAAGGGGAGACATCATGGGATTCATCTTCCGACCGATCGCGAGGCGGCTGTATAAAGCCTGGCTGCGTTCACGCCTCGACAATTACAACCGCAGCCTGACGGCGATCGCGGCGCAGCGTGAGAACGATTTTCATGCGGAGCGCATGCTGCACCGGGCGGTATCGACGACGCGGTCGAAGTTGCAGTCTCTTTAAAAGATGAGTAGTGCTCGACAGATCAGCGACAAGCACGTGTCTTGTCAGCTGATCTTTTCCAGGTCGCTCAAAACCCCGCTGGCAGCTCGATATCCCGCGCCCGCATCACTCCGCCATTCACGACTGCCTGGCAGGGATTGAAGCCGATTCCATACGCCAGCTCGGACGGCCGCTTGATGTCCCACAGCGCAAAATCCGCCCGCTTACCCACTTCCAGCGTGCCGATCTGGTCCTGCAGGCCGAGGGCGCGCGCGGCGTTGATGGTGGCGCCCTGCAGGGCTTCGCGCGGCGTCAGGCGCCACAGCGTGCAGGCCATGTTCATCGCCAGCAGCAGCGAGCTGAGTGGCGAAGTGCCCGGATTGCAGTCGGTGGCCACCGCCAGCGGCACGCCGGCGGCGCGCAGGGCGGCGATCGGCGGGGCCTGCGTCTCGCGCAGGAAATAAAAGGCTCCGGGCAGCAGCACGGCAACCGTGCCGGCGGCGGCCATCGCATTGATGCCGGCCGGGGTCAGGTGTTCCAGGTGGTCGGCCGACAGGCCTTTATAACGCGCTACCAGTTCGGCGCCGCGCTGGTCGGACAATTGTTCTGCATGCAGCTTCACCGGCAGGCCGAGTTTTTTGGCGGCGGCGAATACCCGTTCGGTCTGGTCATAGCTAAAACCGATGTGTTCGCAGAAGGCGTCGACGGCGTCGACCAGGTTTTCCTTCACCAGCAGCGGCAGCATGCGCTCGGCGACTTCGGCGATGTAGTCGTCGGGACGGTCGGTAAACTCGGGCGGCAGCGCGTGGGCGCCGAGGAAAGTCGTGCGCACCTTGACCGGCAGCAGTTCGCCGATGCGGCGCGCGGCGCGCAGCAGGTTCGCCTCCCCTTGCAGGTTCAGGCCGTAGCCGGATTTTATTTCGAGGGTGGTGACGCCTTCGGCCAGCAGCTGCGAGATGCGCGGCGCGCTCTGGCGCAGCAGCTCTTCGACACTGGCGGCGCGGGTGGCGCGTACCGTGGACATGATGCCGCCGCCATTTCTCGCGATGTCTTCGTAGCTGGCGCCTTCCAGGCGCGCTTCCCATTCGTCGCTGCGGTTGCCGGCGTGGACGATGTGGGTGTGGCAGTCGACCAGGCCGGGCGTCAGCCAGGCGCCGTCGCAGTCGTGGATGACGGCGGCACGCGGCGCCTCGCGGCGCGGGCCGAGCCAGGCGATGCGCCCATGCTGCACGGCGATCGCGCCATCCTGGATTTCGCCATAGCCGTCGACCATCGTGGCCAGGTTCACGTTCGCAAATACCGCATCAAAGCGCGGCCCGTGGCGCTCACTCATCTTCGAATTCCTCTTCTTCGTTGTAGTAGAAAATATCGACAATGAAGATCACCGCCTGGTTCGCCTCGATCGACCAGATGGTGCCCGGATCGAACAGCACGGCGTCGTAGCGCACCAGGTTGATGCGCTCGGCGTCGCTGGCGATTTCCAGGGTGTCGCCCTCGGCCAGGAACATCAGGGTCAAATCGGCGCGCGCCACGAAACGCGACTTGCCGTCCAGGCGGCGCCGGCCGAACTGGTGGTAGCAGCGCTCGCTGCGCGTCATGACGTTGAAATCGGTGGTCGGGCCACGATTGAGCTTGGCAGTGACGCTTGAATCGCCATCGAAAGCCAGCACCGGGCCGCTCTCGCAGATGATGACGCGTTCGCTGCCGTCGATGTCGAGCGTCATGCCGTGGCCGTCGACCAGGGCCAGCGTGCGGTCGACGCCGGGGAAACGCGAGAACGGGCCGTCCTCCGAAATCGTCGCCAGGCTGACGCGCCAGTCGAAGTCGTCGAAGCCGGCCTCGGGCGGGCCGATCGCGATGGTGGTGGTACTGCCGCCGCCGTTCTTCCACGGGACCGCCGACAGGCCGGCAAACGGAATCAGGATGTTCATGCTCACGCCTCGCTCATGCTTAACCTTCGCGCAACTGTTGGAGGGCTTGCCGGTAGCGGCGCCCGATCGCTTCCTGCGCCATGTGGCGCCCGCCCTGCACCACCCAGCGCCCGCCTGCCAGGACGTCGCGCACCAGGTTGTCGTTCCCGCAGAATACCAGACGGCCGAGCACGTCGGCGTCGAGCACTCCGTCCAGGTTCGGATGGGCGGCGTCCAGCACCAGCAGGTCGGCCCGGCGTCCCTGCACCAGCGCCCCGACCGGCCGTCCGGCCGCCTGGGCGCCGCCAAGGAGTGCATCCTGCCACAGGTTGAGCGCCACGTCGCGCCGCGCTGGCGTGGCGGCGACATTCCGGCGCTGATGAATCAGGCGCTGTCCGTACTCGAGCCAGCGCAATTCCTCCACCGGACTCTGCGACACGTGGCTGTCGCTGCCGATGCCCCAGCGCCCGCCCTGCGCCAGGTAGTCGGCGAGCGGGAACAGGCCGTCGCCCAGGTTGGCCTCGGTGCTCGGGCACAGTCCCGCCACCGCGCCGCTGGTGGCCAGCTGCGCCACTTCGGCCTCGTTCAGGTGGGTGGCATGCACCAGGCACCAGCGCGCGTCGACAGCGAGCTGGTCGAACAGGTATTCGACCGGACGCCGGCCGCTGAAGTCCAGGCTCTGCTGCACTTCGCCCTGCTGCTCGGCGATGTGGATGTGCAGCGGCCGCTCCTTCGGCAGCGCCGCTATCAGCTCCTGGATCTGTTTGATGCCGGCTGCACGCAGCGAATGCGGCGCCGCTCCGACCTCGAGCTGGCCATTGCGCAGCGGCGCCAGCGCCTCGACGATGCGCAACACCGTGTCGACGTCGGTCTGGAAGCGCTTCTGCTCGGGTTTCAGGGGCTGGTCGCCGAAGCCGCTGTGGCTGTACAGGACCGGCAGCACGGTCAGTCCGATGCCGGACTGCTGGCCGGCGGCCGCGACCCGCTCGGCCATCTCGGCCGGCCGCGCGTACATGGCGCCTGCCGGGTCGCGCTGGATATAGTGGAATTCGCACAAGGCCGTGTAGCCATGGCGCAGGCACTCCGAAAACAGCTGGGCCGCGATGGCCTCGACCTGCTCGGGCGTGATGTGCTGCGCGAAGCGGTACATCAGCTCGCGCCAGGTCCAGAAGCTGTCGGGCCCGTCGCCCGCCTTTTCGGTCAGCCCGCCGAGCGCGCGCTGGAAGGCGTGCGAGTGCAGGTTGACCATGCCCGGCACCACATAGTCGGCACGGGCCACACCGATCGGCGGGCGCGCCCTGGGCTCCACCCGCGTCAGGTTGCCGCGCGCATCCCATTCGATCAATACGTCGCCCTGCCAGCCCTCAGGAAGCAGCGCATGGCGCGCGAACAGGGCGTTCATGCGCGCACCCAGTCGAGTGCCGCTCCCATCATGTCGGCCAGCAGCGGCTGCACCTCGGCCGCCACTTCCGGCCGATACGCAAACGGCGGCGTCTCGTCCATGTACAGGCACTGGCACATCTCGAGCTGGATCGCGTGGACGCCCTCTTTCGGCTGGCCGTAGAAGCGGGTGATGTGGCCGCCTTTGAAACGGCCGTTCACGGCGATGCTGAAGCGGTCCTGGGCGCGCGCCACGCCCACCACCGCATTCTCCAGCCCCGGATCGCAGGACTTGCCTTCTGCGGTACCGAAATTCAGGTCCGGCAGCCGGCCCTCGAAGAAGCGCGGCACACGCGAGGCGATCGAGTGCGCATCCCATAGGACCACGCGCCCGTGCAGCGCCAGCAATCGCGCCAGTTCGGCGCGCAGCTGATTATGGTAGGGGCGCCAGTAGCGCTCCAGGCGGCGCTGGACCTCGGCCTGGTCCGGCACTTTCCCCTCCTGGTACAGGCTTTCGCGCCCGAAGGTATCGACCGGGCAGAGGCCGGTCGTGTCCAGGCCCGGATACAGGTTCGTGTTCTCGGGCGGGCGGTTCAGGTCGATGACGTAGCGCGACCAGCGGGCAGTCAAGGTCGAGATGCCGAGACGGTCCGCGCACTCATAAAGCTCGGCCAGGTGCCAGTCGGTATCCGCCCTGGCCAGCGCGCAGGGCGCCAGGTGCGCGGCCACTTCGTCGGGAATGTCGGTGCCTACATGGGGCATCGACAGCAGCATCGGTGCATCGCCTGCCTTGAACCGGAAATCCATTACGACTCCTGTCTGAGTTAAGGATGGAGGATTGCGAACAACTCCCTGCATGACGCCGACAACTCGCCGGCGACGACCATCTGGCGCGCCGCTTCGATGTCCGGCGCGAAGAAACGGTCGGCATCGAAAGGCGCCACACGCTTGCGCAGCTGCGCGTGCACGTGCTCCAGGTGCTCGGAGCTGGCCAGCGGACGGTGGAACTCGATCCCCTGCCCTGCCGCCAGCAGCTCGATCCCGACAATAACCGACGTATTGTGCGCCATCTGGTCCAGGCGGCGCGCCGCGAAGGTGGCCATGCTGACGTGGTCTTCCTGGTTGGCGGAGGTCGGCAGGCTGTCGACGCTGGCCGGATGCGCCAGCGATTTGTTTTCGGAGGCCAGCGCGGCCGCCGTCACGTGGGCGATCATGAAGCCGGAATTCAGGCCCGGCTCGCGCACCAGGAAGGCCGGCAGGCCGGACAAATTCGCATCGATCAGCAGCGCGATGCGGCGTTCGGCCAGCGCGCCGATTTCGGCAATCGCCAGCGCCAGCGTGTCGGCGGCAAAGGCGACCGGCTCGGCGTGGAAGTTACCGCCCGAGACAATCGCACCATCGTCGGGAAACAGCAAAGGATTATCGGTGACGGCATTCGCTTCGATCAGCAGCGTGCGGCCGGCGTTGGCGACGAGATCCATCACGGCGCCCATCACCTGCGGCTGGCAACGCAGGCTGTACGGGTCCTGCACGCGCTCGTCGCCGACCAGGTGCGAGGCGCGGATCGCGCTGCCCTTTACGAGTTCGCGGTAGATGGCCGCTGCCGCGATCTGCCCAGGCTGGCCGCGCACGGCGTGGATGCGGGCGTCGAATGGCGCGTCGCTGCCGCGCGCGGCGTCGACCGACAGCGCGCCGGTGACCATCGCCGCTTCCACCAGGCGTTCGGCCATGAACAGGCCGTGCAGGGCCAGCGCGGTCGAGACCTGCGTGCCGTTGATCAGGGCCAGGCCTTCTTTCGCGGCGAGGCTGACCGGTTCGATGCCGGCTGCGCGCAGGGCGTCGGCCGCTTCCATGATCTCGCCACGATAACGCACCGGACCGACGCCGAGGATGGCCAGGGTCATGTGCGCCAGCGGCGCCAGGTCGCCCGAGGCGCCAACCGAGCCTTGCGCCGGAATCGCCGGCATGATGCCCGCGTTGTAAATCGCGATCAGGGTCTCGATGATCAGCGGACGCACGCCCGAATAGCCGCGCGCCAGGCTGCCGATCTTGGTCAGCAAAATCAGGCGCACGACGGCGTCCGAAATCAGTTCGCCGGTGCCGACCGCATGCGACAGGATCAGGTTGCGCTGCAGCTGTTCCAGCTGGTCGTTCGGGATGTGGGCCTTGGCCAGGATGCCGAAGCCGGTGTTGATGCCGTAGGCCGGGTCGCCCTTGTCGACGATGGTTTTGACCAGGGCGGCCGACGCGGCGATCGGTTCCGCCGCTTCAGGCGACAGCGCGATCGGGAAGTGAGCGGCCCAGGCCGCGCGCAAGTCGGACAGGCTCAAGGCGCCAGGGTTCAGGGTCCAGCCGTGGATTGGTTCGTGGTTCATGTTCGTGCTGCCTTACTTGATCATCGGGAGATTCAAGCCGGTGCGCTTGGCACAGGCGATGGCGGATTCGTAGCCGGCGTCGGCGTGGCGCATAACGCCCGAGCCGCTGTCGTTGACCAGCACGCGCGCCAGGCGCTTGGCCGCCGCGTCGGTGCCGTCGGCCACGATGACGACGCCGGAGTGCTGCGAGTAGCCCATGCCGACGCCGCCGCCGTGGTGCAGCGAGACCCAGGTGGCGCCACCGGCCGTGTTCAGCATGGCGTTCAGCAGCGGCCAGTCGGAGACGGCATCCGTCCCGTCGCGCATGCTTTCGGTTTCGCGGTTCGGGCTGGCGACGGAACCGGTGTCGAGGTGGTCGCGCCCGATCACGATCGGCGCCTTGAGTTCGCCATTCTTGACCATCTCGTTGAAGGCGAGGCCGGCGATGTGGCGTTCTCCGAGTCCCAGCCAGCAGATGCGCGCCGGCAGGCCCTGGAAGGAAATCCGTTCGCGCGCCATGTCGAGCCAGCGGTGCACCTGGGCGTGGTGGGGGAACAGTTCCTTGATCTTGGCATCCGTTTTATAGATGTCTTCCGGGTCGCCCGACAGCGCCACCCAGCGGAAGGGACCGCGCCCTTCGCAGAACTGCGGGCGGATATAGGCCGGCACGAAGCCGGGGAAGTCGAAGGCATGCTCGACGCCCTCGTCCTTCGCGACTTGCCGGATGTTGTTGCCGTAGTCGACCGCGTAGGCGCCCAGCGCCTTGAAGTCGAGGATGGCCTGCACGTGCTTCGCGCAAGATGCGGCGGCTGCCGCTTTCAGGCGCGCATGTTGCGCAGGATCGGCCTGCGCCGACTTCCACTCCTCGACCGTCCAGCCTTGCGGCAGGTAGCCGTGAATCAGGTCGTGGGCCGAGGTCTGGTCGGTCACTAAATCCGGCACCAGGCCGCCGGCGCGGGCGCGGCGCACCAGTTCCGGCAGCACGTCGGCGGCATTGCCGAGCAGGCCGATGGAAATCGCCTCGCGCTTGCCCGTGTGTTCCTTGATCAGGACGAGTGCTTCGTCGATGTCTTTCGCCTGCTTGTCGAGGTAGCGCGTGCGCAGGCGGAAATCGATGCTGCTCTGCTGGCATTCGATGGTCAAGGACACGGCGCCGGCGAAGGTCGCAGCCAGCGGCTGGGCGCCGCCCATGCCGCCGAGGCCCGCGGTCAGGATCCAGCGCCCGCCCCAGTCGCCATTGAAATGCTGGCGGCCCGCTTCGGCGAAGGTTTCGTAGGTGCCCTGCACGATGCCCTGGGTGCCGATATAAATCCAGCTGCCGGCCGTCATCTGGCCGTACATGAACAGGCCTTTACGGTCGAGCTCGTTGAAATGCTCCCAGTTGGCCCATTTCGGCACCAGGTTCGAGTTCGCCAGCAGCACGCGCGGCGCGTTCTCGTGGGTCTGGAACACGCCGACCGGCTTGCCCGACTGGATCAGCAGGGTCTGGTCGTCCTCGAGCTCGCGCAAGCTCGCCAGGATCTGGTCGTAGCACTCCCAGTTGCGCGCGGCGCGGCCGATGCCGCCGTAGACGACCAGGCGCTGCGGGTCTTCGGCCACCTCGGCGTCGAGGTTGTTCTGCAACATGCGGTAGGCGGCTTCGGTGAGCCAGCTCTTGCAGTTCAGTTCGGTACCGCGCGGGGCGCGGATGGTGCGCGTCGGATCGAAGCGCGGATCGAAGGACGATTCTTGGGTCATGGCAGCTCCTGGGAGTGAGGAAGGGCCGGCGGTCGCCCGCCAGCCAAGTCATGCTCGGAGTCTAAGTTGTCTATACAAGCTCGTCAATCCATTTTGTCACACGTTTATTTCGTGTACACCGCCTTGCCCGCTACCCAGGTCTGCAGCACGCCGGTTTTATAGATGTCGTAGGGCGAGACCTTGAACAAGTCCTGGTCGACGACAATAAAATCGGCCCACTTGCCCGGCTCCAGCGAGCCTAAGCTGTTTTCGGCATGGCCCGCATAGGCTGCGTCAAGCGTGAAGCAGCGGAAGGCTTCCTTCAGCGACATCGCCTGGTTCGGGTACCAGCCGGCAATCGGCTGGCCCGATGCATCCTGGCGCGTGACCGCGGCGTGGATGCCGAAGAACGGGTTCGGCGACTCCACCGGGAAGTCGGAACCACAGGCGATGCGCGAACCCTGGTGCAGGAAGCTGCGCCATGCGTAGACGCCCTTGATGCGCTCGGGACCGACGCGGCTTTCCGCCATGTTTTTATCGGAGGTGGCGTGGGTCGGCTGCATCGACGGGATGATGCCGAGCGTCTTGAAGCGGCCGATGTCGGCCTGGGTCACGACCTGCGCGTGCTCGATGCGGTGGCGCTGGGCCGCGCTCTTCGTTGCCGCCAGTTCCTTCTGGTAGATATCGAGGATCTGATGGTTGCCTGCGTCGCCGATGGCGTGCACGTTGACCTGGTAGCCGCGCGCCATCGCCTTCTTCATCATCGCGTCCATCTCGGACGTTTTATAGAACAGCAGGCCGTGCGAATGCGGTTCGTCGGAATACGGCTTGATCAGGGCGGCGCCACGGCTACCCAGCGCGCCGTCCGAATACAGTTTGACGGCGCGCAGCGCGTACATGTCCTTGCCGTAGGTTTTCAGGGGGCCGTTTTTGGCCAGCACGTCGAAGTCGCCCTGGGTGCCGCCGATCATGCCGTAGATACGGGCCGTCAGCTTGCCCTGGTCGGCATAGGCGCGGTACAGGCGGTCTTCCGCTACGCCCAGGCCGGCATCGTGGGCGCCGGTGAGGCCGACCCGCGCCATCTCGGCGAGTGCGCGCTCGAGTACCTTGCGGCCCTCAAGCTCGGTCTGGGCCGGCAGCACTTTGACCACCAGTTCCTTCGCCGCGTCGACCAGCACGCCGGTGGCGCGGCCAGCGGCGTCGCGCATGATCTTGCCGCCGGCCGGGTCCGGGGTGTTGTCGGTGATGCCGGCCGCTTCCAGGGCGCGGCTGTTGGCCCAGCCGGCGTGGCCGTCGACGCGCTCGAACCAGACCGGGCGATCGCTGACGACGGCATCGACGTCAAGCGCGGTCGGGAAGCGGCCCAGCTTCCAGTTTTCCTGGTTCCAGCCGCGGCCGCGCAGCCAGCCCTGGCCCGGGTTGGCGCGCGCGTAGTCGCCGATCGCTTTCAGGGCGTCCGGCAGCGAGGCCGTCTGGGACAGGTCGAGCTGGGTCAGCATCTGGCCCAGGCCGAAGACGTGGCCATGGGCGTCGATCAGGCCCGGCAGCACGGTGCGCCCTTTCACGTCGACCTGGCGTGCGTTCGGCGCCTTGGCCGCCACCTCGGCGGCGCTGCCGACGGCGAGGATCTTGCCGTTGTCGTCGAAAGCGAGCGCGGCGAACTGCACCAGGTCACCCTTGGTGTTCAGCGTATAACCGTTGGCGTTGACGATGACGGTGTCTGCCTGGGCGCTGGCGAGGGCCAGCGCGGCGAGGACGAACGCGGAACACTGTTTCAGGGTGGGCTGCATGGACTCTCCAATTGACGTTTATGAAATGCAAAACATGAGTGTAGCGAAGTCCTCCGGGCTTGGACACAGGCGCCGGCCCCGTGCACCTGTTTTTTCGTTATGATTTCGCCGCAGCAATCCAACCACTGAATAGGGAATCCCCGTGAAACGCATCGCCGCCCTCCTGTCCTGCCTTCTCGCTGTCCCCGCCTTGTCCGTCGCGGCCGAATGGGAGGGTCCGCAAGACCCCTTCAAACTCTATGGCAACAGCTATTACGTCGGCACCGCGGGCCTGAGTTCGGTACTGATCACCTCGCCCGCCGGACACATCCTGATCGACGGTGCCACCCCGAAGGCGGCCGTGCAGATCGCCGCGCACATCCGCCAGCTCGGTTTCAAAGTGGAAGACATCCGCTACATCCTCACGTCGCACGAGCACTTCGACCACGTGGGCGGCGTCGCCGAGCTGCAGCGCCTGAGCGGCGCGACCGTGCTCACCAGCGTGGCCGCGAAACCGGTGCTGGAAACGGGCAAGACCGACAAGGGCGACCCGCAATTCGGCAACAACATGCCCGATATGACGCCCGTGTCGCCGGTGCGCGCCGTGCGCGATGGCGAATCCGTCGAACTGGGGCCCGTGTCGATCAAGGCGCACTACACGCCCGGCCATACCAAGGGCGGCATCAGCTGGACCTGGATGGCCTTCGAAAACGGCAGGCCGATGAACATGGTGTATGCGGACAGCCTGAATGCGATCACCGGGCCAGGCTTCCGCTACAGCGGGAATACGGTGTATCCGCATGCGAAGGCCGACATCGAGCGCTCGATCGCCCGGGTGGCCGCCCTGCCCTGCGACATCCTGGTGACGGCGCATCCGGAGGCCAACGATTTGATGGAGCGGCAGGCGAAGGGAAAGCTGGCCGATGCGAATGCGTGCAAGGCGTATGCCGAGACGGGACGTACGCGGCTGGCGAAGACGCTGGCGGATGAGGCGAAGCAGCGCTAAATTCGTGCCCGCCAAATCACCCGTGCGTTGAACGCGTGGGCGGGAAACCCGCCCAATGAAACCGTGGTCAAGACCATTGGCCTCGACCACCCCTACGGGTCAAGCGCGGCCGGTATCGTCCTTTTCCCGTGCGATCAGCGCCGCCTTTCTCTCGATTCCCCAGCGATACCCGGACAAGCCGCCGTCATTGCGCACGACGCGGTGACAGGGAATCGCCACCGCCACCGGATTGGCCGCGCAGGCTCCCGCCACCGCGCGCACGGCCGCAGGTGAGCCGATGCGCTGCGCCAGTTCGGTATAACTGACCGTCTCGCCGGCCGGAATCGCGCGCAGCGCCGCCCACACGCGTTGCTGGAACGCGGTGCCGCGCACGTCGAGCGGCAAATCCAGGCCGATGCGCGGGGCTTCCACCAGACCGATCACCTGCGCCACGGTGCGTTCGAAACCGGCATCGGCGCCGATCAGGTTCGCCTTCGGGAAGCGGTCCTGTAAATCGCGCACCAGCGGCTCCGGATCGTCGCCCATCAGCACCGCGCAGATGCCGCGTTCGGTGGCTGCGACCAGGATCGCCCCCAGCGAGCAGGCCGCCACCGCGAAGCGGATCTCCTCGCCTGCGCCGCCCGCCTTGAAGCGAGAAGGCGCCATGCCGAGCATCGCCTCGCTGCCGGCATAAAAGCGCGAACTCGAATTGAAGCCGGCCGCATACACGGCATCGGTGACGCTGCCGGTATCGAGCAAGGCCTCGCGCACGCGCGCGGCCCGGCGCGCCGCGGCATACGCCTTCGGCGTCACGCCGGCATGCGTTTTGAAAACGCGCTGGAAGTGGAAGCGGCTCATGCCGACCGCGCGCGCCACGGCGTCGAGGTCGGGCGTGTCTTCGGCGTCGATGAGGCGGCAGGCTTCGGCCACCAGCTGCGCCTGACGTTCGGGCAGCGGCGGCTGGTCCGGCTTGCAGCGCAGGCAGGGGCGGAAACCGGCGGCTTCGGCGTCAAGGCAGCTGGCGTGGAAGGCGACATTCGCGCGCAGCGCGGGACGGGCGCCGCAGGAAGGCCGGCAATACACGCCGGTCGTGCGCACCGAATAATAGAAGACGCCGTCGGCGCCGCGGTCGCGCTGTTGCACGGCGGCCCAGCGCGCATCGGCACTGGCATAGGGTTCGGCGAAGGTCTCGATCTTCATGGCGCTTATTCTCCGTGGGTGAATGGCGTCATCCTGCCAGCATGGGCGATGCCGCGCACCCTGCCGCTTGCTTTCGAATTCGCGATGCTAGAATTCCATCATTCACGGTCATCATTATCCCCTTTCGGAGAGCAGTTTGGACGAATCCAGCGCGCAAGCGAGCACCCCCATCTTCCAGCGCATCAAGGACTACCTGGTCGGCGAAATCGCCACCGGGCGCTGGAAGGAAGGCGACCTGGTGCCGTCCGAGCAGGCGCTGGTGCGCCAGTTCGGCGTCTCGCGCATGACGGTCAACCGCGCCGTGCGCGAGCTCACCGCCGAGCAGGTGCTGACCCGGCGCCAGGGTTCGGGCACCTATGTCGCGCCGCGCAAGTACCAGGCTACCCTGGTCCAGATCCGCAACATCGCCGACGAAGTGCGCGCACGCGGGCACCGCCATGCAAGCCGCCTGCATCTGCTGGAAGGGGCGCCGGCCAGCGAAGCGCTGGCCCTGCAGTTCGAGCTGGCGCCGGGCGTCCCGCTGTTTCACTCGCTGATCGTCCACTTCGAAAACGAGGTGCCGATCCAGCTCGAGGACCGCTGGGTCAATCCGGCCTGCGCGCCGGCCTACCTGGAACAGGATTTCTCCAGCATCACCCCGAACGAACACCTGATGGTGGCTGCGCCCCTGCAAGGCGCCACCTACAGCCTGGAAGCGCTGGGCGCGCCGCGCGAAGTGGCGGAACTGCTTGCAATCGACGCGCGCTCGCCCTGCCTGGTCTTGAAACGCAGGACGACCTCGCAGGGCGCCGTGGCTTCGGTCGTCACCATGTGGCATCCAGGCCACCTGATCCAGTTTAACGGCAGCGTCTGACGCACACATCGGCAAAAATTTTGAACGGCATGTGCCGCTGAGGCCGGTTCTCGCCCATAATCGCTGACAGTCAATTATTCGCCGGAACCAACTGTATGAATCACCTCGCCGTACCAGAGGCAGGCCAGCCACCGCGCGTGCTGGTGCTCGACGACGACAATTTCATGCTCGAGATGCTGAAGGACATGCTGCACACCATCGGCGTGCGCGAGGTCTATCCCGAGGCGAGCACCCGCCATGCGCTCTCGACCCTGGCCGAGGCAGGCCCGGACGTCCTGATCTGCGACCTGGCCCTGCCCGACATGGACGGCATCGAGTTCCTGCAGGCCGCGGCCGAGCGCGGATTTCGCGGTAGCGTGATCCTGCTGTCGGGCATGGATTCGGGGGTGCGCGACGCCGCCGGCGAGCTGGCGCGGGTGCTCGGCTTACGCGTGGCGGGTATCTTCCGCAAGCCCATTGCGCTGGACCAGTTGCGCTCGGCCGTAGTGTGCTGAAGGCGTGTTAAGATTTTGTACAAACGCCCGAACACTTTTTTGGAAATTCAGGTATTATTCGGCCTAAATCCCCCGCCTGACGTCCTCCAGACGCCCTTCCCATTGAGTTCGCGCACATTGCCTCCACCATTGTGTTGCAACTGATCTTACAACAAGCGGAAGCCGGACGAGCCAGAAAACCGGCCTTGTCTCCAGGCGTACATTGATCCTTACCTCTCTTTGAGGAAAACATGAGCGAAAACATTAAACACATCAGCGATGCTTCTTTCGAAACCGACGTGCTCAAGTCCGAGCGTCCGGTACTGGTCGATTTCTGGGCCGAGTGGTGCGGTCCATGCAAGATGATCGCCCCGATCCTCGAAGAAGTCGCGAAAGAATACGACGGCAAGATCACGATTGCGAAGATGGACGTCGACGCCAACCAGGCTGTTCCAGCCCAGTTCGGCATCCGTGGCATCCCGACCCTGATCCTGTTCAAGAACGGCAGCGTCGCTGCGCAGAAAGTCGGCGCCCTGGCAAAAGGCCAGCTGACCGCCTTCATCGACAGCAACATCTGAAGTAAAACGCATAGCGGCGGCAGCGCGCCCGCACTGCCGCCATTGTCCGGACGGGATCCGGCCGGCTCCGGCCGTTTCCCCAACGTTTAACTAAGCCACGTAGTTCCCTCCCCTACCTATATTTCCCGTCACGGGACACCCACACAACATGCACTTATCTGAACTGAAGGCAATGCACGTCTCCGCGCTGCTGGAGATGGCCATCGGCCTCGACATCGACAACGCAGCCCGCCTGCGCAAGCAGGAACTGATGTTCGCGATCCTCAAGAAGCGCGCCAAGTCCGGCGAGCAGATCTTCGGCGACGGCGCCCTCGAGGTGCTGCCCGACGGCTTCGGCTTCCTGCGCTCGCCCGATGCCAGCTACATGGCCTCGACCGACGACATCTACATCTCGCCGTCGCAGATCCGCCGCTTCAACCTGCATACGGGTGACTCGATCGAAGGTGAAGTGCGTACCCCGAAGGATGGTGAGCGCTACTTTGCCCTGGTAAAGGTAGACAAGGTTAACGGCGAATCGCCGGAAGCCTCGAAGCACCGCATCCTGTTTGAAAACCTGACGCCGCTGCACCCGCAAGAGCCGCTGCGCCTCGAGCGCGACATGAACGGCGCCGAGAACATCACCGGCCGCATCGTCGACCTGATCTCGCCGATCGGCAAGGGCCAGCGCGGCCTGCTGGTGGCGTCGCCGAAGTCCGGCAAATCGGTCATGCTGCAGCACATCGCCCACGCGATCACCGCCAACCATCCGGACGTGACCCTGATCGTCCTGCTGATCGACGAGCGTCCGGAAGAAGTGACCGAGATGCAGCGTTCGGTGCGCGGCGAAGTCGTGGCCTCGACCTTCGACGAACCGGCCACCCGCCACGTACAGGTTGCCGAGATGGTGCTGGAAAAGGCCAAGCGCCTGGTCGAAATGAAGAAGGACGTCGTGATCCTGCTCGACTCGATCACCCGCCTGGCACGCGCCTACAACACCGTGATCCCGGCCTCGGGCAAGGTGCTGACCGGTGGTGTCGACGCCAACGCGCTGCAGCGTCCGAAGCGTTTCTTCGGCGCCGCCCGCAACGTCGAAGAAGGCGGCTCGCTGACCATCGTCGCGACCGCCCTGATCGAAACCGGCTCGCGCATGGACGACGTCATCTACGAAGAATTCAAGGGCACCGGCAACATGGAAGTGCACCTCGAGCGCCGCCTGGCCGAGAAGCGCGTCTACCCGGCCATCAACCTGAACAAGTCGGGCACCCGCCGCGAAGAACTCCTCATCAAGCCGGACCAGCTGCAAAAGATCTGGATCCTGCGCAAGCTGCTGTACTCGATGGACGAGATCGAGGCGATGGAGTTCATCCTCGACAAGATGCGTGCGACGAAGACGAATATCGAATTCTTTGACATGATGCGCCGCGGCGGTTAATTACCGTTAAAGCATCAACGAAGGGCAGCTGCGGCTGCCCTTTTTTCGTTCGCGCGGTCGGTGCGCATCGTTTACGCGCGGGCATGCCCGCCCTACGGTACATCGCAGCCACAGGCCGTTGCGTAACGTAGGGCGGGCATGCCCGCGCGTAAATGTCACAACACCCCCACGGTTGCCTTGAACCCCCAACCGTTTTATAATCGTGGGTTCAGTACCTCAACCCCTGGCAAGTGATCGGCAATCGGGTCAAGAAGCAAGACGACCGACGAAGTGCTGTTTGGCTACCAAACATACCCAAGGCAAGAAACATGAAAACCGATACCCATCCAGATTACCGCGAAGTCGTCTTCCACGATGTGTCGTGCGACTTCAAATTCGTGACCCGTTCGACCATCGCTACCCGCGAGACGATCACCCACGAAGGCAAAGAATACCCGCTGATCAAGATCGAAGTCTCGGCTGAATCGCACCCGTTCTTCACCGGCAAGCACAAGATCGTCGACACCGCTGGCCGCGTCGAGAAGTTCCGCCAGAAGTTCGGCGCCGTCGGTTCGAAGACCTCGGTCGCGAACGGCTAAGCCATTTGTACAGAAGCCCTCCCCGGGCTTCCCTCGAAAAAGAAGCCGGTTCCCGGCTTCTTTTTTTTCATCTTTTCATTCCTCGTTATACTAGCGCGACATTAATCGCCACCATCAGACTTATCGATGAAACCAGTCCGTCTCCCCGCCGCCGCCACGCTGGCACTGCCGCGCTGGGCCCTGTTCGCGCTCGGCCTGCTGTATATCCTGCCGGGACTGATCGGCCGCGACCCGTGGAAGGACGACGCCGGCAGCTTCGGCATCATGTGGACGATGGCACGCGGCGGCCTGAACGACTGGCTATATCCGAACATCGCCGGCCTGCCCGCGCTCGAGGACGGCCCGCTCACGTTCTGGCTGGGTGCGGTTTGCATCAAGTTATTTGGCTGGATCCTGGGCGACGTGCTTGCCGCCCGCGTCTCGAACATCGGCATCTTCGTAATGGGCGGCATGTCGCTCTGGTACACCGCTTTCCACCTCGGCCGCCGGCCCGAAGCGCAACCGCTGCGCCTGGCCTTCGGTGGCCAGCCGGAACCGGACGCCTATGGCCGTACCCTGGCCGACACCACCGTCCTGATCTACCTCGGCTCGCTCGGCCTGCTGCTCTACAGCCATGAAACCCTGGCCGTCACCCTGCAGGGCTCGCTGGTCGCCTATTTCCTCTACCGCGCGGTGCGCTACATCGAGACGGCCAGCGTGCGCAACGCGGCCCTGGTCGGCCTGTCGCTGGGCGCGCTGACGCTCACGCGCGGCCCGCTGTCGCCGATCGTCCTGCTGCTGGCGCTGCTGCTGTGCACGCGCTTCTTCCGCGTCCCGGCCGGCGACGCATTGCGCCACATGGGCGTGGCCGCCGCCGCCGCCCTGGCCCTGACCCTGGTCTGGGTGCTGCCGACCACCCTGATCCAACCCTACGGCGACTCGCCGGTGGCGTCCTGGTTCGGCACCAACATGGCGCAGCTCGCCATGCCAAGCTGGACCTCGGTGAAGGCCTTCTTCCGCATCGGCGTCTGGTTCTTCTGGCCGGCCTGGCCGTTTGCCGGCTGGGCGATCTGGGCCTGGCGCCGCCAGGAAAACATGCTGCACATCGTGCTGCCGCTGACCTTCCTGGGCGCGCTGACCCTGCTGTTCCTGTGCGATCCGACGCCGGAAAACGGCGATTTGCTCAAGCTCCTGCCGCCGCTGGCCCTGATGGCCGCCTTCGGCCTGCCGACCATGAAACGCGGCGCGATCAATGCCATCGACTGGTTCTCGGTGATGGCGCTGACGACGCTCGCGGCCCTGGTCTGGCTGTTCTGGATCGCGAAGCTGACCGGCTGGCCGGCCAAGCTCTCGCACAATGCATTGAAACTGGTTCCCGGCTTCGTGCCCGAATTCGGCATCGTCGCCTTCACGGTGGCGGCCGCCGTCTCGATCGGCTGGATCTGGCTGGTGCGCTGGCGCGTGTCGCGCCAGCGCACCGTGTTGTGGCGCGCCGTCGTGCTCTCCTCGAGCGGCCTGATCCTGCTGTGGGTCTTGCTCATGACCCTGTTCCTGCCAGACCTGAACTACAGCAAGAGCTACGCCGGCGTGGCGCAGGCGCTCGCAGCCAAGCTGCCGCACGACGCCAATTGCATCGACAGCAATGTCGGCCCGGCCCAGCGCGCCTCGTTCGCCTACTACGGACGTCTGCCCTTCGCCGGCGTCGAAGGCATCGAAGGCAGCCAATGTGACTACGTGCTGCTGCACGACAGTTTCAAGACGCGCGACGACCGCACGCTGTCGCGCACCTGGGGCACGCGCGGCGCCACGCTGCTGTGGGAAGGCCGGCGCGCCTCCGACCGCGACGAACGCTTCCGCCTGTACCGGCGCGCTCCTTAAGCCTCCCCAAGCCGCCCCTCAGGCGGCTTTCTTTTTCCCCGGCACGCGGCGCCAGGCCAGCGCTCCGCAGGCCAGGCCACCCAGCAGCAGCGCATACGCCGGCGCATCCGGCACCGGCGACACCGTCAGGTCGGCGCCGAAACTGCCGCCCGCCGCGCCCACCACCTGGCCGTCGACCCGCAGCGCATAGGCTCCGCTGGCGAGGTTGAGTCCGGATACCGCCCAGGAATCGACCGGATTGCTGCCGAAGCCCGTCAGGTCGACGCCGGCGATCGCATTCCCGATCACCGCCAGCGTCTGCGGATCGTAGCGGTACAGCGAGAAGCCCGTGATCAAGAGGTCCTTCGAGCCCGGCGAATCGAGGAAGGACGAGGTAACGGACGCAGCGGCATCGAAGGGCGTGCCGGCGACCGTGAACGTGAACAGGTCGACGAAGGCGCTGCCGCTTTGCTCGCCGCTAAACGTGTCGCCATAAAAGGCATTGAAGCCGCCGGCGCCGTCGGGCACCGTGCTCAATGCGGTACTGCGTTCGATCGCCTGCGCCCGCGCCTGCGGTGCGCCCGCGAGGGAAAGCGAGAGCACGGCGCCAAGCAGGGCTCCCGGTAATAACAATGGTCGTTTCATGGCATCTCCATCGGCAAGGTGGCGGTGGTTCGGCACGTTGACGCGCGCCGGCGCGGAGCGCAGCCGCCAGGCACGCGTTCCCGCCAGTTTCTTTGAGTCACGTCAACTCCAGGGCGCAAGCGAAGCCGACAATGACAAAAGCCATGCGATCGCAGTGCCCCATAGAGGAGACAACATGAAAAGCGTAATGTTCTCGGAAATCGTCGGTGCGCCACGCCGCGCTGGCCTGCGCGGCCTGTCTCCGCTGGCCGCCTATGGGCTGACCATGGCCATCGGCCTGCCGCTGCTGGTGCTCGTCCTGCGCGTGGCCGACCCCGACGCCCCGCTCGCCTGCATCGTGCTGCCGGTGCTGGCCGGCCTGGCCCTGCCGCTGTGCAAGAGCGCCCCCGGCCGGCTCGACGTCAGCACCCGCTTCGATGCCCGCCACATGCGCGCCACCCTCGACAGCGCCCTGGGCGGCATGGGATTTTCAGAAGTCTGCGCCGGTCCCGACGGCATCCGCTATGCCAAGGCGGGCGTCAGCGCCTGGCGCACGCACTCGATCAGCGTGCGCATCCGCCCCCACGTGCTCGAAGTCGTCGGCCCGATCCCAACCCTGCGCGCCCTGCAGGCGGCCCTGGCCGGACCGGCCGCCGCCCCGCCTCCCGTCCCACGGCGCGAGGCTCTTTCAAACCGGGAAACTGTTGCCGGTGCAATCCAAATCAGCGATAATGCGGAGCGCGTTGCCGGGATGGCGGAATAGGTAGACGCACGGGACTCAAAATCCCGCGCCGCGAGGCGTACCGGTTCGATTCCGGTTCCCGGCACCAACGCTCGAATACAAAAACCCCGCGTTCTTCCCTGAAGGACGCGGGGTTTTGCTTTTGCGGCACCGAAACCCTCAGTCGACCACCAGCGTCCTGACCGACGCATCGACAGCGCGCACGAACTGCCTGACCGCATCCGTCGTCACCGTATCGATCTGCCCCGCCATGCGCCGGTCGAACGGGTGGTCATCGAAGGCGACGTTCGCGCGGAACATGCGCGCGCCCAGGCGCGTCGCGGCCGGGACCTCGACCGTCGGCGGCTGGTAGCGCATCCCCTTCAGCCAGGCCTGCGCTTCTTCCCGCGTTTCCACTTGGCCGGTCGGCGCGCTGGCCGCGACAAGCGTTTCCAGCACCCACTGGTTCGAATTCTGGTAGCGGGTCGAATAGACGTAGGCCAGCATGTTGTAATGCGCTTCGTGCATGCGCAAGGGTGTGCGCGTGGCGAACAGAGCCGCCATGCGCTCCTGCAATGCCTCGCCGGGAATCACCAGTTGCGCCTCGAAACGGTATAAATCAGTCAGGAAGAAATTGCCCATTCCCTCGTAGTAGAGGCCGGAGGCCGCGGTGCCGCAATCGTTGAGTTCATGCACGACCGTCCAGCGCCCGCGCGGATGGTCGCGCACGGCGACTCCCATGTGCGAATAGCGCAGTCCGTAGCGACTGAGGTCCTGGCCGGCGCGCGCGACCAGGGCCACGCGCGCGCCGCTGGCCTCCAGGGCTTGCACCGTGCGCTGGGCCAGGTCCATCGAGCGCACTACCTCGCTCGAGGTGAGCGGTTTTTCGGCGCAGGCCTGGCCCGCATAGACCTCGCAGGCGGCGGCCAGCAAGGCGCCTGCCAGCAACTTAGATGGCGCGCGCATGATGAAGCAGCGCCTTGCCCGCTTCGTTCGGCAGGAAGGCGATTGCCTTTCCCGACATGACCAGCACCTGGCCGGTGGAGGCTGTCACCACTTCCAGCACGGTTCCGGTGGCCAGCGACAGGCCGCCCGCCGCCTTGCTCGAAAGACGTATGGTGGCGCGGCTGGCGTCGACCGCGCTTTCGAGCACGATCTCGAGCCCGTCGCCGACCGTGCGCACGCTGGCGACGACGACGCTGCCGGCGGCGGCGAGCGTCAGGATCGATCCGCCGACCACGACGGCCGAGAGATTGGCGCTGGCCTGCGACGGCGCCGAGGGAGCGCCGGCCGGTTCCGCAAGGGCGGGCTCGCAAGCAAGGGCAAGGCTGATCAGGGAAACGGCGAACACGCGCTGCATGATGACCTCCGTAATGAGACGGGGCCATGTTGGCAAAGGCTTGGCGAGGACGCAACGGAGCCAGGCAAAGTAGCACCCGGCGACCGTCCAGGTGGCGTTCGGTGCTACCTGCCCTGCTGCCTGACCGACCAGTTATCGTAGGACCGCTCGATCTTGCTCATCGTTCCGTCCCGTTCGAGCGCGTCGATGGCACCGTTCAGGCGGGCAATCACCTCGTTCGGCACGGCGCGGTTGCAGGCGAGGTAGACGTCAATCCGGTTGAACACGAGCACGGGCACGATCTGCCCGGCCCAGCCGTTCTGCTCGAGCACGGGGCTGCCGATGCGCAAGGCGGCGGCCCAGAGGTCGATGCGCCCCAGCAGCAGCTTGCGCGGATTGGTCAAATCGTTCGGCGCGGAGTCGACCTTGAAACCGCGGCTGCGCAGGAACTGGTCGCGCGCATCGCCGTTGTAGGTACCGATGCGGTAGGGGCGCGCGTCTTCCAGCGAACGCAGCGCGAAGCGGCGGTTGGCCGGCGCCATCAGCACCCATTCCGCACTGTCGATCGGGCCGACCCACTTAAACAGGGACTCGCGCTCGGGGGTGCGGGTGGTGGAATAGACGCAGGCATCGGGCCGGTCGGTGGCGGCGGCATAGGCCCGCTTCCAGGGCAGCAGTTCGATGGTATAAGCCAGGCCCGCACGCTCGAAAGCGGCGCGCACCTTGTCGGTGGAAATGCCGACCACCCTGCCCTCGCCGTCGAGCATGCTCGACGGGGCGGCGGCTTCGGTGGTGATGGTCAGGGCGGCCGGGCGGCGTGCCCCCTCCCCGGCCACGACGCGCACGTCGGCCAGGGCCGTACCGGCGCCCAGCCATGCCAGCGTCGCCAGCGCCATCCACCGAAATTGTCGAATCAGCATGTCGCGCACCTCTATCGGGCCTCATGGAAAGCGTCCTGCATGCGCACAGCATACCCGATTGGCATGACGAACCCGGCGCTGTGGCGGCAAGCTCGTCCATATGGTGGCAAAGCCGCGACAGAATGCTTGCATCTTCGGCAATTCCGACAAATCCACACAAGACTTTCCGTATGGAAAATGTCATACTGACGATAATGCCGCCCGTCCTGGGCGCTCTTCTTGCCGGAAATCCCCATGTCGTTCTTCATGTTGCCTGACGATCCATCGATGCTCAGCTACGGCATCTACGACCCGAAACTGGTCGTGCTGTCGCTGCTCGTGGCCATTTTCGCCTCATGGATGGGCCTGCAAATCGCCGGCCAGGCGCGCCAGCAGACCAACCAGCGCACCCTGTTCCTGTTCACCGGCAGCCTGGCGCTCGGCGCCGGCGTCTGGGCCATGCACTTCATCGGCATGCTGGCCTTTAACCTCTGCACCCAGGTCGACTACGACCCGATGATCACGATCCTGTCGAACCTGCCGAGCATCGGCGCGTCCTTCGTGGCCCTGAGCCTGATCGCGCGCGAGCGCATCGGCACCGGCACCCTGATCGTGGGCGGCGTGCTGCTGGGCGCCGGTATCGGTGCGATGCACTATTCCGGCATGGCCGGCATGCGCACGAGCCTGGACCTGCGCTACGACCCCCTGATGTTCGGCCTGTCGATCGTGGTGGCCGTGGTGCTGGCCACGCTGGCGCTGTGGGTGCGTTTCGGCCTGGCGCGCCTGCGCAACCTGAGCGAAGGCAAGCGCCTGCTGCTGGCGGCCGTCGTCATGGGCTGCGCCGTCACGGGCATGCACTACACGGCGATGGCGGCCGCGCGTTTCGTCGGCACGGTCGACCCGGACGCGGCATATTCCTCCAACACGACCTTCCTGGCACTGGCGATCTCCCTGGTCACCGTGCTGTTCACGGTCGTCGTGCTGGGCGCGAACGGCCTGCTGCGCTACCGCCAGATCTATCTCGAACTGTCGCGCAGCGAAGCCTGGATGCGCGCCCTGCTGACCACCACGGTGGACGGCGTGATCACGATCGACCGCGAAGGCACGGTCCTCGAATTCAATGCTTCGGCCGAGAAGATCTTCGGCTGGCGCCGCGACGACATCGTGGGCGGCAACATCCGCCTCTTGATGACGGACGCCGAACGCAGCAACGAAGGCGGCCTGCTCGGCTACCTGCGCGACAGCAGCGCCCACGCGGCGCCGAACAACGAGGAAGTCGACGCCGTCCGGCGCGACGGCAGCCTGGTGCCGATCCGCGTCGCGGTCGGCCACGCACGCCTGGGCGACCAGGAACTGTTCGTTTGCTTCGTCACCGACATCACCGAACGGCGCGAAATGGTGGCCGCCCTGCGCGCCAGCGAGCAGCAGTTCCGCTCCCTGATCGGCACCATCCCCGGCATTTCCTACCGCAGCCGCATCGAAGGCGCGCACCCGATGGTCTTCATCAGCGACGCCGTCGAACGCGTGGCCGGCTACCCGGCGCGCGACTTCGTGGGCGATCCGCCGGGCGCCCCGGCCCGTCGCAGCTTCGGCGCCCTGATCCACGCAGCCGACCGCGTGCGCGTGTCGGAGGCGATCGAATCGGCGCTGGCGGAGGACCGCCCCTACCTGGTCGAATACCGCCTGCTGCATGCCGACGGCTCGACCCGCTGGCTGTGGGAAAACGGCACCGGCGTGCGCGACGACGAGGGCAAGCTGGCCTGGCTCGACGGCGTGATCCTCGATATCAGCGAACGCCGCACGATGGAAGACGCGCTGCGCGACGCCAAGGACGCCGCCGAGCAGGCCGCGGCCGCGCGCGCCTCGTTTGTGGCCAACATGAGCCACGAGATCCGCACGCCGATGAATTCGATCCTCGGCTTCACCGACGTGCTGCTCGACGGAGAATTGGCGCCGGAACAGCGACGCCACCTGGATACGGTGCGCAGCAACGGCCGCTCGCTGCTGCGCCTGCTGAACGAGATCCTCGACACCGCGAAACTGGAAAAAGGCGCGGTCGAACTCGAGATCAACGATTTTAATTTGCTGTCCCTGATCGACGAACTGTCCTCGACCCTGGCGGCCAATGCCCGCGCCAAGGGCCTGCAGGTCGACATTCATTATGATCCGGCGCTGCCGACCAACTTGCGCGGCGACGAGCTGCGCATCCGCCAGGTGCTGACGAACCTGCTCGACAACGCGATCAAGTTCACGGCAAACGGCAGCGTCACCCTGCGCGCCGAGCAGCAGGACGGCCAGCTGCACTTCAGCGTGAAGGACACCGGCATCGGCATCGCCCAGGACCGCCTGCAGGCGATCTTCGATCCGTTCACCCAGGCGGACGCCTCGATGACGCGCCGCTTCGGCGGCACCGGTCTCGGCACCACGATCAGCAAGCAGCTGGTCGAGCTGATGGGCGGGAAGATCTGGGCCGAGAGCGTGGTCGGCGCAGGCACCACCTTCCACGTGGTGCTGCCGCTGGTGGTGGCGCGCTTCGCCCCGCAGCAGGCACGCGTGCGCACCGCCGCCGCCCTGCCGCCGCTGCGCGTGCTGGCCGCCGACGACGTGCCGCAGAACCTGGAACTGCTGCAGCTGCTGCTGGCGCGCCGCGGCCACACGATGACGGCGGTGTCCGACGGCGGCGCCGTGGTCGAACTGTGCACGCGCCAGGAATTCGACCTGGTCCTGATGGACTTCCAGATGCCGGTGCTGGACGGCCTGACGGCCACGCGCCGCATCCGCGAACACGAGGCAGCCACCGGGCGCGCCCGCGTGCCGGTGATCGCGATGACGGCCAGCGTGCTGCCCGAACACCGCCGCGCCAGCGCGGAAGTCGGCATGGACGGTTTCGCGTCGAAACCGGTGGACTGGATCACGCTGTCGCACGAGATCGCGCGCGTACTGGGCCTGGGGTCGGGCCAGTGCGCCGAGCCGGCGCCGGTGCTGGAGCGCCATGTACTGAACCGCATCGCGGGCCTGAACCGCTGGGGCGGCAAGGAAGAAGCCTACCGCGACGCGCTGGAACACTTCCACAGCCAGCACGCGATGCTGCCGCAGTTCCTGCGCGGCTTCCTCGAGGGCGCCGACTACCCGTCGCTGCGCATGCTGGCCCACAAGGCACGCGGCGTGGCCGCCAACGTCGGCCTGGAACTGCTGGCCGATGCGCTGGCCGAGCTCGAACAGCTGGCCGAAGGCGAGAAGGGCCAGCTGCTGGCCGGCGTGGCCCTGCTGCCGGAAGCGCTGGCAAAGGTCGAGGCGGCGCATGCGGCAGCGGTGCTGATGATCCGCGCCGAACGCCCGGCGCAGGCGGCGGCCCTGCCGTCGTCGACAAGCGCTGCCGACCTCCCGCGCGCCCTGCGCGCCGGCCATGCGCTGCGTGACGCGCTCGCCCGCGGTGCCCTCGACGACACCGCACTGGCCGCCCTGGCGGCCGCGTTGGCCGGCCACCCGGCCGCCGCCCGCGTCACCCAGGTCCAGGCGGCACTGGCCGATTTCGATTTCGACCTCGCCCAGCAGCAGCTCGACGCCGCGCTCGAGGCGCTGGGCGAACACGATGCCTGACACGACAACCCGCATAAGTACGCTACAGGAAACGAAGTAATGAGCATGACCAGTAACCGCCCACTGATCCTGGCGGTCGACGACGAAGCGAGCAACCTGCAGTTGCTGCGCCAGATCTTGCAGGACCACTACCGCCTGCTGTTCGCCAAGGACGGCGCGCGCGCCCTCGAGCTGGCGAACAAGGAAAAGCCCGACCTGATCCTGCTCGACGTGATGATGCCGGGGATGAACGGCTATGAAGTGTGCGCGGCCCTCAAGGCCAATCCGCTCACGGCGCCGATCCCCGTGATCTTCGTCACCGCCCTGTCCGACACGGCCGACGAGCTGGAAGGCTTCGAGGCCGGCGCGGTCGACTACATCACCAAGCCGGTCAGCCCGCCGGTGGTGCGCGCGCGCGTGCGTACCCACTTGTCGCTGGTGCGGATGGAAGAACTGAAAGCCTCGCGCCTGGCCATCGTCCAGCGGCTCGGCCTGGCGGCCGAGTACAAGGACAACGAGACCGGCCTGCACGTGATCCGCATGAGCCACTTCGCCCAGATCCTGGGCCTGGCGGCCGGCATGACGGAACAGGAAGCGGACGACCTGCTGCACGCCGCGCCGATGCACGACGTCGGCAAGATCGGCATCCCCGACCGCATCCTGCAAAAGGCGGGGCCGCTCGATCCGGAGGAGTGGAAGGTGATGCAGAGCCACGCCACGATCGGCGCCGAGATCATCGGCGAACATGGCGACGGCATGCTGCAGCTGGCGCACCAGATTGCGCTGACCCACCACGAGAAATACGACGGCAGCGGCTACCCGAACGGGCTGGCCGGCGAAGCGATTCCGCTCACCGGGCGCATCGTGGCGATCGCCGACGTGTTCGACGCCCTGACCTCGATCCGGCCCTACAAGCGGGCCTGGAGCGAAGAGGAAGCGGTGGACTACCTGGTCCAGCAGAAGGGCAAGCACTTCGACCCGGCCCTGGTCGACCTGTTCGTCGCCCAGCTGCCGGCGATCCGCACCGTGCGTGTGCGCTGGGCGGAAGCGCCGGCAGAAGCGCCCGCGGCCTTGGCCGCCTGAGCGCCTACTCCGGGCTGGCCTGGCCGGCGCCGGGCGCCACGCCCGGCGTTACCACACCCGGCGTGGCTGCGCGGCGCGCCATCACTTCACGGTACAGCGCCGTATAGTCGCGCGCCATCTGCTCGGCCGTGAACACGTCCTGGAAGCGCTGCCCCGCGCGCACGCCCATCTGGCGCGCCATGTCCGGGTTGTCCCACAAGGTGCGCATCGCCGCGCGCAAGGCCTGGGCGTCGGCCGGCGGCGTCACCAGTCCGGTCTCGCCGTCGATGTTGATGTAGGTGGTGCCGCTGCCGATGTCGCAGGAGATCATCGGCTTGCCGTACATCGCCCCTTCCAGCAGGGAGACGCCGAAAGCTTCCGAACGCAGGTGCGAGGGGAAGGCCAGCGCATAGCACAGGGTGAGCAGGGCGACCTTGTCTTCGTCGCCGACGGCGCCGACGAAGATCACGTTGTTCAGGCCGAGGCTGCGCGCCTGGGCCTTCAGGCGCTCCTCTTCCGGCCCCGCGCCGACGATCACGACCGGATAGTCGGTGCCGGCCACGGCCTCGAGCAGCACGTGCAGGCCCTTGTAGTAGCGCAGCACGCCGACGAACAGGAAGAATTTCGGACCCACACGCGCGCGCCACTGCGCGAGCAGTGCCGGATCCGGCTGCGGATAGGTGTCCTGGTCCAGGCCATACGTGATGACGCGGGTCTTGGCGCGGTAGCGCGCCAGTACCGCCGAGGACTCCAGATAGTCGGGCGAGGCCGCGACGATGGCGTCGACGCTGCGCAGGAAGCGATGCTTGAGCGGCTGGTACAGGCGCAGCAGGTGTTTCTGGCGCACGATGTCGGAGTGGTAGCTGAGCACGGTCGGCTTTTTCACGCGCGCGACGAAGTGGGCCAGGTCCATGAACGGCCACGGGAAGTGGTAGTGCACGACATCGGCCTCGCGCGCCAGGCGCGCCAGCGCGCCCAGGGAGGCCACCGAGCAGGCGTTGGAGGCGACTTCGAAGTCGAGCGGCACGCGGTGCACGGTATGGCCTTCGAAGGCGATCGGCTCCAGGTTTTTCGCGCGCGACAGCGACAGCACGGTATTGGCCACGCCGAGGCGGCCGGTACCGACGCACAGCTGGCGGATGACCTGCTCGATACCGCCGACGGTATCGGGATAATAGGTTTTATAGAAGTGGAGGACACGCATAGATACGATCGGAAAAGGACAGGCATGCCACTAGGGCCTGCTGTCTCGGACCAGCCTGTTTGGTCAGCTCTGGACCATCCAACGCAAAGTGTCCACTAGCGGCCGGGATTCGAGCGGCCCGATAACGCGCGCCAGCTTGTCGTTGCTTCCCAACAGGCTGAGAACGTCGTTCGCACGCACAAAAGCAGGATTGACCTGCACGTCAATGCGATAACCTGCAATTTCGGAAACCAGTTCAATGACTTCGCCGAGCGAATAACTACGCCCCGAGCATATGTTGAACGTTTCTCCCGCCGGGGCGGCGGCCAGCAGTTTGCGATAGCTGCTCACAACCATTCGGACGTCGGAAAAGTCGCGCACGATGGCGAGGTTGCCCAGCTCAATGCGCGCTTCCTTGCGGCGGAAGTGCGAGACAATTTTCGGCAGCAGAAAATTCTCGCCCTGGCCAACGCCAGTGTAATTAAAGGGACGCACGACAACAATCGGCAGATTGTCCATCCACAAGCGCGCCATGTATTCCATCGCCAGCTTGCTGACGGCATAGTCATTGGCTGGCGCGACCGGCACGTTTTCGTCGATGACGGACACGCTAGCATTGCCATATACGTTTGCCGAGGACGCCAGCAGAACGCACGAAGCCTTGTGCTCTACCGCGGCGAGGGCCTCGAGCAGATTGCGCGTACCGACGACGTTGACGCGGTAGATCTGCTCGACGTTGCTATGGGCGACGAACGCGATGCCTGCCAGATGTACCACCACATCCGGCTTCACCTGTTCGACCATGGCGGCAACGGCTTCGCGGTCGCACAAATCGACTGCCAGCACGTCGGTACCGAGATCGTTGCCCGGCATGACGGTGCCGAATACGCGATAACCAGCGGCCACCAGTTCCCGGGCCATGTAAAACCCGGTAAAACCGCGCAGGCCGGTGATCAGGGCGCGCTTGCCCTCGCCTTCGCGCAGGTTCGCATTGCGCTGCTGGTCGTGGATCGCGCCCGCCATGTCAGAAGGAGAAGCCCTGCTCGTTGCGGCGCAGGTCGGCGTCGACCATCATCTGGCACAGCTCTTCGAGCGTGGTCTTCGGCTCCCAGCCCAGCTCGCGCTTGGCCTTTTCCGGATTGCCGATCAGGAGATCGACCTCGGCCGGACGGTAGAACTTCGGCGAGATGCGCACCAGGGTCTTGCCGCTCTTGGTGCACTGGCCGGTTTCGTTCTCGCCGCTGCCGGTCCATTCCAGCGCCAGACCGGCGCCCTTGAAGGCCATGTCGACGAAATCGCGCACGGTCTCGGTACGGTTGGTGGCCAGCACGTAGGTATCCGGACGTTCAGCCTGCAGCATGCGCCACATGCCTTCGACGTATTCCTTGGCAAAGCCCCAGTCGCGCTTGGCGTCGAGGTTGCCCAGCTCGAGCACGTCGAGCTTGTTCAGGACGATCTTGGCGACCGAATCGGTGATCTTGCGGGTGACGAACTCGCGGCCGCGCAGTGGCGACTCGTGGTTGAACAGGATGCCGGACGAACCGAAGATGCCGTAGCTCTCGCGGTAGTTGATCGTCATCCAGTGGGCGTACAGCTTGGCCACGCCATAGGGGCTGCGCGGGTAGAACGGGGTGTCCTCGATTTGCGGGATGGCCTGCACCTTGCCGAACATTTCCGAGGTCGACGCCTGGTAGAAGCGAATCTTCGGATTGACCAGGCGAATCGCCTCGAGCAGGTTGACGGCGCCCAGGCCGGTGATCGACGCGGTGGTCAGCGGCTGGTCGAAGGACACGCCGACGAAGCTTTGCGCAGCCAGATTGTAGACTTCATCCGGCTCGGCGGTCTGGATCAGGCGCAGGCTCGATGCCAGGTCGGTCAGGTCGTATTCGACCAGCGACAGGTTCGGGTGGGCCTGGATGCCGAGTTCCTCGATGCGCCAGAAATTGGTGGAGCTGGCGCGGCGGAAGGTACCGGTGACGTGGTAACCCTTTTCAAGCAGCAATTGCGCCAGGTAAGCGCCATCCTGGCCAGTAATGCCAGTGATGACGGCTCTTTTTGTTGTTTTCTGCATAGTATGAGAATTCCGGATGAGTGCCGTGCACGGCGAATACTTTTCTGACAACCCCATATTGTAACAGAGGACACTGCCTAATATGGATGCAGGCGCAACATAACAACAGGCTGTCAGGCGCAGGCATTATTGATCAGGCAGCATTGCAGTAGGTGCACGCTTACGGATTGTTACTTGTATTGGAACGAAAAAACAGGCGAGCACGCTCGCCTGTGAGTCCACTCAATGGATCGTGAGTCGGACTGAACTTTCATCAGCCCGGCCATTCAAATCATCTCAACGGTTCGACACCGCGTCGACGACGCACAGCGCCGTCATGTTGACGATGCGGCGCACGGTCGCCGACGGGGTCAGGATGTGCACCGGCTTGGCGCAGCCGAGCAGCACCGGGCCGACCGCGATGCCGTTGCCGGCCGCCGTCTTGAGCAGGTTGTAGGCGATGTTCGCCGAGTCGATGTCCGGCATGACGACCAGGTTGGCGTCGCCCTTCAGGGTCGACTGCGGCATGATCTTGGCGCGCAGCTTCGAGTCGAGCGCGGCGTCTCCGTGCATCTCGCCGTCGATTTCCAGGTGCGGCGCCTTCTGCTGCACCAGGGCCAGCGCCTCGCGCATCTTGCGGGCCGGCTCGCTGTCGGAGGTGCCGAAGTTCGAGTGCGAAAGCAGCGCCACGCGCGGCGTGATGCCGAAACGCTCCAGCTCCTCGGCCGCCATCACCGTGATCTCGGCCAGCTCGCAGGCCGTCGGGCTCTCGTTGACGTGGGTGTCGACCATGGCCAGCTGGCGTTCCTCGGTGATGACGAAGTTCATCGCCGCGTAGACCTTGGCGCCGGCACGCTTGCCCAGCACCTTGTCGATGAAGTCGAGGTGGGTCCAGGTGGTGCCGTAGGTGCCGCAGATCATGCCGTCGGCGTCGCCCTTGTGGATCATCATCGCGCCGATCAGGGTATGGCGGCGGCGCATCGCCAGCTTCGCCATGTCGGCCGTCACGCCGCGGCGCATCACCATCTGGTGGTAGGTTTGCCAGTAGTCGCGGTAGCGCTCGTCGAAGTCGGGGTTGATGACGTCGAAGTGCACGCCCTGCTTCAGGCGCAGGCCGAACTTCTCGATGCGCTGCTCCAGCACGGCCGGACGGCCGACCAGGATCGGGCGCGCCAGGCGCTCGTCGACCACGACCTGCACCGCGCGCAGCACGCGTTCGTCCTCGCCTTCGGCGTAGACGATGCGCTTGAGTTCAGGCGGCGCGCTCTTGGCCACCTGGAACAGCGGCTTCATGAAGGAACCGCTGCGGTACACGAACTGCTGCAGGCTCTCGGCGTAGGCGTCCAGGTCGGCGATCGGACGGGTGGCGACGCCGCCTTCCATCGCGGCTTTGGCCACGGCCGGCGCGATGTGGGTCAGCAGGCGCGGATCGAAAGGCATCGGG
This sequence comes from Massilia sp. Mn16-1_5, assembly GCF_004798585.1. GTDB lineage: Bacteria > Pseudomonadota > Gammaproteobacteria > Burkholderiales > Burkholderiaceae_D > Telluria. The sequence continues at coordinate 110,851 of NZ_PPXQ01000011.1, forward strand.
ATCAGGTATTCCGGACCGAAGGCCAGGTTGTTGATGCCGTAGGTGGTCGCGACCACGTCCGACTGCTCGGCGTGCGCCAGGTCGGCGATCGCGTGCACCACCGCGATTTCCATTTCGCGCGTGATGGTGGTCGCGCCGCAATCGAGCGCGCCGCGGAAGATGTACGGGAAGCACAGCACGTTGTTGACCTGGTTCGGGTAGTCCGAACGGCCGGTCGCGATGATGACGTCGCTGCGCACGGCTTTCGCGTCTTCCGGCAGGATTTCCGGATTCGGGTTGGCGAGCGCCAGGATGATCGGGTTCGGCGCCATCTGCGCGACCATCTCGGGTTTCAGTACGCCGCCGGCCGACAGGCCGAGGAAGATGTCGGCGCCCGGGATGATGTCGGTCAGGGTGCGGTGCGCGGTGTCTTGCGCGAAGCGTTCCTTGTCCGGGTCCATCAGTTCGGTGCGGCCTTTATAGACCACGCCGGCCAGGTCGGTGACGAAAATGTTCTCGATCGGGAAGCCGAGGTCGACGATCAGGTCGAGGCAGGCCAGGGCCGCGGCGCCGGCGCCGGACACGACCAGTTTGCAGTTCTTGATGTCCTTGTTAACAACCTTCAAGCCATTCAGGATGGCAGCGCCGACGATGATCGCGGTGCCGTGCTGGTCGTCGTGGAAGACCGGGATCTTCATGCGCTCGCGCAGTTTGCGCTCGATGTAGAAGCACTCGGGCGCCTTGATGTCTTCCAGGTTCACGCCCCCGAAAGTAGGCTCGAGCGAAGCGATGATGTCGACCAGTTTATCGGGGTCGCTTTCGTTGATCTCGATGTCGAAGACGTCGATGGCGGCGAACTTCTTGAAGAGCACGCCCTTGCCTTCCATGACCGGCTTCGAGGCCAGCGGACCGATGTTACCCAGGCCCAGCACGGCGGTACCGTTCGAGATCACGGCCACCAGGTTGCCGCGCGAAGTGTACTTGTACGATGCCGCCGGGTCCTTGACGATCTCTTCGCAGGGCGCGGCGACGCCCGGCGAGTACGCCAGGGCCAGGTCGCGCTGGTTGAGCAGGCCCTTGATCGGGGTGACGGCGATCTTTCCCGGACGTGGGAACTGGTGGTATTCGAGCGCTGCAGCACGCAGTTGTTGGCGCAGTTCTTCTTTTTTGTCCGATGACGAATCCATGCTATGCAGCCTTCCTGAACTTAGAGGGGAACCTCCAATTTTATCAGAATGACTCTTTCATTCGGCTATCAATTGGCTACGTATTTTCCACGCATGATGAACCATAAGATAATCTAATACGAATGGCGCTCCCATCAGCAAACCCGATAATTCAACCGAAGCGTAGCCTGGGCTCTCCGAGCCCAGGACAGCAGCGCATGCGGGCCTGCGGCTTGCTGCCCCGGTAAAATGCTTCCATGCTTTCCGAATTCGACCTCATCAAACAATACTTCCGCCGTGCCCGCAAAGGGCACGCCGTCCTCGGCATCGGCGACGACTGCGCCCTGCTCGCCCCCACGCCCGGCATGCAGACCGCAATCTCCACCGACCTCCTGATCGAAGGCCGCCATTTCTTCGCCGGCGCCGATCCGCGCATGCTGGGCCATAAATGCCTGGCCGTGAACCTGTCCGACCTGGCCGCGATGGGCGCCAAGCCGGTCGCCTTCACGCTCGCGCTTTCGCTGCCCGGCGCCGACCCCGAGTGGCTGGAAGCCTTTTCAAACGGGATGTTCGCGCTGGCCGACCGCTACGACTGCGAACTGATCGGCGGCGACACGACGCGCGGACCGCTGGCGGTCTGCATCACCGTCTTCGGTGAGATCGCGCCCGGCCACGCCCTGCGCCGCGATTGCGCCCGCGCCGGGCACGACATCTGGATCTCGGGCACCCTGGGCGACGCGCGCCTGGCGCTGGCCGCCTACTGGAAGGAGATCGCGCTCTCGCCCGAGGACCTGGCGCTGGCCGCGCCGCGTATGCACCTGCCGAGTCCGCGGGTCGAACTCGGACGTGCCTTGTCCGTCCTGCCGCTGGCGCACGCGGCGCTCGACATCTCCGATGGCCTGGTCGGCGACCTGGCGCACATCCTGGACGCCTCGAAAGTCGGCGCCACGCTGGATGTCGATGCGCTGCCGGCCGGCCCAGCGCTGGCGCGCCAGTCGCTGGCGCTGCGCCGCCGCTTTACCCTGGCCGGCGGCGACGACTACGAACTGTGCTTCACCGCACCCGCAGCAGGGCGCGCGCAGGTGGCGGCCGTCGCGGCGGCCACGGGCACGCCCGTCACGCGGGTCGGCACGATCGAGGCGCAGCCGGGCCTGCGCTTCGTGGATGCGGCGGGCAAGCCTTTGGAAATGGATGTGCAGGGGTGGGATCACTTCAGCGGCGAGTGATTGTTCGGCGCATGGTGGGCACAGGGCGCCCACCCTACGGATTCATCGGGCGCCCCGTGCCCGTCATTCCGTTTCGTAGGGTGGGCGCCCCGTGCCCACCATCCCGTGCCATTACCCCGTCCTAGGCACCTTGCGGTCGTCGTAGGGCCCGTGCTCCATCCAGTAATGCCGGAACGCTAATCTCACGTTGTCGCGCAGCTCGGCGTCGTTCCACGGCTTCGTATAAAACTTGTAGATCGACCCGCGGTTGATCGATTCGAGCACGGTCTGCACGCCCGTATAGCCGGACAGGATGATGCGCATCGTGTCCGGGTACATCTCCTTCACCTTGCTCAGGAACTCGGTGCCGCTCATGACCGGCATGCGCTGGTCGCACATCACGACCTGTACGTGGTACAGGGCCAGCAGCTCGAAGGCCTCGGTGGGCGTCGCCGCCGTCAGCACGCGGTAGTTGTCGCGCCGTAGCAGGCGATGCAGCGCGCTGAGGGTGTCGACGTCGTCGTCCACCACCAAAATCGTCTGCACGTTGCTGTCGTCCGAGGTCGGGCGGTTCGGCGTCTCGCGGTTCTCGCGCACCAGCTGGGCCAGCTGGCTTGCCGACAGCGCGCGCGAAAAATGAAAACCCTGGATCTCGTCGCAGCGGTGGCGGCGCAGGAAGGCCATCTGGGCGCGCGTCTCGACACCTTCCGCGATCACCTGCATGTGCAGGCTGTGCGCCATGCTGATGATGGCGAGCGCAATGGCCGCGTCGTCCGGATTGGTGACGATGTCGCGCACGAACGCGATGTCGATTTTGAGCTTGTCGATCGGGAAGCGTTTTAAATAGGCCAGGCTCGAGTAGCCGGTGCCGAAGTCGTCGATCGCAATGCGGATGCCCAGCTGCTTGAGCCGCTCCAGCACCTCGATGGTGCGTTCGGCATTCGTCATCAGCGCGCTCTCGGTCAGCTCCAGCTCCAGCATGGAGGGATCGATAGCGTGGCGTTCGATCGCCGCGCGCACCACGCCTTCCAGGTCGCCCTCGACGAACTGGCGGCTCGACACGTTCACCGCCACCCGCACGTCGCGCACGCCCTGCTCGTGCCACTCGGCGATCTGGCGGCAGGCCTCCATGATGATCCACTCGCCGATGCGCACCACCATCCCCGTCTCTTCCAGCACCGGCACGAATTCGGCCGGATACACCAGGCCGTGGCCCGGGCGGTGCCAGCGCAGCAGCGCCTCGACGCCGCACACGCGTCCCGTCGAGAGCGCGAGCTTGGGCTGGTAGTGCAGCACGAACTGCTCACCTTCGAGCGCGCCGCGCAGGGCCACCTCGAGGTCGAGCCGGGCCAGCACCTGCACGTTCATGCCGGCCGTGAAGAAGCGGTAGCCGTCGCGCCCCGCTTCCTTGGCGCGCACCATCGCCGTGTCGGCGTATTTCACCAGGGTCTGCGGCTCGGTCGCGTCGTCCGGATACATGGCGATGCCGATACTGGCCGTCAGCACGGCCTGCTGGCCGTTCAGGTCGAAAGGAGAACGCAGCGCTTCGCGGATCTCGTTGGCCAGGTGCGCCGCCTCGTCCTGCTGCTCGCGCGTCATGCTCAGGATGACGGCGAATTCGTCGCCGCCCAGGCGCCCGACCGAACCGCGCTGCTCGCGCACGCGCACCAGGCGGTCGCTGAACTGGCGCAGCAGCTCGTCGCCCAGCGCCGGCCCTAATGAATCGTTGACGATCTTGAAACGGTCGAGCGTAATGAACAGCACCGCCACGCGCCAGGCTTTATCTTGCGCCAGCTCGATCGTCTCGCGCAGGTTCTGGAAGAACAGCGTGCGGTTCGGCAGGCCGGTCAGCGCATCGAAACTGGCCAGGTGCTTCAGGCGCTGCTGCGCCAGGCGCCGCTCGGAGATGTCGCGCGCCACCGCGATCAGGAGTTTACTGGTCCCCGCCTCCTGCCACTGCCAGCTGATCTCGACCGGCACCGCGCCCTCTCCGCCGGCGCGCAGCAGTTCGGTCTCGTTGATGTCGGCTTCGTGCGCCGCGCCGTTGGTGGCCAGGTGGCGCTCGAGCTGGGCCTTCGTCGTCAGGCCCAGCGCCACCGGATCGATGCGCAGCAGCGCCTCGCGCGAAAAGCCGAGCATGCGGCAGGCGCCGTCGCTCACGTCCACCAGCGCCAGGCTGGCCGCGTCGATCAGGAAGATGCCGTCGGTGGTGGCGTCCATGGCGCTGCGGAAGCGTCCCAGCGCCGCGGTGCGCTCGCGCACGGTGCGTTCCAGGCGTGCCCCGTACTCGCGCGACTCGCGGTGCATCAGGCGCACCTCCAGCAGGTTGCGGATACGCGTCATGACCTCGACCGTGTCGAGCGGCTTGCCGATGAAGTCGCGCGCGCCCGCTTCCAGCGCCGCCAGCTTCTTGTCCGGCTCGGCCGTCACCACCAGCACCGGCAGCCAGGATTCGCTCTCCAGCGGTTTCAAGGCCTCCATCACCTGGAAGCCGTCCATGTGCGGCATGTGCAGGTCGAGGATGATCAGGTCGAAGCGGTGCTTCAGGTGCAGCGACACCACCTGGCGCGGGTCGCTCGTGCTGTGCACGTTCTCGTAGCCGGTGGTCTTCAGCAGGTATTCCAGCAGCTGGACGTTGACCGGCTGGTCGTCCACCACCAGGATGCGCGCGCGCCGCACTTCGGCCTGCGTGATCATGACGCTGTCCCTTTCCGAGTACGCAGCTGCGCCAGCGTGAGGTCGATCGCCTCGTTGAACTTGTCGATGTCGATCGGTTTCGTGAGATAACGGGTGAAGCCGGCCGCGATCCCGCGCTCGATATCGCGCGGCATGGCATTCGCCGTCAGCGCGATCACGGGGATGTCGCGCATGCCCGGCTCGCGCTGCAATTGCGCCAGCACTTCCAGTCCGCTCATGCCGGGCAGGTTCAGGTCCATCAGGATGATCTCGGGGTGGTGCGCGCGCGCCAGCGACAAGCCGAGCGGTCCGTCGCCGGCGGCCATCAGGCGCAGGTCGGGCCGGAAGCGCACGATCTCTTCGACCAGCTTCAGGTTGGCCGGATTGTCCTCGACGTAGAGCAGCAGGTGCGGCGCGCCCTGCTCGTCGGCGGCGGGCGCCTTTGCTGCCGTGTCGAAAGCGCCGGCCTGCGCGGCCTGCGGCGAGGTCGTGCCCAGTTCGATCGTAAACACGCTGCCCACGCCCGGGCTGCTGGTGACCTCGATGGTCCCGTTCATCAGTTCGACCAGGCGCCGCGTCACCACCAGGCCGATGCCGGTGCCTTCCTGCGCGCCCGCTTCCTGGCCCAGGCGGTTGAAGGGCTGGAACAGGCTGTCGAGCTGGTCGGGGCGCAAGCCCATGCCGGTGTCCTGCACCGAGATGCGCAGGCGCTCGGGGCTGAGCTGCTGGCAGCCGAGCACCACGGCGCCGGACTCGCGGTTGTACTTGATCGCGTTCGACAGGAGATTGAGCAGCACCTGCTTCAGGCGCGTCCGGTCGGCGGCCAGCACCGCATCCACCTGCTGCGGGAACAGCACGCGGATACCGCGCGCCGCCGCCAGCGGCTCGATCATGGTCTGGCATTCGGCCAGGATCTCGCCGAGTGCCACCGGTTCCATCGACAGCGTGATCGTGCCCGATTCGACCTTCGCCAGGTCGAGGATCTCGTTGATCAGGGTAAGCAAATGACGCCCCGACTTCAGGATGTGGCTGGCGAATTCCTTCTTCTGGGTGTCGGTAGTCGGCAGCGACTCGGAGGTGAGGATCTGGGCGAAGCCGAGGATCGCGTTGAGCGGGGTGCGCAGCTCGTGGCTCATCGAGGACAGGAAGGCGGACTTGGCCTGGTTGGCCTTGCGCGCCTCGTCGATCGCGTTGGCCAGTTCGGCGTTCGCCAGCGCCAGCTGCATGGTGCGCTCGTCGACCCGGTGTTCGAGCTGCTCGTTCAGGCGCATCACTTCCTGCTGGGCGCGCGAGCGCTCCTGGGCCTCGCGCACGATTTCTCCGTTCGAGTCTTCCAGCTCGCGCGTGCGCTGCTCGATCTCGGTCAGCATCGCATTGAAGGAGTCGGCCAGTTCCGCCGCCTCGTCGTTGCCCAGGCGCGGCGCGCGGCGCGAATAGTCGCGCGTGGCGACCACGTCGCGCGCGATCTCGGTCACCGCCAGGATCGGCACCGTGATGACACGGCCCATGCGCCGCATCAGCAGATAGGCCGTACCCATTGCCAGCAGCATCACGCCAAGCGCGATGGCGAGATAATCGAAGGTGCGCGCCAGCATCCGGTTCTCGGCGCGCAGCCAGACGGTGCCGATGGTCTCGCCGTTTTCCACGATCGGGCGGAACAGCGCCACGTGCTCGCTGTCGCTGCGTACGCCGGCGCTTTCCGGCCGCGCCGGGAAGTTGCCCGCAGTGCCGCCTGTGCCGCGCGCCGCGTAGGAAGCGAACAGGCGCCCGTTCTCGTCGAAGATCGCGGCCGCATCCACGGCCGGGCGGGTCCGCAGCAGGGCCAGGTTCTCGCCGGCCAGGCGCGGATCGTCGAAGGCCAGCGCGGCCGAGGTCATGTGGCCGACCAGTTCGGCCTGGGTCGACAGGTCGTTGACCAGGGAACGCTGGTAATTACGCAGGTCGTAGGCGATGATCAGGCCGACCGACACCAGCAGCGCGGCGAAGGTGGTGGCCATTACCACCCGCACCAGCTTCTTGCGGATCGAGGAGCTGTTCATGACGCCCCCGTCACGCGCAGGGCCGCGGCCAGCAGGCGCGCGCTGATTTTGAGGCCGCTCGGCGCCACCTGGCCGAGGGCGACCTCGAAGCGCAGGTGCTGGTCGACCATGATGAAGCGGATCATATTGTTCGCCGGATCGACGGCGTCGCCGACGGTCAGCAGCGGCAGGCCGCGCGCGGCGGCCAGCAGCTCGCTCCATGCGCCGGGCTCGGCGCCGGCGCTACCGACATACAGCACATGCAGGCCGGCGGGCGCATCGCCGCGGCGCAGGCGGCGCACGGCCAGCGGATGGCCGCCGACGCTGCGGTTCACCACCACCTGCTCGAGCTGGCCGGCCAGCTCGTCGTTGCCGGCCACGCCGATCACGAGCGGACTGTCGGGGCGGGAAAAAGCGCTGGCGGGCCAGTCGACGAAACCGGCGAACTTGTACAGATAGGCGGCCTTGACCTGGACTTCCTTCACCGCGGCTTCAGGACGAGGCGGCTGCGCGCTGGCGGCGCCGGCAAAACACAGGGCAAGGAGGACGAGCGGGGCCGAACGCATGACCCGGACGGCGAAGGCCATCACGATCGGACCGGCCCTACCCGGCAGCACGTGGACGATGCATGCGGCATAAACATGTCTGTTGAAAAAAAGAAACGCGGCGTTAAGCGCCGCGATGCAGGATAACAGTCCGGATTGCCGCCGTGTCGCACGGGACATTTTTTCGGGACATACATACTTTACCCCCGGACGTCGCATTTGGGTAGCTTCGTCGGCAGGCACGGCCATCGCATGCAAGTTTGCCACACCGGTCGGGGCCGGGCCGCGCTAGAATGAATCCACGCGCGACCACCCGCTGTCGCCGCCGCCGGCCGAGTCCGGCGCCACCTGGAGGAGCTGCACGTGACGAACGATTTGATCGATCTTGCAACGAAAGTGGGCATGGCGCTGCAAGCCAGGCGCCTGGTACTGGCTACCGCCGAATCCTGTACCGGCGGCGGCGTGTCGCAGGCCGTCACCGAGATCGCCGGCTCGACCGGCTGGTTCGAATGCGGCTTCGTGACCTATTCGAATGCCTCGAAAACCGAGCTGCTGGACGTCTCGGCCGCGCTGATCGCCCAGTTCGGGTCGGTGAGCGAGGAAGTGGCGGGCGCGATGGCCGAAGGGGCGCTCGCCAACAGCAATGCCGACGTCGCCGTCTCCACCACCGGTATCGCCGGCCCGACCGGTGCGGTGCCGGGCAAACCGGTCGGCACGGTCTGTTTCGGCTGGGCGCGCGGCGACACCACGTTTACGGAGCGCCTCGTGTTCCAGGGCGACCGCCAGGCCGTGCGCGAACAGACCGTGGCGCACGCGCTGCGCGGGCTGTTGCGTTTTATCGAATAGTGGGGGGCCGGCGCGCCGCGGCGGCGCTGTTCGCCTGCACGCTGGCGGCCTGTATCACGCCCGACGGCCCCACGCCCGACGCTCCCACGCCCGACGCTCCCACGCCCGCCGGGCCTGACATCCAGACCGTGTACGCCGTCGGCGACATCGCCCGCTGTACCCACCCCGACCCGCGCTGGTCGGGCGCGGCCGACACGGCCGCCGTGGTGGCGGCCGGCCTGGCAAGCGACCCGCAGGCCCTCGTCTTCACGCTGGGCGACCACACCTACCCGCGCGGCACGCAGGCCGAATTCGCGCGCTGCTATGACCCCACCTGGGGCCGCTTCAAGGACCGCACCTGGCCCGCGCCCGGCAACCACGAGTACTACAGCAAAGGCGCGGCGCCCTACTTCGCCTATTTCGGCGCGCGCGCCGGGCGCGGCTACTATCGCTTGCAACTCGGCGCCTGGCGCATCTATTCGCTCGACAGCAACCTGGCCGGAGAAGCCCAGGCGGCCCAGCTGGCCTGGCTGAAGACGGAACTGGCGCGTGATGCAACCGAGGCCCGGGAGGGCAGCGCGCCCTGCACGCTGGCATTCTGGCACCATCCCCTGTACAGTTCGGGCGGCCACGGCAGCGTGCCCGTCATGCGCGCGGCCTGGGTGCTGTTGCAGGAGGCCGGAGCGGAGCTGGTCTTGTCCGGCCATGATCACGACTACGAGCGCTTCGCGCCGCAAAACGCGGATGGGCAAAGCGATCCGCGCGGCCTGCGCCAGTTCGTGGTCGGTACCGGCGGCGCCTATCCGACGCCCTTCCTGATCCCCAAGGCACACAGCGAGACGCGCGATGCCAGCCGCAGCGGCGTACTGCGCCTGCGCCTGGCGCCGGGACGCTATGACTGGGAATTCCTGGAAGCGACCCCACCTCAGCTACCGAACGCATCAAAGCCCGACCGCGGCGGCGCTGCCTGCCACTGATTTTTGCATGACCCACTTCTTCTGGAGCACCACATGAAAGCCCGCCCACTCGTTGCCGCATCGCTGCTGATGGCCGCCCTGAACGGCGCCGGCGCGCAAGGCGGCGCAGGCGGCACCGCAAGCGCGGGCACCCCGTCGACGACGCAGTTGCCCGGCATCCCGAACATCGCCTTCGACAAGTACGTCCTGCCCAACGGCCTGCAGGTGATCCTGGTCGAGGACAAGCGGCTGCCGCTGGTGGCCGTGAATGTCTGGTACCACGTCGGCCCGGCCAACGAGGCGCCGGGACTGACCGGCTTCGCCCACCTGTTCGAGCACATGATGTTCGCCGGCAGCAAGCACTTGCCGCGCGGGCTGGCCGACCGCCTGATGGAAGGCGCCGGCGCCAGCGACAGCAACGGCAGTACCGACTACGACCGCACCAATTACTACGACACCGTGCCCTCGAACCAGCTCGAGCTGGCGCTGTGGGTGCATGCCGACCGCATGGGCTACCTGCTCGACGTGCTGGACCAGAAGTCGCTGACCAACCAGCAGGACGTGGTGCGCAACGAGCGGCGCGACACGGTCGAAAACGAACCCTACGGCATCGTCGAGGAAGCGCTGAACCACGCCCTGTTCCCGCAGGACCATCCGTACCGGGCTTCGGTAATCGGTTCGCACACCGACATCCAGAACGCCAAGCTCGAAGACGTGCGCGATTTCTTCACCCGCTACTACGGCCCCAACAACGCCAGCATCGTGATCGCCGGCGACATCGACAAGGTGAAAACCCGCGCCCTGGTGGCGAAGTATTTCGGCAGCCTGCGCCGCGGCCCGGCCGTGGTGCGCCCGAAAGTCGTGACGCCGTCGATCACGAGCGAAAAGCGGCTGGTGGTGCCGGACCGGGTCGAGCTGCCGCGCGTCTACATGGGCTGGCTGACGCCGCCCGCTTACCAGCCGGATGATGCCGAGCTGGCGGTGGCGGCCCAGATCCTGGCCGGCGGCAAATCGAGCCGCCTGTATAAATCGCTGGTCTACGGACGCCAGATCGCCCAGGACGTCGATGCCGACCAGGACTCGCGCGCGCTGGCATCGACCTTCCTGATCGAGGTCACGGCGCGCACCGGCCACACGCCGGCCGAGATCGAGGAAGCGATCGACGCGGAACTGGCCGCCCTGCGCGACCACGGTCCCACCGAACAGGAAGTGGCGCGCGCCCGTAACCAGATCGAGACGGCGATCGTCAGCTCGCTCGAAAAACTGGGCGGCGACGGCCTGGCGGACCAGCTGAACCACTACAACCAGTACACCGGGGACCCCGGCTACCTGGCCCAGGACGTGGCGCAGCTGCGCAAGATTACGGCCGCCGACGTCCAGCGCGCCGCACGCACCTGGCTGCAGAAAAAATCGCGCGTGGTGGTGGCCGGCGTGCCGGGCATCCCCGAGCTGCCGCCCGACCCGCCGGCCCCGAAGCCGGCCAAGACGCGCACCAAGGGTATCCCCGGCGGCATCAACGAAGCTGAAGCCTGGCGCGCCCAGATGCCGAAGGCGGGACCGACGCCGAAGATGAACCTGCCGCAGGGCGAAGCCTTCAAGCTCGAGAACGGCCTGACCGTCATCCACCACTACAACCCGGCGCTGCCGCTGGTGTCGGCCGACCTGGTGGTGCGCAGCGGGTCGGATGCGAATCCGGTCACCCTGCCCGGCCTGGCCGGCTTCACGGCGCAGATGCTGACCGAGGGCACCGCCACGCGCAGCGCGCCGCGCATCGCCGACGAGATCGCGCAGCTCGGCGCCTTTCTGGACACCGGCAGCAGCACCGGCGCCTCGAGCGTCTCGCTGCTGGCGCTGCGCGCCAACTTCGGCGCGGCACTCGGCGTGCTGGCCGACGTGGTCCAGCATCCGGCCTTCCCGACCGCCGAAGTCGAGCGCCAGCGCGCCAGCCGCCTGGGCGACCTGATGCAGCAGCGCGACGATCCGGAGACGATTGCCGCCCTGGCCGCCGCCGGCGCCCTGTACGGCCCGCGCCACCCCTACGGATACGGCCAGCTGGGCACCGAGCCGGCGATCCGCGCCGTCACGCGCGAGGACCTGGAAGGCTTCTGGCGCCGCCACTACGTGCCGGGCAATGCGGCGCTGGTGGTCTCGGGCGACATCTCGCGCAGCGAACTGAAGGCCCTGGCCGACGCCCACTTCCGCAGCTGGAAGAGCGCCCCGGTGCCGCAGCTCGCTCCCGGCACCCCGGAGACGACCAAGGCGCGTGTGGTGCTGGTCGACCAGCCGGGCGCGGGCCAGACGGCGCTGCGTCTGACCATGCTGGGCGCGCAGCGCAAGACGCCGCAGTTCCCGGCGCTGGAAGTCATGAACGCGGCCTTTGGCGGCCTGTTCACCAGCCGCATCAACCAGAACCTGCGTGAAGACAAGGGCTACACCTATGGCGTGTATTCGGGTTTCCGGTACGACCGCACCCCGGGTCCCTTCATCATCGCCGGCAGCGTGCGCGCGAACGTGACGGGTGCTTCGGTGTCGGAACTGCTGCGCGAAGCCCAGGCGATGGCGGACAAGCCGCTCGGCGCGGAAGAGCTGGCCGGCGCGCGCAATGCGCAGCTGCTGTCGCTGCCAAATCACTTCGAGACCAACAGCGACATCGGCGCCAGCCTGGCCGAAGCCTTTGTGTTCGACCTGCCGCTCGATTACTACAAACAGCTGCCGGCGCGCCTGGAAGCCGTCACCGCGCTTGAGGTCCAGGCTGCGGCGAAGCGCTACCTCGATCCGCAGCGCCTGCTGGTGGTCGCGGTCGGCGAGCGCAAGAAGATCGCGCCGCAGCTCGACAAGCTGAAACTGGGGCCGGTCGAAGTGCGCGATAGTGAGGGTCAACTGCGCGAAGGACAACTCAAGCCATGAACAAGCTGACGGACGAGCGCATCGTCGATGCCTGGTCGCGCAATACCGACCCCTGGGTTGCCGCCGTGCGCGGCCGAGAAATTGCCAGCCGCGCGCTGGTGACGGATGCCGCGATCGTCGAGGCCGTACGTTCCTGTACGCCGCGTACCGGTGTCGATCTCGGCTGCGGCGAAGGCTGGCTGATCCGCGCCCTGCCGGAAGTGGAGATGATGGGGGTCGATGCGATTGCCGGCCTGGTCGAGGCGGCGCGGGTGTCGGGTGGCGGCGCGTTCCGGGTGATGTCCTACGAGGAGATTGCGGCAGGCGGCCTGCAACTGGCGGTCGATGTCGCCGTCTGCAATTTCTCGCTGATCGGGGAAGAGGCGACGGCGAACTTGCTGCGCGCGGCGCCGACCTATTTGCGCCCCGGTGGCACGCTGATCGTGCAGACCGTGCACCCCTTGATGGCTTGCGGCGACGCGCCCTATGTCGATGGCTGGAGAGAGGGCAGCTGGGCCGGCTTCAGCAGCGATTTCCAGGATGCGCCGCCCTGGTATTTCCGTACCGTGGCGAGCTGGGTGGCGCTGTTCGTCGAGAACGGCCTGCGTTTGGTGGAGATGCGCGAACCCGTGCATCCGGAGACGGGCAAGCCGGTGTCGCTCATCCTGATGGGCCAGCTGCCGTGACGTAGGGTGGGCGCCCCGTGCCCACCAACCGCATACTCTTCCACTACTCGTCGTTATGGTGGGCACGGGGCGCCCACCCTACGACCGATTAGCCCAACGGATCGATCACGAACGCCGGCATCTGCGACTTGTCGCGCGCCGCTTCCAGGAATTTATCCGCCGTGATCAGCGCCTCGTTGATCGTTACGTCCATATCCAGGTAGCGATAGGTCCCCAGACGGCCGACGAAGGTCACGTTCGGCTCCTTCTTCGCCAGGTTCACGTAGAGCTCGAGCTGCTTCTTGTCGCGCGCCAGGCGGATCGGGTAGTACGGGATGTCCTTCTCTTCGCACTGGCGGCTGTATTCCTTGTAGCAGATCGTCTTCTCGTGCTTTTCCCACGGCGAGAAGTGTTTGTGTTCGGTGATGCGGGTATAAGGCTTGGCGTCGTCGCAGTAGTTGATGACGGCGTTGCCCTGGTAGTCGCCGGTGGCGCGGAAGGTTTCGAAGTCGAGCGTGCGGTAAGGCAGACGGCCTTCGGCGTGCTTGAACCAGGCGTCGATCGGGCCGCTGTAGAAGACGTGTTCGTACTCGGACTTCAGGTCCGGATCGAAGCGAGTGTTCAGGTGCACGGTCACGCCCGGCACATTGATGATGTTCTCGACCAGCGCCGTATAGCCCTCGGCCGGCATGCCCTGGTACTTGTGGCTGAAGTAATTGTCGTCGTAGTTGAAGCGCACCGGCAGGCGTTTCAGGATGCTGGCCGGCAGTTCGCTCGGCTGCAGGCCCCATTGTTTGACGGTATAGGTCTTGAAGAAGGCCTCATACAGTTCGCGGCCGACGAAGCGCAGCGCCTGCTCTTCGAAGGTCTGCGGGTCGACGATCGACTTGTCGCCCAGCGACGCCAGGAATTCCTCCGCCTCGGCCGGACCCATGGTCTTGTTGAAGAACTGGTTGATGGTGAGCAGGTTGATCGGCAGCGTGAAGACCTGGTTCCTGGTGATGGCCTTGACGCGGTTCACGTAAGGCTTGAACTCGGCGTAGCGGTTCACGAATTCCCAGGCGCGCTCGTTGTCGGTGTGGAAGATGTGCGGACCGTAGACGTGCAGCATGACGCCGGTTTCGGCATCGCGTTCGGAGTGGCAGTTACCTGCGACGTGGGAGCGTGCTTCAAAGACTTCGACGGTGTAGCCGGCTTGTGCCAGCTGGTTGGCAATCACAGCTCCGGAAAATCCAGCGCCGACAATGGCGATTTTCTTGTTCATGTGTCTATATCCTAACTGTAGATTGGGGTGTTCCTGGAGGGACTTCGCGCGTGGCCGCATCTGCGTTTGCGGACCAGAACGACGGCCGGGCATGCTGAGCGTTGGATATATTCTTGTTGCACGCGTTGCAAGCCAAAGCCGTTCCATTTCTTAATACAAGAACAATTATATGTCGCGCTGCAGGTTAACCCCCGTTCAATTGGAAGCGTGCTTGTAGTACTTTTCCGACAAGAAAAATGGTGTCACCTAGCCGTGTGTTGAGGCGCCGGCTTGCCGGAAAGCCGGACTTGCTCTAACATGTGAACAACTATTCACATGTTAACGATGAGCAAACTCGACCACCCCGATCACGCCATCGCCCAGCTGGCGGACCTGTTCCACCTGCTGGGTGATGCAACCCGCCTGCGCATCGTGCTGGCCTGCCTTGGCCAGCCGACCTCGGTAGGCGACATCGCCGCCGCGCACGCGCTCTCGAGTTCGCTGGTCAGCCATCACCTGCGCCTGCTGCGCGCGGCGCGCATCCTCAAGGCCGAGCGCCAGGGCAAGCAGGTGTTTTATTCGGCGGCCGACGCCCACATCAGCACCCTGCTCGCCACCATGTTCGAGCACATCGCAGAACCCCTCAACGCAATGGACGCAGCATGAGCCACGACCACCACCATCACGACCACCACCACGGCCACGGTCACGGCCACCACCATCACATGCCGGAGCCCGGCCACGGACGCGCCTTCGCGCTGGCGATCGGCGTCAACACCCTGTTCGTCGCCATCGAATTCATCTACGGTTTCATCGCCAACTCGACGGCGCTGATGGCCGACGCCGGCCACAACCTGTCCGACGTGCTGGGCCTGGTGCTGGCCTGGGGTGCGGCCGCGCTGGCCAAGCGCGCACCGAACGCGCGCTATACCTATGGCCTGCGAAGCTCCTCGATCCTGGCCGCGCTGGCGAACGCGATATTGCTGCTGCTGGCCTGCGGAGCGATCGCCTGGGAAGCCCTGCACCGCCTGACGGCACCCATGCCGGTCGAGGGTGTGACGGTGTCGATCGTGGCCGCCATCGGGGTGGTCATCAACGGCTTCTCGGCCTGGCTCTTCATGGCCGGCAGCAAGGGCGACCTGAACATCCGTGGCGCCTACCTGCACATGGCGGCCGACGCGGCGATCTCGCTGGGCGTGGTGGTGTCGGGCCTGGTCATCATGGGCACCGGCTGGACCTGGCTCGACCCGGCGGTCAGCCTGGTGATCGTGCTGGTGATCGTGTACGGCACCTGGTCGCTGCTGCGCGAATCGCTGCGCCTGGTGATGGCGGCCGTGCCCGAGAACGTCGATGCGGTCGCGATCGACCGCTTCCTGGCGCAGCAGCCGGGCGTGACCGGTGTACACGACCTGCACATCTGGGCGATGAGCACGACGGAAACGGCGCTGACGGCGCACCTGGTGATGCCGGGTGGGTATCCGGGAGACCGGGTGATCGACGACATCGTAGCGAAGCTGCGCCACGATTTCTCGATCGGGCATTGCACGCTGCAGGTGGAGGAAGGCACGTCGCAGCACCGCTGCGCGCTGGTGGCGTAATCACGTCTTGGTGGGCACGGGGCGCCCACCCTACGGCTATCAATCACGTAGGGTGAGCGCCCCGTGCCCACCATCAATAATCAACCAGCCAGGTTGGCGAACAAGGCGGTACTCAAATACCGCTCCCCAAACGACGGAATGATCGTCACGATCAGCTTCCCCGCATTTTCCGGCCGCTGCGCCACCTGCATCGCCGCCCACAAGGCCGCGCCCGATGAAATCCCGACCAGTAAACCCTCTTCGCGCGCGGCGGCGCGGGCCGTCTCGAAGGCGTTCTCGTTGCTGACGGTGATGATCTCGTCATAGATGCCGGTATTCAGCACTTCCGGCACGAAGCCGGCGCCGATGCCCTGGATCGGGTGCGGACCCTTGGTGCCTTTCGACAGCATGGGCGAAGCTTCCGGCTCGACGGCGATGGCCTGGAAGCCGGGCTTGCGCTCCTTGATGACTTCGCCCACGCCGGTGATGGTGCCGCCGGTGCCGACGCCGGCGACGACGATGTCGACCTTACCGTCGGTGTCGCGCCAGATTTCCTCGGCCGTAGTGCGGCGATGTACTTCCGGATTGGCGGGATTGTTGAACTGCTGGGGCATGAAGGCGCGCGGGTCGCCGGCGACGATTTCTTCGGCGCGGCGGATCGCGCCCAGCATGCCCTCCGAGCCGGGCGTGAGCACCAGTTCGGCGCCATAGGCGCGCAGCAGCATGCGCCGCTCGTTGCTCATGGTCTCGGGCATGACCAGCTTGCAGCGGTAGCCGCGCGCCGCGCAGACCATGGCCAGGGCGATGCCGGTATTGCCGCTGGTCGGCTCGACGATGACGGTGTCGGGGCCGATCCGGCCGGCTTTTTCCGCCGCCTCGATCATTGCCAGGCCGATGCGGTCCTTGACGCTGTGCGCCGGATTGTAGAACTCGAGCTTGGCAAGGATCTCCGCGCCGCCGGGAGACAGCTTGCGGATCCTGACGAGAGGGGTGTTACCGATCAGTTCAGTGACATCGTTCGCGATACGCATTGCCGTTCTCCCTAGTATCGAAGTTTATTTAACGCCGAGCAGTTCCACGTCGAAGATGAGGTCCGTGTCCGGCGGAATCATGCCGCCCGGTGCGCCGCGCTTGCCGTAGGCGAGCTGGCTCGGAATGATCAGGGTGCGCTTGCCGCCGACCTTCATGCCGGCCACGCCCTGGTCCCAGCCCTTGATCACCACGCCGGTGCCGAGACGGAACTCGAGCGGATCGCGGCCCGCGTCGAGCGAGGAATCGAATTTCTTGCCCTTGCCGGTGGCGGACAGGGGCTTGTGGAACCAGCCGGTGTAGTTGACGCGCACCAGGCTGCCGGCACTGGCTTCGCGGCCCTTGCCGACCACGCGGTCGATGATTTCGAGCTGCGGGCCCGTCGGGGCCGGCGGTACCGGTTGGGCGGCAGCGGCAGCGGCCGCAGCGGCGGCGCCGGTGTCGGTGGTGGTCGTGGCGGCCTGGCCGGCGGCCTGCTGCGAGGTGTCGGCGGCCTGGTCGGCCGCGCTCTGCACGCCCTGCTGGCGCACGGCGGTGGCGGCCTGATCGGCGGCGGTCGGCGTGGAGGGCGCGTTCGCCGGCGTCACCGGGGTTTGGTTGGATTGCTGGGCGTTGACTGCGGCGGCCGCGAACAGCATGGCCAGGAAAGTGGTACGACGCATCATGAGGACTCTTTCAATGACAGGATTTCAATCGATATCCCATGATAGCAAGCCCGGACCATGATGCACAGCGGCGGCTCAGGCGTCGGCGAGCTCCGGCTGGGCCGCGGGCAGAGCGGCGGCATTCGCCGCCTCGGCCAGCTTGCGCAGGATGTGGGCCGCGGCGATCATGCCGAAGCTGGCCGTCACCACCATGCTCGAACCGAAGCCGGCGCAATTCAGGCCGGTGATGCTGGACTCGATCTCGCAGGCAGCATCAAGCTCGGGATAGCGCAGCGGCTCCATCGAGAACACGGCGTCGATATGGTATTTCTGCTTTTCGCCGCGCGAAAAACCGTACTGGGCACGCAGGACCTTGCGCACCTTTTTCAGCAACGGTTCCTGCTCGGTACGGGCCAGGTCGCGCACCTCGATTTTCGTCGGGTCGAGCTGGCCGCCGGCGCCGCCGCTGGTCAGCAGCGGAATCGCGTTATCGCGGCAATACGCGATCAGGGCCGCCTTGGCCTTGACGCTGTCGATGGCATCCACCACGTAATCGAACCCCTTGCCGCCGATCATCTGGACGATGTTGTCCACTTCGATAAAATCCTCGACCAGGTTGACCTTGCAGTAGGGATTGATCTGGGCGATACGGTCACGCAGCGCTTCGATCTTCGGCTGGCCGATGGTATCGGTGAGGGCCTGGATCTGGCGGTTGATGTTCGATTCGGCCACGTTGTCGAGGTCGATCAGAGTCAGTTCGCCGATCGCGCTGCGCGCCAGGGCCTCGACGATCCAGGAGCCGACGCCGCCGACGCCGATCACGCAAACGTGCGCCGTTCTAAAACGTTCCAGTGCACGCTCGCCGTAGAGGCGGCCAATGCCGCCGAAGCGGCGTGCAAAGTCGATATCGTCGCCTTGCGGCGCTTGAGTGAAGGAGGTGTCGATCGAGTTCATCCGGACATTTTACCGGACCGATCTTTCGCATCCGCACTAAAATAACGCTCTGTCAATCAAAAAACTTCCCTCTGTCAAAAATACGCACATGAACGATTTCCTTCCTGACACTGCGCCCGGTTTCGACCAGCCGATCGCCGTGCTCAAGCATTGCCACGGCCGCATCCGCAAGCAGCTGGCTACGCTCGAGCGCCTGCTGTCGCACCTGCCCGAGCACGGCGCCGACGAGCAGGCGCGCCAGGCCGCCGGCGCCGTGCTGAAGTATTTCGAGAAGGCGGCCCACCTGCACCACGATGACGAGGAGCAAGACCTGATTCCGATGCTGCGCGCCGTCGCCCAGGGCGAGGACGCGGCCACGCTGCAGGCGTTGGCGCCGATCATCCTGCAGGACCACAAGGAGATGGATGCGCTCTGGCAAGACCTGCACGAGCAGCTGACGGCGATCGCCGACGGCAGCGCCAACGTCCTGTCGAGCACCAACGTACAGCGCTTCGTCCAGCGCTACACGGCGCACATGGAGCGCGAGGAAAGCACGATGGCGCCGATGGCCATGCGCCTGTTCACGCCAGAACAGATGACGCAGCTGGGCACGGCGATGCAGCGCCGCCGCGGAATCGGCGAGGATGCGCCGGCACCGTCGATCGGCGATGCCGTCGCCGATTTGCGCAAGGATTACGGCCAGGCCAGCCTGAACGAGGACGACGTGCTGGACGACCCGATGCTGCAGTTCACGCGCTGGTTCGAGCAAGCCCTGAAAGCGCAGGTCAACGAGCCGAACGCGATGAACGTGGCTACCGTCGACTCGAATGGCCGGCCGAGCTCGCGCATCGTGCTCGTCAAACAGTTCGACGAGCGTGGCTTTACCTGGTACACCAACTACGACAGCCGCAAAGCTCAGGAATTGCGCGCCAATCCTTATGCAGCGCTGCTATTCTTCTGGAGCGAGCTTGAACGCCAGGTTCGCATCGAAGGCCGGGTCGAAACGACCTCGGCCGAAGAAAGCGATAAGTATTTCCACAGCAGGCCGTTGAAGAGCCGCCTGTCGGCGATTGCTTCCCAGCAAAGCGCGCCGATCGAGAACCGTGCGGCCCTGGAACGGAACTACGAAGCGGTCGCCGCGACAGCCGGCGACGCACCGGCGCGCCCAGACAACTGGGGCGGCTTCCGCCTGGTGCCCGAGCGCATCGAGTTCTGGCAGGGGCGCCGGTCGCGTTTCCATGACCGCATCGTGTACGAGCGGCAGGAAGACGGAAGCTGGGCACGGCAGCGTTTGCAACCGTAAGACCTGTCCTCCAGTATGGCGGGACGGGTTCGACGCCGTCCGCAGGGCCGGTGTCCCACCGGCTGGAGGAAACCGTGTTCACCGAAATGAAGCTCAGCGCCTGGAGCACAGGCGTGCGCAGCAAACTGTCGCTGCCCTTGCGCGTGGAACTCTGGAACGGAGAACACGTCGACCTCTCGTCCGATCCGCCGCGCGTCACCATCCGCGTCCCCAGGCCGTCGAGCCTGCGCTACCTGCTCTCCCCCACCCTGTACAACCTGGGCCGCGCCTATGTCGAAGGCGCGCTCGAGATCCGCGGCCGCGCCGCCGACATGATCCGCATCGGCAGCGAACTGGCGGCCGCCAAGGGCAAGCCGGACAGACGTTCCAATCTCCTTGGCGCCATTCCCCTGCGCCTGCTGTCGCCGCACACGCGCCAGAAGGATGCCGAGGCGATCCGCTACCACTACGACGTCTCCAACGATTTCTACGCCGCCTGGCTCGACCCGAACATGGTGTATTCCTGCGCCTATTTCGAGGACGGCACCGAGGATCTGGCGAGCGCTCAGGTGAAAAAGATCGACCACATCCTGCGCAAGATCGATGTACGTCCGGGACAGAGCCTGCTCGACATCGGCTGCGGCTGGGGCGCGCTCGCCATCCGCGCGGCGCAGCACTTCGGCGCGCGCTGCGTCGGCATCACCCTGTCGGAGAACCAGGCGGCGCTGGCGCGCGAGCGGGTGGCGCAGGCGGGGCTGGATAAACAGGTGGAGATCCGGCTGCAGGATTACCGCGATCTCAGCGGCCAGTTCGACCGCATCACCAGCGTCGGCATGTTCGAGCACGTGGGGGTGCAACACCTGCCGGAATACTTTGCGAAGATCGACAGCCTGCTGGCGCCGGGCGGCGTGGTGATGAACCACGGGATCACCACCACCGACGTCGCCAACCGCTCCACGCCCTATGGCGGCGGCGAATTCATCGACCAGTACGTGTTCCCGCAGGGCGAGCTGGCCCACCTGTCGGCGGTGATCAAGGCGATGCAGCAGGGCGGCCTGGAAGTGCGCGACGTCGAAAACCTGCGCCGCCACTACGCGCGCACCTGTACGCTATGGACCGAGAATTTCGAGAACCGCTTCGATACGATCGGCCAGCTGACCGACGCCAGGCGGCAACGCATCTGGCACGTGTACCTCGCCGGCTGCGCCTACGCCTTCGCCCACGACTGGATCAGCCTGTACCAGATCGTCGGGGCGAAGGCGGGCGAAGATCCGGCGCAGATCCCCTGGTCGCGGCGGTACATGTATCCATAAGCCGTAGGGTGGGCGCCCCGTGCCCACCAGAAGCATGCGACACGTTTGCGGATCGTTTGGTGGGCACGGGGCGCCCACCCTACGTCACTTCATCCAATGCGAAAAGGTCTTGCGAAACTTCGCCACCTTCGGCGCGACGACAAAGGCGCAATAGCCCTGCATCGGATGCTGGGCATAGTAATTCTGGTGATATTCCTCGGCCTTGTACCAGGTCTCGCTCGGCAGCAGCTGGGTCACGATCGGCGCGTCCCAGACCGAGGCCATTTCCGCCATCACCTGGCGTGCGGTCGCTTCCTGCTCGGGGTTCTCGAAGAAGATCACCGAGCGGTACTGCGGACCGACGTCGTTGCCCTGGCGGTCCTGGGTAGTCGGATCGTGGATGGTGAAGAAGATCTGCAGGATGTCGCGGTAGCTGATGACGCCCGGATCGAATTCGAGCCGCACCACTTCCGCGTGGCCGGTGCCGGCGCCGCAGACCTGTTCATAGGTCGGGTTCACGACATGGCCGCCCATGTAGCCCGACTCGACGCGCGTCACTCCGCGCACTTCGAGGTACACGGCCTCGACGCACCAAAAACATCCGCCGCCAAGAATCGCTACCTCGGTCCTTCCTTGCTCGCTCATCGCATGCCTCGCCTGTTGTCCTGTATGTTCCGATGCTAACGCAAAGCGGCAGTTACTGCTGGCGAGACGGCAGACAAGGTGCGGCCGAGTGCGCCCGTGGCGACGGCGCGCCGTCGGCGGTGGCATAATGAGCATGCAACTTTTCAAGGGTCCGATGAACACACGCTCTCCCCGCGCCACCGAGCGCGGTTTCGACTCGGCGCATTTTCGCCAGGCACTGTCGCAATTCGCCACCGGCGTGACCGTGATCACGACGCGGCTTGCCGACGGCAGCTTTCGCGGATTGACCGCCAGTTCCTTCAATTCCGTCTCGCTCGATCCACCGCTGGTGCTGTGGAGCCTGGGCGCGCGCGCCAACAGTTTGCCTGTCTTCAGCGGCAACTCGCATTACGTCATCAACATCCTCTCCGCCGGCCAGGAAGAGCTGGCCATGCGTTTCTCGCGCCGCACCGACAAGCCCTTCGACGGCGTCGACTACGAACTCTCGCGCACCGGCCTGCCGATTTTAAAAGGCGTGGCGGCCTGGTTCGAATGCCATAACCGCAGCCGCTATCCGGAAGGCGACCACGTGATCTTCGTGGGCGAAGTCGAGGACTGCGCCGTGCAGCCGCAGGCCGGATTGCTGTTCCATGGCGGGCGCTTCGGCACGACCTCGACCGGCTGAGCCGAGGATCGCGCCAGATTCCTGGAGTTTCAGGCAAGTCCGGCGTCGACCGCCGCCCTACCATGCTCTCCATCGTCACGCACCCGTGTGACATCACTGGAGAGCACATCATGAGTAAAGTCTGGTTCATCACCGGCGCCGGCCGCGGCATCGGCGCACACATCGCCCGTGTGGCGCTGGCCAGGGGCGACCGTGTCGTCGCCACGGGCCGCAAGCTGGCGCAGCTCGACGAGGCCTTCGGCGGCAGCGACCGCGAGCGGCTGGCCACGGTCCAGCTCGACATCGCCGATGCAGCCCAGGCCGGGCGCGCAGTGCAGGCCGCCATTGACCGTTTCGGCCGCATCGACGTGCTCGTCAATAACGCGGCCTACGGACAAATGGGCAATTTCGAGGAAGTCGCGGCGGCCGATGTCGAGCGCCAGTTCGGCGTCAACGTCTTCGGCGTCATGCACATGTTGCGCGCCACCCTGCCCGCCATGCGCCGCCAGCGCGCTGGCCACGTCATCAACATCAGTTCGATCGCGGGCCTGGTCGGCTTCAATGGCGCCTCGGTCTACTGCGCCACCAAGTATGCGATCGAAGGTTTGACGGCATCGCTGGCCCTGGAAGTGGAAAAATTCGGCATCCACGTCACGGCCGTCGAACCCGGCTTCTTCCGTACCGAATTCCTCGATGACAGCTCGGTGCGCTATGCCGGCGCGACGATCGAGGACTACGCCGCGCACGGGACGATCGAAGATGCGTATGCGCCGTATCGCGGCAAGCAGCTGGGCGACCCGGCCCGGCTGGCCCAGGCCATCGTCCGTCTGGCGGCGATGGAAACGCCGCCGCGCCAGCTGCTGGCCGGCAGCGATGCCGTCGCCATGGAAGCGGCCTCGCTCGCCGGGCGCCAGGCGGCACTGGAGGAATGGCGCGCCTTGTCGGTGTCGACCGATCACCCGGCCTGAAGGAGAATGGGGATGCTATATTCGAGTCGGAGCCGACTGCCATGAACACATCCCTTCCCTCAGCGCCGATCGGTGCCGCCATGCCCGGCCTGGCACGCCTGGCGGGCCTGCTGGCCACGCACGCCCCCCATGACGGCTCGTTCGCCACCTGCATTCCGGGCGTGCATGCGGTGCGCGCCTCGAACGACAGCCTCGAACTGGTGCATGGCCTGCATCGGCCGGCCCTGTGCATCGTCGCCCAAGGCGCCAAGACCGTCATGCTGGGCGACGAGTCCTACGACTACGATCCCTCGCGCATGCTGATCTTCTCGCTCGACCTGCCGATCGCGGCGATGATCCGCCAGGCCAGCCCGGCCAGCCCCTATCTGTCGTTCCGCCTCGACTTCGATGCCGAGCGCATGGCCGAGCTGATCCTGATGGCCTACCCGAAAGGCGTACCACCGCAGCGCGAGGGCCGCGCGGTGCACGTGGCCCAGGCCAGCGAGGCCATCGTCGACGCCGCGACGCGCCTGATGGCGCTGGCCGGGCAACCGGACGACGCGGCCCTGCTGGCGCCCCTGACCGTCGACGAGATCGTGCTGCGCCTGCTGCGCGGCCCTTTCGGCGCGCGGCTGGCGCAGATCGGGCGCGTCGAGACGCACCGCGTCGGCAAGGTGGTGAGCTGGATCCGCAGCCATTTCGACCAGCCGCTGCGGATCGAGGACATGGCGGCGCTGGCGCACATGAGTCCTTCCTCGCTGCATGAGCGCTTCAAGCTGCTCACCTCGATGAGTCCGCTGCAATTCCAGAAAACCCTGCGCCTGCAGGAAGCACGCCGCCTGATGCTCTCGACAGGCATGGATGCCGGCCTGGCCTGCCAGCGCGTGGGCTATGTCAGCGCCTCCCAGTTCAGCCGCGAGTACGCGCGCCATTTCGGCAACGCTCCCACGCGCGACATGTCGCGCCTGCGCGAGGCGGGCCTGGCGGGAACGGTGTCGTTCACGCAGTAGCGAGGCCGCGGTAAATATGAAAATGGCTGTCGCAGAATGAAAAGATGGCCTGTCATGTCCTTTCTATAATGGCTGCGCCCCTGCGGCCGACTGTAGCGCCGCCTCCAACAAGAACCGACTGAGACCAGGACCGCCATGACCCATTCCGATTCGCCACGCAAGGCCGCCTTTCATTGGGACGATCCGCTGCTGCTGAACAGCCAGCTGACCGACGACGAACGCATGATCCGCGACGCCGCCGCGGCCTACTGCCAGGACAAGCTGCAGCCGCGCATCCTCGAGGCTTTCCGCCACGAGCAGATGGACACCTCGATCTTCCGCGAAATGGGCGAACTGGGCCTGCTCGGCCCGACCATCCCTGAACAATACGGCGGCCCGGGCCTGAACTACGTGGCCTACGGCCTGATCGCGCGCGAAGTCGAGCGCGTCGACTCCGGCTACCGCTCGATGATGAGCGTGCAGTCCTCGCTGGTGATGGTGCCGATCTACGAGTTCGGCAATGAGGCGACCAAGCAGAAATACCTGCCGAAGCTGGCCACCGGCGAATGGATCGGCTGTTTTGGTTTGACCGAACCGAACCACGGTTCGGATCCGGGTTCGATGGTCACCCGCGCGCGTAAAGTCGAGGGCGGCTACGCGCTGACCGGCTCGAAAATGTGGATCACGAATTCGCCGGTGGCAGACGTGTTTGTCGTCTGGGCCAAGGATGACGAAGGCGCGATCCGCGGCTTTGTGCTGGAAAAAGGCTGGGAAGG
Source organism: Massilia sp. Mn16-1_5 (assembly GCF_004798585.1). GTDB lineage: Bacteria > Pseudomonadota > Gammaproteobacteria > Burkholderiales > Burkholderiaceae_D > Telluria. Next base: position 135,772 of record NZ_PPXQ01000011.1, read on the forward strand.
CCTGAGCGCCCCCGCGATCCACGGCAAGTTCGGCCTGCGTGCCTCCGTCACCGGCGAGATCGTCATGGACAACGTGTTCTGCCCTGAAGAAAACGCCTTCCCGGACGTGCGCGGCTTGAAAGGTCCGTTCACCTGCCTGAACTCGGCACGCTATGGCATCGCCTGGGGCGCGCTGGGTGCGGCGGAAGCCTGCTGGCATACCGCACGCCAGTACACGCTGGACCGCAAGCAGTTCGGCAAGCCACTCGCCGCGAACCAGTTGGTGCAGAAGAAGCTGGCCGACATGCAGACCGAAATCACGCTCGGCCTGCAGGGCTGCCTGCGCCTTGGCCGCATGAAGGACGAGGGTACCGCGGCGGTGGAAATCACCTCGATGATGAAGCGTAATTCCTGCGGCAAGGCGCTGGACGTGGCCCGTACGGCGCGTGACATGCTCGGCGGTAACGGTATCTCGGACGAGTTCGGCATCATCCGTCACATGGTCAACCTCGAAGTCGTGAATACCTATGAGGGGACGCACGACATCCACGCGCTGATCCTGGGGCGCGCGCAGACGGGTATTGCCGCGTTCTGAGCCGTTTTCGGCCATCCAGCCCGGATTGTTACCCGGGCTGGATCGAAACGTTAAAAATGTGCATCCGAGTGACAACAAATACAAGAAAGGCCTGATCGGGTAACGAATCGACGCAAATTTCGCGTTACCATGTGTGCTAAATCAAGCACAGCCCAGCAAGTGTTCCACCTATCTCAAACACACGGAACATGCACACATCTGGCCATCCAGTTTCGACGAATTTGCGGTCCCACGACGCCTCTGCGTTGTCGCTCGACTTATTGTTGAGTAACCTGCCGGGCATGGTCTATCGTTGCCTGAACGATTCGACCTGGACCATGATGTTCCTCTCCGCCGGGGTCGAGAAGCTCACCGGTTATCCGGCCTCCGCCTTCATCGGCGAGGACGCGATGTCGTTTGCGAGCCTGATCCACCCCGACGACCGCGCCCAGGTGGCCGACGACACCAATGCGGCGATCCGCGAACGCCGCCCTTTCCAGCTGAGCTACCGCATCACGAACGCCTCCGGCAAGCTGCGCTGGGCCTGGGAACAGGGCTCGGCCGTGTTCGACGAGCACGGCAACGTGGAAGCGCTGGAAGGTTTTATTGCCGACATCACCGTGCTGCGCCGCGCCGACATGCTGGCGCTGGAACAGGCCTCGCTGCTGGACAAGGCGCGCGACGCGATCTTCGTGATCGACATGGGTTCGCGCATCACCTACTGGAACAAGGGCGCCGAGCGCCTCTATGGCTGGGAAGCGCAGGAAGCCGAAGGCCAGCGCATGGCGGACCTGCTGTGCGACGACCACGCGGCCTACAGCGAAGCCTATCAAGCCGCGCTCATCGAAGGCGAGTGGGCGGGCGAATTGTCGCAGCGCCGGCGCGACGGCAGCAGCCTGCACGCCGACTCGCGCTGGACCGTCGTGCCGGCCGATCCGGCATCGGGCATCCCGCAAAAGATCCTCGTGATCAGCACCGACATCAGCGAGCGCAAGAGCAACGAGGCGCGCATCCACCGCCTGGCCTATTTCGATGCATTGACCGAGCTGCCGAACCGTGCCAGCCTGCTCGACCACCTGCGGCGCGCCTTGTTGGGCAGCGCCCGCTCGCGCAAGATCGGGTCCCTGATGTTCCTCGACCTCGACAATTTCAAGACGCTGAACGACACCCACGGCCATGCCGCCGGCGACATGCTGCTGCAGGCGGTGGCGCGCCGCCTCGAGCACAGCGTGCGCGAAGCCGACATGGTGGCGCGCCTCGGCGGCGACGAATTCGTGATCCTGGTCCAGCCGGACGACGACGACCTGGAAACGGCCGCGCACCATGCCGAGACGGTGGCCGCAAAGGTCGTCGCCGCGATGCGTGCGCCCTTCCAGCTGGCCGATTTCATGTACGCGGTTTCGACCAGCGTTGGCGTCACCATGATCAGCGGCGCCACCGACACGGTGGAGTCGGCCCTGAAGCAGGCCGACACGGCGATGTACCAGGCCAAGGCGGCCGGACGCAACACCTTCCGCTTCTTCGATCCCGACATGCAGGCCAAGTGGACCGCGCGCTCGGAACTGGAAAGCGGGCTGCGGCGCGCCCTGCGCAACCATGAATTCATGCTCAACTACCAGCCCCAGCTCGATGGCGACAGCCGCGTGATCGGGGCGGAGGCGCTCTTGCGCTGGCGCCAGCCGAACGGCGACATCCTGTATCCGACCGATTTCATCAAGCAGGCCGAGGAGACCAGCCTGATCGTCGACATCGGGCGCTGGGTGCTGGCCACGGCCTGCCTCGAGCTGGCCTCGTGGCAGCGCAATCCGGCCACGCGCCATTTGTCGCTGTCGGTGAACGTCAGCGCGCGCCAGTTCGTCGAGCCAGATTTCGTCGCCATGACCCAGGAAATCCTGGCCGCCACCGGCGTTGATCCGCACGGCCTGAAATTCGAGCTGACCGAAACCCTGGTGGTGACCGATTTCGCGCACACGGTCGAGACCATGGAAACCCTGCGCCGCCTCGGCATCACCTTCTCGCTGGACGACTTCGGCACCGGCTACTCCTCACTGGCCTACCTGCGCAAACTGCCGCTCGACCAGCTGAAAATCGATTATTCCTTCATGCGCGACGTGCTCACCGACCGCAACGACGCCTCGATCGTGCGCTCCATCATCGCGCTGGGCGGCAGCCTGGGCCTGCAGGTGATCGCCGAGGGTGTCGAGACCCAGGGCCAGCGCGAATGGCTGTCGCAGGCCGGCTGCTTCGTCTATCAGGGATATTTGTATGAACGCGCGCTGAGCGGCGAGCACTTCGCGCGCTACGCCTCCAGCCTGCATTAGCTTTACTCATAACTGATGCGCTCGCATCAGCAAAGCTTATGGATGAGGACGAAAAAAAACCGGCAAGGGCGTACGCCCTGCCGGTTTTTGCGCCGTAGCGACTAATTAAAACTTGTAGCCGACAGCCACGACCACGGCAACCGGGTCCAGCTTCATGTGCTGGTTCTGGCCGGTCGAGAAGTGCACGTCGGTGCGCAGGCGGCTCTTGTTGACGGTCACGTCGGTGAACCAGCGCTCGTTGATGTTCATTGCCACGCCGACTTGCGCCGTGTAGGTGAACTTGTTGTCGATGTTGAAGGTGGTCGGTGCGCCGCCCGGATTGGTCAGGGCTGTCATCTTGCCCGAACCGGTTTCCTTCATGAAGTAGGCGTAGGTCGCGCCGATGCCGACGAACGGACGGAAGGTCGCGGTCGGCGAGAAGAAGCGGTACTGCGCGAACAGGGTCGGCGGCAGCGCTTCGACGGTGCCGATCTCGCCGATGCCGGCGATCGAGCCTGCGCCCTTGATCGAGTGCTTGTACGGCGTGCCCAGCGCGCCTTCGAGCGAGATGTTGTCGGTGATGCCGTAGGCGATGATCACGACCGGCTGGATGTCGCGGTCGACGGCCGCCTTGGTGTTCGGCAGGGCCGGCGCGCTCAGGTCGCCGCTCTCGACTTTCGGGGTCAGCTGGTTGAAGCCGAACTTGGCGGTCCACTGGCCGGCCGACTGGGCCGAGGCGCTTGCAGCGCAGACCAGCGCGCTTGCTGCGACCAGCGTCTTGAGGACGCTATTGAAACGTACTTTCATCATTTCTCCTGGATTCTTTGCAACCAGTCACACCGGCCTGCCTGCAGGCCGGTGTGACCGCGCTATTTTTTATCGATTACAGCCAGCCCTTGACCGCCATGTCCTTCAGGACGTAGCGGGTCACCAGCCAGTACTCGTACGGAGTCGGGTGGATGTCGTCGGCGAACATGTAGTGGCTCACGTCCGGCGCCGAGGTGGTCTTGATGGTGCAGGTCAGCGACGATTCGGTCGTGCAGGCCTTCAGCGCCGTGTTGGTCAGGCCGTAGATGGCCGGGTTGGCCACCTGGTCTTTGCTGACGGTGAACAGGTCGACGTAGGCGATCGCAGGATCGTTGCGCAGGTTGGCCTTCAGCTGGTTGTTGAAGGCGTCGACCATTGCCATGATCAGCTGCTGGGTCGCGGCCGATTGCGCCTTGCCCGACGGGGTGCTGGCGACGTCCGGCAGGTTGTTGACGACGATGTACTTCGCGCCCTTGTCCAGGATCTGGGTGTTGACGATGGCGGCCAGTTCGGCGCCGGCCTTGCCCAGTTCGGCGACCAGCTTCGGACCTTCGGTCGCGGCGTACTGGTTGCCGGCCGCGGTGCCTGCCGCTTGCGCGTCGACACCGGCCTTGGCGGCGGCAGCTTGCGCGGCGGCCAGCGGTGCGCCCAGCTGGGCGGCGGCCGTCACGGCGGCGGTCGCGATCTGGGTCTGGGTGCCGCCACCGGCTGCGGTGGTTTGCACGGCCGTGGTGATGTTGGTCTGTGCGGTCGCCTGGTTGGCGGCCGGCACGGTGGCGACGAGGCCGCCGATCAGCAGGGCCGGGAAGGCGGCTGCGCCGGCACGGGTACCGGCCGCGGTGGCGCCGGCGCTCAGGGCGCCCAGCTGCATCAGGACGTCGTTACCGCCGGCCATGATGGTGACCAGTTCGGTACCGCTGAACTTGCCGCCGGTCTTGGCCAGGTGGTTCGCGACCTGGGTCACGACCGGCACGGTCATTTCGCCCAGTTCCGGCTTGACGGCGCGGTTGCCCGGGCCGATCGGATTGGTCACGCGGGCGCCGCCCTGTGCGTAGTTGAAGCAGTTCGAATTGTTGACGATCGGGACGTTGAAGTCGAGCGCCGGATTCGCGTTATCAAGGCCCTGCAGGCCGGTCTGGGCGGCGCATGGCTTCGGCAGGCGCAGTTCCGCGGCCAGGACTTCGGTCCAGTTCAGGCCGGTCAGTGCCGGGTTGGTGCTGGTGCTGTCGCCGTTGATGGTGAACTTGCCACCGCCGGCTGCCGTGATGGCGCCGACGTTGTAGCTGCCGACGTCCGACAGGCTGTCGCCGAAGGTCACTTGCTGGGTGAACGTAACCTTGTGCGTTTGATCGCCACCGCTGCTACCGGTGCCGCCGCATGCAGCCAGCGCAGCTGCGGTCAGCAGCGCGAGCGCGAAATTCATTTGACGCATTGTGTCTCCTAAGAGGATAAGATTTTTTTCTGTGAAACGAACGCCCGTGCTATTCGCATCCCAAACTAATATGCCAGTGTTCTCCCGACTTGTATAGAAATATTGATTGTCATGGTGTCAACCAAGGACAACACAAACGGAAGGGCTGGCAAGCTGGCGCGATTATATCAAGCATTGCCTTTTGTAATATCTCAAAAGGTAACTGCAAGATGGGAAATTGCAACGGCGCACGGAAAGGCTGCCGGAAGGAAGCGGCTCCGGATCGGAGCCGCCCATTGGTATTACACGCCTGCGTCGTGGTTGAGCAGGCCGTGGACGATGCCGGTCGAGCCGTGCGCCGCGCGGCGCAGGCGGTCATTGACGCCGAGCCATGCGCCCTCTTGCGGCGGGGCCTCGACCAGGATCACGTCGGCGCCCTGCCCGTCCATGGCGCGCAGTGCCGCGTACAGGGCATGCGCAAAGCCTTCCGGCGTGGCCGGCAGGCGCTCGGAAGCATGCGCATTCCACAGGTCGGAGTAGTGGATCAGGGCGACCTTGCGTCCGGCCGCCGCCATCTGCTCCAGGGTCCGCACCAGGGTGGCCGTGTCCTGCATCGCCACCGGCGTGTGCGGCGCGTAATGCGATTCCAGCGTGCCGGACGCGCGCGGCGCGGCGACGTCGGGCGCGGCCGGCATCCGGTCGATCACGGCGGCGATCGCCTCCGCACTCACGTGGCCCGGACGCAGCAGCACCGGCCCGTGGGTGGCCAGGCGAGATAAATCGACGATGGTCGACTCGATGCCCACTTGCGAGGCGCCGCCATCGAGTACCAGCGCCACCGAGCCGTCGGCGCCGAATTCGTCGCGTACGTGCTGGGCCGTTGTCGGGCTGACGTGGCCGAATTTATTCGCCGACGGCGCTGCGACGCCGCCCTGCCCGCCCTTGAAAGCGCGCAGCAGTGCAATCGCCACCGGGTGCGAGGGGCAGCGCAATCCGACCGTGTCCTGGCCGCCGCTGACCGCATCCGGAATCCCCGGCGCGCGCTTTAAAATCATCGTCAGCGGGCCGGGCCAGAAGGCGCCGGCCAGGGCGTGCGCTTCCTGTGGAATCTCGCAGGCCCAGTGCGCGAGCTCCGCTTCGGGCGCCAGGTGCACGATCACCGGGTGATCCTGCGGACGGCCCTTGGCGGCGTAGATGGCGGCCACCGCCGCCGGGTTCTCCGCATCGGCACCAAGGCCGTACACGGTCTCGGTCGGGAAGGCGACGAGCTGTCCCGCTTCCAGCGCGCGCGCGGCCGCGGCGATGGCGTCCTGATCGAACTCGCTCATACCGCGATCCCCAGGATGGCGCAGGCTGCCTGCAACTGCTGCTGCGCCTCGGCCAGCGTCGGCGCCACGAAGGTCACGTGCCCCATCTTGCGGCCGCGGCGCGGATCGTCCTTGCCGTACAGGTGCAGGAAGGCGCCCGGCAGCGCCAGCACGCGGTCCCAGGCCGGTTCACGCACGGTCTCTCCGTCGAACCAGACGTCGCCCAGGATGTTGAGCATCACGGCGGGCGAATGCTGACGACAATCGCCCAGCGGCAATCTCGCCATCGCCCGCACCTGCTGCGCGAACTGGCTCGTGACGCAGGCATCGATCGTGTAGTGGCCGCTGTTGTGCGGCCGCGGCGCCATTTCGTTGACGACCAGCGAGCCGTCCTCCAGCACGAAGAACTCGATGCACAGCACGCCCACATAGCCGAGCTGGGCAACGATGGCGCGCGCCGCATCCTGCGCACGCTGCGCGCATTCGGGCGTGACGTTCGGCCCTGGCACCGTGGTGGTGAACAGGATGCCGTCGCGGTGCACGTTCTCGGCGATCGGATACACGACCGATTGTCCGTCCGCACCGCGCGCCGTCAGCACCGAGACCTCGTAGGCCAGCGGCAGCATTTTTTCGAGCAGGCAGGTCACGCCCTGCATGCTCTCGAAAGCCGCGCGCACGTCGTCGCGGGATTTGACACGCACCTGGCCCTTGCCGTCATAGCCCATGCGCACGGTTTTCAGGATGCCCGGCAGCAGTTCGTCGCCGATCGCGTCGATGTCTTCCTGCGAGGCGATCACCTTGTGCGGCGCCGGCATCACGCCCGACTTGTCCGCGCATTCGACGAAGAAGCGCTTTTCCAGCACGCGGTCCTGGGCGATCGAGACGCAGCTGCCGGCGGGTGCGACGAAACTGCCGTGTGCCAGCAGGTTCATGCTGTCGGCCGGTACGTTCTCGAACTCGGTGGTGACGGCGGCGCACAGGGCCGACAACTGGCCGAGGGCGATACTGTCGGTGTAGTCGGCATTGATCAGGCGCTCGGCAACCTGCCCGGCCGGGCAGTCCTGCGCCGGTTCGAGCACGGCCACTTTATAGCCCATGGCCTGGGCGGCATGGGCGAACATGCGGCCGAGCTGGCCGCCGCCCATCACGCCGAGCCAGGTCGGCGGATTGGCGCTGGGAAGAAATGCTGGATACTGCGAATCACTCATCACATTCAGACAGGTAAGGTCATGGCCTGGGCGGCGGCGGTCTGGTCCAGGCGGAACTGTTCCAGCTGGGCCGCCAGCGCATCGTCGTTCGCGGCCAGCAGCGCGACCGCCGTCAGCGCGGCATTCGCGGCGCCCGCTTCGCCGATGGCGAAGGTCGCAACCGGCACGCCCTTCGGCATCTGCACGATCGACAGCAGCGAATCTTCGCCGCGCAGGTATTTCGAAGGCACCGGCACGCCGAGCACGGGCACGATGGTTTTCGCCGCGATCATGCCCGGCAGGTGGGCGGCGCCGCCGGCGCCGGCGATGATCGCGCGCAGGCCGCGGCTTCTCGCCTGTTCGGCATAGCGGAACATTTCGTCCGGCATGCGGTGCGCCGAAATCACCTGCGCCTCGAAAGGCACGCCGAACTGTTTCAAGACGTCGACGGCGTTCTTCATCACGTCCCAGTCGGACGAGGAACCCATCACGACGCCGACCAAAGGCTTTGCTTCGCTCATCATTCAGCCTTCAGCTTTTCGCCGGTGAGGCGTTCGATGGCTTCGAAGTACTTGGCCTGGGTCTTGGCGATCACGTCCTGCGGCAGGCTTGGTGCCGGTGCGGTCTTGTTCCAGTCGGAGAGCGTTTCGAGGTAGTCGCGCACGAACTGCTTGTCGAAGGACGGCGGCGACATGCCCGGCGCGTAGGAATCGGCCGGCCAGAAGCGCGAGGAGTCGGCGGTCAGCACTTCGTCCATCAGGTGCAGCACGCCGTTTTCATCCAGGCCGAATTCGAACTTGGTGTCGGCGATGATGATGCCTTTCGTGGCCGCGTATTCGGAGGCGGCGGTGTACAGGGCGATCGAGACGTCGCGCATCTTTGCCGCGAGTTCAGGACCAATGCGCGACTCCATGTCGGCAAACGAGATGTTCTCGTCGTGCTCGCCGATGTCGGCCTTGGCTGCCGGAGTAAAGATCGGCTGCGGCAGTTTGTCCGCCTGGCGCAGGCCCTGCGGCAGTTCGATACCGCAGATGGAACCGCTTTGCTGATAGTCCTTCCAGCCGGAACCGATGATGTAGCCGCGCACGACCGCTTCGACCAGGATCGGCTTCAGGCGCTTGGCGACGACGGCGCGGCCGCGGACCTGCTCGACTTCGTCGGGCGCCACGACGCTTTCCGGGGCGATGCCGGTCAGGTGGTTCGGCACGATGTGGCCGAGCTTCTCGAACCAGAAATCGCTCATCTGGTTCAGCACCATGCCCTTGCCCGGGATCGGCTCGTTCATGACGACGTCGAAGGCCGACAGGCGGTCGGTGGTGACGATCAGGATCTTGTCGTCGCCGACGGCGTAGTTGTCGCGTACTTTACCGACGCCCAGCAGTGGCAGGGACTTGATCGTGGTTTTATAGAGGCTGTTCATGGGGAGGAATATCAGGAAAACAGAGTCGGCAGAAAGCTTCGCCAATAAAGAAACACGGGCTGCCGCAGCAGCCCGTTCACACATACGGATTATTTCACGACTTGCGCAAGTTCGCCGGCCTTGTAACGCTCGGCCATCTTTTCCAGCGGGATCGGCTTGATCTTCGCGGCCTGCCCTTCGCAGCCGAAGGAGAGGTAACGTGCCTTGCACACTTCCATCGCCGCTTCACGCGCCGGCTTCAGGTAGTCGCGCGGGTCGAACTTCGACGGGTTCTGGAACATGTACTTGCGGATCGCGGCCGTCATCGCCAGGCGGATGTCGGTGTCGATGTTGATCTTGCGAACGCCGTGCTTGATGCCTTCCTGGATCTCTTCGACCGGCACGCCATAGGTTTCCTTCATGTCGCCGCCGAATTCGCGGATCATCGCCAGCAGTTCTTGCGGCACCGACGAGGAACCGTGCATCACCAGGTGGGTGTTCGGGATGCGTGCGTGGATTTCCTTGATGCGGTCGATGGCGAGAATGTCGCCGGTCGGCTTGCGGGTGAATTTGTAGGCGCCGTGCGAGGTGCCGATCGCGATGGCCAGCGCGTCGCACTGGGTGCGCGCGACGAAGTCGGCCGCCTGGTCGACGTCGGTCAGCAGCTGTTCGCGGGTCATGGTGCCGTCGGCGCCGTGGCCGTCTTCCTTGTCGCCCTTCATCGTTTCCAGCGAACCGAGCACGCCCAGTTCCGCCTCGACGGTCACGCCGATCGAGTGCGCGAATTTCACGACCTCTTTCGACACTTCGACGTTGTATTCGTACGAAGCGACCGACTTGCCGTCGGCTTCCAGCGAACCGTCCATCATCACGGAACTGAAACCCGAGCGGATCGCGGCCATGCAGACCGCCGGCGACTGGCCGTGGTCCTGGTGCATGACGACCGGGATGTGCGGGTAGGCTTCGACGGCGGCGTCGATCAGGTGGCGCAGGAAAGCTTCGCCGGCGTACTTGCGCGCGCCTGCCGAGGCTTGCATGATCACCGGCGAGCCGGTGGCATCGGCCGCGGCCATGATGGCCTGGACCTGTTCCAGGTTGTTGACGTTGAACGCCGGCAGGCCGTAGCCGTTTTCAGCAGCGTGGTCCAGCAGTTGACGCAGAGATACGAGTGCCATGGTAGTACTCCAATTAAAAAAATTCTTGTCTCAGGACTTCGACAACGCGAAGCCGTTTTTAATCTTTATAAGTCTCGCCGACGCGCACGATCTTCAGTGCATTGGTGCCGCCCGCCTCACCCATCGGCGAGCCCCAGGTCACGACGATGGTGTCGCCCGGACGCACCATGCCTTCGCTGATCAGGAGCTCTTCGGCCTTGCGCAGCACGGCGTGGCTGCCGCCTTCCTGCAGCAGGTGGAATGCTCGCACGTTGCGATACAGGGAGGCCTTGCGCTGCGTCGTTTGTGACGGGGTCAGGGCAAAAATCGGGGTGTCGATGTTATGGCGGCTCATCCACAGCGCGGTCGAGCCCGACTCGGTCAGGGCCACGATGGCCTTGACCGCCAGGTGATGCGCGGTGAACAGGGTGCCGTAGGCGATCGACTGGTCGATGCGGGTGAATTCCACGTTCAGGAAGTCGGCGTCGAGCTTGTTGTATTCGGACTGTTCCGCTTCCAGGCAGATCGCCGCCATCATCTCGACGGTTTCGATCGGGTACTTGCCCGAGGCCGTTTCGGCCGAGGTCATCACGGCGTCGGTGCCGTCCAGCACGGCATTGGCGACGTCCGACACTTCGGCGCGGGTCGGCACGGCATTCACGATCATCGACTCCATCATCTGGGTCGCGGTAATCGCCAGTTTATTCGAGGCGCGCGCCATGCGGATCATGCGCTTTTGCAGGGCCGGGACGGCAGCGTTGCCCACTTCCACGGCCAGGTCGCCGCGCGCCACCATGATGCCGTCGGAGGCGTCCAGGATTTCCTGCAGCACGGGGATGGCTTCGGCGCGCTCGATCTTGGCGATCATCATCGGCTTGTGATGATAGGGCTCGCCGGCGATGTTGGCCAGCTGGCGCGCCATTTCCATGTCGGTCGCGCTCTTCGGGAAGGAGATCGCGAGGTAGTCGGCCTGGAAGCTCATCGCCGTCTTGATGTCTTCCATGTCCTTGGCCGTCAGCGCCGGCGCGGTCAGGCCGCCGCCCTGGCGGTTGATGCCCTTGTTGTTCGACAGCTCGCCGCCCACTTTCACCGTGGTGCAGATCTCGTGGCCGGCGACCTTGTCGACGATCAGCACGATCAGGCCGTCGTTCAGCAACAGCTTGTCGCCCGGACGCACGTCGCGCGGCAGCGCCTTGTAGTCCAGGCCCACGCGTTCCTGGTTGCCGAGTTCGCCATTTTCTCCCCACTTGGCGTCGAGGATGAACTTGTCGCCATTGTTCAGGAAGATCTTGCCCTCTTCAAACTTGCCGACGCGGATCTTCGGACCCTGCATGTCGGCCATGATCGCCACTTCGGTGCCGCACTCGGCAGCGGCGCGGCGTACCAGCGCGGCGCGGTCGATGTGGTCCTGGGCCTTGCCGTGCGAGAAGTTCAGGCGCACGACGTCGACGCCGGCGCGGATCATCTTGACGAGGATATCGAAATCGGTCGAGGCCGGGCCGATGGTGGCAACGATCTTGGTGGCGTTGTACAGAGGGCGCATGGGGTGAAATCCTTGTTTCTGAAAAGAGAAGCGCAGCCTCGGGGCTGCGCTGGCACTCATTACTTGGCGTTACGCTGCAGCAGGATCTCGACTGCCGGCAGGGTCTTCCCTTCGAGGAACTCGAGGAAGGCGCCGCCGCCGGTGGAGATGTAGCCGATCTGGTCGCCGATGTTGTACTTGGCAATCGCAGCCAGGGTGTCGCCACCGCCGGCGATCGAGAAGCCGTTCGACTTGGCGATCGCCATGGCGAGCGTCTTTGTGCCTTCGGCGAACTGGTCGAATTCGAACACGCCGACCGGGCCGTTCCAGACGATGGTGCCGGCCTTGATGACCTGCTCGGCCAGCATGGCGGCCGTCTTCGGGCCGATGTCGAGGATCATGTCGTCGTCGGCCACATCGGCCACGTCCTTGATCGTTGCAGCGGCGGTCGGCGAGAACTCTTTCGCGCAGACCACGTCCACCGGAATCGGCACCGAGGCGCCGCGTGCGCTCATCATGTCGATGATGGACTTCGCTTCGCCGACCAGGTCGTTCTCGACCAGGGACTTGCCGATATTCAGGCCGACGGCCTTCATGAAGGTGTTGGCGATGCCGCCGCCGACGACCAGGTTGTCGACTTTGCCGGCCAGGCTTTGCAGGATCGAGAGCTTGCTCGAGACCTTCGAACCGGCGACGATGGCCAGCAGCGGACGCGCCGGCTGGCCCAGGGCTTTACCGAGGGCGTCGAGTTCGGCGGCCAGCAACGGACCTGCCGCGACAACCGGTGCAAACTTCGCGATGCCGTGGGTGGTCGCTTCCGCGCGGTGAGCGGTGCCGAAGGCGTCGTTCACATACACGTCGCACAGCTTGGCCATCTTCTGGGCCAGCTCGTCCGAGTTTTTCTTTTCGCCCTTGTTGACGCGGCAGTTTTCCAGCAGCACGACCTGGCCTGGCGCGACGTCGACGCCGTCGACCCAGTTCTGCTTCAGTTCGACCGGCTGGCCGAGCAGTTCGGACAGGCGCTTCGCCACCGGCGCCAGCGTGTCTTCCGGCTTGAATTCGCCCTCGGTCGGACGGCCCAGGTGCGAGGTCACCATGACGGCGGCGCCGGCTTTCAGGGCAGCCTGGATGGCCGGCACCGAAGCGCGGACGCGCGTGTCTTCGGTGATGTTGCCATTGTCATCCTGCGGCACGTTCAGGTCGGCACGGATGAAAACGCGCTTGTTTTTCAGCGCGTCGCGATCGATCAGGTCTTGCAAGCGGGTGAAACTGAGAACGGCGTCCATGTCGGCTCAACAGTGAAATAGTAAAAAAACGATATTCTACCGCACCGACCTTATGGCGCTGCATCAAAACACGTGCAGAATTCGCAACAGTGTGAATGCAAGCATCCCGAAGACGATGGTCTGCAGCATGTTACGGCGCCAGACATAGAAGCCGAGCGCGGCGATGCCTGCCAGCAACTTTGGATTGCCGAGGCCGAAATGGACCTGGCCGCCACTGTCGAGCACGAGGTCGGGGCCGATGATGGCCGCCAGCGCGCAGGCCGGCGCATAACGCAGCATGCCCTGCACCCGCGGCGGGATCGACACCCGGTGCCCGATCAGCCAGAAACCGCTGCGCGTGATCGCAGTCGTCAGCGCCAGCGCGACGATGACCGCCCAGATTTCCCATTCAGCCATGACGCGCCTTTCGCTTTTCGATGAGACCTTCCGCGGCCAGCGCGGCCAGCATGCCTGCGACCACCGCCGCCAGCAAGCCCAGCTTGTAGGGGAAACCATAAGCCGCCACCGAGACCACGCCCGCCACCACCACGCCGCACAGCGCCGCGCTGTTGATGATCAGGGGTACCGTGATGCAGAGGATGGCCAGGGTGCCGGCAAAGCCCAGTCCCCAGGCGCTCGGAATCGCGCTGCCGAGGAAGATGCCGATCAGGGTGCCGGCCTGCCAGGACAGCCAGTTCGGGAACATCAGTCCCTGCAAATAGGACAGCTTGCCCGGAATCTGCGCCATGGTCGGGAAGCGCTGCAGGAACAGGGCCACCGTCAAGTCGCCCGAGATATAGCCGTAGAACAGGCGCTGCTTCCACGGCAGGTGCGCGAAATGCGGCCCCAGTAGGGCGGAAAAGATCACGAAGCGCAGGTTCACCACCAGGCCGGTGGCGAACACGACCCAGATCGGCGCATGCGCCAGGATCAGCGGCAGCGAGGCCAGCTGGGCGGAACCGGCGTACACGAGGAAGGTCATACCGCAGGCCTGGAGCGTCGTCAGGCCCGATTTCACCATCGCGATACCGACCACCATGCCCCAGGCGCCGATGCCGAACAGGGTCGGCAGGCCGGTCTTTAAACCTTCGCGCCAGAGTTCGGGGTTGTGGCGTTCGACAATGGCGGAGCTGTGCTGGACGGGTTCGGGCGCGTTCATGTCGCCGTCCTGCAACAGGGTGAAACGGGGGAGGCGCTGGCTGGTCGGGGACGGAAAGACATGAAACGTGCAAATGAAGTGGTTCGCCATTCTACCGAGCATTACGAACGGCCGCTCTTATCCGTTAAAATCCTGTCTTTGCCCAACTTTGCGTACCGGAGAATTGTAATGACTGACAAGACGATGCCTGTGGTGGAACTCGAGGCCAAGGATCTGCCGGCCCACTGCCCGAACCCGGCCATGCCGCTGTGGTCGTCGCACCCGCGCGTCTTCCTCGACTTCGACCATGAGGGCGAAGCCAAATGCCCGTACTGCGGCACCCGCTACCGCCTGGCACCGGGCGTGGCCTTCAAGCACCACTGATTTGTTGAAAGGCGCATGAGCTATCGCGCCCCCAGGTGGCTGCCCGGCGGCCACCTGCAAACCATCTATCCCGCCACGCTCATTGCCAAGCCGGCGGTGCAGTATCGGCGCGAGCGCTGGGAAGTGCACCACCCAGAACTGGGCGAGGACTTTGTCGACGTCGATTTCGTCGATGGCGAACCCGGTAAGCCCCTGGTCGTGCTGTTCCACGGCCTGGAAGGCTCCTCGAACAGCCATTACGCGCGCGGCCTGATGGCGGCCTTGAAGGCACGCGGCTGGTCGGGCGCGGTGCCCCACTTCCGCGGCTGCTCGGGCGAGCCGAACCGCACGGCGCGCTTCTACCACTCCGGCGACGCGCTGGAAATCGACTGGATCATGGCGCGCCTGCGCGCCCGTGCACCCGGCCCGCTGTATGCGGCCGGCGTCTCCCTGGGCGGCAACGCTTTATTGCGCTGGCTCGGCGAATCCGGCAGCAAAGCCGACTTTGTCGCGGCCGCGGCCGCGATCTCCGCCCCGCTCGACCTGGCGCGCGGCGGCGAAGCGCTCTCGTCCGGCTTCAACATGTTGTACACCCGCATGTTCCTGCAGACCCTGAAGCCGAAGTGCCTGGCCAAGCTGGAACAGTTCCCCGGCCTGTTCGACCGCGAGGCTTTACTGGCCGCGCGCGACCTCTACGCCTTCGACAACGTCGTCACCGCCCCGCTGCACGGCTACCGCGACGCCGACGACTACTGGCACCGCGCCAGCGCGCGCCACGTCCTGCACGACATCACCGTGCCGACCCTGGTGCTGAACGCCCGCAACGATCCCTTCCTGCCGGGCGAACATCTGCCAGGCAGCGCATCAAAAGCCGTGACGCTCGAGTACCCGGAAGAAGGCGGCCACGTCGGCTTCCCTACCGGCCCCTTCCCTGGCAGGATCGACTGGCTGCCGCAGCGGATTCTTTCCTTCTTCGATCAACCGACCTGCGCGCCAACGAAGGACGAACTATGCGAAGCTGGCACCCATGGATGACATCGTAAAACAGGCAATGGCCAAGTGGCCGAACGTGCCGCACTGCTACGGTTGGCTGGCGCTGGATGCGCGCGGCGGCTGGCGCATGCGCGACGAGGCGGCCCAGCAGGCGGGCACCGCCGGCGACAAACTGAACAATGCCGCGCTGCTCGGCTTCATCAACCGCAATTACGCGCATGACGACGCAGGACGCTGGTATTTCCAGAACGGCCCGCAGCGCGTCTACGTGAACCTGGAAGCGACGCCGTATATCGCGCGCACCGATCCGGCCCAGGGCCTGGTGCTGCAGACGGGCACCGCGCTCGCAAACATCGAGCGCCTGTACCTGACGGAAGCGGGCGTGGCGATCGTGCAGGCGGGAGATGTCGTCGCCCAGCTCGACGACCGCGATGTCGCGCAACTCTTCGAAGCATTGGAGCTGGATGGCCAGCCGGCCGGCGACGAGGCGTTGCTGCGCTGGCTGGAAGGCGGGGATGGCGAGTTGGTTCTGCGCTGGCGCGGGCAAGCAGTGCCCGCTGAGCGAATCAGGGGCGAGGATCTGCCGCAGCGTTTCGGCTTCGTGCCCGCGCCGGCCGCAAACTCGTAGGGCGGGCATGCCCGCGCGTGACGCTTGCATTGTGTTGGCGGGGTCTGTCCTGAAACGAAGCCAACACGGCGCAACGTTTACGCGCGGGCATGCCCGCCCTACCGCTCCTTCTCTTCCTCTTTCTCTTCCTTCTGGCGTGCCTTGATCTCGCGCTCGCGGGCGTCGATCACGGACTGTTCGTAGAAGGAGACGTCGCTCGCCTTGCGCGCGAAATTCAGCTGGTCGACGGCCGCCGGCAGCGCTCCGGCCAGCGCATAGGATTCGGCCAGCGCCATGTGCTGCAGTGCGATCTTGCCCTGCTTCGAATAGGCTTTCGCCAGCAGGTCGTACAGTTTCGGATCCTCGCGGTACTGGCGCACCTGCTCGCGCAGGTAGCGCGTGGCGTCGTCCAGCCTGCCGGCATTGATCATCGCATCGGCGTACTGGCGCGCCAGCGCGCGCGACAGCGGATAGCGGTAGACGGCCTGTTCGGCATCCTTGACGGCCTGCTGGGCGACGTCCGCCGGCTGGCCGGGCGCCAGCTTGATCTCCAGGTCGAGCACGGCGAACATGGCGCCACCGTCGCTTTGCGGCGTCGCCGAGAACGTGCCCTCCTTCGGCCTCAAGGTAGTCCGCGCCTTGTCGTACCAGCTGCGCGCACCTGGCAGGTCGCCTTCCTTCAGGGAGAGGTAAGACAGGCCGTACTGCGCCGCCGCCTGCTGCTGGCGGTGCTGCTGGGCCAGTTGGGATTGCAGGGTCGTGCGCGTATCGCGCCGTCCGGTCGTGCTCAGGTCTTGCAGCACCCGCGCGCGCGCCTTGGCGATGTGGAATTCGATCGAGTCGGGACGTTGCCGGTAAGGCGTTTCGCGGATGCGCGCCTGGATGTCGACGATGCGCTCGCTCGTCAGCGGGTGGCTGCTCAGAAAAGCGGGGATTTCGCCATACACCTTGGTCGCTCCCTGCAGGCGCTTGAAGAAGGCCACCATGCCCGAGGTGTCGTAGCCGCCCGCGCTCATGATCTGGAAACCGACGCGGTCGGCTTCGCGTTCGGCGTCGCGGCTGAAGCTGAGCTGGCGCGACACGGCCAGCCCCTGCCCGCCCATCACCACGCCCATGGCGGCATCCGGGCTGGCCTTGGCCGCCAGCGCCGCCAGGATCAGCGCGGCGATCGGCAGCAGCGCATCCTGGCGCTGCTGGCCCAGCATGCGGGCGATGTGGCGCTGCGAAACGTGGCCGATCTCGTGCGACACCACCGAGGCCAGTTCCGATTCGGTCTGCGCCGCCAGCAGCAGGCCCGAGTGGACGCCGATGAAGCCGCCCGGCAGCGCGAACGCATTGATCGCGCCGTCGCGCACGGCGAAAAAGCTGAAGTCGGCGTTCGTTTCGCCGCGCGTGCCCGGCATCGCATCGACCAGGGCGCCGCCGAAATTATTCAGGTATTCGGCGATCGCATCGTCGTCGAGGTAATCGCGGTCGCCCCGCACCTCGCGCATGATGGCTTCGCCGAGTTTGCGCTCGACGACCGGCGACAGGTCTGCGCGCGCGGTGTCGCCCAGGGTCGGCAGGCGCGCAGTGGCGGGACCAGCGACGGGGCCGTTGTTGAACGATTGGGCAGGCGCCAGTGCCGGAGCAAATCCGGTCGCGGTGGCCGTGAACAGCACGGCCAGCGAACGGCGCCAACGGGTGGCGGCAGGATGAGAGGTCGAGTTCACGATGCTATGATAACCCCATCCGCAGGCGCTTTGCCGCAGCCCGAAACACTTTCTTACCCAAGCATACCAAGCTCACCATGACTCCATCCGATCCGACGCCCGGGCCCGAGGGCCTGACCCATTTCGACAGCGCCGGCCAGGCCCACATGGTCGACGTCGGCGCCAAGGACGAGACCCACCGCGTCGCCGTCGCCGCCGGCACCATCCGCATGCAGCCGGAAACATTGGCCCTGATCCAGTCCGGCAACGCGAAAAAGGGCGACGTGCTCGGCATCGCCCGCATCGCCGCCATCATGGCCGCCAAGCGCACCAGCGACCTGATCCCCCTGTGCCACCCACTCGCGCTGACCCGCGTCGCCGTCGATTTCGAGATCGACGAGGCCGCCAGCAGCGTCCACTGCCGCGCGCAGGTGGAGCTGCGCGGCAAGACCGGGGTCGAGATGGAGGCGCTGACCGCGGTGCAGATCGGTTTGCTGACGATTTACGACATGTGCAAGGCGGTCGACCGGGGGATGGTCATGACGAATGTGCGGGTGCTGGAAAAGCACGGTGGCAAATCCGGAGACTGGACGGCTGACCTCGATATGTGAGTCCGCTACGTCAGAGCGGTGGCCGGACCCGCAGCTCCGGACTGGGAACCGGCTTGAACCCGGTATGGGCTCCTTTGCTGCCGCTTGCGAACAGCGCCAGGGCTGCCAGGGCGCGCCGCAATTCGTCCGCCTGCTGCTGCGTCAGCGGTCCCTCGTAGCCGGGCGGCGCCGGACTGGGGCCGCCCTGCTCGGGGGCCAGCATGGCGCGATCGATCAGGGTATCGAAGTCCGTCACCCAGGAGCTGCGTGGATCGATCGCCTGCGTCACCCCGGGAATCCTGGCTTCGATCATCTTGAGCAGGACGCTGAGCCTGACGAAGCGCTGCTCATCCCAGCCCGCACTGGAACGCTCGGGCGAGGCGGCGTTGTCGAAACGCGCCAGCAAGGCTTGCGCGGCAGCTTCGCCCCGCTGGCTGACGCGCGTAATCGTCTCGGCATCCATATTCAAGTTCATGCCGCCTTCGTCTTCTTCCAGCCTGACCCGGGCAATGCGGTCGCGCACGCCGGGCATGCGTGCCAGGGTATTGTCGTTCCAGTTCTGCATGGTGCGCACGATGGCGGACAGGAAGCCCCCGAAGCGCGACGCGGGGGACGATTCCTCGGCGAAACAGTTCCACCGCTCGCCGTATCCCTTCTCGTACTGCTCCGGCAGATAGACCTCGTCGCGGCCCGCGATTTTCGGTTCGAGACTGACGCCGAATGTGGGCCACAGCGGCACCAGCCCATCGAACAGGTGCATGGGGAAGTTCGAGCTGATGCCGCCGTCGGAGAACCAGCAACACGCGAAATGGCGCTTCCCCTTCGGCGCATCGTGATTGATGGCCCAGAGCGGCACGGCCGACAGCAGGAACGGAAAGCTCAGGCTCATCCTGGCGGCGAGCAGGACCGGCAGGTCGCGTGATGGCGGCAGTGTGCGCAGGCCGAGCGCGCGGCCCTCCGCTTCGGCCGGGTCCGATTCTTCACGCCCCGGCTCGACCTGATAAGGCTCACTGTGGGACCGCATCCACGCGAGCACGTCGGCGGGAAGATAGTCGACCAGTTCGTCCGGACGAAAATAGAGCCGGTCGCGCTGGCGAAAGCGCGTGGCACCCTGCTCTTCCTGAGCCAGCGGGAAAATGTAGGGCCGTCCGTGAGCGAGATTGGTCGAGAAGATCTGCAGGTCGATCGAACGTATCGGCTGGGCCAGGCTGGCCTTCTCGATCCACGGCGGCGGAAATCCGGGCGCATCCCACAAGTCCCCGAAGGTCAGGGGATCGACGTCCGGCCCAAGTCCGGCGGCGCGCTGGATCTGCTCATGCAGCCAGGGCGTGAGGGCCGGGTTACCCGCCTCCAGGCCGAGGCCCCGGCACAGGCCGAAGCCGTTCGCCGGCATCTTGCGGGTGATGTCGAGATACACCCAGAAGCCGATGGACAGCAGCAACGCGAGCGGCACCAGCAGCACGGCGCCGAGCAGGCCGGCGCCCCACTGGAATACGGCCAGGGCGGCGACGATACTGGCCAGCGTTGCCGGCCAGTATGCCATCAGCAAGCCGGCAAGGACGGCAGCGATGCGCCGGTAGGTTCCCCGGCTGTTCAGCGCGAACACCAGAGTGAAGAACAGGCGCCGCGTGCCCGGCTGTGCCTGGAACAGGCTGAGCAGCCTGCTCTTGTTTGTGCCGGGCAGTCGTTCCTGGAGTTTGTCGGGCAACTGCGCCAGGCTGTCGAAACTGGCCCGCGTATTGTTCTTTCTTCGGTTCAGTTCGGCAGCGGCAGTCATGGCCGCTGCGATTGCTCCGGCGGAGGTGCCGCCGATACTCTTGAACCGGTAGCGTGCAGCCAGCAAGGCGATCGCTTTCGGGTACACGATGCCGCTGGTGAGGCCGCCCTTCATGACCAGGTCGCAAAACCGGTCTGGTGGCGCGTCGGTCGATCTGTCCATGGAAGTCCCTCTGCATGCGCGCGACGAACGATTGGTTTCAAACAGATCTTGACTATCTTTACCCGTCCTGCATAGCATAGGGTCACGCTCAGCCCTGCGCAAGACCGATCTGCACATGACTTGCCACTCGCCCGGCTCTGCAACTTTGCAGCGTAGCGACGGTCTGACAGGAAGCGGCAGAGATAAGGATTTCACTGCGGAGGCGGTATGTCGGCCAGTCGTTTTCGCGCAACGCTTTGGCTCTTGCTGGTGGCAGGCTGGCTGGCCGGATGCGTGCCCTTGCGGCCTTATCACACGGTGCAGCGCGCCCCGGTGGCGATCGGGGCGTCGAATACCGCGCAGCCCGATGTCCGGACGCCCTGCTACCAGCCGCCGGACACCGCAAACGGCGGCGCCTGCGTGCGCTTCGTCGAATACGACGACTTCGGCAATCTTTTCAACCGGGCGCAGCTGGACGAAACCGTCGAAGCGGCCCGCCGCGTGGCCGAAGCCGGCGGCATCGTCGTCGTTTACGTGCACGGCTGGGAACACAATGCATCCGATGGCGACCACGACCTGATCGCGTTTCACCGGGCAATGCAGAACGCGCAGGCGCTCGACATCCAGTACGGCGACAAACGGACCATCCTCGGGATTTACGTCGGATGGCGAGGACAATCGGTCAGCGTGCCGGGAATCAGCAAGACGACCTTCTGGGAGCGCAAGACGACCGCGCAAGCGGTGGGCGACGGCGGGGTGTTCGAGCTGTTTCGCAAGCTTGCCGACCAGCGCGAGCTTTTCCGCAATTCGCGCCTGGTCCTGGTTGGCCACAGTTTCGGCGCCGCGGTCACGTACGCCTCGGTATCGCATTCGCTCATGGACCAGATCATCGACGATCCGAAAGACGCCAGCCAGGACGGCGGCGAGACGCGCAACCGCCGCAAGCGCTGGGATATGGTCGTGCTGGTCAATGCCGCGTTCGAAGCGATGCAGGTGCGCCCCCATTTCGAGCTGGCCCGCTCGCGGCGCTACCTGCAGAACCAGCTGCCGCACCTGATCCTGATTACCTCGCAGGCGGACTGGGCGACCCGGATCGCCTTTCCGCTGGGGCGCTTTTTCCGCTCGACGCTGAACAAATATGCCGACCCCGAGTCCGACGATCTATACGAGACGGCGATCGGACATTACATACCGTACGTTACCCATCAACTGAGCGCCGAGGATGACTGCAGGCGCTTCCTCCAGGGACCGCCGGTGCCGCCCATGCCGGACAAGCTCGGGACCGTTGTGGAAGCAAAATACTTTTGTTTCGACGACAAGCGCGCAATGCTTCCCGACAGCACGGGGAAGCATGCGGCCAGGCCGGTCCTGCTTACCCGCTGCGACGCGTCCGGCGACTGCAGCCAGGTCGCGGGCGAGCACACCATGCTTGCCCCGCCACACATGCCGATCATGAACATCCGTACCACCTCCGACATCATGAGCGGCCATAACGATATCTGGAACCCGACGATGCAGGGATTCCTGGTCCAGCTGATGCTGTATATCGTCGAGGGGCCGCAGCAGCACCCCACACGCTGATCTGCGCGTGCGCTGCGTCGGCTGGCGCGCCCCGCATGGCCACGCCAGCCGGCCTCCTCACTTCGCCTGCTGCACACTCCCCATCCACGCCTGGGTGAACGCCCGGCCGAGCATACCGACCGCCTGGCCATTCGCATCCGCAAAGCGCTCCATCGACTGCTGCTGGACCGACAAAGCGTTCTTCGCCAGCGCGTCGGTACAGGCTTGCGCTGCGCTGATGAAGGCGCGCAGCGTGTGTTCCTGAATGATGCCCGCTGAGCTAAGCATCAGCTGTTGTGTGTTCGCCCGTACGGCGTCCCGGTACAGGCCGACCACATCAGGCCACAGCCTGAACAGTGGGAACGGCAGGGTGGGAAATGTGTGGCTCGGGTGTGCGCTCATCGTTGACATGCTGTTCTCCTGGTGGACGGAATCGGCAAGCCGCCGCATTGTGCGGCGCAACATCGAGTCTACTCTTCGATGAAGCGAGTTGTCATCTGCTTACCCGTGTTAAATTGCCGGGTTTGGCGGCGCATTTCCACGCGGCCTGCGACAAGACCCAAGAGACCTTGAAGAGGAATAGATGAAACGACGTTTGTTAGTGATGGTGATGGCATTGGCTGCAGGCAACGCCCTTGCCGCCCCGCGCGGCTTCACGGTGGAAGACCTGGTCAACCTGGAACGGGTCGGCAACCCGGCGGTGTCGCCCGACGCGGGCCGCGTCGTCTACACCGTGCGCCGCACCGATCTCGACAAGAACCGCGGCCACACCAGCTTGTGGATGGCTGACCTGCGCGCTGGCAGCGCACCGAAAGCGCTGGTCAACCACGACAGCAGCAGCCTCGATCCGGAGTGGTCGCCTGCCGGCGACGCCGTGTATTTCCTGTCCACCCGCTCCGGCAGCGCCCAGGTCTGGCGCCAGGCCACCTCCGGCGGCGAGCCGGTCCAGGTGACGAATTTACCGCTCGATGTCGACAATTTCCGCGTCTCGCCTACGGGCGAGCGCATCGCCTTCAGCCTGGCCGTGTTCCGCGATTGCGCCGACCTCGCCTGCACCAGGGACCGCATGGAAGCGCAAGCCAAGAACAAGGCGAGCGGCCGCGTGTATGACCGCCTGTTCGTGCGCCACTGGGACACCTGGGCCGACGGCCGCAATGCCGTGCTGTTCTCGGCGCCGCTGGACGCCAGCGGCCGCGTGAGCGCCGCCCCGGTCAGCCTGTCGGGCTCGCTCGACGGCGACGTGCCCTCGAAGCCCTTCGGCGACCGCGAGGAATACCGCTTCAGCCCGGACGGCAAGACCATCGTGTTCTCGGCGCGCATTGCCGGTAAAACGGAGGCCTGGTCGACCAACTTCGACCTGTACAGCGTGCCGGCGGCGGGCAATGCCGCGCCGCGCAACCTGACGGCGGACAATCCGGCCTGGGATACCAAGGGCGTGTTCTCGCCGGACGGCCGCACCCTCGCCTATCTGGCGATGGCGCGCCCCGGTTTCGAGGCCGACCGCTTCCAGATCATGCTGATGGATGTCGCCAGCGGCAAAAAGCGCAAGCTCGCCGAAAGCTGGGACCGCTCCGCCGGCGCCCTGCAGTGGAGCGCGGACGGCAAGACGCTGGTGGTCGACGCCGAAGATGTCGGCCAGCATCGCCTGTTCGCGATCGACGTCGCCGGCGGCAAGGTGGCGGCGCTGACCGGCCAGGGCTCGATCGGCGGCTTCGACATGCGCCGTGACACCATCGCCTACACGCTGGCGACGCTGTCCTCGCCGGCCCAGCTTTATTCGACGTCGCTGCGTTCCACACTGCGCGCCACGCCGAAACAGCTGACCAACAATAATGCGGACAAACTGGCCGACGTGCGCTTCGGCGAGTATGAACAGTTTTCGTTTGCCGGCGCGAACGGCGACACCGTCCACGGCTATGTCATGAAGCCGTGGAACGCCCAGCCCGGCGTCAAGTATCCGATCGCCTTCCTGGTGCATGGCGGCCCCCAGGGCAGCTTCGGCAATGCCTGGAGCTACCGCTGGAATCCGCAGGTGTATGCGGGCGCCGGCTATGCGGCGGTCTTCATCGACTTCCACGGCTCGACCGGCTACGGCCAGAAGTTCACCGACGCCATCAGCGGCGACTGGGGCGGCGCCCCGCTGGTCGACCTGCAAAAAGGGCTGGACGCGGCCGTGAAGAAGTTTGCCTGGCTGGACCGTGGCCGCAGCTGCGCGCTCGGCGCTTCCTACGGCGGCTACATGATGAACTGGATCGAGGGTAACTGGTCCGACGGCTTCAAGTGCATCGTCAACCACGACGGCGTGTTCGACACGCGCGGCATGGCCTATTCGACGGAAGAGCAATGGTTCACCGACTGGGAAAACGGCGGCGCCTATTTCGCCGTGCCCGAGCAGCACGAGCGCTTCAATCCGGTCCACCACGTGAACAAGTGGAAGACGCCGATGCTGGTGATCCAGGGCGACCTCGACTTCCGCATCCCGACCGCCCAGGGCCTTTCTACCTTTACCGCCCTGCAGCGCAAGGGTATCGAGAGCAAGCTGCTGGTGTTCCCGGACGAAAACCACTGGGTGCTGAAACCGGCCAATTCTCTGCTCTGGCATCATACGGTGATCGGTTGGCTCGACCAGCATTTGAAACAGTGATTTTCGCAATTTGACCCGAAATCGACCCGCCGCAAGGCGGGTTTTTTTACGACAGGCGTCAAATTAATTGCTTTTGATTATCGAATGCAGTGATATCATGCTCGCCTTGCCGGGCATCCGCCCTTATTTTCAGTACGCTTAACATGCAGGCCGGACAGGCGAACGAGCTCAAACCCCAGGATGTCGATTTCGAGACCATGAATCTCCAGGTCGGCACGCGCCTGCAGCTCATCACTCACCGCCGCGTCAAGCCGGTGCAGCACTTCTCGAGCCTGATCGGCTACATCAAGGATGAGTACATCATCCTCAAGATCCCGATGGAAAGCGGTGCGCCCATCGCATTGGCCGAGGGCGAGCGCCTGACGATCCGCGTGTTTTCGGGCATCAAGGTCTGCTCCTTCGCCTGCACGGTCGAGCGCGTGTTTGCGCGGCCCCTGTTCTACGTCCATGTTTCCTTCCCGACCTCGGTGCAAGGCACCAGCCTGCGCACGGCGATGCGGGTCAAGGTCGACCTGCCGGCCCAGATCCAGGGCAGCGGCACCCATAACAGGCCGCTGGCCTGCACGATCCTGAACCTGTCGGTAAGCGGCGCCCTGGTGGTGTCTCCCTATCGCCTGCCGGCCGACGAAGAGCAGATCGCGCTGCAGTTCTCGCTGAAGGCGCCGCCCGACGACCAGGAAGTCAAGGTGTCGACGCGGGCGGCAATCCGTAACGTCAACGTCGCCAAGACGGCCGCCGATACCGACCTGTACACCTATGGCTTGCAGTTCATCGACCTCGACCCGGGCCACTACACGCTGCTGCAGAACATGACCTACGAGGCGCTGCTGGCGGACCGGCAGAAGATCGTCTGAGACACGCCTTATTCCATATGAAGGACCCCGCTGCGGCGGGGTTTTCTTTTTGGACAATCAGCCGGCCTTACCCTTGCAGACGGCTTCCGGGCCGATCTGCTTTTGCGGAACCGTGGGCGCGCTGCAGCTCCAGGCGCCGCTGTCCTTGTCGCGGGTGAGCGTGATGGTCTGGTCCTTGACGCTCACGGGACCGGCCACGATCTGGCAGCTCAGGCTGGCGGCGTCGGCGTCCGCGCTCGCGCCGAACTTGCAGTTGGCGGTCGGCTTGTCGGCGGCGGCCAGGCCGATATCCTGCGGCTGGGTGACAGTCTCGCCATCGTTGAGGCGGGTATCGATGCCGACCTTGCCGGCCGCGACTTCCGCCAGGGCCACGCCGAACTTCGCTTTCGCCATGTAGTCCTGGTAGGCCGGGATGGCGATCGTCACCAGGATGCCGATGATGGCGACGACGATCATCAGTTCGACCAGGGTAAAGCCTGCTTCTTTCTTCCTTACAATGCGCGTGCTTGTCACGGTGATCCTCCGGTAAGTTGAAGAGTCCGAAACGATAACCGTGGCTGCCGGAGCACGATTGAGGCGGCGCAGCCAAAAACAAAAACCCCGCCGAAGCGGGGTTCTTGAGTCAGGCAAGGCCGAAATTACGAAGCTTTGCAGACGCCTTCCGGGCCAATCAGTTTCTGGGCGACATCCGCGCCGCAGGTCCATGCACCGGTGGTGGCGTCACGGGTCAGGGTGATGGTCTTTTCTTTCACGCTGGCAGGACCGGCGACGATCTTGCAAGTCAGGGTGGTGGCGCTGGCGCCGAAGGTGCAGTTCGCGGTCGGCTTGTCAGCAGCGGCCAGGCCTGCGTCTTCCGGCTTGGCGATGGTTTCGCCGTCGTTCAGCTTGGCATCGAAACCGACTTTACCGGCCGACACTTCAGCCAGGGCCGCGCCGAACTTCGACTTGGCGGTGTAATCCTGGTAAGCAGGAATGGCGACGGCGGCCAGGATGCCGATGATCGCGACGACGATCATCAGTTCGATCAGGGTGAAACCCGCTTGGGTCTTCTTAACAATTTTCATCGACTTCATGGTGTTACTCCGGTCAGGTAGAGAGAGGGGGTCTGTTGCATTGTTTGGTGCCACGCTTTCTCTATTGCAAACCGCGTGCCAGCCCGATTTCCCCCCTGTTCAATAATTACCCAACAATAAAAGTGACAAAAGCCGTCGCTGGACGACTGAGCAGGTGACAAGTTTTGTCGGTGGCTGCCAATTTATGCCAGATGGGTGAGCATTTTTGCATGGCCAAGTGCGAGCGGTCTGCCTGGCCCGGAAAGCAAAAAACCCCGCCGCAGCGGGGTTTTGGTGATGCCAGTTCAGCTATTAGCCAGCGGTCTTGCCGGTGCAGACACCGGTCGCGCCGATGAGCTTCTGTGGAATAGTCGCCGCACCGCAGCTCCATGCGCCGGTGGTGGCGTCGCGGGTCAGGGTGATGACCTGGTCTTTCACGCTGGCAGGGCCGGCGACGATTTTGCAGGTCAGGGTCGTGGCGCTCGAACCGAAAGCGCAGTTGGCGGTTGGGGCATCTTTCTTGGCCAGGCCGGCCAGCTCTGGCTTGTCGGCTTCCATGGCGTCGCCATCGTTCAGGCGGGCATCGAAGCCAACTTTACCGGCCGACACTTCAGCCAGGGCGGCGCCGAACTTCGACTTGGCGGTGTAGTCCTGGTAGGCAGGGATGGCGACAGCAGCCAGGATGCCGATGATGGCAACAACGATCATCAGTTCGATCAGGGTGAAGCCGGCTTGGGTCTTCTTAACAATTTTCATCGATTTCATGTTGGTTCTCCGGGTAGGGTTTGGGTTGTCTGTTTTGGTAGTGCTTCGTGCCACGTTTTGTATATTGCAAGCGCCGTGCCAGCCCATTTCCCCACGGAATCGATAATTTATTGGCAATAAAAGCGACAAAAGATGTCATTACAGCTAGTTGGTATGACAAATTTTGTCATTAAGTGTGCAATTTCTGTCTGACAACAATTTGACTGACGAAAATTGTTGTGCTGTTCTATGCACCAATAAAAAAGGGAAGCCCGCAGGCTTCCCTCTTCAGCACAAGAAAGTCCGGTATTACAGCATGGCCTTCAGCAGGCGTGCCATTTCCGATGGGTTCTTGGTGGCCTTGATGCCGCACTCTTCCATGATGTCCAGCTTGGCTTGCGCGGTGTCGGCGCCGCCCGAGATCAGCGCGCCGGCGTGGCCCATGCGCTTGCCCGGAGGAGCGGTGACACCGGCGATGAAGCCGACGACCGGCTTCTTCATGTTGTCCTTGACCCAACGTGCTGCGTTGGCTTCGTCAGGACCGCCGATTTCGCCGATCATGATGACCGCGTCGGTATCAGGATCGTCGTTGAACATCTTCATCACGTCGATGTGCTTCAGGCCGTTGATCGGGTCGCCGCCGATGCCGACTGCCGACGATTGGCCCAGGCCCAGTGCGGTCAGCTGGCCGACTGCTTCATAGGTCAGGGTGCCCGAGCGCGAAACGACGCCGATGCGGCCCTTGCGGTGGATGTGACCTGGCATGATGCCGATCTTGATTTCGTCCGGGGTGATCAGGCCTGGGCAGTTCGGGCCCAGCAGCAGGGTCTTCGAGCCGGCCTTGGCCATGCGGTCCTTCAGGGCCATCATGTCACGGACAGGGATGCCTTCGGTGATGCAGATTGCCAGGTCCAGGTCAGCTTCGACGGCTTCCCAGATTGCGGCGGCTGCGCCTGCCGGCGGCACGTAGATGACCGACACGGTTGCGCCGGTGGCGGCTTTCGCTTCGGTGACGTTGGCGTAGATTGGAATGCCTTCGAAGTCTTCGCCGGCCTTCTTCGGGTTCACGCCTGCGACGAAGGCAGCCTTGCCGTTCGCGTAGTCGCGGCACATACGGGTATGGAACTGACCGGTCTTGCCGGTGATACCCTGGGTGATGACTTTTGTATCTTTGTTGATCAGGATCGACATTTGTTTATTCCTTCGAATTAGGCGTTACCAGCGGCAGCGGCGACGACGGCCTTGGCTGCATCTTCCATCGTATCGGCGGCGATGATCGGCAGGCCGGAGTCGGCCAGCATCTTCTTGCCCAGGTCTTCGTTGGTGCCCTTCATGCGCACGACCAGCGGCACTTTCAGCGAGACGGCCTTCGATGCGGTGATCACGCCTTCGGCGATGACATCGCAACGCATGATGCCGCCGAAGATGTTGACCAGGATGGCTTTCAGGCCTGGGTTCTTCAGCATGATCTTGAATGCTTCGGTGACTTTCTCAGCCGTCGCACCGCCGCCCACGTCCAGGAAGTTGGCCGGCTCGCCGCCGAACAGCTTGATGGTGTCCATGGTCGCCATGGCCAGGCCGGCGCCGTTCACGAGGCAGCCGATGTTGCCGTCGAGCGAAATGTAGGCCAGGTCGAACTTCGATGCTTCGACTTCGGCTGGATCTTCTTCGTCCAGGTCGCGGTAAGCCATGATTTCCGGCTGGCGGAACAGGGCGTTGGCGTCGAAGTTGAACTTCGCGTCGAGGGCGATGACTTTACCGTTGCCGGTCAGGATCAGCGGGTTGATTTCGGCCAGCGACGAATCGGTTTCCCAGTAAGCCTGGTACAGGCCCTTCAGGTTCTGGCGGGCTTCGGCCAGCGATTCGGCAGGAATGCCGATCTTGGTGGCGATGTCGTCCGCTTCGGCGTCGGTCAGGCCGACCGATGGGTCGATCGCGATCGAGTGGATTTTCTCAGGGTTGCTGTGTGCAACTTCCTCGATGTCCATGCCGCCTTCCGACGAGGCCATCAGGACGACCTTCTGGGTCACGCGGTCGGTGACCATCGAGACGTACAGTTCCTTCTTGATGTCGGCGCCTTCTTCGATCAGCAGGCGGCGCACCTTCTGGCCTTCCGGGCCGGTCTGGTGGGTCACGAGCTGCATGCCCATGATCTGGTTCGCGTATTCGCGCACTTGCTCGATCGACTTGGCAACCTTCACGCCGCCGCCTTTGCCACGGCCGCCAGCATGGATCTGGGCCTTGACCACCCAGACCGGACCGCCCAGCTCTTCAGCTGCCTTGACGGCCTCGTCGACCGACATGCACGGAATGCCGCGCGGAACCGTCACTCCGAACTTTCGGAGGATTTCTTTGCCCTGATACTCATGGATTTTCATGCTGGCTTCCCTTCTTCTGTTACTGATTTAGATAGGTTAATTGAAGTACTTCGACATCGGTCTCAACCCTGTACGGCCTTGATTACCCAGCGCGGGTAATACTTTGCCACAGCGGGGCCGTCGGCGCGCAGCGCGTGGCAGCGGTCGATTTCATACGGACGCACAGCTTCGCCCGGTGGCGTGGCGCTGCGTGTCTCGAATGCGTCATCGGCGAAGGCCTGGATTGCCGCGGTGGGCAAAACCTGCGCCAGTTCGGTCAGGTGGGTGCAGCCGAGCACGCCCGAGAGGCGGTCTTTCAGGTGCAACCGAAAGTGTTTGGCGAGCGACAGGCCGACCAGCTTTTTATACGCCGGGCCGATGGTGTCGCAGTAGCCCGGATAGGGCACCGAGTCGGACGCGGCTTCGGCGTCGACGATCTCGAGATCCGTGTTGATGGTGATGCGCAGGCTGAGGTCGTGCACGGCGGAGCCCGCAGGACGGGTGCCGGAAGCCAATTCGATGTCGCGTGCCTTGATGTCGCGGATGCGCGCGTCAAGATCCCACAGACCATCGTCGCGCGCGTACGCTTCGACCGTAATGGCGCGTGTATGCCGCAGGGAGCGCGGAGCGGGAGAGGACAAAGGCATAAAAACCGTGCCGACGGAGCGGCAAATAAATGTATGCAGCCGGTGTGCAACCTGCACGTCACCACAGCTTCTGCGGAGACAACCGCTCATGCGGCGCTGCTTAAACCGTGAAAGTTTAGCACAGGCCGGGGCGGGTTGCACTGCAACATGGGGTCGGAAAGCGTGCGCGGGGGAGCACTGGCGGGAAAGGTGGCAAGCTTGCCAATATTGATATCGGGTAGTTGCTTACGGATTGATGCCCGCGTTCAGGCCTCGGTGTCCTTGGTAAAGCAGAGCGATCCCGCGCCGTCGAGGCAGATGCCGCCGTCACTGCCGAATTTCACCGGCCACAGGGCGCGCGCCGGCTCCGGCTGCTCACCGCGCCAGACGAGGCCGTGAAAAGTGGCATCGACCTCTTCCTTGCGTACGTCTTCCCAGCGGCCGCGGATTTCGTCCGTCATGCTGTCGGGTCCGTCGATCTGGAGCACGTAATCGCCGCTGGCCCGCACCTCGAGCACCATCGTCTTTTCCGCCGTGCCGAGCCGGTAGATGCCGATCGGCTCGGCCGGCTGCCGGTTGCAGGCGGCAAGGAGAGCCAAGGAAACGAGGAGACAAGGCGTTTTCATGTTGACAACTTTCTGGGCAAACAAAAACCAGCGTGCAGCGTCATCCGGGGTTGAGGAATATGCGGGCGCATATCGCCGGATGGCGCTCCACGCTGGCGCCTGGGAATAGATGGGTAATACGGTAGGAGACGGCTACTGGACAGCGGCGACCGTTTAAAACTCGTCGTCTTCGGGTGCGCCTTTTAAGGCGGCACGCACGGCACTGCTGGAAAAACCGCGTGCCATCAAAAAACGCATCTGCTTGCTGCGCTCGGCCGCGTCTTGCGCGACGGTGCCGAATTTACGTTGCCAGACCTCGACCGCGCGCGCGGTCTCGCTCTCGGCAAGATTGGATTTCAGTTCAGCCAACTGTTCGCCATTGACACCATGGCTTTGCAGCTCGGCCATGACCCGGCTGTTGCCGTAGCGGGAAGCTTTTCGATGAATCAGCGATTCGGCAAAGCGTTCCTGCGACAGCCAGTTGTTCTTCTCTAAGAAATCGAGGAGGGCTTCGATGTCGTCGCCCTCCTCCGCATGGCGCGCCAGCTTGCGCTTGAGCTCGAGCCGGCTGTGCTCCCTCATGGAGAGGAAGCGCAGGGCCCGTGCTTTCAGACTCAAGACTGGTTGACGCATGGCGGTACAGCACATCGGATGGGATCGAGCATCGAACTGACACCCGATCCCAACCCGATTACTCCGAAACAGCCTTCAACTTCGGCTTGTCGTCACCGGCAGCGACGCCGGCATCGGCAGCCACTGGCGGCAGTTCGCGCACGCCGAGGGCGGCACGGACCTTGTTCTCGATTTCGCGCGCCAGTGCCGGGCGGTCTTTCAGGAACAGGCGGGCGTTGTCCTTGCCCTGGCCGATACGTTCGCCGTTATAGCTGTACCAGGAACCGGACTTCTCCACGATCTTGTTGTCAGCGCCCAGATCGAGGATTTCGCCTTCGCGCGAGGTGCCTTCTCCATACAGGATGTCGAAGTGCGCTTCGCGGAACGGTGGCGCGATCTTGTTCTTGACGACCTTGACCTTGGTTTCGTTACCGATCACCTCGTCACCCGACTTGATCGAACCGGTACGGCGGATGTCCATACGCACGGAGGCGTAGAACTTCAGCGCGTTACCGCCGGTGGTGGTTTCCGGGCTGCCGAACATGACGCCGATCTTCATACGGATTTGGTTAATGAAGATGACCAGGGTGTTCGTACGGTTGATCGACGCGGTCAGCTTGCGCAATGCCTGCGACATCAGACGTGCCTGCAGACCTGGCAGCGAGTCACCCATGTCGCCTTCGATTTCGGCGCGCGGGGTCAGTGCCGCCACCGAGTCGATGACCACCAGGTCGACCGAACCCGAACGCACCAGGGCGTCGGTGATTTCGAGCGCCTGTTCGCCGGTGTCCGGCTGCGAGATCAGCAGCTCGTCGAGCTTGATGCCCAGCTTTTGCGCATAGGTGACGTCGAGCGCGTGCTCGGCATCGATGAAGGCGCAGGTGCCGCCCAGCTTCTGCATCTGTGCGATGGTCTGCAGGGTCAGCGTGGTTTTACCCGAGGATTCCGGACCGTAGATTTCCACGATACGGCCGCGCGGCAAGCCGCCGACGCCGAGGGCGATGTCCAGACCGAGCGAACCGGTCGAGACGGTCTGCACTTCCTCTACCGGCATGTTGGCGTCCATGCGCATGACCGAACCCTTGCCGAACTGCTTCTCAATCTGCGCGAGGGCGGCGGCCAGTGCCTTGCCTTTTTCGGAGGCGTTTACTGCTACTTTTTTGTCGTCCATAATTTTCTCTCAGTCTTGGAGGTACCAAGGTGTGGGTACCCTCACGCTTTTCAAGGTCACTACTGTATAAAAATCCAGTGGTTTTGGCAAGCGCGATTTTGCCCGAACGTTGCAGAAGACTCGCATTGTTGCGCCAAATCAAACACAATGCGAGTAGAGGGAATATCTAATCGATAACGGGGTGATCTTATGCGAATTTTGCTTGCCGAAGATGATAGCGTACTCGCCGACGGACTGACGCGGTCGCTGCGCCAGTCCGGCTATGCGATCGACGACGTGCGCAACGGCCAGGACGCCGATACCGCCCTCTCGACGCAGGAGTTCGACCTGTTGATCCTCGACCTGGGCCTGCCCAAGATGTCGGGCCTGGAAGTGCTGCGCCGCCTGCGCGCGCGCTCTTCCCTGCTGCCGGTGCTGATCCTCACCGCGGCCGATTCGGTCGAGCAGCGCGTCGAAGGCCTCGACCTGGGCGCCGACGACTACATGGCCAAACCGTTCGCCTTATCGGAACTCGAAGCGCGGGTGCGGGCGCTGACCCGGCGCGGCGCCGGCGGCGGCCCCACTGTCATCCGCCACGGCCCGCTGGTCTACGACCAGGTCGGGCGCAGCGCCTACATCAACGAGCAGATGCTCGATCTCTCCGCGCGCGAACTCGGCCTGCTGGAAATCCTGCTGGCCCGTACCGGGCGCCTGGTCTCGAAGGAGCAGCTGGTCGACCACCTGTGCGAATGGGGCGAAGAAGTCTCGAACAACGCCATCGAAGTCTACGTGCACCGGCTGCGCAAGAAGATCGAGGTCGGCGGGGTGCGCATCGCCACCGTGCGCGGCCTCGGTTACTGCCTCGAAAAATATTCCGATGCCGCACGTGCCGGAGCCGAATCGGGCGCCGAATCGAAGTGAACGAACGCGATGCGGGCTTGACGGACGTGGCGGCCGCGCTGCCCGAGCCGCTCTACGTCCCGCCGAATCCGGAACCGGAAGAAAACATCCAGCACTCGCTGTTCGGCGAGATCCTCGACTGGATGCTGGCGCCCCTGCTGCTGCTGTGGCCGATGAGCATTGCGATCACCTACCTGGTCGCGAAATCAATCGCGAATCAACCCTTCGACCATGCGCTCGAAAACCGGGTCACGGTGCTGGCCCAGCAGGTGCGCGAGGAAAACGGCGTCATCACGACCCGCCTGCCCAACGGCGCGCGCGACATCCTGCGCGCGGACGACATCGACAGCGTGTATTTCCAGGTACTCGATGCCGCCGGGCGCCACGTCGACGGCGACCGCGAGCTGCCGCGCCCGCCCAATCACGATAGCGATGGCGACGCCGACAAGGATGGCGCCGTGCACTTCCGCAATGCCGCCCTGCACGGCAATCCGCTGCGCATCGCTTACCTGTACATCAACCTCGATCCGCTGGCGCCGCCCGACAGCAGCTCCCCTGCCTTTCCCCGTAAAGCCCTGGTGCAGGTGGCCGAGACCCTGGACAAGCGCGCCCTGCTCGCCAACGAGATCATCAAGGGTGTGATCCTGCCCCAGTTCATCATCCTGCCGATCATCCTGGCGCTGGTCTGGTTCGCCCTCTCGCGCGGCTTGTCACCTCTCGCGGAACTCCAGGAGCGGATCCGCGCCCGCTCTTCCGACGACCTCTCTCCTATCGATTCGCGTCAGGTGCCCGAGGAAATTTCTCCGCTTGTCGGTTCGCTCAACGAGATGCTGGGCCGCCTTTCTCAAACCATCGACATGCAGAAGCGTTTCATTGCCGACGCCGCACACCAGATGAAGACGCCGCTGGCGGGCATGCGTATGCAGTCGGAACTGGCCCTGCGCCAACTCGACCCCGATGAAATCCACCGCTCGCTCGAACAATTGGCCAAGAGCTCGGAATCGGCGACGCGCCTGGTGAACCAGTTATTAGCCCTGGCGCGTGCCGAAAACCAGCCGCACGCCGGCCTCGCTTTCGAGGAAATCGACCTGGCGGGCCTGGCGCGCGGCGTGGTGCAGGACTGGGTGCAGGCTTCGTTCGCCCACAACATCGACCTCGGCTACGAAGCGCAGGACGAAGACGTCGTCATCGCCGGCAACGCCCTGATGCTGCGCGAGCTGCTGTCGAACCTGATCGACAACGCCCTGCGCTACACCCCGGCCGGCGGCAGCGTCACCGTGCGCGTGCGGCGCGACGGCGACGTCGCCCTGCTCGAAGTCGAGGATACCGGGCCGGGCATCGCGCCGAGCGAGCGCGCCCACGTGTTCGAGCGCTTCTACCGCATCCTCGGCTCGAGCGCGAGCGGCAGCGGCCTGGGACTGGCCATCGTGCGCGAGATCGCCGGCCAGCACGGCGCCGAGGTCGACATTTTTAATAATCCGCGCAGCCATTCGGCCAAATTCCCGGGCAGCCTGTTCCGGCTGACCTTCCCGCCACCTGTCGACGACGCCCTCGATGCCACCTGAAACCGCGCCACCAAACGAACCCGACCTGGAGCGCCAGCGCCGTCTGCTGGCGGCCCGCGCCACCCACTGGCGCCGCACGCGCCGCTTGACCTTCGTGCTGATGGCCTTGTGGCTGGCGACCGGCTTCTGCACCGTGTTTTTTGCGCGCGAACTGGCTCGGGTGACGATCTTCGGCTGGCCGCTGTCCTTCTACATGGCGGCCCAGGGTGCTTCCCTGATCTGCCTGGCGATCATCGGCGTCTACGCCTGGCGCATGCGCCGCTACGACCGCGACCTGGCGCGCACCATGGGAAATGAGGCCGGGGTGAATGCATGACCCGCCAGAAGCGCTATTTCCGCCGCCTCTCCGGTTACTACGCCTGGTTCTGCGTCTGCTTCGCCGGCTTCCTGCTGGCCCTGACGGTGCTCGAAAACGAAGGCATGCCGCGCCTGTGGATCGGCCACCTGTTCATGTTCGCCACCATCGTGCTGTACGCCACCATCGGCGTCGTCAGCCGCACCTCGAACGTCACCGAATACTATGTCGCCGGCCGCCGCGTGCCGGCCCTGTTCAACGGCATGGCCACGGCCGCCGACTGGATCTCGGCGGCCAGCTTCATCAGCCTGGCGGGCGGCCTGTACCTGTCCGGCTTCGACGCCCTCGCCTACATCATGGGCTGGACCGGCGGCTATTGCCTGGTCGCGCTCCTGATCGCGCCTTACCTGCGCAAGTTCGCCCAGTACACGATTCCCGACTACCTGGCTGCGCGCTACGGCGGCGGCGCGGGCGGGCGCGGCGGGCCGGTGCGGGCGCTGGCCGTCGGCGCCACCATCATCGTCTCCTTCATCTACGTGGTGGCGCAGATCTATGCCGTCGGGCTGATCGCTTCGCGCTTCACGGGCGTCGACTTCTCGGTCGGCATTTTCCTGGGACTGGCCAGTATCCTGGTCTGCTCCTTCCTGGGCGGCATGCGCGGGATCACCTGGACGCAGGTGGCGCAGTACATCATCATCCTGGTCGCCTTCCTGATTCCGACCATGTGGCTGTCGGCCAAGCACGCCGACAATCCGCTGCCGCAGGTGGCCTACGGTTCGGTGCTGCCGAAGCTGGCCCAGCGCGAAGCGCAGCTGGCCGCCGACCCACGCGAGCACGAGGTGCGCGCCCGCTTCCAGAAGGAGGCCGACGCCTACCAGGAACGCCTGGCCGCGCTGCCCGCCTCCTGGGAACAGGGCAAGGTCGAGGCGCAGCGGCGGCTGGATACGGCGCGCCTGCGCAACCTGTCGCTGGCCGACGTACGCAACGCCGAACGCGCGCTGGCGGCGTACCCGAAGACGGCGGACGAGGCCGAAGCCCTGTGGCGCGAGCAGAGATCTCGCCTGCTGGCCCGGGCCCAGCCGCCGCAACCGCATGCCGCCCCCTTCGCCGGCGCGACCGAGGCGGAATCGAATGCGCGCCGCAACAACTTCCTGGCGCTCGTGTTCTGCCTGATGTTCGGCACCGCCGCCCTGCCCCACATCCTGATGCGTTCCTACACCACGCCCTCGGTGCACGAGACCCGGGTCTCGGTATTCTGGACCCTGTTCTTCATCCTGCTGATCTACCTGAGCATTCCGGCGCTGGCCGTGCTGGCGAAATACGACATCTATACGAGCCTGGTCGGCAGCGATTTTTCTTCGCTGCCGACCTGGATCTCCTATTGGGGGAATATCGACAAGGTGAATCCGCTGATCCAGGTTACCGACATCAACGGCGACGGCCTGGTGCAGCTGGCGGAAATCGCGATCGACGGCGACGTGCTGGTGCTGGCCACGCCCGAGATCGGCGGCCTGCCCTACGTGATCTCGGGGCTGGTGGCGGCCGGCGGCCTGGCGGCGGCCCTGTCCACCGCCGACGGCCTGCTGCTGGCGATCTCGAACGCGCTCTCGCACGACATCTATTACAAGATCGTCGATCCCGGCGCCTCGACCCAGAAGCGGGTGACGATCTCGAAACTCCTGCTGCTGGCGGTGGCCTTCATCGCCGCCTATGCCGCCTCGCAAAAGCCGGCCGACATCCTGTCCCTGGTCGGCGCCGCCTTCTCGCTGGCGGCCTCGGCCCTGTTCCCGCCGCTGGTGCTGGGCGTGTTCTGGAAGCGCGCGAATCACGCCGGGGCGATCGCCGGCATGGTGAGCGGCTTCCTGGTCTGCCTCTACTACATGATCCGCGTGCACCCGATGCTGGGCGGGCGCATGGACGCAGCCTGGTTCGACATCGCGCCGATGTCGGCCGGTATCTTCGGGGTGCCGGCGGGGATGCTGGCGGTGGTCGTCGCCAGCCTGCTGACGGCGCCGCCGGCACGGGGTAGTGATGCCTTGGTCGACTATATTCGGGCGCCGGAGTAGCAATTAAGCGACGATATCCTGAGCGTATGGCCGTGCCCGCAGACCGGTGATATTGTAGGGTGCGCATTCATGCGCACGCGGTGCGGCGTATGCGTGTCGAAAACGCATTTCGACACGCGCCCGTGGCACCGCGTGCGCATGAATGCGCACCCTACCCACGTAAAGGAGGTGTCATGTCGTCCGGCAAAATCCTCGTTGCACAAGGAGGCGGTCCGACCGCCGTCATCAACCAGTCGATGGTGGGCGTGACGCTGGAAGCGCGGCGCTTTCGTAACGTCAACCGCATCTATGGCGCCCTGCACGGCGTGCGCGGCATCGTCAACGAGGACTTCCTCGACCTGACCCAGGAAACCAGCCACAACCTCGAATTGGTGGCGGCCACACCGTCCTCCGCACTTGGCTCGACCCGCGACAAGCCGGACATGGCCTATTGCCAGCGCATCTTCGAGGTCCTGCGTGCGCACGAGATCGAACATTTCTTCTACATAGGCGGCAACGATTCAGCCGACACGGTGCGCATCGTCAGCGAGGAAGCGCACGCGGCCGGCTATCCGCTACGCTCAATCCACATCCCGAAAACCATCGACAACGACCTGGTCGGCAACGACCACACGCCGGGCTTTCCCTCGGCGGCGCGCTTCGTTGCCCAGGCCTTTGCCGGTGCCAATCTCGACAATGCCGCCCTGCCCGGCGTGTACGTCGGCGTCGTCATGGGCCGGCATGCGGGCTTTCTCACGGCGGCCTCGGCATTGGGTAAAAAGTTCCCCGACGATGGGCCGCACCTGATCTACCTACCCGAACGCACGTTCGAGCTGGAGCGCTTCCTGGCCGACGTGAAGGCGACCTATGCCCGCTACGGACGCTGCGTGATCGCCGTCTCCGAGGGTGTGCACGACGCGGCGGGCGAGCCGATCGTGACCCTGCTGGCAAAAGAAATCGAAAAAGATGCGCACGGCAACGTGCAACTGTCCGGCACCGGCGCCCTGGCCGACCTGCTGTGCGAGGAGATCAAGTCGAAACTCGGCATCAAGCGCGTGCGCGGCGACACCTTCGGCTACCTGCAGCGCTCCTTCATCGGCTGCGTGTCCGACGTCGACCAGCGCGAGGCGCGGGAAGTCGGCGAGAAGGCGGTGCAGTTCGCGATGTGGGGCGAGCGCGACGGCTCGGTCGTGATCCGCCGCACCGGCTTTTATTCGGTGGACTACGACCTGCTGCCATTGGACCAGGTCGCAGGCAAGACGCGCACCATGGAAGACGAATTCATCAGCGAGAGCGGCACCGACGTGACGGATGCCTTCAGGCTCTACCTGCGCCCGCTGCTCGGATCGGGCATGCCGGATGCGTTCCGGCTGCGCGGGGCGCGGGTACCCAGGGTGCTGCATCCGGACCGGTCCTGATTCGATGCTACCGTGACATTTTGATAGGTTTAGACGCGGCGCCACCTGCTATGCTGCGTGGCCCGATGCCACGGCATCACGACAACAATATCCTGAACGAGACAACATGCTCCCACGCATTCCCATGCGTCGGCTCGGCGGCGCGCTGGCGCTGCTGCTGGCCGCCGCCGCGCCGCTGCACGCCGCCCGCGCCCCCGCTTCCGTGCCCACGCCGCCGATCGAACGCTTCTTCGTCAATCCGCAACTCGCCGCTGCCAGCCTGTCTCCCGACGCACGCTACCTCGCCGCCATTTCCGGCGCGTCCGGGCGGCGCGCCTACCTGATCGTGATCGACCTGGAAAAGAAGACGGCGAAGACGGTCGCCGGCTACCAGAACGCCGACGTCCGCCGCTTCGAATGGGTCAACAATGGCCGCCTGCTGTTCGACCTGACCGACCACCAGATCGCCCCGGGCGGCGTGGAGATGGCGGCCGGACTGTTTGCGGTCGACCGCGACGGCGGCAACCTGCGCCAGCTTGCGGGGCGCCGCGGCGAGCCGCCCATGTCGATCGGCTCGCATATCGCACACAAGGTCCTGCCCTGGCATACCTTCATGCTCGACCAGCGCGGCGCCCAGAATTCCGACTCCGTGTATGTCGAGAGCGTCGAGTTCCTGGAAGGCAGCGAGGTACGCAACGTCAACCTGCTGCGGCTGAACACGATCACGGCCGCCACCCAGACGGTGCCGCGTCCGGGCCGGGTCCACGGCTGGATGCTCGACCACAAGGGCGAGCCGCGCCTGGCCATGTCGAGCGAAAAAGGCGTCACCACCATT
This sequence comes from Massilia sp. Mn16-1_5, assembly GCF_004798585.1. Classification (GTDB taxonomy): domain Bacteria; phylum Pseudomonadota; class Gammaproteobacteria; order Burkholderiales; family Burkholderiaceae_D; genus Telluria. Next base: position 175,218 of record NZ_PPXQ01000011.1, read on the forward strand.
CACTACCTCGATCCCGCGAACGGCCAGTGGCGCGTGCTGAGCAGTTTCGACAGCTACAAGGGCGGCAAGGACGCCTTCGAGCCGCTGGGCTTCGGCAGCGACGGCACTCTGTTCGCGACCGCCTACGGCAACAGCGATACGACGGGACTAGTAACGGTCGATCTCGCCACCGGCAAACCGAAGCCGGAGCCGCTGGTCGTCACCCCCGGCTACGATTTCACGGGGGACCTGGTGTACAGCGGCGACAAGGTGGCCGGCGCGCGGGTGCGGACCGACGCCGACAGCATCGTCTGGTTCAATCCCGCCATGGCCGAGGCCCAGAAAAAACTCGATGCGGCCCTGCCCGGCACGGTCAACCTGATGTCCTTCCCGGCTCAGAACGGGGCGGAGTGGGCGCTGGTGCGCTCGTTCTCGGACGTGCGGCCGCTAGCCTACACGCTGTTCAACCTGCGCACGGGCGCGCTCGATCCGGTGGGCGAAGCCTACCCCGGCCTGGACCTGCGCGCCATGGGCCAACAGGACCCAGTGCGCTACAAGGCGCGCGACGGCATGGAGATTCCGGCCCTGCTGACGCTGCCGCCCGGCGGCGCCAAGCAGGCGCCGCTGGTGGTGCTGGTGCACGGCGGCCCTTACCTGCGCGGCAACCGCTGGGGCTGGAAGCCGGACACGCAATTCCTGGCGTCGCGCGGCTATGCGGTGCTGGAACCCGACTTCCGAGGCAGCACCGGGTATGGCGACAAGCACTTCCGCGCCGGCTGGAAGCAATGGGGCCTGGCGATGCAGAACGACATCGCCGACGGCGCGCGCTGGGCAATTGCCCAGGGCATTGCCGATCCCAAGCGCATCTGCATCGCCGGCGCCAGCTATGGCGGCTATGCCGTGCTAATGGGGCTGGCAAACGACCCCGACCTGTACAAATGCGGCGTCGGCTGGGTGGGCGTCACCGACATCAACCTGCTCTACGACGGTCACTGGAGCTTCACTTCCGACATGTCGGAGCAATGGAAACAGTACGGCATGCCCGACCTGGTCGGCGACCGGGTCAAGGATGCGGCCCAACTGAAGGCCACCTCGCCGATCGAGCAGGCCGCGCGCATCAAGGCGCCGCTGCTGCTGGCCTACGGCGGCGTCGACCAGCGCGTGCCGATGTACCACGGCCGCAAATTCCTCGATGCCGTCAAGCCGCACAACAAGCAGGTGGAGTGGATCGAGTACCTGGACGAGGGCCACGGCTGGAGCCTGCCGAAGAACCGGGTCGATTTCTGGAGCCGGGTCGAGAAATTCCTCGACAAGAACATCGGCAGCGGCGCAAAGGCCAACTGAACTGCAGGTCCGATACGACAAAGGCGCCCCGCGGGGCGCCTTTTCTTCATGCCGGGTGCTGCCGCAGGCTTACAGCACCACAGTCTGCGCCTGACCCTCTTCGCGCGCGCGGATCTCGCCGATCCGGTACACGGTCTCGCCCGCCGCCCGCAGCTGGGCCATGGCCGCGTCCGCGTTCTCTTTGGAGACGATGACCGTCATGCCAATGCCGCAGTTGAACACGCGGTGCATCTCGGCGTCGGCCACGCCGCCGTGCTGCTGCAGCCACTGGAACAGCGGCGGCATCGTCCACGATTGTCCGTCGAGCACGGCGGTCAGGTTTTCCTGCAGCACGCGCGGGATGTTTTCGACCAGGCCGCCACCGGTGATGTGCACCAGGCCCTTCACTTCCATCGACGCCATCAGCGCCAGCAGCGGTTTGACGTAGAGGCGGGTTGGCGCCATCAGCACGTCGGCCAGCTTGCGCCCGTGGAAATCGGCTTCCAGGTCGGGCTTGGCGACGCTGATGATCTTGCGCACCAGCGAGTAGCCGTTCGAGTGGATGCCCGACGAAGCCAGGCCCAGCACCACGTCGCCCGGCACGATCTTGCTGCCGTCGATGATCTGCGATTTTTCCACCGCACCGACGGCGAAGCCGGCCAGGTCGTATTCGCCGTCCGGGTACATGCCCGGCATTTCGGCGGTTTCGCCGCCCAGCAGGGCGCAGCCGGACTGTTCGCAGCCCTGGGCGATGCCCTTGACCACGGCCGTCGCCGTCGCCACGTCCAGCTTGCCGCAGGCAAAATAGTCGAGGAAGAACAGCGGCTCGGCGCCCTGCACCAGGATGTCGTTCACGCTCATGGCGACCAGGTCGATGCCGACCGTGTCGTGGCGGTTCAGCTCGAAGGCCAGTTTCAGCTTGGTGCCGACGCCGTCGGTACCCGAGACCAGCACCGGTTCCTTGAACTTCTTGCTGAGCTCGAACAGCCCGCCGAAACCACCGATACCGCCGAGCACGCCTTCCCGCATGGTGCGCTTGGCAAACGGCTTGATCGCTTCGACCAGGGCGTCGCCGGCGTCGATATCGACACCGGCGTCGCGGTAGGAGAGAGAAACATTAGATGGTTGGCTCATGGTATTTGGCAGCGGAGGCGGTAAAATAGAAGGCGAAGACCTGTTTCAGTCAATCCGCTATTTTAACAAAACGGCCCGGCCCACCCCTGCCAAACCGAGATAACAACAAAAACATGCCATTTTTCCCGCCATCCGGAGCCTACCCAGCCTGCCCTCGCGCCGGCGCTCCCGACGGCACTGGCGCAGCGGGTTTCACGCCTGCGCACCCCGGCTTTGCCCTTGTCTGCGCGACAGCTTTTATAATGCTGCATGCGTATGACACTTCCAGGATGAAACGAACGCCATGAAACAGCTGGTGCTCGATCTAGGCGCCGAGCCGGCGCACAGCCTCGATACCTTCCAGGTCGGGGAAAATGCCGAACTGGCGCATCTGATGCACCAGTTCGCGCAGCGTGCATCGCGCGAGCATTTCGCCTACCTGTGGGGAGACACGGGCGCCGGCAAGACCCACCTGCTGCAGGCCCTGGCCGCCACCCCGAACTCGCGCTACATCGCGGCCGATGCCCCGAGCGGCGACTTCGTGTATTCGCCGGACATTTCGCTTTACTTGCTGGACGACTGCGACCGCCTGTCGGCCGCGGCCCAGATCGATGCGTTCGCCCTGTTCAACCAGATCCGCGAACACGGCGCCTACATGGTCTCGACCGGGCCGGTACCGCCGGCCGTGCTGCCGGTGCGCGAAGACCTGAGAACACGCATGGGATGGGGATTGATCTACCTGATCCACGGGCTGTCCGACGACCAGAAGATCGCGGCGCTGACCCAGGCGGCCGAGGCGCGCGGCCTGACGCTGTCGGCCAGCGTGTTACCCTATTTGCTGTCCCATTTCAAACGCGACATGCGCTCGCTCGCCACGATGCTGGATGCCCTCGACCAGTATTCGCTGGAGACCCAGCGCCCGGTCACGCTGCCCCTGCTGCGCGACCTGCTGCTGTCCCATCCCCCGGCCGATGCTGCGCAGTCGGAAACAACGCAGTCAGAGACCAAACCATGAACAAGCTCGCCCTGTTTGACCTCGACCACACCTTGCTGCCGATCGACTCGGACTACGAGTGGGGCCAGTTTTTGGTGCGCATCGGCGCCGTCGATGCGGTCGCCTATGCGCGCCGCAACGACGAATTCTTCGCCCAGTACCAGGCCGGTGTGCTCGATCCGGTCGAGTACCTGGAATTTGCCCTCGGCACCCTGGCCGGCTTCCCGCGGAGCGATCTGGAAGCCATGCGCGCGCAATACATGGTTGACGTGATCGAGCCGGCGGTGCGCCCGCAGGCGCTGGACCTGGTCAAGCGCCACCTGGACGCCGGCGACCTGGTGGCGATCATTACCGCCACCAACCACTACATCACGGCGCCGATCGCCCGCCTGTTCGGGGTCGAGCACCATATCGCGGCGATGCCGGAAACGGACGCCAGCGGGAAATTGACCGGGAAACTGGCCGGCACGCCGACCTCGGGACCGGGCAAGATCACGCACATGCACGCCTGGCTGGAACGCCTGGGCCGGCCGTTCGAGAGCTTCGAGAGCAGCCATTTCTACAGCGATTCGCACAACGACATTCCCCTGCTGTCCGTGGTTTCGCATCCGGTCGCCACCAACCCGAGCGCCGCGCTCGCCAGCCATGCGCATGCCCAGGGCTGGCCTTTACTCCATCTGTTCAATGATTAAAAAATTCATTCGTAAAATCCTTGGCGTGAAAGACGAGCGCGATCCAACCCAGGCACACATCCTCGGACCGGAAGAACACGGCATCGACCCGAAACTCGTGTCGCCGAACGCGATCCGCCTGACCCAAACCCTGCAGGAAGCCGGTTATAAAGCCTTCGTCGTGGGTGGCGCGGTGCGCGACCTGCTGCTGGGCGTGAAGCCGAAAGACTTCGACATCGCCACCGACGCGACGCCGGAGCAGGTGAAAAAACTGTTCCGCCGCGCCTTCATCATCGGCCGCCGCTTCCAGATCGTGCACGTGATGTTCGGCCAGGAGCTGCTGGAAGTGACGACCTTCCGCGGCGCCGGCAGCGCCAATGCGCCGAAGGACGAGCATGGCCGCGTCCTGCGCGACAACAACTTCGGTCCGCAGCACGAGGACGCCGCGCGGCGCGACTTCACCATCAACGCGATGTACTACGATCCGGCCACGCAAACCGTGCTGGACTACCACGGCGGCATCGCCGACATCCGTGACAAGACCCTGCGCATCATCGGCATGCCGGAAGCGCGCTACCGCGAAGATCCGGTGCGCATGCTGCGCGTGGTGCGCTTCGCCGCCAAGCTCGGCTTCACGATCGAGCCGACCACGCGCGCACCGATTCCCGTGATGGCGCCGCTGATCGACAACGTGCCGGCCGCGCGCGTGTTCGACGAGATGCTGAAGCTGCTGCTTTCGGGCCATGCGCTGGCCTGCCTGAAGGAATTGCGCTCGGCCGGCCTGCACCACGGCCTGTTGCCCCTGCTCGACGTCGTGCTCGAGCAGCCGATCGGCATGAAGTTCGTGACCCTGGCGCTGGAATCGACCGATGCGCGTGTAAAGGCCGGCAAGGGCGTGTCGCCGGGCTTCCTGTTCGCTTCCCTGCTGTGGCACCAGGTGCTGGAAAAGTGGACGGCGTATCGGGCCGCCGGCGAGTCGCCGATCCCGGCCCTGCACCTGGCCGCCGACGACGTGCTCGACACCCAGACCGAGAACCTGGCCCTGCAGCGCCGCATCGCCACCGACATGCGCGACATCTGGGCCATGCAGCCGCGCTTCGAGCGCCGCGCCGGCCGCGCGCCCTACAAATTGCTGGAAAATCCGCGCTTCCGCGCCGGCTACGACTTCCTGCTGCTGCGCTGCGAGTCGGGCGAGCTGGACAAGGAAATCGGCGAATGGTGGACCGCCTTCTACGATGCCGAAGCCGGCGAGCGCGAGCGCCTGGTGACCCAGGCCAACCGCCCGACCCCGAGCGGAGAAAAGCGCAAGCGTCCGCCGCGCCGTTCGCGCAACCGCAGTGGCGGCGGCGAAGGCGCGAGCGCCGCCCCGGCCAATTCCGCCGCGGGCGCCGGCGAGGAATGATCGCGCTGATCGGGATCGGCGCCAACCTGGGCGATGCGCGCGGCAACGTTGTCGACGCGCTGGCGCGCCTGGGACGCCAGTCCGGCTGCCGCCTGGTGGCCGCCTCCAGCCTGTGGCGCACCGCGCCGATCGACTCCTCGGGCGACGACTACATCAACGCCGTGGCCTTGCTCGATACCGACCTCGACGCGCACGTGCTGCTGGCAACGTTGCACGCGATCGAAACGGCGCACGGCCGCGAACGCCCCTACCGCAACGCCCCGCGCACGCTCGACCTGGATTTGCTGCTGTACGGCGACGAGATCATCCACACCCCGGCCCTGACGGTGCCGCACCCGCGCATGCACGAGCGCGCCTTCGTGCTGGCGCCGCTGCTGGAAATCGCGCCCGACACGGTGATTCCGGGCCGCGGCCGCGCCGCCGACTTGTTGCCGCTGGTCGCCGACCAGGCCATCGAGCGCCTTTACCAGGATTAATATGCAGATCCCCGTTTTCTTCCAGACCGCGGGCCTGCTCGTGCTGTCGAACATCTTCATGACCTTCGCCTGGTACGGGCACCTGAAAAGCCTGAACAACCGCGCCTGGTATATCGCCGCCCTGATCAGCTGGGGCATCGCCCTGTTCGAATACCTGCTGCAGGTACCGGCCAACCGCATCGGCGCCACCCAGTACAGCCTGGCGCAGCTGAAGATCATGCAGGAGGCGATCACGCTCACCGTGTTCGTGCCCTTCGCCATGTTTTATATGAACCAGCCCTTCAAGCTCGATTACGTCTGGGCGGCGCTGTGCCTGGTCGGGGCTGTGTATTTCATCTTCCGCAGCTAAAAAAATCGGCGCATTCGGCAGGTTTTTTTCCGTCGGATTACACTACGCCGTCGAATTAATTGTTTTCAAAAGGATCACCATGAGCGCTTATTTGCAGGGACAGGAAATGACTGGCGGTGCGGCTCCTGCGCCGGTCAAGCCGGTAGCAAAGGCCGTCACGATTCCGGCCTTGCAGGCGATGCGTGCGGCCGGCAACAAGATCGCCATGCTGACCTGCTACGACGCCAGCTTCGCCTCGCTCATGGACCGCTGCGGCGTCGACATCCTGCTGGTAGGCGACTCGCTCGGCATGGTCTGCGCCGGCCACAGCTCGACGCTGCCGGTGACCCTGGCCGACATGGTCTACCACACCGCCTCGGTGGCGCGCGGTAACAAGAACGCCCTGCTGGTCGCCGACCTGCCCTTCGGCAGCTATGCCACCAAGGAAATGGCCTTCGAGAGCTCGGCCGCGCTGATGCGTGCCGGCGCCCAGATGGTCAAGATCGAAGGCGGCGCCTGGCTGGCCGAGACCGTCTCCTTCCTCGCCGAACGCGGCATCCCCGTGTGCGCCCACATCGGCCTCACCCCGCAGTTCGTGCACGCGCTGGGCGGCTTCAAGGTGCAGGGCAAGACCGACGAAGGCGCCGAGCGCCTCAAAAACGACGCGCTGGCCCTGCAGGCGGCCGGCGCCGCCATCGTGCTGCTGGAAGCCGTGCCGGCCGCGCTGGGCAAGCAAACCACCGAACTGCTGCAGGTGCCGACCATCGGCATCGGCGCCGGCCCCGACTGCTCGGGCCAGGTGCTCGTCATGCACGACATGCTGGGCGTGTTCCCAGGCCACAAGGCGAAGTTCGTGAAGAACTTCATGGAGGGGCAAGCCAGCATCGAAGGCGCCGTGCGCGCCTATGTGTCCGGCGTGAAGGACGGCAGCTTCCCGGCTCCGGAACACTGTTTCTAAAAACGAAACAATGGACGCCCCGAACACGCGATTGTTCCTGGCGCTGTGGCCGGATCCGGCGATCCGGCATGCCTTGCGCGAACGGCGCGACGCCTGGGACTGGCCGCGTGGCGCCAGTCCCGTCCATACGGATAAACTGCACCTGACCCTGCACTTCCTTGGCGAAGTGCCGAGCGAACGGGTGCCGGAACTGCGGCGCGGCTTTGCGGTGCCGTTCCAGCCATTTACGCTGTCGATCGGCGTGCCGAAACTCTGGCCGCATGGCGTGGCCGTACTGGAACCGCACGAGCAGCCGGCCGAGCTGATCGAATTGCACGCGAATCTGTCTGCTGCCCTGCTTGCGCTCGGCCTGCAGCCCGAGGCGCGCAGCTACAAACCGCACGTGACGCTGGCGCGGCGCGCCAACAATGCCGTCGTGCCGCCCGAGGCAGAGCCGCTGGTCTGGAAGATCGACGGCTTTGCGCTCGTTGAATCGAAGCCGGCGAATGGCGGCGGCTATACGGTGATACAGCAATACTGAATCGCTTTTAACGCAGCTTCAGTAGTGGTAGCGGCAGGCCACGACATAGATGCCGTTGTCTGCAGGGAGATAAACGAGGCGGTGCTCTTTGGTGATTCGTCGTGACCAGTAGCCGGTCAAGTCGCCCTTGAGCGGCTCGGGCTTGCCGGTGCCACGAAAGGGATCGCGACGGCACTCCTCCAGAAGCCGGTTGATTTCGTCGACGATCTTCGGATTTTCTTCTTGCCAGTAGAGATAGTCTTCCCAGGCGTTATCAGTCCACGCAAACGCGAATTGCTTAGCTTCCTTCTTGTTCTGGACCTTCTTGTTCATTACGCAGTAATTCCCTGATGTGGGCTTTGCCGGCCTTGAGCTGGGCAATGGATTGCATCAGACGGCTTGCGTTTTTCGGCGAGCTCAGAAGGTACATTGTCTCTTCCATGCTGTTGAAATCCGCAAGTGACAACATCACCACGTGTTCGCCGTTGACCCGGGTCACAACCGTTGGTGCATGGTCTTTGCATACGTCGTCCATCACCGTCTTCAAGCTGGCGCGTGCCTCGCTAAAAGTGAGGATGTTCATAGGTTTAAATCTCCAAGGAATAGCCAATTGTACGTAATCTTGTACAAGCGGTCAAACCAAGCCGGGACTGATCGCTTTTTCACACCAGCAGCATCAGGTGCTCCCGCTCCCACGAACTGATCACGCGGCTGAAGGTCGCGAATTCCAGTTCCTTCACTTCGCAGAAGGCCTGCACGAATAAGTCTCCCAGCATGTTCGACAGCGGCGGGCACTGGCGCATCCGCAAAATCGCGTCTTCCAGGTTGCGCGGCAGGTCGTCGTGGATGTGCTCGGCGCTGTCGGCGGTGGGTTCGGACGGCTCGATTCCTTCGATCATGCCGAGGTAGCCGCAACTGAGCGTGGCCGCCATGGCGAGATAGGGATTGACGTCCACGCCCGGCACCCGGTTCTCGACGCGCCGGTTTTCCGGCGACGAGTTCGGCACGCGGATGCCGCAGGTACGGTTGTCGTAGCCCCAACGCACGTTGGTCGGCGCCGACTGGAAGCGAGAGAGGCGCCGGTAAGAGTTCACGTGGGGCGCGAACATCAATAATGCCGAGGGCACGTACTTTTCCAGTCCGCCAATGAAATGGAAAAACAGCGGACTCGGTCCGCCGTCGGACTGCGTGAAAATATTCCGGCCGCTCGCGGTGTCGATGACGCTCTGGTGCACGTGCATGGCGCTGCCGGGTTCGGTTTCCATCGGTTTCGCCATGAAGGTGGCGAAGATGCCGTGGCGCAGCGCCGTCTCGCGTACCGCGCGCTTGAACAGGAACACGCGGTCGGCCAGCTCCAGCGCGTCGCCATGGGCGAAATTGATTTCCATTTGCCCGGCTCCCGCTTCGTGGATCAGGGTCTCCACGCCCAGGCCGTGGGTCTTGCAGAAACTTGAGAGCTCGAGAAAGAAGGGATCGAAATCGTTGACGGCGTCGATCGAATAGGACTGGCGGCCGAGTTCGGTCATGCCGCTGCGGCCCATGGGCGGCATCAGCGGCACGTTCGGGTCGACATTCCGCGCGACGAGATAGAACTCCATTTCGGGCGCCACCACGGGCTTCCAGCCGCGCGCCGCATACAGGCCGAGCACGCGGCGCAGGACGGCGCGCGGCGCCAGATCGACCGGGGAACCATCGAAATTCATGCAGTCGTGGATCACCAGCGCGACCGACTCCGAAGCCCAGGGCACGACGCGCATCGTCGCCGCATCGGGTACGCACACCATGTCGGGATCGGTCGCGCCGACATAGGGCAGATTGTTCGGCTGCTCGCCGTTGACGGTATTCAGCAAGACGCTTTTCGGCAGGCGCATGTGCTCGCCGTCGAGGAAGAGATCCTTCGGCAGGATCTTGCCGCGCGCGATCCCCGTCATATCGGTGATGACGCACTCGACTTCGTGGATGCCGTGCTCGCGCAGGAATTCGCGCATGGCGTCAAGCGTCGCAGCACTCATCTGGGCTCCCGGCTCTGGACCGGTCAATGTAGCACGGTGCGGTATTGCGGGCCGTCCGGTGTACTGCTCAAGTAGTGTGAATATTCACATGCAACATTAAAAGACAGGCAGCAAAGCGACTCTAGATGAAACAATTGGCGAGAATTGCCGAGGTAATTTATTGCGCCACTGTCGGGAAAAACGCACAGTTTTCTCGAAACACGGCAAAACCACGCAATTTATTTCCACATGGAAAATCGTGGTGCTAACATTTGTTTCCCCAAGCCAACTTCGCATCCTGAATCATGAAACACTTTTTCCCTCTGATCCTGATCGCCGCTTCCCTGACCGCCTGCGGTGGCGGCGGTAGCGACAGCACCGCCGCTGCGGCAAGTGCAACGTCGGCACCGGCCCCAGCTGTGGCGCCGGCAGCCGCGCCAGCACCGGCCCCGGCACCCGCCCCGACGACCACCCTGGCAACGCGTCCGGCTTCTCCCGGTATCGGCTTCTATGCCGGCTCGGTCAATACCGACAGCTCCGGCAGCACCATGGCCATCCAGTTCAACCGCGGCACCAACCTGACCGCCTCGGGCAACCTGAACTCGTTCTGGCTGAACGCGAACGAAGCGGGCGGCACGGTCCTCATCGGCGGCAGCCAGAACACGGTCGTGTTCCAGCCGACCGCGATCCCAGCCACCGTGACCGTCACCGGTTCGGCCAACACCTTCTACATGCCGGAAGGCTCGCCGATCAAGCTCGACGGCGCCGGCGCAGAAATGAGCACGGTCAAGTACTACAAGCCGTAAGCAATAGCCATCTGCTACGACAGAAAGCGGGTTTCGCCGACGCGAACCCGCTTTTTTCTTATCCACGCTGGATCCAGGTGATGGTCAGCTTCGTGAACTCGGCCGGGAATGTGGTGCCCCCTTTGGAGAAACGTATGCAATACGCTGCAATATGCCCCCCGGTCATTGGCGCAGATCATTGAGTAGCAAGAGTGAAGCGGCCGCAATCAGGAGCTTGCTAGGATGAATTTCCCTCAATCAACTTCATGAACTGTCATGATTAAATCATTTTCCTATGTGCTCGTTGCCGCCCTGCTTACTGCCTGCGGCGGTGGCGGCGGTGGCGCGAGCTCTGGTGCCGCACCGGCCGCGACTTCCAATCCGCCGGCACCCGCCGCCGCTGTGCCTGCGACGACATTGGCGACGCCGCCCACGGCTGCGGGGATTCCCGTCTCGACCGCGAGCATGTCGACCACCGCATCGAGCGGCGACTACCAGCTGAGCTTCAAGGGCGCGACCGATCTCAACGTCGGCGGCAATCTGAACCGCTTCTGGATCGATGCTGCCCAGGCCGGCGGTACGGTCACCGTTGGCGGCGGCCAGAACACCTTCGTCTTCAAGCCGAGCGCGACGCCGGCCACCGTCACCGTCACCGGTTCGGCGAATACCTTTTATTTCCCGGAAGGTTCGAAGATTGCCCTCAGCGGCGCCGGCGCGGCGCAGAGCACCGTCAAGTACTACAAGCCCTGAGCGGGCAGCCAAGCGGGTTTCGCCGACGCGAACCCGCTTTTTTCTTACCCGACCTGGATCCAGGTCGTCTTCAGCTCTGTGTATTTATCGAAGGCATGCAGCGACTTGTCGCGCCCGTTGCCCGACTGCTTATAGCCGCCAAAGGGCACCGTGATGTCGTCGTTGTCGTACTGGTTGACGTGGACGGTGCCGGCGCGCAGCGCGCGTGAAGTGCGAATCGCCTTGCCGATATCGCTCGTCCAGACCGCCGCCGCCAGGCCGTAGGGCGTGGCGTTCGCCTGGCGCACGGCCTCGTCGAGCTCGGTGAACGACAGCACCGACAGCACCGGCCCGAAAATTTCCTCGCGTGCGATCCGCATCGACGCCTCGACGCCATCGAACAGGGTCGGTTCGATATACAGCCCGCCGGACTCGACCCGCGCCGCCCTGCCGCCGGCCAGCAGGCGCGCCCCATCCGACTTGCCCGATTCGATATAGCCGAGCACGGTCTTCATCTGGACCGGGTCGACGATCGCGCCCATCACGGTGGCGTCGTCGAGCGGATCACCGGGCGCGAAGTCCGGGATCATGCGTAAAGCCTTGTCGAGGAAGGCATCCTTGATCGAGGCCTCGACGAACAGGCGCGAGGGCGCGTTGCAGCTTTCTCCCTGGTTGAAATAGATCGAGCCGATGGCGGCGGCGACCGCGGCGTCGAGATCGGGGCAATCGGCGCAGACGATATTCGCCGACTTGCCGCCCAATTCCGTCCAGGCGCGTTTCAGGTTCGACTGGCCCGCCATCTGCACGATGTCCTTGCCGGTGCGGGTGGAGCCGGTGAAGGCGATGCAGTCGACGTCCATGTGCAGCCCGAGCGCGCGGCCGGCTTCCTGGCCGAAGCCGGGCAACACATTGAACACGCCCGGCGGCACGCCCGCTTCCAGTGCCAGATCGGCCAACTTGAGCGACGTCAATGGCGCCTTTTCCGATGGCTTCAGCACCAGGCTGTTGCCGGCGGCGAGCGCCGGGCCGATCTTCCAGGCCGCCATCAACATCGGGTAATTCCAGGGAATGATGGCCGCCACCACGCCGACCGGCTCGCGCGTGATGAGGGCCAGGCTGTCCTCGCCCGTGGGCGCGACCTGGTCATACACTTTGTCGATCGCCTCGCCGTACCAGCGGATGCAGTTCTGGGCCAGCTGGACGTCGACGCTGCGGCTGTAGCGGATCGGCTTGCCCATATCGAGGGTTTCCAGCAGCGCCAGCTCGTCGCGGTGTTCCAGCATCAGGTCGGCAAAGCGGACCAGGATCTTCTTGCGCTCGCTGGGCGCCTTTCCCGCCCAGCGCCGATCCTCGAAAGCGGCGCGGGCGGCGCCAACCGCCGCGTCGACATCAGGCCCGTCGCAGCGCGCCACCTCGGCCAGCTTGCGGCCGTCGACCGGAGAAACGCAATCGAAGCGGGCGCCCGAGCGGGCATCGAGCCGTTCGCCATCGATGAAAGCACGGCCATCGATCCGCAGCGTGGCGGCCCGTTCCTGCCATGGTGTTGTTGGCATGCCAGTGTTCCTTTCAAACTGAATAAAAACACGAGGAAAAACGGCGCAGACCCCATCCTACGACGGGCTTCTGCCGCTATAATCGCCGATTTTCCGCCCGATAATTTTTCACTCCCCGGAGCTGCTTCTAAATGAACTACACCTTGATTACCTGTGTCGTGCTCTACCTCTTGGGCACGCTCGCGCGGGGAGTGTGGGCGGGTACGCGCATCAAGAATACCAGCGACTTCGCGGTGGCCGGACGCAGCCTGCCCTTGATCATGGTGATTACCACCACCTTCGCCACCTGGTTCGGGGCGGAGACCGTGATGGGCGTCCCCGCCAGGTTCGTGCAGGGCGGCCTGAATGCCGTCATCGAAGACCCGTTCGGCGCCGGCACCTGCCTGATCCTGGTCGGCCTGTTTTTCGCCACTAAACTGTACAAGCTCAACCTGCTGACCATCGGCGACTATTACCGCCAGCGCTACGGCAAGGGCATCGAGGTGTTCTGCTCGGTGGCCATCATCCTCAGCTACCTGGGCTGGGTGGCGGCGCAGATCACGGCGCTGGGCCTCGTATTCTCGGTGCTGACCAATGGCGCGATGGCGCCGGCCATGGGCATGGTGATCGGTACCCTGGCGGTGCTGATCTACGTCGTGGTCGGCGGCTTCTTGGCCGTCGCGCTCACCGACTTCGTCCAGATGATCGTGCTGGTGATCGGCATGTCGGTCATCGCCTTCTTCGCGGCCGACCTCGCCGGCGGCGCCGATCGCGTGCTCGGCATGGCGCAGCAGGCCGACCTCTGGCGCCTGTGGCCGGAGCCGACTTTCACCGACATCATCTTCTTCTTCGGCGCCGCCATCACCATGATGTTCGGCAGCATCCCGCAGCAGGACGTGTTCCAGCGCGTGATGTCGGCCAAGGACGCCCCGACGGCGCGCACCGGCGCCGTGATCGGCGGCGCCAGCTACATCCTGTTCGGCTTCGTGCCGATGTTCATCGTCGCCGCCGCGGTCGTGGTGATGGGCGATAACGCCATGGACATCGCCAAGAACGATTACCAGCGCCTGCTGCCGACCTTCGTCATGACGAAAATGCCGCTGGTGATGCAGATCCTGTTCTTCGGCGCCCTCCTCTCGGCGATTAAAAGCACTTCGTCGGCGACGCTGCTGGCGCCATCGACCAGCTTTACGGAAAACATCCTCAAGAATCTGCGTCCCGGCATGAACGACAAGCAGCAGCTGTTCGCGATGCGCATGACCATCGTGATCTTCGCGGCCCTGGTGCTGGCCTATGCGATCGCGATGGAAGGCACCTCGATTTATGAGCTGGTGTCCTCGGCCTACCAGGTGACCCTGGTCGCCGCCTTCGTACCGCTGGTCATGGGCTTGTATTGGAAGCGCGCGACGACCCAGGGCGCGATTTTCTCGATCGCGGCCGGCCTGTTCGTGTGGATCCTGTTCTTCCCGCAGATTTCCTCGCTGGGCGAAGTCTTCCCGGGGCAGCTGGCCGGCTTGCTGGCGGCATTTGCCGGCATGTTCGTCGGTTCGCTGGCCCCGCAGGTGCTCAAGAACCGCACGGAAGCGCCGAAGCATATCCAGGTCAACGCGTAAGCGGTAGGGTGGGCGCCCCGTGCCCACCGAGAACATGCGCCGCGTTGGCGCATCGTTTTGGTGGGCACGGGGCGCCCACCCTACGGCCTACATCCATCCACGCGTTCGTAATTCGGCGAGCGTCAGATCCAGGCAATTCCAGATCCGCAGCGCCATCTCGTCGATCTCCGCCTTCGTCATCACCAGCGGCGGTGCGACGATCATCCGGTCTCCCACCGCGCGCATGATGACGCCATTGTCGAACATGTAGCCGCGGCAGACCATGCCGACGTGCAGCGCCGGATCGAAGCGCACGCAGTCGTGTACCGTGGTCCCCTTCTCGCGCACCAGGTTCAGCCCCGCCACCATGCCGCAACTCTCGGCGTGACCGACCAGCGGATGCGTCGCCAGCTCGGCGAATGCCGCTTTCAAATGCGGCCCGGTTTCCAGCGCCACGTTCTCGATCAGCTTTTCCTCGCGCAGGATACGCAGGTTTTCCAGCGCCGCCGCGCAGGCGACCGGGTGGCCGGAATAGGTAAAACCGTGGTTGAAATCGCCGCCCTGCTCGATGAGGGCCTGCGCCACGCGTTTTCCCACCAGCACGCCGCCGAGCGGCACGTAGCCGGAGGTGACGCCCTTGGCAAAGCTGATCAGGTCGGGCCGCATGCCCATCAGTTCCGAACCGAACCAGGTGCCGAGCCGCCCGAAGCCGCAGATGACCTCGTCGGCGACCAGCAGGATGCCGTACTTGTCGCAGATGCGCTGCACCTCCGGCCAGTAGGTCGGCGGCGGAATGATGACGCCGCCGGCGCCCTGTACCGGCTCGCCAATGAAGGCGGCCACCTTGTCCGGCCCGACTGCCAGGATCTCGTCTTCCAGCCAGCCGGCCGCCACCAGGCCGAAGGCGTTCTCACTCAGGCCCTGCCCGTGTTCGGCATAGTTCGGCTGGCCGATGTGGCGGATGCCCGGGATCGGCAGTCCGCCCTGGGCGTGCATGCCGGCCATGCCGCCCAGCGAAGCCCCGGCCATGGTGCTGCCGTGATAAGCGTTGTGACGGCTGATGATGACCTGGCGCTCGGGCTGGCCGAGGATGTCCCAGTAGCGGCGCACCATGCGCACGATCGTGTCGTTCGCTTCCGAGCCGGAGCCGGTGAAAAACACGTGGCTGAACTGGGGCGGCGCGAGCGCCACCAGTTCGGCCGCCAGCTGCACGGCCGGGACGTTGGTGGTATTGAAGAAGCTGTTATAGAAAGGCAGCGTTTCCATCTGGCGGTAGACCGCCTGCGAGATCGCCGTGCGGCCGTAACCCGCGTTCACGCACCAGAGACCCGACATGCCGTCAATCAGCTGGTGGCCGTCGGAATCCCACAGGTACACGCCCTGCCCGCGTACGATGACGCGCGCACCGCGACTTCGCAGCGCCGCGTGATCGGTGAAGGGATGGAGGAAGTGGGCCGCGTCGAGCTCCTGGATGGCGCGCGTGTCGAACGCCGCCACACCAGATGGACCCAAGGAAGCAATGCTGGCGGCAAGGACCGCCGTTTCGTCGGTTGCCATGATGGCACCTCTTTTAGTTTAGAAAACCCTAGTTTGGTCAGACATGCAGTAGCAGGTGTTCGCGCTCCCATGGGCTGATCACGGTCATGAACTCCTGGTGCTCGAGTTCCTTGATCGCGGAATAAACGTCGATGAAACGGTCGCCCAGCACTTCGCGCAGGCGCGTTTCGTTACGCACCAGATTCAATGCTTCCGGCAGGCCTTGCGGCAGTTCGACAGGCATCTTGTAGGCACTTCCTTCGACGATCGGGGTCGGCTCGAGCGCGTCGACCATGCCGAGGTAGCCGCAGGCCAGGGTCACGGCCAGGGCCAGGTAGGGATTGGCGTCGGCGCCGATGATGCGGTTTTCGATGCGGCGGTCCTGGGCACCGGAGACCGGCACCCGGAAACCGACCGTCCGGTTGTCGATGCCCCACTGCAGGTTGATCGGCGCGGCCGTGTGGCGCACGATGCGGCGGTAGGAATTCACGTAGGGCGCGACGATCGCCATGGCCGAGGGCATGTAGCGCTGCAGGCCGCCGATGTACTGCTGGAACAGCTTCGATTCCTTGCCGTCCTCGCCGCTGAAGATATTCCGTCCGGTCTTCACATCGACCACGCTCTGGTGCACGTGCATCGCCGAGCCTGGCTCGCCCGCCATCGGCTTGGCCATGAAGGTGGCGTACATGTCGTGCTTCAGCGCCGCTTCGCGCAGGGTGCGCTTGAAATAGAAGACCTTGTCGGCCAGGCCCAGGGGGTCGCCGTGCTGGAAATTGATTTCCATCTGGCCGGCGCCGATCTCGTGGATCAGGGTGTCGACGTCGAGGTTCATCAGGTCGCAGTAATCGTAGATGTCCTCGAACAGCGGATCGAATTCGTTGACGGCGTCGATGCTGTAGACCTGGCGGCTGGTTTCGGCGCGGCCGCTACGGCCGATCGGGGCGGCCAGCGGCAAGTCAGGGTCGATGTTCTTCGCCGTCAGATAAAACTCGAGTTCGGGCGCCACCAGCGGCTTCCAGCCCTTCTCCGCATATAGTTTCAAGACCCGGCGCAGCACCGAGCGCGGGGCGAAGTCGACCAGCTCGCCATCGGCAAAATAACAGTCGTGGATCACCTGTGCGGTGGGATCGACCGCCCACGGCACCATCGTGATGGTAGTCGGATCGGCTTTTAAGATCATGTCGCGGTCGGTGCTGGAAATGGCCTGGTCGTAGGCCTCGTCGCCGACCGGCGAGTTGCCGGTCACGGTCATGCCGAGCACGGCTTCCGGCAGGCGCATGCCGCGCTCTTCGGTAAATTTAACCCGGGGCAGGATCTTGCCTCGGGCAACGCCGGTCAGGTCGGGGACCAGGCATTCGATTTCGGTGACGCGCTTGGCATTGAGCCACTCGTCCATGTCGGTGTAGGAAAAATTCTCGCGGATTGCCATCATTGCCTCTCAATTGTTCGAAGTCGCAAGGACGCGACGCGCGTCCTGCACGTGGGGAGAGAACGAGGCAAGCTAGGGAACGGCGCGCGCCACCCAGCGCATTTCCCAATGGACGCCAGTGGTCATGATCGCCCCTGCTTTTTGGCGCGGTAGTCGCGGCAAGCCTGGCCGAAGGCGCCGAACATCTTCATGGAATACGGGTTGTGCGTGATGCGCCATTCCGGGTGCCATTGCACCGCCAGCGTAAAGCCGGGTGCGGCGCCGACCGAGAATGCTTCGACCAGGCCGTCTTCGGCGGTCGCTTCGATCACCAGCCCCGGCGCCAGTTCGTTGACGCCCTGTCCGTGCAGGGAATTGACGGGAATTTCATCGGCGCCGACGATCCCGTGCAGCATGCCGCCCTGGACCAGGGTGATCTTGTGGGCATCGCCGTATTGCTCATCCATGCCGAGTTCGGGGTTTTCGCGGTGGTCGAATTTACCCTCCACCAGCTGCACCGCCTGGTGCAGCGAGCCGCCCAGGGCCACGTTCATCTCCTGGAAACCGCGGCAGATCGCAATGATCGGGATGCCTCGTCCGACCGCCGCCCGGATCAGCGGCAAGGTCGTTTCGTCGCGCGCCGGATCCTGCGGCAGCGAAGGGTCGAGCACCTCTTCGGAGTAATAGCTGGGGTGGACGTTGGAAGCGGAACCGGTGAGCATGATGCCATCGCACAGCTGCAGCATGGTCTCCAGGTCCAGGTCCTTGCCGAGGGACGGCAGGATCATGGGCGCGCAGTCAGCGCCGAGGACGATGGCGTCGACATACTTGTGCTGGGCCGCGTGGTACGGGTGTTCGCCGAAATCACGCGTGCATGCTGGAACGATGACGATGGGGCGCATGGTGTCTACCTTGTCGTGAGCGCACTGGGATCATCATACGAGCAATCTGGTCCGAGCGCGAGAGGCCATTAATCCAGATCAAACACGATGCTTTTACTGCGCAAACAGCGTGCGGATCTGCTAACGAATTCGCAGTTTCATGGCAAAAGGGTAACGTTAACTGAAGAAGCATGCCAACACGGCTGCCCCGGCAGCGGCGCTTGCTTCAAGGAAATAGCAAGACGAAGCTGACCGTTCCCGGCGCGATGCGTACTTCTGCCCGGCCGCCGTGCAGGATCATGATGGCGCGGACGATCGACAAGCCGAGCCCGGTCGAGCCCGCGCCGCGCGATGCATCGGCCCGATAAAAGCGTTCGAACAGGTGCGGCAGGTCGCTTGCGGCAATCGGATCGCCCTGGTTCGTGACCGTCAGCTCGGTCCAGCCTGCGTGCACGCCGGCCGCGAGGGTGACGGTGGTCCCTGGATGGGCGTGGCGGATCGCATTCGACAGCAGGTTCGCCAGCGCGCGGCGCAGCAGCTGGGCATCGGCCTGCACGCTGCCAACGCCGGCGCAGGCCAGCTCGAGCTCGCGCTCTTCGGCCATGCCCTCGAAAAATTCCGCCATGCGGGCGAACTCGTCCTCGATCGACAGCAGCTGGCGCACCGGCACCACGTCTTCCTGCTGGGCGCGCGCCAGGAACAGCATGCTGTCGACCATGCGCGACAGGCGTTCCAATTCTTCCACGTTCGAGGCGAGCAATTCCTCGTATTCCCTCTGGCTGCGCGGATGCGCCAGCGCCACTTGCGTCTGCATGAGCAGGTTGTTGACCGGGGTGCGGAACTCGTGTGCAAGGTCGGCGGAAAATCCGGACAGGCGCGTATAGCCGTCGTGCAGGCGCGTCAGCATCGCGTTCAGGGTCCCGATCAGGGGCTGCAGCTCGCTGGGTGCGCCTGCGCTGTCGAGCTGGCTGTCGAGGCGGCCAGGCCGCACCAGGGCGGCGTGGGCCGCGATCGCGCGCAGTGGCCGCAGGCCCCGCACCAGCATCAGGAAAGCCAGCAGGCCGGCCAGCACGGCCGCTGCCCCACAGGCCAGCACGATCTGGCGCCGGTAGCGCGCGAACATGGCCGTGCGGTCGGCATACACGCGCGCCACGACGATGCGCACCGGCTGTCCGCCCAGTCGGGCACTGCCGGAGACGACCTGGGCCGGCGCACCCGCGCGGCTGGTCCAGGCCACGACCGGCGTCTGCTCCACCCTCTCGGCGAGCAAGGGCACCGGATAGCGCTCGTCCAATGGATTGATGTCGAGCAGCAGTCGGCCGGCGGCATCGAAGATGCGCACCAGCGCATTCTCCTGTCCGCTCATCGTGTCGCGGAAATATTGCGGCCGTTCGTGCAGCAGGGTCTGGGCGTCCGGCGTACCGAGCAGCTGCTGGACCTGGCGCAGCTTGCCGCGCAGGGCGATCTCGTCGCGGCGCACGATCTCGCCGGTGAAGGCGTGATACAGGTAGAGGCCCAGTCCCGCCGCGCTGGCGGCCACGATCAGCACGAAGGCGAGACTGACACGCAGGGTGAGCGAACCCTTCACGCGGACGGCTCCGCCTGTGCCTCGCACACATAACCCATGCCGCGCCGCGTATGGATCAGCTTGAGGGCGAAGGGATCGTCGATCTTGCGGCGCAGGCGCCGGATCGCGGCATCGATGACGTTGGTATCGCTGTCGAAGTTCATGTCCCATACCGCCGACGCGATCAGGGAACGCGACAGCACCTGGCCCTGGCGCCGCGCCAGCAGGTGCAGCAGGTTGAATTCCTGGGCCGTCAGTGCAACGGCCCTGCCCTGGCGCTTGACGCTGCGGGCGATGACGTCGATCTCCATGTCGCCCACGCGCAGCAATTCGTCCTCGCGCACCGGCGCGCGCCGCAGCAGGGTGCGGATGCGGGCGACCAGTTCGACGAAGGCGAAGGGTTTAACGAGGTAATCGTCGGCGCCCAGTTCGAGCCCTTTCACCCGGTCCTGCACTTCGTCGCGCGCAGTCAGGAACAGCACCGGCAGCCTGGCCGTCGCCACGTTCGCCCGCAGGGCGGCCAGCACCTCCCAGCCGTTCATGCGCGGCAGCAGCACGTCGAGCACGACCAAGTCCACCTCTTCCTCGCCGGCGATGTGCAGGCCATCGCGGCCGTTGCGCGCCAGGCTGGCCGTGAAACCGGACTCGCGCAGGCCGCGCTGCAGGTAGTCGCCGGTCTTCGGTTCGTCTTCGATGATGAGGATGTGCATGCGACGCATTCTAAGCTGCGCTCCTTGGTTCGAACATGACGGAATTGTCATCTTCGCGTCACGCGCCTGTGGGGTAGGCGCCTCTACAGTAGCCGCATCACCGAACGAAGGAATTCCATGGTCAAGCCCATCCTGGCGCTGTGCGCCGCCCTGCTCGCCCAGCCGGCCTCGGCCGCGCTACCCCAGCTCACCGACCTGTCACTCGAGGCCGCCAATCGTCTTGCCGGCGCCGCGGTCGCCGCCTGCGCGGCGCAGGGACGCGCCATCGTCGTCTCCCTCGTCGACCGCGGCGGCAACCTGGTCGCCGTCCAGCGCGCCGACGGTGTCGGCCCGCATAACACCGAAGCTAGCCGTCGTAAGGCGTACACGGCTTTATCGACCCGCAGCGCCACGCTCGACCTGGCGAGAAACGCCGCCGCCGAGCCCGATGCGCGCAACCTGGCCTACCTACCCGAACTCCTGCTGCTGGGCGGCGGCGTGCCGCTGCGTGTGCAGGGCCAGGTCGTTGGCGCTATCGGCGTGGCCGGTGGCGGCGGCGCGCGCAACGACCATGCCTGCGCGACGGCGGCCATCTCCACCAATGCCGTGTTCGAGCGCCCATCCATCAACTAAGCATCGCATTGAAGGAACCCACCATGAAAACAATCACCCGCATCCTCCTCGGCGCCACCCTGGCAAGCGCCTCCCTGCTGGCCGCCGCTGCCGACAACCCGCTCAGTGTCCACATCCTCGACCTGCAGAGCGGCCAACCCACCGCCGGGGTCGGCGTCACCCTCGAGCAGCGCGACGGGCAAGCCTGGCGCGCACTCGGCAATGCCGTCACCGACGAGCAAGGCCGCGTGCGCGCGCTCTACCCGGCCGGCAAGCCGATCAGCAAAGGCGTCTACCGGATCGTTTTCAATACCGGCGAACACTATGCACGCCTGCGCCAGCCGACCTTCTTCGAGCAGATCCCCGTCGAATTCAAGGTCGACGATACGGCCCAGCACTACCATATCCCCTTGCTGCTGAGCCCTTATGGCTACTCGACCTACCGCGGCAACTGAGCGGTTTCGTTCGGGGCAAACGCACCGAAAAAGGTCTACCATGTGGGATCGAACGTGTCTGAATACTAACGAGGATCCCATGCTGACTCTGAAAGACCCGACCCTGCTGCGCCAGCAAGCCTATATCGACGGCGCATGGTGCGATGCCAACGAAGGCGCCACTGTCGACGTGATCAATCCGGCCACCGGAGAGAAGCTGGGCACCGTGCCGCACATGGGCGCGCAGGAAACCCGGCGTGCGATCGAGGCCGCCGCCACGGCCTGGCCGGCCTGGCGCAGGAAGACCGCGCGCGAACGTGCCCTCGTCCTGCGCAAGTGGAACGACCTGATGCTGGAAAACGCCGACGACCTGGCGCTCCTGATGACGGCCGAACAAGGCAAACCCCTGGCGGAAGCGAAAGGAGAGGTGGCCTACGCCGCCTCCTTCTTCGAGTGGTTCGGAGAAGAAGCCAAGCGTGTCGCCGGCGAGACGATCCAGTCGCCCTGGCCGGACCGCCGCATCGTCGTCACCAAGGAACCGATCGGCGTCTGCGCGGCCATCACGCCCTGGAATTTTCCTGCCGCGATGATCACGAGGAAAGTCGCGCCGGCACTGGCAGCCGGCTGCCCGATCGTTTTAAAACCGGCCGAGCTGACGCCGTATTCGGCGCTGGCCCTGGCCGTGCTGGCCGAGCGCGCCGGCGTACCGAAAGGCGTGTTCAGTGTCGTGATCGGCGACGCCAAGGCGATCGGCGGCGAAATGACCAGCAACCCACTGGTGCGCAAGCTCAGTTTTACGGGATCGACCGCCGTCGGCCGCCTGCTCATGGAACAGTGCGCGCCGACGATCAAGAAGGTCTCGCTGGAACTGGGCGGCAACGCCTCCTTCATCGTGTTCGACGACGCCGACATCGATGCCGCCGTCGAGGGAGCGATCGCCTCCAAGTACCGCAACGCCGGCCAGACCTGCGTCTGCGCCAACCGGATCTACGTGCAGGACGGCGTCTACGAGGAATTCGCGCAGAAGCTGGTGACCGCGGTGGGCAAACTAAAAGTCGGCAACGGCGTCGAGGCGGGCGTCAACCAGGGGCCGCTGATCGAAGAGAAGGCCGTGGTAAAAGTCGAGCAGCACATCGCCGACGCGCTGGGCAAGGGCGCGCGCCTGCTGCTGGGCGGCAAGCGCCACGAACTCGGCCACAGCTTCTTCCAGCCGACCGTTCTCGCCGACGTCAATGCCAGCATGGCGGTCGCGCGCGAAGAAACCTTTGGACCGCTGGCGCCCCTGTTCCGCTTCAAGACCGAGGACGAGGTGATCGCCATGGCGAACGACACCGAGTTCGGCCTGGCCTCCTATTTTTATTCGCGCGACATCGGGCGCGTCTGGCGCGTGGCCGAGCAGATCGAGACCGGGATGGTGGGCGTGAACACCGGCCTGATCTCGACCGAAGTCGCGCCTTTCGGCGGCGTCAAGCAATCGGGCCTGGGCCGCGAAGGTTCCATTTACGGGATGGACGATTACCTGGTCGTGAAATACATCTGCATGGGCGGCGTTTGAATGACAATCACGCGCGATCCGCTCTCCAGCGTCGTCGACGCCCCGCTGTTCATTGTGCCGCGGGTGCTCGACGCGTTGCGGGCCTACCGTGAGCGGCCGCGGTCCGCAAACCCGGCCGGCGCCCAGCTGGATGCGCTGCTCGATCGCCTGCTCGCTGGCGTGGCGGCGCATCCGACCAAGTTCTGGGTGATGCGGCAGTTCCGGGACGCCTTGCAGGCCGTCGAGGGCGAAGACCTGGAAGCGCGCACGCAGTTCCGCAGCGCGCTCGAGTAGCTGATGGACATCCTCGGCATCGGCAGTTCGGACGGCATCCTCGGGCCCGACCACCGCTGACTGCACCCCTCTTACCCACGCTGCATGATCCGGCGTCCTTGCGCGCCGTCTTCGCTCCGCACTGTTCAATAAGTCGTTATGATCAATTGACCCACGTCACGGGCCAACATAACAGGAGACATGCAGTGGAAAAGAACGTGTTGAAACACCCCCGGCACCTGAAACCCTTGCTCGCCTCGAGCGTCGTCGTACTGCTTGCCGCCTGCGGCGGTAACGACAACGACACGGCACCGCCGTCGCGCGTCGCCATGGATGTCGTGCGCACCGCCGGCGGCGAAGTCCGCGCCGTCGACCGCCTCGGCATGCGCAGCTATTTCGCCATTCCCTTCGCGGCGCCTCCCGTCGGCGAGCGGCGCTGGCAAGCGCCGGCGCCGGCGCAGCCCTGGACGGCGACGCTGGCCGCCACCAAATCGGCGGCGCCCTGCCTGCAAACGAGCGCCAGCCCCTTCCGCCTGTCCGGCGACAGCGAAGACTGCCTCTACCTCGACGTGCACGCGCCGACCGGACTCGGCCCGTTCCCGGTCATGGTTAACCTGCATGGCGGCGCTTTCAATACGGGCGGCGCCTCGGTGTATGCCGATCCCTCGCCGCTTGTCACCAAGGGCGTGATCGTCGTGAACGTCGCCTACCGCCTGGGCGCGATGGGCTTCCTCGCGCACCCGACGCTGGCGCAGGACGGCGCCGCCGGCAACTACGGCATCATGGACCAGCAGGCGGCATTGAAATGGGTACAGGACAATATCGTCCAGTTCGCGGGCGACAAGAACAACGTCACCGTGTTCGGCGAGTCGGCCGGCGGCTTCAGCGTCATGACGCACCTCGCCTCGCCCGGCTCGAAAGGCCTGTTCCAGAAGGCGATGATCCAGAGCGGGAACTACGGCAACGACCGCCAACTGAGCGCGGCGCAGATGGGGGCGGTCAGCCAGTCCATCGTCGACACCGCGATCAATAGCGCCAGGGCAGCGGGCGTCACCGGCATCAACTGCGATCCCGGCGCGGTCACGGCCGCCTGCCTGCGCAGCCTGCCGGACTCGGTCATCCGCACCTATCTCGCTAACGCCATCAGCACGGCGCTACCGATCATGGTGCCCTCGGTGGACGGCAAAGTGCTGCCGAAGTCGGTCAAGGCGACTTTCGCCGCCGGCGAAAACATCAAGGTGCCGACCGTCAACGGCACCAACGAGGACGAGTATGCGCTGTACATCGCCATCAACGAAGCGGGGCGCCGCGCCGCGGCTGCCAACTTCGACCCGGCCAACACCAGTTTCTCGCTGCCGGCCGCCGGCTATGCGCCAACGATCGCCGGCCTGACCGCGGGCACCGGCATCGACGTGAACGCGGTCATTGCGAACTTCTATCCGCTGTCGAACTACGGCAGCAATCCGGCCACCCAGCCGAGCCTGGCCGCATCAAGCCTGGCGACCGACCTCGGCTTCTCCTGCCCGGCGCTACGCACCTCGCAGCGCATCGCCGCGCAGGGTTCACCGGTCTACATGTACGAATTCCGCGACCAGACGGCGCTGCCGACTGTCGGTGTGGCGAACGGCAATTACTACCTGAGCTTCCCGCAGGGCGCCGCGCACTCGTATGACTTGCAATACCTGTACAACCTGGGAGACCTGCGCAACGAGGAACGGCGCACGCTGCAGACGGCGATGACGACCTACTGGAGCAATTTTGCGAAGACGGGCAATCCGAACAGCGGCGGCAGCGTGCCGGCGGAGTGGCCGGCGTTCACGGTAACGGACAATCGGGTGCTGGGGCTGGATGTAGCCTCGGGTGGCGGAGTAAGAGCCTTGACGAGCTTCGATGCGGACCACAAGTGCACGACAGCTTGGGGAAGAATCGTGACGTTCTAACGGCCTTGTTCCCTGCCTGTGGGCACCCGTGCCCACGCGTTACGTGCGGACGATTTGACCACCATACGGCGATAGGTCACAGCCAACGCACAGTGGGAACGTGCGTAACGCGTGGGCTCGGAGAGCCCACCCTACGTACGCAACTGCCTCGTTAAACGTCTTTGTATTCGTAATACTTGCGCGCGTCGCCGCGCACTTTGTCGGCGGGATACTTGGCGCGGTTGAGGAGCATCTTTTCCTCGACCGCCGCCATCAGGTCGACGTCGAGTTTATCCGCCAGGCGCACCAGGTAGACCAGCACATCGGCCATCTCATGGCGCACTTGCACCAGTTTCTCGTCGCCCAGTTCCTCGATGCGCCCATGCTGCAGCCACTGAAAATGTTCGAGCAGCTCGGCCGCCTCGACCGCCAGCGCCGACGACAGATTCTTCGGCGTATGGAACTGGTCCCAGTCGCGCTCGTCCACGAAAGTGCGCACCAGCTCGCGCAGCCGGGCCAGCTCTCCCGGGCCGGCTGCTTCACTCACAGCTCTTCCCCGCGGTCGCGGTAGCCGTCCAGCACCGAGGCCAGCTTCGGTGCGATTTCCTCGAAGCTGCTGACGGTAATGCCGAGGTCGCGCAGCAGGCCGTCGTGCACGCCGTAGACCCAGCTGTGGATTGTCAGCGGCTGGCCGCGCTCCCAGGCGTCGCGCACGATGGTCGTCTGCGCCACGTTGATCACCTGCTCGGCGACGTTCAGTTCGACCAGGCGGTTGGTGGCCGAGACGCCGGCCACGTTGCCCAGGTACTTGCCATGCTTTTCGCGCACGTCGCGCACGTGACCGAGCCAGTTGTCGGCCAGTCCGACGCGGGTATCGGTGAGGGCCGCATGCACACCCCCGCAGCCATAATGGCCGCAGATGATGATGTGCTTGACCTTCAGGACGTCGACCGCGAACTGCAATACGGAGAGGCAGTTCAGGTCCGAGTGCACGACCACGTTGGCGATATTCCGGTGGACGAACAGCTCGCCCGGCGCCATGCCGAGCAGTTCGTTGGCCGGCACGCGGCTGTCCGAGCAGCCGATCCACAGGTATTCCGGCGCCTGTTGCGAAGCCAGATCCTTGAAGAAGCCCGGGTCTTCCTCGACCATCGTGGCCGCCCACTTGCGGTTGCGTTCGAAGAGGTCGGCAGCTGTCAGGCCGGTCGGTGTTTTCGCCATTGGATTCTCCTGCTGAAGGAAAGGCGCGGAACGCGCCCTGTGATATTTGGTGAACTTTGCGTATTGTAAACGCAACACCGGAAGCACACAGTGAAAGTCGAAAGCGTCGCAATGCCCACTGCTTCCCTATGCTTCAGTCAAGGTATGATAACGATACCAAACCTGCCTCTGTTTCCATGACCAAGACCGCCAGAAGCCGCACCAGCGGCCGCGCCACCCTCGCCGACGTTGCGGCCCGTGCCGGCGTGGCCACGATGACCGCATCGCGTGCGATCAGCCACCCCGATCAGGTGTCCGCCGCGCTGCGCGCCCGCGTGCAACAAGCCGTTGCCGACCTGGCCTATGTGCCCAACCGCGCGGCCCGCGCGCTGGCCACGGCGGAATCGAATGTCATCGTGGTACTGGTGCCCTCGCTCTCGAACGCCGTCTTCACCGCGGTGCTGGCCGGCATCCAGGACGCGCTCGAGGCCGACGGCTACCAGATCCTGATCGGCAACACGCGTTATTCGGATGCGGAAGAGGAAAAGCTGCTGGGCATTTATTTGCAGTCGCATCCGGCCGGCATCCTGCTCTCGGGCCTCACCCATAGCGAGAAAGTGACGCAATTGCTTGCCAGCTCGAACCTGCCCGTGGTGTCGATGATGGACCTGGCCAGCGATCCGAACCGCTACTCGGTCGGCTTTTCCCAGCTGCAGGCGGGCTATACCATGACGCGCTACCTGATCGACAAGGGCCGCAAACGCATCGGTTTCATGGGCGCCCAGCTCGACGAGCGTACGCTCAAGCGCGCCGAGGGCTATCGCAAGGCGATGCAGGAAGCCGGCCTCTACGATCCACAGCTGGAAACCATGGTGTCCGATCCGTCGACCATCGCACTTGGCGCCGAACTGCTGGGCCGCATGCTGGCGGTCACCCCGGATTGCGACGCGATTTTCTGCTGCAACGACGACCTGGCCCACGGCGCGATCTACCAGTGCCAGCGGCGCGGAATCGCCGTACCGGAGCGCCTGGCCATTTGCGGCTTCAACGATCTGCCGGCCTCGGCCTGGATGAATCCGTCCGTCACCACCATCGGCACCCCGCGCTACCGCGTGGGTTATGAAGCGGCCAGTTTGTTGCGCGCTATCATCAAGGGCACCGTTCCTGCCCAGACCCGGATCGACCTCGGCTTCACCCTGATGGCGCGCGAAAGCGCCTGATTCCACGCGGCTTTTGCTTGCTACGCGCTCCAGCGCGCACGCTGCATTGCAGCATAAATAATTGTTTACAAATTTTCTCGTCGGCGTAGACTTGCCCGAAAATGTTAGCGCTACCAAAAGCGTCAACCCAACACGAGACAGTTTCGATGAACAACAGCAAGCCTCCCCTGCGCTGGGTGGTGATGGGCGTATCTGGCTGCGGCAAGAGCGAAGTCGGCCGGCGCCTCGCCTCCGCGCTCGGCGTGCCCTTCCTCGAAGGCGACGCCTACCATCCCGCCGAGAACGTCGCCAAGATGGCCGCCGGCATTCCCCTCACTGATACGGACCGGGCCGGCTGGCTCGCCACCTTGCGCGACGAAATCGCCGCCGCCCATGCCCGCGGCGAGGGGCTGGTGCTGGCCTGCTCCGCCCTCAAGCGGCGCTACCGCGACCTGCTGCGCGAGGCCGATCCGGCCCTGCAATTCGTCCACCTGGACGGCGCACGGCCCCTGATCGCCCAGCGCATGCTGGCGCGCACGGCCCACTTCATGCCCACTTCCCTGCTCGACAGCCAGTTGGCCGACCTCGAACCACTGGGGCCGGACGAACAGGGACTGCGGCTCGACATCGTCAAGGATCCCGCCGACCTGGCACAGGAAATCCTGCACACCCAGGGCCGCTAGAGCCCATCCACAATGACATTCAAGGAGACAACATGAGATTCACATCCACCAAAGGCATCGGCCGCCGCCGCTGGGGCATCGGCGCACTGCTCGGCATCGGCGTGCTGGTCAACTACATCGACCGCATCGGCCTGTCGGTCGCGGGGCCGCAAATCCAGGAACAGTTCGCGCTGACGGCTGTCGAAATGGGCCTGCTGTTCAGTGCCTTCGCCTGGTCGTATTCGCTGCTGCAAATCCCGGTCGGCATGGTGATGGACCGCTTCGGCCCTACCCGGGTGGGCCGCTGGGGCGCCTTCCTGTGGGGCATGGCCTCGGTCATTACCGCGCTCTCGAGCGGCTTTGCCGGCATCTTCGCCGCCCGTGTCCTGCTCGGCATCGCCGAGGCGCCGGCCTTCCCGGTCAGCGCCAAGGCGACCGGCTACTGGTTCCCGCGCAACGAGCGCGGCCTGGCCACCGCCATTTTCGATGCCGCCGCCAAGTTCTCCAACGTGATCGGCGTGCCGCTGGTGGCGATCACGGTGGTGACCCTGGGCTGGCGCTGGGGTTTTGCACTGACCGCGGCGCTCAGTTTCAGCTATTTCTTCGCCTTTTATTTCTTCTACCGCGACCCAAGCGCCGACACCCGGCTCTCGAAGGCCGAATACGCCTACATCAAGGACAACGGCGGTGCGCCGGAAGGCCCGTCCGACGCCGGCGCCGTCAGCATGCTCGGCTACCTGCTCACCCGGTCCAAAGTCTGGGGCTTGACCATCGGCTTCGCCGCCTACGGCTACACCTTTTATTTGTTCCTGACCTGGCTGCCCGGCTACCTGGTCCAGACCATGCACATGAGCATCCTGAAGTCGGCCGGCTATGCCGCCATCCCCTGGGCCTTCGCCACGCTCACCGACCTGTTCGTCGGCGGCTGGCTGATCGACCACCTGGTCAAGAAGGGCAAGGACGAATCCAAGGTCCGTAAAACCGTGCTGGTGGTCGGGATGATGTTCGGCCTGGCCGTGTTCGGCGCGACCCAGACCACCAATCCGGCCTGGGCGATCTTCTGGATCTCGATCGCGCTCGGCGGACTGGCCTCGGCGGCGCCGGTAGGCTGGTCCCTGCCCTCGCTGATCGCCCCGAAAGGCGGCGCCGGCACCATCGGCGGCATCATGAACTTCGCCAACAACCTGATGGGAGCGGCCGCGCCCATCGTCACCGGTATCATCGTCGGAGCGACGAATTCCTTCACGAATGCGTTCTTTGTTGCTGGTGTGATTTTGGTAATCGGCATCGTCTGCTTTGTCTTCGTGATGGGCAAGATCGAGCCGATCCCGGAGCCGCAGGCCCGCGCCAACGCCTTGCCTGCCACCTGAGCCAACGGGACGAACATGATCAAAACCTGTTTTTCCCTTGTCCTGCTGGCGCTGGGCAGCGGCGCCGCGTGCGCGCAAAGCGCAGTGAATTTTTATGGTGTGATGGACCTGGGCCTGTCGGTCGACGGCGGCGGCCTGGGCGGCAGCGCAACCCGCGTCACCAGCGGCATGGCGACCCAGAGCCGCTGGGGCTTTCGCGGCAGCGAGGAACTCGGCAATGGCATGAGCGCCTTCTTCGTCCTCGAAGGCGGCATCCACGCCGACAAGGGCGACTCGACCCAGAACAACACCTTGTTCGGCCGCGCCGCGCTGGTCGGCCTGCGCGGGCGCTACGGCGCGCTGTCGATCGGCCTGCAGGACACGCCGCTGTTTACGACGCTGAACGTGGTGGTCGACCCGCTGCGCAACGGCATCATCCGCTCGAACAACCTGATGGCGCCGACCGGCTTTCGGGCCGGCAATTCGGTCCTGTACCGCTCGCCCGACTTCAGCGGTTTCAGCGGCGACCTGATGTATGTGCCGGGAGAGGTGGCCGGCGACAGCGCGGCGGCGCGCGCCTGGGGCGGCTCGCTCGGCTACAGCCGAGGCCGGCTCAATGCGCGTGTGGCTTACCACCGCCGCAACAACGACACGGCGATCGTCAAAGGCAGCGAAGACGCGCGCAATACCTTGGTGGGTGCGAACTACGACTTCGGTCCGCTGCGCGCCCACCTCGGCTACGAGCTCAACCGGGGACCGGGCAGCTCGCCGCTGAACAATACGCAGGCGCTGTTCGGTGGCGCCGCGCCGGTAGCGTCCACCGACAGCCGCGACCTGCTGCTGGCGGCAAGCATGCCGCTGGGCGCCAGCACAGTCGTGGCCAGCTACGTGCGCAAGGATGACCGCACCCGCTTCGACCAGGATGCGCGCCAGCTCGGCCTGGCCTACATGTATGCGTTCTCGAAGCGCAGCGACGTCTACACCTCGTTCGCACGCATCCACAACCTCCATGGCGCGGCCTACACCGAAGGCAACAGCGAGGAAGCCGGCACGGGCGACCGCCAATTTACCCTGGGGCTGCGCCACCGCTTCTGAACGCGCAGCGCGCACAGGCATGAAAAAACCGCCAGGGGCTGATGCCACCCGGCGGTTTTGTCTTGAAGCGGCTTACTCGAAGAAGTCCTTGACCTTGTCCATCCAGCCCTTGCTTTGCGGGCTGTGCTTGGCGCCACCTTCGTTGGTGAGACGATCGAACTCGCGCAGCAGGTCCTTCTGCTTTTCGGTGAGTTTCACCGGGGTCTCGACGATCATGTGGCAGAACAGGTCGCCGGCATAACCCGAGCGCACGCCCTTGATGCCTTTGCCCTTCAGGCGGAAGGTTTTGCCCGTTTGCGTACCTTCCGGCACCGTGAACGAGACTTTACCGGTAAGCGTCGGCACTTCGATCTCGCCACCCAGGGCCGCTTTCGAGAACGAGATCGGCATTTCGCAATGCAGGTCGTCGCCTTCGCGCTGGAACACCGGATGCGGCTTGATGTGGATCTCGACGTACAAATCTCCCGAAGGACCGCCGTTCGTGCCCGGCTCGCCATTGCCGGTCGAACGGATGCGCATGCCGTTGTCGATACCGGCCGGAATCTTGACTTCCAGCGTCTTGTTGCGCTTGATGCGGCCGGCGCCCGAGCACGATGGGCAGGGTTCCGGAATCATCTTGCCGCTGCCGTGACACTTCGGGCAGGTTTGCTGGATACTGAAGAAGCCCTGCTGCATGCGCACCTGGCCGTGGCCGGCGCAGGTGGTGCAGGTGACCGGCTGCGTGCCCGGCTTGGCGCCGCTGCCGTGGCAGGTGTCGCACTTGTCCCAGCTCGGCACGCGGATGGTGGTGTCGAAGCCGTTGGCCGCCTGTTCCAGCGTGATCTCGAGGTTGTAGCGCAGGTCGGCGCCGCGGTAGACCTGCGGGCCGCTCGAGCCGCGGCCGCGGCCGCCGCCGAAGATGTCGCCGAAGATATCGCCAAAGGCGTCGCCGAAACCGCCGGCGCCGAAGCCTCCGCCGCCACCCATGTTCGGGTCGACGCCGGCGTGACCGTAACGGTCATAGGCCTCGCGTTTCTCCGGATTGGTCAGCATCTCGTAGGCCTCTTTGACCTCCTTGAACTTCTCCTCCGCTTCCTTGTTGTCAGGGTTGCGGTCCGGGTGGTACTTCATCGCCAGCTTGCGATAGGACTTCTTGATCTCTTCTTCCGAAGCACCCTTTGCGACCCCAAGGATCTCGTAAAAATCACGCTTTGCCATTTGGCACCTTGCTGTTGTCTACTTAACGAAACTGTCTGAGCAAAAAAACCGAGCCGCGAACCTTTTAGGATTCATCGGCTCGGCCGTTGTACGCGCTTACAAATTACTTCGCGTCTTTCACTTCCTTGAAGTCGGCGTCGACGACGTCGTCAGCCTGGGCCGACGAATCCGCACCACCGGCTTGCTGGCCTTCGGCGCCGGCACCGCCTGCCTGCTGTGCCTGCATGTCGGCGTACATCTTCTCGCCCAGCTTCTGCGCAGCGGTCGACAGGGCGGCCGTCTTGTTGTCGATGTCGGCCTTGTCGCCCGACTTGATCGCGCCTTCCAGGTCGTTGATGGCGGCTTCGATCTTTTCCTTCTCGCCGGCTTCCAGCTTGTCGCCGTATTCGGTCAGCGACTTGCGGGTCGAGTGCACCAGCGCATCGGCCTGGTTGCGCGACTCGGCCAGTTCCTTGACCTTCTTGTCTTCCTCGGCGTTCAGCTCGGCGTCCTTCACCATCTTCTGGATTTCGTCCTCGGTCAGGCCCGAGTTCGCCTTGATGGTGATCTTGTTTTCCTTGCCGGTGGCCTTGTCTTTCGCGCCGACGTGCAGGATGCCGTTGGCGTCGATGTCGAAGGTCACTTCGATCTGCGGGGTGCCGCGTGGTGCCGGCGGGATGCCCTCGAGATTGAATTCGCCCAGGCCCTTGTTGCCGGCAGCGATTTCACGCTCGCCCTGGTACACCTTGATGGTGACCGCTGGCTGGTTGTCGTCGGCGGTCGAGAACACCTGCGAGAACTTGGTCGGAATCGTGGTGTTCTTGTGGATCATCTTGGTCATCACGCCGCCCAGGGTTTCGATACCCAGGGACAGCGGGGTCACGTCCAGCAGCAGCAGGTCCTTGCGCTCGCCCGACAGGACCGAACCTTGAATCGCAGCGCCGACGGCGACGGCTTCGTCCGGGTTCACGTCCTTGCGTGGATCCTTGCCGAAGAACTCTTTGACTTTCTCTTGCACCTTCGGCATACGGGTCATGCCGCCGACCAGGATGATGTCGTCGATGTCCGAAACCTTGACGCCGGCATCCTTGATGGCGGTGCGGCATGGCTCGATCGTCTTGGCGATCAGTTCCTCGACCAGCGACTCCAGCTTGGCGCGGGTGATTTTCAGGTTCAGGTGGACCGGCGCGCCGTTCGCCATGGCGATGTACGGCTCGTTGATTTCGGTCTGCTGCGACGACGACAGTTCGATCTTCGCGCGCTCGGCCGAGGCCTTGATGCGCTGCAGGGCGATCGGGTCTTTCGACAGGTCGAGACCGTTCATCTTCTTGAATTCGTCGATGATGTAGTCGATCACGCGCTGGTCGAAGTCTTCGCCGCCGAGGAAGGTGTCGCCGTTGGTCGACAGCACTTCGAACTGCTTCTCGCCGTCCACGTCCGCGATCTCGATGATCGAGACGTCGAAGGTGCCGCCGCCGAGGTCATACACGGCGATCTTGCGGTCGCCCTTGTCGGTCTTGTCCAGGCCGAAAGCCAGTGCGGCCGCGGTCGGCTCGTTGATGATGCGCTTGACGTCCAGGCCCGCGATACGGCCGGCATCCTTGGTTGCCTGGCGCTGCGAGTCGTTGAAGTAAGCAGGCACCGTGATGACGGCTTCGGTCACTTCTTCGCCGAGGTAGTCTTCAGCGGTCTTCTTCATCTTGCGCAGGACTTCAGCCGAGATCTGCGGCGGAGCCAGCTTCTTGTCGCGCACGCCGACCCACGCATCGCCGTTGTCGGCTTTGGTGATCGCGTACGGCATCAGCGAGATGTCTTTCTGGACTTCCTTTTCGTCGAACTTGCGGCCGATCAGGCGCTTGACGGCGAACAGGGTGTTTTTCGGGTTGGTGACGGCCTGGCGCTTCGCCGGGGCGCCAACGAGGATCTCGCCATCTTCCTGGTAAGCGATGATCGACGGGGTGGTACGCGCGCCTTCCGCGTTTTCGATGACCTTAGGCTGGCCATTTTCCATGATCGCGACGCACGAATTGGTGGTGCCCAAGTCGATACCGATAATTCTGCCCATGATTATTTTCCTTTAAATGCTAAGTTTCGGATGTTTTGGAATATTGGGAAAAACTGCGTGCTTTCAAGGGTTTTTGCCGGTCAGCACACTGAAATTTTTCTTATTTTGGTGCTGCTGCGGTAACGATGGCCGGGCGCAACAGGCGATCGGCAATCATGTAACCCTTTTGCAGCACGCTGACCACGGTATTGGCTTCCTGGTCGGCCGGCACGACGGCCACGGCCTGGTGCTTGTTCGGATCGAGCTTGTCGCCCTGTTGCGGCATCACTTCGACCAGGCGGTTCTTTTCGAACGCGGCGGTGAGCTGCTTGAGGGTCATCTCGACGCCTTCCTTGATCGATTCGACCGTCGGCGCTTCGACCTTCAGCGCCATCTCGAGACTGTCGCGCACCGGCACCATGGCCTCGGCAAAGCTCTCGATCGCGAATTTGTGGGCTTTACTGACGTCTTCCTGGGCGCGGCGGCGGATGTTCTCGGCGTCGGCCTTGGCACGCATGAACGCGTCGTGCATTTCAGCCAGCTTGGCTTCGGTCGCGCTCAGCTGTTCTTCGAGGCCGGGCTCTGCGGGGGCGGCAGCTGCCTGGGAGGCAGATGCCGAGGCAGCGGCGTCGCTCTCCGGCTGGGGAATCACCTCTGGATTTTCTTGATCTTGCATCGAAAACACTCCTGAAATCAAATACTTGGCTGAATAATTAGACGGATGCTGCTTGTCGTACAGCGCCGCATATGGGGCGATCTCCTACAAATTCAAGGGGTATTGCAAGGCCGTCAGCAGAAAACCTGACAACAATTGTTACAAGATTTACCGATGAGGTAATCCTTCCCCGGACCGGAAGCTCTACCATTCTTGCAAGGCATCAGAACATGCGAAGAACAAGAACCAGGGCCAAGGGAGCCATCATGAAATTGCGATTGATCAGCAGCGCCGTCGTGGTCTATACCGCGCTTGCGGTAGCGTGCATCTGCTACGCCGGGGTGTAGAACGCGCCGTCAAAACGTGCCATTTTAACAGGTCCGCAAAGCGGACCGGGAGGCGTAGGCTGGGCGGGTCTCCCGCCCAGTGGTGATAGGTAGTGCCCGATATGATGCGCCGGTGCCGGCAATCGAATTGGGTTTAAGCGCCTAACCGCAGCGCATGCTCGCGCCCGAGTTCGGCATCGCGCCGCTCCGCCTCGCGCTGCGACGGACTCATCATGGTCGGCCAGCCAATCAGATGCTGTTCAGCAATCTCCGCCATGCCAATAATCCAGGTCGGCGACTCGTTCAGGCAAGGGATGTAATGAAATTCCTTGCCCCCCGCCGCCTCGAAATCGTGCTTCACTTCCATCGAAATTTCTTCCAAGGTTTCCAGGCAGTCGCTGGTGAAGC
Organism: Massilia sp. Mn16-1_5; assembly: GCF_004798585.1. Taxonomy (GTDB): domain Bacteria; phylum Pseudomonadota; class Gammaproteobacteria; order Burkholderiales; family Burkholderiaceae_D; genus Telluria. The sequence goes on from NZ_PPXQ01000011.1 coordinate 210,557, forward strand.
CAGGGCAGATCACGTCCACCCGTTGCACACCCTGGCGCGCCAGTTCGGCGACGGTGGGCGCCGTGTAGGGCTGCAGCCACTCGGCCTTGCCGAAGCGTGACTGGAAAGTGACGACGTACTCGTCCGGCGTCAGGCGCAGGCGGCTCGCCAGCAGGCGCGCCGTCTTCTGGCATTCGCAATAGTAGGGGTCGCCCAGCAGCAGCGTGCGCTTCGGCACGCCATGGAAACTCATCACCAGCTTCTGGCCGCGGCCGTGGGCGTCCCAGTGCGCGAGCACCGTGTCGTGCAGCGCGTCGATGTAGCCGTCGTGGTCGTGGTAGTGCTTGACCAGGCGCAGCTCGGGCACGTTGCGGATGTCTTTGTAGTGAGCGAAAACGGCATCCCAGATCGAGCCGGTGGTCGTGCCCGAATACTGCGGATAGGCCGGCAGCACGGCGATGCGGTCGCAGTTCTCCGCCTTCAGTTCGTCCAGCACTTCCGGCAGCGAGGGAGAGCCGTAGCGCATGGCCATGCGGACCTGCACGCCTTCGTGGCCGCGCTCTTCCAGCGTTTCGGCCAGCAGGTTGGCCTGCTTCTGCGTGTGCACTTTTAAAGGGGAACCTTCACGCGTCCAGATCGTCTGGTACTTTTTCGCCGACGCACCCGAGCGGAACGGCAGGATGATCAGGTTCAGGATGAACCACCACACCAGGCGCGGGATTTCCACCACGCGCGGGTCGGACAGGAATTGCTTCAGGTAGCGCTTGACCGCCGATCGGGTCGGCGCGTCAGGCGTGCCGAGGTTGACGAGGACAATCGCGCTGCGCGCAATCGCGCCGTGGGTGTGGGCCGGTTCTTTTCTGAAGGGCATGAGCGAATAGGAGGCTAAGGGGCCTCCATTATATGTGGGTGCCTACCCGCCTCGAATCGATATTTTCGATCGGTGCGATAGCCCAGCCGTTCAGCAATGTTGTGGTCGCGCCGGCGCCACGAATCGCTGCGGCCGGCGCGCCGTGTACATCACATCAGGTCGTCACTTTCAGGCGCACGTCGATGTTGTTGCGCGTCGCATTCGAATACGGACAGACGATGTGGGCCTTGTCGACCAGCTCCTGCAATTGCTGCTGCTCCATGCCGGGACCATGGATCGTCAGGTCGACTTCGATGCCGAAGCCGGTCGGAATCTGGCCGATGCCGACTTCGCCGGTGACGGTCAGTTCTTCCGGCAGCTTTACTTTGGCCTGGCCGGCGACGAATTTCAGCGCTCCCAGGAAGCAGGCCGAATAGCCGGCCGCAAACAGTTGCTCGGGATTGGTACCGGTCGCGCCATTTCCGCCCAGCTCTTTCGGCGTCGTCAGCTTGACGTCCAGCACGCCGTTGTCGCTGCGCGATGTTCCCTCGCGGCCGCCTTGCGAGGTGGCCTTGGCGCGGTACAGGACTTTGTCGATGCTCATGCGAACCTCCTTGTTTTGGTTGGAAGGAGATTCTGGCAGAGGTAGAAATGGCGGAGCGCCCGGTAGCGTCACCGCGGCGACACCGGATTCGTGCCGCCCGCTTCCCGCCCCTGATTCCGGATCTGTTATCGTGAACGCCATGATCGATTTCAAGCAACATTGGAAACGTGACTGGACCAGTCTCGGCCGGACCGGGGACGCCGCCTTGCTCGACCGGCTGCTGGCCAGCTATGCGCAGCCGCAGCGCCACAACCATACGCTGCAGCATCTGGCGGAATGCCTGGACCTCTTCGACCAGGTCGCGCACCTGACCCAACGCCCCGGCGAAGCGGCGCTCGCGCTCTGGTTCCACGACGCCGTCTACGTGCCGCAGGCAGCAGACAACGAGGCGCGCAGTGCGACGTGGGCGGCCGAAGCGCTGCTCGCGGCCGGTGCCGATCAGGATGTGATTGCACGCATCCAGGCGTTGATCATGGCGACGGCGCATCATCAGGCCGAGGAAGAAAGCGATGCCCGCCTGGTGATCGACGTCGACCTGGCGATCCTCGGCGCGGAACCGGCGCGCTTCGCCGAATACGAAGAGCAGGTGCGTGCCGAATACGCCAGCGTGCCTGATGAGCTGTACCGGCAAAAGCGCGGCGAGCTGCTGGCGCGCTTCCTGCAAAGGCCTGCGATTTACAGGACGGCTGAACTGCATGCGAGGCTGGAGGGACGAGCGCGAATGAATTTGTGTCAAACAGTCAGAACACGAAGTCAAGCCTGACTTTTGGACCAAGCCTTCGTCTTACCCACTCTACTCGTATTGAGGCCGAGTTTGAATGCCAGAGCTGACCTGTTCAATAGGATTCGTCTTCTGAATGTCAGCTCTCGACCCGAAGCAGACAACGCCTTATCGAAAAGGCTGAGTCCCTCCTCGGCAGTCCGTTATGCAGCAATTAGTGGCCGGCAGTTCGGATTTTTTCAGCGACTATTGAGCTGCTTTCGTTCGCGATATTATTCATCGCCCGCAAAAAATCGCTATGCCACATGCCTTCGCTGGTAATGCTACGGTTGACCACACTGCGAATTGGGACAGTTGTTCTTGCGATATTGATACCGCTTACCGTGGCTGCGCCTTCAGCTTCAATCGTCAACATGTTGCGTTGATCCTCTGCAACGCGAAATTTTGTGAACTCGACAGAGACGAAGCGCGCGGCCGGCCGCTCCTGCATGGCCTGACGGAAGCATTCCTGATCTTCACAGACCTGCCCGTTGGCACCAATCGCCAGCTTGAGGTTCTCCGCAATGTAGCGTCCAACCGGTACCAAAATCCGCGAATCGACATTGAGTGGCTGCAGGGTTCCCGATGCAGACATGCCGATGCGCTGATTGGCCGGCAACGCAGCCAGCATGGTCAGCTGGGGAGCATTTTTTGCGATTGAGTTGGCATAGCGCTGGGTAAATCCGATATTCCGGGATTCCGCCGGGCTCCATGTGACACCGACGGTGTTATCGCACACGATCTCCGAAAAGGGCTTACCAGCAAAAACTGGTTGGAGCAACACGACGACCTCATCACCATTGTTCCCCGCAGGTGTTCGCTTGAAGCTGGGGGTCGCTAACTGGTATTTGTCCACTGCACAGCCAGCGATGAGAACCACGCAAGAAAAGGCCAGGACACGTAGAGATTTCATGCAAATACACCCCTGTTTTTATGGATGAGGATAGAAATTCTTGTTCGGATAACACTTACTAGGCAAGCGGTAATATACCGATCAATTGCCGGCGCGAAAATGTCTTTCTATACGAAGGTAGTTGAACGACTGCTTCTGGCCGGTTGCAGACGTATTGTAGCGTCCGCTTACGACCCGTTGCAGACGCTCGAGGTGAGGTCATCGATCAAGCAGGTAGACACCGCTCTGACTCGCCCAAACACGTGCAGCTTCTGCTATCCCCGGTTGCACAAAGAAAAAATGGTACGTATCGTCCCAGCTTTCATAAAACGCACACCGAAATTCTGGAAGCACGACCTGAAAGTGACGGTGCCCGAAGACCCTACCTCCGCCTGGTCTGCAATACTCGGAGATTACTGCGTCAGACAAAAATCTGCGAAAAATTATGCGGCGCCATTGACGGCCGCGCTGCACGAACGAGATTACTTCAGTTGAGCCAACCATCCGAGAACAAAAATCTCCGAGCAAGGCGTCGCGACGCGCCTGTTCAACTGCAGGAACATTTTCTAGCTTCTCACCCGCTTCTTCTTGCGACAGCCAGTGGTCGAATACCGAGACCGAGAGTGTTTGAACGTTCTCGGGCCGCTCGCTCAGGTCGACCTCCATTAGCCAAGGAAACTGGATGGCGAGATCACGTTGACGAACTTTTGGGACATTAGCAACGCGGCGGCTCGACATAGTTTTTTGGATCGGTAGTTCGTTCGCTGGGATGTGTTGAAGGGCCGTTTTTGGCCGATCTCGGCCGTTCGATACAGCTCAGTGTACAGCCGTGGTTGTTCCCAAGGCAAGCAAAGGCTGCGCTAGGGGTTGCTGGACCACCAGGTGCCCACAATGGGACTCCACAACCACGGAGGCCTCATGGATTCGATCTCTAGCAAAGCCAAAAGTGCAGGACCCTGGAACAAGGGACGTCTTGTCGGGCAAAAGCTCCCGTTGAAGTTACGGGAAATTTGGGCGATTCGCATTCGTCTACAGTTGTCCGCGCGGGTGCGGGACCTCGCGCTGTTCAACCTCGCTATCGATAGTAAGCTGCGCGGCTGCGACCTCGTCAGTCTGCGCGTCAAGGACGTTTCGCAGGGGCGAAGCATCTTTCACCGCGCGATCGTCATGCAGCGTAAGACCGGTCGGCCGGTTCAGTTCGAGATTACGGAGCAAACCCGGAACTCTGAATCGCCCCGGCTTTCGTGGAGGCCGGTTAGTGTGAGTCAGGCCGGAATGGCTTGACTGCTCAGTTGCTTGTAATAGTTTGCCTCAGCTTCGGCTGGCGGTATATAGCCGAGCGGTGCGAGTAGG
>NZ_PPXQ01000012.1 GCF_004798585.1 Massilia sp. Mn16-1_5
GCTTGCGCCGCCAGACCGTCTTTTCTGAACGATCTACGCCGTGCAGCTGAAAGACATTCTTTGCCAAGTCGACCCCAACGCGGATAATCTTCATGACGGACTCCTTCTTCCTAAACCGGTAGTGTGGGAACTCCAGTTTGGCACTTGCGTGCCCTCAGGGGGAGGAGGAGTCCATCCCATTGCTTCGGGTCGGAAGCAGACGCAACCGAACGACCGCAACCGGCCAAGAGCGGACGTTCAATTTTGTGTGTCACACTTACCCCATGCTCCCAAAGCGAACCAAATCACATCTCGCTGCCCAGCTAGGACGATTCGTTCAGCAGTATGGGCGCAAAGCTACGAAGGGCTGGGACCCGAACGACCGTAGCTATGACCGTAAGCTTGAAGAAAAGATAAAGCGGCTGTCGCCTGAAGATTTGTCGGATTTGTTATCTGGCGAAGATGTCGAGCCCGTTCAGCCACATTCGAAGCCGACGAAAGAGACTGATAACTGATCGCTTGTAGATGTCCGCTTCGGGTCGTTAGCGGACGCTACAATAGATCTGCCAACGGGTCGGCCGCGGTCAGCAACCAGTGCCACAAACGAAAGGACAAGACATGGCCAAGCACCACGATTTCGTTTCGTCGATCGTCTGGACCGGGAACCGCGGAGAAGGAACCCGCACCTACAAAGGCTACGACCGCACCTGGGACATCGCCTTGCCCGGCAAGGACATCATCCACTGTTCGAACGATCCCCTGCTCGGCGGCGATCCCGCCAGGATGAATCCCGAAGATCTCCTGCTGTCGGCTTTGTCCGCCTGCCACATGCTCTGGTATCTACACCTTGCGAGCAATGCCGGGGTCAATGTGACCGGCTACCGTGACGATCCGGTCGGCCACGGCGAGACGCTGCCGAACGGCGCGGGTCGATTTCTTGCAGCAGTCCTGCGGCCGACCATTTCGGTGCAGGAAGGAGCAGACTTGAAACTTGCAGCCGAACTTCACGAGAAAGTCCATGAGTTCTGCTTCATTGCACGCTCTGTCAATTTCCCCGTGAGCTATGAGCCCACTTTCAATGTAGTCGCCCGATAAGCCTGCCGTCACTGCGTGACAGGCCGCATCAGTGTGGTCCCGCGCAGCGGCAGCTGCATCGACACGGCGGAGGCCGCCAGGAGCAGCACGCCCGCGCTGCCGAAGGCGACCCAGTGGGTGCCGAAGTGTTCGAAGCCCCAGCCCCCGAGCCAGGAACTGAGCATGGCGCCGACTTGGTGGCCGAGATAGGCGGTGCCGTACATGACCCCGACCAGGCGCACGCCGTAGATATCGGCCAGCATCGCCGAGGAGGTGGCGATGCTGCCGGCCCAGACCATGCCGCCGATCGCCGCGGCGACATACAGCTCCCAATGGGTACCGACGACCAGCAGCGCGAAGAAGCCGAGGCCGCGCACCAGGTAGATCGTGCCGAGGATGTTGCGGCGCTGGACCTTGTCCGACAGCCGGCCCAGCACCAGCGTGCCGAGGATGGCGACCAGGCCGATCAGGCCGATACCGTAGGAACTCGTCATCGCATCGAAGCCGTGGTCCATCAGCATCGGCACGCCGTGGGTGCCGAGCAGGTTCATGCTGAAGCCGCAGGCGAACAGGCCCGCCACGATCTTCCAGAACGGCGAGGTCCTCAAGGCCGCGCCGAAGGACAGGCTGGCCTGCGCGGCCTGCGGCGCTGCTGCCTGCGCGCGCAGCTGGTCGGGCAGCAGGTCCGTCCCCGCGGGCGCCTCCTCGCGCATCACGAACAGCGCCGCCGGCACCGTCACGGCGGTGAACACGGCGGCAAAGGCAAGCAGGGTCGACTGCCAGCCGATCGCGCCGATGGACCAGGTCAGCACCGGCGTCAGCAGCGCCATGCCCGCCATCGAACCGGTCGACAGGAAGAACAGCGCCATGCCGCGCTGGCGCGTGAACCAGCGGCTGATGACCGGCGTGAGCGCGACCGGGCTGGTGAAGCCCAGGCCGACCGACATCAGCACCCCGAAGGCCATCAGGAAGGCCCCCGGCGTACGCGCATTCACCGTCCAGAGGACGGACGCGACCACGATCGCGGTGCCGAGCATGAGCACGAAGCGGGTGCCGAAGCGCCCGACCAGGTAGCCGGCCACGGGCATCGCCAGCCCGTAGCACAGCATGCCGATCGCGATGATCGAGGCCAGCACGCTGCGGCTGAAACCGAGGTCCTCGGCCATGGGCAGGAAGAAGGGCCCGATGCCGAGGCGCATGCCGACGGTGAGCGTGGTGAGGAGCGTGGCGGCGGCAACGATGTTCCAGCCGAAGTACCAGGTGCGACGTGTCATGAGGGCGGTCTTGTAGCGAAGCCCATACGGGCCGGATCAGACGATTGTAGTCGATCCGGCCCGGCCCTCGGCCCAGCCCGTCAGCGCCGGGTGGACAGCGCCACGACCGCGGCGCCTGCCGCCATGACCAGCGCGTCTTCGATCAGGCCGCTCTTGGTCTGGCCCATGCTCGCCATGGCCTTCTTGCGGCCGGCCAGCGTCAGGTAGGCGAGCGGCACGGCGGTGGCGACCGCGACCGCCGCGCCCGCCTTTTCGCGCCCCTTCGGCGCCAGCGCGGCGCCGGCGATCCCCGCGCTCATCACGCGCGCCAGCAGACCCAGGAAGACGGTGCGGTCGGGCGCGCTCTTCATCTTGTCGCCGGCCAGCTCGCCGGCGCCCATGGCCAGGGCGCCGTACTTGAACAGCGGGCGGTCGAGCAGGAAGAGTTCGCCCGGCGTGTCGCGCTTGGCCAGGCGCGCGGCGGCGATGGTCGCCATCGGGGTCATCGAGCGCGCGCTGGCGACGGCGCCGATCAGGGCGGAGGAAAGCAGGCTGGGTGTGTTCATTGTCGTTCTCTCGTCTGGATGGGTTGATCTCATTGTAGAGAGCGGTTTGGAGGCGTGTCGCACGCGCGCGGCGCCACCGAGCAGGAATCGCGCATTCCGCAGATAATTCACAAACAAAATATTTAATATTGATGAGGTAAGCGGAACATGATGAAACCCGAACCGGCCCTGCATGCGCCAGGCCAGGGCCTGGACACGGCGGCGCGGCGCTGGGCGAGCTTCGCGATCCTGCTCGGCACCTTTGTCGGCAACATCGGGGTGTCGATCGCCAACGTGGCCCTGCCGAACATCGCGCAAGACCTGCATGCGCAGGCCGCGCAGGCAATCTGGGTCGTGAACGCCTATCAGCTGGCGATGGTCGTCGCGGTGCTGCCGCTGGCCGCGCTGGGCGAAAAGTTCGGCTACAAGCGCGTCTTCATGGCCGGCCTGGTCGTCTTCACGCTCGCCTCGCTGCTGTGCGCCCTGGCGCCCAACCTGGAGACCCTGGTGGCGGCGCGCGTGCTGCAGGGCCTGGGCGGCGCCTGCGTCTCGACCATCGTGCCGGCGCTGCTGCGCGCCGTGTTCCCGCCCAGGCTGGTCGGGGCCGGGATTGGCTACCTGGCGCTGACGGTCGCGGTCTCCGCAGCGATCGGCCCGAGCATCGCCGCCGGCATACTCTCCGCCGGCAGCTGGCGCTGGCTATTCGGCCTCAACCTGCCGCTGGCCCTGCTCGCGATCGCGCTCGCCGCGCGCATACTGCCGCGCAGCAGTCCCATCGGGCGCAGTTTCGACCTCGGCGGCACCGTGCTGAATGCCGTCACGCTGACCCTGTTCGTCATCGGCGCCAGCGAACTGGGCGACGCCGACAAGCGCGGCACGGCGGCCCTGCTGCTGGTGCTGGGCTGCGTCAGTGCGGTGCTGCTGGTGCGCCACCAGCGCGATCGCGCGGCGCCGCTGCTGCCGCTCGACCTGCTGCGCATGCCCGTGCTGCGCCTGTCGACCGGCACCTCGATCGCTTCCTACACGGCGCAGACGGTTGCGCTGCTGGCCCTGCCCTTCCTGCTGATCGCGGAGTTGAAGCGCAGCGCCTCTGCGACCGGCCTGTTGATGACGCCCTGGCCGCTGGTGATCGTGGTCGTCGCGCCGCTCTCGGGCAAGCTGGCGGACCGCTTCGATTCCGAGCGCATCGGCGCCGCCGGCCTGGCCCTGTTCACGCTAGGACTGACCACGCTGGCCCTGCTGCCGGCCGCGCCAAGCGACGTCGACATCGTCTGGCGCGTGACCCTGTGCGGGATCGGCTTCGGCCTGTTCCAGACGCCGAATAACCGGCTCCTCCTGACATCCGCGCCGCCCGAGCGCAGCGGCGCGGCCGGCGGGCTGATGACGATGGCGCGCATGGTCGGGATGACGGGTGGCGCGGCGCTGGCCACCGTCATGCTCGACCTGCATGGCACGCGTGGGGCGGGAACCGCGCTGGATATTGCGGCGGGGGTGGCTGGATTGGGATTGCTGGTGGCGCTGTTCCGCATGCGGCGCGGCGGCGGCTGAACCATGTCCGGCTTGCACTCTAGGCAAGCCAGGTTCTACACTGTGAGTAGACGCAGGGAAACTATCCTGCGGTCGGCTCAACCCTCAACTTCCATCCATTCATGAAATCAGGCGGCTCGTCCTTCCTCGCAATCCTCCCTTTCCTCGCCCTGGCTGGATGCGCAGCACCACCTCATCCGGAAAGCCCGGCCCCCACGCGCCGGCCCAGTGCGGCAGTTGATGAAGTCAGGGACCTGCTCAAGGTAGGCAAAGCAGGTACGGACGCATACGAGTATGCCTTGTCCGAGAATGCCGCATGCCGCGCCACGCTGACGATCAAGTGGCCGTCATGGCGCCGGCAACAGGAGGGATATTCGGAGGCCACGACTGTCCTCGCATTCGATTGGGGAAAAATCGCCTCATCGTCTTATCAGGCCGCGCCGGCTGTTGCAATCGGTTTTTCTTTCCCGCAGCCTTACGAAACGCGCGCTCGCACCCTGGATGGCGGCCGCTACGATGCAACCGGCTTCTTCGACGGACTGGACCTCCATGTCGATCGCGATCCGGTGAGCGCCGCGAAAGCCGTCAAGGCCATCCTGGACATGCAAGAGGCTTGCTCGAACGATCGGCGAGACCTGGCGACGCAGGATGCCGAGTCCTTCTCGCCTGAAGAGCAGTACCAGCTTGGCCATGCCTATTTGTTTTCTCGTCATCCCGGCCCCAAGCCCGTACCCGCATACCAATGGTTCGAACAGGCGGCTGGGCGTGGCAATATGAAGGCACAGCTGATGATGGGCAATGCGCTCAGGAGCGGCTTGCATGGCATGTCGAGGGATCCGGTCGCAGCGCGCCATTGGTTCGAGCTGGCGGCGTCCCAGGGTGCACCCCATGCGCAGGGCATGTTGGGGGATATGTATGAGCACGGCGTCGGCGGCCTCCCGCGCGACCTGGCGAAGGCGGCAGCGTTCTATCGGAGCGCAGCCGAGCAGGGACTCGCGCTCGAGCAGGAGGCGCTTGCCGACATGCTGCGATTCGGCAGGGGCATACCGAAGGACCCCGCGCAGGCCCGTGTCTGGTATCGCAAGGCGGAAGCGGCCGGTTCCAGCTCGGCACGCGATGCGCTCGTCGCCATGGAAAAAGAATAGACGGCGCGCTCCGACAGCGCAAAAAAAGACGGCGTCGACCCAATGGTCCACGCCGTTTCGCTTTGCAGCCAATGACCACACACCTGCCTGTTATCCGCGCCTGTGCTTGCCCAGCAACTCGCGATTTATCAGGTTCGACGGGAGCGGCGGCCGGTTCGCCCAGTCGCTGCTCCCGTCCAGGAACCGATCAAGCTTGACGAGCGCGCTTGCGGCTGACAATGCCGGCGCCCGCCAGGGCGATGCCGAACAGCGCCAGCGAACCCGGCTCAGGCACTTCGCCCGGCGGCGTTTCGCCTTCGCCCAGCTTCAGCTGACCGTTATTGCTGACAAAGAAGGCGCCTGGGGTATTGGCATAAGTCTGCCCATTGCAGCCGTTACCGGTATAGCCGGCGTACTGGCAGGCCACTTCGTCGACCAGCAGGTCGTCCGGATCGCCCACGGTATTCGCGTTGGTGAAGGCGAAGGCGAGGATGGACTCGGTCGACAGGTCGGTTCCGTTTTCGCGGAAGAAGTAACCTGCATCCAGGTTGCCCGAAGCAGCCGATGCGAACACGGTAATCTGGCCGTTGTTGGTCGGCGAGCCGCTCGAATCGACCAGGCCGCCGCCGCCTGCCATGACGCTGAACTCGGCGATCTGGTCGCCGAGGTCGGCGCCATAGATACCTGCCGAGGTCGCGTACTGGCCATTGGTCGGGTTCTGGTACATGCGGATGGTGCCACCGGCGAAGGTGAAGGCACCGCCGAAGCTGCCGGTACCGGTCGCTTCGAAGGTCGCGGTGATATTCCCGCCTGGATAGTTGATCGGGAACAGCTTGCCATTGCTGTCGGCCTGGGCGATGTTGAACACGCCGTGCTCGGTGAACGAGAAGCTCGTCTCGCCGGTCGGGTTAATCTGGATGAACGAGTTACCGTTGATGTCCAGGTATTCATTGACGCGCTGGCCGGAGGCGAAGCCGCCACCAGTCGGGTTGAATACCCAGTTGTTCAGGACAGTGGCAGCGTTTGCGCCACCTGCCATGGTCATCGCAACGGCAGCCGCAGCGGTCAGTTTTTTCAGGAATTTCATAAGTCGGCAATCCTTGCGTAGTGGTTGTTCGGTGTTGCGAACGTTAAGTAGCAAGCATTGTTCCAGCTCTCGTCATCCCTTCCAAATCAATTACTTATGGACGATCGTTAAACATACGAGAGTGTAAGTGTAAGAAATCCCGACTCAGCAGTTAACAATGATGAGTAAAGCGCCGTAGGCCGTGTCCGCGAGACAGCGAAGCCTGGGCGCCTTCCGGGTCCACCTCCGCTCACCTGTCCTGCAAGGCCCGCCACTGCACCTTGCCCGTCCCCGACTTCGGCAGCGCCTCGCGGAACTCGACGATGCGCGGACTTTTATAGGCCGCCATGTTCGCGTGCGACCACTCGACGATGTCCTGTTCCGTCACCTGGCCGTGTAAGCCGTCCTTCAGCACGACCACCGCCTTGACCGTCTCACCGCGCCGCGCATCGACGCCCGACACGACGCAGACTTCGCGGATCGCCGGATGGCGGTACATCAGCGCTTCCACTTCGGCCGGCCAGACCTTGTAGCCCGAGGCGTTGATCATGCGCTTCAGGCGGTCGGTCATGAAGAAGTAGCCGTCCTCGTCGACCTTGCCGATGTCCCCGGTGCGGAGGAAACGCTTGCCGTCGATCTCGATGAAGGCCTCGCGGGTCGCGTCCTCGTTGTTCCAGTAGCCCAGCATCACCTGCGGGCCGTGCACGACGATCTCGCCGACTTCGTCCACGCCCAGGGTGGCAAAGGTGTCGGCGTCGATGACGCGGGCGTCGACGTCCTGGATCGGGATGCCGAGGCATTGCTTCTTGGGCCGTTCGGGCGGGTTGACGTGGGTCGGGGCGATCGTCTCGGACATGCCGTAGCCCTCGATGTAGTCGATGCCGAGCAGCTCCTGCATCTTGCGGGCGATGGCTTCGGGCATGGCGGCGCCGCCGCCGCTCAGACGCCTGATGGATGAAAGATCGTATTCCATCACGCGTGGGCTCGAGAGCAGGTCGATCACCATCGTCGAGATCAACTGGGTCGCGTTCACGCGGTGGCGGCGGATGCATTCGGCCGCCATGTCGCGGTCCCAGCGCGCCATCAGCACGACGGTGGCGCCGGCGAAGATCGGGCCGTTCATCCCGCCCTGCATGCCCGTGACGTGGAACAGCGGCAGCACGCTCAGCGCGATCGAATCCTGCTGCGAGCCGAACCACTGCATGCCGGCCAGCGCGTTGTACATGACGCTGCGGTGAGTGTGCATGCAGCCCTTCGGCAGGCCGGTCGTGCCCGAGGTGTAGGGCATGACGCAAAGCTCGCCGGGGCCTGCCGTGAGCGGACCGGGACGGTGGTCCTGCGCCAGCATGGCGTTCCACTGCACGACGCCCTCGCCTTCGATCGCGCGGCGCGGGGCTGTCACGAATTCGGGAATGGCGAGGTCGGTCGGCGTTTTCAGGTAGTCGGAATAGGCGGCGACCAGCACGTGGCGCAAGCCAGGTTCAGATAACTGCGCCATCAATGGCGCCACCTGCGGGTACAAGTCCTGCGGGACGAAGATGGTGCTCGCGCCGGTGTCGCTGACGTAGTGGCGCAGTTCCTCGGTCAGGTTCATCGGATTGACCGGCACCACGACCGCGTTCGCGCGCAGGATGGCGTAGTAGGCGATGACGAATTGCGGACTGTTCTGCATGTAGAGCAGCACGCGGTCGCCCTGCCGGACGCCGCAGGCCTGCTGCAGGTAGCCGGCCACCCGCTCGACCTCGTTCTTCAGTTCGGCGTAGGAAATCGGGGTGTCGTAGAAGACCAGGGCCGGCTTGTTCGGATAGCGCGCGCTGGAGACTTCCAGGTTGTAGAACAGGTTGGTGTCGGGGACGGTCAGGTGGCGCGGCAAACCGCGCGGCCAGAATTGGGCGTGACGCTCTTGCATGGTGCTGTGTCTCCTCGGGTCGTTCGATGCGGCCGCCGCTCCCGGCGCGGCGGCCGGGAGACGGCGGCCGTAGGCGTATTACGCGGTGTTGTGTTGACGGCGGCGGAACAGCGCCTTGCCGTCGATGGTGCAGACGTCTTCGCCTTTCTGGTTGGTGGCGACCCAGGTCGAGTACACCACGCCACGGTCCGGCTTCGAAGTCGATGGCTTGACCTCCTTCGTCACGTAGCGCACCTTCAGGGTGTCGCCCGCGCGCACCGGCTGCAGCCAGCGCACGCCGTCCAGACCGGGCGAACCCATGCTCGCTTCCTCGCAGCCCATGCCATCGAGGACGATGCGCATCATCATGGCGCAGGTATGCCAGCCGCTGGCGATCACGCCGCCGTAGATCGACTTCGCCGCCGCTTCCTTATCGATGTGGAAGGGCTGCGGGTCGAATTGAAGGGCGAAGGCGATGATCTCGTCCTCGTTCACGCTGCGCTCGCCGAGCTCGATTTCCTGGCCCGGCACGAAGTCGTCGAAATACCATTGCTTCTTCATGCGGCCGCCCTTTCGCTGAAACCCGGCTGCGCCATGAAGCGTGCCAGGTGGTGGTCGCTGTCGCCCAGGGTCAACTCGATCGTCGCCAGGCGCTTGAAGTAGTGGGCGGCCGGCAGTTCGTCGGTCACGCCCATGCCGCCATGCAGCTGCACCGCCTGCTGACCGACGTAGCGCGCGGCCTGGTTGATGCGGTACTTGGCGGCCGAGACGGCGCGGCGGCGCTCGTTCGCATCGTTCGAGGCCAGCTTGACGGCCGCCAGCAGCGCCATCGAGCGCGCCTGCTCAAGGTGGATATACATGTCGGCCATGCGGTGCTGCAGGGCCTGGAACTTGCCGATCGGGGCGCCGAACTGCTGGCGCGTCTTGAGGTATTCCAGGGTGGCTTCGAAGATGGCTTCCATCGCGCCCAGCGCTTCGGCGCACAGCAGGCCGGCGCCGTAGTCGAGGGCGGCGTCGAGGATGCTTGCGCCCTTGCCTTCTTCACCCAGCAGGGCCGCGCGGGGCACCTGTACATTCTCGAAGCGCAGGTCGGCGGCGCGCTGGCCGTCCAGGGTGCGGTAGCCGATGACGGTAAGACCGGCGCTATCGACCGGCAGCACGAACAGCGAGACGCCGTCCTGGCCGCGCTGCTCACCGCCCGTGCGCGCGGAGACAATCAGCATGCCCGCTTCGGCGCCGTGGATCACGACCTTCTTCTCGCCGTTGAGGATCCAGCCGTCGCCATTCGCTTCGGCGCGGGTGGCGATGTCGAACATGTCGTGGCGCGACTGGCGTTCGCCCAGCGCGCAGGCCAGCCTCAAGCCGCCGCCTGCGACCTGCTCCAGCAAGTCGCCGCGCCCGCCCGCCAGGCGCAGGAATTCGGCTCCCAGCACGGTGGCGAAGTACGGCTCGACGACCAGGCCGCGGCCCAGTTCCTGCATGACGACGAACATGTCGACCGCATTGCCGTTGAAGCCGCCCGATTCCTCGGGCACCGGCAGCGCCGTCATGCCCAGTTCGGCCAGCGTGGCCCACGCCTCGTTTGATGTCCCCTGATCGGAATGGATGATCGCTCGGCGCGCCTCGAAACCGTAATCGCGGCCGATCCAGCGTTTCAATGCATCCGCGAACTGGAGCTGCTCGGAAGTGAAGTTGAAGTCCATGCCGTCTCCTTACAGGCCCAGGATCATCTGGGTGATGATGTTGCGTTGGATCTCGTTCGAGCCGCCGTAGATGGAGGTCTTGCGATAGTTGAAGTAGTGCGAGAGCAGCGGCGCCGCATCGTCGTCGTCGGCCAGGGAATGCTCCGTTTCGCCTTCCAGGTAGGCCGGATCGAAAGGCAGCGCCATCGGGCCCACCGCTTCGACCATCAGTTCCGACAGCTGCTGCTGGATGTCGGTACCGCGCACCTTCAGCACCGAGGCTTCGGGCCCCGGGCCCTTGTCGGCGCGCGAGAGCACGCGCAGCACGGTCATTTCCAGCGCCATCAGTTCGATTTCCAGCGCGGCCAGCTTGGCACCGAACAGCGAGTCGTCGATCAGGGGCTTGCCGTTCTTCTGTTCGCGCGCGGCCAGGCCCTTGAGGAAGGCCAGTTCGCGCTTGCTGCGGCCGACGGCGGCAATGCCCGTGCGCTCGTGGCCGAGCAGGTATTTGGCATAGGTCCAGCCCTTGTTTTCCTGGCCGATCAGGTTCGCCACAGGCACGCGCACGTTGTCGAAGAAGACTTCGTTCACTTCATGGTCTTCGTCCAGCATGATGATCGGGCGGACCGTGATTCCAGGGCTGTGCATATCAATTAAGAGGAACGAGATGCCCTCCTGCTTCCTCACGCCGGTGTCGGTGCGCACCAGGCAGAAGATCATGTCGGCGTGCTGCGCCAGCGTGGTCCAGGTCTTCTGGCCGTTGACGATGTAGTGGTCGCCGTCACGAACGGCGGTCGTCTTGAGCGAAGCGAGGTCGGAGCCGGCGCCCGGTTCCGAATAGCCCTGGCACCACCAGTCCTCGCAGGACAGGATGCGCGGCAGGTAATAGGCTTTTTGCTCGACGTTGCCGAAGGCCATGATGACCGGGGCGACCATGTTGACGCCGAAAGGCAGGATCTGGGGCGTGCCGGCGCGCGCGCATTCTTCATCGAAGATGTGGCGCTGCACGGCCGTCCAGCCCGGACCGCCGAACTCGACCGGCCAGCCGGGCGCGACCCAGCCCTTCTGCGCCAAAATCTTGTGCCAGCGTACGCTGTCTTCCTTGGAGAGGCGCAGGTGGCTGCGCACCTTGTGCTGCAGATCCGCAGGCAAGGCCTCGGCCAGGAAGGCCCGCACTTCATCGCGAAATGCCAGGTCTTCGTCGGTGTAATTCAGGTCCATTCGGTCTCCTCGTTATTCGTCGCGCCGGGCGAAAAAGCACGATCGTTCTGCAATGATTCTAACCGAAAAGCTGAAGTGTTTTGCAAATAAAATATCCAGGCGCGGGTTTTGTTTGTAGGGTGGGCATTCATGCCCACGCGGTCGCGCGTAGGCATATCGAAACGCCATTTGCATACGGTGCGGCATGCACGGGTACGACCGCGTGGGCATAAATGCCCACCCTACGTTACGGACGAAAAAAAAGCTCCCGAAGGAGCTTTTTTTCGAGCAAGACTGACCGGATCAGTTCCCGCGACCCGGCACCATGTACGGCATCGTGCGCGAAGCCATGCGGGTATCGGTCTTGAGCATGCCCGCCTCATCCGCCAGGATGTGGGCGGCTTCCTGCAACAGCACGTCCTTGGCATCCTTGGCCGCCTTTTCGGCCGCGATCTCGGCCGACAGGGCGCGCTCGTCGGCCTGCAGGCCGTCGTCGCGCTGGAGCGAGTTGCGCGAGGCGACCACGGTCTTGGCCGGACGGGTCGGCTCCGGCACCTTGCTGCGCGCTTCCTTGCCGCCCGGGGCCGCTGCCGGCTCGTCCGGGACGGTCGCGCCCTTGCCTGCGGCGAGGCGCGCTTCGCGCATCTTGGCACGCGCGTCCTGGGCGTCGCGTTCCTTGCGGCGCACGGCTTCGTTCAGCGAGATCGCGTTTTCCTTGCGCAGCTTGATCACCTCGGCGATGTCTTCGCGCAGGTCCATGATGTCGCGGTCCTTGGCGATGCGGGCTTCGTGGCGCTTCTGCAGCGGCGCCACCAGTTCCTTCAGGTCGCCCGACGGCACGTAATTGGCCGGCTTGATCGAGACCCAGGGCAGCGCATTGTCGAACGAGGACTCGCCGAACATGTCCGGATCGGTCGTCACCGGCAGCTTGATGTCGGGCGTGACGCCGCGCAGCTGGGTGGTGCCGCCGTTGATGCGGAAGAACTGGGCGATCGTCATCTTCAGTTCGCCATAGCGCACCTTGTCCGACTGCGAGAAGCGGTCGAGGTCGATCAGGGTCTGGACCGTGCCCTTGCCGAAGCTCGGCTCGCCGATCACGAGGCCGCGGCCGTAGTCCTGGATCGCGGCGGCGAAGATTTCGGAAGCCGAGGCCGAGCCGCGGTTGATCAGGACGCCCATCGGACCGTCCCAGGCCAGGCCCGGCACCGTATCGCTCTCGACTTCGACGCGGCCTTCGGCCGTGCGCTGCTGCACCACCGGGCCCTTGTCGATGAAGAGACCGGTCAGTTCGACCGCTTCCACCAGCGAGCCGCCGCCGTTGTTGCGCAGGTCGATCAGGACGTTGTCGACCTTGTCCTTTTTGAGCTCGCCCAGGATGCGGGCGACGTCGCGGGTGGCGCTCTTGAAGTCCTTGTCGCCCTTGCGGCGCGCCTCGAAGTCCTGGTAGAAGGTCGGCAGCGAGATGATGCCGATGCGGCGCGTCACGCCGCCATCCTTGACCTGGATGATCGACTTCTTGGCGGCCTGCTCTTCCATGCTGATTTTCTTGCGCACCATCGAGACGGTGACGTGCTTGGCGTCGACACCGGCATCGCCCGGGATCACGTCCAGGCGCACGGTGGAACCCTTCTCGCCGCGCACCAGCTGCACGACGTCGTCGATGCGCCAGCCGAGCACGTCGGTGAACGGGCCGTTGCCTTGCGCCACGCCGACGATGCGGTCGCCAACCTTCAATTTGCCGGATTTATCCGCCGGGCTGCCCGGCACGATTTCGCGGATCACCGTGTAGTCGTCGCGCGACTGCAGCACGGCGCCAATGCCCTCGAGCGAGAGGCGCATCGCGATGTCGAAGTTGTCGGCCGAGCGCGGGCCCAGGTAGTTGGTGTGCGGCTCGATCGCGGTGGCGTACGCGTTCATGAACATCTGGAACACGTCTTCGTTGTTCAGCTTCTTCATGCGCCCGATGTAGTTCTCGTAGCGCTTGTCGAGCGTCTCGCGGATCGCCTTTTCTTCCTTGCCGGCCAGTTTGAGGCGCAGCCAGTCATTCTTGACGCGCTTCCTCCACAGGTCGCGGATCTCGTCCTCGCTCTTGGCCCACGGCGCTTTTTCGCGGTCGAGCTGGAGGGTCTCGTCCACGGTAAAGTCGAGCTTGGTCTTGAGCAGGCTGCGCGCATAATTCATGCGGTCGGCAAAGCGCTGCTGGTAGAGGTTGTAGATCGTGAACGGCGGGTTCAGGTCTTCGTTGTTGATCGCGTCGTCGAGCTTGGTACGCAGCGGGGCGAAGCGGTCGATGTCGGCCTGGGTGAAGTAGAGCTTTTCGCTGTCGAGCGTCTGGAAGTAGTTGTCGAAGATCTTTTCCGACATGGCGTCGTCGAGCGGGGTCGCCTTGTAGTGGTAGCGGCCCAGCACGCGCGAGGCCCACAACGCGGCTTGCGTCTGTGCGGCGACAGGCTTCATCTGGGTGGACGCGACTTTTTCCGGCTGGGCAACGACGGCGTGCGTGGACACGGCGCAGGCTGCAGCCAGGGCAAGGATCAACATCTGCTTCTTCATGTATTCGTTCTCCGAATTTTTGAGTTACCGCTTGCGCCGGATACTAAAGGTATCGACGGCGCGCGAACCCATTCTACAGGAACGGCGGCGCGCGTCGAGTCGGCTTGTCCCATGCATACGCCATCGATTAAGGTTGGCTTAAGGGGAGATGGTCAGCCTCTCATCGCCTGCAGTAGCTGGGCGTGCCAGATCCACAAGGCGCCGCCCGCGCCCAGCACCAGCAGCCAGGGCCAGGAGCGTGCCGCCAGGCGCCAGTCCACCGGGGATGGCCAGAACGACAGGAATTGGGGCGCCAGCAAGACCGCGATCAGCAGATCCAGCGGCGCAAAGTGCCAGCCGGGCCCGGTACGCCAGGCGGCGACGGCAAACGGGACCAGCAGGATCAGGAGCGGCGCCAGCGCGGCCGGGGCGGCGTTGTACCAGCGCAGGTTGGCGAAGGTGACGGAACCGAGTTCCCAGACCTTGCCTTTACGGCGGGGAAACAGACTGATATTGGTCGGCTCGGCATTGGTCAGCAGGCCGACGCCGAAGTGGGCCAGCTCGTGGCACAGGGTGCCCGGAGCCGTCAGCAGGAAAAACGCGGGATGGGCGCCGGACAGGATCCAGAACAGGAAGGCCGTCGCGATCGACGGCACCAGATATAACAGGATGTCGCCATGGCTGCACAGCAAGGCAGGCATGTACGTGGTACACGCGGGCACGGCGTCTCGACTTTATTGCGCGTAGAAGCAGCGGCCGCAGGCCTGGCGGTAGCTTTCGTTGCCGCCAATGCTGACCTGCTCGCCTTCGCGGATGCGGCGCCCGGCTTCGTCGACGCGCACGTTCATGGTCGCCTTCTTGCCGCAGGTGCAGATGTTCTTGATTTCCTCGATGTCGTCGGCCAGCGCCAGCAGGTAGGCCGAACCGGGGAAAGGATCGCCGCGGAAATCGCTGCGCAGGCCGTAGCAGATGACGGGCACGCCCTTCACCTGGGCCAGCTGGTGCAGCTGCTGCACCTGTTCCTTGGTGAGGAACTGGGCCTCATCGACCAGCACGCAGGACACCTTCGGCGCCGACGCCAGGAAGTTGGTGCCGCCATCGAAGGTATCGACCTGGCGCTGCGGACCGAGGCGCGAGGTGATCAGGCCGACGCCGTAGCGGTCGTCGATCACGGCCGTGTAGAGCTTGACCTGCTGGCCCTGCTCTTCATAGTTGTGCGCCACCTGCAGCAGTGCCGTCGATTTGCCGGCGTTCATCGCCGAATACCTGAAATAGAGTTTTGCCACTGCCCTGCCCGTACGCCAATGTGAATCAGGAAATTATAGCAAGGCAGGCAGTGGCCGCGCCAGCTCAGCCGTTGACCAGCTTTGCCGGATTCCCGACAACGGTCGCGCCCGCCGGCACGTCGCGCGTCACCACGCTGCCGGCGCCGACGATGGCATCGTCGCCGATCGTCACGCCCGGCAGGATGATGGCGCCGCCGCCGATCCAGACGTTCTTGCCGATCGTCACGGGAACGCCCTGCTCCAGGCCGCTGCGCCGCAATGCCGGGTCGCGCGGATGGTCGGCCGTGTAGATCTGCACGGCCGGGCCGATGCGGGTGTCGTCGCCGATGGTAACGAGCGCCGTGTCGAGGATCACGCAGTTGTAGTTCATGAAGACGTTGGCGCCGACGCGGATGTTGAAGCCGTAGTCGCAGTAGAAAGGCGGACGCAGCATCGCATGCTCGCCAACCGCGCCGAGCCGTTCCTGCAGCAGTCGATGCCAGACGGGCGCCGGCTCGCCCATGGCCGCGTTGTAGCGCGCCAGCCAGGCGGCGCAGGCTTCCAGTTCGACCTGCAGCTCGGGTGCGCTGGGGTGGTACAGCTCACCCGCCAGCATCTTGTCTTTCTCGCTTTTCGTCATCACTGTCCCGGGTGATATTTACGCTCGAGCTGTTTCTCGATGTCTTGCTTGTAGAACAGCACGTCCTTGAACTCGCCGCGGCTGTACATTTCCGCCTGGTCGGCGAAGTGCTTCGAGGCCGGATTGCCGCTCTGGCCGCCGGCCAGGATGCTCTTGGCTTTCACTTTCGGCCCGAATTCGACCACGGCCACGAAGCTGTTGCCGCGGTCGCCGTAGATGCGTTTGGTCTTCTGCTTGGCCACCATGCCGAAGGACGCGAGCGAGCCCCAGTTGGCCGAAGTGAAGGCGACCGGCCAGCTCGGCTTGCCGTCATCGTATTCTTGATTGATGTCGCCGCTGATGCGCTGGAAGCGGTTGATTTCTCCCCAGGGCGTCTTCCAGCTGCCGAAGTCGCGCGTCAGTTTGGCGCTGGCGCTTGCCAATGCGGCGAGGCGCTCGTCGGCATTCAGGCTGCTCGTGATGAAGTCTACCGTCGGCACGCCGGCCGCGCGTGCCCGTGCTGAATTGGCCGCCACCATTTCCTGGCCCCAGTAGACGGCAAGCGAGGTCGGCACGGAATCGGCGGCGAAGCGCAGGTCCCAGGCGCGCAGGCTGGCCACCTGTTCCGCCAGCGCCGTCCTGCGCGCATCGCTGGAAGGGAGCGCGTCGAAATCTTTGGTCAGCTGCGGCACCAGCGGTTCGAAAGCGGTCAGGTAGCTGTCGTAGGCGGTCGCGATCAGGCTGTCCAGGGTCAGCGCCTTCGCATCCTTCAGCACGCGCTCGGCGTGCCGGCCGCGCGCGTTTTCCGGCAGCGCCCACATGTAGGCCGGATACGCCTCGCGCTTCGGGCTGTTGGCGCCCGAGGAGCTGAAAGGCCAGTTGTTGGTGTTCGAGATATAGCCGCTGGCCGGATTGAACAGGGTGATCGTCTCCGGAATCGCATGCAGGCCCTGCCATTCGGTGGCGGGATTGCTGCCGTCCACCGGCTTGGTCCAGTCGAATGCCGGATCGCGCTTGGGGATGAAGTTGCCGTGGAAGTAGGCGATATTCCCGTCGGCGTCGGCATAGACCGTGTTGTTCGAGGAATTCGTGCGCAGTTCCATCGCCTTGTAGAAGGCCTGGTAATTCTTCGCCTTGGTGCGCGACCAGGACTGGGTCAAGGCTTTCATCGGCTCGTCCATCATTTTCACCGCCACCCACTTGCCGTCCTGGCCGCGCACGATCGGGCCGTGGTGGCTGAAGTACACGGTAATCGTGCGGCTACCCGTCTTTCCGTCGGGCTGCTTGAACGGCAGCGTGATCGGCACCGCGCGCAGCGCCCGCTCCTCGCCTCCGTATTTATAGAAGAATTTGCCCTGGCGTTCGACCACCGTTTCCAGGTACTCGTCGATGACGTCGCCACCGCCCGAGGTATGCATCCAGCCGGCGCGGTCATTGAAGCCCTGGTAGATGAAGAACTGGCCCCAGGTCACCGCGCCATACGCGTTCAGGCCCTGTTCGCTGACCATGTGGATCTCGGGGCGGAAGTAGAAGGAGGTGTGCGGATTGATCAGCAGCAGCGGATGGCCCGAGGCCGACAGCTTCGGCGCGATGGCGAAACCGTTGGAGCCGCGCGGCTCGGCGTCCCGTGCATTCGTGTTGTCGGCGAGCGGAGGCTGCAAGGTCGGCTTCAATGCGTTGCCGTAGAAGGCCTCGAGTTCTTTCAGGCTGATTTCCTCGATGTCGCCGCCGATGCTGCCCTCGCTGAAGGAGAGCGCCATCCAGGGCTCGAAGCGGGTCAGCAGCTTCGGCTTCACGTTCGGGTGCGTGTGCAGATAAAAATTCAGGCCGTCGGCCCAGGCGTTCATCAGCTCTTTCAGCCAGGCCGGGCTGGCCGCGTACTTGGCCTGCATGTCGGCCGGCTGGATATACAGCTTCATGCGCAGGTCGCGCCAGACCTCCTTTTCGCCCTCGACTTCGGCCAGGCGCCCCATCGCATTGATGTAGTTGAGCTCGACGCGATTGAAGTCGTCCTCTGCCTGGGCATAGATCATGCCGAAGACAGCGTCGGCGTCAAGCTTGCCGAAGACGTGGGGGATGCCCCATTTGTCGCGCATGATCGTGATCCCGTTGGCGGTCTTTTGCCAGCGCGCCAGCTCGGCGGCGTTGGCGGCACTGCGCGCTTTGGCTGGGACCTTGGCGGCTGGTTCGGCCAACGTTGGAACCGCGGTCGCGGCCAGCGTGCCGGCCAGGGTCAGTGCTGCAAAACGGGACAAGATCATGCGGACGTCTCCAATATTGTTATCGTTTTCGATTGCTCATCCGGCGTCATCCGCCGTTGGCCAGCTTCTGCTTGAGGATTTCGTTCTCGGTCAGCAGGGTCGCCATGCGGTCCTTCAGCGCGGCGATCTCGGCCTTCAGCGCGGCCTTTTCGTCGACCGGCTCGCCGTCCGGCCCCAGCTTTTTCGGCTTGCCGGCCGCCTTCTGCTCGCGCACCTGGCGCGCGGCCTGCTGCAGCTCCTTGCGTCCGCCGGCCACCGCCGCGATCTGCGCTTCCTGCGGTAGCTGTGCGACGTTCGCCGCGGCGTTGATCGAAATGGTGCCCGAGCGCACGGCTTCCACCAACTGCGGCGCGGCCGCCTTCTGGATGCGTTCGATCTGGCTGATGGTATTGCTCGACACGCGCGCCGCCTTGGCGACTTCCTCGCGCGTGTTCCAGGGCGGCGGCGGGCGCGAGTCCATGTCGTCCGGGCTCGGCTCCGGCGGCTGCTCGGCCATCTGCTGGGCCATGCGCGCGGTGACGATTTCCTTCTTGCGCAGAGCCAGGAGGCCGCGCTGGAAGTCGGACACGCTGCGCCGCGCCAGGTGGTTGTCGATCATCCACAGCATCACGTCCTCGATCGAGGCGAAGCTGTTGTTCTGGACGGTGCGGAATTCGATGCCGTGGCGGCGGCAGATCTCGTAGCGGTTGTGGCCGTCGATCAGGATGTCGCCCCACAGCACGAGGGCGTCGCGGCAACCCTCGGCCAGCAGGCTGCGTTCGAGCGCGGCATGTTCGATCTCGGTCAGCGGATCGACAAAGGCGCGCAGTTGGTCATGGATGGTGATATTCAAAATTCGGGGTCCTTGCACTTCACGTTCGGGCGCGCATGGATGCTCGTTGCGCCGGGGTGCATGATACGCCATTCGATGGCTCGGCCATAGGGCACCCCGGGTTTTGCTTCGTGCAATCTTGCAACTTCGACCCTCCCTCCCCCATGCCTGTGCTAGAATCCTGCCGCGCTGCCCCGATGGTGAAACTGGTAGACACCCGGGACTTAAAATCCCGTGCTCGCAAGGGCGTGCCGGTTCGATCCCGGCTCGGGGCACCAGCGCATCCTTCCCTCGCATTGCCCTGCCCCTCCTGTCTACGCACGGCAACAGTGCGCAGCCCTGTTGCCAAAATTTCATGCTAGTCTCCATGTAAAAAATACAATACACATGGAGGGGAATATGGGATTCAAACGGGAATACCCGGTATTACTGCCGTTCGCGCTTCCGGACATCATGGCGCTGCAGGCCAGGTTCAAGTCCTGGCTCGCCGCGATCTTCCCTCCCTTGCCCAGGGCCTGCGACGAGGGCTACAGCGCCTTCTTCGTCCCGGGCGCCCGCAATCCCTATTCACCAGGCACCGTCGAGCATGAGGACTGGCAGTGGGGCTACGAGGAAGCGAACGACGATTCGGCCTGGTAAGCTGCTCGCTGCGGAAGTTCGGCTGCCCCGCCTGCGTGTGCGCAAACGCGCCGTGGGCGCCTTTGGAATACTCTCCTTCGGCACGCCGGGGCTGCCCGGCGCGGGCATACACTAGACAAGGAGAAACATGCATCGCGAGAACGTGGGAACGGGCCGGCAGGCCACGCCGGCGGCGCGGCGCCGCAGCCTGTACCTGCGCGTGCACGCCTGGGCGGCATTGATCGCCTCGCCCTTCCTGCTGCTCGCCACGCTGACCGGACTGCTCTACGTGTTCGTACCCCAGGTCGAAGCGCGCCTGTATGGCGGGCTCGACCACGTAACGCCCTCCGGCGGCATGCGCGCGCTCGACCAGGCGGTGGCCGCCGCACAAACCGTCGCGCCGCCCGGCCTGGCCCTGCGTTCGGTGCAGCCGCCCTTCGATGCGGACGACGTTGTCCGGATCCTGTTCGAACCCGCGCGTCCTCACGAGGCTCATGCGCACCATCACGGCGCCCCGGCGGCGCCGGCAAATGCGCGCCCGGTGACCGTGTTCGTGAATCCCTACGATGCCCGCGTGCTGGGTGTCCAGGACACGGGCGGGCGCTTCAGCGACTGGTCGAAAAACCTGCATTCGCGCCTGCTGCAGGGCGATGGCTGGCGCTGGATGATCGAGCTGGGCGCGAGCTGGCTGCTGGTGATGCTGCTGACGGGCGTGTATCTGTGGTGGCCGCGCCCCGGCCGGAACGGCTTGCCGCGTGCGGGCAAAAGCGGCCGCGCCGCCTGGCGCCAGTGGCATGCCTTCGCCGGCGTGGCGCTGGGCGTGCTGAGCCTGGTGATGGTGCTGACCGGGATTACCTGGAGCCGGTATGCGGGCGAGAACGTGCGCGCGCTGCGCGATGCCGCCGGCCAGCAGTCGCCCGCCCTGCCACGCGGCCTGCACTCGACACCGCATGCCGGCGCGCGGGCCATGGACTGGCAAACGGCGTGGACCACGGCGCGTGCGGCTGCGCCGCCCGTTGCGCTGAGCCTGAGTCCGCCGTCTGACGCGGCGGGCGTCTGGCGCGCCACGAGCGCCGACCGTGCCGCGCCCACGCGGCGCATCGACCTGCTGTTTGATGCCTACGACGGCCGGGTGCTGTACCGCGCAGGATGGGAGCAACAGACTGCCTTCGGCAAGGCGACCGCCGTCGGCATTCCCTTCCACCGCGGCGAATTCGGGGTGTGGAACCAGGTCCTGCTGTTCCTGTTCGGCGCGGGCGTGCTGTTTTCCCTGCTGTCGGGCTGGGTGATGTACTTCAAGCGCAGGCGCAGCGAGGGGCTCGGCCTGCCCGCGCTGTTGCCGGGGGCATGGAAGGCCGCCTCGCCGCTGGCCTTGCTGGGCATGCTGGCCCTGTGCGCCTTGCTGCCCCTGCTCGCGGTCTCGGCGGCGGTGGTGCTGATACTGGAAACGCTGGTCTTGCGGCGGACACGGCCCGCCTGAGGGGCCGCCGTGATTTACTCGCTGCCGCAGGGCGGCTGGCGCCGCGCGCGGGTGCAGCCTGGCGCACTCATCGCGGCGCCGCCAGGGCCAGCTGGGGCTGGTTCGCCGCAGCCGAGGTCGCCAAGGCGGCCGCCTGTTCCAGCTTGAACTCGCCCACCAGCGCCACCAGGGTGGCGGCCTGCTGCTGCAGGCTTTCGGTGGCGGCCGCCGCCTCTTCGACCAGGGCCGCGTTCTGCTGGGTCGCGTCATCCATCTGCACGATCGCCTGGTTGACCTGGGCAATGCCGGTGCTCTGCTCGGCGCTGGCGGCGCTGATCTCGCTGACGATGTCGGTCACGCGGCGCACGCTCTCGACCACCTGCTGCATGGTCTGGCCGGCCTCATGCACGAGCATCGAGCCCATGCTGACCTTGTCGACCGAGTCGCCGATCAGGCCCTTGATCTCCTTGGCCGCGGCGGCGCTGCGCTGGGCCAGGTTGCGCACTTCGGTGGCGACCACGGCGAAGCCGCGGCCCTGCTCGCCGGCGCGCGCCGCCTCGACGGCCGCGTTCAGCGCCAGGATATTCGTCTGGAAGGCGATGCCGTCGATCACGGCGATGATGTCCACCACCTTGCGCGAGGAAGCATCGATCGAAGCCATGGTCTCGACCACTTGCGACACGACCTCGCCGCCGCGTACGGCCACCTCGGAGGCCGATGCCGCCATCTGGTTGGCCTGGCGCGCATTGTCCGCGTTCTGGCGCACGGTCGAAGTCAGCTCCTCCATCGATGCGGCCGTCTCTTCCAGCGCGCTGGCCTGCTGTTCGGTACGCGCCGACAGGTTGGCATTACCCTGGCGGATCTCGTTGCTGGCGCCGGCCACGCTGTCCGAGCTCAGGCGCACACGCGCCAGCACGTCCTGGATCCGGCCAACGAAGGTATTGAAGCCGGCCGCGATCGTGGCCAGTTCGTCGCTGCCGCGCACGTCCAGGCGCGCCGTCAGGTCGGCATTGCCGCCGGCCAGGCCGGTCATGGTGGCGGCCAGGGTGCGCAGGGGACGCATCAGGCGCGAGAGCACGGTGACCATCACGGCGCCGGCGATCAGGGCGCACATCACCGAGACCAAGAGCGAATACTTCACCAGTTCCTGGGCGGAGGCGGTCGCCACCGCTTTCGGGAAGCTGAGCTGGACCGCCCAGGGCGCCATGTCCGGGTGCGCGCGCAGCGGCTGGAGCAGGTGCACCTTGTCCTGGGCGTCGGTGAATGCATAGGGCTGGCCCTGGCGGATCGCCTCGAGGCCGGCGGCCGGGATGTCGTCCGCCTTCTTGCCGGCGCGCGCCGCGTCGGGATGGCTGGCGTAGAGGCCGCCGTTCGAGACCAGGGTCAGTACGCCGCCCTCGATCGGCTTCATGCCGGCCAGGATAGCCGACAGTTTCGAAACCATCATGTCGGCGGTGGCCACGCCCTTGAAGCTGCCGTCGACGACGATCGGCGCCACGAGCGAGGCGATCAATTCGTCCTTGCCGTTGATCGGGTACGAATACGGCTCGGTCAGATAGCGCTTGCCGCTGCTCTTCGGCACGTCGTACCAGTCGTTCGCGCCGGGCGTGCTGGTGAACACGATCGGTTCGACCCCGACGCCATTGTCCGCCTTGCGCGTGTAATACGGCATGTAGCGCCCGCTGGCGTCGTACTCGGGCTTCTTGTCCGCGAACTCGGCATCCTTGCCGTCCAGCGCGTTCGGCTCCATGGTGACCGAGGCGCCGACGAGGTCGTTCGAACCGAGCAGGACCGAACGGGTCAGTGCGCCGAGCTGCGGCCGCGCCAGGTTCTCGCCCGTGCCCACGGTCGCGCGCACGGCGCCGGCAATGCTGGACACCGCGCTCATATTGGCGCCGATGCGCCCTTCCAGGGTCGCCGCGCTTTCGCGCGCGGCCGTGCGCGCCAGCTGCATGGCCGCTTCTTCGGAGGCGGCGCTGCCTTTGATGCCGATGACGGCCGAGGTGATGCCGAGGCTGAGGATGACCAGCACGGTGGCGGTCGCGGTGATGCGGGTATTGAGCGAGAGCGCAAGGCGCACGCGGCGTGGGATGGCAGGAGTCTTCATGGCAGTACGGGAAAAGTCGGGAGCGGGATCAGAAGCCGCGGGTCAGGCTCAGCACGAAGCTGCCCTTGGCTGGATTCGAATAGGCGATGTGGCCGCGCGCGTCCGGCACGCCGGTGCTGTAGCGGTCATAGGCGTGGGTGGCGCCGAAGGCACGGGTATAGGCGCCCGCCACGCTCCAGCCGCCGTGCAGCGTGCGCGTCAGGCCGACCTTGACGTCGCGCCAGTTCCAGTAATCGTTGCCGGCGCCGGCCACACGGCCTTCGCCCGCGTGCAGGTTGAGCGTGGTGGCGTGACCCAGGTCGATATTCGCGCCGCCGTCGAAGTAAGCGGTGCCGCGCGCGTTGCTAATGCCGAAGAAGTCGCGCGTGAGCGTGTAGTTGTACTTGGCGTAGAGCGACTTGTAGCTCAGGCCGGCCGAGAGTTCGGCGTAGTCGTAGCGGGTGCCGCCGGCACTGATCACGGCGCCCGGGTAGCGGTAGTACAGCGCCGTCAGGCCGTAGCCGACCTGGGCCAGGCTGCCGCTGTAGCCGCCATATAGGTCCCACTCGAGCTTGCCGTTCTCGACGTAGCGGTCGCTGACGTTCGAGACCCAGCTGCCGACGCTCCAGCCGCTGCGGTGGACGAAGTCGACGCCGGCTTGCAGGGCGGGCTTGCCCCAGGTCTGGCGAAAGCCGCGCGATACGTATTGGGACGCGACGCTGGCGTTGCCGCTGACGGTCCAGGCTTGGTTGGAACTGGCTTCAGTAAAGTCGGCGGCATGCGCGGACTGCATCGTGCACAGGCTCAGGCAAACAAGCGGCAACAGCCGCTGGGCAAAGGTGGTCATGGTGGAAGGTCGGCGCGCAGCGCAAGTCGAGGGCTGAAAGATTCCGTAAGGCAAATTTCCTAGCGGAATTTTATGTGCGTGTGGCGGCCAAATCGCGCTTTCATGCCAGGATGAAAACGAGATTTTTATTGTGCTGCATCATTGGCGCCACAAAGTGGCAAGCCTGGCATTCAAGGGTGACAAGCCTTGTAGCGGACGCGGCCCTTGCAGCCGCACCAGGCCTAAGAAAGCGCTAACTGCCCTGGTACAGCAGCACTGCGCAGGCCGCCGCGCCGATGGCGAGCAAGCCGTAGAGAAAATAACGCATTGCGGTAGCGAGGCCCGCTACCGCCTTGTCGGCATCCTTGCTGAGCATGCCGCGCCTGCGGCCGGCGTTCATCAGCATGGCGATGAAGATGAAGCTGGCAAACAGGACAAGAACGAACTTCATTCGCTCATCCTCAGGTGCGCACCAGCACCAGGATCAGCGCCACGATGGCAGCGACGCCCGAACCCGCCGCGACGACACCGACCATGGTCAG
The DNA here is from genome assembly GCF_004798585.1 of Massilia sp. Mn16-1_5. GTDB lineage: Bacteria > Pseudomonadota > Gammaproteobacteria > Burkholderiales > Burkholderiaceae_D > Telluria. The sequence goes on from NZ_PPXQ01000012.1 coordinate 24,358, forward strand.
GCGCTCGCGCGCCGCTTCCAGGCGCGCGATCAACTGGGCGTTCTGGTCGGCCAGTTCGGCGATCAGCTTCGAGGCTTCGCGCACCTGTCCATGCAGCTGTGCGATCGCCACGTCCTGCTGTTCGACACGTGCCGCCAGCATGGCGATGCCGTCATCGACGGGCATGCTGGTGACGGTCTCGTCGAACTCCATGTCGGGCTCGGGTACGCCCTTGCGGCCGACGGTGTCCCAGAGCCGGCGCGCGCCGTTGGCAACCTGGGGGGCCGCGGCGAGCACCTCACTCCACGGAACGGATTTCAATACTTTCAGCCAGGCTCCCGCCATGTCGTGTTCTCCTCGTTGTTCCAGTGTGCAGGATAGCATTGGCGCCGCACGAATGCCGCGCGAAGACTCAGCGGCGGCCTGCGCGGCCCGACCAATCGTGCGGCGCCGCTTTTGCGCTACCATGGAAATCATGTGTGGACGATTTGACCAAAGCCAAACGGCACGCTACTACGCGAGCGTCTTCGGTTGGGCCGACGCCGTGTACGACAGCGAATCGACGCCGGCCTACAACGTGCCGCCCGGGACCTATCGTCCCGTCATGCACATCCAGGACGGGGAGCGCCGCGTCGACGACGTGTTCTGGAGCTACCGTGCGAAATGGGCGGAAGGCAAGTTGCCGATTTCCATCAACGCCCGCCTCGACAAGCTGACCAACCGCTACTGGAGCCGGCTGATGAAGAACGGCCGCGCGATCGTTCCGGCCGAGGGCTGGTACGAATGGACCGGCGAAAAGGGAAAGAAGCAGCCCTGGCACATCCACCGCAAGGACCGCAAGCCCCTCTACATGCTGGCGCTCGCCAATTTCGGCCCCTTCACCGAACACCGCGCCGAAGCCGGCTTCGTGCTGGTCACCGACGACGCGGCCGAAGGCATGCTCGACATCCACGATCGCCGTCCGGTCGTGCTGGAAGCGGCCGACGCCGCGCTCTGGCTCGATCCCGCCATCAGCCCGGAACAGGCGCTGGAACTGGCACGGCGGGCCGCCCTCCCACCCGAAGCCTTCGAGTGGTTCAAGGTCACGCCGCAGCTGAACCGCCCGACAGCGGACAGCCCGCAGATGGCGATGCCGTTGCCCGAGTGAGAGCGGGTTAACTTATTCCAGGACCGTCAGCAGGGCCACGAGGCCCAGCGACAAACCGATCAGGACGCCGGCGCGGTTGCGCAGGCGCTGGCCGCGTTCGACCATCTGCTTGGCGATGTCGCGGCGCGGACGGCGTGCGTTATGGATCGCCGATGCTGGCTGTGTTTCTTTCGTGTTCATTGAATTCCCATTCCGTCCCGCAACTAAAGCAATCGATTCTACACGAAGGGTTTGCGCATTCAAGATGCATCTGCGGGGTGTGTTTGCGCTACATCATATGCCCGTAATGTTATGACTTGCTTAAGCGTCGGCCGCCGCCGAGTGGACGCCACACCCGCGCTTACGGCGAACGGCATGCACCATGGAAGCTACGAAACAGAAATCAAACGCGTTCCTGATCTATGTCTAGCCAGCCAGGCAACTAACACGCAGAGGCCGGTGTCGAATCTGCATGACCGGATCAACCATACCGACGTGCGAGGACACCGATGGGCATCTATATGCAATTACGCGAAACGCTGAAAGAAGGCGAACATTACGCCGGCGTCATCCTGGGCAAGGATGGCGGGCCTGACCACCACCTGATCCTGCTGCCCGGCGAGGCCGCCGACGTCGGCTGGCCGGGGGCGCTCGACTGGGCCGCTGCGCAAGGCGGCGAGCTGCCGAGCCGGCGCGAACTGTCGCTGCTGTTCGCCAACCTGCGCGAGGATTTCGAGCGCGAGTGGTACTGGTCATCCGAGCCGCACGAAACCCGCGCCCAGCTGGTCTGGGGCGAGAACTTCGCCAGCGGCATCCAGACCGTGTACGGGCGGCCCTTCCGCGGGCATGCGCGTGCGGTGCGGCGCGTGCTGATCGAGTAAGGACGGCGGCCCAGCCGGGTGCCGCGATACGGCATCTGCGCCCCGGCGGCGCCGATGCCGGACCACGGCCGAGCTTGCGTCTAGACCGAAGCCGATCGTGCTTCCGTGGCGGAAATGTGCTCGCCGCCGTTCTTGCGGCTGGCCGCCATCACACCCACGCCGATCAAGGCCAGGCCGAGCACGGCGCCCAGCGGAGAGCGCGGTATCCAGCGCATGGCCGCGCCGGTGACGGCGGTCGGCGATTCGCGCTGCGGGTCCGAGTGCCGGCGGCGCAGCGCGCCGTTGCTGGCCGGACCGCCGGCGTATAGCTGGATCATTTCGCGCACGAAGGGCACCATGTCCTGCGGGCCGCGGCTGGTCACGAGGTTACCGTCGCGCACGACTTCCTGGTCGAGCCAGATGGCGCCCGCATTCACCATGTCGTCGCGGATGCCCGGCCAGGACGTCACCGCCCGGTCGCGCAGCAGGCCGCTCGAGGCCAGCACCCAGGGTCCGTGGCAGAGAGTTGCGATGGGTTTGCCGAGCAGGTCGAAGGCGCGCACGAAATCGCGCGCATCGCTCGACTGGCGCAGCGCGTCCGGGTTCATGAAGCCGCCGGGGATCAGGAGGCCGTCGTAGTCGCGCCCGGTCACCTCGTCGACCGTCCAGTCGACAGGGATGAGCTCGGCCGGCATGTGCAGATTCATGCCGCGAATCTTGCCCGCGCGCAGGGAGATGATGTTCACTTCGGCGCCGGCGGCGCGCAAGGCCGCCACGGGTGCGGTGAGTTCCACTTTTTCGAAGCCGTCCGCCGCGAGCACGGCGATACGTTGTCCCATCAGTTTCTTCCGTCCAGCCATGGTGTCCTCCGTTGAGCGAGATGAGCCCAAAAGCCTACCAGAACTGCCGGGTAGGCCGCGTACGGTCTGAATCGCTGCTGGACGGAAACGAACGAGGGCGTTGGCCGCCCTCGCCGCGTGCTTATTTTGCCGGCACCACCGCGCGGCCGATTGGCTCCTCGACGTTCGCCAGGAACCAGGCCGTGGTCGCCATCAGGGCCACATGGCGGCGCAGGTTGTCGGGATCGAGCTTGTCGAGCGTGTCGGCCGCCGTGTGGTGGTAGTCGAAATAGCTGGAGGTGTCGATCAGCGGCGCGAAGCTCGGCACGCCCGCGCGTTCCAGGCCCGACAGGTCGCCGGTCGATAGCGCATCCTGGCGCTGGAACACGCCGGCGCCGATCGGCTGCAGGGCCGCCTGCAGCGGCGCGAACAGGCGGCTGGAACCGGCCGGCACGCTGGCGCGCAGGCCGAACGGGCGCCCTGCCCCGTTGTCGCTTTCGATCGCGCCGATGTGGGTTGCGGCATTCGCCGTGTTCGCCTCCAGATAAGTGCGTGCGCCGCGCGTGCCGTTTTCTTCGTTCATCCAGGCGATCAGGCGGATCGTGCGGCGCGGCCGGTAATCGAGCTTTTTCAGGGTTTCGAACACGGCCATGGCGCTGGCGACGCCGGCGGCATCGTCGTGGGCGCCGGTTGCCAGGTCCCAGGAATCGAGGTGGCCGGACACGATCACGACCTCGTCCGGCTTGTCGCTGCCGGGCAGGTCGGCGATCACGTTGTAGCTGTCGGCGTCGGGCAGGATCTGCGGCGTCAGCACCAGGCGCATGGTCAGCGGGCCGCGCTTGGCCAGGCGGCCCATCAGCATCGCGTCCTCGACCGTGACGGCTGCCGCCGGAATCCGCGCGCCGTCCTGCAGGTTGGTGGCGCCGGTATGCGGCAGGCGGTAGTTGGCGCCGCCGACCGAGCGCACCAGCGCCGCCACCGCGCCCAGCTCGGCCGCCATGCGCGGACCGTTGGTGCGGTAGTTCGAACCCTGGCCATAGGCCGGGCCGGCCAGGCCGCGGTCGGCCATGAACTGGTCGAAGGGCACGTCGAACAGCACGATCTTGCCCTTTACTTCCGCGCCGCGCGCCTTCAGCTCGTCGAAGCTGGACACCACCACGACGGGGGCCGTGAGCCCGGCGGCCGGGGTCGCGCCGGAACCGCCCAGGGCGGTGAGCACCACGCGCTGGCTGATGCCGTCCGGCCGGCCGCGGTACTCGACCAGTTCGCCCGTTTCCTGGCCGCGCACCCAGTGCGGCACCTTGACCGGTTGCAGCGTCACCTTGGCGCCCAGCTTGCGCATGGCCTCGGCCACCTGGGTCACGGCCGCCGCCGCGCCTTTCGAGCCGGACAGGCGCGGACCGATCAGGTCGGTCATGTCCGCCGTACGTTCCCAGGCGTAATCGCTTTGCAGCGCGGCGTCGCGGATCTTGGCCAGCGCGGCCGGATCGTTACCGGGGCTGGCAGCCTGGGCTGCGCTGACGAGGGTGGCGGCGGCGAGCAGGCCGAGGGCGGGATGGCGGAAACGGTTCATGCGGACGATCCTCTGAAAGTTGAGGATGAGAACGATAGCGCATCCGCCGGGAATTTGCTGTCTTTACAAGCTTGTCAGGCCGGTACCAGTCTCACCAGCGTAATCTCCGACGGCGCGCCGAAGCGCTTCGGTGGGCCCCAATAGCCGGTCCCACGGCTGGTGTATACCCACAGCCGCCGCACCCGATGCAGGCCGGCAACGAAAGGCTGCTGCAAGGGCACGAACAGATTCCAGGGGAAGAACTGGCCCCCATGGGTGTGGCCCGACAGCTGCAGGTCGAACCCCGCCTCGGCCGCCGCCGGCGCGCTGCGCGGCTGGTGCGCCAGCAGGATCTTGACCGCCAGGTCATCCGGAGCCCCTGCGGCGGCCAGTTGCGGATCGCTGCGGTGGGCCGGATTGAAATGGTGAGCCGTGTAATCGGCCACGCCGGCGATCATCAGCGCCGCCTCGCCGCGCCGGCGCACCACGTGCTGGTTCAGCAGCACGGTCAGGCCCAGGCGCCGCAGCTCGGCAATCCATTCTTCCGCACCCGAGTAGTACTCGTGGTTGCCGGTCACGAAAAACGCCCCGTCCGGCGCCGACAGGCGCGCCAGCGGCTGGGTATGCAAGGCCAGGCGCTGCACGCTGCCGTCGACCAGGTCGCCCGTCACCGCGATCGCATCCGCTTCCAGGGCATTCACGCGATTGACGATCGCGTTCAGGTAGGGCCGCTTGATGGTCGGGCCGACGTGGATGTCGGAAATCTGGGCGATCGAATAGCCGTGCAGCGCTTCCGGCAAGCCCTCGATCGGCACGTCGACCCGTTTTACGCGCGCCACGCGCCGGGCGTTGACGAAACCGACGAAGGTGACGCCCAGCGCCACCAGCGGCACGGCCAGCGCGCTGTAGTAATCCAGCGCCGGACCGCCGGCGCCGGCCACGGCCGCGACCAGCAGCACCAGCTCGCGCACGAAGGTCGAGACCAGCAGCGAGGAGAACAGCCCCATGGCCAGCAGCCCGATCCAGGCCAGCTGTTCCGACCAGCGCCGGCGCCGCAAGGACGAGGACAGCAAGCCGACCGGCACCAGTACGGTCGAGAGAATCAGGAATACCGTGCCGCCCAGCATGCCCGTCCACCCCAGGCCGAGGGCGGGCATCAGGCGGATGCCGATGTACACGTGCAGGAGGACCAGCAGGGACAGGACGACGAACAGGTTGCGGCGTGCGGACATGGTGACTCGAGGAAGGGTAGCAAGCTTGCTACATGGGGAGTCATGGCCGATCTGCAAGGGTACAAAAGCCGCACGCGTCAACCAGGCTACCCGTCCATCAGTCGACCCTAGGGTTTGCGCGCCTCGTCGCGAGCGCGCTCTTCCGGCGTCAGCGGTACGAAAGGCCCCTGCATGCGGCGTTTCAAATAGCGTTCGCCGTCGGGCGAATTGAAGGCTTTCCACAACCTGAAGGCGGCATAGGCGATCAACACCACAACAAGCGCCAGACCAAGTTCGCGAAGGTTCATTGCTTTCTCCTGTGATGTCCAGTGTTGGCCAATAGCAGAGGGACCGCAGGGCTCAGTGTACGGACTTGTTGCCATTGCAGCAAGTAGTTTGTCAGGACGTTTTGCATGCGCCCAGGGCTTGCCAAAAGAATGTTACCGACTGCCGATCAGTTGTAAGAATCTGTATTAGCTGGTGCGATGCACGGCGGGCGGGTCTATAGTTCATTCCATGCCCCGGCGTCACAGCGATCATGTCGATCCTCGTTGAGGCAAAAAAGGAAAAGCCATGTTGAACAAAAAATGCTTTGGTGCGGTGATCCTGGCCGCTGTCGCCGTCTCGCCCTCGGCATTCGCTGGCGACCGCGGCACGAACACGGCGGTCGGCGCGGTGCTCGGCGCTGCCATCGGTGCCAGTGCGGGTGGCGGCGGCGGCGCCCTGGTGGGCGGCGTGCTCGGCGCGGCGGTCGGCAACTCGATCGGCGGCCACGACGACCGCCGTTACTACAACAACCGCGGCTACGCCTCGGTCGACTACTACCAGCCACGCCCGGTGTACGTGGAACCGCGTCCGGTCTACGTGCAGCCGCGTCCGGTGTACGTCGAACAGACGCGCTACTACCGGGAACCGGCGGTGGTCTACGTCGAACCGCGTGGCCGCTACCACCATGGCCGCCACTGGGACCGCGACGGCTACCGTGACGGCCGCGGCTACCGCGACCACGACGGCTACCGCGATGGCTATCGCGACGGCTATCGTCGCTGATTCGGGCCTGCTCCAGCAAAAACCGCGTTCTCGTGAACTGAACCCCAAAAGTTGGACACCAACTTTTGGGGTTTTTTCATGGCGAGGTTCGACGAGCAATTTAAGCTCAAGCTTGTGCAGGAGTACCTGGACAAGGGAACAGGCAGTAAGACGTTAGCCAGGGAGTATGGCTGTCAGGTTTCCGCAGTAGAGGATTGGGTGAAGTTGTATCGCATCCATGGCAAGGACGGGCTCAAGAAGAAGTACAGCTCGTACAGTGCAGAGTTCAAGCTGTCGGTCTTACAGCACATGTGGGACAATGAACTGTCGTACGGCCACACAGCGGCTGCTTTCAACATCCGCAACCATGCTGCGGTTGGCAGATGGGAGCGCAGCTATCGTGAAGGCGGTTTCGACGCTTTGACGCCGCGCCCACGAGGAAGACCCAAGCAGATGCCTGCTCCAACAACAAAACCAGAGCCGTCACCGGAGGACGAGAAGCGTACTCGCGAAGAGCTGCTGGCCGAATTGAATCAGCTGCGCATGGAGAATGCGTACCTAAAAAAGCTGCGAGCCTTAGTTCAAGCCAAGCAGAAGGCAACGTTGCCGACAAAGCGCAAATAGTGCAGGAACTAAGGCAGCAGTATCCGCTTGCGGGCTTGCTCGCGTTCGCCAAGCTGGCGCGCAGCACGTTCTACTACCAGCTCAAGGCCAGGCAAGCGGTCGACAAGCATCAACAGCTCAAGGACATAATCCGATCCGTTTTCGCCCGACACAAGGGCTGCTACGGCTATCGGCGCGTTACCGCAGCCATCCGACAAACAGGTAAGACGGTCAACCATAAGACCGTGCAGCGCCTGATGTCGATGCTGGGATTGAAGTCCCTGGTCCGTCCCAAAAAATATCGCTCTTTCAAAGGAGAGATAGGGCACGCTGCGCCCAATGCGCTGCAGCGCAAATTCACAGCAGGACGCGCCAATCAGAAGTGGGTGACGGACGTTACTGAGTTCAATGTCGCTGGAGAAAAGCTTTATCTTTCACCGATCCTAGACCTGTACAACGGTGAAATCGTGGCCTTTGAAACAGCCCGACGCCCAGCGTTCGGCCTGGTGAGCTCCATGCTCAAGAAAGCGTTACGCAAGCTCGGGCCAGATGACAACCCGATGCTGCACTCTGACCAAGGATGGCAATACCTTATGCCGGCCTATCAGCGCATTCTTCGGGAGCGTGGCCTTGCACAGAGCATGTCGCGCAAAGGAAATTGTCTCGATAACGCGGCAATGGAAAGCTTCTTTGCTGTGCTCAAGTCGGAATGCTTCCACCTGAACAAGTTCGCCAGCGTTGATGCCTTGCAGGCAGAACTGACGCGCTACATCCACTATTACAATCACGACCGCATCAAACTCAAACTAAAAGGCCTGAGCCCTGTTCAGTACAGGACTCAGGCCTTGGCTGCTTAACTAACTAACCGTCCAACTTTACGGGGTCAGTTCACTCGGATGCGGTTTTTTTACGTCCACTGTTTTCGTCTCCCCCCGCTAGCTGTCCGCGGCGGCATCCCGGCCGCATCGACCTGGGGGAAGCATGGAGCAAGCGGGCGACATCGTGACGCTGAAGGCGGGCCACTACCGGCTGCGCGCCCAGCTGGCGCAGTCGAACTACGGAACGATCTGGCGCGCCGAGCGCGACGGCTTCGCGCCGGTCGCGCTCAAGCTGGTCAACCGGACGCAGATGGAGCGCGCCGAGCCCGAGCTGCGTCCACGCTGGAGCGAATGCGCCGCGCGCGAGATCGCCTTTCTCGCCGCGCTCGCGCCCTGGGATGGCCGCCACATCGTGCGCCTGCTCGACCATGGCTGCCACGAGGCGCTGCCCGCCTTTGCCCTCGAGCTGCTCGACGGCGACCTGGGTGCGCACGTCGCTTCTGAAGCTGCGCAGGGACGCCGCATCGGCCTGGCCCAGGCGCTGGCCTGGATCGCCCAGGTCAACGCCGCCCTGGCCAAGGTGCACCAGCATGGCTGGCGCCACCTCGATCTGAAACCTGCCAACCTGCTGCTCGACGCGGCGAGCGGCAGCCTGAAACTGGCCGACTTCGGCACCAACCGCAGCCTGGCCGACCTGGCTGCGCATTCCTATGCCGGCACCGCCAGCTGGCAGGCGCCGGAACAGTTTTTCCCAAGCGCCGGCGGCTACCTGACCGACGCCAGGGCAGATTACTTCGCGCTCGGCGCCCTCTTCTACCATCTCGTCACCAGCGGCGCCACACTGCGCTACGCAGGCGCCTGCGGCGATGCCTTCCGGGCGCATGGACGCGAGGGCGCGGCGAAATTGCAGGGGACCTGTCCGCCCATCCTGGCCGAGGACGAAGCGGCGCGCTTTCTCGCCTGCGCCGAGGATGGCGGCGATGCGCAGGCGGCGCTGGCGCTGCTGCGCGCCCTGCTCGCGCGGCGCCCGCAGGACCGGCCGCCGCACGCGCTGGCGATCAGCCGCATGCTCATGGCGGCGCAAGGCAACACGCATGCGAGGGCCGCTTGATGCGCGTACCTGCCCTCAGGATCCTGGCCGCGGCCGTGCTCGCGCTGCTGTGCGTGCTGCAGGCGCTGGCCCTGCTGCGTGCGCCCCAGGCCTGGCTGCCGGCCGCCATCGAGATCACGCTGCCGCGCAGCGCCGAAACCGTGCTGGGACGCGCCGAGCTGGCCGCGCCGCAGGCCGGTGCGCGTCACCTGCGCCTGCGCCGCGCGGCCGACGGTGCCTGGTTCGCCGCCAGCGCCGACGGCTTGCAGGGGCTGCGCTTCGAACGCGGCGAGGAGCGCCTGCGCAGCGGCGCGTATCCGGTCACGGCAGGCCAGCAGTGGCGTCTCGGCGGGGCGCTGTACCGGATCGAAAAGGCCGGCGCGGACACGGTGCGCTTCGGCGATGGCGCCCACACATGGACCTACGACGGTGCAAGCCTGCGCCGCGACGGGAGCGCGCTCGGTGCCTGCCCTGGTGCCGGTCCGGGCGCCCGGCTGCTCGGCCTCTACAACCGGGTGGCGCCGCACGCATTGCGTATCGGGCGTCCGCTGCGCTTCGGCGGCAACCTCTCGTGCGCGAACCAGGTCGGGAACGCCGATGCGGCGCCCGGCAGCGCGCAGCTGGGCTTCGAGGATGGCCGGCCGGTGCTGCTGGCCGCCACCGGCGTCGAGCGGGTGCCGCTGCTGGTCAAGGAGAACGGCCTGCCGCGCGACCTGGCGCTGCGCGAACAGCCGCTGGCCGGCGTCACCGCGATGACGGCCGGACGCACGCGCCTGCTGGTCGAGGCAAGCGGCGACGTGCTGCGCCTGCGGCCAAGCGGCCGGGTTGCCCTGTTCGCCGAGCCGCGCGCCGAGCTGCCGGCCGGCGTACGCTGGCACTGGGAGCAGCGCGACGCCTGGGCCCGGCCGTCGGCCACGGGCGCGTGGCTCGCCGCCTGTCTCGCCACCGGCGTGCTGGCTCTATGCCTGGCGCGGCGCGCGCGCCGCGATTGGCTCGCGTGCATCCGCCTGGGGGGCGGCATCGCCCTCGCCTGCGCCGGCCTCGGCCTGCTGCTGGCCCAGCGCAACGGCAACGCGCCGGGCGTGGCGCTGTCCCTGCTGCTCTCCTGGGCCGCGCTCTGGCATGCCTTCACCGCGCCGCGCACGGGCGCGGTGTTGCGCATCGGCGTGCTGCTGCTGGCCGCGGGCCTGCTGCTGCAACTGGAGCTGGGCAGCGGCGCGCCGGATACGTCCTGGCTGCGCCACTTCCAGAAGACGGCCGCCGCCGCGACCCTGGGCATGGGCTTGCTGGGCAGCGTGCTGCCGTTCGCCAGCGCCAAGCCGCCGGCCCAGGCGCAGGTCGAGATCGGCCTGCTGCTGCTGGCCGGCGCGGCGCTGGCGGCGCTGCTGCTGCAGGTCGGCTGGGGCAACGAGACCGGCGTGTTCGACCTGCAGCCGGTGGAATTCGCCAAGCTCGCGCTGACGGTGCTGACGGCCCACTGCGTCGCCCTCGGCCTGGGTAGACGCCATGCCGGCGCGGGCGGCACCCTGCTGCGCTGGCTGCGCCTGGCCTCTCCCGTCCTGTTGTTCGTGCTGCTGCTGGCCGTGGCCCTGGTCCAGGTCGACGATTATTCTCCGCTGATCCTGCTGCTGGTCTGGGGCGCGGCCATGCTGCTGGCCTGGTCCTGCGCCGCGCGCCGCGCCGTGCCCGCGATCGGGGTGCTGGCACTGGCCGGGAGCTGCCTGGCCATCCTGTTCGTGCTGCGCGGCGCCGCGCCGGGCGAGGCCGCGCAGTGGCAGTTCTACGGCGAGCGCTTCGGCGTCTGGCTCGATCCAAGCGCGCATCCGCATACGGGCCAGCAGCTGCTGCTGGGCGCGCAGGCGATCCTGGAAGGCGGCTGGCGCGGCGCCGACGGCCTGTTCGGCGTGGCGGCGCTCGGGCAGGGCGCGCTGTCGGCGCTGGCGATTCCCGCCGTGCAGGACGATTTCGCGCCATCCTTCCTGCTGCAGCGCCACGGCCTGGCTGCCGGCCTGCTGCTGTGGGCCCTGCAGGCCCTGTTCCTGTGCGCGCTGCTGCACGCCGGCTGGCGCGCCTGGCAGGCCGGGGCGTGCGCGCGCGATTACCGCCAGGCCTGGCTCGGGCGCTTCCGCTGCTTCGTGCTGTGCGGCGGCGCCGCCTTCGTGTTCGGCCACTTCCTGCTGTCCTGGGGCACGAACCTCGCCTTCTTTCCGATCATGGGCCAGCCGATGAGTTTCCTGTCCGCCGGCGGCTCGCACCTGCTGTTTTTCATCTTCCCCCTGCTAGCCATGGGCAGCACCGCCCGACCAATCGAGGAGAACCCATCATGCCGGTCTACGTCCAACACGAAACCCTGAACCGCGTCAGCGACGTGTTCAATGCCGAAGCGCTGTGGCAGGCGCCGGGGCTGGCCCTGCTCAACCGCCGTCCCCTGCTGCGCGACCTGCTGGAACGCGCCCCGCGCGAACAGCGCGGCCGCGCCGCCACCCGCTGCTTTTCCCACGTCACCCTGGTACTGCCCCAGGACGAGGTCGACGACGACCGCCACCTGACCCGCGGCGCGCGCGTGCGCGACCTGGCGCAGACCCTGCAGGCCCTGCACCAGAAGGACTTCGGCGACCTGCTGGGGCCTGACGAGGTGCGCTACCACGTGCTCGGCTCGGAAGCGCTGCAGCCGGGCCAGGTCGAGGTCAAGTTCGGGCACGCCGTCTACCTGCCGGCGCCGAACGAGGAAGTGCAGTACACGGTCAGCGTCTCGCGCGACAGCGCGATCTGGCAGCCGGTCTGCCCGATCTACCCGAACGGGCGCCTGACCGTGCTGGGCGCGGATACGGCCAGCGCCACCCATGCCGTGCCGGGCTGGCCGTTCGCGGTGGACGGCAGCATCCTCCTGATCAACGACGGCCCGGATGCGCCGCTCGAATTGCAGGTGCGGCCCAAGGAAGCCTTCGAGTGCAGCTTCGACCCCGCCGCCGGCTACTACACGATCCGCGCCCGCGCAGCCGAGACGGCAGGGACGCCGGCACGCCTGCTGCTAAAGGTGACGCCGGCCCAGGCCAAGGCCGCTCCCGCTGCGCGCCCGGCAAGTGCGCCGCCGGCGCCGCGTCCGCCCGCGGTCTGGAAAACGCGTGCACGCAGCCTAGACGATGCCGAGCTGACCGCCGTGCCGGTGCTGCACCGCGCCGCGCCAGCCCCTGTCCCGAGCCAGGACGCCACTTACGCGCCGGTGCTGCGCCAGCGCGTCAGCCTCGTCGCGCTGGCCCTGCCGCGCCTGTCGCGCTACCGCGACACCGGTGCGGCTTTACTGGAATTCGGCCTGGCGCCCGACCTGGCCGTCGGTCCGCTCCAGCCGGGCGGCCTGCTCGGCTTCGCCCTCGATGCCAGCGACGCCGTCTACGCGGTCACGGCCGACGGCCGCCAGCGCATCACCGTGCCGAACCGCTTCGTACCAAGGGACGGCGTCGACGTGCGCGTGCTGGCCCCGAGTGCGCAGATGGCCGAGCGCTACAGCGCCATCGTCTGCCTGCCGCAGGCGCCGGGACTGCCGGTGACGGGTGGCGCGCGCCACGTGTTCGGACGCGCGGCGCCGATGCTGGCCGGCCTGCGCGTGCTGGATGCCGGCTGCCTGCGCGGCGCCGATGGCGTGGACCTGGGCGGGGCCGACCGCCTCGGCCTGTCGCGGCTGGCCTTCGGCTTCGAGGCCGGCGCGGACGGCTACCGCGTGACGCCCGAATCGACGACCCAGGCCCTGTACCATCTCGACGACAAGCTCGGCTTCGTGGCGGCGATCGCGGTCCAGGAGGACCAGCCCTACCTGGTGCCGCTCGGGCACCACATCGTGGCCGGCCACTACGTGCTGCGCGTCGAGGCGTAAATGAGCGGCGCCCTGCTCCTGCCGGCCTGCGCGGCCGCCGGCCTGCTGCTGACGCTGGTCCTGGCGGCGCGCTGCACGCCGGGCGCGTGGTGGCGCCGCCCGAACGCGCGGGCGCTGGGCGTGCTGGTGCTGGGCACAAGCCTGATCGGCGGCGCGCTGTGGGCGTGGCTGGCGCCGGCGCGCCCGATGCCGCCGCAGCTGGCGGCCTCTCTGGAGCTGCCGCTGGCCGGACGCAGCTACCGCGTGGCCGACGCCCTGAACCTGCGCGCCGCCCACGGCACCGGCGCGCGCCGCATGCTGGTGCTGCCGGCCGGCGCCATCGTCGAAGCGACCGGACGGCGCGACGGCGACTGGTGGCAGGTCACGGCGCAGGCCGATGGCCGGCGTTACGAGGGCTGGGCCAGCAGCCTGTGGCTGCGCCGGGCGGACGAACGGCGCCCCTGAGCGTCACGCAGGGGCGAAGCGCATCGGATTGAAGTACAGGCCTTTCACGCACTGGGTCGGCGCGCTACGCTCGAAGCCGAAGGACGCGTACACCGGCACCGCATAATTCGACGCGTTGACGGTGAAGGCACCGCTGCCGCCACGCGCAAGCGTTGCGGCGCGCGCGACCTCCCACAGGCGCCGCGCCAGTCCCTGGCGGTGCCAGCGCTTGTCGATGAAGAGGTGAAAGACGTGGCTGTTGTCCCGGATGGCGATGAAGCCGGCCAGCTCGCCGCCGTCGACCGCCACGTGGTACACGTGCCCGGCCGCGATGTAATTGCGGATGCCTTCTTCGTCGTTCTCGCGCAGGAAAGTGCTGGCGCCCTCTGGCGGCGACTCGTGGACGATGAACTCGATGGCGCTGGCGCGCAGCAGGCGCGCGCAGGCGGGCAGGTCGGCGGTCTCGAACGGTCGAATCAGCATGGCGTGCGTGGATTGGTCGAAGCATTAACATACCATACGGTATGCCACCGATAAAGGAGCGGTTGAGGATGTTCGAGGGTGCAGACAAGGGATACCGCTTCGAAATCGCGGCAGCCAGCCGGATCGGCGCCGGTCCCAACCAGCGCCTCGAGAACCAGGACAACTTCCTGGTGATCGACGGCGCCGGCCGCGCTTCCTTCCTGCGTGACGGCCGGCTGCAGACGGCCCAGGTCGCGCACTGGCCGCAGGGGCACCTGCGCCTGGCCGTCATGGACGGCATGGGCGGCCACGGCCACGGGCGCGAGGCGGCCGAGTCGGTCGCGGCCGGCCTGCTCGCGATTCCCGCCTGCGCCGACCTGCCGAGCCTGAGCCGCCACCTGGACAGCCTGCATGCAGCGCTGCAGGCGCGCTTCGACGCCCTGATGGAGGCGGCCCCCAGGCCTGGCACCACACTGACCATGCTCGAGATCCCGCCCGCCGGTGCGCCCCTGCTCTGGCATGCCGGCGACTCGCGCCTCTACGAAATCACGGCGCAGGCGGTTTCTTGCCTGAGCGTGGACCACGTGCCCGCCACCGTGCTGGCGATCGAGGGCCTGCTCGACGAAGACGCCTGGCGCCGCCATGTGCACGGCAGCCACGCGCCCCAGATCGCCCAGGCTTTCATCCTCGGGAACACCCTGCTCAATCCCGCCCGTCTCGACGACGGCCTGGTCGCGCTCGACGAGAACACGCTGCCGCCCTGGCTGCGCGCCCTGCCCGACCGCCGTCCGCTCGCGCTGCGGCTTGACGCGACCTACCTGCTCGCCACCGACGGCTTCTGGTCCTGCCGCGATCCGGCCGAGTTCGTCGCGCGCTGGCCGCGCCTGTTCGGCCAGGGGTCGGCCCAGGCCTGCATCGATGCCCTGTTCGGGGAGATGGAGACCGATCCGCCGGTCGGCCTGCAGCCGGACAACCTGACCGCCATCGTGCTGCGCGTGCATGGCAGCGGCCGCGACGAGACCGCGCTGCCGCAAAGTGCCTGAGACTCGTCAGGTGCTTTACAATAGGAAATAATGCGTTAAATCAACTCCAACCGGCCGGTAGCGCGCGCCACGGCTGGGCGAATCCGCGTAAGCTTCCCCGGTCCACGAGGCCTGCCATGAACCGCTGTCACAACCCCGATCATCCGCACTGCACCGTCTGGGTGATGCCAGGGGACAGCGCCTGCGCGCATGGCCATCCGCAGCCGTCCGCCGTCACGCAAGTGGCGCCTCAGGCTGCACCGATTCCTGCACCCGCCGCCGCGCGAGCGCACCTGCATCCGCATTTGCACATCAGCGGCTTCGACCCGCGCGCCGCCGGCGGCCGCCAGGTCCTGAAGCTCGAACTGCGCGGCATGCCGCAGGGCGCCGCGGCCTCGGTCACCCTGCTGGCCAGCTCGCGACTGCAGCTCGAAAACGGCGAACGCCACAGCTTCACGCGCACCGTGCGCGGCGACTGGCTGCCGGTCTTCCTCGAATTCTCGTCGCGCGGACTCGAACACGGCCAGTACCGCATCGAGCTCGAACTGCACAGCCGCGCGCTGTCCAGCGGCGCTGCCGCGCGCACCTGGATCGCCACCCTGCTGATCCTGGCCCCGCGCGCCGACGCCAGCCTGCACGACATCCACCAGACTTTCCTTGCCACCCACAAGAACGTGCGCGTGCATGCCGACGACGCCTCGATCGCACGCCTGAAGGCCCGCACCGGCGGCGGCGCGCTCGACATCGACCTGCGCGCGACCAACGCCGGCATCGCCCACCTCGACCTCGACAACGAGGGCGGCGGCAAGATCGCCCTCGGCTTTTCCAGCATCGCCTGGGACGAGGACCTGCTCGAGATCGACGTGCCGGAGGAGGCCGCGCAACACCCCTGCCCGGCCGGGACAGCCTGCCTGGTGCAGGAAGATGCCGGCCGCGTGCCACGCTACCTGCGTTTGTTCGCCCTCGACGAATGCGTGATCGGACGCAACGAACCGGGCGCGATCGACGCCGACATCCGCCTGATGCACCATGGCGAATCCGGACTCCTGCTGGAAGGCCTGACGCGCCGCATCTCGGGCCGCCACGCGCTGCTGCGGCGCGGCCGCGAAGGATTCGAGATCGAGGACGTGTCGCGCTATGGCCTGCTGGTCGACGGCACCTGGCCCGGCAAGCATGCGCCGACGCCGCTGCGTCCCGGCATGCGTATCGAACTCACGGCCAGCATTCCCGGCGTTGCCGTGCTCGAAGTGACCGCCGTCCTGCCGAACGGCATCCTGCTGCACCGCCTGGACGCCGGCATGGAGCACGAAGCCTTCTATGTGATGGACCCGGAACGCAAGCTGGACGCCGCTCCGCGCCTGGCCGCGCTCGGGCTGCCGCTGCTGTTCCACCGCGACGGCGGTTTCTGGCACCTCGATCCGCGCAGCGGCATCGAAACCCCGCTGACGCCCACAACCGCCACGGCGGGCCTGTCGGGCTGGCCGCAAGGCGCGCGCTTTGCCGCCCGGCCCTATCCGGAACACCGCAAGGGGCCGTCCACGCAGGTAGCGCGCCAGGAACGGGCGACGCAAGACCGCCGCGCCGCCGGCGCCTGAGTTTGCCCACAAGGCCTTTAATGGCCTTGCGTCAGCATCACGATGAAGATCAGGCCGCAGCCGGCCAGCAGCGCCGCCTGCAATCCGAACACGATCGCCGGGATGCGCAGCTCTTCGGGGATTTTCATGACTCGCCTCCTGAATGCGAGAGAAATCACCGTACCAGCTTACTCCCGGCATGCGCCGGCGGCCACACGCTACTCCTGGAAAACGTCCTCAGGATGCGTCGTGCTCGTCTGCGTCCTCAGGCAGTTCGCGCACCACCCGGAAACCCACGATATCGTTCGACATCACGGCCGAAAAGCCATTGCGCAGCGCCGAGCGCAGGTAGCGCGGGTTGTACAGCCAGGAGCCGCCGCGCAGGATGCGGCGCGCGCGTTCGCCGCCCTCTTCCCAGGCGCTGCCGTCGAGCGGCGCGCCCTCGTAGCTGTCGTGCATGACGTCCTGCACCCACTCCCAGACGTTGCCGTGCATGTCGTGCAGGCCCCAGGGATTCGGCGCGAACGCGTCCACGGGCGTGGTGCCGCGGCGGTACTCGCCGCGCGCGCCGCCGTTCCAGGTGAAGTTGCCATCGTAGTTGGCGAGGCTGGTGTCGATGGCGTCGCCGAAGCTGTAGGCGGTTTTGGTGCCGGCGCGGCAGGCGTATTCCCATTCCGCTTCGCTGGGCAGGCGGTAGCGCTGGCCGGTGCGTTCGCTCAGCCAGGACACGTAACGCTGGGCGTCGCCCCAGGTTACGCCGACCACCGGGTGCCTGTCTGTATGGGGGAAGCCCGGCGCCGACCAGTCGACCTCGCCGTCCGGCTGCCAGCCGGTGGCTTCCACGTAAGCGCGCCATTCCCCGACCGTCACCGGATAGCGGCCCATGGCAAAGGGGCGCGCGATGCCGACCCAGTGCTGGGGCGTCTCGCGCGCCAGCCAGTTCTTCTGCGCGCCGCAGGCCATGGCGATTTTTCTCTCGTGCTCGGGGGAGCCCATCTGGAAGCGGCCGGCGCGCAGCACGACCAGTTCCGGGCCCTCGCCCTCAAGATCGAGGAAGCGGTCGCGCAACAGGGTCGGCGGCACCGCCGGGCTTGGTGCCGGCGGTGCCGAGGGCGCCGGCTGCTGGCGCGCGCGTTCCTGTTCGGCCAGGTAGGCCGCGGCGGCCTTGGCCTGCAGGGCCTTGCGCTGGGCCGCTTCCTGGGCCGCCTCCTGGGCCTGGCGGATCTTCGCCACTTCCTCGTCGCGACGCGCGGCCAACTGCTCGCGCAGCGCTTCGCGGCGGGCACTGCGCGCGGCTTCGGCTTCCAGGCGCTCGCGCTTCTGCTGTTCGCGCAGCTGCTGTCGCGCGACCTGGGCTGCGGCTGCTGCCACGTTGCGGTTGCGTTCGTCCGCCTGGCTGTCGGCGGGCTCGGACACTGGCGCCGGTGCCGGCTCGGCCACTGGCTCTGGCGCCGCAATCGCGGGCTGTTCGGCGACTTCGGCGACTTCGGCGACGATCGTTTCAGGTATGGCAGCAGGCGCATCGGACGCGGCGAGCCGGTCGAGCAGCGCCGTCACGCTTTCCGGGCGCGCCGCCGGATCCTGCGCGAAACCGCTGCGCAAGGCCTCCCATTGGGCATCGCTCAGGTCCTGCGGACGCGGCGGCTCGCCGATGGCCGGCGCCGCCAGTCCCTTCACCATCTGGTGGACCATCACGGCCACCGAATACACGTCGAGCTGGCGCGCCGGCACGCTGCCGGGTGCGCCGGCTTCGGGCGCGCGGTAACCGGGGGTACCCGACAGGGCCGGCGCTTCAAGGGCCGTGCGTCCGCCCGCGCGGGCGCGCGCGGCGATGCCGAAGTCGAGCAGCTTGACGTCGCCGCGCGCGGTCACGAACACATTGGCCGGCTTGATGTCGCGATGGACCAGGCGATGACGCTCCCAGGCATAGTCGAGGGCCTCGGCGACGGGGCGCAGCAGCGCCAGCGTGCGCGCCAAAGGCAGCGCGCCTTCGCGCGCCAGCAAGCTGTCCAGGTCCTCGCCTTCGAGGCATTCCATGATGACGAAATAGCTGCTCGTTGCCGGATCCTGGGCCCAGTCGTAGACGCGCACGATGTGCTCGTGCGCCAGGCGCCGCGCGCGCGTGGCTTCCTGCACCAGCAGCTTGGCATGGCTCGCGCTCTCGGTCAGTTCGGGCGACAGGATCTTCAGCGCCACCTGCGCGCTGTGGCCCAGCTCCGCATGGGTGGCGAGGTCGGTCGCCTGCCACACCTGGCCCATGCCGCCCAGCGCGATCAGGCGTTCGAGGCGGTAGCGGCGGTTCGGCGGGCCGACCTGCTGGCCCGCCATCAGTCCCAGTTCGGTGCCGCGCGCGGACACCGCAACGCTCGGCGCCTGTGCCGGCGCATGGGCGGCATCGAGGATCGCGTTCTTGCGCTGGTCGAATTCCTGCCGGCTCAGCAGGCCGTCCTCGTGCAGCGCGCGCAGCTCGCGGATCTTGTCGATGGCGGTTTGCATCGGCTCAGTGCAAGGGCGCGCCGCAGGCGCCGCAGAAGCGGTCCTCAGGGCGCGCCGGATGACCGTTGGCGCAGGCACGCGCCGCATTTGTCGCGACACCGGCGACGGCCTGGGCCTGCGCAGTCAGCGCCGTCTTGTTGACGTCGTTCTGCAGCGCCAGCAGGTCGAGCTGGTGGCGCCGGTCCTTGTCGACTTCGAGCTCGCGCCGCGCGCGCTCGCGCTCCAGCGTTTCCTGGGTCAGGCGCGCGGCATCTGCCGCACTCAGCGCGCCGCCGGCGGCGACCACGCCGGCCAGCGCCGCCAGCTGGTCGGCGTCCATGCCCGCGTGCACCCGCGTTTTCAGGTAATCGGCCAGCACTGCCGCATTCGGCGCGGCGGCCACGGCCAGCTTGGCCGTGTCATCGAGCTGGCCGATCGCGTCGAGCCGCGTGATGTCGAGGCGCGCCAGTTCCAGGGCGTGCTGGCGCAGGCGCTCTTCGCCCAGCAGCTCGACCTCCTTCGCGGCGCGCGCATGGCGCCCCTCGGCCTCGATCGTGCGCAGCAGCTTTTCGTGCTGGGCGATCGATTCCTGCTGGCCGCCTTCGCGTTTGAGCGCGTCCAGGCGCTGCTTCACGCCTTCGGCTTCCAGGTCCTCGGCGCGCAGCTGTTCGCGCAGGCGGGCCTGGCCCTGCAATTCGAGCCATTCCTCCTCGCGCTCGAGCGCGCGCCGGCGTGAGGTGTTCGCCAGCACCAGCAGGTCGAACTGGGCCTTGTGCTCCTCCTCGTCGAGCGCCTGGGCGCGGCGCGCGGCCTCGTCCTCCGCCGCGCGCAGGCGCGCAAGTTCCGCGCGCTGGCGCGATGCGTCCTCGATCTCTTTCGCCTGCTCGACCTTGTTGCGGATCTGCTGGGTCAGCAGTTGCTGCGAGAAGCGCTGGCGGGCGAGCGTGCGCGCCTGCAGCACCTCCTGCTGCGCCACCTCCAGCGCGCCGCGCATGCGCAGCGCGGCCAGCGCCTGCAGGTGCCGCCACTCGGCCTGTTCGACCGCACGCTGCCCGCGTTTCTGCGCCAGCTCGTGTTCGAGCTCGAGCAGGATCTCGCCGGCGCCACGCTCCACCGCTTCACGGCGCGACTTGGATTCCGCCACGCGCGCGAACAGGTCGAGCTCGCGCGCACGCACGGCCTGGGCCCGTTCGGCATTCGCCAGCGTCAGCTCGGCACGGTCGATGGTGTCGTTCTGGCGCAGTTCCAGCCGGCGCAGGCGCAGGCGCGCCTGTTGTTCCTCGCGCGTGATCTTGTGCCACTCGCCTTCGTCATACAATTCCTCGAGCTGGCGCGCGTGCTCCAGCTTGACGCGCCGTTCGTCGGCGGCCAGCCACAGGGTGCCGATGCGGGCGCGATTGGCGTCGAACTTGTCGTGGCGCAGCGCCAGCGTGTCGACCGCCACCACGCCGAGGCCATAGTCCGCCAGCAGCAGGCGCAGCGCGCCCTGCAGGCGTTCGTCGAATTCGGCACGCAGCTCGCGCCGGCCCGCCATCTCGCGCAGCGAGCGGGCGCCGACGAATTCCGCCGCCAGCTGGCGCACCGCCGGCTGCAGCAATTCCTGCAGCTGGCCGGTCGTCACGGTGCCGGGCATGGTCATGAAATGGCGGGCAAAGGCCGGCACGTTTTCGATCCGGACGTTGACCGTGAACCGGGCGCCGACCGCCAGGTGTTCGGCCGTTTCGAGGTCGTCGAAGGAAAACGCGACCGGCAGCGCATTGGTGCGCGTGACCAGGATCTCGGCGTGGCCGTCGCGCAGCAGGTGGTTCAGGCGCGAGAAGAAGCCCTCGATCTCGTACTCGCCCTGCGGCACTTCGGTGGCCTGGCCGCCCTGCAGGATGTAGGCGCGCGCGGTGGCCGGCACGCGCAGGGTCTTCACGAACAGGCCGGACAAGGCACGCACGCCGAAGAACACGGCTAGCTCGTCGGGACCGGCGATCCAGCGGTTATCGACCAGCACCGGCGTGCGCGGCGCGCCCAGCGTGATGCCGCAGGCCGCGCAATAGCCGGCGCCGCCCGCATTCCTGTGCTCGCAACGTGGGCAGCGGCTGCCGCCAAAACCGAACATCTGGGCCATGATCTGTGTCCTTCCTTTGATGCGTATTCTAGATGATCCCGATCCGCTCGACGCAGGCCAGGCTGGCGCCCTTGCTGCGTAGCGCGTCAAGCAGTCCCGGAGGCAGCTGGGCCTCCCAGGCACGCGGCAGCAGGACGCGGTCGCCCGCCTGGGCTTCGCGCTCGATCAGCGCGCACTTCGGCCCCAGTCCCTCGACCGCTTCGACCAGGCCCGCATGCCAGGCACTGGAGGCGCCGCTGGCGATGATGCGTCCGCGCGGCACGAATTCGCGGCCGCGTGCCAGGCGGTCGGCCAGCACCAGGGCCAGTTCATAGGAATTGCCATGCAGGCCGTCCTGGCCAAAGCGCACCGTGGTGCGCCAGCGCGCGCTTGCTGCGCCGTCGAAGTCGCGGGCGCCGAGCAGAGCCTGGCGCACGGCCTGCTGGCGCACGCCGTCCAGGCCGGGCGCGGCGATCGCGTCCTCGCCTGCTGCCTCCCCCGGCGCCAAAGGATAGACGCTGACCTCGACCCAGCACAGGCTGTCGTTGATGCCGCCGCTATGCAGCGGGAACCAGGCGCGCGCGCTCGACACCGAGACGGCGGCGTCGGGCTGGCCATGCAACGCACCAAGATGGTGCAGATTTCCGGGGCCGCCGCGCAGTGCTGCGGGCGGCAGATCGGTGACCGCGTGGCCTTCGATGCGCCCGCGCTGCCAGTCCTCGGACCAGCCGTTCGCCACGGCGTCGGCGGGCAGGACGATCAGCCCGCGCACGGCGCGGTCGGCCAGCACCACGGCCAGTTCCCAGTCGCGCTCCTGCGCGCCGGGCGCGCGGTCCATGCCGATCACGACCTGGTCGCGGCTGTCGTAGCGCGCTTCCGTGTGGCGCGCCAGGCGCGCAACCTGCGCCATGCGCGCCGCCAGCTGGGGTGCGCCGGGCGCGCTGCATTTGACGTCGGCGCGTCCCCCACGGGGACGGCGCGTGGCGGTGACGGTGACGAAGCCACCGTCCTGCAGCCGGCTGCGTACCGATACGGTCTCGGGCCGCTTGAATACGGGTGCGTTCATGCGTCTTCCTCCGCCAGCACGCGCTTGCGCGCGGCCAGCTCGGCTTCGAGGTTGGCGACGATGCGCTCGGCCTCGTCGAACAGCAGCTCCAAACCTTCGTCCTCGGCCCGTTCGAAGCGCGCCAGCAGGGCCCAGGCTTCGTCGAGCGCTTCGGCCGCGCGCAGGCTGTGGCGCGCGCGGCGCAGCTGATTGTCCGCATCGAGCGGCTGGCCGGGCGCGGCCAGTGCCAGTGCCGGCATGCTGGATGCGGCCAGGCAGACCAGGTCCAGGCGCTGGATCAAGGCCTGCTGCTGGCGGAACAGGTCCTGCCCCTGGGGCAGCGCCGCCTGGCGCACGCGGCACATCACGCAGGGCAGTTCCAGGAACAGGCGGCGCAACGCGCGGGCATCGGCGCGCGCCGGATCGGCCACATCGGGCGCCGGCACTGGCGGCGCGGCTGCCACGAGCGGCGCGGAGACAGGTGCAGGTGCGGCGGCAGCGTGCGCGCGCGCCGCCAGCTCGCGCGCATAGTCGCGCGTACCCGCCAGGTCGACCGGCACGCAATCGTCCACGGTCACGCCGAAGCGGGTGTACAGCAGTTGATTGAAACCGGCGCGGAAGGCATTCCATTCGTCCAGCGTCGTGCAGGGCGGCAGTTCCAGGTTGCCCTGGGCCAGCTCGCGCTGCAGCGCCGCCTCGATGCGCGCGGCCAGCGCCTCGAGCGCCAGGTCGCCCGCCGCTTCGCTGGCCAGGAACAGGTCGAAGCGCTGCTGCGTCATGCGCGGGTCCGGGCTGTCGATCGCAAAATGCAGGCGCAGCCCGATCTCGGGCGCGGCGGCGAACGGCACCAGCTCGCACTGGTAGGGACCGGGATGGAAGCACCAGCCGCTCTCGGCCTCGGTCAGGCTGAGGCGCCCGCCGGCGGCGATGCGGCGCGTGTGGCCGCCCGCGTCGACCGCGACGCCGACGGCGCCGGGCGGCAGCAGGCAGCCCGCGGGCGCGGGACGGGCGACCAGCCGCGTCCCCAATCCCGCGGCATCGAATACGGGCGCACGTGCCATGCGCTTGAACAGGTCGAGCATCATCCGGGCCCCGGCAGGATCGTGAAGACGGCGCCGTGGCGCTGGAAGTGATGTTCCGGCGCCTCAATGAAGGGCCAGGCGCCTTCCAGCTCGCCGTCGCGGTCGAGGCGTCCGGCCAGCAGCTCGGCGCCGGCGCCGTCGAGCACGCGCAGCAGCGGCGCCTCGCGCAGCAGCCGCGCCGCGAAGGGAGCGTCCGCCAGCAGTTGCAGGATCACGCGCCGCCCCTGCGCATCGCCCACGAAATGCAGGCGCCAGCAGCCGTCGTCCGTGGCCAGGTCCAGTAAAGCCTGGGCGCTGTCGGCGGCGCGCAGCATGCCGCTGCTGCCGCGCCAGTCCTCATTCGCGCCGGCGCGCCGCGCCAAAGCCAAAGTGCGCAGGCGCCGCGTGGTCAGGGGCGAGCCTTGCAGCGCGGCGCGTTCGGCCGGCCGCAACGGACGGCTGCCGTCGAGCGCAGCGATCAGCACGGCGTCCGCCAGCATCAGGCGGTCGCCGTCGACCCGCGTTCCCAGCAGCAGGCGCTCGCGCAGCCTGGTATCGGTATTCGTCATTCGCTCCTCCTGCTTCTTTCATCTGGCGCTGCCGTCGCATCCAAGCGTGCGATCGCCGTATCGCGCCGCTTGCGCAAGGTCGGCAGCGACACGGCGTCGAGCGCCGCCAGCTGCGCCATGGTCGGCAAGGCATTCGTGGCCGGGTCGCGCCAGGCATCCGGATAGCTGTCGTCTTCGGGTCCGAGCAGCTTCAGGTAGACGGCCAGGCGCACGGCCGGCGATTCGGATACCAGCATACGCGCGCTCCAGCTGTCCGGCTCCTGCTGCGCCGCCGCTGCCTGTACAAAGCCGGGGGGCAGTGAAACCGCCACGGCGCGCTGCGCCAGTACGGGGTCAATCGTATCGGCCGGCGTGTCCGGCGGCGCATCGAGCACATCGAGCTCGTCTTCCAGCGCCTCCAGGATCAGGTCCGGCCCCGGCGTGCTCGCCGCTTCCGATTCGTCCAGCACGCGCCAGTAATCCTCGAGCCAGGCGGCCGAGGTGTCGGCATCCTGCAGCCAGTCGCGGTCGCGGTTGGCGGACAAGGCTTCGTATTCGCCGATCTCGGCCAGCATCTCGGCTATCTTCGCCGGATTGTCCTTCAGGCTGTCGAAGCGCTTCGAGCGCGTGTGCAGCGGCCCGGGTGCGCCCGTGAAACGCTCCAGGGAAGCGCTCCAGCCCAGGATCCATTCGGGACGGCAGCCGCGGATCGAGGACAGCTGGCGCACCTCGATCGGCAGCGCGCTGTCGAGCGGACGGCCGAGGATGGCGCCGACCTGGGCCCGGTGCTCGCGCCAGCCGGCGAACAGGCGCGCGATCTCGCCATAGGCGGTATCGAGCATGCGGTAGGCGTAGATGCGGTTCGGGCTGCAGGGGCGGCCGCAGGCGACCTGGTAGTTGTCGGCGTCGACCTTGTCGCGCAGCAGGGCGAACATGTCGTTGACCTTCTTGCGCAGCAGCGCTTCGCCGCCGGGCCGGCGCCAGAAGGCGCCCTGGCGCGCGTGCTCGGCGGCCAGCGCGGTGCGCAGCGCTTCCCAGTCGGAGGGGCGCGCGGCCAGCTCGTAGGCCAGCAGCAGGGCCAGTTCCGCGACGCTGTCGCCATAGCTGTTGCCGGCCGCCTGCCCGCGTGGAGTGCGCGCGGCCGCATGCAGGCGCTCGGCCAGCAGGTCCACGTACAGGCCCAGCCCTTCCTCGACCGGCATAGCGGTCAGCAGCCCGTCCAGGTCGCAATGGGCGAAGGCCTCGAGCGAACAGCCCCCCAGCAGCTTGCGCACCTGCTCCCAGCCTGGCTCCTGATACCGGGTTCCCGGCAAACGCATACCTACCTCATGTTCCAGTGACGTATCCGCCCATTAATAGATTTTGCGGATTTTGCAAATGATGCCATAGAAACACAAAAACAAGGCGCGCTGGAGAGCCTTACTTGCCCTTCTGTTCAGGCTTTTGCGCCATGCTGCGCAGCAGGGCGGCGACGATCGGCGCCGCGTGTTCGCCGCCGGTGGCCTCGGAGCGGCTCACGAACGCGGCAAAGGCCAGGCGCCGGTTCTGGCCCGGCAGGCTGCCCGGCTCGAGCCAGCCGGTGAACCAGACCGTGGCCTGGCCTGCGTCGCCGACCGGGGCGGTGCCGGTCTTGCCGAACAGGCCGGGACGCAGGCGCTCGAACTCGGGTGCGCGGAAGGCGCCGGCCGCGGTGCCATGGGTGACGACGCCGTGAAGGCCGGCGCGGATGCGATCAAGGCGCACATCCAGCCAGGCGCCTGGCTGGATCTGCGCCTCCCTTCCATCCAATGCGAGCAGCAGGCGCGGGTTGATCGCCCTGCCCTCGCCCACGGCGCCGGCGGCCAGGGCCATGTGCAGCGGCGTGGCCTGCATGCGCAGGCCGATCGCCATCTGGCGCAGCTCGTGGCGCGAACCGATCGGATCGAAGCCGGCGACGCCGGCCTGCAGCGCATCCCAGCTGCGCCAGTCGTATTCAAGAGGCAGCAGGCCGCCGTCGAGCCGCAAGGACCGTTCGAAGCCGAGCCGCTGGGCCATGGCGAGGATCGGCCGCACCCCGCTGAGCGCCTGCGTGTCGAGCGCGCGCAGGCTGGGCACGCCGCCCTGGGGCTTGCCGAGCAGGCTGGCATCGCTCAGCTCCGCACCCCAGGCGAACCAGGTGTTCAGGCTGTAGGTGAGCGCCTGGGACAGGCCCAGCTTGCCGTCCTGGGCCCGCCGGTCGAGCGTACCGTCGCGGAAGTTCGTGATGCGCGCGCCATTGCCGCCGAACGGGTAAGTGGCGCCATCGGTACGGAAGGCGTAGCCGCGCGCCGTCGCATAGGCATTGATGCCGGCCAGCGGCATGCCGCCCAGCAGCGCGTCGAGACGGGGATCGCTTTTCGCCGCCAGTTCCAGTCCGAGCGCGCTGACGATTTTAAACGTCGAGCCGGGGCTGCGCTCGGCGCCGCCGTCGTGCTGGAAGGCGGCCTGGCGCAGCGGGCTGCGCGCCGGATCGACGCGATCGAAGTCGCGCAGCTCCGGCCAGGGCGCATTCGACTGCAAGCCGCTGCCGGCGGCCGCCAGGATGTCGCCGCTGCCGGTGTCGAGCAGCACCAGGCCGGCCTGGCGCTTCGCCGGCGGCGTGACGCCGCCGCTGCAGCGCGCACCGTCCCACTGGCCACGGCGCAAGCCGACGCAGTCGAGCACCGCCTGGCTGGTGCGCTGCAGGTCCAGGTCGAGCGTCAGCGTGGCCGCGTGTGGACGCCCGCTCGGTGCGGGCAGGCGCGCCAGCATGCCGGCGATGCTGCTGCCGTGGCGCGCGTCCAGTCCCAGCAGGGTCGCCAGGCCTGCAGTGCGCGCGTCGCGCGTCGCACTGCCCGCTTCCCACAGCGGCGCACCGCTGCGGTCGGCCAGCCGCACCGGCACAGGCGCGCCCGTGGCGGCGCGCGCCGGCTGCGCGACCGCTTGCCAGGCCAGCCGGCCATCCTTCACCTGCAGATGGCGATAGGCCGCATCGCCATTCCCGCTCATTGCCGCCAGGTCGAGCGGCGCCGCCTCGATCACGATCCGGCGCGCGCCCGGCTGTGGCGCCAGCACCAGTTCGCGCACCTCGTCGGGCGAGGTGCAGGCACGTCCGCTGCAGACGGCACGGCCGCCGGCCAGGCTTGCGCCTTCGAGCGAGCGAACGCGGCCCGCCAGCATCAACTCGATCCGTTCGTCACCGCGCGCCGGCGCGGGAAGCAGCAGGCTCAGGCGCGCATTACCGCCATGCGCGGGCCAGTCGGCCAGCCGCCGCCAGGGCGCCCAGCCCTGCGGCAGGCTGTCGAACAGGCGCGCGGCGCCCAGCGGCATGGTCTCATTGGTGCCGGCCGCGATATTGCCCGCCTGGGCCAGCCACGCGCCGTCCTGCTGGCCTGGCCGCAGGCGCCAGGCCAGCAGGCGCCGCTCGCCGTTGAAGACGCGTATCTGCTCGCGCACATAGGCGCCATCGGCACGGGCATGCAGACGTTCGAGCAGGCGCCGGCCGTCGGCATCGAGCACCACGCCGTCCCAGGAACGCAGGTCGCCCGTACGCTGCGCCGGATCGGCCGCGCGCCAGGCCGCCAGGTCGCGCGGGACCGTCTCGATCATGCCGTCCGCCGACAGGCGCACCAGGCCGCGCGCCAGCAGGCTGTCGAACAAGGCGCCGTCTTCCAGCGCGGCCGGGGCCTCGCCGGGAACGCGGTAGTCGCCCGGCGCCAGGCGCGCGCTGCGCACCGGACCGTGCTCGGGAAACGCGGCCACGAAGGCACCGCCGGCGCCGCCGGGAACATAGGCGCTCAGCACCAGTTCGCCGCCCTGGGCGCACGCGGCACTGGCGCGGCGCGCGATGCGCAGCGCCTTGTCCTCGCCCCAGACCAGCCAGCCCTCGCGGTCCAGCAGCGCCGTCCCCTTGCTGCCGCGCGCGATGGCGCCGGCACTGGCGTCGCCGACCCAGCGCGCCTCCCCCTGCCAGCTCAGGCGCAGGGGCGCGCCCAGCGCACCCGTGATGTCGACCCGCGGCATGCTCGCCCCCGCCAGCACGACGTTGCGCAGCGTGACCGGATTCGCGCCGCCGGCATTGCGCCCGGCCCAGCGCGCGACCTCGGCAAACGGATAGCCGATGCGCAGCGGCGCCAGCCGTCCGCCGCTGCCCGCCAGCGCCTGGCTGCACAGGTCGATCACGAGCGGCCGTTCGGCGCGCATGTTCGAGAGCACCAGCAAGGCGCCGCCCGGCTGTGCGCCCAGCTTGACGCCGGAAGTGGACGGGACGCTGAAGGCGATGCCCGGCAGCGCCGGCTGGAAGGCGCCCAGGCTGCGCACCGGCCCGCCTTGCGCGGCCGCCGGCGCGACGGCGGCGAGCGAACGCGCGTGCTGCGCGATCAGGAGCGCGCCGCCGGCCACCAGGCCGAGTGCCGGCAGCGCCAGCCACAGGCGCGGCCCCGGTTGCCAGGAGACGGCCAGGGTGCGCGGCTTGCCGTGTGTGCGCCCTGCACGCAGGTTGCGCGCGCGGCGCCATGCGCGGCCGTTGGCGGCCAGTCCGGCGAATACCGTGGCGAACATCGACTCCTCCCCTGTCGCGCGACCGGAATCGGCCGCATCCGCCCACGCCTAGCGGAGGGGAACGGAAAAGCCCGCTCTTAACGCCGAGTTGAGCGACGTTGGCAGCAGCGCGTCGGCCCTCCTTTTGTGCAGGCCATCCCGCTTTTCATGCACCTCGTCGCAATCCGATGGAGGTCACGAAGGGCTTTGACTACAGTGCACACATCGCAAACCCACCCGCAAGGAGACACACCGTGAACATCGCCAAGCACATGGAAGCCGTTTTCGTCGTTGCCCTCGCCGCCGTGAGCTGCGCCAGCTTCGTGGGCAGCCCGCTGGAGCAAGCCCAGGCCCGCCCGGCCGCCATCCAGGATTCGAGCATCGCCACCGAAACCAAGATGGCCGTGGTCGTCGTGAAGGGCAAGCGTCCGGGCGCAGGACAGGCACAACAGCCGACCGTGCTGGCCGATCGCAGCAAAGCCGGGAGCCGCATTTGATTGCCCGCGTGCGCCGGGGCGCCTGATCAGGCGTACCCGGGCCCCCGCTTTTCCTCGCTTCACTCCCCCGCTTTTTCTCCCCTGTTGCTGTCGCGCTGCTGCAATCTGTTTCAGTTGTAAGCACATGCGTCAAACGCACCATTTCGCTCAAGCGATTGATATATTGAATCATCCGCTTTTGGAGATGGAGAACGAACATGAAATCCCGCCTCGCCGCTTTTCCCCTGAAGTTTGCTGCCTTGATCGCCCTCGGTGCCGGCGCCTACGCGCCCCTGCCGTCGATGGCACAAAACGTCGAACTGTACATCGGCTCGGCCCCGCCGGCGCCGCTGTACGAACGCGCGCCCGCCGTGCGCCGCGGCTACATCTGGTCGCCGGGCTACTGGGAGTGGCGCGGCCACCGCCACTTCTGGGTCCCGGGCAGCTACATCGTCGAGCGCCCCGGCTACGTGTATGCGCCACCCGCGTGGCAACAGCGCGGCGGCCGCTGGTACATGCAGCAGGGTTACTGGAGCCCGCGCGGCGACGGCTACCGCGGCCAGGGCTTTTATGACAACCGCGGCTACCGAGACGGCTACCGCGGCGACGGCTACCGCGACGGCTATGCCTACCGCGACCGCGACCGCGACGGCGTGCCCGACCGCTACGAGCGCCACGGGCGCATGCGCGACACCGACCGCGACGGCATCCCGAACCGCTACGACCGCGACCTCGACAACGACGGCGTGCCGAACCGCCGCGACCGCGACATCGATGGCGACGGCGTCCGCAACGAGCGCGATTACCGTCCGGAAAACCCGTATCGCCGGTAAGCGCCAAGCACTCTCCCGGAAGCGCCCTGCGGGGCGCTTTTTTGTGTCCGGATCAAAAGCGGTTATCCTGTCGCGATGACCGACCTCGACCGCCTGCAGGGCGCCGCCAACCGTACCGAACTTGCCGCCAGCCGCAAGCTGGCCCTGCAACAGCAGCTGCCGCTCGCTGAAGCGCTGCGCATCACCCTCGCCGCCAGCGCCGGCGCAGCCGGGCTGCCCGCCCTGCTGGCCGAGCGCGCCGCCCTGCGCGAATCCGAACGCGCCCGTGCGCTGGCGCGGCGATCCGCACGCGCTGCAAGCCTGGCCCTGCGCCAGGCCCGCCACGCCGGCACCCCGACCGCCTGGCGCGCCTGGTTCGACGGTTCGGCGCGGCCCAATCCCGGCCGCTGCGGCATCGGTGCGCGCCTGCTCGGACCAGACGGCCAGCTAATCGAGCTGTCGCAGTCGGCCGGCTACGGCAACAGCAGCGAAGCCGAGTACCTGGCCCTGATCGCCGTGCTGGAGGCGGCCCTCGCCAACGGTGCGCGCGAACTCACCGTCTACGGCGACAGCCGGGTCGTGCTCGACGACGTCGCCGCGCCCGAGCGCAAATGCGCCGCCGCGCTGCAACACTACCGCGCACGCGCGCTGGCCCTGCTGGCGCGCCTGCCCGGCACCACGCTGCGCTGGGTGCCGCGCCACAAGAACCTGGACGCCGACGCGCTCTCCCAGCGCGCCAGCAGCCCACCTCTACTAGCATCCGATGCAATCAGCACCTGAACTGGCCGCCTGGCGCCCGCGCCTGGCCGCCCTCGCCGCGTCCAGCGGCGACGACGACGGCGCCCACGACGCCAGCCACCTGGAACGCGTCTGGCGCAGCGCCCAGGCCCTGCTCGAACACCATCCCGAAGCCGACGCGCTGGTCGTACTGGCCGCCTGCTACCTGCACGACCTGGTCAACCTGCCGAAGGACCATCCCGAGCGCGCCCGGGCTTCCATCATGGCGGCGCGCCTGGCGCGCAGCGAACTGGCGCGGCTGGGCTTTCCCGCCGACCGGCTGGACGACGTCGCGCACGCGATCGAGGCGCACAGCTTCTCGGCCGCTGTTCTTCCGCGCACGGTCGAGGCGAAGATCGTGCAGGACGCCGACCGGCTCGACGCGCTCGGCGCCGTCGGGTTGGCGCGCATGTTTTATATCTCGGGACGCCTGGGCCGCGCGCTGGCGCATCCGACCGATCCGCTGGCACTCGGCCGTGAGAACGACGACGGCGCCTGGACGCTCGACCACATCATGGTCAAGCTGGCGCGCCTGCCCGGCATGATGCAGCTGGAGGCCGGCCGTGCGCTCGCCGAGGCCCGCCTGGCGCGCCTCCTGGCCTTCCGCGAGGAATTCGCGGCCGAGTGGCTGGGACAGGCCGCATGAACGCCCCGCTGCCCGCCAACACCCAAGCCGCCGGCGGCAAGCTCGCCGGGGGTAAGCTTGCTGGGGGTAAGCTCGGTTTCGTGCTGGTCAGCGTCTTCATCGACGTGCTCGGCATCGGGCTGATCATCCCGGTCATGCCGCTGCTGGTCGGCCAGTTCGTGCCGGGACGCGACGAGCAGGCGCTGTGGTTCGGCATCCTGGCGGCCGTGTTCGGCCTGCTGCAGTTCCTGTTCATGCCGATGCTGGGCGCAATCAGCGACCGCGTCGGGCGCCGTCCGGTGCTGCTGTATTCGATGGCCGGCATGTGCCTGAACTTCCTCGTCACGGCCTGGGCGCCGAGCCTGGCCTGGCTTTTCGTCGGGCGCGCCATCGGCGGCGTGTCGGCGGCCAGCATGTCGGTCGCCTCGGCCTACGCCTCCGACGTCTCGACGCCCGAGAACCGTGCCAAGAGCTTTGGCAAGATCGGCGCCGCCTTCGGCATCGGTTTCATTTGCGGTCCGGTACTGGGCGGCCTGCTGGGCGAGATGTCGCTGACGCTGCCCTTCTGGGTGGCCGCCGCCCTCGCCGGACTCAACCTGCTCTACGGCTGGCGCTTCGTTCCCGAATCCCTCCCTGAACGGGTGCACGGCCCCTTCGACTGGCAGCGCGTGAATCCCCTGCGCGCCTTGCAACGCCTGTTCGGACGCAAGGACATCCGCGGCCTGGTGATCGTGTTCACGCTGAGCATCTTCGCCCAGATGATGACGCAAGGCACCTGGGTGCTGTACACCACCTTCCGCTTCGGCTGGACCCCGCGCGACAACGGCATCGCCCTGTTCTGCGTGGGCCTGGCCACGGTCCTGGTCCAGGCCTGGCTGCTGGCAATCCTGCTGCGGCGCCTAGGCGAGGCGCGCCTGGCAGTGCTCGGACTGGCCTCCGGTGCGATCACCTATGTGCTGTACGGCCTGGCAAGCCAGGGCTGGATGATGTACCTCTTCATCTGCTGCAATCTGCTGGCCTTTGCGGCCGGCCCGGCCCTGCAAGCGATCGTCTCGCGCGCCACCGATGCCGGCGAACAGGGAGAGCTGATGGGTTCGCTTCAGTCGATCAACAGCATCGGCGTGATCGTGATGCCGCTGATCGGCTCGGCCATCTTGGGCACTGTCAGCCACTTGCCGCCGAGCGACCCGCGCATCGGCAGCACCTTCTTCGTGTCGGCTGCGATGCAGGCACTGGCCGTGGTGGCGGCGCTACGCTATTTCCGCCAGCGCCGCGGCACGAACGCATGAAGATTCCACCAGAAAACCCGTTTTTCCTGTCGAAAATCTTTACAGTGGTCAAACGGCAACGAATGTGCCGGACCGCAACTAATTGATTTTTAACAAATCTTTCCAGTTGGCACAGTTGTTGCTAAAGAGGAAGCAGTTTCAACCACTACTGAGAAAAGAAAAATGACCTTCCTGAAAAAACTTGGCTGCGCCGCAGCTATCGCTCTGGCAGCAGGTACCGCGCAAGCTGACGTCGTCATGAACGACTGGACCTTCAACCCGGCCGGCACCGGCAAGGCCAGCGGTCAGGTAATCAACGAATACCTGGATGTGAACGGTAACGCCTTCATCCAGATCAGCCCGACCGGCGGCACCAGCTTCAAGTTCACCGAGCACGCAGTTTTCAATATTTCGCAGGCTGACAGCAACGGTAAGCTGTTCCCGATCACCTATCCGACCGGCACCATCACCGCGACCTTCGAAGCGACCGGCACCGGCAACTTCAGCGGCGCCTTCACCTTCACCGGCGGCACCATCCGCATGTACCAGAACCCGACACCGGGTCAGTACGGCACCACCGCAGACATCTACGGCGCCAACCTGGGCAACCAGATCGCCCAGTTCACGGTCCTGGCTGGCGGCGGCGGCGTCGTCGATGCGACGGGCAACCCGATCAAGAACGGCAACGTCAGCATCAATGCGATGGCCAAGGCGGGCGACCTGGCTCCAAATTACTTCTTCGCCGAAAACGGCGTCGACATGTCGACCATCATGACCACCGCGTTCGCCTTCACGAACGCCAATACCGTCGGCAAGCCAGAAAGCGTCCTGGTCAGCGAAGTGGCCTGCCAGTACGCAGGCTTCACCGGCGCCGGCTGCAACGGCACCGCTTACGCCAATGCTCCAGGCAAGTACTTCTTCGTCAGCAACAACGGCCAGTTCAAGTTCAATGACGTGCCGGAGCCAGGTTCGGTCGCCCTGTTCGGCATCGCCCTGTTCGGCCTGGGCGCACTGCGTCGCCGCGTGAAGTAATCCGGGTTACGCACCGCTGCAATAGAATTGGCCCGGCTCTGCCGGGCCTTTTTTTATTCATCCGATCGAATGAACGGTTTCGTCATCGCCGCCGTCCTCTGCGCGGCTCTCATGCACGCAGGCTGGAACGTCCTGCTGAAACGCCATGCAGGACAGGCTGCGGGCGGCGTGCCGACGATGGCGATCGTCGCCGGCTCCGGCCTGCTGTGCGCCGCCTGCCTGCCTTTCGTGGCCGCCCCCGCAGCGGCCAGCTGGCCCTTCATCGGCGCCTCGGCGCTTGTGCAAACCTGCTACTACCGGCTGCTCGCCGCCACCTACCGCGACGGCGACCTGAGCCACGCCTATCCGCTGATGCGCGGCTGCGCGCCGCCCATCGTGGCCCTGGCCGGCCTGGTACTGGGCGAACAACTGCGTCCCGGCCAATGGCTGGCCCTTGCCCTGGTCTGCGGCGGCGTACTGGCGATCTTCCTCGACGCCCAGCGGCAGGCGCGCGCCGCGCGCCGCACCACGTTGCTGGCACTGGCTACCGCCTGCGTGATTGCGTCCTACACCCTGATCGACGGCGCCGGCGTGCGCCGCTCCGGCGCGCCGGCGGGCTACACGATGTGGATTTTCGTGGCCACCGCGCTGGCGCTGGTGGTCCAGGGCGCCGCAAGCGAGCGCCGCGCGCTGTTGGACGCGGCACGGCGCCGGCTCGGCCTGCTGCTGGGCGGCGGCGCGCTGTCGGCGGGTTCGTACGGGATCGCGCTGTGGGCGATGACGCTGGCGCCGGTCGCGCTGGTGGCGGCCCTGCGCGAAACCTCGATCCTGTTCGCGGCGGCGATCGCCGCCCTGGTGCTGCGCGAACGTATCGGACGCGCGCGCCTGCTGGCGGTCGTCTTGATCGCCTGCGGCGCGGTGGCGATGCGCCTGGCCTGATCAGGCCATCAGAATTTCTGCTCGAACGTGGCGCGCACGCTCGGGCCTGCCTTGAAGCGCGTCTCGCGCACCACCAGTCCCCGTCCTTCTTCGAGGAAGCTGTTGCGGTTCACGAAGTCCTGGCCCAAGAGGTTCGACAGCGCCACGCGCAGCTGCTGCTGCGGATTGAACTTGTAGAGCGCGGTCGCTTCGAGATCGCGCCGCGTCTGCAGCGTCGAGGTCTGGCGCTCCGAGATGCGCACCAGGCCGCCTTCCTT
Organism: Massilia sp. Mn16-1_5; assembly: GCF_004798585.1. Taxonomy (GTDB): domain Bacteria; phylum Pseudomonadota; class Gammaproteobacteria; order Burkholderiales; family Burkholderiaceae_D; genus Telluria. Next base: position 58,742 of record NZ_PPXQ01000012.1, read on the forward strand.
CCAGACGAAGCTGCCCCCCATGGTCAGCTTGCCGGTCTTGTAGTCGACGCCGAGGGTGCTCGAGAGCGGCGTCTGGCCGTCGATGCGGTTGTCCGGGCCCGGTACGCCGTCCACGCGCGACCAGTTGGCCGAGACGCTGGCGCGCAGGTCGATCGCCGGCGCATCCTTGATCAGCGCTTTCAAGGGGAACTTGGTTTCCAGTTCCAGGCCGCGCGTCGTGGCTTCGCCCGCGTTCATCGGCATCGCCACCCAGCGCGCGCCGTCGAAAAACACCTGCGAGCGGGTGTAGCCGTCGATACGGCGCATCGAGCCGCTGATCGAGAACAGCGCGCCCTCGGCCCAGTAGTGCTCGTAGGAGGCGTCGAAGCCGAGCGCGAGTTCCGGCTGCAGGTCCGGGTTGCCGGCAAAGTCGGGGTCGGTCGAGCGGTTGTCGATCGCCGTCTGGCGGCGCGGGATCAGCTGCTGGAAGCTCGGCGCCTTGTAGGTGCGGGTGACGGCGAAGCGGATCTGGTCGCCCTTGGTATCCGGGATCTTCCACAGAGTCTGCAACACCGGGCTCCAGACGTTTGATCTCGAGCGGCCGGTGTCGAAGGTATTGCCCTCGGTCGTGGTGCGGATGCCTTCCCAGCGCGCGCCGAGATACACCGACAGGCGCTGCGTGAGGCTCCATTCGTCCTGCGCGTACAGGGCCAGGCGCGCGACGCGCGAAGTCGACTCCTCGCCTTTCGGCAGCGCCGGGAAGACGCGCTCGCCGGCCTCGAATTCCTCGCGGCTGTCGTTGCGTACCGAGTAGCCGCCGTCCCAGCCCATGCCGAGCTGATGGCCCTGCATGATGGTCTTGCTGTACTTGCCGACGGTGGTCGCGCCCTGCTCGTCCGCCTCCAGGTGCACCAGGTTGTCGACCGCACGTGGGCTACCTGCCGGCGTCCAGCGCCGGTTGTCGGTCGTGTTCCAGCCGCCGATCAGGCTGGCCTTGACGTCCAGCTTGGCGCCGTCGGCCATCTTGTGCACCCAGTTCACTTCGGTGCGCACGACGTCGTTGTCGCTGCGGACGGAACTGTCCAGTACCGGATACGGGGCCGGCGCGCCCAGCGTCGTCGTGGTGACCTGCCGGTTGTGCAGGCGGAAGCGCGCCGAGTTCACGAAGCTCTGCGAGGTCAGGCTGTCGCCGTTGTCCAGCGCCCAGTTCAGGCGCGGCGCCAGGTTGAACAATTTGAGGCGGCCGTCCTCGGCGCCGGCGATGTCGCGCATCTGGACCGGGACGCCGGCCGCGTCGAAGGCATTCTCGTCGCTGAGGACGTCGCGGCTGAACTGTTCGGCCATCACGCTGGCGGCGACCGAATACGACATCTTGCCCAGCTTGTCGGACAGCTGCAGGCTGGCCGTCGGTCCGTTGAAGCCGCTGCCGGTACGGGCGCCGATCTTGAATTCGCGCTGGCCCGCGCGCACCACCTTCTTCAGCACGATGTTGACGGTGCCGGCCACCGACTGGGTCGAGAACTCGGCGCTGGCCGCGCGCAGCACCTCGATGCGCTCGATCACGTCGGGCGAGAGCGAGTCGATGCTGAAGCCGGCAGGGGCGCGCTCGCCGTTGATCAGGATTTGCGTGTAGCCCGCGCCCAGGCCGCGCATGCGGATTTCTCCGCCGCGTCCGTTCGGGCTGCTGACCGTAATGCCGGGCACGCGTTTCATCACGTCGACCACGCTGGTGTCGCCATACTTGGCGATCTCTTCCTGGGTGACCACGATCTTGGTCGCCGTGTCGTCGCGCCGCGCATCGTAGCTGTCGGCCGTGCCGCGCACCTCGACCTTCTGCATCTTCTGGTCGCCGGCGGGCTGGGGGTCGGCCTTGGTCGTGCCCTGCTGGGCGGAGGCCGGGAAAACGGATGCCAGCGCGGCGGCCAGTACGGTCATGCGAATCGGTGAGAGGATATACATATCAGAAAGCCAAGTTTATGAGAATGTATTGTCCATTAGTTCCTGCACTTTTAGATGCCCTGCGGAATATATTTTCGATATGCATGTGCGCGACAGCCAGGGAAAAGGCTGTTTTCGGGCGATGCGCTACACTGGCCACGGGGCATGAGCACGCAAACAAAGATATGCACGAGCACGCCCCTTATTTATAATTCGCCATCACCACAAGCAATAAAGGGCTGCCACCGTGTCCGACCGTTTCAAAGTACTGCCGCAATATGTCCTGCCGAAGCAGGCGCTGACCTCGTTTGCCGGACGCGTCGCCGGCCACCGCGGCGGCAAGGTCACCACCCGCCTGATCCGCTGGTTCGTGGCCAAGTACGGCGTCAACATGGACGAAGCGGCCAACTCCGACATCGCCAGCTACCCGAGCTTCAACGAATTCTTCACCCGTCCGCTGAAGGACGGCGTGCGTCCGCTGGCCCAGGCCGACTTCGTTTGCCCGGTGGACGGCGCGATCAGCCAGTTCGGCGCGATCGACGACCACCACATCCTGCAAGCCAAGGGCCACAAGTTCACCACCACCCAGCTGGTCGGCGGCGACTCCCAGCTGGGCGCCCTGTTCCAGCACGGCTCCTTTGCGAATCTCTACCTGAGCCCGAAGGATTACCACCGCCTGCACATGCCCTGCGACGGCCGCCTGACGCGCATGATCTACGTGCCGGGCGCCCTGTTCTCGGTGAACCCGACCACGGCGCGCGGCGTGCCCGGCCTGTTCGCACGCAACGAGCGCGTGGTCTGCGTATTCGAGTCCGAGGAGTTCGGTACCTTCGTCATGGTGCTGGTCGGCGCCACGATCGTCGGCAGCATGGCCACGCCCTGGCATGGCGTGGTCAACCCGCAGCGCCACGGCCGCATCTCGGAATGGACTTATGAAACTTCGCCGGTCGTGCTGAAAAAGGGCGAAGAAATGGGACGCTTCCTGCTGGGTTCGACGGTGGTCATGCTGTTCAAGGAGAAGACCATCGCTTTCAATCCGGAGTGGGCGCCGGAGCGCAAGGTGCGGCTCGGCGAGATGATGGGTAACCGGCCGGCCTGACCGGTCCGCGGTGCGGCCTCAGGCACCGCCTTTCAGGATGCTCTGCTCGACCTCCGTACACAAGGCCGCATCCATCATGTCGAGAAAGGCCCGGGTCTTGGCCGGCATCAGCCGCCGTCCCGGAAACACCGCCCAGCCGGTCGCCGCCGGCAGATCCCACTCCGGCAGCACCCGCACCAACTCCCCCTTCTTCACCAGCGGCAGCGCGAACAGTTCGGAGCTGGCGGCGATGCCCGCGCCGCTGCAGGCGATACGCGCCAGCAGGTCCGGCGAATTGGCCGTCAGGCGCGCCGGCAGTTCGCGGTCCCAGCGCACCTTGCCGCGCGAGAGTACCCAGGTCACGGGTCCGCCACCGCGGCTGAGCAGGCACAGCAAATCATGGCCGAGCAGGTCGTCCGGGTGCTCGGGCAGGCCGCGCACGGCCGTGTAGCAGGGAGACGCGTACAGGCCGAAGCGCTGGAGGGTGACGCGGCGCGCGGCCAAGCTGGCGTCGTCGGGCAGGTCGCCCATGCGGATCGCGATGTCGAAGTTTTCCGCGACCAGGTCGACCCGGCGCGGCGACAAATCCAGTTCCACGCTCACCGCCGGGTAGCGTTCGAGGAAGCGCCCGATCATGGCGCTCATGCCGAGGTTGGCGAAATCGGCCGGCAGGGAAATGCGCAGGCGTCCGCTGGGTTCGGCCTGGCGGTGCTGGGCCAGCGCGCCGGCCGCCTCCGATTCCTCGACCACCTTGCGCGCATGCTCCAGCAGGCTGGCGCCGAATTCGGTCACCATCAGCTTGCGTGTCGTGCGTTGCAGCAGGCGTTCGCCCAGGCGCGCCTCGAGCAATGAGATGCGCCGCGAGACCGTCGATTTCGGCAGGTTCACGCGGGTCGCCGCGGCGCTGAAACTGCCGGCCTCGACGATGCGGGCGAAGAGCAGCAGGTCGTTCGGTTCGACTTCCATGATTGTTCCACTGACTGAATAATGTTATCCATTCTAGCGTCTTCTGGATTGATTTTGGAACTGCTAAAGTGTCTCTCATCGAAACACCATTTAAACAAGGGACACGAACATGAACATCCTCCAGATCACTTCCAGCCTGCGTGGCGCCGAATCCGAATCGACCCGCGTCACCAACAGCGTCGTGGCCAAACTGGTCGCCGCCAATCCCGGCGCCACCGTCGTCACCCGCGACCTGGCCCGCGATCCGCACCCGCAACTGGACGAAGCGGCTCTGGGCGCGCTGTTCACGCCGGCCGAATCGCGTAGCGCCGAACAGGCTGCCCGCGTGGCCCTGGACGACGCCCTGATCGCGCAAGTGCAGGCGGCCGACGTGGTCGTGATCGGCGCCCCGATGTACAACTTCGGCATCCCGGTGCAGCTGAAGGCCTGGTTCGACGCCATCGCCCGTGCCGGCGTGACCTTCCGCTATACCGAGACCGGTCCGGAAGGCCTGCTGAAGGGTAAAAAAGTCTACGTGGCCACGGCGCGCGGCGGCATCTACCCGGCGGACGCCGATCCGCAAGTGCCCTTCGTGCGCATGCTGCTGAACTTCCTCGGCATGACGGATCACACCTTCATCCACTCGGCAGCCCAGTCCATGGGTCCTGAGGCATCGGCCAAGGGCCGTGCGGAAGCCGACGCCACCATCGAAGCCGCACTGGCCTGATTCGCCAGGCGGCGTAACCAAGGAGATGAGAATGAACGCAGTACTTGAAGAGCGCGTGGCGCGGCCACGCGGCGTGGAACGCGTGATCAGCGGCCAGTTCGTCATGGACGGCGCCGGCGTCAAGATCAACCGCGTTCTCACCAACACCTTGCAGCGCCGCCTCGATCCCTTCCTGATGCTCGATGCGTTCGGGAGCGACAAGGCCGGCGACTACATCGCCGGCTTCCCGGAGCACCCGCACCGCGGTTTCGAGACCATCACCTACATGCTGGCCGGACGCATGCGCCACCGCGACAGCGGCGGCAACGAGGGCCTGATCACGGACGGCGGCGTGCAGTGGATGACGGCGGGACGCGGGGTGATCCACTCCGAGATGCCCGAGCAGAACGAAGGCCTGATGGAAGGCTTCCAGCTCTGGCTGAACCTGCCGGCGAAGGACAAGCTGTGCGCGCCCTGGTACCGCGACATCCCGAATGCCGAAGTGCCGCGCTTCACGCTTGAATCCGGCGCGACGGTGCAGGTGATCGCCGGCAGTTCGCATGGCGTCGCGGGCGCGGTGCAGCGCGAAGGCACCGCGCCGCTGTATCTCGACATCGAGCTGCCTGCGGGCGCGACCTTCGAGCAGCCGCTGCCAAGTGGGCACAATGCCTTCCTCTACGTGTTCCGCGGCGAGGCGGTGGTTGCCGGCAAGGGCATACCGCAGACGAAGATGGCGATCCTGGACAATGCCGAAGGCGCCGACGGCGTCGTCGTCAAAGCCGCGACGCCGACCCGCCTGCTGCTGATCGCGGGCCGTCCCTTGAAGGAGCCGATCGCGCAGTACGGTCCCTTCGTGATGAATACCCAGGCCGAGCTGCACCAGGCTGTGGAGGATTTCCGGGCGGGCCGGTTCGCCGCTTGAAGGTGAAGTTAATGCGCGCCACGGGCCATCATTCGATGACCCGGGCGCGCTTGCGTTACACTGCCGGGCATGCCCCTGCTACCCGTCTTCCTCGATCTGCTGTCGAAAGCCAGCCATGCGCTCGGCTTCGAGACGATCGACCGTTTCCCGCCGAATCACGCGTATGCGCGCACCCACTGGGACCGCGCGTATTTCGACATCGCTTCCGACCTGAAGCCCGAGGCCATCGAGCGCGCGCTGTGCGCCTCGATCGCGAACACCCCTTCCGTCTTCGCCCACATCGCCAATCCGACGCCGGCCATGCAGCGCACCCTGCTGGGCGTGATCGACACCCGCCTGCGCCGTTCGCCGGGCGCGCCGCCGCTGGACCTGGTGGCGCTGCTGATCGAGGCCTATCGCAGCCCGTACACGATCGAGGCGCGGCCCGGCCTGCGCGCGGCGATCGAGGCGACGCGCGAGCGGGACATGCGCGAGCGCATCCACGCGACGCTCGCCTTTCTCGGGGCGATGCCGGCGGCTTTCGACGTCATCGACCTCAACTAGAGGCCGCGCTGAACATCGGCCGCGCCAGGTTGCTCGGCACATAGCGTTCGCGCAGCAGCATGAAGGGCGTTTCCACCAGCCGGTACAGCAGCCAGCCCACCAGCACCGACAAGGCCAGCAAGGCGGCAATCGCGACAGCGCTCTGCGGTCCGTAGCCAAGGTCCTGCAGGGGACCCGCCGCGATCTCGCCCACGGCGCGGTGAGTCAGGTAGATCGCATACGACCACACGGCCAGCGCGCCGGCGCCCGGCACCCGCCCATCGCGCAACAGCGAGCGCTGCGACAGCGCGGCCAGGATCAGCAGGCCGAAGCCGACGCCGAGCAGCGGATAGCCGAACACGGTCGCGGCCACGCCGTAGTGGTTGTCGAGGAAGAGCCAGAAGGTCGCGCCGAGGATGGCCAGTCCCGCCAGCAGCGTGCGGTTGCCGTGCGCCGTGATGCGCGTCCACAGGCCGGGATGGTGGCTGCGCAGCAGCGCCAGCCCGACGCCGGCCACCAGCTCGTCGAGACGGCATAAGCTTGAGTAATAAATCAGCTTGTAATAGAAGTAAATCCCATACTTGTGCGCATCGACGTGGGCGCTCCAGAGTTGGAAGCGCAGCAGCATGCCGCCTGCGATCACGCAGGCGATGAAGGCCCATGCGTACTTGACGCGCAGGCGCAACGCGGCACCGAGCAGAGCGATCGCCGGCAGCAGCAGATAGAACTGTTCCTCGACCGCGAGCGACCAGCTGTGCGAGAAGGCGGTGCCCGGCGCCAGGCCGACGTTCTGGGTGAACGTCAGATAGCGCCACAGCGGCGCCAGCGGCGCATCCTCGCCCACGGCGGGCCACATCACATAGATCGCCAGCACCGCCAGGTAGTTCGGCAGTGTGCGCAGCAGGCGCCGCGCGTAGAAGGATTTCAGCGACAGGCCCGCTTCCGTCTTCAAGGCCGCGAAGATCTGGTTGCCGATCAGGTAGCCCGAGAGCGCGAAGAACAGGTCGACCCCGGCCCAGCCGATCTGCCCGACCCAGCCGAAAGTATGGTCGTCGTTCGACACGAACAGGGTGTAATGGTGCAGGACGACCAGCGTGACGGCGAGCGCGCGCAGGGTATCGAGGCCGTGCAGGCGGGCGCTGCGGGGAGAACTCATCGGATTGGCAAAAGATAAAGGTGCCGGATCATGCCATGGGCTTTTCGCGGATGCCACCTTTTCCCGATAAAATGTCGGCACCGATATTTCTTTGGATCATCTTGCATGGCTTCCGCACCGAATCTGCAGTTCAAGTTTGTCAACTATACCGGCCTGGAAGAAGGTCCGAGCGTCATCATCATGGGTGCGACCCACGGTAACGAAACCTGCGGCACCGAAGCGATCCGCCGCATCATGCTTGAACTCGACAGCGGCGAGCGCAAGATCGCGGCCGGCAGCGTGACCTTCGTCCCGGTCGTGAATCCCCTCGCCTACTTCAAGAACGAGCGCAACGGCGACCGCAACCTGAACCGCAACCTGTTCCCGAAAGACGATCCGCAGGACTTCGAGGACCGCATCGCCAACTGGCTGTGCCCGCTGCTGGCCCAACACGACGTCCTGCTCGACCTGCACTCCTTCAATGCCGCGCACGGCGAGCCCTTCGTGATGGTCGGCCCGGTCGACAACGACGGCCCGCTCGAAGCCTTCAAGCACGCCGAACAGGAACGCGCCCTGGCCCGCCGCCTGGGCGTGCGCCGCTTCGTCACCGGCTGGATGGCGGCCTACGGCGGCGGCGTCCAGCGCCGCTCGCGCGGGAATGCGGCCGAGCTGGAAACCGTGCTGCGCTACGGCGTCGGCACCACCGAATACATGCGCACCACGGGCGGCTACGCGCTGACCCTGGAATGCGGCCAGCACGTCGACCCGAAAGCGCCGCAGGTTGCCTACGACGCCATCGTCAACACGCTGGCCTTCCTGAAGCTGATCGAGGCGCCGGAACCGGAACCGGTCCCCTTCGAGGAAATGGAAGCGCTGCACATGGTGGCCGTGTACGACAAGCTCGATGCGAACGACAGTTTCTCGCGCGCGTGGGCCAGTTTCGACCCGGTACAGGAAGGCGAGCAGATCGGCACGCGCGCCGACGGCACGCCGGTGCTGGCCGAATTCAGCGGCCGCATCCTGTTCCCGGATGCGAAGGCGGGGGCGAATTCGGAGTGGTATTACCTGACGCGGGCGAATCCGGAGTTCGGACGCAACTGATGGCATGTCGGGGACAGGGCTGCACGCGTGCGCCGTTGTCCCCGTCGCGGTTCTAGTGGATAATTCGCCACCATGACTGATACCGCAACCCTCCCCCCACTCCCAGACCGGCTCTCGATCGATCCGAGCAGCCCTTTCCACAACCGCGACGTGTTCCAGCACGAAGTCGGCATCCGCTTTAACGACAAGGACCGCCATGACGTCGAAGAGTATTGCCTGAGCGAAGGCTGGATCAAAGTCGCCGCCGGCAAGACCCTGGACCGCAAGGGCAAGCCGATGCTGATCAAGCTGAAGGGCAAGGTCGAGGCGTTCTACCGCTGATCGACTCGTCGGCCTGGCCTGCGGCCGGGTCGTCCATCCACGTTTTCTGCCGCCGGGTTGCGGTGCTTCTCGCGTCGCGCCTGCTGTCGTCCTCCCACAACACATCCGTCTCCACTGCGCACCAGCGCTTGCCCTGCCCGATCCAGGACCATATCATTGCGGCCCTGTAGTTGCCGCACGGCAATTGCATCGCCTCGCTGACCTATTGGAAGACAGATGAAAGCCACGAAGATTGTTTCGATCCTGCTCGCCGCGTTCGCGGCCGGCAGCGTCCATGCCGCCGAACTCGCCACGAGCCTGGACCTCGGCACCACCGGCCTCGGCCTGCACCTGAGCACGCCGCTGAGCGCCAAGCTGAACGCGCGCGTCGGCCTGAACGTCGCCAACTATTCCTACGACGGCAATACCTCGGACATGGAATACGACTTCAAGCTGAAGCTGAAGACCGTCGACGCCCTACTCGACTATCACCCCTTCGATGGCGTGTTCCGCATCACCGGCGGCGTGGTCTACAACGGCAACAAGATCGACGCGCGTGCCAAGCCGAACGGCGGCACCTACACCGTCAACGGCCGCGCCTACGATGCAGCCGCTGTGGGCGACCTGAGCGGCAAGATCGACTTCCGCAAGGCGGCTCCTTACCTCGGCATCGGCTGGGGCAATGCGGTCAAGACGGAAGGCTGGAGCGTCGGCGCCGACCTGGGCGTGACGTTCCAGGGTTCGCCGAAGACGCAGCTGGCATCGAACAACTGCACCGCGCCTGCGCTCATCTGCCAGCAGCTGGCGAGCGACGTCGCGGCCGAGAACAAGGACCTGGCCGAGGAAGTGAAGGACTTCAAGCTCTACCCGGTGATTCGCGTGGGCGTCAGCTACCGTTTCTGATCGTGTGCGTTTGAAGGGAAAGCAGGCCGCCGGCCTGCTTTTTTTTCGTCCTCAGGCCGGCGTGAGCAGCTTCAGGCCCGCGATGCCGAGCGCGATCAGGCCGATCGAGCCGATGCGCAGGGCGCCGGCCGGTTCGTTCAGGATGAGCATGCCGAACACGGCGGTGCCGATGGTGCCGATGCCGGTCCAGACCGCGTAGGCCGTGCCAAGCGGCAAGTGACGCAGGGCCAGGCCAAGCATGCCGACGCTGGCCGCCATGGCCAGCAGGGTGAGGACGGAGGCGACGGGGCGTGTAAAACCTTCCGTGTACTTCAGGCCCACGGCCCAGGCCACTTCCAGCAATCCCGCCACCACCAGATAAATCCAGCTCATTCCGACTCCCGCGGGCCCTGCCCGGCTGACAAAAAAGTGGCCGGCAGTATAGCACCCGGCAAAAATGAGGCGGCCTCGGCAGGAATTTTGCGCATACCGTAAGATGCGCCGACACCCTGCATGAGGAATCGAGATGACCACCCTGTTTGACCCGATCAAGATCGGCGCCTTCGAGCTGCCGAACCGCATCATCATGGCGCCGCTGACCCGCGCCCGCGCCATCGGTCCCGGCCGCGTGCCGAATGCCCTGATGGCCGAATACTATGTCCAGCGCGCCAGCGCCGGCCTGATCCTGTCGGAAGCGACCTCGGTCACGCCGATGGGCGTCGGCTATGCCGATACGCCCGGCATCTGGTCCGACGAGCAGGTGGCGGGCTGGAAGCAGGTCACCGAGGCCGTGCACGCGGCGGGCGGGCGCATCGTGATGCAGCTGTGGCACGTGGGCCGGATTTCCGATCCGGTCTTCCTGGAGGGCGCCGCCCCGGTCGCGCCGAGCGCCGTCAAGCCGGCCGGCACCGTGAGCCTGGTGCGTCCGAAGCGCGAATACGCGACCCCGCGCGCGCTCGAACTCGATGAAATCGCCGGCATCGTCGCCGCCTACCGCAAGGGCGCGGAGAATGCGAAGAAGGCGGGCTTCGACGGCGTCGAGATCCACGGCGCCAACGGCTACCTGCTCGACCAGTTCTTGCAAGACAGCACCAACCTGCGCACCGATCAGTACGGCGGCTCGATCGAGAACCGCGCGCGCCTGATGCTGGAAGTGGCGGACGCCTGCATCGCCGTCTGGGGCGCCGACCGCGTCGGCATGCACCTGGCGCCGCGCCGCGATGCGCACGACATGGGCGATTCGACCCCAGTCGACACCTTCGGCTACGTCGCGCGCGAACTGGGCAAGCGCGGCATCGCCTTCATCTTCGCGCGCGAAGCCGTGGGCGAAGACAGCCTCGGCCCGCTGCTGAAGAAGGAATTCGGCGGCGCCTTCATCGCCAACGAAAAGATGACGGTCGAGACGGCCGAGCGCCTGCTCACCGAAGGCAGCGCCGACGCGATCGCCTTCGGCCTCTGGTTCATCGCCAATCCGGACCTGCCGCAGCGCCTGCAGCAGGGTGCGCCGCTGAACCCGCTGCGTTCCGAGGTGATCTACGGCAGCGGCGCGGAAGGCTATACGGACTACGGCTTCCTGCAGGCCTGACAGGCGCCCGCACGACCGCATACTGGCCGGCCTTTGCGCCGGCCTTTTTATTGGCCGTCAAAACGAATAGCGCCTGTATTGACGGGATATGTACGACATATGCATGTCTCGCCGATGCAGTCATTTGCCCCTGTGATTGCCCTGTCACCCATGCTATTCTTGCGCGATTCATAAGGTGCGCCGGCTGGCGGCGTACCACAGAAACAGGGACACATCTTGAGCATCTTTGCACCTCGCGCCGCATCGCCCATCGCACTCGCCATCGCATCCGTCTTCGCCGCTTCGGCCATTGCCGCCTCCAGCGTCCACGCCGCACCCGCGCCGCGTGCCGAGAACGCTTTCCTGTCGCAGCAGGATGCCGCCGCCCGTTCGGCGCGCGTGTCCAACGTCGACTACGCGCTCGAATTCACGCTGACCGGCAACCCGAGCTTCAGTGGCGTCACCACCGCCAGCTTCGACCTGAACGACAATGCGACTCCGCTGACCATCGACCTCGACAAGGCGACCGTGCAATCGGTGGTCGTCAACGGCAAGAAGGTGGACGCCAAGTACAACAACTGGTTCGTGACGATAGCCGCCGCCGACCTGGTCAAGGGCCGCAATACCGTCGTCATCGCCTATGAGCGCCTGCACAGCACCAATGGCGAAGGCCTGCACCGCATGGTCGATCCGGTCGACAAGCGGGTCTACACCTATTCCCACTTCGAGCCGGCCGCCGCGCACCAGATGTTCGCCGTCTTCGACCAGCCCGACCTGAAGGCTACTTACCAGGTCACGGCCACCGCGCCGGCCGACTGGCAAGTCGTCTCGACCACGCGCGAGACCCGCATCGAAGAGGCCGGCGCCAACAAGCGCTGGATCTTCCCGAAGACGAAGAAACTGAGTCCGTATAACTTCTCGCTGCACGCCGGCCCGTACAAGGTGTGGGAAGACAAGAGCGGCAAGTACCCGATGCGCCTGTTCGCACGCCAGTCGGTCGCAAGCCAGGTGACGCCGGAAGACTGGTTCCGCTACACCAAGGATGGCCTGGCCTTCTTCGACAACTACTTCGGCATCCCTTACCAGTTCGAGAAGTACGACCAGCTGCTGGTGCCCGACTTCCTCTATGGCGCGATGGAAAACGCCGGCGCGATCACCTTCGCCGAAGGCGGCTTCCTGCACAAGGCCAAGATGACCGACGCCCAGCGGCAGTCGCTGGCGTCGGTGATCATGCACGAGATGGCACACCAGTGGTTCGGCGACCTGGTCACCATGCAGTGGTGGAACGGCCTGTGGCTGAACGAAAGCTTCGCATCCTTCATGGGCACGCTGGCCACCGCCGAGGCGACCGAGTTCAAGGACGCCTGGCAGCACTTCTATTCGACCGGCAAGCAGGCCGCCTACGTGCAGGACCAGAAGTCGAACACGCACCCGATCGAGGTGCCGGTGCCGTCGACCGCGAACGCCTTCGACAACATCGATGCGATCACCTATTCGAAGGGCGCCTCGACACTGATGCAGCTGCGCCACCTGCTGGGCGCGGAAGTCTTCCGCAAGGGCGTGCACAACTACCTGGTCAAGTACTCGTTCCAGAACGCGAAGCTCGACGACTTCATCGGCAGCCTGGGTGCCGCGGCCGGCCGCGACCTGTCCGGCTGGACCAAACAGTGGCTGTACGAGCCGGGCGTGAACACGATCGCCGCGAATTTCACATGCGCCAACGGCAAAGTGAAGAACTTCACGCTGCAGCAGACGGCGCCGAGCAAGGAACTGCCGACACTGCGCGAACAGCGCGTGCAGGTGGCAAGCTTCAAGCGCGAGGGCGGCAAGCTGGTGGCGCTGCAGACCGTGCCGGTCACCTACGCCGGCGCCACGACCAAGGTTCCTGCGCTGGCGGGAACCGCCTGCCCGGACCTGGTCTACCCGAACTACCAGGACTGGGGCTTCGTGAAGGTGCAGCTCGACAAGCGCTCCTTCGAGACCGCGCGCACCAGCCTGGCCAACGTGGACGACGCGCTGCTGCGCACCATGCTGTGGCAGAGCCTGTGGGATGGCGTGCGTGACGGCAAGCTGCCACTGAACGAGTTCATCAAGACCGCACTGGCGAACGCGCCCCAGGAAAAGGATTACACCTTGCTGGGCGACGTGCTGGGCAAGGTCGCCGCGGCCAAGCGCTACATCGACGCCATGGGCCTGCAGACGGCCTGGGCGCAACAGACCCGTGCGGCGCTCGAGGAGATGGCCTGGAACGCTACCCTGGCCAACAAGGGCAACGAGAACTTCCAGCGCCGCTGGTTCAACACCTACCTGGGCATGGCCAGCACCCCGGCCGCCCTCGAGCGCCTGAACGGCATCCTGGCGGGCACGGTGACGGTCGAAGGCTTGACGATCAACCAGGACCTGCGTTGGGACATCATCGGCCGCCTGAACCGCTACAACGTCGCCGGCGCGCCTGCGCTGGTCGAGCAGGAAGCCAAGCGCGACAATTCGGACAGCGGCCAGGCCGCGGCGCTGGCCGCCACGATCCTCCGTCCGGATCCGAAGCTCAAGGCCGAATGGCTCGGCACCGTCGAAAACCTGAAGACGGAGTTGCCGTTCTCGAAGATCCGCACCGCGATGTACAGCCTGTATCCGGCCGAGCAGACCGCGCTGGCCGAGCAGACCGCCGACCGTCGCCTGGCGCAGCTGCCGGCGATCGACAAGGCCGCCGGCCCGGTCTACATGCGCAGCTATGCGACCTCGATGATTCCGGTCGGCTGCACCCCGGCCAGCGTCAAGCGCCTAAGCAAGGCCGTGGACAGCATGAAGGACCTGTCGGCCGGCACCCGCCGCGCCCTGATCGACGCCCAGCAGGAAGACCAGCGCTGCGTGACCATCAAACAGGCCATGACGGCGCCAAAGTAAACCGTGGCGCGTGGCGACGTCCTGACCTGGCACGCAGCCGGCCCGGCTGCGCGCCCATGGACGCCGCTCGCGCTGACCCTGGGCCTGCACCTGCTGCTGGTGCTGGCCTGGTTCGGCGGCACGCACGGCGAGCTGCGGCGCGAGCCGCCGCCGCGCGTGTCCGTCTTCGTTCCGGTATCCCCCCCGGTGCGGCCGCAAGCTGCGCCAGGCACGCCACCACCCGCATCCAGGCCGGTGCGCCGCCCCGCCATCAGCGCACCTGCGCTGCCTGCTCTCGGCACTCCTTCCATCACCGTGCAGGCAGCGGCCGACCCGGATGCCGATCCCGAAGCCTCCAGCCTGCCGCAAGACCCTGCGCCCACGGCCTTGCCGGGCGATCTGCTCGCCAGCTCGAAAGCGATGGCGGGACGGGTCGACAGCGAGCTGCGCAAGGGCGCCAGTCCCATCACGGCGGAGCCCGACCGCAAGTGGGAACGCTTCGCCGATGCCTTTGCCGCCGCACGCACCAGCGCGCCACGCACCGTCACCCTGGAGAGCTACACGGCGCCGGACGGTGTGACCGTCTACCGCAAGACCGTGGGCGACAAGGTGGCCTGCTACCGCAGCGGCAGCGTCGGCGGCCTGGTCACCGGCTTCGGCCCGCAGGACGGCCAGGGCGCCGGCAGGACGAACTGCCCGAGCGGCGTGCGCTGGACCCGTCACTAGTTGGCCGCCGCACCTCCTTTCTCCGCACCTCCTTTCTCCGCACCTCCTTTCTCCGCACCTCCCTTCTCCGCATCGCCTCTTGAACCCGGCACGCACATCTGCGCCAGCCGGCGCCAGGCGCCCTCGGCCGCGCATCCGGAGGGCGGCCGCTCGAACAGATGGCGCAGGTCGAGCGGCGCCAGCTCGTTCACCTTGACGTCGCGGTTGATCGGCAGGCAGGCGGCGTCGTGCCAGGCGGCGGCATAGCCCTGCGGCGTGGGCAGCGGTCCGCGCAGGCGCACGGCTGCGGCCTCGCATTCGGCGCGCGTGATGTAGACGCCGCGCAGGCTGCTGCTCTCGAGCGTCACCTCGAGGTGCAGCTGCACGTACAACAGCAGGATGATCGTGAACACGCCGCGCTCCAGGTCCGCATCGTTCCGTTGGACGCTGCCTGCGCCCCACCGGTTCGGCGCGCACGGCTGACCTGGATCAGACCCCGCGTGCTGTCCTTCCCTAGTCTTGATAAATCAGACAGAGGAGTACCATGCCTACGTTCGTCACCTGGAACATGCAGGCGGCCGCCGCCACCGGCGGCGCAGATCGCGCGCTGCGTGCCGCCGCGCTGGCACGCCTGGCCGATGCGCACGTGGTCTGCCTGCAGGAAGTCGCGTCCGGCTTTCCCGCACAGGACGGCAAACCGATCGAGGACGCCTTCGCAGCCGTAGCGGCGCTCTTGCCGGAGCACCGCCTGGCCGCGTTCGCGCCGCTCGATCGAAGCGGGCCCGACGGTACGCGCCAGCGCCTCGGCACCGTCATCTGTTCGCGCTATCCGGTACTGCAGGTACTGCGCCATTCCCTGCCCTGGCCGCTCGATGCCGACCAGCCTTCGCTGCCGCGCGGCGCATTGGAAGTCACGCTCGATGCGCCGGGCGGCTTGCTGCGCGTGCTGTCGGCGCACCTCGAGTATTTCTCGCTGGCGCAACGCACGGCCCAGGTCGAGGGCCTGCGCGCGCTGCAGCGCGAAGCGGTGGCGCATGCGCGCCATCCGCACCCGGGCCTGCCGGGCGGCGGCCCGTTCACCGCCCAGCCACGCGCCGCGCCGGCCCTCCTGCTCGGCGATTTCAACATGCTGCCCGGTTCGCCCGAATACCTGCGCCTGCTTGCGCCTTTCGACGATGGCACGCCCCGGCTGCTTGACGCTTGGGCGTGCACGCGCGCCGCACAGCCGCATGCGCCGACGGTAGGCTTGCATGACGCTGCGCCGAACGCCGGGCCGCCGTTCACCTTCGACTATGCGTTTGTCAGCGCCGAGCTCGCCCCACGCCTGCGGCGGGTTCATGTGGACGCGCTGGATACCGGTTCGGCGCACCAGCCCCTGCTGCTGGAACTCGACCTCGGGCAGGACACCTGAAGGGCGGCCGAGGGCGGCGTCTTTGGCCGGCCCGGCGGCAAATGCGCGCTCCGGCTAGAATGGCGCTTTGCCTGCGCCGGCGGCCTGTGCCGGCGGCTACGGGCCGCGCTTCGAAGGACCTGCATGAACTGGGATTATCCGCAACCGTACACCCTTTCCCTGGCTCCCGGACCGGAGGACATCGATGGACTGAACCACACGAACAATGCCGTCTACGTGCGCTGGTGCGAGCAAGTCGGCTGGGCGCATTCCGAGTCGCTCGGCCTCGGCATCGAGGACTACCGGCGCCTGGACCGGGCGATGGCGATCCGGCGCGGCGAATACGACTACATCCTGCCCACCCTGCTCGGCGAAGAGCTCCTGCTTGCCACCTGGCTCGTCGGTGGCGACGGCAAGCTGTCGATGGAACGCCGCTTCCAGCTGGTACGGGCACGCGACGGGGCGACCGTATTGCGCGGACGCTGGGAACTGGTGTGCATCGACATCAGCGGCGGCCGGCCGCGCCGCATGCCGCCGGAGTTTATCGAGGCCTATATGCCACAGGTGGTGAGCGCCGGCTGAACTCCGTCGAGCCGGGCCGGGCCATGCATGGGCTTGCGTGATTCACGTTGCGCCCGCTCAAGGACAAACTTGAGCAAACCGGGCCGGGCGACGTTCGCGCCGGGCGACACTGCGTAGTGTCCGCCCCCACGAGGTCTTGCCATGTCCGGTCCGCCCGCCTCTCCAGTTCCCCTGCGAGCCAGTCGGCTGTTCGCAGTCCCGTGGTGCGCGCTCCCGCTTCTGCTCCCGCATCTGCTCCCGCTTCTGCTGCTGCTTGTGCTCGGCGGCTGCCGCCTGCGCGAAGGCTCGTCCGAGCAGATGGTGGTGCCGGAAGTCGTGCGCACCAACCTGTTCGTGGCGCCGGGCGGATCGGATGCCAATCCGGGTACCCAGAGCGAACCCTTCCGCACAATCGCGCGGGCGGCCCAGGTCGTTACGCCGGGCACCACGGTCTACGTCGCGCCGGGCCAGTACATGGGCGGTTTCCAGACCAGGGTCAGCGGCAGCGCGGAGGCGCGCATCATCTTCGTCTCGTCGGAACGCTGGGGCGCGAAGATCGTCCCGCCGCTCGACTCGGGCAGCACCAGCGGCTGGGACAACCGCGGCAGCTACGTCGACATCATCGGCTTCGACATCGACGGCTTCCAGTACCAGAGCGGCACCAAGTGGCTCAACGGTATCTACAACAGCGGCTCCTTCAACAGCATCCGCCACAACCATGTCCACCACGTTTCGCTCGACATTCCCTGCGAGCCGGCCGGCGGCGCCGGCATCCGGGTGGACAGCTACTACAAGGGCAAGCAGGCCGACGTCGTCGGCAACAACGTGCACGACATCGGCCCCGTCGACTGCCCGCACCACCGCGGCATCTACGTCGGCACCCAGGCGCGCATCGTCAGCAACGTGGTCTACCGCGTTTCCGGCGCCGGCATCCAGCTCTGGAACGACGCCCACCACGTGGAGATCACCGGCAATACCGTCTCCTCCTCGGGCTCCGGCATCGTGGTCGGCGGCGGCGACTTCTATACCTCGCAGGGACCGAACGACCATACCTTCGTGGCCAACAACATCGTCTTCGACAACGGGCAAGGCATCCTCGAACAGGGTGCCACCGGGCGCAACAACCGCTACATGCATAACCTGGTGTTCCAGAACGGGGCGACCGACTGGCGCCTCGCCGCCGGGCGCCAGCACGTCGGGACGGTCGCGGCCGAGCCGGCCTTCCTCGAATACAGCCGCACCGGTACGCCGGATTTCCGGCTCAGCGCCAGGTCGCCCGCGATCGGGCGCGGCATGCCGGTCGAGGCGGCCGAGCCCGACTTCGACGGCAAGCAGCGCAGCCCGGCGACCGGCTTCGACATCGGGGCCTACCAGCACGAGCGCTTGCCGGACGGGGGCATGGACAGCCAGGGCTTCGAAGCGGTGCGCTAGCCCGGGCAATGCCCGGGGCTAGCGCAGAATCAAATGATTTCGTGTACCGTTTCTGGCGGCCGGCACAGGCGCACGCCCTTCGGCGTCACCACGAAGGGGCGGTTCAGCAGCACCGGATGCGCCAGCATCGCGTCGATCAGGGCGTCCTCGCTCACGCCCTCGGCCCCGAGTCCGAGTTCCGTGTACAGGCTTTCCTTGCTGCGGACGGCGTCGCGTGCACGCAAGCCGCTGGCCGCCAGCATGCGTACCAGCTCCTCGCGCGAAGGCGGTGTAGCGAGGTAGTCGACGATGCGCGGCTCGTGGCCGGCCTCGCGGATGGCTGCCAGCGCGTTGCGCGAGTTGCTGCATCGGGGATTGTGGTAAATCGTGATGTCCATGATGATCATTCTGACAAAGAGGCCGCCATGATACGGGCCGTCCTTACAACAGACCAGTTTTTTTGCTTGTCGCTCTTGCCGTAGCGCTATAGAATCCTCCGCTTCGTTTTCCGCAAGGTAATGCTTTATGCGCCCTGCCGGAGTCATAAGAAAATAAAACGGCCGCCTCCCGGCGGTTGGACGAAGAAATAAGCGGAGAAATAATGAGCGACACCCTGATGCGACCGGCCGCCCTGCCTACCTGGGGCCAGCGCACCTCCCTGCGCCTGCTGAACATGATCGGCTGGAAGCTGCACTACCGGCCCCTGCCCGGCCCGCACGGCATTGCCGTCGTCTACCCGCACACCTCGAACTGGGACTTCCTGATCGGCCTGCTCGGCAAGTGGGCGCTTGGACTGCCGTTCCGCTGGCTGGCCAAGGATTCGCTGTTCCGCGGGCCGATGGGCGCGATCATGCGCTACTGGGGCGGCGTGGCCGTCGACCGGCGCGCGCCGATGGGCGCGACGCGCCTGCTGGCCGAACGCATGCACGCCGAGCCATGGTGCTGGGTCGCCATCACGCCGGAAGGCACGCGCAGCTACCGTCCGCACTGGAAGAGCGGCTTCTACCACCTGGCGATAGCCGCCAAGGTGCCGCTCGTGCTCGTGTATATCGACTACGGCAGGAAGGAACTGGGCGTGGTCGACATCGTCAACCTGAGCGGCGACCAGGATGCCGACATGGCGCAGATCGCCGCCGTCTACAAGGACCGTCAGGCCCTGCGTCCGCAGGATGCGGCGCCGATCAAGCTGGCGCCGCCGCACATCGGCCCGGACCGCCGCAAGGCCTGAGCCCGCTCCCGTCCTAGCTTGCGCGGACGGCTTTGCGTTCGCGCAGGAACAGGGTCTTGTACCAGATCGCGGTGGGGCGCCAGGCCCCGCTTGGGGTGGCGCAGTATTCCGGCAATTCCCCTACCCGCAGATAGCCGAGCCGCTCGTACAGCGCTTCGGCCCCCGAGCCGGCCTCGGTATCGAGGAACAGCAGGCCGCGCCGCAGGGCCAGCGCCTGCATTTCCAGCGCCTGCATCAGGGCCGTGGCCACGCCGCCGCGGCGCGCGCCGCTGTGCACCAGCAGCTTCTGTACTTCGGCGCGGTTCAGTCCGTTCGGCTTCATGCACAGGTCGAGCTGCACCGTACCCGCCAGCACGTGATCGCGCCAGCCGACGAGGACGATCCGGGAGCCGGCCTCGACCGCGTTAGCCACCTCGCTCCAGTAAGCATCCGCTGCCGCCTCTCCGAGAGGCATCACGAAGCCGACTGACGCCCCATGCGCGACCGCGTCCAGCAAGAGCGCGCGCAACTGGGCTGCATGCTGCCGCACGCCGGCGGCGTCCAACATCCTGACCTGCATGATCTGTCCTCCTCTGGCTATAGGCGAAGCTCTGCAGGATTCGTGCCTGCTTTTCCGGCGTATTCGGCGCGAAAATGCACTGTGATGGTGCAGCCCGGCCGTGGGTGCACCACTGCGGCGCTAGTCCTGGCGCGAAAGCGCGTCCCAGGCCATGGCAGTGCTCAGGAACAGCTTGCCGTTCAGCTCGCCGAGCAGCGCGCTCTGCTTCAGGCGATCCATCACCGGCCCCTTGACCTCGGCAAAGTGCAGGCCGACTCCGCGCGCGCGCAGCATGGCGTTCAGCTCGCTCAGCGCAAACAGGGCCGAGGTGTCGATCGCGTTCACGGCCGACAGCACCAGCACCAGGTGGCGCGTAGCCGGATAGGTGGCCAGCTCGTCCTCGATGCGCTCGTTGACGGCCTCGACGTTGCCGAAGAACAGTTGGGCATCCACGCGCAGCAGGAGCAGGCCGGCGGCGGTGTCGGCGCTGTAGCGTTCGATGTTGCGGAAGTGCTCGGTGCCCGCGATCCGGCCCAGCACGGCGATGTGCGGCCGGCTGGCGCGCCAGATCAGCGCGCCCATCGACAGCGCGACGCCGATCACGACGCCGGCCTCGACGCCCAGCGCCAGCACTCCCGCGGCGGTGGCGACCAGCGCGGCGGCATCGGCCCGGTCGTAGCGCCAGGCCGTGCGCAGGGTCGTGGTGTCGAGCATGCCGAGCACGGCGACGATGATGGTCGCGGCCAGGGTCGGCAGCGGCAGCAAGGCCAGCCAGGCGGTCGGCGCGACCAGGGCCAGGGCCAGCAGGCTGGCCGTGATCAGGCTGGCGAGCTGGGTGTTGGCGCCGGCCGCGAAGTTCACCGCCGAGCGCGAGATGCTGCCGGTGACGGGGAAGCCGCCGCTCAGGGCGCTGCCGACGTTGGCCGCGCCCAGGCCGATCAATTCATAGTTGCTGTGCAGCTTTTCGGCGCGTTTCAGGGCCAGGGTCTGGGCGCCGGACATGCTGATCAGGAAGACCATGAAGCCGATCAGCAGCGCCGGCTGCAGCAGGGCCTGCCAGTGCTCGTTCGAGGCCGCGATGCTGAAGATCGGCAGCCCGGCCGGCACCTTGCCGGTCGTGTGCACGCCCAGCGCTTCGAGGCCGAGCGCCGGGACCAGCGCGGTCGCACCCAGCACCAGCACCATCGGGGCCAGCTTGGCGCCGATGTCGGCCACGACCGGCTTCATCCCCAGGCGGCGCAGGAGCGGCGCGAGCCAGTTTTTGGCTGCCAGCAGCAGCGCCAGCGAGCCGAGGCCGAGGAGCGCGCTGGGCAGGTGCAGCGCGGGCAGCCGCGCCCCGAGCAGCGCCGGCAGCTGGCCGAGGGCGATCACGATCGAGGAGCCGATCGTAAAACCGCTCATCACGGGGCGCGAGAAAAAGTTGGCGATGAAACCGATACGGAGCAGGCCGCAGGCCAGCAGCACCAGGCCGGACAGCAGCGCCAGCTGCGCGGCCAGGGTCGTGTACAGAGGCGTGCCGCCGGCCGCCAGCGGGGCCAGGGTCGAGGCCGTCATGAGCGAGATGATCGCCATCGGACCCACCGACTGCGTGCTGCTGGTGCCGAACAGGGCGTAGAGCACGGGCGGGACGATGCTGGCGTAGATGCCCACCACCGGCGGCAATCCCGCCACCAGGGCGTAGGCCATGCCTTGCGGGATCATCATCATCGCCACCACCACCCCGGCGCTGATGTCGCCAGGCAGCATGGCGCGCCGGTAGTGCCTCAACCAGTGCAGCATTGCATCGTTCTTTTGTTTCAAAGGTGCAAGGGTAGCACGGCCGGCGGGGCACGGCGGAAATTGGGGGTAATGCTCGGTATCTGGTGGGCACGGGGCGCCCACCCTACTGGCGGCGCCGCTGTAGGGTGGGCGCCCCGTGCCCACCAACCGACGCCAGCCCTACCCCATCGCCAGCTCGACGCAGTTGCGCCCCGCCCGCTTCGCGCGCGCCAGGGCCGCATTCACCCGCACCGTCAGCGAATCCGCGCTCTCGTGCTCGCCGAGCTGGGCCACGCCCAGGCTGATGGTCACCTGGTCGACACCCGGCATCGCGGTGCCCTCGATCGCCGTGCGCAGCTTCTCCGCCATTTTCAGGCCGTCGATCGCGCTGGTGTGCGGTGCGATCACCTGGAACTCCTCGCCACCCGCGCGCACCAAGACGTCGCTGGCGCGCACCAGCTTCCGGGCTGCGTCGGTGAGCGTGCGCAGGACCATGTCGCCGACCGGATGGCCGTAGCGGTCGTTGACCCCTTTAAAACGGTCGATATCGAAGGCGATCAGCGCCAGCGGCAGCTTGTAGCGGCGCGCGCGCTTGATCTCCTGTTCCAGCAGGGTCTCGCCATGGCGCCGGTTGGCGATGCCGGTCAGGGCGTCGAGCGTGGACAGGTGGGTCACGCGCACCAGCATCTCTTCGCTCTCGCGGTTCAGGTCCGCCAGGCGCAGGCCGACGGCCGCCAGGTCGCTCAGTTCGGCCAGCGTGTCGAGTTCGTCGCGGCTGAAGCTGCGCGCCTCGCGAAACAGCAAACACAGCGATCCACGCGGCGCGCCCGGGCCGCTCGAGGGGATCGGCAAGGCCAGCACCATGTGGACGCCGTGTTCGCGCAGCTTGTCGGCCAGCGCCGGCTCGCCGGATTTATCGAGGTCGTCGAGGAGCGCGATGGTGTTCGCGCTCGCGGCCAGCAGGCCCGGAAAGGCATGCCGCAAGGGCGATTGCAGCAGGCGTTCGCCGCGTCCGAGCACCTTGGCGAGGTTCAGCCCGCGTTCGCCATGCTGGGCCTGCAGCTGCAGGTCGCCGCCCGGCTGCAGGTAGAACAGCGCCGCATGCGCGACGCCGGGCCAGCTGCACAGGGCCTGGCACAGGCGTTCGGACAGCGCCGCCAGGTCCTCGCCCCCGCCCAGGGCAAGCCGCACCTGCGTGCGCAGCGTATGCAGGGCATCGAGTTCGCGTTCGCGCGGGCTGGGCACGGCCGCCGGTGTCGGACCGCTCGCCAGGCGCGCACGCACGGCGTCGGCCAGGTCCTCGTCCTCCAGCGGCGCGATCGCGTATTCGATCGGGCCGCAGGCCATCAGGGCCGGCAGCCAGCGCGCGTTCGCGAACGGGCAGACGACAAAGGTCGGGGCGCCGGCGCGCGCCGTCACCAGGCGCGCCAGGTCCGCATGGTCGAGCTCCGGGTCGAAGCGTTCGAGGTCGATCACCAGCAGGTCGAGGCGCTCGAAGCCGGGTAGTGCCAGCGCGGCGTCGGCGCCGTCGGCGAGTTGCAAATCGCTGAACAGACTGCCGCATGCGGCATCGAACTCGGCGCGGCGCGCGGCTGCCGGGTTGACGAACAACCCGGTACGTGAGCCTTGCGGCGCGGCCTGCTGGGACATGGTTTTCTCCTCGACATGCATATTTGTTACATAACGATGCCAATTTTGACATAAATGAGGGCCACCGAACAGGCGACCTGTGTGTGACAGCGCACCGTCGCGTCCAATCGTGCGGCCGATACTGGCTTGAACATGAACATGTACGCGTAAAGGGAAAAGCGATGGCCAACCAGGACGATGTAGCAAACCACCAGAAGGCGATCCAGAACCGCCAGGACCAGCACGACGCCAGCGGTGACAAGCAGGAGGGCCAGATGCCCGCCCAGATCGGCGCCGAGCAGCCGGTACCGCCGATGCCGGCGCAGCACCTGGCCAAGCCGGGCCTGGAAGCGCAGATGGACGTCAAGCCGCGCTTCATGGCCGAACAGTACAAGGGCAGCGGCAAGCTGGAGGGCCAGGTGGCGATCGTCACCGGCGGCGATTCCGGTATCGGACGCGCGGTCGCCGTGCTGTTCGCACGCGAAGGCGCGGACGTCGCCGTCCTCTACCTGAACGAACACGAAGACGCCGCCGAGACCCAGCGCTGCATCGAGGCCGAAGGCCGGCGCTGCGTGACCATCGCCGGCGACGTCAAGGACATGGATTTCTGCCAGCAGGCCGTCGACACCGTCGTCGCCCAGTGGGGCCGCCTCGATGTGCTGGTGAATAACGCCGCCTTCCAGGAACACGCCGACTCGCTGCTCGACATCACCGAGGAGCGCTTCGACGAGACCATGCGCACCAACATCTACGGCTACTTCCACATGGCCAAGGCCGCCCTGCCCCACATGAAGCGCGGCGCCGCGATCGTGAATACCGGCTCGGTGACGGGCCTGAAGGGCTCGAAGCTCCTGCTCGACTATTCGAGCACCAAGGGCGCGATCCACGCCTTCACCATGTCGCTGGCCGCGAACCTGCTCGACAAGGGCATCCGCGTAAATTGCGTGGCACCGGGACCGGTCTGGACGCCGCTGAACCCGGCCGACCAGTCGCCGGACAAGATCGTCCACTTCGGCGAGAGCACGACCTATGGCCGCGCGGCCCAGCCGGAAGAGCTGTCGCCGGCCTACGTGTTCCTGGCCTCTAACGCCTGCTCGAGCTACATCACGGGCATCGTGCTGCCGGTGACCGGCAGCGTCGGCGAATAAGCACAAGGAGACTTCCATGGCACGTAGCTTGTGGAAAGGCGCGATCAGTTTCGGGCTGGTGCACATCCCGGTCGATATGTATCCGGCGACCAGCAACAATGGGCTCGACCTGCACATGCTGGACCGGCGCGACTTCTCCCCGATCGGCTTCAAGCGCTACAACAAGAACACGGGCAAGGAGGTCGGCTGGGACGACATCATCAAGGGCTACGAATACACGGACGGCGAATACGTCGTGCTGTCGGACGAGGACCTGCGCCGCGCCAATCCGGAAGCGACCCAGACGATCGACATCCTCGCCTTTGTCGACGCCTCGGAAGTCCCGCTGATCTACTACGACCAGCCCTACTACCTCGCTCCCGGCAAGGGCGGCGACAAGGTGTATGCGCTGCTGCGCGATACGCTGAAAAAGGTCGGCAAGATCGGCATCGCGAATGTCGTGATCCGCGTCAAGCAGCACCTGGCCGCCCTGCACTGCGTCGGCAACACCATCGTCATGAATACCCTGCGCTATGCCGACGAGATCCGCGACTCGGCCGAACTGAAGATCCCCGGCAAGACCGCGAAAACCACCGTCAGCGACAAGGAACTGAAAATGGCGATGGCGCTGGTGGAAGGCATGAGCGAGGACTGGGAGCCGGAGCAGTACCACGACACCTACCGCGAAGACGTGATGGCCATGATCGAGAAGAAGGTCAAGGCCAAGCAGACCAAGACCATCACCATGCCGGACCCGGACGAGAAGCCGGCCAAGGCCACCAACGTCATCGACCTGGTCTCGCTGCTGCAGGCCAGCCTGGGCAAAAAGCCCGGCAAGAAAGCCGCGGTCGACGAGGACGAGGACGACGACGAACCGCCACCACCGAAACGCGCCAGGAAGCCGTCGGAGGAAGAAGAGGACGAGGAACCGGCGCCACGCCGCAAGACCGCCGCAGCCAGCCGCGAAGCGGTCGCCGCCAAGGCTGCGCCAAAGCGCACCGCTGCCAAAGAGCCTGCTGCGAAGGCCGCGGCAAAATCGACTGCTACGAAGGGGGCGACTGCAAAGTCGCCCGCTCGCCGCAAGAAGGCGGCGTAAAGGATGGATGAATTCCTCGACTTCCTCCAATGGCCCGCCATGGCGGTCAGCCTGTATGCCGCCTTCATGATCGGATCGAAGAACGCCAAAAAACGCATCTTCGGTTTCTGGATGTTCATCCTCAGTAACCTGTTATGGATCGTCTGGGGCGTGCACGACGAAGCCTGGGCCCTGATCTCGCTGCAGGTGGCGCTGATGGCGATGAACATCCGGGGCATTTTCAAGAACGAGTCGCCGGGCTGATGTCGATTGACAGCGCGGCGGCCAGCAGGAGCAGCACACATCCAACCGACGGCAGGACGCCGTCACCCTACAAGGAGATTTTTATGCGCAAGATGATCATGATGGCAATCGCCGGCTTCATCTGGAAGAAAATCCAGGCCAAGATGAACAAGCAGACCTACAACGGCACGACCAGCGCGCCGCGCCGCTATTGATCGCGGTTCCTCGACCTTGCCAGGTAGCGCCGCGGTGCAAGGCCGCGGCGTTTCCTTGCAAGGTCGATTAGGAATTGCCTATCGATTCAATCAAATCAATCAAATTTATCTTTCGCTCAGCCATACGTAGAATCTCCTCATCAATTTCATCAATTGCACTGAGGAGAACGCATGAATGTACCCGACCGCCGCCTGACCACCGCTTCCGGCATCCCCGTTGCCGACAACCAGAATTCCCTCAGCGCCGGCCCGCGCGGCCCGCTCCTGCTGCAGGACTTCCACCTGATCGAGAAACTGCAGCACTTCAACCGCGAACGCATTCCCGAGCGCGTGGTGCACGCCAAGGGTTCGGGCGCCTACGGCACCTTCACCGTCACCCACGACATCAGCCGCTACACGAGCGCGAAACTGTTCAGCCAGGTCGGCAAGCAGACCGAGACTTTCCTGCGCTTCTCGACCGTCGGCGGCGAAAAAGGCAGCGCCGACACCGAACGCGATCCACGCGGCTTCGCCCTGCGCTTCTATACGGAAGAAGGCAACTGGGACCTGGTTGGGAATAACACGCCGGTGTTCTTCATCAAGGACCCGATCAAGTTCCCCGACTTCATCCACACCCAGAAGCGCCTCCCCGACAGCAACCTGAAATCGGCGAACATGATGTTCGACTTCTGGAGCCGCGCCCCGGAAAGCCTGCACCAGGTGACGATCCTGTTTTCAAGCCGCGGCACCCCGGACGGCTACCGCCACATGGACGGCTTCGGCAGCCACACGTATAGCCTGATCGATGATGCGGGCGAGCGCGTCTACGTGAAATGGCACTTCAAGACCCGCCAGGGCATCAAGAACCTGAGCGCCCTTGATGCGACCCGCATCGCCGGCTCGGACCCGGACCACGCCCAGCGCGACCTGTTCAATGCCATCGCCGCCGGCGACTTCCCGCAGTGGGACGTCAAGGTGCAGGTGGCGACGCCCCAGCAGCTGCTTGAGTGGGAAGCGCGCACCGGCTGGAACCCGTTCGACCTGACCAAGGTGTGGCCGCATGGCGACTTCCCGCTGCTGCCGGTGGGCGTGCTGGAACTGAACCGCAATCCGGCGAACTACCACGCCGAAGTCGAACAGGCCGCGTTCTCGCCGGCCAACGTCCCGCCGGGCATGGGCTACTCGCCCGACAAGATGCTGCAGGGCCGCCTGTTCGCCTACCACGACGCCCAGCTCTACCGCGTCGGTACCAACCATCAGCACCTGCCGGTGAACGCGCCGCGCTGCCCCTTCCACAACCAGCAGCGCGACGGCGCGATGGCGATCGCGAACGGCGGCGCGGCGCCGAACTACGCGGCCGTCGATGCGGTGGGCAAAGGCGCGACCGGGATGGGCCATGGCGAGCAGGAACTGCCCTTGACCGGGAATGCGGGCCGCTTCGACTTCCGCGGCCAGGAAGACGACTATACGCAGCCGGGCAACTTGTTCCGCCTGATGACGGCCGAAGAAAAGCAGAACCTGTGCGACAACCTGGCGGGGCCGCTGTCGCAGGTGACGGACGAGATCCTGGAGCGCCAGCTGCGCCAGTTCGACAAGGCCGATCCGGCGTATGGACGCGGCGTGCGTGCGGCGCTGGAGCGTTTGGGCCGTACGGTCGGTTGAGGCAGCGTGACGCGTGGACGGCGGAGCCGTCCACCCTGCTTTTATCTCAGCATCGCCGCCAGCTGGTCGTATACGAGCGGGAATTCCGTGAACCCTTCGCGTCCAAGGAAATGCCCGCCCCGCTCCAGCGCGATGAAGCGCGCATCAAGCCGTTCGGCGAGCCGCCGGGTCGCCTCAAACGGCACCGCCTCGTCGTCGCGCGCAGCGATGACGACGCGCTGGCCTACCCTCTCCCGCAAGCCTTCGATGCCGTCCACGCCGGCAACGAAGCCGTCCAGTTCTTCCAGACCGGGCACGGGCTCGGCGAAGCCGGCCACCAGCACCATGCCCCCGCAGGCAGCGCCTGTCTTCAACAGGTGACGCACGACAGCGATGCAACCGAGGCTGTGCGCGACGAAGAAAGGTTCGGCGTCGCGGCATGCGGCATGGGTGCCCAGGAAGGCATCCCATTCTTGCGCCACCGGCTGGTCGGGATCCGGCATCGGCAAGACCGCGACGTCGATGCCATCGGCTGCCAGGCGTTCCCGCAGCCATGGGAACCAGTGATCCGCCGGCCTGGCCGTATATCCGTGCACGATGACTACCTGCATTGCGCTCTCCTCCTCGTTTGTCCGGCGCGAAGGATGCGCATCTTCGGCGCGCTTGTCAATCGGGTTTGTACCCCAGCTGCTTCATCGCCGCCGTCAGGGTCCTGGCCGCCTTCGCATAGCCCTCCCAGGGATCGTTGCCCACGTCCAGCCGGGTGTGGGCATTCAGCACGTTCCACTGGTCGCTGGATTTAAGCGTCTTCAGTTCGTCCCAGGCCAGCGGCACCGAGATGCCCAGCCCGGGGCGCGCCCTCGCGGACCAGGCGCAGACCGTGGTCGCACCCTGGCCGTTGCGCAGGTAGTCGATGAAGATCTTGCCGACCCGGTTCTTGGCGCCGCTCTTGGCCGAAAAACGATCCGGCAAGGTCCTGGCCAGGTGGTTCACGATCGCCTGCGAGAAACCCTTGACCGTGTCCCAGTCCTTGCCGCCCTTGACCGGCACCACCACGTGCAGGCCCTTGCCGCCGCTGGTCTTCAGGAAGGGGGTCAGTCCGAGCTCCTCAAGGAAGGCGCGCATCACCTGCCCCGCTTCCTGCATCGCCGGCCATTCCACGCCCTCGCCCGGGTCGAGGTCGAACACCATGCAGTCCGGCTTGTCGTAGGCCTTGCTTGTTGCGTTCTGGGTGTGGAATTCGAGTGCATTCCACTGCGCCGCCGACAGGATGCCGGCGATGTTGCCGACTTCGAGCATCGGCGGGTGGTCGGGATCGAGCGCCTGGTCCATGTTCTTCATGCCGGGCAGCTTCTTGATGTCGGCATGCTTCTGGAAGACGAGGTCGCCTTTGATGCCGCTCGGCGCGCGCACCAGCGAGACCGGGCGGTTCTTCAGGTGCTCCATCATCAGATTGCCGATCAGGGCGTAGTAGCGGATCACGTCCATCTTGGTGGCGCCGCTCTTCTCGTCGACGACGCGGTCGCCGTTGGTGATCTTCAGGGTCGCGGGCAGCGTGCCCTCGACCATGGCAGGTGCCTCGCTTTCGGTTCCGGGTGCGTCCTCGTCGCTCATCTCGATATCCTTCACGTGTACAGGAAGTTCGCGCGTGATGCCGGCGGCCGGTTTGTCGCTGCGCAGGCCCTGGAACACCGGGTGGCGCACGGCGCCGGCCTCGGTCCATTCGGAAAAGCTGACTTCGGCGATCAGTTCCGGCTTCACCCAGTGGTGTTTGCGTCCCGGGACCGTGCGTGGCGGGAAGGGACTGGCGTCGGTATCGAGCGCCTTCAGCCTGGCCGTGACGTCGCGCAGGCTCTCGGCATTGAAGCCGCTGCCGACGTTGCCGGCGTAGCGCAGCACGCCGTCCTTGTCATGGGTGGCCAGCAGCAGCGAGCCGACGCCCTTGCGCGAGCCCTTGGGGTCGGTATAGCCGACGATCACGAATTCCTGGCGCTGGCCGCATTTGAGCTTGATCCAGTCGGGCGAGCGGCGCGAGACGTAATGCGAGTCGCGCCGCTTGCCGATCACGCCTTCCAGCCCGATC
Source organism: Massilia sp. Mn16-1_5 (assembly GCF_004798585.1). Classification (GTDB taxonomy): domain Bacteria; phylum Pseudomonadota; class Gammaproteobacteria; order Burkholderiales; family Burkholderiaceae_D; genus Telluria. The sequence goes on from NZ_PPXQ01000012.1 coordinate 88,279, forward strand.
TTGCAGGCGGCCGCCACCAGGCCTTCGGGGTCGTCGCCGAATTCGTCCGAAAAACGCACGCGCTTCGATTTCTTCGCTTGCTCCAGCGCCGCCGCCAAGAGCGCGCGGCGCTCGACCAGGGCCACCTTGCGCAGGTCGTAGCCGCCGAGGTAAGGCGCGTCGAAGATGAAATACATGATCTCGGCGCGGTTGCTGCCGTCGAAAGCCAGCTGCAGCAGGCCGAAGTTGGGGCGGCCGTTGGCGTCGTGGACGACGATTTCGCCGTCATACCAGCCATCCGGCAAGCCCATCGCTTCGAGTTCCTTCTGCAGCGGCCGCAGTTTATCCGTCCAGTTGTTGTTGTTGCGGGTGATCAGGCGCACCTCGCCGTTCTCGATGCGGGTCAGCATGCGGTAGCCGTCGAACTTGACCTCGAACACCCATTCCTCGGGATTCGCCGGCGGCGCATCGACGAGGGTCGCCAGTTCCGGGGCGAACTCCTTCGGCAGCTGCGCGCCAACCACGCCCTCCGGCAGGCTGGCGTCGCGCACCTGCTCCGCCGCTTTCACCGCGGCGGCATCGGCCTTGGCTTTAGTAGTGCGTGCGGTCTTGGCGGCAGGCTTGCCCTTGGCCGCTGCTTTCTTCGCAGGCGCCTTCTCCTTCACTTTCGCCGGCGGCTTCTCGCTTGTGCCCGGCATCGGCAGCGCCTTGACGCTGTCAGGCATTTCGTCGACCACCGAGAATTCCTCGGCCGGGCGCGCGTAATCGTCCTTTTCCTTGATCAGGAGCCAGGGCTCCTGCTTCTCGTCGCCGCGGCCCTTCATGCGCACCAGCACCCAGTTACCGTGCATCTTGTGCCCATGCAGCCGGAATTTCAGGTTGCCCTTGCGGTAGCCCTCGTGCGGATTGCCTTCCGGTTCCCAGGTGCCCTTGTCCCAGACGATGACCTTGCCGGCGCCATACTGCTTCTCGGGAATGGTCCCTTCGAAATCCGAGTAGGAAATCGGGTGGTCCTCGACGTGCACGGCCATGCGCTTGTCATGGGTGTCGTAGCTGGGGCCTTTCGGGACGGCCCAGCTTTTCATGGTGCCGTCGAGCTCGATCCGGAAATCGTAGTGCAGGCGGCTGGCCCAGTGCTTCTGGATCACGAAGGTCAGCGCATCCTTTCCCGGGGTGCCTCCCTCGGCGGGTTCGGAGGTGATCGAAAAATCGCGTTTCGATTTGTATAGCGCGAGCTTGTCGGGCATGGCGGACTCCTGCTCTATTCCATTGGGCCCAGTGTAGGCGGGAAGGCGCGCAAGGACTGTACGGCAGCTAACCGTCGCGCTTGCACGGGAACCGGGGCAAGGTTGTAACAGGGTGTAAAAGCGCGTCAACGCCGTCGCGGCGGGCCGCGTTATCGGCACAGCAGCACCGGAACGCAGTCCAGGTTCCTCTCTTTTCCCCATCCTGAAGGAAAGACCATGAGCAAAATCGTCGCTACCCTGATCGCCGGCCTGTTCGCCACCTCGGCATTCGCCCAGACCGCCACCCACGCGACCACGCCAGCCACCAAGGCAGAGGCCAAGGAAGCCAAGGAAGTCGCAAAAGCCGACGCGAAGGTAGAGAAGGCCAAGGCCGAAGCGAAGGCCGACGTCGCCGAAGCGAAAGCGGACGCTGCGAAAGACCAGGCCAAGGCCCAGAAAAAGGCCAGCAAGAAGAAAGCGGAAGCCAAGGCCGACGCTGCGGAAGCAAAGGCCGAACACAAGGCGGATACCACTGCGCACACGACGCACACCACCACCACGACCGCCACCACCAAATAACGAAGCGCAAAACGCGCCGCTCGGGCCCCACCATAGCCCCCCAAAAAGACAGGGTTCGCCCTGTCTTTTTTTCGTCCTGGCGTTTTCCCTGCGCCTTTCCTTCGCCAACCGGGCGCATGCTCTACAATATGCGCTCCCCTCCCCTGGAGCGCGCCATGCACAAGATCGTCTTCCTCGACCGCGACAGCCTGCTTGCCAAGCTACGCCGTCCCGCTTTCGCCCATGACTGGCTGGACTATCCCGCCACCGCGCCCGACCAGGTGCTCGAACGCCTGCGCGGGGCCACGGTCGCTGTCACCAACAAGGTGCCGCTGCGCGCCGAGGTCATCGAGCAGCTGCCGGAACTGCGCATGGTCGCGGTGGCCGCCACCGGCACCGACAACGTCGACCTGGCCGCCTGCCGCGCGCGCGGCATACCGGTCGCCAACATCCGGAATTATTCCGGCGTCTCGGTGCCCGAGCACTGCTTCACCCTGATGCTGGCCTTGCGCCGCAACCTGCGCGCCTACGTCGCCGATGTGGAAGCGGGCCGCTGGGAGCATTCGAGCCGCTTCTGCCTGCTCGACCACCCGATCGGCGACCTGGCCGGCAGCCGCCTCGGCATCGTCGGCTATGGCGCGCTCGGCCGCCGCGTGGCCCAGATCGGCCAGGCCTTCGGCATGCGGATCGCCACGACTTCTCGCTCGCCCGTGAACGAGCCGGGCGTCGAGAACCTGGGACTGGACGAGCTGCTCGCCACGTCCGACGTGCTCAGCCTGCACCTGCCGCTGACCGAGGCCACGCGCCACATGATCGGCGCGCGCGAGCTGGGCCTGATGAAGCCGACCGCCCTGCTGATCAATACCGCGCGCGGCGGCCTGGTCGACGAGGCCGCGCTGGCCGAAGCCCTGATGCGGCGCACGATCGGCGGCGCCGGCTTCGACGTGCTGAGCCAGGAGCCGCCGTCGCAGGACAACCCGCTGCTGGGCCTGCGCCTGCCGAACTTCATCCTGACGCCGCATGTGGCCTGGGCCAGCGGCGGCGCGATGCAGACGCTGGCGGATATGCTGGTCGATAATATCGAGGCGTGGGAAGCGGGACGGGCGACCAACCTGGTCGGATGATGTAGGGGGAGCCAGGCCAATGGCATGGCTCCCCCCCTACAAGCAAATCTACTCCAGGCGGATCGCCACGTCGAAGATCCAGGTGCGGCGAATCTCGACCACGTCATACTGCTGGGCCAGCGCCGGCGGGAAGCGTCCGTAGGGCGCCTGGCCGGCGATCACCTTGCGGATGGCCTCGTCCAGCGCGGGCACGCCGCTCGACAGTTCGAAGCTGACCTTCTCGACCGAGCCGTCGGCGCGCACCGCCACCGTCACCACCGGCTGCACGCGCGCCCCCTTCGCCAGCTCGCGCACGGTGTCGAAGGTCATGTTCATCTCGATCTTGCGGCTCATGGCCTGCGCGTAGGCGACCAGGTCGGCGTTGGCGTCGGCGCGGCCGAACAGCCAGCCGCGGCGCAGGCTGCTCACCGTGGGCGGCAGTTTGGCGGCGGCGTCGCGCTGCGCCTTTTCCGCGTCGAGCTGCTTGCCGATCGCGCGCAGGCGTTCCTCGCGCTGGGCTTCCTGTTCGGCTTTTTCACGCTGTGCCCGGGCCTGTTGTTCCGCCGCCTGTCGGGCGGCGTCCTGACGACCGGCTTCCTGACGACCGGCTTCCTGACGGGCCGCTTCCTGGCGTGCTGCCTCCTGACGGGCTGCTTCCTGGCGGGCTGCCTCCTGACGGGCCGCTTCCTGACGGGCTGCTTCCTGACGAGCCGCTTCCTCGCGTGCCGCTTCCTGACGGGCCGCTTCCTGACGGGCCGCTTCCTGACGGGCCGCTTCCTGACGTGCCGCTTCCTGACGGGCTGCTTCCTGACGTGCAGCTTCCTGACGTACCACTTCCTGACGGGCTGCCTCCTGACGGGCTGCTTCCTGACGTGCAGCTTCCTGACGTACCACTTCCTGACGGGCTGCCTCCTGACGGGCTGCTTCCTGACGCTGCTGCTCCTGCCGGCTCGCTTCCTGCCGCGCTGTTTCAAGCTGCGCCAGGCGCGCCTGCTCCTGTTGTGCCGCTTCCCTGCGCGCCGTTTCGAGCTGGGCCTGCCTTGCCTGTTCCTGGCGCGCTGCTTCCTCGCGGACGGCGTCCTGGCGCTGCGCCTCCTGACGGGCCAGTTCCTGACGCGCCGCTTCCTCACGCGCGGCCGCCGCCTTCTGCTGTTCCTGGCGTATTGCTTCCGCCCGGGCCTGGCGCTCCGCTTCCTCGCGTTGCGCCTGGCGGCGTGCAGCCTCCTGGCGCGCGTTCTCTTCCTGCTCGGCGATCAGGCGCGCCGCCTCGCGCCGGGCGTCCGCCTCGAGGGCCAGCTGGCGCAGGTGCTGTTCGGCTGCCTCTTCCTTTGCACGTGCTTCCGCGCGCACCTGGGCCTCGGCGTTCTCCCTGGCGGCGGCCTCGGCTTGTGCCGATGAAGGGGCCGTCTCCTCCCGGGTGGGCGCTAATGCGAGCGCAGCCTTTGCCGGCGGCGCCGGTTCAGGCGGCACAGGTGCTGCGATCACCGGGGCCGGCTCGACCGGAGCGGGAGCGGGAGCGGGTGCAGGCAATTCAGGCGCGGCAGCAACTGGCTGCGGCCGGCTCGGCGCCGGCAGGGGTGCAGGCACCGGTGCCGCCTTGGGGATGGGCGCGGAGGGCGCCGCTGCCGGTACCGGCTTGGGCACCTCGACCGGCACGGGTGGCGTGGCCACCGGCGGCGCAGGCGCAGGTACGGGCGCCAGCTGGATGCGCAATTCGTTCGGCCCCATGCGCCGCTCTTCCCACGGAAAATGGAAGCCCGGCAGGCCGAGCGCCTCGCCGCCCACGGCCAGGCACAGCAACAAAACGTGGAAAGCGGTAGAAAGGACAAAGGCCGTGTTCAGGCGCGGAGACTGGCGCCAGGCGAACAGCGCTTCCCGCCAATCGAACATGGGCTGGGCTGGCGAAAACTCAGCCATGCGCGAGCGCTTTCCTGGCTGGCTGGGCGAAACGGAACGATGTGGCCATGTAATCGATGCAAAGATGCCGAAGAGGCAAGTAACCCGGCGATGCTATCACAGGGTTGACCAAACACATCGTTCCGTACAGCAAACTTGGGAAGGCGGCTTACCAGGTTCCCGGCAGCAGGATGTTACGGTCGACGTCGCGCACGTCGCGCAGCCCGCAGAAGGCCATCGTCAGGTCGAGCTCGTTGCGAATGATCTCCAGGCAGCGCGCCACGCCCGCCTCGCCCATCGCGCCCAGGCCATACAGGAAGGGCCGGCCGATGTAGACGCCCTTCGCGCCCAGCGCCAGCGCGCGGATCACGTCCTGGCCGGAGCGCACTCCCCCGTCCATGTGCACCTCGATCCGGCTGCCGACTTCGTCGACGATGCCCGGCAGCGCGCCGATGCTCGACTGCGCGCCGTCCAGCTGGCGCCCGCCGTGGTTCGAAACGATCAGCGCGTCGGCGCCGCTCTTCACGGCCAGGTGCGCGTCTTCCGCGTCCATGATGCCCTTGATGATCAGCTTGCCGCCCCAGCGGTCCTTGATCCAGGCGACGTCGTCCCAGGACAGGCGGGGATCGAACTGCTGCGAGGTCCAGGACGAGAGCGAGCTCATGTCCGAGACGCTGGACGCATGGCCGACGATGTTGCCGAACTGGCGGCGCGGGGTGCGCAGGATGTTCCAGCACCAGCGCGGCTTGGTCGCCAGGTTGATCATGTTCGGAATCGTCAGCTTCGGCGGCGCCGTCATGCCGTTGCGCAGGTCCTTGTGGCGCTGGCCCAGCACCTGCAGGTCCAGCGTCAGCACCAGGGCCGAGCAGCGCGCGGCCTTGGCGCGGTCGATCAGGCGATTGATGAAATCGCGGTCCTTCATCACGTAGAGCTGGAACCAGAACGGCTTGCTGGTCCGGCTTGCGACGTCCTCGATCGAGCAGATGCTCATCGTCGAGAGCGTAAACGGCACGCCGAGCTTCTCGGCCGCGCGCGCGGCCAGGATCTCGCCGTCGGCGTGCTGCATGCCGGTCAGGCCGGTCGGCGCCAGCGCCACCGGCATCGCCACTTCCTGCCCGATCATGGTGGATTTCAGGCTGCGGTTTTCCAGGTTCACGGCCACGCGCTGGCGGAACTTGATCCTGGCGAAATCGGCCTCGTTGGCGCGGTAGGTCGATTCGGTCCAGGAACCGGCGTCGGCGTAGTCGTAGAACATGCGTGGCACGCGCCTTTTTGCCAGGACGCGCAGATCCTCGATCGTCGTGATGATGCTCATGCGTGCAGTTTCCTCTCCTCGGTTGGTGTGGGATGTCGCGCCTCGGCTGCTCTGAGCGGCAGCTCGAGGATGAAAACGGTGCCTTTGCCCGGGGTGCTCTCGGCGCGGATCGCGCCTCCCAGCAGCGACGTGGCGATGGTGTGCGCGATGTTCAGGCCCAGGCCGGTGCCCCCCTGCCCCATGCGCGTCGTGAAAAACGGATCGAAGACGCGCGGCAGGTGGGCCGGCGCGATGCCGCGCCCGTCGTCGCGGAAGGCGATGCGCACCCAGTCGCCCTCCATCGGGCGAGCCGACAGCGTCATGTGGCCGCCCGGCCCCTCGAAGCCGTGCAGCAGCGCGTTGTTGACGAAGTTGATCAGCACCTGGCCCAGCGGCCCCGGATAGCTGTCCATGACGATCCCGTCGGGCACGTCGAGCTCCAGCACGTGGCCGGCCAGGCGCACCTTGTTCATCAGGGTGGCGACGATTTCCTGGCAGGCGCGCGCCAGGTCGAAGCGGCGGCGCTGGGCGCTGGCCTGGTCGACCGAGACCTGGCGGAAGCTGTTCACCAGTTCCGCCGCCTGGTTCAGGCTGCGCATGATCAGCTCCGAGGCCTCGCGCGCCGAGCCGATGTAGCTGGAGAGTTCCGAGCGCCGCAGCGCCGCCGTATCGAGCGCGGCAGACAGGTCGAGCGTCTTGTCGTGCAGGGTGCTGGCCATCAGGAGGCTGTTGCCGATGGGGGTGTTCAGTTCGTGGGCCACGCCGGCCACCAGCGAGCCGAGCGAGGCCAGTTTTTCCTGGGCCGCGAGCTGGCCCTGCACGTCCTTCAGGCGGCGGTAGGCCTGGGCATTGTCGAGCGCGACGCCGACGTAGGCGGCCAGGGTGCGCAGCATGTCCAGGTGCACGCGCTGGTAGGCGCGCGGCGCGAAGCTGTGCACCGTCAGCGCGCCCAGCACGCGCTGGCCGACCAGCACCGGCACATACAGCAGCGACTGCGGCAGGCCGAACAGCGGTCGCTGCTCGGGCACGCAAGGCAGCGCGGCCGCCGCGACCGCCAGCGGGTCGGCGTCCGGCAGGTAGCGCGGGACGTCGGCGGCCAGATCGTTGATGAAGACTTCGCGTTCGTGCTCGACGCACCAGGCGCCCAGATGCAGCGGATCGCCGAGCGCGCGCACCGGCGCCGTGCAGCGCCGGCCGTCGATGACGGCGAAGGGCACGTCGAACAGTACGCCGCCACCGCCGCCGCGCGCCACCGCCACCGCGAACACGGGCGCGTCCATCAGCACCTGCACGTGCTGGTGCAGCGTGGTCATGATCGCCTCGGTGTCGAGGTTGGCCGTCAGGCGGCGCCCGATGTCGGACAGCAGCGCGATATTGCGGCGCGCACTGTCGGCCGCCTCGCCCTGCTCCTCGGCTTCGCGCTTCCTCCGCTCGGCCGCGTCCTTCTGCAGCACCAGTTCGGCCGTGCGCGCGTTGACCTGGCGTTCGAGCATGCCCTTCTGCTGCACCAGCGCGCGGATGCGCAGGCGGTACGCGCCCACCGCTGCCGCGGCCAACAGGGCCAGCGCGGACAGGCGGAACCACCAGCTCCCCCACCAGGGCGGCGTGATCGTGATGGTCAGCGCCGCCGGCGCCTCGCTCCAGACCCCGTCCTTGTTGCTGGCGCGGACCCGGAACACATAGCTGCCCGGATCCAGGTTCGTATAGGTCGCGAAGCGCTTGCCGGCATCGGTCTCGACCCAGCCCTGGTCGAAGCCCTCGAGCCGGTACGAATAGCGGTTGCTGGCGGGGGCCGCGTAGTGCAGGCCCGCGAATTCGAGCGAGAACACGGATTCGCGCCAGGACAGCGTGAGCTCGCGCGCACGTTCGATCGGCGTGGACAGCCGCTGCGGCTTGTTAAAGACGAGGAAATCGGTGATCCGCACCAGCGGCGGATAGGGATTGTCGCGGATCGCGTCGGGCATGAAGGAACTCAGGCCGTTGGCGCCGCCGAAATGCAGCTGCCCGTCGGGTCCGCGCGCGCTGGAACCGACGAAGAAGGTGCCGTCGATCAGGCCGTCCTTGGCCGTGTAGTGCTTGTACTGGCGGGTAGCGGGATCGTAGCGGCTGATCCCGTCGGTCATGCTGGCCCAGATGCGGCCGCGCGCATCTTCCAGGACGGCGCCGATCGGCAGCGGCTCGCGCGCGTCGACCAGCTTCACGAGCTCGAAGGCCAGCCTGCCGCCGGCCTGGGGGACCGCCCGGTGCAGGCCGCCGGCGGTGCCGACCCAGAGCTGGCCGCTGCTGCTCAGGGTCAGGGCGTAGATGCGGTTGTGGCGCAGGCTGGCGGGATCGCGCGGGTCGTGGCGGTAATGGGTGAACACGCCGCGTGCCCGGTCGAAACGGTCCAGGCCATTATCGGTGCCGATCCAGAGCGCGCCTTGCGCGTCTTCGACCACCTGGAACAAGGTGTTGTCGCCCAGGCTGTCGAGGCGCTGCGGGTCGTGGCGCCAGACCTCGCGCACGCGCAGGTCCGCATCCAGTCGGTAGAGGCCGGCCCGCGTGGCGGCCCACAGTGCGCCGTCACGCGTGCGCAGCACCTGCTGCACCGTGGCCGTTCCCAGGCCGGGCAGCGCGACCGGGTGGAAGGGTCCGCCGAGCACGTCGCTCCAGGCCAGCGCGCCGGCCGTACCGACCCACAGGCGTCCGCCTTCGATCGAGAGGCTGTGCACGACGTCGTTCGGGATCGTGCCGCCCCGTCCCTCCTGGTGGCGCAACTGCTCCGTGCGCCCGGTCTCGGGATCGAGCAGCACCAGGCCGCCGCCGGTGGTGCCGATCCAGAGCTTGCCGTCGGGGCGCACGGCGACGTCGCGCGCCTTTTCGAAGCCGATCCGGTAGCCGCCGTCGGGACGGAAGCTGAAATTGGAAAAGCCGCCGCTGGCAAGATCGGTGCGCGAGACGCCGCGAAAGCGCGTGCCGACCCAGAGCGTGCCGCTGCGGTCGATGCGGATCGAGCCGACCTGGTTGTCGGACAGGCTGTGGACGTCGAGCGGCCGGTTGGCGTAGGAGACGAAACGGCCATCCGTCGGATCGCGCCACTTCACGCCCTCGCCGTCGGTGCCGACCCAGAGCGTGCCGCCGGCGTCGTGGTACAGCGCCAGCACGCGCACCTCGCCGATGCCCTCGTCGGCACGCAGCGCACGCGGACGGGGCGTACCCTGGGCCAGGTTCCAGGCCTCCAGGCCGGCGTCGGTGCCGACCCAGAGCGTGTCGCGCGGCCCCATCGACAGCGTGTTGACGCGCGCGCGGCGCGGATCGGTGTCGAGCGGGGCGAAATGTTCGAGCCGGTTTGCGCCGGGGGCCAGGCGCCCTACCCCGCGCGCGGTGCCGGCCCACAGCGTGCCGTGGCCGTCGAAGGACAGCGAGCTGACGTTGTCGCCGCCCGGCGCGCCGTCATGGGCCGGATGGCGGATCGTGGTGAAGGCGCCGCTGGCAGGATCGAAGCGCTTCAGGCCATCGTTGGTGCCGAGCCAGAGAATGCCGTCGCGGTCGGCGACGATCGCATTCACGCTGCGGTTGCCATCGCCCGGGGTGCCGGCGTCGGCCAGCGCATAGCGCACGAACTTGCCGGCCGCCGCGTCGAAGCGCGCCAGGCCGCCCTTGGTGCCGAACCACAGGCGCCCTTCGGCATCTTCGAAGGAAGCATTGATGAAACTGTCGGGCAGCGAGTCTGGATCCTGCGGGTCGGTCCGGTAGACGGTCATCTTGTAGCCGTCGTAGCGGTTCAGGCCCGCCTGGGTGCCGAACCACATGAAGCCCTGGCGGTCCTGCAGGATGGTGAGGACGGATTCCTGGGACAGGCCGTGTTCGATCGACACGTGCTCGAAACGCAGGTTGCGCGGCGTGGCCGCGCCGGCGGTGCCGCCTGGAGCCAGCATGCCCAGCATCGCCGCCAGCAAGCAGCACGCCGCGCCGCGCCGCGCGCGCAAGGTAGTGCCCAACATAGTGTCTCGGAATCGGATACAGAAGCTCCAATCTACCAGAGGAACCCGGATAGTTGTAATAAATTAAGACTTCCGCAATGCGGAAGCGGCTGCTATAATGCGTTCCACGGGGCGGCTGTAGCTCAGCTGGATAGAGTACTTGGCTACGAACCAAGGGGTCGTGGGTTCGATTCCTGCCAGCCGCACCAACCAATACGAAGGCCAGATCGCGAGATCTGGCCTTTTTCGTTTTGGGTCTGCGTGCCGAAGGCTCCGGCACAGGCTGAACGGCGTTGACGGCGGGCGGCGCAGGCGTCGAGGTACATGAGCAAAAGGGTATAGCCACCCGCCCTTCCCAATTTGCCGACACCTCGTTATAATGCGTGCCTCGGGCGGCTGTAGCTCAGCTGGATAGAGTACTTGGCTACGAACCAAGGGGTCGTGGGTTCGATTCCTGCCAGCCGCACCAACGAATAGGAAGGCCAGATCGCGAGATCTGGCCTTTTTCGTTTCTGCTCAGGCGGTTTCGCCGAATGTTTCGGGATCGCAATCTTATCCTTCCCATTTCGCGAATGCCTCGTTATAATGCGTGCCTCGGGCGGCTGTAGCTCAGCTGGATAGAGTACTTGGCTACGAACCAAGGGGTCGTGGGTTCGATTCCTGCCAGCCGCACCAACGAATAGGAAGGCCAGATCGCAAGATCTGGCCTTTTTCGTTTGGATTGTATGGCGCCTACTTCGGCTGGGGAGCGTGCTGAGCAAAGTTCACGGCGGGCGGCGCACGCGCCAACGAATATCATCATGTAAGGTGAAGCCACCCGCCCTTCCAATAATGCCAACACCCTGTTATAATGCGTGCTTCGGGCGGCTGTAGCTCAGCTGGATAGAGTACTTGGCTACGAACCAAGGGGTCGTGGGTTCGATTCCTGCCAGCCGCACCATCAGTTTCAAGAAAATGGCTCAGAAGCGATTCTGGGCCATTTTTCTTTTCCCTCGTGCTTTTTCCTTTCCTTACTCCCGCCAGCACGGCCGTATCGACACGAGTCTTAAACGAGGCTTAGCTCAGCACAGGAATGTCTCCTCTGTTTTTGTAGGACGGCGCCGACGTTATCTGAGCAACTCGTTCCGCTTTTCCGCTCAACAATTGCCTTTCGTGCGGCCTCCTATGAAGAGCGGGACGAATGGCTGCCTATCCTGAAAACATTCCAAACATCATCGAATGTCGCCGCAGCGTCACAAGCATTGCAAATGGCGCAAATCGGCGTATCCCTTTGCTAGCATGAAGTCCCCGATTGCCATAACCCGGCCGCAGGACGCGGCTGATTTTGCGAGAGGATGCTATGAAGAAATCACTACTTGCAGCAGCGGTGCTGGCGAGCGCTTCGCTCGCGGCACCGAGCGCGTGGGCGCAGATCGGCAATTCGCCGCAGGCACTCGACCTGGTGGACAATTCGGCCTTTTTCGGCGACAGCTTCGAGGCGGGCAATAGCGGGAATACCTTCGCCGACCGCTTCACGTTCACCGTGACGGGCACCGTGGGCCAGAACCTGGATGCCATCGTCGCGTCGGTCAGCCGTAGCACCGACGTCGGGCTCGACATCACGGGCGTCTGGCTATTCGACGGCAACGATACCCTGCTGAGCCAGGGCTCGTCCCTGCAGACGGGGGCGACCGATGTATGGACGGTGGCCGGGGGCAACCTGAGCGCGGGCGATTACTACATCCGCGTGAACGGCAACCTGGTCTCGGACGACGGCGCGTCCTTCGGCGGGGCGATGATGCTCATGCCTGTGCCCGAGCCCGGCACCTACGGCATGATGCTGGGCGGCCTGGGGATCCTGGGCTTCCTGGCGCGGCGCCGCAAGGCCAAATAACAGCACTTGGCCTGCACAACGGGAGCGCGCAAGCGCTTCCGTTGTTCCCTAGGTACGCACTCAGGTGCGTAACTTCTTGATGATGCTGCGGTTGCCCAGGATTTCCTCGATCTGCTCGAAGCGCACCGGTTTCACCATGTGATGGTCGAAGCCGGCCTCGAAGGCGAGCTGGCGGTCCTTTTCCTGGCCCCAGCCGGTCACGGCGATCAGCACCGTCATCGGACCGCAGCTCAGTTTGCGGATGCCGCGCGCCAGGTCGTAGCCCGACATCTGCGGCAGGCCGATGTCGAGGAAGGCATAGTCCGGGCAGAAGCGCGCCGCGGCCGCCAGCGCGTCCGGGCCATTGTGGGTGATCACCACGCTGTGGCCCATGGCGGTCAGCAAGGCGCCGATGCTGTTGACGAAGTCGACGTTGTCGTCGGCCAGCAGGATGCGGTAGGTCTCGGTGCTGATGAAGGCGGCCGGGGTCGGTTTGCTCAAAGGTTCCGGATCGACCACGATCGGCAGGCGCACCGTGAAGCGGCTGCCGCGCCCCAGGCCCTCGCTCGAAGCCGCGATCGTCCCGCCATGCAGTTCCACCAGCTTGCGCGCCAGCGACAGGCCCACGCCCAGGCCCGCGTTCGTGCGTTCCAGCGTCGAATCGACCTGCACGAACATCTCGAACACGGAGTCGAGCATCTCCGGCGCCAGGCCGATGCCGGTATCGCTCACTTCCAGCACCAGGGTCTTGTCCTCGACACGGGCGCCGAGCGTAACCTTGCCGCCGCGGTTGGTGTACTTGGCCGCGTTGTTCAGCAGGTTCGACAGGATCTGCGCCAGGCGCGTGGCGTCGCCATGCAGGAAGACCGGGCGGTCCGGCAAGTCGATCGCCAGTTCGTGGCCATGCAGCTCGATGTAGGAGCGGACCACTTCCAGCGCGTCGTTGACGACCGCCTTCAGTTCCACGCGCCCCATCTTGATCGCGAACTTGCCGGTATTGATGCGCGACACGTCGAGCAGGTCGTCCACCAGGCGCACCATCTGGCGCAGCTGGCGTTCCATGATGTCGGTGGCGCGCTGGGTCGCCTGGGCATCGCCGCTGCGGATGCGCAGGATGTCCAGGCCCGTGCGGATCGGCGCCAGCGGATTGCGCAGCTCGTGGGCCAGGGTCGCGAGAAATTCGTCTTTCCTGCGGTCGGCCACGATCAGGGCGCCCTCGGCCTTCTGGCGCACGTCCATCTCGTGTTCGAGGGTGCGGTTGGCCGCCTGCAGGGCTTCCGCGCGGCGTCCGATCTCGGCCAGCATGTCGTTGAAGGCTTCGACCAGCACCCCGATCTCGCCGCTGTTATTGCCCGGCACGCGCAGGGTGAAGTCGCGCTGCTGCATCACCTGGCGCGCCACATTGGTCACCGCCTCCAGGGGACGGGTAATCGCGGCCTGCAGGCGCGAGGCGACCAGGGCCGCGATCACCAGCGCGCCCAGCATCACGCCGCCGAGGATGGCGCCATAGTTCAGCAGGCGCTCGACCAGTCCGTAGCGCGAGCGCAGGAAGACGGTGCCTACCAGCTCGCCGTTCTCGACGACGTTGTGCCAGACCTCGAGTTCGCCATTGTCGATGCGGTAGCCGGCCGGCTGCGCGCGCGGCGGCAGCGACTGCTCGAGGCCCGCCTTGGTATAGGTGGCGAAACGCGCGCCAGTATTCGCGTAGACGGCGCCGGCCAGGATCTGCGGGCGGGCGCGCAGCACGGCCAGCTGCTGCCCTGCCGTGGAGGCGTCGTTGAAGGCCAGGGCCGGGGCGGTGACGCTGGCCATGATATCGGCTTGCGTGGTCAGGTCGTCGACCCAGTAGCGCTGGAAGGTGCGCAGGTCGAGCAGCAGCATGGCGATCGAGGCCGACAGCAGCGCTGCCAGCGTCGTGAACACGGCCATCTTGATCAGCTTGCTGCGGACGGAACCGCCGTCGTTGAGATGCTGGCGGGATTGCATCAGCTGTTTCCCTTGACTACGCGGTTGGCGACCGTAAGCAGGCGCGAACTGAGTTTCACGTTATTCCTCTCTGCGGAGTCGAGCGAGACGTCGAAACGCACCCGCTCCTCGATAATCCTGAAATTGATGACGCTGCCGTTCTGCAGGCCGAGCTCGCACTCGGTGACCGGCAACAGGGCTCCGGACGCGCTGCGCAAAATGCGCGCCGCGCGCGCACTGTCGCTGCCGGCAATGAACAGCAGGTGAACCTGGGCCGGATCGCCTTCGCGCAGCGTGCGCACGACGATCTGGCGGCCGCGCACCTGGCGCCCGGCCACGACCCGCCCCAGCTCGGCCGCCATCTCGTCGGAACCGATCACGCCGATCGTCACCGGGGCCGCGCTGTCGGCGAAGGCCGAGGCCGGGAAATCGGCATAGCCGAGAAACTTGTAGAGAAAGGCGGCCTTGACCCGGCGCTCCAGGGCCTGGCTGCCGCCGGCTTCCGCATGCGCCGTGGCCGGCGCCAGGCCAAGTCCCCCGCAGACCGCGGCCAGCGACCAGCCCGCCAGACGGCCGACCGCCTGCCGGCGCCGGGGCGAAGGAGGAGACGGCTGCGGGGTTCGGGCAAAGCGGTGTCGGATCATGGGCCGGGGTTAATTCTGCAGGTCGCGCCCTTGTATGGAAGCGCTCGAATGCCTGACGCACACCCGGTTCGCCAGACTCGGCACGCCGGGCGGAACACTGCCGCACGCCGAAGCCCTAAATTGTTTCGTGACATACATCATGGTAAAACATTTTCTCTATTGCACCAAGCAAGTGCATACCGTGTCGCTACCACGCATCGCCATATGCAACATTAATGACTGTCATCAGTAATTTAAATTGGCAATAGATGTTGCCTTGCAGCATAATCCTTCTTGTCTCCTCTATTCTCCTCCTCGGAAATAGATTCAGCCCGCTCTCTTGAGCGGGCTTTTTTTTTGCGCTTGCACAGCCCGGCCTTGCTATCATTGCAATACCCGACGGAAGGAGCGCTTGCGATGACCCGATCAGCATCTACGCCCATCGAATTCTGGTTCGAATTCGGCAGCAACTACAGCTACCTTTCCCTCATGCGTATCGAGGAACTGGCCGAGGCGGCCGGCGTGCCCCTGCTGTGGCGCCCTTTCCTGCTGGGCCCGGTCTTCCGCGAACTGGGCTGGAGCACGTCCCCCTTCGTGCTGCAGGCCGCCAAGGGCCGTTACATGTGCCGCGACATGGAGCGCCAGGCCACCAAGTATGGCCTCGCCTGGCGCCGCCCGTCCGCCTTTCCGCGCGCGGCCGTGTTGCCGATGCGCGTCGCCGTGCTGGGTACGGAAGAAGCATGGATGGGCGCGTTCTGCCGCCGCGTGATGCGCCAGAACTGGGTCGAGGACCGCGAGATCGACACGCCTGAGGCCGTGCGCGAGGCCCTCTCTGGTTTGGTGCCCGATCCGGATGCCCTCATCGCTGCCGCGTTGGAACCAAACAACAAGTTGCGCCTGCGCGCCCAGACCGAACAGGCCGGCAGCCGCGGCATCTTCGGCGCACCCACTTTTTTCGTCGGTGATGAAATGTTCTGGGGCAATGACCGGCTGGAGGACGCGATCGCCTGCGCCGCAGCGTGCCGACAGGCGCCAGCCATTTAGTGTAGGATTCCGCCATGTTTTCGAATATACAACAGGCCGTCTCCCATGCTCGCTTCCGGTAATTCCGCACGCACCGCTTCCCGCACTGCTTCTTCCTATGACTGGAGCGCAACCAGCCTCGGCGATCCCGGGCTCTGGCCGCAGCCGCTGCGCGTGGCGGCCGACCTGATGTTCAATACACCCTTGCCGATGCTGCTTGCCTGGGGCGACCAACAGCTGGTCCTGTGCAACGAAGCCTACGGCGCCCTCGCCGGTCCCGGTTTCAGCCGGGTGCCGGGCGGATCGGTGCCGGCGGTGCTGCCGCCGCCCTTTGCCGCGGCGCGCGAGGCACTGGCGAATGCCCGGCGCGGCGAGGCGGGCTGCGTGCCCGGCGCGACGGTGAATTTCGGCGCCGGCAGCGAACGTTTCGACCTGTATTTCACGCCGATCGGCACCGGCACGGACGTCGGCGGCGTGCTGTGCGCGCTGGGAACGGCGCTCGAGCTGCCGCAGGCCGCGGAAGAGCCGGGCACGCTGTCCATCCTGGTGGTCGAGGACAACATGGATTCGCAATACCTGGTGTGCGAGATGCTCAAGGCCTTCGGCTACGAGGCCGACGGCGTGGCCCATCCGGACGACGCGCTGGCGCGCCTGGCCGCGCAGCACTACCACGTGCTGTTTACCGACGTCAGCCTGCCCGGCATGTCCGGGGTCGACCTGGCGCGCCAGGCGCGCGAGCAGTATCCGCACCTGAAAGTCATCTTCGCCTCCGGCTACGGCGACATGCTGCTGCGCCACCTCGACTTCCCTTACCAGTCGCTGCAGAAGCCCTACGAGCTGGATCAGCTGCAGGACGCGCTCGGAAAAGTCGCGAGCCAGCTGCGGGCGGGCGCCTGAGTGGCTGCCAGCCGTGTGCGGGCGATCGATGCGGCCGGGCTAGAATGGCCAGGTGCCGGGCGGCGGCGGGCGCCCGTGCGCCTCGTTCTCGTCCTGCCCAGCCTGACGTTTTCCATGATTCCTGTTAAGTCTCTCCCCTGCCGCGGAGGCGCCGCGTGAGCGAGAACCGCGACGACATCGAACTGATGCGCTCGGCGGCGCTGCGCAACGCGACCAACGTCCTGGCCGCGCGCCGCCAGGCCGAAGCCGAGCTGATGGCGGCCAAGGAGGCCCTGCGCCAGGCCAACGCGCGCATGGAAAACATGCTGGAGAGCCTGACCGACGCCTTCTGCGCCGTCGACTTCGACTGGCGCATCACCTACGTCAACGGCCGCGCCCTGCAACTCCTGGCGCCCCTGAACAAGACCCGCGAAGGCTTGCTGGGAAAACGCCTGTGGGACGAGTTCGAGGAGCTCAACGGCAGCAACCTGGCCACCGAACTCGAGCGCTCGATGCGCACGCGCGAGACCGGCAGCCGAGAATTCTTCTACCCGCGCCTGGCCGTCTGGATCGAGGCGCGCATGTATCCCTCGCCGGACGGGCTGACCCTGTATTTCCACGACGTCACGCGGCGCCGCGCCGACCAGCAAGCCCTGATCGACGGCAACAGCCGCCTGCAGGTAGCCCTGGCCGCCGGCCGCCTGGGCGACTGGCGCTGGGATGCCGCGAGCGACCGCGTCAGCCTGGGCGAACGCGCCGCCGAGATCCTCGGCCTGGCCCCCGACACGCCGCTGGCCTGGCCCGAGCTGCGCGCCCGCCTCGACGAGCCCGACCGCGAAACCGTGCGCCGCGAGGTGCTGCATGCCTTTGCCTCGCACAGCGACCTGAACATCGAATGCCGACTGCTGCCCGACGGCGGCCAGGCGCGCTGGATCGCCCTGGTGGGTCGCGCCGACTATGCCAATCCGGCCCTGCGCGACAGCGTCACCGGCATGACCGGCGTGATGCAGGACATTTCCTCGCGCAAGAACGCGGAAGACAGCCTGCGCCAGAGCGAAGAGGTGCTGCGCGCGCTGGCCAACACGATCCCGCAGCTGGCCTGGATGGCCCAGGCCGACGGCGCCATCGTCTGGTTCAACGAGCGCTGGTACGAGTACACCGGCACCACGCCCGACAATGCGACGGGCTGGGGCTGGCAAGATACGGTCGAACCCGACGCCCTGCCCGCCATGCTCGAGCACTGGCGCGCCTCGATCCGCAGCGGCGCCCCCTTCGAGATGGAATACCCGATCCGCGGCGCCGACGGCCAGTACCGCTGGTACCTGACCCGCGTGAACGCCGTGCGCGACCGCAACGGTAAAGTCGTGCGCTGGTTCGGCACGAATACCGACGTCGACCAGGTCAAGCGCGTCGAGCAGGCCCTGCGCGAAGAATCCAAGGTGCTCGAACTGCTCAACAGCACCGGCGGCGCCCTGGCTTCCACGCGCGACCTGCGCTCGCTGTTGCAGGTGGCGACCGACGCCGCCAGCGGCATCGCCGGCGCCCGCTTCGGCGCCTTCTTCTATCACGGCAAGGAAAGCGACGGATCGGCACTGTTGCCCCAATTCTCGCTGTACACCCTGTCCGGCGGGGTCGCCAACGAATTCCAGAGCTTCGGCGAGCCGCAGGCCAGCGCCCTGTTCGGGCCCAGCTTCCGCGGCGCCGGCCTGATCCGGTCCGCCGACATCACCGACGACCCGCGCTACGGCCCCAGCCCTACGCAGTTCAGCCTGCTGTCCGGCCAGCCGACCGTGCGCAGCTACCTGTCGGTGCCGGTCACGGCCGGCTCGGGCGAGGTGCTGGGCACCATGTTCTTCGGCCATCCGGAGCCGGGCGTGTTCACCGAGCGCACCGAACGCATCGTGCGCGGCATCGCGGCCCAGGCCGCGGTTGCCCTCGACAACACGCGCCTGTACGAGGCGGCCCAGCAAGCGGCCGAGGAGCGCAAGGTGCTGCTGGAAAGCGAACGCGAGGCGCGCGCCGAAGCCGAACGCTCGAGCCAGATGAAGGACGAGTTCCTGGCCACCCTCTCGCACGAGCTGCGCACCCCGCTCTCGGCCATCCTCGGCTGGGCCCAGGTGCTGCGCCGCGGCGGCAAGGACGAAAACGACCTGCAGCGCGGCCTGCAAACCATCGAGCGCAATGCGCGCGCCCAGGCCCAGTTGATCGAGGACTTGCTCGACATGAGCCGGATCACCTCGGGCAAGGTGCTGCTCGACATGCAGACCCTGAACCCGCAAGGCTTCCTCGACGCCGCCATCGAAACCGTGCGCCCGGCGGCCGACGCCAAGAACATCCGCATCGAGAAGCGCTACGAGCCGGACCCCGGCATGGTCGCGGGCGACCCGGCGCGCCTGCAGCAGGTGGTGTGGAACCTGCTGTCGAACGCGATCAAGTTCACCCCGCGCGATGGCCTGGTCACGGTCGAACTCGGCCGGCGCGACGGTTCGGTGGCCGTCACCGTGCGCGACACCGGTTCCGGCATCAAGCCGGAATTCATCACCCACGTCTTCGAGCGCTTCCGCCAGGCCGACGCCTCGATGACGCGGCGCCACGGCGGCCTCGGCCTCGGCCTGGCGATCGTGAAGCACCTGATCGAGCAGCACGGCGGCACCGTGCGCGTGGAGAGCCCGGGCGAAGGACTCGGTTCCAGCTTCTCCTTCGAACTGCCGCAGGCCAAGGCCCAGACCAAGGCCGAACGCCGCGCCAGCATGATCCTCGGCAGTACCCCGCCGCCGGCGGCGCCCGACCTCACCCTGCGCGACTTGACCGGCGCCTCGATCCTGGTGGTCGACGACGACCGCGACGCGCGCGAACTGATCTTGCGCATCCTGACCGACTGCCATGCCAAGGTGCGCATCGCGGCCAGCGCGCGCGAGGCCTTTGCCGCCCTGCAGGCCGAGCTGCCGGATCTCCTGATCAGCGACCTCGGCATGCCCGAAGTCGATGGTTTTGAGTTATTGTCGTGGGTACGGGCTCTGCCGCGCGACCGCGGCGGGCTGCTGCCGGCCGTGGCCCTGACCGCGTTTGCCCGTTCCGAAGACCGTCTGCGGGCCCTGGAAGCGGGCTTCAGCTCGCATATTTCGAAGCCGGTCGAACCGAGCGAATTGATCGATGCGGTGGGGTCGCTGGTGCGTCCGCCAATGAGTAGAAAGCGCACTTGATGTTCCTACTATCGGACGCGGCGCTGTCCTACAAGAAATTCTTGGGCCTTTGTTAGACTACTTGAAGTGGGAAAGTTGGATTTCTGAAGTGAAATTAGTTTCCTTCCAGTACCTATTTCGACGAGAAGAAGCATGCCGAGCAGACAAGAAATTTTGAACGCCAAAATCCTGGTCGTGGACGACTCGCCAGACAATATCGAATTGATGGAAGAGATATTGCGCGAGGAAGGCTACAGCAACGTCAGCTCGACCATGGAGCCCGAACAGGTCTGCCCGCTGCATCGCGAGCACAACTACGACCTGATCCTGCTCGACCTGCAAATGCCGGGCCTGAACGGTTTCCAGGTGATGAAAAGCCTGAAGGAAATCGAAAAAGGCGGCTACCTGCCGGTCCTGGCTCTCACGGCGCAACCCAGTTTCAAGATCGCGGCGCTCGAAGCGGGCGCGCGCGACTTCATCAGCAAGCCTTTCGACTTGCTGGAAGTGCACAAGCGCATCCACAACATGCTCGAGGTACGCCTGCTTTATAAGGAGCTGGCCCAGTACAGCCGCGCCCAGCAGGAGCTGGCCTTGCACGACGCCCTCACCGGCCTGCCGAACCGCCGCCTGCTGGAAGACCGCATCGAAACGGCCCTCCAGCACGCCAACCGCAGCCATGCCAAGGCCGCGATCATGTACCTGGACCTGGACGGCTTCAAGGCGATCAACGATACCTATGGCCACGCCTACGGCGACGAGATCCTGAAGATGGTCTCGCAGCGCCTGCTGGCCTCGTCGCGCAAGGAAGACACGGTCGCGCGCCTCGGTGGCGACGAATTCATGGTCGTGCTGGGCGACATCCACAGCCTGGCCGACGCCCAGGGTCCGGCCGCCAAGCTGGTCGAGGCCCTGTGCGAGCCCTTCTTCATCAACGATCTCACGCTGCGCCTGTCGACCTCGATCGGCATCAGCATCTATCCGGACGACGCCGAATCGGTCGACGCCCTGATCAGCATTGCCGACTACGCCCTGTACGAGGCCAAGCGCGCGGGCAAGAACCGCTACTGCTCGACGGGCAGCAAGCCGCAGCAGGCGATCAAGACGCCCGGCAAGCAAGCCGTGCCGGAGCTGGCGCCGCACCGGTAAGCCGATGCGCACCGTACGGGGTCATCGTGGCCAATGGCCCACGATGACGGGTCACCGGGCACCTGTGTCCACGCGGTACGGCGCTTGAGCCGCCAATACCCCGATTTCTTATCTACTGCCGCGTCACCGTGGAAACCGTACGGTGTGCGCAAGCACGACCGCGTGGGCAAAATTGCCCACCTTACGGTTCGCAAACGATAACGGCACATGCCCGCATTGCTGCAAGCATATGCCGCCTCATCAAAGCGCCCGTGAGGCGCTATCGACTGTTTGATCAGGCCGAACCGATATCCTTCGACTGCGTCTGCGGGCTGCCGACATTCGTCTGTCCGCACGCTTCCTCGTTGTGCGCGGCGATCGCCGATGCATTCTGGTGGTCGCGCGCGGCTTCGACCTTGTCCGGCGCGACTTCGATGCGGGTGATGCCGGCGTCGACCGAGATCGGATCGCTGGCCGGGAAGGTCATTTCGACGGCGTCGTCGAGCAGGGTTTCCTTGGCCGAGTGCGATCCCTGGGATCCGGGGGCGGCCATCATTTCGATGGCGAAGGCGTTGGCGATGGCCTGGTGCCGGGCCAGTTCGCCGATGGTGCTCACCTTGAATGCATTCTGCAGCGCCTGCGCCTCCTGCTCGCCGATGCCGCTCAGGGCCGTCAGCGGACAATCCACCAGTTCGCGTGGCGATTTGCCATGGTACTGCTCGGTAACAATCGAATCGATATTCATTTTTTGTCCTTTCAAGTAAGCAGCCTATCCCCCAGGGTCGATGCGTCGCGGGGGAGTCGCTTCCACTATCGCATGGACGCTTGCAAGAGTATGTGCGCTGGCGTACATGCAACATCGTGAGGGAATAGCGCACGATTGCCCCCAAACACGAGAAATTGCCGTGCTATCATTCGCACGCGCCAATTGTGTCTTTACTTTGGAAAACACGGTGCGCTCTGCTATCCTTTCAGACCGCGACAATTCTGGCCTTTTACGACCAACGCAGCAGGAACGACGTGCCAACTACCGACAAACCAAAGATTCTGGTCGTTAATGACGATGCTGCCAGCCTGCTGGCCCTGACCAGCCTGCTGGACCAATGGGCAACCGAGACGGGCTACACCGTGCTGGCCGCGCGTTCCGGCCAGGAAGCCTTGCGCCAGGTGCTGCTGCACGATTTCGCCGTGATCATCCTCGACGTCAACATGCCCGGCATGGACGGCTTCGAGACGGCCGAGGCGATCCACCAGCGCGCCCGTTCCGCCGACATCCCGATCATCTTCGTGACCGCCTTCCTGGCCGACGAGATCGACCGCCTGAAGGCCTACCAGCGCGGCGCCGCCGACTTCCTGTTCACGCCGGTGATCCCGCAGATCCTGCACGCCAAGGTCTCGGTCTTCGTCGCCCTGGCCAACAAGAACGAGCAATTGCGGCGCCAGACCGAGAAGCTGTCGCAGCGCACCCTCGAGCTGACCGCGACCAACGAACGCCTGATGAGCGAGATCGAGGAGCGCCAGGCGGCTGAACGCAAGAGCCATGCGAAGGACGAGTTCCTTGCCATGCTGGGCCACGAACTGCGTAATCCCCTGTCGGCGATTTCCAGCGCCGCGGCCCTGATCGACATGCCGGGCGCCCACGCCGAAATGGGCTCGCGCGCGCGCCAGATCATCCAGCGCCAGACCCAGCACCTGTCGCGCATCGTCGACGACCTGCTCGACCTGTCGCGTGCGATGTCGGGCAAGATCCTGCTGGCCCGCAAGCCGGTGGACATGGCGAGCCTGGTGGGCGCCTGCCTCGACACCTTCCGCGCCACCGGCCGCACCGGCGGCTACCGCATCAACGTCGACCTGGCGCCGAACTGGGTCGACGGCGACCCGACCCGCCTCGAGCAGATCGCGACCAACCTGATCGACAATGCGATCAAGTACACGCCGGCCGGCGGCACCATCGACATCACGATCGGCGCCGAGGGCGACGAGGTGCTCCTGTGCGTACGCGATACCGGCGTCGGCATCGCCCCCGACCTGCTGCCGCACGTGTTCGACGTCTTCGTGCAGGGCTCGATCAGCCTCGACCGCGCGCAAGGGGGCCTGGGCATCGGCCTGTCGCTGGTAAGGCGCCTGGTCGAACTGCACGGCGGCAGCGTCAGCGCCACCAGCGACGGCGCCGGCGAAGGCAGCGCCTTCGCGATCCGCCTGCCGCGCGCGGACGCGCCGCAAGCCGCGGCCGCGCCCCAGGCCGCCCAGCCTGTCACCACGGCCGGCAAGCCGGCCGTGCTGCTGATCGAAGACAACGAGGATGGCCGCGAAATGATGGCCACCATGCTCGACGTGTACGGCTACCCGGTACTGCAGTCGGCCGACGGCCTGGACGGCGTGGACCTGGCCACCGCCCACCTGCCGAACGTGGCCCTGGTCGACATCGGCCTGCCTGGCATCGACGGCTACGAGGTGGCGCGCCGCCTGCGCGCCAATCCGGCCACCGGCGCCATGCGCCTGATCGCCCTTACCGGCTACGGCCTGGCGGAAGACCAGCGCCGCGTGCTGGAAGCCGGTTTCGACATGCACCTCGTAAAACCGGTCGACATCGCCCAGCTGCTCGGCGCGCTGGGCGAACCGTCGCCGCTGCCGGCATCGGCCGGCTGATCGGGAACACCGCCAAATAAAAAAGCCGCACAGTGACTGTGCGGCTTTTTTTCTTGCTCGCAAGCTTACTGCGAGGCTTCGATTTCTTGCTGGCGCGCCTGCATCTCCTGGCCCAGGGCCTTGAGGTCGAGCTTCAGCTGTTTCGTCTTCGGGAACATTTCCTTCTCTTCTTCCTCGACGTGGTGGTCGATCATTTCCGACAGCACCTTGACCTTCGCGTCGTACAGGTCGTCGTCCGGGTCCATTTCCATGATCTGGGCGATCAGGTCCTTGGCCGATGCGTGCTCGACGACGGCTTCGTCGACCATGTCCTCGGTGTCCTCGCTCGCTTCGCGCGTGGCCGGATAGAAGATCTCCTCCTCGATCGTGGTGTGCATGATCAGGGCCTTGCAGATCTCGTCGGCCAGCTTTTTCTTGCTGACCTTGGCGCGGTCGGTCATCTTCTCGAAGCGCTCGAACATCTCTTCGACTTCACGGTGCTGCTGCGTCAGCAGTTCGACGGCGTCGATTGGCTTGTTGGTATCAGGCATGAGAACTCCTTGAAGG
Organism: Massilia sp. Mn16-1_5; assembly: GCF_004798585.1. Lineage (GTDB taxonomy): Bacteria > Pseudomonadota > Gammaproteobacteria > Burkholderiales > Burkholderiaceae_D > Telluria. The sequence goes on from NZ_PPXQ01000012.1 coordinate 112,138, forward strand.
TGTGATGGTTTTCATAAGGCTTCCAGGACTCCAGCATCGTCGCAAACGCCTCCTTTTACTGTACGGCAGCGCACGCAGACACCTCAGTGTGCGCACTTCCCCGAGCGAGGTGTTGTATGATTTGGGAAACATTCAACCGAGCCCACGATGACCGCACCGGACCCGCAACACCACGACCCGGACCTGGAACGGCTGGTTGCAGAACGCACCGCCGCATTGACCGAGCTGGTCGCCCACCTGATGAGTTGCTGGGACGACGAGCGGCGCCTGCTTGCGCGCAAACTCCACGACAGCCTGGGCTCGTCGATGACCGCGCTGACGATGCACCTGGGCCTGCTGTCCAAGGGCCTGAGCGATCCCAAGGCACAGGAACGCGCGGGCCAGATGAAGACCCTGCTGAACGGCATCATCGAAACCAACCGCAAGGTCCAGCTCGGGCTCTGGAACGACAAGCTGGAATTTTTGGGCATCAAGGCGGCGCTGACCGAGCTGGTGGCCGAGTTCGGCCAGGAGCACGCCATGACGGCGCGCGTCAGCCTGCCCGACGACGACGACGGCTATCCGCGCGAACAGGGCGTGGCGCTGCTGCGCTGCGCCGAGGAAGGGCTGCGCAATGCCTTGAACCACGCGCGCGCAAGTGCGGTGGACGTCATTCTCGACGACGATGGCGAGCAGCTGATGCTGACCGTGCGCGACGATGGCGTGGGGCTGCAGGAGCCGCCGGCGCCGGAGTCGCTGCGCTGCCACGGCTTGCGCCTGCTGCGCGAACGGGCGCGGGCGCTGGGTGGGAGTTTGACGCTGGCGGCGCTCGATGGGGGCGGTACTGCGTTGACCATGATTTTGCCGAGGCTGCGCCAAGGAGCCTGATTTTTCAGAAGGCCGGGCATTCGACCGCACGTAAACGCGCGGGCATGCCCGCCCTACGTTACACCACTGCTGCGGACGATGCATACGGTATGGTGCGCTGGCCTCGAGGCAGCAGCGCACCGTACGGGGTCATTGCGGCCAATGGCCGCAATGACGGCTTCACCGGGCATGCCCGCGCGGTCAGTGCAATTTGACGAGCGGCGTCGTCCTGCGAATCAAAAACCGCGCAATCGCCAGCACCCCAGTCCGCATCGCCCCCAGCACCGCCTGGTGGTGCATCAGGTGCAAACTGGTGTACATCACCCGCCCGATCATCCCCTCCACGAACCAGCTCGCGCCGCTCAGCGAACCCATCAGACTGCCGACGCTGGTGGTCTTGCCGAGCGAGACCAGCGAGCCGTAGTCGCGGTACTGGTAGGGCCTGTCGTCATGCGGCTTGCCCTTGGCGCGGCGCAGGAAGTCCTTGAGCAGGTAATCGGCCTGCTGGTGCGCGGCCTGGGCCCGCGGCGGAACCGGCTTGCCGGAGGCGTCGATGCAGGCGGCGCAGTCGCCCAGCGCGTAGACGCCGGGCACGCCTTTCACGCGCAGCTTGCCGTCGACCTCGATCTGGCCGCCCTTGTTGACCGGCAGGCCGAGCGCGCCCAGGAATTCGGGCGCGCGGATACCGGCCGCCCACACGCACAGGCTGGCCGGGTAGACGTTGCCGTCGGCGTCCGTGACCCGGTCCGCTTCGATCTTCGTGACGCGGCAGTTGTTGACGACGCGGATACCGCGCTCGTCGAGCAGTTTCAGGGCCGCGTTCGAGACCCGTTCGGGCAGCGGCGCCAGGATGCGCGGCGCGCCTTCCAGCAGCGTGATGCGCACGTCGCGCTTCACCTGCAGGCGCGAAAAGCCGTAGGTGGCGTACACGCCGGAGGCTTCGCGCAGTTCGGCCGCCAGCTCGACGCCGGTCGCGCCGCCGCCGATGATGACGACGTCGAGCGCGACCTCGGCGTCCTGGCGTTCTTCCCTCGCCTGTTCGGCCACCGCCATCAGGCGCAGCATGCGCAGGCGGAAGCGTTCGGCGTCTTCGGTGGCGTTCAGGGAAATCGTGTGTTCGCGCGCGCCGGGCACGCCGAAGTAATTGGAGGTGCTGCCGACCGCCATCACGAGCGAGCCGTATTCGATGCTGCGCTCCTGCAGCACGTCTTCGCCGTCGGCCGCGCGCACGGCGCCGACGGTGAGGCGGCGCGCCCCATGGTCGAGCGCCATCATGGGGCCGTAGACGAAGGTAAAACCGTTATCGTGGGCCAGCATCTGGTAAGACAGGCCCTCCTGGTGGATGTCGAGGGTGCCGGCTGCCACCTCGTGCAGCGAGGGCTTCCAGATGTGGTAGAGGCGCATGTCGACCAGCATGACCTTGGCGGGGCCGAGCTTGCGCCCCAGTTTGCAGGCCAGTTCCAGTCCGCCCGCCCCACCACCTACGATGACGATTTCGCTTCGCAAACTTTCCTCCCTTGATTGTGCCGCCGGCCGAGCCGGTATTGGCTACAAGGCAAGTGTACACCCGGAGGAAAAATCGAGCGCGGCCATGGCCGCGCAGGAACAAGGAAGCGTGTCAGTGGCCGCGACCGTGACCGTTTCCATGACCATTGCCATGGCCGTGGCCGTGCTTGTCATGCTTGTCGTGCTTGTCGTGCTTGTCGTGACGGTCGTGATGATCGCGGCGATCGTCGCGTTCCACGTAACGCACCTCGCGCACGACTTCGCGCACCACCGGACGCTCCACGTAGTGGCGCTCGCGGTAGCGCGGCGCGTAGGTGTTGGTGTACCAGTCGTCGCGCACGAACATCACCGGACGGGCGCAGGCGTCGTAGCGGCCGCAGTAGCGCGACCAGTTCTTGCGATGGCCCGGCGGCACGCGCAGGTAGATCGGCTCGGCGCGCACGTGGCGCACTTCGCGGATGATCACCGGCTGCTGGGTGTAGACGACCGGACGCTGAGCGAAGTCGCCGAGGTCGATGCGGCCGTAGAAGCCGGGCTGGCCGATGCTGATGCTGACGTTGGTCTGGGCCATGGCGGGAATCGCGGCGGCAACGAGGGCGGCGCCGAGGATCAGGGAACGGATCGGGGATTTCATGAGAGTCCTCTAATGGTGATGTTGGCCGAACTTTATCAGACGCAATGTGAAAACTTTGTACGCTGCAACACACATTTACAAAATCCACGCTGTGGCTTTCGGCGCGGAATCGAACGGCGGACGCCACGGCAGCGTCGCTACAATCGGAACACGGACCCACCATACGAGGCTGAGATGACCCGTTTCCCCCTTCTCTCGAGCGGGGCCTGCCTGCTCGCCGCCACGACCGCTTTTACCGCGATCCCGGCCCGGGCCCAGGTCGGCGCCACGCTCGACCTCGGCACCACCGGCGTCGGCGCCCACCTGGTGCTGCCGATCTCGCCCGGCCTGAACGGCCGCCTCGGTATCAACTATTTCAAGCACGACTTCGACAAGCGCTCGGGCCAGGTCGAATACGACCTCGACGGCAAGCTGCAGACGGTCGACGCCCTGCTCGACTGGTATCCCCAGCCCGGACGCAATTTCCGCGTCACGGCCGGCGTGCTCTACAACGATACGCGCTTCGACGCCACCGCCTTGCCCGACCAGCTCGGCAGCTTCAGCCTGAACGGCACCCGCTACAGCGCGGCCGACGTCGGCCTGCTGCGCGGCAAGGTCGACTTCCGCAAGGCCGCGCCCTATCTCGGCATCGGCTGGGGGAACGCCCTGAACAGCGAGCGCGGCTGGAGCTTCGGCGGCGACCTCGGGGTCTTCTACCAAGGCTCGGCACGTGTGAGCCTGCGCAGCGAGGGCTGCCAGGTCGCCACGGCGCTATGCGAACGCCTGGCGCGCGACGTCGCGGCCGAACAGGAGCGCCTGGCCGACGACGCTTCGGACTTCAAGGTTTATCCGGTGGTGCGTGCCGCGCTGTCCTATCGCTTCTGATGACGGTATCATCGGAGCCAAGGAGGAACCGCCATGAGATCGCCCGTCCTTCGCCAAGGCCTGCGCTGCGGCGCCGTCGTCCTCGCCTGCCTGCTGGCCAGCGCCTGCAAGGGCCGCCAGGAACCGGTCAAGCCGATCGCGGCCCAGCCCCTGGTCTGTTTTATTGACTTTTAAGGCCCGCCAAGGCGCCCTTGTTTGCCCGGTGCTGCCCGGCACAGGGTTCTTTACAGTTAGTATGAACTTGCGCATCCTTGAGTAGTCTTGTGCATTATGAGCAAGCATGTTCCAATCAGGATGGCGGCCACGGCGCTTGGTGTCTCGACCAGTATGCTGCGGCGCTGGGAGGCGAGCGGGCGTCTCGCGCCCCTGCGTACCGAAGGTGGACAACGCCGCTACGACCTCGCGGCCTTCCGCTCCGGGCTCGCCCACGCCGCTCCGGCGCCGCGTCGGACGATCGCCTATGCGCGCGCCTGCAGCCACGACCAGCGCGCCGACCTGGAACGCCAAAAGCAGGTGTTGGAACGGTACTGCGCATGGCTCTACGACAGCCGCAGCTGCCGCAACCAAAAACCGATCGAAGGGGTGCGCCAGGCTGTCCAGGAGGCGCAGTGCTAATCGCGCACCGCATCCGCCTCGACCCGAACAACGTCCAGGCAACCTATCTCGCTAGGGCAGCCGGCATTGCCCGCTTTTCCTACAACTGGGCCTTGGCCGAGTGGCGGCGCCAGTACGAAGCGCGCAAGGCCAATCCCGCCCTGCCGGCGCCGTCGCAACTGGCGCTGCGCCGCCAGCTCAACGCGATCAAACGCGAGCAGTTTCCCTGGATGCTAGAGGTGACGAAGAACGCCCCGCAGATGGCGATCATCCAGCTCGGCGAAGCATTCAAGAATTTCTTCGCACGCCGGGCGCGCTACCCGACGTTTCGGAAGAAGGGACAGCACGACCGTTTTACTTTGACCAACGACCAGTTCCGGGTCGAGGGCAAGCGTATCCAGATCCCGAAGCTGGGCTGGGTGCGCACGAGGGAGGTCCTGCGCTTTGCCGGCCGGATCGTCTCGGCCACGGTCTCGCACAGAGCCAACCATTGGGACGTCAGCATCACCGTCGATACCATAGAACCGTCACACCTGCCGCCCGCCGAAAACCAAGGCGCGGTCGGGGTCGACCTCGGGATAGCGGCGCTGGCCACGCTGTCCAACGGCGAAGTGTGGACCGGCCCGAAGGCGCTGCGAACCCTGCTGGGACGGCTGCGCCGGCTGTCGCGTTCCCTCTCGCGCAAGGTCAAGGGCTCGCGCAACCGGGGCAAGGCGAAGCTGAAGTTGGCCAAGCTGCACGCCAGGATCGGCAACCTGCGCCGCAACGGCCTGCATCAGCTCACCAGCAGCATCGCGCGCCGCTTCCACACCATCGGCATCGAGGGCCTGAACGTGCGCGGCATGTTGAGCAACCGGCGCCTGGCGCGGGCGATCGCCGACATGGGCTGGTACGAATTGCGCCGTCAGCTGAACTACAAGGCGGCTTGGCGCGGCGGCAGGGTGGTGGCGGTCGACCGCTGGTATCCGAGCAGCAAGACATGTTCAATCTGCGGCCATCTGCTCGACAGGCTGGACCTGGGCGCCAGGCAGTGGACATGCCCGGACTGCGGGACGGTCCACGACCGCGACGTCAATGCGGCCGTGAATTTGAAGAACAAGGCGGTAAGTTCTACCGCAACGGCCTGTGGAGGGGCAGGCGCTGGCGCTGTGCGCATGCACGGTGTGAAACCGGCCCCGGAGAAGCAGGAATCCAGCAGCAGGCAGGTTTAAGCAGTTACGATCAGCTTTGCGTAAGTTTGGAGGAACGGTAAACTGTCGGCTGTTCATTTGCTCCAAGGTTCACATGTCGTTTTCCTCGCTCGGCCTGATCGACCAGATCGCAGGCACCCTCGCCACGCTCGGCTACAACGAACCGACCCCGGTCCAGACCGAAGCCATCCCCGCCGTGCTGGCCGGGCGCGACGTCATGGCCGCGGCCCAGACCGGCACCGGCAAGACGGCCGGCTTCGCCCTGCCCCTGGTCCAGCGCCTTGCCATGAAGGGCCAGGCGGCGCCGAATGCGGCGCGCGCCCTGGTGCTGGTGCCGACGCGCGAACTGGCGGAACAGGTGCACGAGAGCGTCAAGGCCTACGGCGCCGGCCTTCCGCTGCGCACCATGGTGGCCTACGGCGGCGTCAGCATCAATCCGCAGATGATGAACCTGCGTAAAGGCGTGGACCTGCTGGTGGCCACGCCCGGCCGCCTGCTCGACCTGCAGCGCCAGAATGCCCTGAAACTGAACGGCGTGACGATGCTGGTGCTGGACGAGGCAGACCGCATGCTCGACCTGGGCTTCTCGCGCGAACTCGACCAGATCCTGGAAGCCCTGCCGAAGAAGCGCCAGACCCTGCTGTTCTCGGCCACCTTCTCCGATCCGATCCGCGCGCTGGCGAACCGGCTGCTGCGCGACCCGGTCAGGATCGAGACGGCGCCGCGCAATACCACGGTCAAGGCGATCAAGCAGTGGGTCGTCACGGTCGACAAGAAGCGCAAGTCCGAACTCTTCCTGCACCTGCTCAAGCGGCACGGCTGGGGCCAGGTGCTGGCCTTCGCCAAGACGCGTCGCGGCGTCGACGAACTGGTTGGCCTGCTCGAGGCCAAGCGCATCGCGGCGGACTCGATCCACGGCGACAAGCCGCAGCCGGCGCGCCTGCGCGCGCTGGAGCGCTTCAAGGCCGGCGAAGTGCGCGTCCTGGTCGCCACCGACGTCGCCGCGCGCGGCCTCGACATCGAGGACCTCCCGGTGGTGGTGAACGTCGACCTGCCGATCGTGGCCGAGGACTACGTGCACCGCACCGGCCGCACGGGTCGCGCCGGCGCGACCGGCGAGGCGGTCTCGCTGGTCTGCGCCGACGAAGTGGAACTGCTGGCGGCGATCGAAGGACTGACCGGCCAGGCCCTGCAACGCATCGAGGAGCCCGGCTTCGCGCCCGACCATCGGGTGCCGGAGACGAATGCCAGGGGAGAAGTGATCAAGAAGCCGAAGAAACCGAAGAAGCCGAAGGGCGATGCGAAGGTGGTGACGGAAGACGTGCGCTTCCGGCGCTGACGCCCGCACGTAGCCATGAAAGAATATTTCAAGCGCGATCGCGTCGTGAAATATTCTTTCACCTTAAGACAAGCCTGAATTTCCGCACGCCCTCCTCGCCCGCCGGGAATACCTCGAAGCCCAGCTTCTTCACCAGCCCGATGATGCGGTTATTCTGGGGGAGCGCCTCGCCCACGATTTCGCGGGTGCCGCGCAGGCGGCAGTAGTCGATCAGCTTCTGCATCAGGATTTTTCCCAGGCCGTGGCCTTTCAGGTCGGAGCGCACCGTCACCGCGAATTCGGCGCTGACGTTGTCCGGATCGGCCACCACGCGTCCCACGCCCAGCGTCTCCGGCAAACCATCGGGCCCGCTGCGGGTGGCGATGAACGCCATCTCGCGGTCGTAGTCGATCTGCGTGAAACGCGCCAGCTGCGAGGGATTCAGTTCGCGAATGCGCACGAACATGCGGTAGCGCACGTCGTCGGGCGTGAGCGCGTCGAAGAAGCGCAGGTGGGCCGGGCCATCCTCGGGCCGCACGGGGCGCAGCAGCAGCTCGCCGTCTCCCCAGGCGATGCGCTCTTCCAGCTCGCGCGGATAGGGCCGGATCGCGAGGCGGTCCAGCGTGCTGCCGGAACGGTCGGCCAGCGCCAGGCGCATGCGGGCGTCGAGCACGATGGCGCCATTGGCGTCGGCCAGCAGCGGATTGATGTCGAGTTCGACGATTTCCGGAATGTCGCAGACCAGGCGCGAGACCTGCACCAGGGTCGCGACGATGGCGTCCATGTCGCTTGGGGGCCGGTTGCGGTAGCCGGCCAGCAGCCGCGCCACGCGCGTGCGGTCGATCATGTCGCGCGCCAGCACGGCGTTCAGCGGCGGCAGCGCCACCGCGTGGTCGTCCGCTACCTGCACCGCGATGCCGCCCTGGCCGAACAGGATCACCGGCCCGAACACGGGATCGGTAGCGGCGCCCAGGATCAGCTCGTGCCCTTCCGGCCGGCGCGCCATGGCCTGCACCGAAAAGCCTTCGAAGCGCGCGTCGGGCCGCATCTCCTGCAGGCGCTTGCGCACGCGCTGGGCGGCGGCGCGCACCGCCGCTTCCGAGTCGAGGTCGAGGGCGACGCCGCCGACGTCCGACTTGTGCATCACGTCGGGCGAGAGGATCTTGACGGCCACCGGGAAGCCGATGCCGCGCGCGGCCGCCACCGCCTCGTCGACCGTGTCGGCGGCGCGCGTCTCGACCAGCGACATGCCATAGGCGCGCAGGATGGCCTTGGTCTCCGGGTCGGACAGCAGGTAGCGCCCGGCCGCCAGGGCCTCGCGCACCAGCGCGCGCGCAGTCCCGCGTTCGCTGGCGGCGATGCTCGAGACCGAGGGCGGCACCTGCATCAGCAGGTTCTGGTTCTGGCGGTAGTGCACGATCTGCAGGAAACCCGCGACCGCGTCTTCCGGCGTGTCGAAGGTCGGCATGCCGGCATTCGAGGCGATCTCGCGCGCGCCGGCGACCGAGTCGCCGCCCAGCCAGCAGGACAGCACGTTGCGCGAGGCGCTTTTGGCCAGCGGCGCGATCGCGCGCGCGATGTCGGCGCTGTCGACGTTGGCGGTGGGCGCGTGCACGACCAGCACCGCGTCCGTGTTCGGGTCGCGCAGCAGCAGTTCCAGGGCCTGGCGGTAGCGCTCCGGTTCGGCGTCGCCTTGCAGGTTGACGGGGTTGGCGCGCGCGCCGGCGGGCAGCAGCGCCGCCAGGCTTTCCAAGGTCTGCGGCGCCAGCGCGGCCGCAGTCCCGCCGCCGCACACCAGCGCATCGAAGGCCAGCACGCCGGGACCGGCGCCATTCGCAACAATGGCCAGGCGCTCGCCGTGCAGCGGCTTGGCGTGGGCCAGGGTCTCGACCGCGGCGAACAGCTGCTCGGTGGTGAACACGCGCAGCATGCCGGCGCGCCGGATCGCGGCGTCGAACACGTCGTCCATGCCGGCCAGGGCCCCGCTCTCGCTCGCGGCGGCGCGCTCCGCTCCACCGGCGCGTCCGGCCTTGAGCACCAGGGTCGGCTTGCTGCGCGCCGCCGCGCGCGCCGCCGACATGAACTTGCGCGCATAGCGCAGGTGCTCGACGTAGAGCAGGATCGAGCCGGTGGCGCCGTCGCTTGCCAGGTAGTCGAGCACGTCGCCGAGGTCGACGTCGCCCGAGTCGCCCAGCGCGATGAAGTGCGAGAAGCCGATGCCGCGCGAGCGTGCGCGGTCCAGCACGCCCGTCATCAGCGCGCCCGATTGCGAGACGAAGGCGATCCGTCCCGGCAGCGCGCCGCTGTTGGCAACGCTGGCGTTGAGCTTGATCGCGGGCGCCAGCAGGCCGGCGCTGTTCGGCCCGAGGATGCGCAGCAGGTAGGGGTGGGCCGCATCGAGCATGGCCTGCTTCAGCGAGCGTCCGCGCTCGTCGCGGGCGTCGGCCAGGCCGGCGCTCAGCACGATGGCCGCACGTGTGCCCTTCTCGCCCAGCTGGCGGATGATGGCCGGGACGGTCTCCGGAGGCGTACAAATCACGGCCAGGTCAGGGGCGGCCGCGAGCTCGGCGACGCTCGCAACAACCGGCAGGCCGGCCAGTTCGGTGTGCTTCGGATTGACCGGGTAGATCGCCCCGCCAAAGCCGCCCGTGACCAGGTTATGCAGCAGGGTCGCGCCCAGGCTTCCCGGCCGGTTCGAGGCGCCGACCAGCGCCACCGAGCGCGGCGCGAATAGTTTATTCAGGTTGCGGACGCTCATCGCATGCCCTTGCGTCCAGGCGTGCCCTTCGATAAACGCGAAATCGCTAGACTGGACCTCAAGCCAACCTCCTCTCCCGACAAACCGAACATGACAGAACAAGACGCAGCGCCCGCCGCACCCGACAGCCGCAAGGTGATCTACGCCGCCATCGTCGCCAACCTCGGCATCGCCGCCGCCAAGTTCACCGTCGCCGCAGTGACCGGTAGCGCCGCCATGCTGGCCGAAGGCATCCACTCGGCGGTCGACACCGGCAACGAACTCCTGCTGCTGGTCGGCGAGAAGATCGCCGCGCGCAAGCCCGATGCGCGCCATCCCTTCGGCTACGGCAAGGCCGTGTATTTCTGGGCCCTGATCGTGGCCCTGTCCGTGTTTTCGCTGGGCGGCGGGCTGTCGATCGTGCACGGCATCCACAGCCTGCGCGCCCCGGAACCGCTGGGCGACCCGTTCTGGAACTACGTCGTGCTGGGCGTGGCCTTTCTCTTCGAAGGATACAGCTGGAACGTTTCGCGCCGCGCACTGAACGGCAAGCGCAAGCCCGGCGCCTCGCTCTGGCAGACGGTCCGCGCCAGCAAGGACGCCTCGACCTTCACCGTCTTCATCGAAGACAGCGCGGCCCTGCTCGGGATCGTGGTGGCGGCATCGGGCATCTGGCTCGGCCACCTGTTCGACAATCCGTACATCGATCCGGCGGCCTCGATCGCGATCGGCCTGCTGCTGGTGGGCGCGGCCTTTACGCTGGCGCGCGAGACCGGCGCCCTGCTGCTGGGGGAAAGCGTGGGCGTCGAGCAGACCGGCAAGCTGAAGGACCTGTTTCGCGCCGACCCGGCCATCGAGACCGTCGGCCAGCTGATGACGATGCAGCTAGGGCCCGACGACGTGCTGCTGACGGCGGCCGTGCGCTTCAAGCGCGGCATGCGTATCGACGAAGTGGACCTGGCGATCGCCCGCCTCGAGCGCGCGGTGGAGGAACTCGACCCGGCAATCACGCGGGTCTATTTCGAGGCGGCGGCCCTGCGTTCGGCGTGCCGTTCGGCGATCCCGTAACGGTAGCGATGCGGCGGCAAGGCGCGCAGGGTGTCCGACTGGCTCAGCAGGGCCGCCATCAACTCCTCGACCAGGCGCGCGATCTGCTGCTGCAGCGCCTGCGCAGCCAGCGCCAGGCTGCCGTCGCCGGCGCGCAGCAAGCGTGCCTGGACCAGCGTATCGGAGCGCACCGCCGCGTGCACGCTGCCGATGGCGACGCCGCAGCTGACGAAGCGCACGCGCAGGCGATGGTCGACCAGCATGGTGCCGTTCAGGAAGCGGTCGATTCCGATGTCGGACAGCACCTGGGTGATGACTTCGGCGGCGCGGCCGGCGAGTTCGTGCTGGTTCTTGCGGCGGCGCGGTATGAGCAGCTGGACGATCCAGGCCATCGCGGCCCCCTTATGAATATTTCGACAACAGAAGCTTACCAGTTACAACTTTTATTGACAATCGGTAAGTGTAGTGAAGGCGCGACAGCCTGCCGAAAATATTCTCTCTTGCCGCACTCAGGCGGCTGAGCGCGCCGTCACCGGATAACCCGCCTCGTCGATTGCGGCAGCGATCTTCTCCAGCTCTGCGCGGCTATCGATCTTCACCTTCTTGGTCGCCAAGTCGATTTCCACCTTCGCCTCCTGGTCGAGTCCCTGCACGGTCTTCGTCACGCGGCCCACGCAGTGGCCGCAGCTCATGCCTTCCACGGTCAGTTCATACATCGTTTTTTCTCCTGTCGATTGATTGACCGGCACGCTGCCGGCCTTGGTTGAAATGGGTGAAAGCGAGGAAGATGGCCGCCAGCCGCGCAGCAGCAGCGCATTGGCGACCACGCTCACCGAACTGAGGGCCATCGCGGCGCCCGCCAGCATCGGATTGAGCAGGCCGAACGCGGCCAGCGGAATGCCGACCAGGTTGTAGACGAAAGCCCAGCCCAGGTTCTGGCGGATCTTGCGCCAGGTGCGCTGCGAGACGTCGATGGCATCGGCCACCAGGCGCGGATCGCCCCGCATCAGGGTAATGCCGGCCGTGTGCATCGCCACGTCGGTGCCGCCCGCCATGGCGATGCCGACGTCGGCGGCCGCCAGCGCCGGCGCATCGTTGATGCCGTCGCCGACCATCGCCACCGTGCTGCCCGCCGCGATCGCCGCGCGCACCGCATCGGCCTTCTCCGCCGGCAGCACCTGCGCCGTGTAGCCCTCGATGCCGAGTACATCGGCCACCGCGCGCGCCGCCCCTCGATTGTCGCCGGTGAGCATGTGTGGCGTCACACCGATCGCCTTGAGGCGTGCGACCGCTTCGAAGGCGCCCTCCTTGACGCGGTCGCCAAAGGCCAGCAGGCCCAGCACCTCGACCGCGCCCGGTTCGCCGCGCGCCAGCCAGGACACGGTGCGGCCCTCGGCCTCGTGGCGTCCGGCGCCGGCACGCAAGGCATCAAGGTCAGCGCCCTGCTCCTCCATCAGCCGCGCATTGCCGAGGTAAAGCGTCCTGCCCTCCACCTCGGCCTGCACGCCGCGTCCCGGCAAGGCGCGCGCCGCGCCGGCCGGCGGCACGGCGAGACCATGTTCGCGCACCCAGGCTTCCACGGCGCGGGCCAGCGGATGCTCGCTGTGCTGCTGCACGGCGCCGGCCAATGTGGCGACGCTTTGCGGATCGTCGCCCTCGACCGCGACCAGCTGCGGCCGGCCTTCGGTCAGGGTGCCGGTCTTGTCGAAGACGACGGTGTCGAGCGCATGCGCCCGTTCGAGCGCTTCGGCGTCGCGGATCAGGATGCCGTGGCGTGCGGCCGCGCCGGTGCCGACCATGATCGCGGTCGGCGTCGCCAGCCCAAGCGCGCAGGGACAGGCGATCACCTGCACCGCCACCGCGTTCAGCAGGGCCGCCTGCCAGTCGCCCGTCGCCAGGCCCCAGCCGAGCAGCGTCACCAGTGAAATCAGCAGCACCACCGGCACGAACACGGCGCTGACACGGTCGACCAGGCGCTGCACCGGCGCCTTGACGGCCTGCGCATCCTCGACCTGGCGGATGATCCTCGAGAGCATGGAGTCATGCCCGACGGCCGTCACCTCGACCAGCAGCAGGCCTTCGCCGTTCACGGCGCCGCCCGTCACGCGCGCGCCCGGCCCTTTCGCCAGCGGCAGGCTCTCGCCGGTCAGCAGCGATTCATCGAGATGGCTGCGCCCTTCGACGACGCGGCCGTCGGCCGCCACGCGCGCACCGGGCCGCACCACCAGCTGGTCGCCCACGCGCAACGCATCGAGCGCGATGGCCGTGTCGGCGCCGTCCCTGCGCACGATGGCCTCGTCCGGGCGCAGCGCTTCGAGCGCGCGGATGGCTTCCACGGTCTGGCCCTTGGCGCGCGCCTCCAGCCATTTGCCGAGCAGGACCAGGGTGATCACGGTGGCCGAGGATTCGAAGTACAGGTGGCCGCCACTGTGGACGCCGCCGCGCAGCAGCAGGTAGACGGAGAGGCCGTAGGCGGCGCTGGTGCCGATCGCCACCAGCAGGTCCATGTTGCCGCTGCCTGCGCGCAGCGCCTTCCAGCCGGCGCGGTAGAAGCGCGCGCCCAGCCAGAACTGGACCGGCGTGGCCAGCAGCCACTGCAGCCAGCCGGGCAACGCCCAGTCCAGGCCGGCGGCCTGGCCGAGCATCGGCGCCAGCAGGGGTACGGTCAGCAGTGCCGCCAGCGCCAGGGGCCAGCGCGCCGGCGTCGCCCGTTCCCGCTGCGCCGGCCCTGCGTCGGGCGTGACGGCCGCCTCGTAGCCTGCTTTTTTCACGGCGGCGAGGATCGCGCCGGGTGCCGCGCTCCCGTGCACGCTGGCGCGCTCGGTCGCCAGGTTGACGCCGACTTCCTCCACTCCGGGCACCGCGCGTATGGCTTTCTCGACACGCGCGACGCAGGAGGCGCATGTCATGCCGGAAATATCAAAGCTGGCCACACCGGTCTTGGCAAGCTGGTCGATATTCTTGTTCATGGGGTCCTCGCTTGGGTCCTCGTTTTACGATGCTGCCAGTTTGGTCCTTCCCATCGTGGGAAGGTCAAGCGCCCGCGGCGACGCCCGTTGATTCCGTCCTCGATCGCGCCGCGGCAGGTGAACTTACTGCCGCGTTCCATATCGAAGGCTTAGCTCTTCGGTTTCCCTCACCAGGAGAATGCATGAAACCTTCCATCCACAACGTGGCCCGTCATTGTATGGTGCTGCTGGCCTGCCTGCTGGCGGCGGCGTGCAGCCGGCTGGCCGAAGAAGACGAAACCCATGCGGAAGCGGCCCACGTATCGGTCGTGGAGCAGACGCCGGGTCCGACGCCCTTCATCGTCAACCTCGCGCTCAGGCTCGAGGACTTCGCCCATCTCGACAGCGTGTCGTACACCGTCGCCGCCAAGCCGGGTACGTTCTCGAAGCCTGTCACGGTCACCTACACCCGCGCCCGGTTGGAACGGACCGGCGCCTGGAACGCGGCCGGCAAACGCCTGTCCTTCGCTGTTTTCGGCCTCTACGCGAATTACCAGAACAGCGTCACCGTCACGGCGCATTTCCGCGACGCGTCCACCCACGTCGAGCGCCTCACGATCACGGCACCCGCCTAAACCGGCCCGGCCGCGATCTACAACACCCCGCAGGTGCGCACCGCACGCAGCGCGGCCGTAGCGCCCGGCTTCGACTACATGATGCTGCAGAACGATCTCACCACGCCGGTCGTGCTCGATACCGACGGCAACCTGCGCTGGGTGGGAACGGGATTGAGCACCTCGATCGCATCGCTGTTCCACGACGACGGCTTTTTCGTCGGCAGCGCCAACACGCCGGAACTGTACCGCCTCGAGCTGAACGGCAGCTACGCCCCGCGTCCGCTGGGGTCGACCCGCTATACCAACTTCCACCACGACCTCGTGCGCGGCAAGACGGGCTTGCTGGCCGAGCTCGACGCGCTCGAGGGCGGGGTGCTGCGCTACGAGTCCAACCTGGTGGAGATCAGCCCGACGGGCGAAGTGATCAAGGAATGGGACATGGCGAAGATCTTCCGCGACGCAATGCAGGCCGGCGGCGACGATCCGTCCAACTTCGTGCGCGACGGCATCGACTGGTTCCACATGAATTCGGCGATCTATGTCGCGGCCGACGATTCGCTGCTGATCTCGAGCCGCGAGAACTTCGTCGTCAAGATCGACTACGCGACCGGCCACATCAAATGGATCCTGGGCGACACCACCAAGCACTGGTATGTCGACTATCCGTCGCTACGCGCCCTCACCCTCAAGCTGAAATCCGGCAAGCCGCCGGTCGGGCAGCATTCGCTGTCGATCGCCTCGAACGGCGAGCTGCTGATGTTTAATAACGGCCTGGGCAGCGTGAACCAGCCGGCGGGTACCGCCGCGGGCATCACGCGCGACTACAGCACGCCGTCGCGCTATGCGATCGATGCCGCCGCGCGCACCGCGGTCGAAACCTGGACCTATTCGCCGACGCCGGCAATCTATTCGGCCATCTGCTCGAGCGTGTACGAGGCTGGTGCGCCGAACCACCATCTCATCACCTATTCGGCCGTGACCGCGCCGGTTCGTACCGAGCTCCTTGCGCTGGACAGTGCCGGCAAGATCGCCTTCGATTACGTCTATCCCGGAGGTAACTGCGCCGTCGCGTTCAACGGCAAGGAAGTGGACTTCTCGGCCCTGATGCTGAAGTAGGCGCGCGGGCTGCCCGCCCTGCCTTGCGCTCGGTGCCGGACGCTGCGCCCAGTGGGGCCATCGGCAAGACCAGGTAGCACATGTCGGCACGGTCGCTGCGGGTTTGCCGGCTGACGAGGAAGCTGTCGCGTCCCAGCCGGCCGGACTGCGCGGGGCGTCCGGCCAGCTGCAGCGGCCGCACTTCGTCCGCGCGCAGGATCAATTGCACTTCGAAGCCGACGGTTGGTCCTGCGAACCTGCGCAGGATGGCGCGCAGCGCGGCGCTGCCCGCGCCGCTGGGCAGGAAGCAGGCGAAGCCGGCCGCATCCAGCGGACCGATGCGCAGGCGCGCACGCAGGTCCGGCCGCCAGCTGCGTTCTCCCAGCAGCACGTTGTCGCCCAGCTCGGCATTCACGCCGAGCGCCGCCTGCTCGCCGGCATCGAGGCGGTCCCAGTAACCGACGGCTTCTTCGATCTCCATCGGGACGCCGAAGTAATCGGCCAGCAGGCGTTCCAGCACGACGCGCGAGCGCGGCTGCTGCTGCAGCATGCCGGCGAAATGCGCGACCAGATCCTCGGGCATGGCGCCGGGTACGCCTGGCCGGCGCGTGGGTGCGCATCCGGCCAGAGCCAGCAGCAGGGGCTTGAAACAGTCGGGGCCGCCCGCCCTGCCGGGCGCCATGGTCTCGACCCGGTTCTTGCGCCAGGCACGGTAGAACAGCGCCAGCATCCGGTTCGACAACAGGTCGAGGAAGGCGCGCGGGGCCGCATCCCCGCACCCGCCTTGCCAGGTGGCGATGCGCTCGGTGACGTGCAGGGGGAGTGCCCCATGTACGCCGAGCAGGCCCATGAAGGTGGGCGTGACGGCGAAGCGGGGGCGCTCGCCCTCCCCCGCCTCCATTCGCGCCACCGCTTCGATCTCCGAGGCCGGAAAGCCCAGCCCCAGGCTGTTCTCGAAGCGCAGGCACTCGTGCAGGGCGGCGTCGAAAGGCACGCCCCGCTCGCCCAGCCAGGCCAGCAGGATCGAGACCGCCTGGGTGAACTCGAATTCCTGCGGCGCCGCCAGCAGCCGCTCGATCAGGGCCGTACGTGCTCGGCGGTGCGTGGGGCGCATGCGAATAGTTCCTCTCCGGTCTGCTGCGAGACGATCTCGAGCCGGGTGAAGCAGTTGAGCTGGCTGTTCAGGGCGAAATAGCGATCCATCACCTGCGCGAACACATACAGCGAGCTGCCGGCGAAAGCCTCTTCGTCGACCGTCATGCGGATGGCGACACCCGGCATCAGTGCGGACACGGGCCGGGTCCTGAGCCAGGCGCGCACGGTGCCGTGTTCCAGGCCCACGATACCGGCGATCTGGCGCCGCGCGCTCGGCGAACGCGGCAGGTCGTAGAGAGACAGCATCTTCTGCAGGTCGGGCAGCTCGGCCGTCGTCAGCCCGGCATGGCACAGGGCCAGGTGCGCGATTAGGCGCCAGTGGACGCCCTCGCCCGTCGCGAAACGCCGGCTCGGCGTCGGCTTGCGCAGCAGGCGGAAGGAGATTGCGCCGCCGCTGGATTCGGCCAGCAGGTCGGCCTCCGCCTGGCCGACGCGCAGCTGCACGGGAAGGTCGCGGTTCGAACAGGTCAGCTCGGTCGAGATCGTGGCGTTGGCGCTCTCTTGCGCCGTGAAGTCCGGATCGACCAGGGCCAGCCTGAGTTCGTGTCCGGGACTGATCCGGGCCAGCGTTTCGTCGCGGCGCGCCACCCAGAAGTGGCCCGGCGCGCCTGAACCCTCGTGGCGCACCGCATACAGCGGGCCGAATTCGGTGACGCTGGCCTGCCCGCGCGCTTCGCGCACCACGCTGACCTTGTCGATGCTGTGGATCTCATAGGCGGATGCGTGCGCGCCGTCGGCCGCCAGCCGGTACTCGGCCTGGGTGTACGACAGCTGGATCGGGTCGCCCGCCTTGCGAAACAGGTTCACGACCGGCGTGCAGCCGAGCAGCAGGTGGCGCGCCGACAAGGGCGCCAGTACCCGCGCGGCGATGCAATCGCCGGCCATCCCGGCCAGGCCGACGTGCAGCGTGAAGCGCTCGCATCCGGCAGGCAGGCGGCGCGCCATCTCGCGCAGGTCGATGTCGATGAAGTTGAATTTTTCGGGATAGGCGAAATACTCGGTCAGCAGCCGAAAGGCCGGATGCGAGCGCGCTGGCGCCGGCAGCAGCGCCTCATCCTCATCGAAACCGGCCAGGCCGAGCGGAACGGTCTCCAGGGCCAGCCAGGGTTCGCCAGCGCCGGAGGCCGCCCCGGCCTCCACCCAGGCGCCACGCGCACGCATGAAGAGCGCGTCGATCAGGGCCGCGCGCAGCGACGGTTCGCCATCGACGAACACGCGCACCCGCCCCAGGCCGGGTGCGCACAGCGCCGGCAAGCCGCCTTTCACTTCCAGCGTCAGCGCGATGGCTGCCGTCACGCCGCGCGGCAGGCGCGCCCCGCGTGGCGTGCCGATGGGGATGGAAAAGGCGGCATGGGCGATGCGCAGCGGGCCGCTCAGTACCGGATACACGGTCCTGAACTGGCAGACCGTGCCCGCAACCGGGCTGCTGCGCAAGGGCGTACCGCGCGGGATGCCGGCGAATTCACCCGTATCCTGCCCGGCCCCCGCCAGCCGGCCGACCGAATACGAAGGCAGCGGGCGCAGGTAGTGCGGATACAGGCTCTCGAGCAGGGATTCCGTGAACTTGGGGTAGTCGTCGTCGAGGCGCTTGTGGATGCGCGCGCTGAGCAGCGCGACCGACTGGATCAGCCTGGCGACGCTCGGATCCTCGTAGGTTTCGCCTGCGATGTGCAGCTCGCCGGCCGGCTTCGGGAAGCGGCTGCGGAACTCGCGTGCATACTGGCCGAAGACGCCCAGCTCTTCCTCGAAATACCGCAGCAAATCGTCCATGCCGGCTCCGCGCATCCTGCAAAGAAACCATGCTCCCACTGGGTTGCACGGGCGACTTTGACTGGTGATAAGAACGCTGTGCCGTGTCGAATGTGAACCACGATGCGCGGGAACTCCGGCGCTGCATTGCGGCCTAACATATTGGTCTGGCACGGAGAGCCGCTCATCCGGCCAGGACGGCTTCAGGCGCAGTTCGCGATGCTCCCGCTTTCCTCTTCCACCTCACACACGGCTGCCGCCGCGCTGCGCCATGCGCGCAAGCTGCTGTTCGTGCGCATTCACGCGTTGAGCGCGGAACCTGACGACGCGTTCTGCGCGGCTTTCCAGGCGATGGTCGCCGCGATCGAGGCGGACCTGGCGCATGAGGAGAAGGTGATGGAGGCGCTCGCCTTTGACGGGCTGCATGAGCGGCTGGCGGAGAATGCGCTGCTGCTGGCGTCGCTGCATCGGATCGTGACGCAGGTTGAAGGGGGTGATGCGGGGCTTGGAAGAATGGCGCTGGATGCGGCGGCGGATTTGTTGTCGCTGCATCGGTTGACTACGGATTTGGCGTTGGTGATGGCGCGGGCGGGGGCGCATTGCGGGAGCGCGAAGAGAAAGCCTGATAAGAAGCCACCTGGCGGTGGCTTGTAGTACGGGTGGGATTCGCCCACGTTCCGCGGGCCGCCGGTGCGCGAGTACGCGCACCGCTTCGAATCCCACACGCAGGGCGCGCAGGCGCCCTGCTCGCCTCCGCCGAGTTACAAAAGAAAAAGCCACCCATTCGGGTGGCTTTCTCTTTTGTAACTTGGCGGAGGCGGTGGGATTCGAACCCACGATACAGGTTTAAGCCCGTATGCTTCCTTAGCAGGGAAGTGCCTTCGGCCACTCGGCCACGCCTCCAGTCAACTCCAGCAAACGTCGCTAGCGCTGAGAGCAAGCATATTAATGGCCGGTGCCCGATTGGTCAAGGCAAGGCGGCCAAAAATATGGAAAAAAGTTAAGCTTTCTCCAGACCAAACGCTTTATGCAGGGCGCGGACGGCCAGTTCCATGTATTTTTCGTCGATCAGGACCGAAATCTTGATCTCGGAAGTCGAGATCATCATGATGTTGATGCCCTCTTCCGCCAGGGTGCGGAACATCTGCGAAGCGACGCCCACGTGGCTGCGCATGCCGACGCCGACTGCCGAGACCTTCGACACCTTGGCGTCGCCGAGGATGCGGGTGTAGCCGAGATCGTGGCGCTGGCTTTCGAGCACCGCCATGGCGCGCTGGTAATCGTTGCGCGAGACCGTGAAGGTGAAGTCGGTCTTGCCATCCACCGACTGGTTCTGGATGATCATGTCCACTTCGATGTTGGCGTCCGAAATCGGACCCAGGATGTGGAAAGCGACGCCCGGCTTGTCGTTCACGCCGATGACGGTAATCTTGGCTTCATCACGGGTGAATGCGATACCGGAGATGACGGCTTGTTCCATGTTGGTTTCTTCCTCAAACGAAATCAGGGTGCCGGACTTGGCTTCTTCTTCCAATGGCATCAGGGGATTGGTCAGCGACGACAGCACGCGCGTCGGGACTTGGTAGTTACCGGCGAATTCGACCGAGCGGGTCTGCAGCACTTTCGAGCCGAGCGAGGCCAGCTCCAGCATCTCTTCGAAGGTGATCTTTTCCAGGCGGCGCGCTTCGTCGACCACGCGCGGGTCGGTCGTGTAGACGCCGTCGACGTCGGTGTAGATCAGGCATTCGTCGGCCTTCAGCGCGGCGGCGATCGCCACGGCCGAGGTGTCCGAACCGCCGCGGCCCAGCGTCGAGATGTTGCCCTCTTCGTCCATGCCCTGGAAGCCGGTGATGATGACGATCTTACCCGCGTCGAGGTCGGCGCGCACGCGCGTGTCGTCGATCGACTGGATGCGCGCCTTGGTGAAGGCGGAGTCGGTGCGGATGCCGGCTTGCCAGCCGGTGTAGGAAACCGCGTCCTTGCCGATGGCCAGCAGCGCCATGGCCAGGAGGCCGACCGAGACCTGCTCGCCGGTCGAGGCGATCATGTCCAGCTCGCGCGGATCCGGCTGCGCCATGATTTCCTTTGCCAGGCCGATCAGGCGATTGGTTTCGCCCGACATCGCCGAAGGCACCACGACGATCTGGTGTCCGGCGTCGTGCCACTTGGCGACGCGGGCCGCAACGTTCTTGATGCGGTCCGTCGAACCCATCGACGTACCACCGTATTTGTGGACAATTAATGCCATAACAGGAAGCTTCCCAGCATGTAAAGGTGAAAAGGGGAACACCTACTCTAGCATGTTGCACTGCAAGATCGCAATGAGGGGAAGTTCGAAAAGCTATATGAAAAGAAAATAAAGTAATACGCTTTTCGAATAGAAACTATTTCGCTGTACTTTCCCAGCGCAGGGACACGGTGTCGGCGGCGGCGGCGAAGTGATGGCAATCCATGCCCAGCCCCGCGGCGAACAGCAGGTCGCGCCCGCTGCTGACGATCGGCAAACGGGTACGTTCCCAGGCGGGAATGTCGACAGCCTGGTAATGCGCTTTCAGCGGACGGGTCGGCCGGTTCGCGGCAAGCTTGAGGCGCTCGCCGCCTTTGCGGAAATCGATCACCAGTTCCTGCTGGCGCAGCCAGGCCGGGTCGAAGCCGATGCCCGGCGCGCCCGTTTCGAAGTGCAGCACGCCGCCGTAATCCGGAAACGCGATGTTGCCTTCGCCCTGCCAGCGGAAGGACTGCCCTTCCCGGTCGAGCACGCCTTCGTCGTCGGGGTCGCGCATGCCGGGAAGATCGGGTAGCTTGGGTGTGACGTACAGGCGGTCGCGGTGGCGCCGCAGGTGACAGGCCGGGTGCGTGACCAGGAGCTGGGCGTCATGTCGCGCCTCGATCAGTTGCGCCACCAGTTCCGCCAGCCAGGCCGTCGAGGGCATCGCCAGGTTCTGTCCGGCAAACCAGTAGCGCAGCAGGTTGTAGACACGGTCCAGGCTCATGCTCCGCAGGCGGGGGACGTCGATGGCACCGTCGACCAGGGCCGCGTCCAGATCCTGCGCCGCCAGTTCCGTCAACAGGCGCTGGGCCGACTGGGCGTGCGCGGCGCTGCGCGCGAACCTGGCCTGGAAGCCGGGAAAAGCTTGCGCCAGCGCCGGCATCACCTGGTGGCGCAGCGCATTGCGGGCGTAGCGCGGATCCAGGTTGGACTCGTCCTCGACCCAGTCCAGGCCCTCATCACGCGCATAGGCTTCGAGTTCCGCGCGCGACAGCGGCAATAAAGGCCGCGCCATCACGAGATCGGGATTGCCCAGCAGTTCGGGCGCGCTGTTGGCCGCGTCCATTCCGGACAGCCCGGCCGGCCCGGAGCCGCGCAGCAGTTGCAGCAGCACGGTTTCGGCCTGGTCGTCGAGATGGTGAGCCGTCAAAAGCAGCGTCGCGCCGTGTTCGCGGCACATGGCGCCGAGGGCGCGGTAGCGCAGCTTGCGCGCCGCCGCCTCGGTACCGGTGCCGGCACCATCGACGGCCACCTGGTGCACATCGAAACGCAGGCCGCGCGCACTTGCGCTTGCGGCGACGTGGTTTTGCCAGGCGTCGGCGTGCGGGCTGAGTCCGTGGTGCACGTGGAAAACGAAGAGCGGCAGCGACTGTGCCTGGCACCAGCTGGTGGCCAGTTGCAGCAAGGCCATCGAATCGAGGCCGCCGCTGCAGGCGATTGCTACCGAGGAAGGGGAAAACTGGTCGCGCAGCGCAGCCAGTGCGCGCGCGAAAATGGCCGGGACGGACCCGGCTTGAGGACTGCTCACTGAATGAAACTCACTCGTCGCTTGGCGTGGTTTCCTTGAACTTACCGTAAGCCATCAGTTTCTGGTGACGGGCTTCCAGCAGGTCCTTGGTCTTCATGCCCTGGAACTGGCGCAGGGTATCGGCCAGCGCGCGCTTGAGCATCTGCGCCATGCCCTTCGGATCGCGGTGGGCGCCGCCCAGCGGCTCGGTGACGATCTTGTCGATCACGCCCATGGCTTTCAAACGGTGCGCGGTCAGGCCCAGTGCGTCGGCGGCGTCGGCCGCGCGCTCCGAGGTCTTCCACAGGATCGAGGCGCAGCCTTCCGGCGAAATGACCGAATAGGTCGAGTATTGCAGCATCAGCACGGCGTCACCCACGGCAATCGCCAGCGCGCCGCCGGAACCGCCTTCGCCGATGATGGTGGCGATCAGCGGCACTTTCAGCTCGGCCATCACGTACAGGTTGTGGCCGATCGCTTCCGACTGGCCGCGCTCTTCGGCGTCGATGCCGGGGAAGGCGCCCGGGGTGTCGACGAAGGTGAAGATCGGCAGGTTGAATTTCTCGGCGACCTTCATCAGGCGCATCGCCTTGCGGTAGCCTTCCGGTTTCGGCATGCCGAAATTGCGCATCGCGCGCTCTTTGGTGTCGCGGCCCTTCTGGTGGCCGATGACCATGCAGGCCTGGCCGTTGAAGCGCGCGAGGCCGCCGACGATCGACTGGTCGTCCGCGAAGGTACGGTCGCCGTGCAGTTCGTGGAAGTCGGTGAAGATCGCGTTCACGTAGTCCATGGTGTAAGGACGTTGCGGGTGACGGGCGATCTGCGAAACTTGCCACGGGGTCAGCTTGGCATAGATGTCCTTGGTCAGCTGCTGGCTCTTCTTGTCGAGGCGGTCGATCTCTTCCGAGATGTCGACGGCGGAATCGTCCTGGACGAAACGCAGCTCTTCGATCTTCGAATCGAGCTCGGCAATAGGCTGCTCGAAACTGAGGAAAGTTGTTTTAGTCATTGTACCTCCGGGGTTGTTCTGAGGCCGGGGCGCTGGGCGGCCACGCGGCGATGCTGCATTTTGGCGCTATTCTACCGTACCGGACGCCGCTGCGGACGCCAAACCTGAGGCAGAACCCGGGTCGAGACTACGCCACAGATACCAGGTGGCAACCGTGCGCCACGGTTCCCAATTGGCGGCGACCTCGCGCGCATCGCTGCGCGACACTGGTTCGCCGGAGAAATAGTTCTGACTGATGCCCTGGATCAGGCCGGCGTCGTCGAGCGGCAAGACGTTCGGGCGCAGCAGGTTAAAGATGAGGAACATCTCGGCGGTCCAGCGGGTGATGCCGCGGATCTGCACGAGTTCGGCGATCACCGCCTCGTCGTCCATTTCGGACCAGAGGTTGGTGTGCACGCGCTTGGCCTTGAAATGGTCGGCCAGGTCGAGAATGTATTCGGTCTTGCGTTTCGAGAGGCCGCAGGCGGACAGCTGTTCGGCGCCGAGCTTGATGATCTGGCCTGGCGTCAGCTTCGGGCAGCAGGCATTGAGCTTGGCCCAGGCGGCGTCGGCGGCTTTCGGCGTGACCTGCTGGCCGACGATCGAACGGGCCAGGGTCGTGAACGGATCGGGGTGCCCTTTCAGGTGCATGTCGCCGAACTGCGGGATGAGACGCTTCATGATGCGGTCGCGCCGCATCAGCTCTTCCTTGGCTTCGGCCCAGTACGCGGGCACCTCGAATTCCGGCACGCTTGCGCCGCCGTTGTCCTTTTCCGCTGCCATCATGCGCGACGCCAGTTCGTCGTCCCGTCCGGTTTGTCTTCCAGGATGATACCGGCGGCCAGCAGCTCGGCGCGGATGCCGTCCGCTTCGGCGAAGTTACGGGCCTTCTTGGCGGCGGCGCGCGCAGCGATCAGGTCGGCGATCTCGGCTTCGCCCAGGCCGCCCTGGCTGCTGCCGCCGCGCAGGAATTCCTGCGGCACGCGCTCCAGCAGGCCCAGCACGCCGGCCAGGGCCTTCAGCTGGCGCGCGGCCGGCAGCGACTTGGTACGGTTGACTTCGCTTGCCAGGTCGAACAACTCGGCCACGGCCAGCGGCGTGTTGAAGTCGTCGTCCATCGCTTCGCGGAAGCGCTGGGCGTGGGCCTCGCTCCAGTCCACCGCCGGGGTCTCGCTGCCGAGGTCGACGTCGCTGAGCGCCGTGTACAGGCGGGTCAGCGCGCCCTTGGCGTCGTCGATATGGGCGTCGGAATAGTTCAGCGGGCTGCGGTAGTGGGTGCGTGCGATGAAGAAGCGCACGACTTCGGCGTCGTACTTCTTGAGCACCTCGCGGATCGTGAAGAAGTTGCCCAGGGACTTGGACATCTTTTCGTTATCGACGCGCACGAAACCGTTGTGGATCCAGTAGTTAACCATCGGACCGCCGAAAGCGCCCTCGCTCTGGGCGATCTCGTTCTCGTGGTGCGGAAACTGCAGGTCCTGGCCGCCGCCGTGGATGTCGAAGTGTTCGCCCAGCAGCGCGCAGCTCATGGCCGAGCACTCGATGTGCCAGCCCGGACGGCCGCGGCCCCATTTCGAATCCCATTTGGCTTCGTCCGGCTCGGACTCCTTGGCCGCTTTCCAGAGCACGAAGTCGAGCGGATCGTGCTTGCCGGTATTCACGTCGACGCGCTCGCCGGCGCGCAGGTCGTCCAGCGACTTGCCGGAGAGCTTGCCGTAACCGTCGAACTTGCGGACGGCGAAGTTGACGTCGCCGTCTTCGCTGCGGTAGGCCAAGCCTTTTTCCTCGAGCATGCCGATGATCGACAGCATGCCCGGCACGTGCTCGGTGGCGCGCGGCACGAAGTTCGGCGGCAGGATGCCCAGCGCGGCCGTGTCTTCGTCCATGTACTGGGTGAAGCGGTTCACCAGCGAGGACATGGTCTCGCCGTTTTCGGCGGCGCGCTTGATGATCTTGTCTTCGATGTCCGTGATATTACGCACGTACTTGACTTTGTAACCCGATTCCATGAGCCAGCGATAGATGACATCGAACGCCATCATCATGCGCGCGTGGCCGACGTGGCAGTAGTCGTAGACGGTCATGCCGCAGACATACATGCCGACCTTGCCGGCCTCCTTTGGTACGAATACCTGTTTTTCGCGCGCCAGCGTGTTGTAGATCTTTAATTGGCTCATGGGTGATGATGTTTCGAGAGGGGATCGGAAGTCCGGAACAATACGAGTCCCGCACACGTTCGCTTTTATATGGCGCGTGCCGGGATTGCCTCTTGCGTCGGAACCGTCAGCCCTCTTTGTTGTTCTTGGATACCACTACTTTTGATAGAATGGGACGTTCTGCGCAAAGTATAGCATTGATAAAATCCCGACTGGCCGCATATGGCTCAGGTTTATTTTTCTGCAAAAGACTTGACAGGGCTTTGCGCCACGTCCACCGAGGAGACGCTCCATGCACGCACAAAAACAATCCCGCCGCGCTCTCTTTGCCCGCCTCGCCGGCGCCGCGGTCGCCCTGGCCTTTGCCGGCCACGCTGTCGCTGCCGACAATCCGCAGGTCGCGATCAAGACCACCATGGGCGACATCGTCGTCGAACTCGACGCCGAGCATGCGCCCAAGAGCACGGCCAATTTCCTGCAATACGTAAAGTCCGGCTTTTACAAGGGCACGGTGTTTCACCGCGTGATCGACGGCTTCATGATCCAGGCCGGCGGCTACACCGAAAAGCTGATCGACAAGCCCGGCGTGCGCAAGCCGATCCCGAGCGAATCGAAGAACGGCCTGTCGAACAAGCCGTACACGCTGGCGATGGCGCGCACCAGCGACCCGAATTCGGCCAGCTCGCAGTTCTTCATCAACGTCAACGACAACGCCGGCCTCGATTATCCGGGCCAGGACGGCACCGGCTATACGGTGTTCGGCCGCGTCGTGCAGGGCCAGGAAACGGTCGACAAGATCAAGGGCGTGATGGTCGACGACATGCGCGGCATGCAGAACGTGCCGGTGACGCCGATCGTGATCCAGTCCACCACCGTCCTTACGGGCGATAAGCTAGTAAAATAACGGTCTTGCATTCTTTTTCAACAAATAGAACAGGATTACCCATGACTTCCGTACTGCTGACCACCAACAAGGGCAACATCACCATCGAACTCGACGCCGAGAAAGCGCCGAAGACCGTTGCCAACTTCCTGGACTACGTGAACAAGGGTCACTTCACCAACACCATTTTCCACCGCGTGATCAAGGACTTCATGATCCAGGGTGGCGGTTTCGAGCCGGGCATGAAGCAGAAACCGACCGACGCGACCGTCGAGAACGAAGGCAAGAACGGCCTGAAGAACGACAAGTACACGATCGCCATGGCCCGTACCTCGGCGCCGCATTCGGCATCGGCCCAGTTCTTCATCAACACCAAGAACAACGACTTCCTGAACTACCCGGGCCAGGACGGCTGGGGCTATGCCGTGTTCGGCAAGGTTACCGCCGGCACCGAAGTCGTCGATGAGCTGAACAAGGTCGCGACCTCGCGTTCGGGCATGCACGCCGACGTGCCGGTCGAGCCGATCATCATCGAAAAAGCCGAAGTAATCTAAGCTCAGTTGCCAAGATAACTGCAGCAAGTTTTATCTGACCCTCGCGCGGGAGCCCGTTTGTCCACATCCACTCCCGCGCGCACGGCCGCGCTCTTCATTTCCGACCTGCACCTGCAGGAATCCCATCCGCGGACCGCCGAGGCCTTCTTCCGCTTCCTGGGCGAGCAAGCTGCGCACACGCGCCGGCTCTATCTGCTAGGCGACATCTTCGAATACTGGGCCGGCGACGACGATCTCGATACACCCTTCCATGCACGCGTGATCGCGGCCCTACGCGCCTTGAGCGACGCCGGGGTCGAGTTGTTCTGGATGGCGGGAAACCGCGACTTCCTTGTCGGCAGCGGCTTTGCGCAAGCGGCCGGCCTGCGCCTGCTGGACGAGCCGCACGTGGCAAATATTGGCGGACAGCGCATCGCCCTCGTACACGGCGACGCCGAGTGCACGCTCGATACGAAGTACATGGAATTTCGCGCGATGGTGCGCGACAAGAAGTGGCAGGACCAGTTCCTGGCCATGCCCCTGGCCCAGCGCAAGGCCATCATCGCCGGCTTGCGCGAAGGCAGCCGCGAGGCCCACACGACCAAGTCCTACGAAACGATGGATGTCACGCCTGAGGCGATCGAATCCGTCTTTACGGCGACAAGCGCCGAGGTGCTGATCCACGGCCATACCCACCGCCCTGCCCTGCACCTGCACGGCGGCAAGCGCCGCTATGTCCTGCCCGATTGGGAGCTGGATGCCCAGCCCCCGCGCGGCGGCTGGATCGCCGTCGACGACCATGGCGCCATCACGCGCCATGGTCTCGACGGCTTGCCCGTCGACCCTGCCTGATTACAGGTTCGACTGCAGCAGCGCGTAGCGCGTCATGCCGTACAGCTTGTCACCGAGGACCGTGACGGCGCCGATGTCGGCATTGCCCCAACCAAAGCTTGGCGTGGACACGACACCCGCCGGGCTGATCTTGCGCACGCTGCCCTGGCCGCTCAGGTAGAGGTTACCCTGAGCGTCGATCGTCATGTGGTCGATCTCGTAGAAGCCGAGCGTGGCGGTGTTGACCGAACCGTCGACATTGCCTGTTTCATTGAACGGCGTGCCGGCGAACACGGACAACACACCCGCAGTGGACAGCTTGTAGACGGCGACCGTGGCGGTGTCGGCGATATAGATATTGCCGGCGGCGTCGATCGCGACCGATTGCGGAGTGAATTTCGCATCCGGGCGTCCCAGCAGGCTCTGGACCTGGGCCAGGGTGACCAGCGGCGTCGCGGTACCGTCCGGCGCCACGCGCATCACCTGCATCGACTCGGTGCCGGTCACGATCACGGCGTTACCGTTCGGATCGACCGCCAGGTTGACCGCCTTGATGCTCGCGTTCGGGGTCGTCACGTTGCCGTTCAGGATACGGCGCAGGCCGGTCGTCTGGGAGACCCACAGGCTGCCATCCTTGCCGGCCGCGATGCGCTGCGGGGTGTTGAACCGTGCCGACGCCAGTGGGCCGTCGGTCGTGCCCGGCGTGTTGACTGCGCCGCCGACGGTCGTCACGAAGCCGGCCGTGGTTGCCTTGCGCACGACGTGCGTGGCCGGGTCGACCATGTACAGGCTGCCGTCGGTGCTGGCCGCCAGCGCGCTGAAGGAACCGAAGCGCGCCGCGATGCCCGGGCCGTCGACCGTGCCGCGCAGTGCCGGGGTGCCGGAGATGGTCGTCACGGCGCCGCTCAGGCTGATCTTGCGCAGGATTTCCTGGCCGCTGTCGACGACGATCAGGCTGTTGCTCTTGGCATCGTAGGTGATCGACAGCAGCGCGCCGAACATCGCGGCCGTACCCTGGCCGTCGGCGTAGCCGCGCTTGTTATTGTCGCCTGCGAGCGTGGTCACGACGCCGGCCGACGTCACCTTGCGCACCTTGGCCAGGTCGGTCACGTAGATGTCGCCGTTCGGCAGCACGGTCATGCCGGTGATGGCCATGAAGCGCGCCGCCGCGCCGGTGCCGTCTTCGGACGTCGTGCCGAGCAGTTTGCCGGCGAGGAGCGCCAGCGAGCCGCCGGCGTCTTTCCAGATGCGGTTGTTCGAGTCCGAGAAGTACAGGGTGCCGTCCTGCGCGCGCGCGATGCGCTGCAGGGTGATCGTTGCGCTCGGATCCGGCTGGTTGTATTCCTGGGTGGTGACCACGCCGGCCGCGCTCACGCGGCGGATCGCGGGCTTGGCGCCGTTGGTATCGATCACGATCACGCCACCGGCGTTGTCGGACACCATGGAACCCGGACGCTCGAAGCGTGCCGCGCTGGTGGTGCCGTCGGTGCGGACCGAAGCCGCCGTGATGTTCTTGCAGACGTTGGAGCCGGCGCCGGCCAGGGTCGAGACGGTACCGTCGCCGCTGACCTTGCGGATTTCGCCGTTGCAGCCGTCCGACACGAACAGGTTGCCCTGGGCGTCGAAGGCGAGGCCGCCGGCGCCGCCGAGCCAGAACTGGGCGGTATCGGCCGAGCCGTCGGCCATGCCTGGACGTCCGGTCTTGCCGGCAAAGGCGCTCACCGCACCCGCTTCGCTGACCTTGAAGATGGTATGCGGACCGGCGTCGGCCACATACAGGTTGCCCGAGCCATCGGCGGCGACCGCCAGCGGCTCCTTCAATGCGGTGGACAGGCCGGCCACCTGGCCAGCGACCTGGTTCGCCAGCACCGGCGCGCATGCCACGATGGCATTGGTGACGTTGGCATTGGCCGCGCCCGAGCCGTTGGAGACCTGGCAGGTGTAACCCGACGGCGGAACGGCCGTGAGGTTGTAGGACGCGCCTGCGTTGAGTTTGGCATCGAGGGTGAAGGCGCCATTGGCGGTGACGAGTTTCTGATCGCTGCCATTGGAGACGGTGACCGGCACGCCCGGGGCCAGGCCGTAGACGGTGCCGCCCAGCGTGTACTGGGTTGCCGATGGCGGCGGCGTCGTACCGGTCCCGCCACCACCACCGCTGCCGCCACCGCCACCGCCACCGCCGCCACCGCAACCGGCCAGCAACACCAGCAGTGCCGTAGCAACTGCGTATTCAAAACGTTTGAGTTTCACTTTTTTCTCCTTGAGCACTTTCTAGCTGGCGCACCCTGCGCCGTTCACCTATCGACACGCGTCGTAACGATACAAAAATTACAAGAAAATTTGATAATTGATTTTTGCACATTTTTTTTGAAGGTGTCGCTCAATAGAATTCACGCTGGAAACGCATGCGGACAGGGTGAAATAGTTGGTGAGTTTTCAGGCAACTTTTTGGCTTATGATGCCGAGTTGAAATACCTGCGCCTGGGATAACGGGCTATGCAGGCTCGACTCACCGGTTCGAGTTACCTTTTTCGCAGTTCACGCCGGCTTTTCTGCACTTCGTCGCATTTGCCCTGCTTCAAAAAGTGTCACTGTTATAGTTCACTACAACACCACAGCGATACTTCACCACCAGGAGCCAGACATGACACAGCGCACTGCAGCACCCGGGCGACAGGGGGGCCATCCATGAACATTGGCTGGAACGACAACGCACCGATTTACCGCCAGCTGAAGGACCGGGTCATCGACATGATGCTCGACGGCGTCCTGAAAGCGGGCGACGCCCTGCCCTCGGTCCGCCAGATCGCGGCCGAGTACCAACTGAACCCGATCACCGTTTCCAAGGCTTACCAGGAACTGGTGGACGAAAACCTAGTAGAAAAAAGAAGGGGGATAGGCATGTATGTCACTGAAGGAGCGAGCGAGAAACTGCTTGCAAGCGAACGCGAGCGCTTCCTGCGCGAAGAATGGCCGGCGATGGTCGAACGGATCCGCCTGCTGGGCCTGAACGTCGAACAATTGCTGCATACCGCGCAGCCGGGAGGTTCAGCATGAGCGCCGTGATTTCCGCCCGTGGCCTGACCAAGCGCTACGGCAAGCAAACCGCCATCGACGGCATCGACTTCGACATCCCGGCCGGCCGCATCGTCGGCCTGATCGGCCCCAACGGCTCGGGCAAGACCACGACGCTCAAGGCCGCCCTGGGCCTGATCCCCTTCGACGGCGAACTGACGGTGATGGGCCACGACCCGCGCACCCAGCGCGACGCCCTGATGCAGGACGTTTGCTTCATCGCCGACGTCGCCATCCTGCCGCGCTGGCTGCGCGTAATGGACGCCATCGATTTCGTGGCCGGCGTGCATCCGCGCTTCGACCGCGCCCGCGCCGAGAAGTACATCGCCAATACCCGCCTGAAGCCGGGCATGAAGGTCAAGGAAATGTCGAAGGGCATGATCGTGCAGCTGCACCTGGCGCTCGTGATGGCGATCGACGCCAAGCTGCTGGTGCTCGACGAGCCGACGCTGGGCCTCGACATCATCTACCGCAAGCAGTTCTACCAGAACCTGCTGGAAGACTATTTTGACGAGAACAAGACCATCATCATCACGACCCACCAGGTCGAGGAAGTCGAGCACATCCTGACCGACCTGCTCTTCATCCGCGACGGCAAGATCGTGCTGGCCGCCTCGATGGACGAAGTCGGCGAGCGCTATGTCGAAGTGATGGTCGCCGCCGACAAGGTGAATGCGGCAAATGCCCTGCAACCCCTGGACCAGCGCACCGTGTTCGGCAAGAACGTAATGCTGTTCGACTCGGCACGTGCCGGCGGCGTCTCGCGCGCCCAGCTGGCCGCCTTGGGCGAGACGCGCAACCCGAGCGTCGCCGACCTGTTCGTGGCAACGATGAAAGGAACCTACGCATGAATACGATGAAATGGCTGCTGCGCCGCGAGTTCTGGGAGAACAAGGGCGGCTTCGTGTGGGCGCCGCTGATCGCCGCGATCATCATGGTGGTGCTGGTCGGGGGCGTGGTCGGCTACGGCGTCGCCAGCGGCAAGATGGCGACCGAAAACGTCACCATCCGGGTCGAAGGCGAAACCGTGCACACGACCTCGGTCAACGTGGCGAAGTCCGTCACGCCCGAAATCCGCGAACGGATGGCGAGCGTCGCCGCGAATAACTACATCGCCGTCGGCGCGCCGATCTTCTTCGTGCTGCCGATCGTCGCCTTCTTCTACTGCCTGGCCGCCCTCTACGACGACCGGCGCGACCGCAGCATCCTGTTCTGGAAGTCGTTGCCGATCTCGGACGCCGATACCGTGCTCTCCAAACTGGTGACGGTGCTGGTGGTCGCGCCCCTGATCACGATCGGCGTGGCCACCGCCGCGGCGCTGGCGATCCTGCTCTTCGCCGGGATCGCGACCAGCTACCACGGCGTCAACCTGTTCGGCGCGGTGCTCACCAACGTCAACTTCTATCTGGCGCCCTTCTACCTGGTCGGCATGCTGCCGGTCTACATCCTGTGGGCGCTGCCGACCGCGGGCTGGCTGCTGCTGGTGTCGAGCTGGGCCAAGTCGAAGGTCTTCCTGTGGGCCGTGGGCGTGCCGCTGATGGCCGCCGTGCTGCTGAAATGGCTGGACTTCCTGCTCGGCATGGCCGGCGGCGTCACCATCAATGCCGACTGGATCATCAACAACGTGCTGGAAGCCATCCTGCTCGGCCTGGTCCCCGGCACCTGGTTCATGGGCGCCAGCGACCTGCCGGCGCCGACCAACAGCGGCGTCCCTCTGCTGCCGATGCTGAGCTACTCGTGGTCGACCCTGGCCAAGCCGGCTCTCTGGGGCGGCGTGGTGGCGGGTGTGGCGATGATCCTGGCTGCGATCCGCCTGCGTCGCTGGCGCGACGAGGGTTAATGATGAAGCGCACATTGATCGGATGTGCGCTCGCTTCCCTGCTCCTCGGCGGCCCGGCCGCCGCGGCGCCGGAAGTAGATGAGCCGACAACGGTGCATGTGAATGCGATCCGTAAGCCGGAACTGCGCAAGTACAAGTCGATCGTGGCGGGCCTGGATGCTTTCGACGAATACCATGCGCTGGCGCCAAAGGTCCCTGCCCTGCAGTTCCGTATCCGGCACCGCACCGGCATCACTGTGCCGGACCCGAAGGATGCGCTGGGCGTACGGCTCGAAGGCGACGGCGGGTTCGTCCTGCCGATCGCGCTCGACAGCGCCAGGCTGTTCACGGTGCCGCGCAGCGAGGCGGCCCTCGACGCCAACAGCGAACTGGTGCTGAACCAGACGCGGCGTTACTACCGGATGGTGCCCTACATCCGCACGCCCGGCTTGCCGGACAATGTGCGGCGCCTGGGCGACCTGCGGCTCGAGTGCAAGGTCCTGATCGGCATCGGCAAGGCGGAGATTCCGATGCTGGCCAAGCTGGCCATCACGGGCGTGCTACGTACGAGCGACTGGTGCGGGTTCTTCGACCGCAAGGACTATACCTTCAGCTTCACGACCGACGAGCAGGTCGTCGCGGCCGTGCTGCGCGAAGGCGAACGCAGCGAAGAGCTGAAAACGGAGGACCACAGCTTCAGCGTGGCCCTGTTCGAACCGGGCTGGAGCGATAATGCCCTGATCGAGCTCAGCTTTGAAGAGCCGAGAGTCAAGCCGGTGACGACTGCGGCCCTTACTGGAACTGCTGCCGAAACGCCTCGAACTGCGCCTTGAGGTTCTCGAGTTCGCCGCGCAATGCGGCGACTTCTTCTTCCAGCTGGCCGATGCGGGACGATGGCGCGGCCGGAGCGGAGACGGCGCCGAAGGCCGAATCCTCGCGGGCGGTGGAGATCTCGCCGCCCAGCAGCTGGCCGTAGCGCGATTCCTTGGTGCCGGGCGCGCGTTCCAGCTTCGCTACCAGCGGCGGATATTTATCGATCAGGAACTGCAGCGTCGCTTCGACATCCGCCACCGTCTTGAACTCGTGCAGGCGGCCGGTGCGGGTACGGATCTCGCCGGCGGTCTGCAGGCCGCGCAGCATCAGCACGGTCAGTACGGCGACCTTGTCCTGCTCGAGCGTCCACTTGATGCGCATGCGGTGCTCGTACTTGGTGACGCGGGCACCGGCGGCGCTCACGCCGCTGACCAGGCGCCGCTCGATCAGGCGCTGCAGCGTGTCCTGCACCGTCTCTTCCGACAGCTGCATTACCGGATCGCGGCTCGACAGCTGGTTGCAGCCGTTGACGAGCGCGTTCAGCGACATCGGATAATTGTCGGGCGTGAGCGCTTCTTTTTCGGCCAGCACCGCGAGCACGCGGATCTCGAAGGGGTCGAGCACGGGCGTACTGCCCTCGCCGGCAATCGTTTCTTCAGTCATGAGATTCCTTAATCGACCAGCCGGTTCAGTTCGGCCGAATCGAGTTTATCACCCTCGC
This sequence comes from Massilia sp. Mn16-1_5, assembly GCF_004798585.1. Taxonomy (GTDB): domain Bacteria; phylum Pseudomonadota; class Gammaproteobacteria; order Burkholderiales; family Burkholderiaceae_D; genus Telluria. The sequence goes on from NZ_PPXQ01000012.1 coordinate 146,033, forward strand.
AGATGTTCGGACAGGCGATCCCGGCCGCCTTGATGGTGGCCGTCAGCTTTTCCAGCTGCTCGTCCTGGCGCGCGACGTGGTCGATCAGGCCGCGCAGGGCCTTCGACAGCGGGTCGTCGCCGTTGGGCGTGACGCCGTAGGCCGCGAACATGCGCGCGCTCCTCGACTGGTCTTCCTTGCGGATGATATGGGCCGGGTTGCCGACCGCCGTGGCGCCGGCCGGCACCGGCTTCACGACCACGGCGTTCGAGCCGACCTTGGCGAATTCGCCGACCGTGAACGCGCCCAGTACCTGGGCGCCGGCGCCGACGATCACGCCGCGTTCGAGCGTCGGGTGGCGCTTGGTGCCGGCCACCAGCGTGGTGCCGCCCAGGGTCACGCCCTGGTAGATGGTGCAGTCGTCGCCGACGACGGCGGTCTCGCCGATCACCACGCCGAAACCGTGGTCGATGAAGACGCGGCGGCCGATGGTCGCGCCGGGGTGGATTTCGATGCCGGTGATGACGCGCGCGAGGTAGGAAATGAAGCGGCCGAGCCACTTCAGGTTCAGCTTCCAGCAGGCATGCGCCCATTTGTGCATGACGATGGCGTGCAGGCCGGGGTAACACGTGAGCACTTCCCAGCCGTTACGGGCGGCCGGGTCGCGTTCGATGATGCTGTTGATATCTTCGCGCAACGAGGAAAACATAATAAATACAGAAGGAAAATCAGCGGCAATGGTAGCTCATACCGTTGCGGATTGCTTGGCAGGGGGTCAATTTGGGGGGGTGGCGGCAGGCAGGGCGTTGGCTCTGCCAAAGGGATGCCACCGTCCGCGCGGGCATGCCCGCCCTACGTTACGCCTCGACCACAGGCAGTAGCGCACCGTAGGGCGGGCATAGAGAAACCGTGATCAAGACCACTGGTCTTGATCACCCCGCGCGTCAAACAGTGTTTGAAACCAGGCTAAGGATTTAGCACTGGTAGCACAAGCATCACGCCCCGCGCTGGCGGCGGGCTTCGTACAGGCAGACGCCCGAGGCGACCGAGACGTTCAGGCTTTCGACCGAGCCGAACATGGGGATGGAAACGAGCAGGTCGCAGGTTTCGCGGGTCAGGCGGCGCATGCCCTCGCCTTCGGAACCCATCACCAGCGCGACCGGACCGGTGAAGTCGGCTTCGTACAGGCCCTTGTCGGCGTCGTCGGAGGTGCCGATCAGCCAGATGCCGCGCTCCTTGAGTTCGCGCATGGTGCGCGCCAAGTTCGTCACGGTGATGTAGGGGACGGTCTCGGCGGCGCCGCTGGCGACCTTGGCCGCGGTGGCGTTCAGGCCGACCGCGCGGTCCTTCGGCACGATGACCGCGTGCGCGCCGACGCCGTCGGCCACGCGCAGGCAGGCGCCCAGGTTGTGCGGGTCGGTGATGCCGTCGAGGATGAGCAGCAGCGGCGGGCCGTCGATGGCATCGAGCAGCTCGTCCAGGTTGCGCGCCAGCGCCAGCTGGCTGGCGAAGGCGATCACGCCCTGGTGGCGGCGGGTGCCGACGATCTTGTCGAGGCGCGCGGCGTCGACCGGCATGACGCGCACGCCGGCTTCTTTCGCGCTGGCGATCAGGGCCTTCATGCGGGCGTCGTTGCGCTCGGCATCGACAAAGATCTCTTCCACCGATTGGGCCTCGTGGCGCAGGCGCGAGGTCACCGCGTGGAAGCCGAAAATCATTTTATTCTTCATGCGTTACTTTTCTTCTTGCTGCTCGTTTTGGATGGGGTTGCCGCCTTGGCGGCGGACTTGGTGGCGGCGCTCTTTTTGGCGACGCTCTTTTTTGCCGCAGGGGCTGGCGCGGCGGCTTCGACAACCGGGGCTGCCTCGGCCTTGACGGCACGGGTGCGGCGCGGCTTGGCCGGCGCTTCGGCTGCGCCTTCCGGCGCCGGGGCCGGTGCCGCGACTGCAGGCTCGGCGGCCTTGGCTTTGCGTGCCCGCTTTGGTGCGGCCGGGGCCTCGACTACCGGCTCGGCAATCTCAACCGGCGCGGCCTTGGCCTTGCGTGCGCGCTTGGCAGGGGCAGGTGCTTCGGTCTCGACCGGCGCAGGCTGCGCGACGGCTGCCGGCAGGTCTTCGGCCTTGGCCTTGCGCGAACGGCGCGCAGGCTTGGCCTCGGCCACCTCGACCGGCTCGGCGACCGGTTCGATCACCGGCTCAGGCGTCATCTCCGCCAGCTGTTGCGCAGCCAGCTCGCGTGCCGCAGCACGCTCCTTGCGTCCGCGGCGCGAACGCTTGTTGCGGCCGCCCTTGCCTTCTTCGCGCGCTGCGGGTGCGGCAGCCGGCTGGGTGTTGGCAAGGATGCGATCGAGCTTGCTGCCTTCGCGTTCTGCCTGAGGCTGCGCCGGCGTTGCCGCCACGCTGCCCTCGGGCGCCAGCACCAGGTCGATCTTGCGTGCTTCCAGGTCGACCTTGGCCACCTGTACCGTCACGCGGTCGGTCAGGCCGAAGGTTTTACCGGTACGTTCGCCGCGCAGCAGGTGTCGCGCTTCGTCGTACTGGAAGTAGTCTTCGCCCAGGCCCGTCACGTGGACCAGGCCTTCGACGTAGAGCTCATCCAACTGCACGAAGATGCCGAAAGTCGTCACGCCGGCGACGATGCCGGTGAAGGACTCGCCGAGTTTATCCTGCATGAAGTAGCACTTCAGCCAGTTCTCGACGTCGCGCGAAGCTTCGTCGGCGCGGCGCTCGTTGGCCGAGCAGTGCACGCCCAGCGCGTCCCAGATCGTCAGGTCCTTCTCGTCCTTGGCCTTGCCCTCGGCCTTGTCCTTGGCCATCTGCTTGCGCGTGGCGTTCGACACGGTCGTGTTCAGCTTGGTGAGGTCGATGCCCTTCGGCTCGTACTTTTTACCAGCCAGCACCGCCTTGATGGCGCGGTGGGTCAGCAGGTCAGGGTAGCGGCGAATCGGGCTGGTGAAGTGGGCATAGGCCTCGTAGGCCAGGCCGAAGTGGCCGACGTTGTCCGGGCTGTAGACGGCTTGCTGCATCGAACGCAGCAGCATGGTCTGCAGCAGGGCCGCGTCCGGACGCTCCTTGATCTCGCGCATCAGGGCGGCGTAGTCGCCGGCGGTCGGCTTGGTGCCGCCGCCCAGGTTCAGGCCCGTCATGCGGAGGAAGGTACGCAGCTGGTTCAGCTTTTCCTCGGTCGGCGTGGCGTGGATGCGGAAAGTACCCGGATGCTTGTGGCGGATCAGCAGGTCGGCGGCGCAGACGTTGGCGGCCAGCATGCATTCCTCGATTAGGCGGTGCGCATCGTTGCGGGTGCGCGGGATGATCTTTTCGATCTTGCCCATCGCATTGCAGACAATATAGGTCTCCGTCGTCTCGAAATCGATCGCGCCACGGATCTGGCGTGCACCCAGCAAAGCCTGGAACACGCCGTTCAGGTTCAGCAGGTGCGGCACGATGGCCGGACGGCGGTTCGCCTCCTCGCCGCGCGGATCGTCGAGGATCTCGGCGACCTGGTTATAGGTCAGGCGCGCGGCCGAGTGGATGACGGCCGGATAGAACTGGTAGGCCGTCACTTCGCCCGCGGCGCTGACGACCATGTCGCACACCAGGCTGAGGCGGTCGACGGCCGGGTTCAGCGAACACAGGCCGTTCGACAGTTTCTCCGGCAGCATCGGAATGACACGGCGCGGGAAGTAGACCGAGGTGCTGCGCTCGATGGCGTCGCCGTCCAAGCCATCGTTCGGCTTGACGTAGTGGCTGACGTCGGCGATCGCGACCAGCAGGCGGTAGCCGGTCTCGCGGCCCATCTTGATCGGTTCGCAATAGACGGCGTCGTCGAAGTCGCGCGCGTCTTCGCCGTCGATGGTGACCAGGGGCACGTCGCGCAGGTCGACACGGTCGACGAGGTCGCTGTCGACCACTTCGTTCGGCAGGCGGTTGGCCTGTTTCAGCGCGTTCGGCGAGAACACGTGCGGCACGCCGAACTTGCGCACGGCGATTTCGATTTCCATGCCCGGGTCGTCCAGCTCGCCGAGTACTTCGACGATGCGGCCGGTCGGCTGCTGGAAGCGCGCCGGCTGTTCGATCAGCTCGACGCTGACGACCTGGCCGGACTTGGCCTTGCCCGGCGAACCGGCGACCAGGATGTCCTGGTTCATGCGCTGGTCTTCCGGCGAGACGATCCAGACGCCGCCTTCGTTGAGCAGGCGGCCGATGACGTGGGTATTCGCGCGCTCGACGACTTCGACAATCGTGCCTTCCAGGCGGCCGCGGCGGTCGGTGCCGGTGACTTTCGCCAGCACCTTGTCGCCATGCAGCACTTTCTGCATTTCCTTATCGTTGAGGAAGAGGTCGTTGCCCGGCTCGTCCGGGATGACGAAGCCGTAGCCGTCGCGGTGGGCGCTGATCCTGCCGGCGATGAAGCCGGACTGGTCGGCCAGCGACCAGGTGCCGTTACGGTCGCTGCGCAGTTGGCCGTCGCGTTCCATGGCATTCAGGCGGCGTCCGAGCACTTCGACCGCGGCGGGCTTGACGTTCAGGGCACGTGCGAGCGTGGTCGCATCGAGCGACGTCCCTGCGTTACGGAACACGCCGAGGATTTCCTCTCGGCTAGGAATAGTATGAGTAGGTTGCTTCAAATCGGTTTTCTTGGATTCTTATTAATGATGTCCGGACCGGCCGGACCATGGTTGGATTGACACCTTGTGCAGGCGTAGTGTAACGGAGGACCCTGTGATTCGCCTAACTAAGCGTGCGAGGCGTGCTTGGCATGACCATGCCAGCAGGTCTTTGACTTTTGCAAACCTTCCGCTATAATCTCGGCTCTTTCGCAACGACAGCATTGTGAAGCGAAAGAAAAGCAGTGGCAGTAGAAGGATTTCGGCGCCGGAGCAGCGAAAGTTGATCTAGCGAAAAACAAGAAAGCCTGATATTGTATCAGCTTCGGTAGGTTGTAACACATTGCCCACGTGGCGGAATTGGTAGACGCGCATGGTTCAGGTCCATGTGCCGCGAGGTGTGGGGGTTCGAGTCCCTCCGTGGGCACCAACTACTGGATGTACTCCGCTGTATCTTGTCGTGCCGTTGTAAATGTAATGCTGTATTAAATGCCCACGTGGCGGAATTGGTAGACGCGCATGGTTCAGGTCCATGTGCCGCGAGGTGTGGGGGTTCGAGTCCCTCCGTGGGCACCATCTACTGGCAGTACTCCGCAGTATCTTGTTGTACCCGTTGTTGTCGTACCTGGTTGTATCTGTAGGCCCACGTGGCGGAATTGGTAGACGCGCATGGTTCAGGTCCATGTGCCGCGAGGTGTGGGGGTTCGAGTCCCTCCGTGGGCACCAAAAGCTTTTCTGGTTGAAGTCCGGCCGGCGCAAAACGCCGCAATCTTTGCAAAAGGATTGCGGCGTTTTGCGTTGTGGCCTGCCCTTTATCCTGCGGCCAGGTCGTCGAGGATCGGGCAGTCGGCGCGCTCGTCGCCGTGGCAGGATGCGGCCAGCCTCGACAGCGTCCGCTTCATCGCCTCCATCTCCGCGATTTTCTTTTCCAGTTCATCGATATGGCTGCGCGCCAGCGCGCGCACGTCGGCGCTGGCACGCGCCTTGTCCTGCCACAGCGCCAGCAGGTCGCGGATCTGTTCCAGCGAAAAACCCAATGCCCGCGCCCGGTGGATGAATTGCAGCACCTGCACGTCGCGCTGCGCGTAGAGGCGATAGCCGGCCTCGGTGCGGCGCGCGGCGTCGATCAGGCCGATGGATTCGTAGTGGCGGATCATCTTGGCGGACACGCCGGAGGCTTTCGCGGCCTCGCCGATATTCAATGCATTCATGCCCGGCAGGATACACCTTCCCATCGTGGGAAGCTCAAGGCCCGCGCACGCCTGGCGCGACAGGCGTTGCGAAAAGCTCATCGTTGCTAAATAATAGACCGGGTTAGCCCGCAGGTCGCCGATCGTTGTATTCATAGAGAACCGAGGAGACATAGATGTTCACGAGTCCGGAACAATTCGCATCCGCTACCAAGACCCTGTTTGACCTGCAAATGCAGACCTTCGACATGCTTGCCAACAAGACCGTCAAGGGACTGGAACAGGTGATGAACCTGAACATGGCCACCGCCCGCAGCACCATGGACAAGACGCTCGAAGCCAGCCGCGACCTGTCCCAGGCGCGCGACGCCCGCGCCGCCTTCGACGCCCTGTCGGCCCGCATGGCGCCGAACATGGGTGACAGCGCCGAGTACCGCGCCCAGTTGAAAGTCATCATCGACGACATGCAAAGCGAATTCCGCCGCGCCGCCGACGTCCACGTGGCAGAGGCAAAAAGCACGCTGTCGGCGCTGATCTACGACGTGACGCAGAACGTCAAGCCCGGGTCGGAGAACGCCGTCGAAATCATCAAGGCCGCCATCGACAATGCCTTCAAGGGCTACGAGCAGGTCACCCAGGCCACGCGCGCAGCCGTCCAGAATGTCGAGGAGCAGATCGCCAAGGCGTCCTCGCTCGTCAATCCGGGGACCGACAAGCCGGCAACAAGCGAACAGGCTGGCGAGAAGCCGGCGCAGTAAGCTTCACAAGGCAACAGGGCGGCAGTGCTGCCCTGTTGGGGCGGCAGTGCCGCCCTGTTGGGGCGGCGCGAGCCGCCCTGGAATATTCTTTCACTTGAAGCTCTTTGGTGAAAGAATATTTCACCTCCCCTCTTCTTGCGGCACGATCCCCAGCAGTTCCTCGACATGGGCCAGCGCGCCCGCATCCTTCACGACCGTCTTGAGCCACAGGTGCAAGGGCTGCTCGCCCCAGCGCGCCGCCTTGTCTGCCAAGTAAGCCACCGGGCTGTGCGGCTCGGTCTGGCGGAAGAACTCGGCCACCGCGCGCAGCTGGCTCAGGGCCTGGGCGCGGCTGGCAATCGCGCCGGAGACCGCCGGGAATGCCACGGCCGCCGGCAGGAGGGCCGCCGATGGCGACGCGGCCGCCACCGTTCCCGCGGCGGGTGCGGCGACGGCAGTCGCGGCCGGCGTGACGAAATGCGCCAGGTTCTGCAGCGCCGTGCGCGCGCTGCTGAAGCCCGGTCCGTCGGCCTCGAAGCGGACATCGAGCGCCGCTTCCATTTCGCCCAGCGCCGCCAGGCAGTGATTGCAGTCGTCCAGCAGCGCTTGCTGGAATGCGCGCGAGGTGCGCCCGCGGGCCGCTTCCACATTGGCGATCGCCTCCGCCCCACGGGCGCGCGCCGCCTCGATGTCGCGCATCGAAAAGGCCGTCCCTTCGGTCACCGGGCACTGCGCAACCAGTTGCGGCACGCGCGCCGACAGCCAGCTCAGGTTGCCGATGCGCCGCTCGAAACCGTCTTCGTCGGCCTGCGGATACAGGTCATTCCAGTAGCGCTCGCACAGCGCGGCGATGACCTGCAGGGCGTCGCCCAGCAGACGCAGGCCGGCCGTCTTGGCGCTCGCCTCGGCCAGCCAGACCGCCAGCTGCAGGTCCTTGCTGCGCGTTTCGATCAGCTGCGCGCAGCGTTTCGTCACGAACTTCCAGTCCGCTTCCTTCAGCGTCGTGACCCAGGCGCCCTGCTCGATCGAGGGATCGTCGGCTTTGCGCGCCTGGGCGATCGCGTCCAGTTCAGGGGAGAACGCGAGGTCCTCGCCGCAGGGAGAAGCCGCGCTGACGGGCTTGAGTAGTGCGTCGACAGTGAACATGTCCCCCTCCGCTTATTCCACCGCTTCGATCGCGTACTTGAACTTGCCCGCCTTGGTCGCGCCGACCTTGATGCGCGCGATGGCGCCACCTTCGGCCATCTTCGCCAGCACGCTGTCGGCGATCTCGGGCAGCAGCGTCCCGTTCAAGATCATGTCGACGTTGCGCGCGCCCGAATCGACCTCGGTGCAGCGCGCCAGCACGGCATTCACCAGCGCCTCGTCGTATTCGAAGGTGGCGCCGTGGTTGTCGCGCACGCGCTGGCCGATGCGGTTCAGTTTCAGGCGGATGATATTTGCCAGCACCTCGTCGGCGATCGGATAGAAGGGTACCGTGCAGAGGCGTCCGAGGAAGGCCGGCTTGAACTGCTTCATCAGCTGAGGGCGGATCGCATCAAGCAGCTGCTCGGGCTTCGGCATCTCGGCCGGCGTCTTGTTCAGGCAAGCCTGCATCATCGTGGAAGACGCCGTATTCGAGGTCAGGATGATGATCGTGTTGCGGAAGTCGATCTGGCGGCCTTCGGCGTCGTCCAGCACGCCCTTGTCGAACACCTGGAAGAAGAGTTCCAGCACGTCCGGATGCGCCTTTTCGACTTCGTCGAGCAGCACCACGCTGTAGGGATTGCGGCGCACCGCTTCGGTCAGCACACCGCCTTCGCCATAGCCGACATAGCCCGGCGGCGAGCCTTTCAGGCTTGATACGCTGTGCGCTTCCTGGTACTCGCTCATGTTGATGGTCACGAGTTTTCGCTCGCCGCCGTAGAGCAGGTCGGCCAGCGCCAGCGCGGTTTCGGTCTTGCCCACGCCCGAGGTGCCGACGAACAGGAACACGCCCTTCGGCTTGTTCGGATCGTCAAGGTTGGCGCGCGCCGTGCGTACGCGCTGGGCCACGGCGGCGGTCGCGTGCGACTGACCGAGGATGCGCTCGTCCAGCAGGGCCTGCAGCTGCAGCACCGTCTTGATTTCGTCCTTCACCATGCGGCCCAGCGGGATGCCGGTCCAGCCGGCGACGATGCCCGCCACGGTGTGGCCGTCGACCTGCACCGGCACAAGCGGCGCTTCGCCCTGCAGGCCGCGCAGTTCCGCGACGGCCGCCTTCAGGGCGGGCGCATCGCCCTTCCCGCCTTCGAGTTCGCCGCGCATGCGGGCGATCTCAAGCGTCAGCACGCGCTCCTGTTCCCAGCGCGCCGTCAGGCGCTCCTGCTCGGTCAGCGCGGCCATCCGTTCGCCGCGGAGCACCATCAGGCGCGCCGTGTGCTCGCCACCGGCGCTCTGCTCGCGCTCCAGCGCCGCGATCTGGGCGTCGATGCGCTCTATGCGGCGCATGCAGGCTTCCAGCAGGGCCGGCGTCGCGCTCTGGCCCAGCGCCACCTTGGCGCAGGCCGTGTCCAGCACGCTGATCGCCTTATCGGGCAGCTGGCGCCCGCTAATGTAGCGGTGCGAGAGGCGTACCGCTTCAAGAATCGCGTCGTCGTACACGCGCACACCGAAGTGGGCCTCCATCAGCGGCGCCATCGCGCGCAGCATGGCGCAGGCGGTCTCCTCGTCCGGCTCCTCGACCTTGATCACCTGGAAGCGCCGCGCCAGCGCCGCATCCTTCTCGAAATACTTCTTGTACTCGCCCCAGGTGGTGGCCGCGATGGTGCGCAGCTCACCGCGCGCCAGGGCGGGTTTCAGCAGGTTCGCCGCATCGTTCTGGCCGGCCGCGCCGCCGGCGCCGATCATCGTGTGGGCTTCGTCGATGAAGAGGATGATCGCGTGCGGACTCTTTTTCACTTCCTCGATCACGTTCTTCAGGCGGTTCTCGAACTCGCCCTTGACGCTGGCGCCGGCCTGCAGCAGGCCCATGTCGAGGGTATGGATCTCGACCCCGCGCAGCACCTCCGGCACGTCGCCCTGCACGATGCGCAGCGCCAGTCCTTCGACCACGGCCGTCTTTCCGACGCCGGCTTCGCCGGTCAGGATCGGGTTGTTCTGGCGGCGCCGCATCAGGATATCGATCGCCTGGCGGATTTCCGGATCGCGCCCGATCACCGGATCGACCTTGCCTTCGCGCGCGCGCTGGGTCAGGCAGGTCGTGAACTGGTCCAGTGCCGGCGTCTTGCCGGGCGCCCGCGCTTCCAGTTCGCCCACGGGGTCGCCGCCCTGCCCCGGCGTCATGCCGGCGGCGGGGGCGACCGTTTCACCCGATCCGCGCGTGAGCTTGTCGAAGTCGTGCTTCAGGCGGTCGAGGGGGAAATCGGCGAACAGCGGCGACGCACGCTGGGCTAGCTGCGCCAGGCTCGGTTCGGTCAGCAGCGCCAGCAGCAGGTGGCCGCTGCGAATGGTGTTGGGTCCGTTCGTTCCCAATGATGCGATCAGCCATGCATGCTCGAGCAGCGTCGGCAGGTGCTTCGAGAACACCGGCGTGCGCGTGCTGCCGGCGGCAAAGCGCGCCACCTCGTGGCGCAGGTCGGCTTCCAGGCCGCTGACGCTGATGTCGCAGGCGCGCGCGGCGACGACCAGGTCGCAGTCGGGCTGCTCGAGCAGCGCCAGGAATAGGTGTTCGATATCGACTTCGTACTGGCCCAGCCCGACGCAGATATTCGCCGCGCGCGTGGCGGCCAGGCGCGTCGCGTCGTTCAGTTTGCCGATCAGGGTCTTCAGGTTGATGTCCATTTGTCGCGTCCTTGGTGTCGGGTTATGCCTGGCGCCGGCCACTGGCGGGCCGCGCCGTTTTCCTGATCGCGTAGTGCAGCGAAGACGGCTGCAGCACGGCGCTGAAATGTACGGTGTCGCCGCCGGCGTCGAGCTCGAGGCGGGCGTGGATGATGAAATCGAGCCGGTTGACGCTGCCCTCGACCAGCTCGAGGCGCGCGCTGACCTCCTTCAGGCGCGGCTCGTGGGCTTCGATGGCGCACTTCAAGCCGGCGCAGATGGCGGCGCGGTCTTCCTCGCTGGAGAGGCAGAAGCCCGCGAAATCGACCAGGCCATAGTTGAGGATCGAGGCGCGCGCCAGCGGGAAGCGTTCGAACACGGCGGCCGGCAGGCCCGCGCGGGTGTTGAGCAGGGCTTCGAGGTCGCGCGCGACGTGGTCCTTGATCTGCTCGATGCCCAGGCCCTCGCCCGGCGGGCGCGTCGAGTGTGCCGTTGCGCCCGTCAGGTTGCGCTCGTCCATCAGCCGGTCGAGCAGGCCGGGGCGGAAGCCTTTCATCGGATCTCCTGCGACAATATAGGGAGCCTTGGTGAGCCGCCGCGGAGGCGGTGCACCAAGGCTCTTTACCTCTTCAATCAGACGATCTTGTTGGTCGCCAGGTCCCAGCCGCCCGAGGTATTGCCGCCGGCGCCGCCGGTGACCTTCTGCTGGGTGTACTTCCATTTGATCTTCGAGAACTTCAGGCCGACCTTCTCCTGGATGATCGCGCCCTCTTCCACCTTCGGCTTGATCGCGCCGATCAGGACGTTCTCCAGCTCGATCTCGAAATACTTGATGCGGTCGCCCTGGCCGTCGGCGCGCATGAATTCCAGTTTCGCCTTGGGGATGGTCTTGCCGGCCGAGCAGGTCTGCAGCAGGATCGGCGAAGCCAGGTCCGCCAGCTTGTCGATCACGACTTCCTCGTGCTCGCAGCGCTCGGCCGTGTGGCCGCCGCCGGTCGATGCCGTGGCCGAACGCGGCTGCTTCACGCCCCAGGTCACCGAGGTGCACTCGATCCAGTCCTTGTGCTTGTCGTCCATCGACTCGCCCTTGATGCCGTCGATCTGCAGATATACGTCGATTGCCATGTTTGCTAGCTCCAGTTCAGGTTAAAAGTGATTAGTTTTTGGTCGACTGCGGCAACTCCGCGACCAGTCGGAGAGAAACGGACAATTCGTCGAGCTGGAAATGCGGACGCAGGAAGGACACGGCGCGGTAGCAGCCGGGGCGGCCCGGCACCTCCGACACCTGCACGCTCGCCTCGCGCAGCGGGAACTGCGCCTTCTGCTCCTGGCTCGCGTTGTCGTCGAGGAGGACGTACTGCGTGAGCCAGCGGTTCAGGTAATCCTCGACGTTGGAGGCGGCGGCGAAGCTGCCGATCTTGTCGCGCATCATGGCCTTCATGTAGTGGGCGATGCGCGAGACGGCGAAGATGTACTGCAGCTGCGAGGACAGCATGGCGTTGGCGTTGGCCGCCTCGTTGGCGTACTTCTTCGCCTTCTGCGCCGACTGGGCGCCGAAGAAGGCCGCATACGAGGTGTTCTTGCAGTGGACCAGCGAGATGAAGCCCAGGTCCGACAGCTCCTTCTCGCGGCGGTCGGTGATCGCCACTTCGGTCGGGCATTTCAGCGCGACCTCGCCTTCGTCGGTCTTGAAGGTATGGGTCGGCAGGTTCTCCACCAGACCGCCGCCTTCGACGCCGCGGATCGCCGCGCACCAGCCGTAATCCTCGAAGGCGCGCGTCAGTTTCGAGGCGAAGGCGTAGGCGGCGTTACACCACAGGTACTTGCCATGGTCGGTGCCGTCCACGTCTTCAACGTAGTTGAAGCCTTCCGTGGTCATGCCGTCGACCGGGTTGTACGGCAGGCGGCCCAGGAAACGCGGCAAGGTCAGGCCGACGTAGCGCGCGTCTTCCGATTCGCGGAAGGCCTTGAACTTGGCGTATTCGACGGTATCGAAGACCTTGGCCAGGTCGCGTGGTTTACCCAGATCGCCGAAGCTGTCGACGCCGAACAGTTCCGGCGCGGCCGAGGTGATGAAGGGAGCGTGGCTGGCGGCGGCCACATGCGACATCTGCTCGAGGAAGTACATGTCTTCGGGCTGGCGGCTCATCTCGAAGTCGCCAACCAGGGCGCCGTATGGGGCGCCGCCGAAGGTGCCGAATTCCTCCTCGTAGATCTTCTTGAAGAGCGTGCTCTGGTCGAATTCGACGGCGGCCTGGAAGTCCTTTACCAGTTCACGCTTGCTGGCGTTGAGCATGCGGATCTGCAGGGTCGAGCTGGTGGACGAATTCTTCACCAGGTATTGGAGGCCGGTCCAGGCGCGCTCCATCTTCTGGAATTCCGGCGCGTGCATCACGGCCGACAGTTGGGTCGAGATCATGCGATCCAGTTCCGCGAGGCGCGCATCGATCATCGCCGACAGGTTGTTCGACACCACCATCGTGCCCGACATGACCTGGGTGACGAGCTCCGAGATCAGGTCGCGCGCGCGTTCGTGCTCGCTGGGCGAGGCGGCAACCCGGCTTTGCTCGACGATCTGGTCGAGTAGCGACGTATTCAATTCCGGCGCGAGTTCCTGCGTGGGCTTCATTGCCTGTTCGAGCATGGCCGCCATTTATTTGTCCTCCGTCTTGCGCAGGCCTGCGAGCTTCTCGGTATTGCCGAGCACTTCGCTCAGGATGTCGTCGAGCTTGTCGTTCCCCGCCAGCTTGTTGCGCAGGTCGGCCAGCTTAGTGCGCGCTTCCAGCAGGCCCTTCAAAGGCGCGACCTGCTGCACCACGGCTTCAGGACGAAAATCCGCCATTTCGCGGAACTGCAGCTGGACGCCGAACTGTCCGCCCTCTTCCGACAGGTGGTTATCGACGCGGAACTGCACGCTCGGCGCCACGCCGCCCAGCACCTCGTCGAAGTTCGAGGCATCCACGCTGACGAACTTGCGGTCCTTCAGGCGCTTCTTTTCGGCGCTCGGATCGTTGCCGAAGTCGCCGATCACGCCGACCACGAAGGGCAGCTCCTTGTTCTCGATGGCGTCGCCGATCTCGACGTCATAGGTCATCTGCACACGCGGCGCGCGCACCTTTTGCAAGCGCTTCTGCACGCTTTCGTTTTTTGCCATGGCTGCTCCAGGGAGGGGTTTATTTCAGTGCGTCGAAAGGATCGTTCGAGGACGATGGCGATTTCGCCGGGCCCGCTGATGCCGTCGCCGTCGCAGGCGCACGCGGTTTCACCGGGGCCTTCGGCTTCGTCGGCACCAGGTCGTCCTGCCCGAGGCTCGTGCGCAGCAGCTTGGCCAGGTCCTGCGCCTCGGACTTCACGTCGCCGTTGATCTTGTTCTTGCGTGTCAGTTCGCCCAGCGCCTTGCTGGAGACGCGCAGCCCGCTGACGGCGGCGATGCTGTGGGCCAGCGTGTCGTCCGGGTCGCGTTCCAGCGCTTCGTGCGCGTCGACGATGGCCTGGCCGTACTCCTTGCTGTCGAAGCGCATCTGCGCCATGCGCACCCAGGGGGTCTTGTCGGCCGGGAAGGCCTGGCTGGCGCTCTTCAGGTGCGCATAAGCCTTGTCGGGCTGCCCGGCCGCGATGGCGGCGTCGGCCGCGGCGACCGAGGCCGCCATCGTCGCGGCCTTCGGCATGCCGGCCGCACTGTCGCCGGTGCTGGCGCAGGCGCTCAGCAGTGCGACGCAAGCCATGGCCGGCATTAGTCGTGTGAACATCATTTCGGTCTCCAGTCCGTTGAACCAGCCGCCATTATTCGGGAAGCAACTGCAAGAGAATTGCGGCTAGTCAACAACTGCACAGGTCGCTTAAATAGCGCACAACGCCCGCCGGGCTTGCGCGCGCGCAGAGGCGGCGCATGGCGTTGCTGTTAAATGAGCGCTGACGTTATTTACGAAAGGCAATAACGAATGAGAGCGTTTCTTCCTGTCGTGCTGGTCCTGCCTGCGGTTTTGGCAGGCTGTTCCGGCAACGCCCTGCGCCAGGCCGCCCAGTCCGATGCGCTCAAGCCGCCGCGCGCGGTCGCCCTGCGCCTGCACGCCGCACCCAAGCTCAATACCGACAGGCAGGGACGGCCGCTGGCCCTGGTCGCGCGCGTCTACACGCTGCGCCAGAACGCCGCCTTCGAAGCCGCGCCCTACGCCAGCTTCCTGACGCCGGGCGCCGACCGCGAGGCTTTCGGCGCCGACCTGGTATCGGTGAAGGACGTGACCCTGGTGCCCGGCCAGCGCTACGAAGTACTGGAAAAGGTGCCGCGCGAAGCCGCGTATGTCGGCGTGGTCGCCCTGTTCCACTCGCCGGCGCCGCAGCGCTGGCGCATGTCCTTCCCTGCCGCCGAGGCGGAAAGCGCCGGGCTCACCGTGGCACTCCAGGCCTGCGCGCTGGCGGCGGGCCTGGGCGCGCAACCCAGCATCGCCGCGCCGGCTTCTGCGCGCTGTCAATGAGGATCCGGCGTCCTTCGCGCAAGCTCGACTTTTTCCCGCAAACATTTTCTTCGCGAGGTAATAGTGAACATGCCATCGAAACTGCTGTGGGGTGAGGGATTGTTCCTGCGCCCCCAGCATTTCCAGCAGCAGGACCGCTACCACGAGGCGCGCCTGAACCAGACCGCGCGCGCCCTGCATCCCTACGCCTGGGGCGTGCGGCGTCTGGCGATCGACCACGAAGCCCTGGCCAGCGACCTGCTGCGCATCGATGCGCTGTCGCTGGTCTTCCCCGATGGCGAGATCGTGCGTGCACCGGACGGCGACGCCCTGCCGCTCCAGGTCAAGCTCGGCGCCCTGCCGCCATCGACCCAGTCGATCACCTTCCATGCGGCCCTGCCGGCCCTGAAGCCCCATGGCGAGAACTGCGCGGAGCCGGACGTCGAACGCGACGATGCCCGTTTCGTGCAGCACGAGCGCGATACCCAGGACCTGTTCACGCAAGCCGCCGACGCCAACATCGCCTACCTGAGGAAGACGGTGCGCCTGGTGTCGGACGTCGAGCTTCTCGACGCCTACGACAGTTTCCCGCTGGTGCGCCTGCGCCGCGTCGCCACCGGCGGTTTCGAAGTCGATCCCGCTTTCATCGCGCCAAGCGTGTCGATCGGAGGCGCGCCCGGGCTGCAGAACGCCCTTGCCCGGCTGATGGAAAAGCTGCTGGCCAAGGTGAACGCGCTCTACGGCCATATGCGCGAGCCGAGCCGCAAGGTGGTGGAGATTCGCGGAGGCGACATGTCCTCGTTCTGGCTGCTGCATACGGCCAGCACCGGCTATGCGGCGCTGTCGCACTACCTGCATCATCCCGACCTGCATCCGGAGCGCCTGTTCGGCGACATGCTGGCCCTGGCCGGCGGCCTGATGGCCTATTCGCGCAGCTACACGCTGGAAGACCTGCCGGCCTATTCGCACCTCGATCCCGGCCCCGCTTTTGCCCGCCTGGACGCGATCCTGCGCGACCTGCTCGATACCGTCGTCTCCAGCCGCTACTTCTCGATCGCGCTGTCGAACGAGCGGCCGTCCTACCATACCGGGGCGCTCGACTCGGGCAGGATCAACGCCCAGACCATGCTGTATCTCGCCGTGTCGGCCGACATGCCGGCGCTGCAGCTGATCGACGCGGTGCCGCGCCGCTTCAAGCTCGGCGCGCCGCAGGACGTCGACACCTTCGTGCTCTCGGCCCTGCCCGGCGTGAAACTGATGCATGCGCCCCAGGTGCCGGCGGCGCTGCCGGTGCGGCCCGACACCCATTATTTCGCGCTCGAGAACAAGGGCGTCCTGTACGAGAACATGCTCAGGGCGCAGGCGATCTCGATCTTCGTGCCGAACGGGATCCGCGACCTGCAGCTCGACCTGATCGGGGTGGCGGCATGAGCGCCCACGTCGAACGGCGCGTCGCGCCCACGAGTAGCCGCGGCGCCGCCGGCCATGCGCCGCAATCCCTGGTCGACCTGATGTACGAAGGCTTCTACGCCCTGTTCCTGCTGAAGAACGGCTGCGGGCCGCACGACAAGGCCGCCTTTGCCGACCACATGACGACCTTCCTGGGCGACGTCGACCGCAACGCCAAGGCCATCGGCGTGGCGGCCGAAGACGTCACGGCGGCAAAATACGCCTTTTGCTCGGCGGTCGACGAAATCATCCTGCGCTCCGACTTCGAAGTGCGCGAAGCCTGGGAAACCCGCCCGCTGCAGCTGCGCGTGTTCGGCGACCAGCTCGCCGGCGAGCACTTCTTCCACCGGCTGGAGGACTTGCGCGCGAAAGGCGCCGTGCACCTGCAGGCACTGGAAGTCTTCCATATGTGCCTGCTGCTCGGCTTCGAAGGCCGCTATGCGCTCGACGGCCACGACAAGCTGAACTACCTGGTGGCGCGCCTGGGCGACGAGATCGCCCGCATGCGCGGCAAGAACCGCGGCTTCGCGCCGCACGCCGAGCGGCCCGACCAGATCGTCAACACCCTGCGCAGCGATTTGTCGCTGTGGGTGCTGTCCGCCGTGTTCGCGCTCGCCGGCCTGGGCGCCTATGCCGGCTTCCGGGCTAAGCTCTCGCACGACACCGGGACGGCGCTGGCCAGCTACAACGACCTCGTCAAGCTGCCGCCGCGGGCGGCGAACGTGACGATCACCCTGCCCTGAGCCGGGCGCCAGACGAAACGCCGCCGGTATCGCTACCGGCGGCGTTCCTGTTTGTGTGACGCTTATTGGGCGACCTTGAATTCGATCCGCCGGTTGCGTGCCCGCCCGTCCGGCGTGCGGTTGTCCGCCACCGGCCGGTCGGGCCCCTCGCCCGACACCGAGATCGAATCGGCCTGGATACCGCGCGCGGCGACATAGGTCTTCACGGCTTCGGCGCGCGCCTGGCTGAGCGAGAGGTTGCCGGCGCGCGAGCCGGCGTTGTCGGTGTGGCCGATCACTTCGACCTTGATGCCGTTCAGCTTTCTAAGGGCCTCGCTCATCTGGTCGAGGATGGCCATGCCCGAGGGTGTCAGCGCGGCCTTGCCCGACTCGAATTCGATGATGCGGTTGGCCAGCGCGGCGTCCAGCACGCTCTGCTCGGAGGCGGCCACGCGCAAGCCGTTGTTGACCGTATAGGTCGGGTTCAGGCTGGCGGCGATGTCGCCGGCGATCTGCTGGCGCTGGCCCTCGTTGGCCACGTCGCCGCGCAGGCTGACCGTGTTGCCGTCGACTTTCAGCTGGCCGCGGCTGATCATCTTGAGGTTCGGGCCGATCAGGCGGCCCACGTATTCGTTCCAGTTGGCCGGGGTGGAGACCGTGCCGACCGCGAGCTGGTCGACCACGCGCTCGGCGCCGTACACGGCGCGCAGGCGACCCAGCAGGGCCGCCTTGCTGGCCTCGTCGGCCACCGTGCCGGCCACCACGATCGGCCCGCTCGCTGCCGGTGCCGCTGCGGGCGCGGGCATCTGGGCCCGGGCGCTACCGAACGCCAGCAGGCAGCCGGCGAAAAGAATCGTCTTGCTCACGTTGCGTCTCCGATGAAGGTCTTCAGGAACAGGTCGCGCGCCATCTTGAGAGGCAGCTGCGGCTGGTCGAGGTAGCTGGCCAGGGCGCGCACGTCGACGTCCAGGCCAAGCTGCTCGTCGATCCAGCCGGTGTCCAGCAGGCGCACCTGCAGCTCCTGGCCGACCAGCGGATCGATGATGCCGCGCAGGGTCTGGGCCGCGGCGCCGGAAAAGCCGATCACCAGCACCGGCCGGTCGTCCTGCCGGGTCAGGAACAGCGCCAGGTCGAATGCCGCGCGGTGCACGAACGGCGCCACCAGTTCCAGCCAGAAGGCCGCCACCGGCGCGCGCAGCGCCTCGTCGTCGGGCAGCGGCAGCACCAGGCTCTTGTCGAGCTGGGTTGGTTTACTGTGCATGACCGGCTGCAGCAGCAGGCCGAGCGCGAGGATGACGCGGCTGGCGTCCTCGTCGCCCAGCAGGTTCGACAGCGAACCGATGGTGCCGGTGGCAAGGAAGGCGGCCAGCGCGCCGTCGGCTTCGCCCAGCGTGATTGCGGCGTCGCTGATGCCCTGCAAGTGCAGGGTCGGGTCGACGGCCTGCACCACCTGCGGCGCCGCGGCCTCCAGGAAGGACCAGAGCGGGGCAAAAGCGAGCGGACAGCGCGACACAAAAGCGCCGGGGTCAGGGACGTCGAGGGTACGCATCATGAGGAAGGGATAGCGCCGGCCGGGCGCGTCGTGGCTGGCGACCAGGTGGCCGGCCACGGCGTGGCGCCGCGCCGGGCCGACGAAGGCGAAGCTCACCGGCGCCATCGCGTCGTAGTTGATCTTCCAGCGCGCGTCGGAGGGCAGGCGCTGCATGACGGTTGCCAGCCAGTCGTCCAGCATGCCCAGCGCGGAGGCGTCGTGCGCCAGCTTGACGAAGTCGCTGCGCGTCGGAACCTTGCCGAAGTAGCCGATCCGATCCAGTGCAGGCGCGCGCATCAGTGGCCTCCCGCGGCCAGGCTGATGGTGGCCGGCTCGGGAACGGCGCGGCCGACGATGGTTTGCGGCAGGCGCAGGCCCTGGAAGCCCTTGCCGCCGCTGCTGGCCGCTTCGGCGTTGCTGACCACGCGCAGGTCGACCACGATGGCGATATTGCCGCTGACCCAGCGCAGCTCGTTCACGCCGCCGTTCTTGCGGGTCTGGGTCGAGGCTTCGATCATCTTGCGCATGCCGAACTGGCCGGCCTCGTTGAACAGCTCCACCGTGCGGCCGTCGAACGTGACCGCGCTGACGCGCGCACCGGCCGGCCCCGGGCCGGGGAATACCATGTTGGTCCAGACCGGCGGCGTATTCCGGTAGCGCAGCTGCTGGCCATCGATCTCGATCGTGTATTCGGTGGTGCCGGGCGCCGGTTGCGCCTGCAGCTGGAAGACCTTCTGCGGCGCGCCGCCGCTGGCCGGCGCCACGCCATTGCTGGCCAGCGGCGCGACCCAGCCCGGGAAGCCCGACACGGCCTGCGGCGCCAGCGTGATGCCGATGTCGGCCCAGGTGCGCGCGGTGAGCATGCTGCCGCGGTTGATCACCAGCGGTCCCATGGCCGTGTTGATGAACTTCGCGACCGCCCCTTCCGGTCCGAACACCTGGCCGATTTCGACGCTGGTCGCTTCCATCTTGCTGCTCGGGGAGAACGGATATTTTTCAGCGAGCGTCTTCTGGAAGGGTTCGAGCACCTGCGCCTGCCAGGTCTTGTTGATCTCGGATTCCGAGGGCAGCACGATCATCGCGAAGGTCTGCACCAGCGGCCGCACCAGCAGCGGACGCAGCGCGGCCTTCTGGCCGTCGCTCATCCCGGTCAGCATCTGCTCGTCGACGTATTTGAGGGCATCGGCCAGCTCCGAACCGCTGCCTTCCAGGGTCTGCTGCATGAATTGCTTGGCGCCGGGACCGGGGTCGCCCTGGTTCTTCAGCTGGTTCAGGCGGGTGCGCAGGCGCGACAGGCAATCCAGGTAACCGTTCATCAGCGAGGCTTCCTTTTCGCGCGGACCGACCAGGCGCGCGACGCCGGCGAACTCGCGCCCGATCGGTCCCATCGCGCCGGCCTGGCCGGCGGCCACCGGCCCAACCGCATCGGCCAGGGTGCGCGCGTCCGACGGCGCGCGGCGCAGGATCACTTCCTTGAACCAGTTCGCCAGCGTGCGCTCCGTCTTGCCCAGATTCGCGCGCGCGGCGGCCGGATTGTCCCAGGAGGTCTCCTCGTAGATGGCTTTTAAAAGGCGCGCGATCGGCGAGGCTTGCGGGTCGCCCAGGCGGTTCATCGCGATCACGCTGCTGTCGAAGCCGCGCAGGTCGGTGACCGTCACGCCCTGTACGAACTTGGCCCACTCCTTCGCATACTCGGCCTTGTACATGTCGACCAGGGTCTTCTGGATCTGCTCGGGGCTGCCCTCCAGGGTCAGGTCATCCTTGGCCACCGTCTTGAGCACCCAGTCGGTGCTTTGCAGCTCGCGGTTGGAGGCGTCGCGGATCGCGCCCTGCACGTATTTGTCCCAGGCGGCGCGGGTAAAGGCGCCACTGACCGCGTGGCTGCCCGCCACCAGGCCGGCATCGTTGTCGCCGACGATGCGCGCCACTGTCACCGCCGGGAAGCGGGTGGCGGCGCGGGTCTTGATGTCGGCATACACGCGTTCGCGCGCCGGCGTGCCGCGCACCACGCGGCGCAGGTTTTCGCGTGCCGAATCGAGCAGGCTCAGTTTCAGGGTCACCTGCGGCCAGGCCTGGTCATGAATCTGCGACAGGTGAAAACTCAGCAGGCGCTCGGCGCTGCGGATCATCTGCTCCTGCGGCATGGCGCCGCGGTTCGCGGCCAGCCAGGTGCGCCAGTAGCGCGTCAGCTGGTCGTTCAGATGGCCCGGTTCGGCACGGGTCTTATCGCCCAGCATCAGGTAGGTTTTCAGCGCGTTGTAGGCATCGGCGACATTGGTCGGCGAGACTTCCTGGTAGGGCTGGCCCGGCTTGCTGCTGGGCGCGGCCTGGGCGTTGGGATCGAGCGCGTCGGCATGCGCATTCACCTCGGCCAGCATGGTTTCCAGCGCGCCCGCCACCGGTTCGACCATCACGGCGCGCACGCCGGCGAAGTACTCGTCGCGCAGCTTGCGCTCCAGCTCCTCGCCCTGGTACAGGCCGAAGGACAGCGCCCAGGGCTGGTCTTCGCGGTAGCGGCTCAGTTGTTCGATGCGGTCCTGCAGGATGTCGAGCGCTTCCAGGCGCGATTGCAGGTCGATGCGCTTGTCCTGCAGCCGCATGACCTTGTCGAGGTCGGCCTGCACGTTCGCCACCAGCTGGACATTGCCCATGTAGGACCAGCTCCAGCCGCCCAGTGCCGCGCCCAGCATCACGGTGGCCGCGAAGAAGGCGGCGTATTTGATACGCGTGCTGGCCGGATTGCTGTAGCGCTTGACCAGGTCCTTGTCGGCGAAGATCACCTTGCGGAACAGCTCGAGCAGGAAGTAACCCTCTTCGGCCGGGGCTTCCTCTCCCGCTTCGGCGCCCTTGCGGTCCTTCAGTTCGAGGTCGAAACGGCTGGCCACGCGTTTCGACGACAGGTCCTGCACCTGCCCTTCCTGCAGCGCGCTGGTGAAATAAAAGCCGCAGAACACGGGCTTGAACTGGTAGGTATTCTCTTCGAACAGGGTCGACAGGAAGGCGCGCAGCGGACTGCGGATGGCGGCGAATTCGAGCGGAAAGGTGAAGACGCCGGGCCGCATGCGCGCGCTGCGGTTACCCGCCATGTTCGCCAGGCTCAACTCCTTCAGGCCGTCGTGCAGCTCGTCGAAATGGGTGTCGAAAAAGGCCAGCACGTCCTGCGGCGTGCTGCGCCGGTTGTAGCGCAGCGTCGCGCCCCAAACGCGGTCGCGCTCGGACCGTTCGGCATCGTGGAAGAAGTCGGAAAAGCCCGCGATCAGGTCGGCCTTGGTGAAGATCACATAGACGGGCGCATACACGCCCAGGCGCTCGGTCAGTTCCTGGACCCGCGTGCGCAGGCTTTTCGCCAGTTCCATCGAAGCGCTGGCGGGGCCGGCCGTCAGTTCCGCCACGCTGACCGCGATCAGGATGCCGTTGATCGGCGCGCGCCGACGGTGCTTTTTCAGCAGTTCGAGAAAGCTGAACCACTCGGCGCGGTCGCCTTCCTGCACCGAATAGCGGCCGGCCGTGTCGAGCAGGATGCCGTCGGTGGTGAAGAACCAGTCGCAGTTGCGGGTGCCGCCCACGCCCTGCACCGCCTTGCTGCCGGGGATCGGGAAGGTCAGGCCCGAGTGCGCGATGGCGCTGCTCTTGCCCGCCGCCGGATTCCCGATGATCATGTACCAGGGCAGTTCGTAGAGCGCCGCGCCGCCGCGCGTCAGGCCCAGCTTCGAGGTCTTGATCGTCGTGATCGCTTCCAGCATGTTCTTGCGCAGGACTGCCACTTCGCTTTTCGCATTGTCGACGGCGCCTGCGTCTTCGGCGAGGCTGGCGCTGAGGCGGCTTGCCGCGCGCTTGCGCAGCAACTGGCGCACGCCCCAGTAACTGCCCAACAGGGCAAGCAGGACCAGCGCCCCGATCACGGCCCAGATGGCGCCAAGCTCGAAGGTGTCTGCGCTGAGGAACAGGATGCCGATGCAGGCGGTGATGCCGATCACGACAAGCACGCGGCTGTCGGTGAGAAACTTCCAGAGACGGGCCATGGCGGGAGCGTTGTGAAGGTTAGGGAAAAGTCCGACAGGCAATGCTCGCATCAATTGCCTGTGGAAAATTTGACCTTCCTCAACCGGGGCGGAGCGCCTCAGCGCCGCATGACACCCCTGAGACGCAGCTCGGTATGCCCCAGATCCATCATCTTCCAGCGTCCGCCCCAGGTCAGGCCCAGCTGCTCGGCCACCTCGCCATACAGCTGGTAGCCGCGCATGGCCCAGGGGTCCTTTTCCGAGATCACCAGCTTGCCGTCGCGCCAGAAGGCGCAGTCGGCGGCCAGGCCGTACTGGTGCCAGCTCTGGAAGGCGCGCGCGTTGGTCACGGCGCCGCCCATCTGCGCCAGCATGTCCTGGCGCGCCGGGCTGCGGTAGCCCTCCAGCAGGGCCATGTCGTAGCCGTGCCGCTCCTTCATGATCTTGAAAGCGAGCAGCAGGCGCTGGCTGAAGTCCGGATGCATCAGGCCCCAGTTGCGGCTGGCATTGACCAGCATCGGCCGCACCTGCACCACTTCCTGGGTCGAGAAGGCAAGCGGCGGCGGGTCGCTCGGCGGCACCAGCTGTTCGCCCTGCAGCAGGGCCGCGATCTGGGCGTCGGGCAGTGCTTCGACCGGCTCGTACCCGGGGAGCATGTCGGGCGTGCGCAGGGCCAGCGCCAGCAGCGAGGGGATCGCCACCGCCGGCACCACGATGGCCAGCACGATCCAGTGGCGGCGCAGCGCCTTCATCAGCGCCCTGCTTGACTGCTGCAGCGAACGCCGCGATGGCAGCGCATGGGCCGGCAGTTCGGGGCGCCGCAGCGAGGCGCGCGCGATGCGGCTGCGCAGGCCGAACATGAACTGGTTGATCCATGCACGTCCGGTCGGGAAGCAGGCCAGCCAGATCAGGCTGCACGCGACGCA
The DNA here is from genome assembly GCF_004798585.1 of Massilia sp. Mn16-1_5. GTDB lineage: Bacteria > Pseudomonadota > Gammaproteobacteria > Burkholderiales > Burkholderiaceae_D > Telluria. The sequence continues at coordinate 169,408 of NZ_PPXQ01000012.1, forward strand.
AAAATACAGAAGTGCGACAAAGATCAGCATGGGTTTTCCCAGAGGGTTTCTAATCGACACAGAAACGTCCATCTTAGGAGGTATGCCGTGCGCCCTACAGACGAAAATCAAGCAGGCTCGACAAGACCAAACCTGATGTCGTCGCGCCGCGGCGCCGGAGAAGAAAACATCCTCGCGATGCTGGAACGCGATTCGGCGCGGCGCATGGGCCCGCGCATGTCGGGCGTGCGCCTGGCCTCCTACGGCGCGGCGGCGGCGCTGGCCGGCATCCTGGTCGGCGGCATCGCCTGGCTCGCCTATGACAATCACACGAGCGCGCAGGAACTGCAGTCCGCGCACGATGCAAGCAACGTGGAGGTGGTGCCGACCATGCCGGATCCTGTCCTGCCGCCCCAGGCGCCGCCAGCGCTCGCCGCCGCGAACCCGGTCGAGGCGCCGCACCCGGCCGTCATCGTGGACGAATCCGCACGCAAGCGCGACGCGACCGTCGCCAGCGCGGTGCCGCCGTTGGTCATGCTGCCGCCGGAGGAAGTCAAGGGCACGAAGCCGACGCCAGCGCCCGCACCGCCCGCGCAGGACAGCGTGCAGGCCAAGCCCGCCACACCCGCCAAGCCCGAGCCGGTCCGCACGGTCGCACGGGTGGAGAAAAAAGTGGACAAGGCCCCGAAGCAGGTCAAGCGCCCGGCGAAACCGGCAAAACCGGTCCAGGCGCGCAACGCCACCGCTGCGAAAGCGAAAACGAAAGCAAAAGCCGACAATACCGCACAGGCACGCAAGCCCGCCGCAACGGCCGAAGCGCCGGTCGACAGCGACGTCGCCCTGATCTCGGCCATCATCCAGCACTCCGAGCGCCACCGCGGCGAAGCCGGTTGCACCGGTCCCAAGTGCCCGTCGAAGCCATCCCGTCCCTGATGTGGCAAAAAACCACGGCCGCTCATCCATGCGGCCGAAAGGGCTGGGCCTTGGCACTTCCTGAGGCTATACTGTACATAAGCACAGTTGTCGCCTCACATCATGCACAGGGTTCTGGAAAACGAGTTTTATTACCTGGATAACTTCCAGAATGTCCTCGACTGGATCGGCGGGCGCTACCGCGACCTGCTGACCGAGGAAGAGCAAGCCTTCATCGCCGCCTTCCCCACGCTGCCGCAGGCCGCACGCGCGCTGTTCGTGCGCATGGTCATGCGCAAGGGCGAGCTCTTCCGCGCCAGCAAGATGATCTACGCGGAGATCGGCTGCCCGGTCGAGGCGGCCCGCCAGCTGCTGCCCAGTGGATGGATCGCGCTCGATCCCGTGCTCAACCTCGACGAATTGTTCGAACTCCTGGCCAAGCCGGAACTCGTGGCTGCCTTTGGCGACAAATTGCACCAAAAGAGTGCACGCAAGGCCGAGCAGCTCGAAGCCCTGCGCGAGGCCTTTGCCGAGAGCCGCGCCTTCTCCGAGTGGTATGCCGGCTGCACCGACGTCGCCTTCCGCATCCTGGTCAAGCCCCTGTGCGAACGGCTGCGCCTGATCTTCTTCGGCAATCTGCGCCAGGACTGGACCGAGTTCGTGCTGGCCGACCTCGGCCTGTTCCGCTACGAGCAGGTCGAGTTCTCGCCCGCCTCGCGCGGTTTCCGCGACCGCCGCGACATCGACCATTACCTGCACCTGCACACCTGCCGCGAGCGTTTCGCCGAAGGGCTGGAACCGATCGAGGACGTCCTGCAGGACCTGCCGCTGCAGCCTTTCGAGAACGAGTGGCTCGACAGCCGGCGCGAAAAATTCCTGTTCCAGGTCGGCCAGCACGTCGAGAAGCTGCAGGACTGGCCGCGCGCAATCGACATCTACACGCAGTGCGGCTATCCGGGTGCGCGCGGGCGCGCGATCCGCGTGCTGGAAAAGGCCGAGCGCTACCTCGAGGCCTGGCAGCTGCTGCAGGAAGCGGAAAGCACGCCGGAAAACGACGCCGAACGCCAGCACCTGGCGCGCCTCAAGCCACGCCTGGCGCGCAAGCTCGGCCACCCGAAAGCGATCGCTCCGCGCCCGCCGGCCCCGGCCCGCCTCGACCTCTGCCTGCCTGTGCCGGGCGACGGTCCCTGGGTCGAGGGCGCGGTGCGCGACCACCTCGGCAGCGAGGCGGCGCCCGTGTTCTACGTCGAGAACATGCTGGCGAACGCCCTGTTCGGCCTGCTGTGCTGGCGCGCGATCTTCGCCGCCATTCCCGGCGCCTTCTTCCACCCCTTCCACCGCGCCCCGGCCGACCTGTACAGCCTGGACTTCCACCAGCGCCGCGCCGCCGAATTCGCCGACTGCCTGGCGCAGTGCGACGACGGCCGCTACCGCGCCACCATCCTCGCCCACTTCGAGGAAAAGGCCGGCATCTCGGCGCCTTTCGTCGCCTGGGAATACCTCGACCGCCCGCTGCTGGAACTGGCGCTCGACTGCATCCCGGCAGCGCACGTGAAGCGCTGGTGCGAACGCATCCTGGCCGACCTGAAAGCCAACCGCACCGGCTTCCCCGACCTGATCCAGTTCTTCCCGGACGAAGGCCGCTACCGCATGATCGAAGTGAAGGGCCCGGGCGACCGCCTGCAGGACAACCAGTTGCGCTGGATCGAGTACTGCGCGCAGCACGACATGCCGGTGGCGGTGTGCTACCTGCAGTGGGAGCAGGCTGCTTGAGCGAGGCCTCGTTCGTTGCGCAGGATGTCGCGCAGTATGTCGTCGCTGTGCGTGCGCTGTGTGAGTTCACGGCCAAGCGCGGCGACCTCGACCTGCGTTTCACGCCCTCGCCCACCGCCCAGGAAGGCATCGTCGGCCATGCGGTCGTCACCGCGCGCCGCGGCGAAGGCTACCAGACCGAAGTCACGCTGAGCGGCGACTACGGTCCCCTGCACGTGCGCGGCCGCGCCGACGGCTACGACCCGGAGCAGAACCTGATCGAAGAGATCAAGACCTACCGCGGCCAGCTGTCCTCGATGCCGGACAACCACCGCCACCTGCACTGGGCCCAGGTGCGCGTCTACGGCCACCTGCTGTGCGCCGCACGCGCTCTGGAGCAGGTCAATCTCGCGCTGGTGTATTACGAGATCGGCAGCGGCCTCGAGACCTCCTTGCGCGAGACGCGCAGCGCGCTCGAGTTGAAAGCCATGTTCGAGGAAGCCTGCGGCCATTTCGTGGCCTGGGCCGAACAGGAATTGCGCCACCGCGAGGCGCGCGACGCGGCCCTGGGGGCGCTGCGCTTTCCCCATGCGGACTTTCGCCCCGGCCAGCGCCAGCTCGCCGAGAACGTGTTCAAGGCGAATGCGACCGGGCGCTGCCTGCTGGCCCAGGCGCCGACCGGGATCGGCAAGACCATCGGCAGCCTGTTCCCGGTACTGAAGGCGGCGCCAGGCCAGCGCATCGACAAGATTTTCTTCCTCGCCGCGAAGACGCCGGGCCGCCAGCTCGCGCTCGACGCCGCCCAGGCGATTTGCGCGCACGCGCCCGCGCTGCCGCTGCGCGTGCTGGAGCTGACCGCGCGCGACAAGGCCTGCGAGCATCCGGACAAGGCCTGCCACGGCGATTCCTGCCCGCTGGCGCAAGGCTTCTACGACCGCCTCCCGGCCGCGCGCCGGGCCGCACTGGAAGTACCGGTGCTGGACCGCGCCGCGCTGCGCGAGGTCGGCCTCCGGCACGACGTCTGCCCCTACTACCTGGGCAGCGAAATGGCGCGCTGGACCGACATCGCGGTCGGCGACTACAACTATTATTTCGACGGCAGCGCCATGCTTTACGCGATGGCCCAGGCGAACGGCTGGCGCGCCAGCGTGCTGGTCGACGAAGCCCACAACATGGTCGCGCGTGCACGCTCGATGTATTCGGGCGAACTCGATCGGGTCGCCCTGCGCGCCGCCCGCGCTGCTGCGCCTCCCGTGGTGAAAAAGGCGCTTACCAAAATCGGCCGGGTCTGGGCCGAGATCGACCAGTCCGCCGGACTCCCGTACCAGGTGCTCGACGCGCCCGGCGAGAAGCTGCTCAATGCGCTCACCAACGCCACCAGCGCCATCAACGACTTCGTCGCCGAGAACCCGGGCCCGCTCGACCCGGCCCTGCAGCGCTTCCACTTCGACGCCCTGCACTTCACGCGTCTGGCCGAATCCTTTGGCGAACATTCGCTGTACGACCTCACCCGCAGCGGCAAGGATAGCGTGCTCTGCATCCGCAACGTGGTGCCGGCGCCCTTCCTCACCCCACGTTTCGAGGGGGCGCATTCGGTGACCCTGTTCTCGGCCACGCTCAGCCCCTGGCATTATTTCGCCGACCTGCTCGGCCTGCCCGCCGACACCGGTTGGGTCGACGTCGAATCGCCCTTCCACGCCGGCCAGCTGGCGGTGCACATCGCCGCCCGCATCTCGACGCGCTACCAGCACCGCAGTGCCTCGCTGGCGCCGATCGCGCACCTGATGGCCGAGCAGTACGCCCAGGCGCCGGGCAATTACCTGGCCTTCTTCAGTAGTTTCGATTACCTGGAACAGGTGGCCGACCTGTTCGCCGCGCTGCATCCGGAGGTGCCGACCTGGCGCCAGGAACGGCGCATGAGCGAGCCTGAACGCGCCGCCTTCCTCGATCGCTTCCAGCCCGAAGGACGCGGCATCGGCTTCGCGGTGCTGGGCGGCTCCTTCGGCGAAGGGATCGACCTGCCGGGCGCGCGCCTGATCGGCGCTTTCGTTGCCACCCTCGGCCTGCCGCAACTGAACCCGGTCAACGAACAGCTGCGCGCGCGCATGCAGGCGATGTTCGGCGCCGGCTACGACTACACCTATCTGTATCCGGGCTTGCAGAAGGTGGTGCAGGCGGCGGGGCGCGTGATCCGTACCGAATCTGACAAAGGCGTGGTCTACCTGATCGACGACCGCTTCGACCAGCCTGCCGTGCGCGCCCTGCTGCCGCGCTGGTGGCAGGTCGACCGGATCACGTAATCAGGCAATGCGCTCGCGCACCTTCTGATAGCCGCTGCGGCTGACCGGCACCCGCTTGCCGTCCTTCAGGACCGCGCACCAGCTGTCCTTGCTCGCCGCCTCGATGCGCTCGATCGCGCCGACGTTGACGATGTAGGAACGGTGCACGCGCAGGAACAGCGCCGGATCGAGGCCTTGCTCGAGTTCGGCCATGCGTCCGTTCTTCAAATGCGTGCGGCCGCCCGCGCTGATCTGGACATAATCGTCCTGGGCCTCGATCCAGTCGATGCTGCTGCTTGGGACCACGTGCACGCGGGCGCCGTCGCGGATCAGGATGCGCTCGAGCGGGCCGTTGCGGCGGGCCGCCTCCTGCGCCACCGCCTCGACCTGCTCCGGCGGCGTCGTGCGGGATCTGGCGCTGTCCAGTGCCTGGGCCAGGCGCTCGCGGCTGAAGGGTTTCAACAGGTAATCGATCGCGCGCACTTCGAAGGCCTTCAGCGCGAACTGGTCGTAGGCCGTGACGAACACGTATTGCGTGCGCGCCCCCGCCAGCTCCACCACTTCGAAGCCGTCGAGTTTCGGCATCTGGATGTCGAGGAAGGCCAGGTCCGGCTGCAGTTCGGCGATCGCCTTGACCGCCTCGAAGCCGTTCGCGCATTCGGCCACGATCTCGATCGCGGGATGCTCGGCCAGGTATTCGCGCAAGAGTGCGCGCGCCAGGAATTCGTCGTCGACGATGATGACACGCATGGTTCAGGTCTCCGCCTTGGGGTTGAGTTCGGATCTGGTCTCGATCGGCAGCGCGATGTCGACCCGGAAGCGCGCGTCAAAACGCGCCCAGTGCACGCTCGCCTCGTGCGCATAGGTCGCCAGCAGGCGCTGGCGCACGTTGGCGAGACCGATGCCGCAGCCGGCGCCGGCCGGCGCAGGAGCTTCCTCGTCGGCGTCGTTCTCGACCAGGATGCGCAGCAGCGAACCCGCGCATTCGGCAGCGATGCGCACCGTACCGCCCTCCAGGCGGTTGCCGATGCCGTGCTTGACGGCGTTCTCCACCAAGGGCTGCAGCAGCATGGGCGGCAGCAGGCACAGGCCCGCCCCTTCGCCGATCGCTTCCTCGAAGCGCAGGCGCGCACCGAAGCGCACCTGTTCGATCGCGAGAAAGGCGCGCACCAGCGCGATCTCCTCGTTCAGCGCGACCTTGCGCTGCGCATCCATGCCCAGGCTGCGGCGCAGGAAGTCGGACAGCTGCAAGGTCATGCCGCGCGCGCGGCCCGGGTCGATCGAGGTGAGCGCGCTGATGGAATTGAGGCTGTTGAACAGGAAGTGCGGATCGATCTGGGTACGCAGCATGCGCAGCTCGGCTTCCTGCGCGGCCAGCTTCATCTCCAGCTCGCGCCGCTCGAAGCTGCGCGCACGCTCGAACTCCAGGCCCAGGTAGTGGGCCACCGCGCTCAGGCCGTACAGGATGACGCCCAGCCCGAACATCAGGGCTGCGAAGGGACGTGTCATGGCCGGCATGCCCGGAACCAGGCCACGCAAGGAGTCGGCAAAGCCGCCGCCAGCCGCGGTCCAGAGCGCACTGGCACACACCGCGCTGCAGGTGAACACGCCCAGCACCGCATACAGCGGCTTGCCGGCGAGCGGATAGGCGCGGCACAGGTAATACGAGGAGAACCCGCTGGCGCAGCCGTACACCAGCGCCAGCGGCACGGCGAACAGCAGGCTGGCGCCCCAGGGCGCGTCGCCGGCCGCCACCATCAGGCCGGCCAGCAGCGCGCCCAGCAAAGCCCAGGCGGCCAGGTAGAGCGCGGTGCTGCGGCGATTGCCGGGCGCCCCGATCATCAGTTGCGCACTTCCACGCCGCCCATGATCGCGTATCCGCGCACGACCAGGCGCTTGCTGTTGTCCGGCGGCGCGATCGTCTTCTCTTCGAAGCCGCCCAGGATCGGCGTGCCCTCCAGGACGATGGTCCAGTCGGGTGGTACCTTGAGCGTGACCCCGCCCCAGAAGGCGAACACATGGATCACCGCTTCGCCGGCGATCGACGCGTCGCGCATGTCGAGCGCGCAGCCGCCCATCACCGCGGTCACTTCGCCGCCGCGAAAGTCCTTGCTGTGCACGCGGCGCTCGAAGCCGCCCAGTATCGCCGTCACGTCCACGCTCCGGGCTGCACTGTCTTCGCTTTCCTGCCCGGCGTCCTTGCCGTCCATGACGGCCACGCCGAAGCGCGCCGTGGGCCTGCCGGTCGTGGCGCGGTAGACCACCATCGCGCCGACGGCGATCAGGATCAGCGGCCAGAAGGCGCGCCAGGAGAAATAGATGATCCCAAGGCGATGCAGGATCATGGTCACGCCGATGCCGATGCCGGCCAGGCCGACCAGGTAGCCGTCCGGGCTGGTGGTATCGAGCAGCTTGGCCACGCCCGCGAAAATGAAGACCATCGGCCAGAACGCCAGGGCGTCGTGGAGATCGATGATGTCGAGGTTATCGAGCAGGAACAGCAGGCCGACGGCGATCACCAGCACGCCCATCAGGACCTGGCTGGTCATGCCGCGGTTGGCGCGGCGCGCCTGGCGCGCGGCGCGGCGGTCCTCGAGGGTGTCCTTAAGCATGGTCTTTCTCCTTGGTTGCCGGGAAACGGCGCGAAATCAGCGGTGCGAGCACCAGTTGCAGGCCGGCCATCAGCAGGAACAGCGGCCAGCTGTTGCCGAAGGTGAGGCCAAAGAGTTCCTCGAATACCGCGAACAGCCACAAGCCGATGAAGATCGTCCATAGCCCGCTCCTGAATTCGCGCGCGCTCGGGTAGCCGATGGTCTGGTTGATGCCGGCCACGACCAGCAGCAGCGGCCAATAATGCCAGAACGTGGACGCATCGACGAGGTCGGCGCGGTCGAGCAGGAAGATCACGCCCAGCCCGATCAGGACCAGTCCCCACATCAATTGCTTGCGTGCTGTGTAGCTGCGTTCGGTACTCATGTCGCCCTCCGTGTTGTGATGGTGGGACGATAACGGGGAGCGGCGCGCAAGGAAAGCGCCTTTCGGCGAATGGCGGCCCGGGGTCGGCGAATGGCGAAGAAATCGGCGAACGGCGCCGCGCAAGGGTAGACGATCAGAGCGAGAGCGGATCGTTAGCGCGGGACAAAAAAAACCCGCCTTGCGGGCGGGCTATGTACGGCCAGGGAAATCAGGCGACATCAGGCAGATGCGGACAGGTTCATCGGCGGCTGGCCTTTGACCTGGTTGCGGTATTTGGCGCGCGCGGTGGCCTGCTTGACGGCCTCGCGTTCGATGTTGGTGCGGCGGATGTCGAGACGTTCGTCCTTGCCGCGGTGCTGGGCTTCGTGTTTGTTGCCGATACGTTTGGTCATGTGCTTCTCCTCTATTAAAACGATGTGCCCGGAAGTGAGATCACGACCGCCCGGTGCCGAGCTTCAGGTCCGCCGGCATCAGCATACCCCAGCCAAGCTGGCGCCGGATTTCCTCGGGCGTCGGCGGCGGCTGCGGATCGCGTGTCCGGCGCGCGAGGTATTCGCGTACCAGGTGCTTCGGTGGGTTCTTGGTCGTGGCAGACATGGGGCCTCCGCTTCCGGTTTTTATGGGCCGCCGCCATCTGGCGCCGGCCGGAATCTGGTGCCGATCCTCGAGGCGACCGGCTAACCTGTTGAGGTATTTGGCAGGCCTGCAGAACGGATTCGCTGGCGCCTCACTCACACGGCTTCATCATATCGGGTGCATAGGACATGGACCGTTAGATGCCGCACACTGGAAGCACGGATGAGCTGCCGAGTCGGCGCGTCGTGTTGTAGGACAAGGCATACACGGACGTAAAAAAGGGAGCTTGACGCTCCCTTGTCGACTACGCCACGCCGCGCAAACGGCGGCGCTTCGCGTCACTTCGCGCTGGCAGGTTCGCCCGGGCTTTCCACCAGCTTCACGGCCTCGATACTCATGCCCGATGACTTGCACATGCCTTCGCAGCCGAGATCGAAGCGCCAGCTGTGGCGCGGGCAGACCACGTTCATGTCGTCGTCGATAAGGGCATAGGCCAGGTCGCCGCCCTGGTGCGGGCAGTAGCGGTTGATTTCATATTTTTGCCCGCGGTGCTCGATGACGATCCGCTCCTTCGAGAGATTCAGGTTCTGGAGCAGCGAGGCTCGCAGGTTCGATTCGTCGGCGAAAAGGAAGATGTTGGCCACCGTGTTGTACACGTCGGGCACCCGCTGCACGCGCGCCTGCATGCTGAGCACGATGTCCTGCCAGCGGTCCGCGCCGCACATCAGCGAGAAATACTTAGTGTCGGCGGTGATGATCTCGCAGGGCGCACCCGGCTCCTGTGACTGCAGCAGTTTGTTGCCCGCCAGGTCGGCCACCAGCCAGTCTTCCTCCGACGGGCCCCAGTTGAAAGCGACCGCCGGCGTATCCGGCGGCAAGGCGATGCCGGCGATCAGGTCCAGGCGGCGCTGCAGCACCTGGGCGAAGCGCTCTTTCGAGAAGCTGTCGCCAAGTTCCTGCCACACGTCGCGATGCGTGGCGCGGTAGTGCGCGAGCTCGTCAAGTGTCGGGCCGGGGATGGGCGTACGGCTGGTATCCATCGCCACGCGCTGGCCCGGGCGCGGATACACGACGTTGGCGACACCGTTCTGCGCCAGGTATTTGCCCAGCTCGTCCTGGTGGATAAAGATCGTGCCCTCGCCACTATTCAATGCCGGATCGAGGAAGGGGAAAAAGGCCGGTCCCGCGGCCGGCACGAACTGGCGCGGCGCCAGCATTTTTACGCCGGTCAGCACATTGCGCAATTTGGCGAGCACCTTCTTCCTGGCGAGCAGGCGGCGCTGGCCCTCGGGCAGGTCGAAGCATGCCGGGTGCCAGTTCGCGCCCGAAAACTGCACGCTGTAGTAATCGATCTCGCCCAGCTCGTTCTTGAGCATGCGCAGCCGGTCGAACAGCTTGCAGTCGTTCTGGTTGAAGAACGTGAGACCGGGAGCCTGTACGAACACCGCGCTGTCATGATTGATGCCGCTGTCGTCGATGAAGAGGCGCAGGCGGATGCCGTTCCCGGCAATCTCGCCTTCCGCGAGTTCGACCGTACGCAGTCCCATCCGGCCCAAGGCCTCCTGCAGGAACTTGTCCTTGTAGGCCGGTATATAGACAGTGCAGTCGGGATGGGTGGCGAACAGCGCGAGGGTCGATTGGTCGAAGTGATCCTGGTGCTCGTGCGTCAGGAAAATCGCCAGCGCCTTGCCGGCGCAGCGCGCGAGGACCTCGCTGCGCAGGTGCCCATTGGGCGGCCACTGGTGCCAGCCGCCGAAGAATGCCCCGGTGTCGTTCAGCCACGGGTCCATCAGCAGGGCCTCGGTGTCGGTTTCAACGAGGAAGCAATTGTGCCCCCAGAATGTGAGTTCGGCGTTCATATGGGAACCGGGAGGATGAAGGTGGCCTTACACACTAGTCCCCAACAAAAGCCGGCGACTTGAGCGTACGTAAGCGCAGCCATGCGCCGCGACGTCCGTTTGATGACGCACAAGGCTTGCGCGCGCCCAGCTGCACGTCCTGGCATGCGCGTCCCGCTTCGCAATGAAAAAGCCCCCGCGGGCCGTCTCCGGCCCTTGGGGGCAGTCCGGGGAGCTGGGCTCCCCTGTCAACCTGCAATCCTGCCTGTCAGAACTTGTACTTCAGGTTCAGGTAGAACTGGCGGCCGATCACGTCCAGCTTTTGCTGCTCTTCTTCGCTGTAGCGATAATAGGCACGCTTGACGTTGGTCAGGTTGGTCGCGTCGAACGAGACAATCAGGTTCGGCGAGATGTTGTAGCTGGCGTTGAAGGCCAGCGTCGTCACGGGCGCCGCCATGGTCGGTGCCGCGAACATCAGGATGCCATTGACGAGCGACTTGTTGTTCGTCGAGTTCGGCGTCGGCGCGGTCGTCGTGTTCACGTACTCGCTGCGGTAGTTCGCCACCAGGCGCGCCGACAGGCGGTCGTTCTCGAAGTAGGCGCCGAGGTTGGCCGCATATTCGGAAGCGCCGGTCATCGGGCGGCCGTCGTCGACCTTGGTCTTGGCGCGGCTGACGTTCGAGGTGAAGCCGAACGGCGTGTTCCCGAACGGCTGCTCATACGACAGCTCGATGCCCGCGATCTTCGCACCCTGCTGCAGCGAGCTGTTGACGGCGAAGGTCTTCAGGATGCTGTCGCGCGGGTCGACCAGCTCGACGCTGTCCGCACCAGGCGAACCGGTCTTCGGATAGCCGTCGATCTTCGAGTAGAAGACATTCACGGCAACCATCGAGCGGCGCGCGAAATACCATGCCCACGATGCATCGACATTCTTCGCGACCATCGGCCCCAGGTTCGGGTTCGGGCCGTTGACGGTGCAACCGGTGACGAGGCAGGTGGCGCCGCTATAGCCGGCGCCCAGCAGGTTGTAGTTCTGGCGGCCCAGGGTCTTGCTGGCGCCGAAGCGCGCGATCATGTCCTTGGTCAGCTCGTAGCGCAGGTTCAGGCTCGGCAGGTAGTTGTCGAAGGTCTGGTCGGTCGGCCGCTTGTAGTACACGACGCCGGCCAATGGATTGAACACGGTGTCGTCGTAGTACTGCACGCCTTCGCCCACGGTCGTCAGCGCGGTCGGGAAGGCCGGGCAAGGAATCGCCGGCTGGTTCGGTGCGGAACGGGCGCAGGCGCCGGTCGGCAGCGGGATCGGGACCTGCGCATTGACGCGGGTACGGACGAAGCGCATGCCGATGTTACCCGACAGGCGATCCATTTCCAGGTTGGCCATCACGTAGGCAGCGCTCTGGCGCTCGCGCATGTCGAGCTCGCTCGCGGCGCGGCGCTCCCAGTCGGGCGAGGTCGCCTTGCTGTTGGCGGCGAAATACGCCTTCAGCGCGTCCGGAGTCAGCGTCCAGCTGGTATTGTCCCAGCCGCTAGGGCCGTCCAGCCCGGCGCCGAAATCGGATGGATACGGGATCCAGGTGTCGGCACCGGTCGGTGCATTGGTCGCCAGCACGCTGCTGCGCAGCTGCGGGAAGCGGCGTGCGCTGTCGCGGCGGTGGTCGGCGTAGCGCACGCCGGTCTCGATCGACTGGAACAGGCCTTTTTCCAGGCGGTATTCGGCATCCAGCTGCAGGCTGCTTTCCTTGTCGGTGGTCTTGACGCCGGATGCGGCGCGCCCGGTTAGGGCGAAGCCGCTGCCGTCCGCATTGCGGCCGGGAACGTTCGCACCGGTACCGTAGTACTGGACGAAGGGCGCGTCGCGCAGGCTGCCCAGCGCGTAGGAAACGCCGGTGCCGTAGCGGGTGTAGGTCAGGCCCTGGTCGAGGCCAGTCTGGCCGACGCCGCGGGTGGTCGAGAACAGGGATTTCAGGGTCAGGTCCTGGTTGACGCGGTACTTGACGTCCAGGTCCAGGAAGGCGCTGCTCGACTTGGCGCCGTCACGGTAAGCGCCCTCGGTCTCGCCGATATACTGCGGCGGCGTGCCGGCAGGGTACAGGATGTCGGCGCTCTTGAGCACGCGCAGCTGGTCGCCGTAGAGCGTGGTTTCGTTCACGATCACAGGGTTCTTGATCTGCGCATAGACGCGCTGTCCGTTCACCGAGGTCGGCGCAGTGCCGCCCGTCGGTCCCGCTTCGCCGCGCAGCATGCTGAACATGGCGCCCGCGTTCAGGCGGCCGAAGTTGTTCGCCTTCATGCCGGAATGGAAGCCGGTCATGGTCATATCGAGGTCGCTGTTCGGCTTGAACTGGAGCGAGAACATGCCGCCCTTGCGGTCACGCACGCTTTCCACGAATTCGGTACTCATCGAACCCGGCAGGCGCACGCCGTTCAGGTCCGCCGCGGTATAGCCGGTACCGGCGAGCGAGGCATCGGTAATGCCGAGCATCTTGGAGGTGTCGATCACGTCCCAGCCGCTGCCGCCCGCATACGCGAAGCGCGACACGGAATCGCGGCGCACATGGCGCTTTTCGGCGAAGCCCTGGACGATCACGCCAAAGGTGCCCGCTTCGTTCTTCCAGTTGACGGTGGCGTTCATGTCCGGCGCGGCGCGGCCCGGCAGGTCGGCGTAGCTGACACCGGCGCTGATGACGCCGCTCAGGCGCTCTTTCTGCGACAGCGGCTTGCGCGTCGTGACGTTGATGGTGCCGGCCAGGCCGCCGTCGACGATATTCGCCTGCGAGGTCTTGTACACCAGCGCCTGGTTCAGCACGTGCGAAGGCATCAGCGACAGGCTGGTCGAACGGCTGCTCGAGAGCTGGTCGGCAACATACCAATCGCCACCGGAAACGGTATGGCCATTGAAGATGATCAGGGTCATGTCGGCATTCGTCCCGCGCATCGAGACCTTTTCCGCCTCGTCGTAGTCGGTACGGACGGCAACACCTGCCAGGCGCTGCAGCGAATCGGCCAGGTTCTTGTCCGGCATCTTGCCCACGTCTTCCGCCGTGATCACCTCGACGTTGGCGGTCGCATTCTTCTTGACGCTCAAGGACTTGGCCATCGAGGCGCGGATACCCGTCACTTCGACGGTCTGCATCGGCGCTTCGGCGTCTGCCGTCTGCGCCATCGCCGGCAAGGCGGTCAGGCTCCACAACGCCATCGAAACGGCAGCTGCCAGGGGCTTCTGTTTGAACATGCTCTCTCTCTCCTGATATAAGTATGTGTACTGCGGCGGGCGGCGGACGAGCGCTGCCATAGTGATAGTATTAGCTATAAGTTAATTACAGGAAAATTACTTGTGATCCCGTAGCCATAACTTGAAGGAATGTTTGACTGGCACAACATCAGGTGATGGATGAACGACAAATTGTTATTGTCAAATTCCGCGTGGCCGCGTTAGCGTCTTGAAAACACCACACGGAGACCCGTTCATGCGCTTTGTCCCCCTGCTGCTCGCTGCCGCAACGCTTGGCGGCTGTGCCAGCCAGACCACCCTGTCGCCCGCCAGGACGCCACCCGCCGCTTCGGTGGCGATCGAGAGCATCCTCCAGAAACAGATCTATCAGATGACGCCGGTCGAAGCCGGGCGTTATGTGGCCTGGGTGCACGCCGCCGAGCCCGACCTGCGGCACCGCATCGCCGCCATCGGCCGCAAGAACCTGGGCCAGCCCTACCTGCTGAACCTGCTCGGCGAGTTTCCCTTCGAAGTCCACGACGATTTGCCGATGTTCAGCCTCGAGCGCAGCGACTGCGTCGTGTTTGCGGAACACACCTATGCGATGGCCTTGTCGCGCTCATGGGAAGAGTTTTTCTGGATGCTGCAGCGCATCCGTTACCGCGACGGCGTGATCGGGGTCGCCACGCGCAATCACTATACCGAGATGGACTGGAACGTTGCCAACAACTGGCTCGTCACCGACATCAGCGCCGAGCTGGCGGGACCGAACGGGCCGAGCTACGGGATGCGGGTCGACCGCGCGCGCTTTCTCAAAACGCGCCACAACACCGAACGCGACATCCCGGTCGAAACCAGCCGCCAGAGCTATGTGCCGAAGGAACAGGTCGCGGCCATCGCGGGCCAGCTGCGCGAAGGCGATTTCGTGAACGTGATCTCGACCCGCGACGGCGAGCACTGGGCGTCGCACGTCGGCCTGGTGGTGCTCGGGCCGAATGGCGAGCGCCACTTCCTGCATTCGCAGGAACCGAAGGTACGCGAGGAAAGCTTCGAATCCTTCATTGCCCGCGCCGCCGAGCGCGAGGCGCGCAATGCACGCGAAGGCAAGAACGGCCAGCGCCTGGCCGGCTTCAAGTTCCTGCGCCTGAACGACAACATCGTGGTGCCGCCCATGGCACCGCAGCCCCGTCCGGGTACCTGAACCACCATGCTGCGCGGCGCCTGCCACAGGCGTCCTTAGCCTGCCGCCTTTCTCCTTCGCTGCCGCCCCTGTGCGGCAGTGCCTCTTTGTAGCTGGCGCTGCTCCCGCCCTTCCCCTCCACGTACGCCTTTGACGCGCCCCGGTGTCACGGCCAGCTTCTTCTTGCCGCGCAATTGCTCCTTAGTTTATTCCAAGAGGAAATCTATTGCCGATCGGATCGCGATTTATTTCCAAATTACATTTCCTAAATTAAATAAACAGCCTGTTTCGTTTTAATTCGCAATTCGCGGTTGAGCAGGGTCAAACTCAGCAATCCGGCTGAAGCAGATAATAATTTTACTCAACAATCATAGTCGTTTTGTAACGGATTATATTTTCCTAGAGATCATTTCCGACAAAATCTTTTTATCTCTTCCCGCTTTTTATTTCATTACGCACTGCCATTTCACGCGCCGCCTTTAGCGATCCCATTGCAATCACCCGACGAGTAACGCGCATCATGCCAACCTTATCGAACCGTGTATTAAGCCAGTTTTGCGCCGCAATGGTATCGCTGCACCGGACTACCAAAATAGCGCTGATGGTCTGTATCGACCTGGTCGCATTGCCATTATGTTTTCTGATCGCGATGTTATTGCGCGGCGGCGACATGAAACTCGCATCTCATTATGGCCCCGCCTCCTACCTGATCGTCGCACTGGTAACCATCGCCGCTTTTTCGATGTCCGACCTGTATCGCGCGGTGATTCGCTTTATCGACGGCCGCTTATTGAGCGCGACCGGATTGGCGCTCGGGATCGCAGTCTTATGCGCCTATGTCGTGCTGTTCGCGATTAACGATGCGATGTTTCCACGCAGTGCGCTGGCGATTTATTGGTTCATCGTCTTTTCCTATGTCGTCACCTCGCGCATCGGCATGCGTAATTTTCTGCGCAATCACAGCACGCGCCGGCCGGCCTCGGATGCGGTCGCCATTTACGGCGCCGGCGAAGCGGGCGCGCGCCTCGCACAAACCATGCGCAACAGCGATGAATACCGCCCGGTCTGCTTTTTCGACGACAAGCGCGCCCTGAACGACCGCACCATCGCCGGGCTGCGCGTGTTCCACACCGACCGCCTGGCCGACCTGGTCAGCGCACACGGGATCCGCACCGTCGTCATCGCGGTGCCCGGCATGCCGCCGGAACGCCTGCGCGACATCATGCAGCGCCTTGCCGGTGCCGGTGTCACCACCAAGATCCTGAGCCGGCTGGTCGACCTGGCCGACGAACGGACCCGCCCCCGCGATTCGATCCGCGAACTGAAATTCGAGGACCTGCTCGGCCGCCCGCCGGTACCGCCGCGGCTCGACCTGTTCGCCCGCTGCGTCCGCGGCAAGACGGTGCTCGTCACCGGGGCCGGCGGCTCCATCGGTAGCGAACTGTGCCGCCAGATCGTCACGCTCGGTCCGACCCGCCTGCATCTGCTCGACCATTCCGAATTCGCGTTGTACACGATCCGCCAGGAACTTAGCACCCGCTTCCCCGACCTGCGCATCGACGCCCACCTCGGCTCGGTCTGCAATGCCGACCTGGTCGAGCGCATCCTGTCCAGCGGCCACGTCGACACGGTCTACCACGCCGCCGCCTACAAGCACGTGCCGCTGGTCGAAACCAACATCGTCGAGGGCCTGCGCAACAACGTGCTGGGCGCCCAGGTCATCGCCGCCGCCTGCGCCACCCACCAGGTCGAAACCTGCGTCCTGATCTCGAGCGACAAGGCGGTACGCCCGACCAACATCATGGGCGCCAGCAAGCGTATCGCTGAACTGATCTTCCAGGCGGCAGCCGCCAAGCACGACGGGCGGACGACCTTCTGCATGGTCCGCTTCGGCAATGTGCTCGGCTCGTCGGGCTCGGTCATTCCCCTGTTCCAGCGCCAGATCGCACGTGGCGGCCCCCTGACCATCACCCACCCCGACGTCTCGCGCTACTTCATGCTGATTCCCGAGGCGGCCCAGCTGGTCATCCAGGCCGGCGCCATGGCCAAGGGCGGCGACGTCTTCGTCCTCGACATGGGCGAACCGGTACGCATCGTCGAACTGGCGCGGACGCTGCTGGCCATGTCCGGCCTGACCGAGAAGACGTCGCAGCACCCGGAAGGCGACATCGAAGTGAAGTTCGTGGGCCTGTTCCCGGGCGAAAAGCTGCACGAGGAACTGCTGACCGACGGCACCGTGTTCCCCAGCGAACACCCGCGCATCATGCGCATGAAGGAAAACGCCCTGCGTCCGAGCGTGCTCGAGACCTGCATCACCTGCCTGATGATGGCCTGCGAAACGCACGAACGCGGCATGATCGAATCGATGGTCAAGGCCATCGTGAGCGAATACACACCCCAGCTTCCGGCCAGCACACCGGCGCAAGCCCCCGAACCCGAACTCGAATCGGGCAAGGCAAGGCTGAGTCTCATCCACAAATTCGTGCCCTTCCGCATCTAGCGGCACCGCCCCTTCTCCACCCACCCACCACTTAAAGTTGGCGAGGAACACATGCGCGACGAACAACAATCGGCCCACCTGCAGCAGCTCACTGCCAAACTGCGCGACCGCACCGCGGTCATCGGCATCATCGGACTCGGCTACGTCGGGCTGCCCCTGACGCTGCGCTACGCGGCAGTCGGCTTCCGGGTGCTCGGGATCGACATCGATACCGCCAAGGTCGACAAGCTCAATCGCGGCGAAAGCTATATCGAGCACATCCCGGCAGAGGCAATCGGGGCTGCGCGTGCTGGCGGATTCGAGGCCACCAGCGATTTCACGCGCGCAGGCGAGCCGGATGTCCTGATCATCTGCGTGCCGACTCCGCTCAACGCCTATCGCGAGCCCGACCTTTCCTTCGTGCTCGACACCACCGACGCGCTGCTGCCCTTCGTGCGTCCGGGCCAGCTGATCTCGCTCGAGAGCACCACCTATCCCGGCACCACCGAGGAGGAACTGCGCCCGCGCCTCGAGTCGCGCGGCCTGGCCGTGGGACGCGACGTCTTCCTCGTGTTCTCCCCCGAACGCGAAGACCCGGGCAACCCGCATTTCGAGACCCGCACCATTCCCAAGGTCTGCGGCGGCAGCACCGCGGCCTGCCTGGAGGCGGGCGTGGCCCTGTACGGCGCGGCGATCGACCGTGTGGTGCCAGTCAGCTCGACCCGCGCCGCCGAACTGACCAAGCTGCTCGAGAACATCCACCGCGCCGTGAACATCGGCCTGGTCAACGAGATGAAGATCATCGCCGACAAGATGGAGATCGACATCCACGAAGTGATCCGCGCCGCCGCAACCAAGCCCTTCGGCTTCACGCCCTACTACCCGGGTCCCGGACTGGGCGGGCACTGCATCCCGATCGATCCCTTCTATCTCACCTGGAAGGCGCGCCAGTACGGCGTCCATACCCGCTTCATCGAACTGGCAGGCGAAATCAACAGCGACATGCCGCACTGGGTGATCGGCAAGGTGACCGATGCGCTGAACCAGCGCGGACGCTCGGTCATGGGCAGCCGTGTGCTGGTGCTGGGCATCGCCTACAAGAAGGACGTCGAGGACATGCGCGAATCGCCCTCGGTCGAGCTGATGGAGATCCTGCGCGACAAGGGCGCGCACGTCGACTATTCCGATCCGCACGTGCCGGTCTTCCCGCGCATGCGCGAGCACCGCTTCGACCTGTCGAGCGTGAAACTGACCCCGGACGCGCTGGCCTCCTATGACCTGGTCCTGCTGGCGACCAGCCACAGTGCCTTCGACTACGACATGATCCGCCGCTACGCCAACCTGATCGTCGACACCCGCGGCGTCTACCTCGAACGCCTGCCCAACGTCGTGAAGGCCTGAGCTCGTCCACCGGAGAAGATCATGCGCAACTATCCCCCTGCCATCCTCGATCGCAAGATTCGTTTTGCCCTGGTCGGCTGCGGCCGCATCGCCAACAACCACTTCGGCGCCATCCGCCAGCATAGCGACCGCTGCGAACTGGCCGGCGTGTGCGACGTCGACCCGCGCGCACTGGCCGTCGCGGCCGACAAGACCGGCGCCGAGGCTTACACCAGCCTCGACCAGATGCTGGCGCGCTGCGATGCCGACGCCTTCATCGTCACGACGCCGTCCGGCCTGCACCCGGAACAGGCAGTCCAGATCGCCCGCGCCGGCCGCCACGTGATCACCGAAAAACCGATGGCCACACGCTGGGAAGACGGCAAGCGCATGGTGGCGGCCGCCGACGCCGCCGGCGTGCGCCTGTTCGTCGTCAAGCAGAACCGCCGCAATGCGACGCTCCAGCTGCTCAAGAGCGCCGTCGAGAAAAAACGTTTCGGGCGCATCTACATGGTGAACCTGAACGTGTTCTGGACCCGCCCCGACGAGTACTACAACAGCGCCAAATGGCGCGGCACCTGGGAATTCGACGGCGGCGCCTTCATGAACCAGGCCAGCCACTACGTCGACCTGATCGACTGGATCGTCGGCCCCGTCGAAAGCCTGCAGGCCTACACGGCCACGCTGGCGCGCAACATCGAGGTCGAGGACACCGGCGTCATCAGCTTGCGCTGGCGCAACGGCGCACTCGGCTCGATGAACGTCACGATGCTGACCTATCCGCGCAACATGGAAGGATCGATCACCATCCTTGGCGAACATGGCACGGTGCGCATTGGCGGCGTCGCCGTCAACGAGGTCCAGCAATGGGAATTCGCCCAGCCCGACGCCGACGACGACAAGGTGCGCGACGCCAGCTACCAGACCACCTCGGTCTACGGTTTCGGCCATCCGCTCTACTACGACAATGTTATCAAGGTGCTGCGCGGTGAGGCCGAGCCGGAAACGGACGGCCGCGAGGGCCTCAAGTCGCTCGAAGTGCTGGTCGCCGCCTATATGTCGGCGCGGGACGGCAAGCGCGTCGCCCTGCCGCTGGAGTACTGAGATGGACCGCCATCCGATCGACTCCCCTATTCATGCGAGCGCCATCGTCGACGCCGGCGCTACCCTCGGGCCGGGGACCCGGGTCTGGCATTTCGCCCACATCTGTGCCGCGGCGCGCATCGGCGCCGGCTGCTCGCTCGGCCAGAACGTTTTTGTCGGTAACGACGTACGCATAGGCGACCGGGTCAAGATCCAGAACAACGTGTCCGTCTACGACGCTGTCACACTCGAAGACGATGTTTTTTGCGGTCCCAGCATGGTGTTCACGAATGTCCACAACCCGCGCGCGGCAGTCGAACGCAAGAACGAATACCGGCGCACCCTGGTGAAGCGTGGTGCGACGATCGGCGCCAACGCCACCATCGTCTGCGGCGTCACCGTCGGCGAATACGCGTTCATCGGCGCCGGGGCCGTGGTCACGCGCGACGTGCCTGCGTTTGCACTGATGGCGGGCGTGCCGGCGCGCCAGATCGGCTGGATGAGCCGCTTCGGCGAACGCCTGCCGCTGCGAATGAAAGGCAGTGGCGAAGCGCGCTGCCCGCACACCGGAGACATTTATCTGTTGCAGGGCGGCGTCTGCACCCTGGTGCCGCACCCTCAACCCTGACCTCACGGATTCGACATGGAATTTATCGATCTCAAAGCACAATATGCAGCATCCCGCGAACTGATCAACAGCCGGATCCAGGCCGTACTCGACCACGGCCAGTACATCATGGGTCCCGAGGTAGCCGAACTCGAGTCGCGCCTGGCCCAGTACACCGGTGCGCGGCATTGCATCACGGTCGCGTCGGGCACCGAGGCCTTGGTGATCTCGCTCATGGCACTTGGCATCAAGCCTGGCGACGAAATCATCACCACGCCCTTCTCGTTCATCGCGACCGCGGAAGCCATCGTGCTGCTCGGCGCCACCCCCGTGTTTGTGGACATCGACCGGGCAACCTGTAACCTTGCCCCGCACCTGATCGAAGCGAAGATCACGCCGCGCACCCGCGCGATCATGCCGGTGTCGCTGTACGGCCAGCCGGCCGACATGGATGAAATCAACGCGATCGCCGCCCGCCACGGCCTCGCGGTCATCGAAGATGCTGCCCAGAGCTTTGGCGCGACCTACCGCGGCAAGAAAAGCTGCAATCTGTCCACCATCGGTTGCACCAGCTTCTTTCCCAGTAAACCGCTCGGCTGCTATGGCGATGGCGGCGCGATCTTTACCAGCGACGACGGCCTGGCCACCGCCATGCGCGAAATCCGCGTGCACGGCCAGTCACGTCGCTATGTACACACCCGGATCGGCGTTGGCGGACGAATGGACACGCTGCAATGCGCCGTCGTGCTGGCCAAGCTCGATCGCTTCGAATGGGAGTGCGCCGAGCGCGCCGCGACCGCGGCCCGTTATAACGCCTTGCTGTCGGGACGCGTCGGCCTGGTGGGACGGGCGCCGGAACGCAGCTCGGTCTACGCCCAGTACACGGTGGTGGTCGAGGAGCGCGAGCGCGTCCAGGCAGCCTTGCACGCTGCCGGCATTCCAACGGCGGTGCACTACCCCGTGCCGATGCACCGGCAGCCGGCCTACGCCCACCTGGCCGCTGGCGAAAGCTACCCGGTCGCGGACGCGATGTCGGCCATGGTGATGAGCCTGCCAATGGGCCCCTACCAGTCGGCCGCGACCACCCGTGAAGTCGCGGTCGCGCTGCTGAAGGCGGCCGGCGTCACGCCGCCTGGCTCCGGCGAGCTTGCCGGTTTGCTGGCAGAGGACGCACTGGCTGACACGGCAAGCGACGCGCGCTGAGCGGCACCCGTTTTGGAGGGGACGCGACGCCGCACCAAGGCAGCGCCGGCGCGCGTTCCCGCATCATGACCACTCACACTACTCGCACCATGTCGAACGCAAGCACGCTCGAAGACCGTGTCGCACTGCCGGCCCAGGGAAAACAAGCCCGGCGCCGGGTTGCCCACCTGAGCTCCGCACATCAGCGCAACGACACCCGCATTTTCATGAAGCAGTGCCGCACCCTCGCCGCACATGGATATGAGGTGAGCTTGGTGGTGGCTGACGGCAAGGGCAACGAATGCAGGGATGGCGTGACGATTGCCGACGTGGGGCGGCTGCCAGGCCTCCTGCAACGCGTGTTCCGCACCACGCGCCGCGTGTTCGAGCAAGCCATTGCGCTCGATGCCGACATCTATCACTTGCACGATCCCGAACTGATCCTGGTCGGTCTCGCGTTAAAGCGCCGCGGCAAGACCGTCATCTTCGATTCGCACGAGGATGTGCCGCGCCAGCTGCTGGGCAAACCCTACCTGGGTCCCGTTACGCGGCGCGTGCTCTCGAAGAGCTTTGCCCTGCTCGAACGTTACGTGTGCGCGCGCTTCGACGGCATCATCGCCGCAACACCCTTTATTCGCGACTCTTTTCTCAAGATCCACCCGCTGACGGTCGACGTGAATAATTTCCCGATGGCGGAGGAGTTGGACGCGGCCCACGGCAGCGCCGACAAGCTGTCCGAAGTGTGCTACGTCGGCGGTATCGGCGAGGTCCGCGGGATCCGCGAGCTGGTCCATGCCTGTGCGTTGCTGGGCTCGTCGGGCCGGCTCAACCTGGTGGGAAGCTTTTTCGAACCGGCCGTCGAAGCGCAGGTGAAGGCCGATCCGGGCTGGGCCAGGGTCAACGAACTCGGCTTCCTCGACCGCGCGGGGGTGCGCGACGTGATGCGGCGTTCGGCGGCGGGACTGGTCAACTTCCTGCCTCTGCCCAACCACCTCGACTCGCTGCCCACCAAGATGTTCGAGTACATGGCCTCGGGCATCCCCGTGATCGCGTCGGATTTTCCGCTGTGGCGCGAGATCATCGAGGGCAATCGGTGCGGCCTGTGCGTCGATCCTACCGATCCGAAGGCGATCGCCGCGGCGATCGACTATCTGCTGGCTAATCCGGACATCGCCAGGTCGATGGGCGAGAACGGCCGCAAAGCGGTCCACGATAAGTACAACTGGTCGGTCCAGGCAGCCAGGCTGATCGATTTCTATGGAGTGATCTCGCATGCCAAACAAACTGTCCCAGCTCATTGACCTAGGTGTCACCATCGCCAAGCTTCCGGTAGCGCGGCTGGAGTTTCGCTTGGACCTGGAACCTGACGATGTCGACATGATGCATCGTTACTTCACCAAGCGCCACCCACGCTACAAAGTGTTCCAGAACAAGGCCCTGGGCGCGGCCCTGGTCGACTTGACGCACTTCGGCAGCTACCAGGAGTACCTGGACAGCATCAAGGGTAGCAACTCGGGGGCTTACCATGCGCGCCGGGCACGTACCAAAGGCTACCGCGTGGTCGAGATCGATCGCAACGACTACGTAGACGAGATCTATGAGATCAACACCTCGGTACAGGTCAGGCAGGGACGGCCGATGGATCGTGCTTACCTTGAGAAGGTGACCCATTACTCGCGTGCCAGGAATCACCTGCATTACGGCGTTTTCAACCCCGCCGGCAGGTTGATGGCCTATGGTGACCTCGGCCGCTACGGAAATTTTGTCTCGTTCAACCGGCTGCTCGGCATCCGCAACAACGACGGTGCGATGCACCTGATGGTCACGGAAATCGTCTCCCGCCTGATCGAGGAACGCAGCTGCCGCTACCTGATGTACGACACGTATTTCGGTGCCAGCCAGGGCTTGAAGATGTTCAAGACCATGCTCGGATTCCAACCCTATCGCGCGAAATATTCGATCCAATGAACGCCATTCTCAACCGTTTATATGGCGATTACCTGATGCCATCTCAGCTGCCCGCATACGAGGATTTGGTCCGTGCCGCCAAGCAGGCGGGTTTTGTACAAACATCGGTGCGCTGCTACCACGACATGGTGAGCAAAGGCCAAGCTTTGCCGGAGCGTGTCATGGTCCATCGCCATGACATCGATAGCGACCTACGCACCACGCGCAAACTGTTCGAGCTCGAAAAGAAATACGGTATCAAATCGAGCTTCTACTTCAGGCTCTGCACCCTGGATGTCGGCTTGATGCGCGAAATCGAGGAATACGGCAGCGAAGCGAGCTACCACTACGAAGAGCTGGCGACCTATGCCAAGAAAAACAGGATCAGGTGCGCGGAGCCGCTGCGCGCCAGGCTGCCGGAAATCCGTAAGGACTTCATGACAAATTTCGAGCGTATCGAACAGCGTGTCGGAATCAAGCTGCGAACGGTGGCGGGGCACGGCGATTTTGCCAACCGCATACTCAAGGTGAACAACACCGAAATCCTGGCCGACGAGGAGCTGCGCCGCCGTTGTGGAATCGAAGTCGAGTCCTACGATCGTATCCTGATGGAGCACGTCGATATTTATATCGCCGACCGCCCGCCGCCGCAGTTCTACCACCCTACTTCGCCGCACAAGGCCCTGCGAGGCCACCGGCGGATTTATTTGCTGACCCATCCGCGTCAGGTTGAAACGAACTGGAGAGCCAATACCAAGGAGAACCTGACTCGGTTTTACGAAAACCTGACCTGGTGATCCAGCGGCACCCTGCCCACGCCCGCCCTCATCGTCTACGCCACAGGTACCACCATGCCACCTAAAAAAATCGTCACCATCATTGGCGCACGTCCGCAATTCATCAAAGCCAGCGTCGTTTCCGCGGCCCTCGCCGCCTCGGACCGGCTAACGGAAATCGTCGTCCATACCGGCCAGCATTTCGACGCCAATATGTCCGACGTGTTCTTCGCCGAACTGGGCATGGCGCCGCCCGCCTATCATTGCGATATCCACGGCGGCGGCCATGGCGAGATGACCGGGCGTATGTTGACCGCAATAGAACAAGTGCTGTCGACAGAAAAACCAGACGCCGTGATGGTGTACGGCGACACCAATTCCACACTGGCTGGTGCACTCGCGGCGATCAAGCTGCACGTTCCGGTGGCCCATGTGGAGGCTGGCATGCGTTCGTTCAACATGGCCTCGCCCGAAGAAATCAATCGCATCCTGACCGACCGCGTCGCCCGATGGCTGTTTACGCCTAACGAAGGGGCTGGCGCTCATTTGCGGCGCGAGGGCATGGCACCGGACCACATCCATATGGTGGGCGACGTCATGTTCGATGTGGCCTTGCATCACGGCGCACGCGTCGGCCCGCATGACGGTACGCTGGGCAAGCTGACTCGGGAGCATGGTGTGCAACCCGGGGCATATTGCCTTGCCACGATACACCGCGCGGAAAATACCGATAATCCGGCCAGGCTAGGCGCTATTGTCGAAGCCCTGATCCATGTGGCCAAAGACCTGCCGGTGGTGTTGCCCTTGCACCCGCGCACACGCGGCGTGCTGGCGCAACAAGGTAAGCTGCAAGCCTTGGCGCAAGCAGTGGTACTGCTTGAGCCGCTGGCCTATCTGGCGATGGTGCAGCTCGAAAAACATGCAGCAGTGATCGCCACAGACTCAGGCGGTGTCCAAAAGGAAGCCTTCTTCTATCGGGTGCCCTGCGTAACCTTACGCGACGAAACGGAATGGACGGAGTTGGTGGACGCCGGTTGGAACCGGCTTGCCCCGCCGGTCGATGCCGCGTCGGTACGGAAGAGCCTGTTCGACAGTCTTGGCAGCACCGGCGCAGCGATCGCGCCGTATGGCGACGGCGATGCGACAAGCCGGATTGTGCAACAGCTGTCGAGCGACCTGAACTGAAGCATGCGGGGTCCAGGCCGGGGATCTTCCGCCCTGGCCTCAGCCCTTCCGTAGCGGGCTCCACTCCGGGTTGCCCGAGTACCGCGGAGCGAGCATTGACGCCTTGCCCTGCATGGTCACTGGCATCCCACGCGGCACCGGCTCCCGGGTCAATAGCTCCTGGCTGGTCTAAAACTTGAATTTGCTGGCCTGCAGACGAGACGAGGAGATTGCACATCTTGTTGTCTGGACCACAGATGCGGATAGTCCCGGCCCGAAAGATAAAGCGCGACATCAACCAGATGAGGACTGATCTTGGAGGGCTTGAGGCCGCACATAACAAGAAACATCGTCAGGCTGAATAGAACACTCCAGCGGTTGATCAGCGGCGCCGGCAGTTTGTTTGCGACGCGGACAAAGCCCAGGCTCACCGTACTCCCCAACGCCAGGCTGGGAATGACTTCCGAGACCGTATGAAACTGGAAGCGGACCAGCAGGACGCCCACGCCAAGGCTGACTACCATACCAAACACGACCCCTGCCGCCCGCCAGGACGCCTGTGCGACTTGTAACACGACGAAAAAGAAAACCGGAATCACTGCAGCCGAACGGAATGCATGCCCGCTCAGCGCCTGGAAGTCGATGGAAGGAATGCCGGTTTCCCATCCGAGAAACGCAATTTTCGACATCGCCACGATGCTGAGACCGGCAGCGAACATCAGGCACCAACACAGGGCCAGCCGCCAGGTCCGCCCCATCACCAGCCAGGCCCCGATTGCGGCAGCCACAGGAACCATGACTGCCGTATGACCAATATCGACGAGTTGCGCGATCATCATTATGGTAGCTATCTAGCGAGCACGAGGTCTGGCAGCCATCTGAGAATCAATGCCAGACCAGGCTTCCCAACTATTTTTTCTCGGCGATGGACAACACGTCGCCGATCACCTGGCAGGTTCTTTCGATGTCCGCGTCCGTCAGCGTCGGGTGTACCAGGAACATGAGGCTCGTTTCGCCCAATTCCTGCGCCACTTTCAAGCGGCGCTCAGGACGAAAGCCCGTGTTGTCGAAAGCCTTCTCCAGATAAACCTCGGAGCAGCTTCCCGGGGCACAAGGAACACCCTGGACCGCAATTTCATTCGCTATCCGATCGCGTGTCCAGCCATTGGCGAGTTTATCCGGTTCGACAAAGACATAGAACTTGTAGAACGCATGCTCTACGTTGGCGGGGACCACCGGGACCCTCACGACGGCATATTCCCGGCACACCGCAGCGATTCGCGCCGCATTTACTCGCCGCTGCGCCGTCCATAAAGCCATTCGCTGCAGTTGTATGCGGCCGATGACGGCCTGGGTTTCCAGCATCCGCGCGTTGGTGCCGAAGGACTCATGGACCCAACGGTGGCCGGGTGGGTGCGAGCGCTCATATACCGCTTCCCACGACTTGCCGTGATCCTTGTAAGACCACATGGCCGACCACAACTTGCGCGAATTGGTCGTCACCATTCCGCCCTCGCCCCCCGTCGTCATGATCTTGTCCTGGCAGAACGACCATGCACCGATATGTCCGATACTGCCAACCATCCGGCCTTTATAGCGGGCGCCGTGAGCCTGGGCACAATCCTCGATCACAAAAATGTCGTGTGCTTCCGCCAGCGTCATGATGGGATCCATGTCGCACGGCAGCCCTGCCAGGTGGACACAGATGATCGCCTTGGTGCGGGGCGTCATTACTGCCCTGATCGTCTCGGCGGTGATATTTTGGCTTTCCCGGTCGACGTCGGCAAACACCGGAGTGGCGCCGGCATTGACGATGGCACTTGCAGAGGCGAGGAAAGTACGCGGAGTGACGATGACTTCGTCGCCAGCCTGCACCCCGAGCGCTATGAGTGCGACATCCAATGCCAGCGTACCATTGGAAAGTGCAATCGCATATTCGCTTCCTGTCCATGCTGCAAATTCTTTCTCGAATTCGCGGCATTCGGAACCGGTCCAATAGTTCACTTTATTGGAGAGAATGACATTCTTGACGGCTGTCGCCTCCTCATCGGAGAAACTCGGCCAGCTGGCGACCGGCATGTTCATGTAGCCCTCACTTTAAAAAGGTCTGGATAATATATTTGATATCAGCTACAAAAGAGTATCTGTTGTAATATTCCTTGTTGATCCTTACCTTGTCCGGCCAAATAACCGTGTCGTTGTATAAAACAGGGTCTTCCGAGGCCGACAGTAACTCTTCCTCGGCCTTGTACTTGATGGATGCCGGACCCGTAATACCCGGACGTAAGCGCAATATAATCCGATCACCCCCCTCTAATTGATCGGCATAATCTGGCACATCCGGCCGCGGGCCGACAATACTCATACTTCCCGACAATACGTTGAAGAGCTGGGGCAATTCGTCAAGCTTGTATTTTCGAAAAAACGCACCCGACCTGGTGATCGACGCCGCATTATTGGAAGCAATTGGACTCCGCTTACCATTGCTCGGATACATGGTTTTAATTTTATATACTTTGATGACGTGACCATGCCGCCCAATCCGTTCGTGTATAAAAAATCCATTGCTTCGGGTTTCGATGGCCGCGATGATCCAGCATATGATGATTAACGGGAAGAGAACGGCGATGCCAATAAGAGAAACGAAGATATCGAAGGTTCTCTTTAATGCGAAATCGAATGTAGACATATAGTTTCACGTAGCGCGGCATTAATTACACGCTGCCAGGAATTTTTTTGCCAGGATTGGATAGGTCAGATTGTTCAACACGAATTCCTTGCCCCGCTGCCCCATCGCCTCGCGCTCGTCTTTATTCAGGGACAGCAACGCACGGATACCGTCCGCCATTGCTGGTGGGTCTTCAGGGGGAATGGTCAAGCCACAACCCGCTTCACTTACTGGGTCGTTCCCAGCTTCAACAGCATGCAGCACGGGCCGCGCTGCCATCATGTAGTCCATCAGCTTGTTGGGGGCGATACCGAAACGATAGAGCGATTGCCGTCGCCAGCTGATACCGGCCACATCAAAATGCCGTAGCAAAGCGGGAATCTGCGCTTTGAGAATTGGATCGATAAAACAGATATTTGCCATTTGCTCTTCCGACACCCACTTCTGCAGACGTGCCTTGTCCGGCCCATCGCCAACCAGAACGAAAGCGACCTTTTCCTCACGCATTAGCTTTGCAGCACTCAGAAACGTTTCCAGCGAATTGGAGATGCCGTGCGTTCCCGCATAGCCGATCAAAGGGTATCCGCGCTCGTGTAGCGTGCTCAGCACCTCCGCGGCTGCGGCGTGTAACGCGGAACTCCCTGCGAACCATTCGCTCGGGTCTATTCCATTGGGCACGATATGTAATTTATTCGGTGCCATTCCGCGCGATTCCACGTAGCCGCGCACTTTCGGCAACATCGACACGACCGCATCCGCATGGCGATACGCGTAGTCCTCGGCTGCTTGCATCAGCATGATGAAAGGATGCCAGCGGGACTTCCCACCCAGTTCCATCGGCGTCAGTGGCCATAAGTCATGGATTTCAAAGACCAGTTTCGCGCCGGCCAGCTTTGCGATGCGGTGCGCAGGCCACACGTCCATCGGGTAGGTGCTCGAGGCGATGACCACATCCGGCCTGAACGATGCCGAAATCCATTTACTTTCGCGGAACAAGCGGCTGACGAAGGACCCCATATTGCGTACCCGTCCAATGCCGTTGCCGATATAGGGCGGCGTTTCAAACCATGTGTATAAAATGTCGTCAATCGTCTCCTCCAAGCGGCCTCGACCCGCGAGTTGGGGCTGCTTGCTTCTGATATGCGACTGAGAAGAGCCGATAATTTGTACAACGTGCCCTGCACGCACCCATTCTCGCGCCAAATAATAGGGCCGGTACTCCATACCATGGCGCGGAGAGCCGGCATAGTGATTGATGTAGAGAATGCGCATGGTTTCGGAACCTGTACGAGTGCATTGCCAGTCAAAGCGGCGCCGCAATAAGTCGTCGGTGATTGTTCGTCATTAGGATTGACTGAACAGAGGCAATCTCGGGCTTACAGGACGAACAAAGACAATGCTAGCCCGTTCAAGAATCTACGTGAGTTATCATTTTTTACATTGAGCCGTCTCAACGTCACGTTGATGCGTTAACAGGATCGGCCACTTGGCGCCCAATAGAAAAACCCCTTGAGTGCTTCCACTCAAGGGGTTTCAAGATATGAATCTTGCTATTAAATCGACAGTGCGACGTCCTTATTTCTTTTCGTACGCGCCGATATCAAAGCCCAGGCCGGTCGGACGAGCA
>NZ_PPXQ01000013.1 GCF_004798585.1 Massilia sp. Mn16-1_5
CCAAGATGGCCGCTATCGGCGCTGCAATGCGTAAGCTGGCGCATCTGTGCTTTGGTGTCGTCCAGACCGGCAAGCCCTACGATCCAACATTTGCGATGTAAGGCTTGACGAGCAAGACGGTATCTACCTACGCCGAAAGCGTCGCTCGCCCCGGAACCAGTTAATGGCCGCATGCACCATCCCCTCCACGCTTCCCTGCTGCTCGTACTGCTGCCGCAGCAGCGCCGCATCGCTCCCGTTCGCCGCCGCGGCCGCCAGGTGCTTTAAGCCATCCTGGCTCCCCAGCGCCGCCGCGTACGGTTCCATCTTCGCCAGCGTCGCCAGGATATCCTCCCGCAGCGACACCGTCTCATAGGTCTTCGGATGCGTGATCGCGCCTTCCAGCCCGAAGCGGCAGGCCTGGAAGCGGTTGTAGTTATAGACGAGATAGTCGTCCTCGACCGGCGGTTCGTCGAAGCGTTCAAGCAGGTAGCTGCACAGCGCCTGCAAATACGCCGCCAGCGCCGCCGCCCGTTCCACCGTCAGGGGCGTGTCGCACACGCGCAGCTCGATCGTGCCGTACTCGGGTTTCGGCCGCAGGTCCCAATAAAAATCCTTCATGCTCTTGACGATGCCGGTGCGTTCCATCTTCGCGTAGTAGTGTGCCTCGAACTCGGACCAGGTCAGCATGAAGGGCGCGCGGCCGCTCATCGGGAAGGCGAACACGGAATTCAGGCGCGCCGAATCGAAAAAGCTGTCGTGGCCCTGCACGAAGGGAGAGGAGGCGGACAGGGCGATGAAATGCGGGATGTAGCGGCTCAGGGAATGCAGCAAATACATCGCGTTGTCGCCGTCGCCGCAGCCGATGTGCACGTGCTGGCCGAACACGGTGAACTGCTTGGCGAGGTAGCCGTACAGCGTGGACAGGTGCTCGAAGCGCGGCTTCGGGAAGATCTTCTGTTCCGACCAGTGCTGGAAAGGGTGGGTGCCGCCGCCGGCGATGCCGATGTTGAGCACGTCGCCGGCCGCCACCAGGGTGTCGCGGATCTCCTGCAATTCGGCCAGCAGCGCCGGATAGTGCGAATGCACGCTCGAATTAATCTCGATCATGCTCTCGGTGATCTCCGGCGTCACGTTGCCGGGGAAGGGCTTACGCGACAGCAGGTGCAGCAAATCCGGACTTGCCGCGGTCAGGTCGAAGTCCGACAGGCTGACCAGCTGCAGTTCGAGTTCGACCCCGAAGGTCAATGGCGTCGACTGGCTGAAGGGCTCAAGCGGCATGGCGCAGCTCCGGAGCTTCGCGGGCCCAGACCAGGGCGCGCTGGATGATGATCGGGCCGAAGACTTCGAGCAGCATCGTCACCGCCGCCACCGAGCGCAGCTCTTCCACCACGTGCACGCCGCGCAGGCGCGCGTGTTCCAGCAGGAGGATCACGAACACGGATAAAGGCGCCAGCGCCACCCCGGCCAGCGCGCCCTTGCGCCACGAAATGCCCGACAGGTGCGCAAACGCCATCACCCCAAAGGTCTTGGTGAGCAGGCGCGCCAGCACGATCACGACGGCGAGCAGGCTGCCGGCCGCGACCTTCTCCCAGTCGAGCGTGGAAGCGGCGAACACGAACAGCAAGACCGTCAGCAGTTCGCCCAGCGCCCCGAAACCGCGTTGCGCCTGGCTGTAGGCGACGCGCCGGTGACGCGCCACCAGCCCGAAGGCGAGTGTCGCCACCACCGGCGACAGGCCGCCCGCATACGACAGGGCCACCAGCAGGATCACCGCCAGTGCGAAGGCGACGGTCGCATCCTGGCGCGGATTCTTGAGACCGCGCAGCAGCGCCGGCACGGCCAGGCCGAACACGGCGCCGGTGAGGATCGACACCGCCAGCAGCACCAGGCTGTTCCAGATGGCGTCGCCCAGGTCTTCGAAGGTGCGGAAGATCCAGAAACCGACGACGACGTTAAAGGCGAAGACGGCCAGCACGCAATTCTGCGCGGTCAGGTGCAGCACCCGTTCCGTCACCTGGCCCGAGCTGCGCTGCTCGTTGATCACGCGCACCACGGTCGCGGGCGAGGTCGCCATCGCCAGCGCGGCCAGCATCAGGGCGGTCAGCTGGGGCGTGCCGAAGGCGGCGGCGATGAAATAGACGGCAACGAAGGTGGACAAGGATTCGACCAGGCCGCTGATGCCGATCCAGGGATTGTTGCGCAGCCAGCGCAGGTTGATGCGGTAGCCGAGTTCGAACAGGATCAGGCCGAAGGCGACGTCGGCCAGCATCGAGGCGGCGCCGGCGTCGGGAGCCGGCAGCACGCCGAGCTGCGGACTGCCCAGTGCGAAGCCGGCCAGCCCATAAAAGCTGATGCGCGGCAGCCCGGTCCAGCGCTGCCCGAATTCGCCGGCGATCCAGGCGATGGCGATCGCGAGCGGCCACGCGAGGCTGGTCAGGATCGGCAACAGGTCGGGCATGCGTACTCCTCGAAAATACGTCGGCGGGTCCGGCCTAGGGCGGGCTGGTCTTTTGTCGATTTTACAAGACCGATGGGCCGCGACCCGCGCACGATTGGGCGGCGGCCGCTGCTAGAATGACGCACCGCCATTCTTGATGCGTTTTCATGTCCCAACCGATTCCACCGCAACCGCAAACCCAGGCACGTCCCCCCATCCGCCTCACCGCCCAGGTGCTGACCTGCGTCGGCTTTACCCTGATCGCCTGCCTGATCATTTTCGTGGCCCAGGACGAGTTCCTGTCCGTCATCCGCGGGCCGATGGGCATCGCGACCCAGCTGCTGTGCGGCCTGGTGCTGTCGGCGCTGGCGGCGGTGGCCTCGTATGTGAGCTTTCGCCTGACGGCCAAGTCGGAAGCGACGGCCAACACGATCACCGCTTACGGCCGGCTCGACCTGTCGGGCCTGAACCCGGTCTGGATCAGCCTCGCGGCCGCGATCGGCGAGGAACTACTGTTTCGCGCGGCGCTGCAGCCGCTGCTGGGGGTGTGGATTACGTCCGTCATCTTCCTGCTGACGCATACGCCGGTGTACCAGTTCCGCCGTGTGAACCGCGCGACGCTGGTGCAGGCGGCAGGGGTGTTCGGCGCCAGCGTGGTGCTGGGCTTTATTTACCAGAACGTGGGCTTGCTGGCGGCGATGATGGTGCACACGGCGCTCGACGTGGTCGGGCTGTATGTGGTGCGCAATGCGCTGCGCGGAGCGCGCGCTTAGGCCTTCGCCGTTTCTTGTACGACCAGGTGACCGGTGTAGCCGGCCACCTGGCCCACCAGCGGCAGCGACGCGCGCACCGTGAAGTAGAGGCAGCCGTCACGCCCTTCCTCTTCGGCCACGATGCGCGGCAAGGCCCAGCGCGGGCAGGGGATGCCGAGGAATTTCAAGTCTTGCAGATGCATCACCAGCCGGCCCTCCCGCGCGCCGAGCCGGAAGTGCAGCAGCGTCAGTCCCAGGCGCTCGGTCAGCTCGCCCTCGCGCAGGCGCATGCGCGACTGCATGGTATTCGTCGGGAAGTGCCGCACCCACAGTTCGCAGTCAGGCTCGGCCTCGAGTTCGAAGCGGATGGCGCCGGACGAAGGTTTCAGGGGCGTACCCAGGCACAGGGCCAGCAGCCGCGCCGGCAACGAGGCCGGCGCCTCGGTCTCGACCCAGCCGTGCAATTCGCGCCGGCCGCGGGTGCGGTGGAAGGCCTGCACGGGTTCGGCCAGTTCCGCGAACGCCGGTCCCATGACGGTTTCGTACATCGATGTGCTCACGGTTCAGCTTTCATGGTGATGGCTAGGCCAGCCGCTTCGCGTTCGAAGTCTTGCAGCGACAGCAGTCCGAGGCAGGGCCGGGCGCCGGATGGAAACATCTCGCCGGCCGCGAGCCGTCGCACCAGCGCCGCTGCGGCGAGCGTCGGAACGAAGGGGCCATCGTCGTCGACCGCAACGAGCGACCACCTGCGCGTCAGCGTGACGCCAGCCGGACTAGCGCCCCTCACGTGCACATGCATGGCACCGGTATCGGAACCGAAGCGGCGGATCCGGTCGGCCACCCGTTTAAGCCACACGGCGTGATCCGCCCAGTTACCCACCAGTCCACGCTGGGATAGCAGCGCCATCAGGTTCATGCCGCGGTGCAGGAGTGTCAGTTCGAGCCCCGCGTTGAAGTCGACCTGCGGCCGGCCGGGAAACCGCGGGCCCAGCACGACGAGGTCGGGGACGTCGCAGGGAGACAACAGGCGGCGGCCGACCGGCGCCGGATAGGTATGGGTGCGTGTTCCGCGCCACCCGGTTGCGCCGCCGGGCAGGGGCTTGCCGCAATAGCCAAGGATGGCGCGCACAGTGGAAAGCCCGGGGTCGGTGCGGTTGCCGGGGCTGATGCCGATGTCGATGTTCGTCACCCGCGCCATGCCTGCTGCCAGTGCATCCGCCGCGGCGCACGACAAGGCAGGGACCGAGCTGGCGCCGCTGGTGACCAGCACACCGGCACGCGTGGCGGCCTGGTCCAGTGCAGCGATGCCGGCCACGAAGTCGCGGCCGTCGGCCAGGTCGATATAGTGGGTTCCTGCTTCAATGCAGGCTGCGGCTACCCGGTAGTCCTGGCCCTGGAAGGGGCCGGCGGTGTGGATGACGACACCCGGGTGCAACGCCGACAAGGTCTGCGCAAGCGCGGGCGACGCGATATCGATTGCCTGGGCTTCGAGCTGCGAGCTGGCGCCCGGTGACAGCTTGTCCACCAGCGCCCGTGCCGCAGTAAGGGAACGGCCGGCGACGAGGATATGCAAGCCACGCTGGCGGGAGAGGAGAGTGGCGAGGCGGGTGCCGAAGAAGCCGTAGCCGCCGATGATCAGGACGCGATAGGTGCTCATGCGTAGGTGTATAGCACGGGCGGTGTGATGGAGGGAAGAGGGGCGTCTGATCGGATGGTGTTACCGCGTGGGCACGGAGTGCCCACCCTACAAACCCGGCAGCTGATGCGTAACGTAGGGTGGGCACTCCGTGCCCACGCGTGACGTTTGAATGGCCCGCGGCCCGGTTATTTGCTCAACAAACGCATCGCCCGCTCCAGCCCTTCGAGCGTCACCGGGAACATCCGGTTATTCATGATCTGCCGGATCACCGCGATCGATTGCCGGTACTGCCACAGGTGTTCCGGCTCCGGATTGAGCCAGGCGAATTTCGGGAAGGCGCGGCAGAAGCGCGCGAGCCATTCGGCGCCGGCTTCCTCGTTGTTGTATTCGACCGAGCCGCCCGGGGCCAGCACCTCGTAGGGGCTCATGGTGGCGTCGCCGACGAAAATCAGGCGCGTGTCGGGCGGGTACTTGCGCAGCACGTCCCAGGTGTCGAAGCGCTCGGCATGGCGGCGGCGGTTGTTCTTCCACAGGTAGTCGTAGACGCAGTTGTGGAAGTAGTAGAACTCCATGTTCTTGAATTCGCTCTTTGCCGCCGAGAACAGCTCTTGGGTACGCTCGATGTGGTCGTCCATGGTGCCGCCCACGTCCAGCAGCATCACCACCTTGATCCGGTTCTTGCGCTCGGGCTGCATCTTGATGTCGAGGTAGCCGGCGTTGCTGGCCGTGGCACGTACCGTTTCGTCGAGCGCGAATTCATCGAGGGCGCCGGTACGGGCGAAGCGGCGCAGGCGGCGCAGGGCCACCTTGATGTTGCGCGTGCCCAGTTCGCGCTCGTCGTCGTAGTCCTTGTACGAGCGCTGCTCCCACACTTTTACCGCCGTGCGATTCCGGCCGGCGCCGCCGATGCGGATGCCTTCCGGGTTGGTGCCGCCGTGGCCGAAGGGGGAGGTGCCGCCGGTGCCGATCCACTTGCTGCCGCCTTCGTGGCGTTCCTTCTGTTCCTTCAGCAGCTCGTTGAGGCGGTCCATCAGCTTGTCGTAGCCGAATTTTTCCAGCGCCGCCTTCTGCCCGGGCGTCAGCTCGCGCTCCATCCGCTTGATCAGCCAGTCGAGCGGGATCTCGCCCTTGGCTGTATCGAACACGGCCTCGATGCCCTTGAAGTAGGAGCCGAAGGCGCGGTCGAACTTGTCGAAGTGGGCTTCGTCCTTCACCAGGGTCAGGCGCGCGAGATAGTAAAACTCGTCGAGCGAGGGGGCGATGACGGCCTTTTCCAGGGCTTCGAGCAGGGTCAGGAATTCCTTGATCGAGACCGGGACCTTGGCATTGCGCAGCGCGAAGAAGAAGTCGATCAGCATGGTCAGCTCGCCGCGTGCCGGCTCAGTTGGTAATGCAGGTGCGATTTGATTTCGGGCCACTCGCCGCGCACGATGCTGTACATGACCGTATCGCGCACGGTGCCGTCGCGGCGCAGGCCGTGGTGGCGGATCACGCCATCCTTCTTCGCGCCCAGGCGTTCGATCGCTTTCTGCGAGGCGTAATTGAAATTATCGGTGCGGAAGCCGACCACGGCGCAGCCGAGCGTATCGAAGGCGTGCGACAGCAGGAGCAGCTTGCAGCTGGTGTTGACGTGGCTGCGCTGCGCGGCTTTCGCGTACCAGGTGTAGCCGATCTCGACGCGGTCGATGGCGGGGACGATGTCGTGGTAGCTGGTGGTGCCGATCACATTCCCGCTGGACGAATCGACCACGGCGAAGGCGACGCGGTCCTTCATCTCGAGCGCGGCATGCACGTAGGCCTGGGTGCGGTGCGGCTCCGGCACCGAGGTCACGCGCAGGTTCCACAGTTCGCCATCGAGGGCGGCCAGGCGCAGGCCGTCGACGTGCTCCAGGCTCAGGGGCTCGAGGTGCACGCCGTTGAATTCGAGCGCGACCGGCTCGACGTGGATCATCGGTTCATCCTCGACATGTTCAGCAGGCGCTCGAACAGGTGCACGTCCTGCTCGTTCTTCAGCAGGGCGCCGTGCAGCGGCGGGACGACCGTCTTGTTGTCCTTGCTGTGCAGGGCTTCGGCCGGGATGTCCTCGGCCATCAGGAGTTTCAGCCAGTCGAGGAATTCCGAGGTCGAGGGCTTCTTCTTGATGCCGGGGATGTCGCGCACGTCATAAAAGCTTTGCAGGGCGGCGCTCAGCAGTTCCTGTTTCAGGCGCGGGTAGTGCACCTTGACGATGTCGGCCATCGTCTCGCGGTCCGGGAATTTGATGTAGTGGAAGAAGCAGCGGCGCAGGAAAGCGTCCGGCAGTTCCTTCTCGTTGTTCGAGGTGATGATCACCAGCGGACGGTGCTTGGCCACGACCATTTCGCGCGTCTCGTAGACGTAGAACTCCATGCGGTCGAGTTCGCGCAGCAGGTCGTTCGGGAATTCGATGTCGGCCTTGTCGATCTCGTCGATCAGCAGGACCACCGGCTCCGGCGCCGTAAACGCCTGCCACAGCACGCCCTTGACGATGTAGTTGTGGATGTCGCGCACGCGCTCGTCGCCCAGCTGGGAATCGCGCAGGCGCGAGACGGCATCATATTCGTACAGGCCCTGCTGGGCCTTGGTGGTCGACTTCACGTGCCACTGCAGGAGCGGCATGTTCAGCGCGTCGGCCACTTCCTCGGCCAGCATGGTCTTGCCCGTGCCGGGCTCGCCCTTGATCAGGAGCGGGCGCTGCAAGGTCAGGGCAGCATTCACGGCCAGCTTCAGGTCGCTTGTCGCGACATAGCTTTCGGTGCCTTCGAAACGGGGTTGGGCTTGCATACGTGG
The DNA here is from genome assembly GCF_004798585.1 of Massilia sp. Mn16-1_5. Lineage (GTDB taxonomy): Bacteria > Pseudomonadota > Gammaproteobacteria > Burkholderiales > Burkholderiaceae_D > Telluria. The sequence goes on from NZ_PPXQ01000013.1 coordinate 7,619, forward strand.
CGATCGTAATAAGGGAAATCCTGAGTATATGACAGAACTTCCAGGCTGGCTGAAGGGCCGCACGAGGTTGGTAGACTGCAACCTTTTGTTGGGCTAGAATCCCTGAGTTGGTAGTAGATAGCTAATGTTTTGTGCGGTAGCGGTTTTCGATTAAAAATTTTGCGATTCCCACCATGAAAAAACTTTTGGCAGTACTCGTGCTGGCCGCCTGCGGCAGCGCCGCGATGGCCGCGGACGTCGTCGGCAACCCGAAGGCAGCCCCGAACAAGATCGAAATGTGTATCGGTTGCCACGGCATCCCCGGCTACAAGGCCAGCTTCCCCGAGGTCTACCAGGTGCCGATGATCGGCGGCCAGTCGGCCAAGTACATCGAATCCGCGCTGCACGCCTACAAGAAGGGCGACCGCAAGCATCCTTCGATGCGCGGCATCGCCGCCAGCCTGTCCGACCAGGACATCGCCGACGTCGCCGCCTACTATTCGCAGCAGAACGCCCAGAGCCGTAAATAAGGACCACGCCATGAAAAAACTGATCATTGCGCTGGCCCTCGGCGCCGTTTCCTTTTCCGCCAGCGCCGCCGACGTCAAGCGCGGCGAAGAGTTGACCAAGAAGTATAATTGCGCCTCCTGCCACGGCGCCGACTTCAACAAGCCGATCGACCCGAGCTATCCGAAGCTGGCCGGCCAGCACGCCGACTACATCGCCCACGCCCTGAACGCCTACAAGCGCGGCGGCGACCAGGCCAACGGCCGCAGCAACCCGATCATGGCCGGTTTTGCGAAACCGCTGTCGAACCAGGACATGATCGACATCGGTGCGTATCTGCATAGCCTGCCGTCGCAGCTGGTGGTCAGCAAGTAAGCCAGGCGCACCGGTAGCACCGTATTCGATCCCCCGGATCTGGCCTTTCAAGGGCTGGATCCGGGGGATTTTATTTTTAATGGAGTTGTATTTTGCAGTCCGTCTCGCCCAGCTATTTAAAGACCAACCTGCTCAGCGGCTTGACCGTCGCGCTGGCCCTGGTGCCCGAAGCGATCGCCTTTGCGCTGGTCGCCCACGTTTCGCCGCTCACCGGCCTGTACGCCGCCGTGCTGGTTTCCTTCATCACCTCGGCCTTCGGCGGCCGGCCCGGCATGATCTCCGGCGCGGCCGGGGCGCTGGCCGTGGTCATGGTGGCGCTGGTGGTCGAACACGGCGTACAGTACCTGTTTGCCGCGATCGTGCTGATGGGCCTGTGGCAGATGCTGTTCGCGGCCGCGCGGCTGGGTAAATTCATCCGCATGGTGCCGTATCCGGTGATGCTCGGTTTCGTCAACGGCCTTGCATTGGTGATCTTCATCGCCCAGTTCGGGCACTTCAAGGTCGGCGGAGAATGGATGCAGGGCGCGCAGCTGGCCACGATGCTGGGACTGGTGGCCGCGACCATGGCCGTCATCTACATCACGCCGCGCATCACCAAGGCCGTGCCGGCGACCCTGGTCGGCATCCTGGTCGTGACGGCGGGTGCGGCGCTGCTCGGCATCGAGTCGAAAACGGTGGGCGACCTGGGTTCGATCGGCGGCGGCCTGCCGCAGTTTGCTCTGCCGAGCGTACCGTTCAACCTGGAGACGCTGCGCATCGTGCTGCCTTACTCCCTGGTGCTGGCGGGCGTGGGCCTGATCGAATCGCTGCTGACGCTGACCCTGGTCGACGAGATCACGGAAACCCGCGGCCAGCCGAACCGCGAATGCATGGCGCAAGGAGCGGCCAACGTCGTCACGGCCTGCTTTGGCGGCATGGGCGGCTGCGCCATGATCGGCCAGTCGATGATCAACGTGAACAACGGCGCCTACGGCCGCCTGTCGGGCATCGCGGCATCAACGTTCCTGCTGTCGTTCATCCTGTTCGGCTCGCAGTGGATCGAGCAGATCCCGCTGGCGGCGCTGATCGGGGTGATGTTCGTGGTCTGCGAAAAGACCTTCGAGTGGGGCACCTTCCGCACCATCGGCAAGGTACCGCGCGCCGATACCCTGGTCGTGGTGCTGGTGGCGGCGATCACCCTGATCTTCGACCTGGCGATCGCGGTGCTGGCGGGCGTGATCGTCTCGGCCCTGGTCTTCGCCTGGCAGCACGCCAAGCAGATTGGCGTGAAAACCAGTGTCGACGCCCAGGGCTGGAAGGTCTATGAACTGGAAGGCACGCTGTTTTTCGCCTCGATCGCGCATTTCAATACGTTGTTCGCGCCGAAGGACGATCCGCAGGCTGTCGTGGTCGAGTTCCGCCGTGCGCGCGTGGCCGATCACTCGGCGATCCAGGCGATCGACGCGCTGGCCGAACGCTACCGGGCGCTGGGCAAGCGCCTGCACCTGCGCCACCTGAGCCCGGACTGCCGCGAGCTGCTGGAGAAGGCGCGCGACATGATCGAGGTGAACGTGCTGGAAGATCCGCGTTACCGGGTGGCGGACGACAAGCTGGGTTGATCTGTACGATCTGATACAAAAAAAGCGGCCTGGGCCGCTTTTTTTGTATCGTTTTATTAACGCGTCGCACGCCGCCTGACGCACTCGATATACGCGTCGGTATCCGGCGGCACGCCATTTCGCTGGGATGTCCAGATCATCTCGCCCAGGCATTCCATGATTTCATGATGCGCGTCGTGCTCGCCGATGCGGGACACCAGCAGGTCGTGCGCGGCCTTGATGCCGCGCGGCTGGTCGATCGAGACCTGCTCGGCGATCGACAGGTGCATCGACAGGTGCAGGAACGGGTTCGGCTGGCCGCCTTCGACGGAATAGTCGCGCGCGACGGCTGCGTCGGCGTCCATCAGGGCGTCGTGGTATTCGGGGTGCTGGACGATCCAGTCGGCGGCGATGGCGTCCATCGGCGTCAGGATCTCTCCGGCGCGCTGCTTGCGGAAGGCGTCGCAGAAGAAGCGGCGCACGTCGTGCGAGGAGGGTGTGAACATTGGGAAATGCTGGGAAACGTTGGCGTAGGCCGCCATTGTAGCGCGCGCCGTACTGGCGCGCAGGCGCGAAAAAAAAGCAGGCCCGGCTACTCGCGTAGCCTGCCTGCTTCTGTCGGCTGAGCCGGTATTACTTTTCCGGCGCCAATATCAACTGCGCCAACTGCGGCTCGCTCCCCGCCAGCGGCGCCTTGGGCGCCGGCTTGGCCGAACCGGCACTGCTGGTGCGCGGCTGGCGCAGGTAGCGCGCGCTGTGGCGCCGCTCGCCATGTCCGCCGTTGGCCGGATTGGTGAGGAAACGCGACAATTCCTGCAATGCGCGCTGGTAGACATCGCGCTTGAACTCGATGACCACGTCCAGCGGCACCCAGTAATCGTGCCAGCGCCAAGCGTCGAACTCCGGATGGTCGGTCAGGCGCAGATTGACGTCGTTGTCGCGCGCGATCATGCGCAACAGGAACCAGATCTGCTTCTGGCCGCGGTAGTGGCCGCGGATCTCGCGCTTGATGAAATGGTCGGGCACCTCGTAGCGCAGCCAGTCGCGGGTGCGGCCCACGATCTTGACGTGCTCCTGGCGCAAACCGATTTCCTCCTCGAGTTCGCGGTACATCGCCTGTTCCGGCGTCTCGCCGTATTTGATACCCCCTTGCGGAAACTGCCACGAGTGCTCGCGCACCCGCTTGCCCCACCACACCTCGTTATTGGCGTTAAGCAGGATGATGCCGACGTTGGGGCGGAACCCTTCCCGATCGAGCATAAAGCACCTCGAAACTTTCTGCCGGCTTTTGTGTCCCTTACATTTTTACCTACAAATCCACACGTCAGCTTCCCTCGTGCACGACGAAAACGGCGGACGCTGCGTGTTCAAGACCCATTTGTATAAAGATTGGACGCATCAGCCAGCTAATCCTTTAAAATTAGGTCGATTATAACTCTCTCTTTTTAAAAAGAATTCATCGATATGCGCGCCTCACGATTTTTTATTTCAACTCTTAAAGAAGCGCCTTCCGACGCCGAGATCGTCAGCCACAAGCTCATGATGCGCGCCGGTATGATCAAGCGCCTGGGCTCCGGCATCTATACGTACATGCCGACCGGTTTGCGCGTGATCCGCAAGGTCGAAGCCATCATCCGCGAAGAAATGAACAAGTCGGGCGCGCTCGAACTCCTGATGCCGGTCGTGCAGCCGGCCGAACTGTGGCAGGAAACCGGCCGCTGGGACAAGATGGGGGCCGAACTGATGCGCGTCAAGGACCGTCATGGCCGCGACTACGCAATTCAACCGACCTCGGAAGAAGTGGTCACCGACGTCGTGCGCACGGAAGTGAAATCCTACCGCCAGCTGCCGCTGAACTTCTATCACATCCAGACCAAGTTCCGCGACGAGCGCCGTCCGCGCTTCGGCCTGATGCGTGGCCGCGAATTCACGATGAAGGATGCGTACTCCTTCGACCGCGACCTGGAAGGCATGCAGAAGTCCTACCAGATCATGTTCGACGCCTACGTGCGCATCTTCAACCGCTTCGGTTTGAAATTCCGCGCGGTGGCGGCCGACAACGGCGCCATCGGCGGTACCGGCTCGCACGAATTCCACGTGATCGCCTCGACCGGCGAAGACGCGCTGGTCTACTGCCCGGATTCGGACTTCGCTGCCAACATGGAAGCGGCCGAGGCGCTGGCGATCGGCGAGCGCACCGCACCAGCCGAGGACATGAAGAAGGTGCCGACGCCTGGCAAGACCAAGTGCGAAAGCGTCGCCGAACTCTTGAGCCTGCCGCTGGCGCGCACCGTCAAGACCATCGCGCTGACCGTCGAGAACGACAACGAAGGCAAGGTCAGCAAGCAGTACTTCATGCTGTTGCTGCGCGGCGACCATGAGCTGAACGAAGTCAAGGTCGGCAAGGTCGCGGGCCTGGCGAATCACCGCTTCTCGACCGAAGCGGAAATCCAGGAAGTCTACGGCACCGTGCCGGGCTACCTCGGCCCGGTCTCGCCGAAACAGGCGGTGACCGTCGTTGCCGACCGCACTGTCGCCAACATGAGCGATTTCGTCTGCGGCGCGAACGAAGTCGACGCCCACCTGACGGGCGTGAACTGGGGCCGCGACCTGCCGGAACCGATTGTCGCCGACCTGCGCAACGTGGTCGAAGGCGACGCGTCGCCGGACGGCAAGGGCGTGCTCGCCATCGAGCGCGGCATCGAAGTGGGCCACGTGTTCCAGCTCGGTACCGCCTACTCGGAAAAGATGGGCGCGACCTACCTCGACGAAAACGGCAAGCCGGCCGTGCTGCAGATGGGCTGCTACGGCATCGGCGTGACCCGCATCCTGGGCGCGGCGATCGAGCAGAATTTTGATGACAAGGGCATCGTCTGGCCCGACGCGCTGGCGCCGTTCCAGCTCGTCTTGTGCCCGATGGGTCTGGACCGCAGCGAACTGGTCAAGGAGCAAACCGAGAAGCTGTACGCCGAGCTGGAAGCCGCCGGCGTCGACGTCATCCTTGACGACCGCGGCCTGCGTCCGGGCGCGATGTTTGCCGACTGGGAACTGATCGGCGTGCCGCACCGCGTCGTCATCGGCGAGCGCGGCCTCAAGGAAGGCAACCTGGAATACCAGGGCCGCCGCGAGAGCGAGGCGACCGCGGTTCCGGTAGCGGACATCGTCGGCTTCATCAAGGGCAAGCTGGGCCAGTGATGCGCCCGGGTTTCCACAGCCGGGCTGCGGCCTGGCTGGGCAGCCTCTGTCTCGCGGCTTCGCTCGCGGGCGGGAGCGCGCACGCCGGCAACCAGAAGGAAGAGGAGATGGCCGATTCGGTGCGCCTGGCGCTGTCGAACGCCATCGCCGACACGCGTCCGCCGAAGCCCACTTTCCGCGACGAGGCGGCGCGCGTGCGCTACCAGATGTGGTTTACCGAGATGTCGGCGCGTCTGAAAAAACGCCTGCCGGACGAGCTCTCGCGCACCGAGTTCCTCGAGTCGGTCTGGTACGAAGCGACGCGGGCCGGGCTCGATCCGGGCCTGGTGCTGGGCCTGATCCAGGTCGAATCGGCCTACCGCAAGTACGCGGTCTCGATCGTCGGCGCGCGCGGCTACATGCAGGTGATGCCTTTCTGGACCAAGGTCATCGGCGACAACGACCGCCGCAAACTCTTCCACATGCAGACGAACCTGCGCTACGGCTGCTCGATCCTGCGCATGTACATCGACATGGAACGCGGCAACCTCTATCTCGCGCTCGGCCGCTACAACGGCAGCCGCGGCAAGCCCCAGTATCCGAACGCGGTGCTGGCGGCGTGGAAGAAGTGGGAATTCAATCCGGTGGTGGTGGCGACGCGCTGAACCGATTCGCCGCACCGGCTCCGTTGCGGGGTACACTCATCGTTTTCCCGCTACGACACTCATCATGCGAATCAAACCTCTTGCCGCCGCCGGCCTGCTGGCGGCGCTTGCCGGCTGCGCCGCGACCGGCCCGGCCGCCGTCAAGCCGCGCACCGCCCTCGACGGACAGGCGAAAAACATCATCTTCTTCCTCGGCGACGGCATGGGCATCAACACGCTCACCGCCGCCCGCATCTACGCCGTCGGCGAAGACGGTCAACTCACCATCGACACGCTGCCCGAATCGGCCTTCGTGAAAACCTTCTCGAACGACGCGCAGGTGACCGACAGCGCGGCCTCGATGTCGGCCTACATGACCGGCGTGAAGCAGAACAACGGCGTGATCTCGATGTCGACCGAGACGCGTTCGCTCGCGCCGACGAGCGAGGGCGGACGCACCGTCAGCCGCTGCAACAATGGCAGCGCGGTGCCGACCCTCGCCGAACTGGCCAAGGCGCGCGGCATGGCGGCCGGCGTCGTCACCACCACCAGCGTCACCGACGCCACGCCCGCCGCCACCTATGCCCACGCCTGCCACCGCAAGCTGGAACAGGACATCGCGGCCGCGCTGGTGCCGGGCGGCGCCGGCTACAACAAGGCGCTGGGCGCAAGCGGCCTCGATCTGGTCTTCGGCGGCGGCCTGCAGCAATTCACGCCTGTCGATGCGGGCGGCAAGCGCGCCGACGGGCGCAACTTATTAGCCGAATTGCAAACCAAAGGCTGGCGCGTCGCAGCGAACACCGCGCAGCTGCAGGCGCTGGCTGCCAACAGCCAGCCGGCCATCGGCCTGTTCGCGCAAAACCACTTTGCGTATGAGGCGGCGCGCGACCCGGCCAAACAGCCGGCCCTGTCGGAGATGACGGCCAAGGCGATCGACATCCTGTCGCTTAACCCGAACGGCTTCTTCCTGATGGTGGAGGGCGGCCTGATCGACCATGCGCTGCACGCCACGCTGGCCAAGCGCGCGCTGCAGGAGACGGTCTCGTACAACGCGGCGATCAAGACCGCGCTGGATAAAATGAACCGGATCGATCCGGGCCTGAAGAACACCCTGATCGTCGCCACGGCCGACCACGACCATACTTTGCTGATCAACGGCTACTCGCCGCGCACCGGCAGGACGACGCCGACCAATCCGGGCGTGCTGGGCCTGGTGCGCAGCCTCCCGGACGGGAAGGTTCGCCTCGACAAGGATGGCGCGCCGTTTACCATCCTCGGCTTCGGCACCGGCGAACACCGCATCCAGGGCAGCCGCAAGGACGTCAAACTCACCGACGAGATCGCGGCCGGCGACGACTACCACCAGGAAGCCGTGGTGCGCACCCGTACCGGAGCCGAGACCCACGGCGGCGCCGACGTCTATCTCGGCGCGGCCGGCGCCAACGCCGAACTGTTCCGCGGGACCATCGACAATACCCGCGTCTTCGACCTGATCAAGAACGCGGCGGGATTATGAGCGCCGCCAGAAAGCATCCGATGACCAGAACCATACTCTCCACGCTGCTGCTGGCAGCCTGCTGCGGCGCCCAGGCCCAGACCGCGTCCACCATGCGCCTGGCCCCGACGCCGCAAGCGAAGAACATCATCTTCTTCCTCGGCGACGGCATGGGCCCGACCACGATCACGGCCGCGCGCATCTTCAAGGAAGGCGAAGACGGCCTCCTGAATTTCGAGCGCCTCGACCGCACCGCGCGCATCAAGACCTATTCGGCAGATGCCCAGGTCACCGACAGCGCGCCTTCGATGGGCGCCTACATGACGGGCGTGAAGATCAATAACGACGTGATCTCGATGAAGGACGCCAAGCCGGTCGCACCGGGCAAGGACGCCAATGGCATCGCTTCGATCGACCGCTGCGGCGCGAGCAACGGCACGTCGCCGATGACGATCCTGGAACTGGCCAAGGCCGCCGGCAAGTCGGTCGGCGCCGTCACCACCACGGAATTGACCCACGCCACGCCGGCATCGACGTTTGCCCACGTCTGCGACCGCGACATGGCCTACACGATCGCGCAGCAGATCGTGCCCGGCGGGCTTGGGTACAACGCGCGTCTGAAAGATGGCGTCGACGTGCTGATGGGAGGAGGGCGCAATCACTTCACGCCATATGACGCCAAGCGCAATCCGAAAGGCCGCGGCGACGGGCGCAACCTGATCGAGGAGTTCGAGCGCCAGGGTTACTTTGTCGCGAACACGCGCGCCGACATGGCGTCGAGCCGGCCCGGCAAGAAGTTCCTCGGCCTGTACAGCGCGGAGAGCCATCTCGACTACGCGTCGAAGCGCTCGCCGCTTCAACCGACCCTGGCCGAGATGACGGCCAAGTCGATCGAACTGCTGTCCGCAAATCCGAACGGCTTCTTCCTGATGGTCGAAGGCGGCAAGATCGACCACGCGCTGCACGACACGAATGCGCGCAATGCGCTGATCGAGACCGTCGCCTTTGACGAAGCGATCCAGACTGCGCTCGACAAGATGCGCGCGATCGATCCGGGCCTAAACAACACCCTGATCGTCGTCACCGCCGACCACGACCACACGATGGTCCTGAACGGCTATCCGAAGCGCGGCAACCCGGTGCTCGACATCGTACGCGGCTACGGCAATGGCGAACCGACGCGCGATGCCGACGGCAAGACGTTTACGACGCTCGTCTTCGGCAATGGGCCGAACCGGCCGGACGTGCGCGCCGATGTCGACAGCGCGCAGGCGCTGTCCGCGGACTATCACCAGGAGACCGGGATCAAATGGTCGAGCGAGTCGCACGGCGGCGGGGACGTCAAGCTGTACGCGGCGGGTGCGGGTTCGGCGCCGTTCCGCGGGACGATGGAGAACACCCAGGTATTTAACTTGATGAAAGCCGCGGCCGGATTGTGATACACGTAGGGTGGGCGAGTCTCCCGCCCACCCTACGGGTCAAGTTCACATACCGCGAATGATTTCCATCGTCCAAAACAAAAAGCCCCGATCGCGAGAACGGGGCTTTTTAACGTTCGGCCAGGAAAGCCAGGTGTTTTATTTCAGGTGATTCGAAATCAGCTTGGTCATTTCGAACATCGAGACCTGGGCCTTGCCACCGAAGACGGCTTTCAGCTTGTCGTCTGCATTGATCATCTGGCGGTTGTCTGCAGCTTGCAGGTCCGCTTTCTTGATGTATTCCCAGACTTTCTTCGTCACTTCGGTACGTGGCAGCGGCTTGTTGCCGACCACTGCAGCCAGTTCGGCCGACGGCGTCAGTTCTTTCATGAACGCGGCGTTTGGCTTGCGCGCTGCTGCCGGCTTCTTTGCGGCGGCCGCTTTCGGTGCTGCTGCCTTGGCAGGAGCCGCTGCCTTCTTCGCTGCAGGCTTTGCCGCTGCGGCCGGCTTGGCGGCTGCTTTCTTTGCTGGCGCTGCTGGGGATTTCTTGGCTGTTGCCATCTTCGAGCCTCCTAAACGAACAAAATGAGAAATTGCGCTATTCATCGCACAGCTTATATTGGTGGCGTTTTACTGTTCCTGCAAGTCTTTTTCGCCATTTTTTCACTCTGACAAGCCCAAAAAACAGGGTTTATTCGCAACCCGTCCGCATAGAGTGTAAAACCACGAGAAAATGCATGAAAAAACGCCGCGCCGGCAAGGAGCCGGGCGCGGCGTTTAAAGAGGGCAAAACCGTCCGGATAAGCGTTAACGCATTCCCGGCATCATTCCTTTCATACCCCGCATCATTTTCATCAGGCCGCCGCCCTTCAGCTTCTTCATCATGGTCTGCATCTGGTCGTACTGGGTCAGCATGCGATTGACTTCCTGCACCTGCACGCCGGCGCCGGCCGCGATGCGGCGCTTGCGGTTGGCCTTGATCAGTTCCGGCTTGGCACGCTCCTGCGGCGTCATCGAATCGATGATGCCGCACATGCGCCGCACCTGCTTCTCGGCTTGGTCCATGTTGGCGCCGGCCGCCGCCTGCTGGAACTGCGCCGGCAGTTTATCGAGCAGGCCGGACATGCCGCCCATCTTCTTCATCTGCGTCAGCTGGGCCTTGAAGTCGTTCATGTCGAAGCGGCCGCCCGCCTTGATCTTGTTGGCCATGTCGGCCGCGGCCTTCTCGTCGACGCCTTTACGGGCTTCCTCGACCAGCGCCATGATGTCGCCCATGCCCAGTACGCGGCTGGCCATGCGGGTCGGATCGAAGGCTTCCAGGCCGTCCAGCTTTTCCGAGACGCCGGCGAACTTGATCGGTTTGCCGGTCACGTGGCGCACGGAGAGTGCCGCACCGCCGCGCGAATCGCCATCGAGCTTGGTCAGCACGATGCCGGTCAGCGGCAGCGCATCGTTGAAGGCCTTGGCGGTATTGATCGCATCCTGGCCCAGCATGGCGTCGACCACGAACAGGGTTTCGATCGGCTTTACCGCGCCGTGGACGGCGGCGATTTCCTGCATCATCGCTTCGTCGATACCGAGACGGCCGGCGGTGTCGATGATCAGGACGTCGTGGTAGTGCTTCTTCGCCCAGTCCAAGGCATTGAGGGCGATGTCGACCGGCTTGTCGGTCGAGTGGGAGGGGAAGAAGTCCGCGCCGACCTGCTTGGTCACCGATTCGAGCTGGGCGATTGCGGCCGGACGATACACGTCGGCCGACACGGTCAGCACTTTTTTCTTCTTCTGCTCTTTCAGGTACTTGGCGAGCTTGCCGGTAGTGGTTGTTTTACCGACACCCTGCAAACCGGCCATCAGGATGATCGCGGGCGGCTGCTGCGCAAACGACAGCTGCGTCGCTTCCGGACCGAGGTCGGCGCCCATCAGGGCGGCCAGCTCGCGCTGCACCACGCCGACCAGGGCCTGGCCGGGGCTGAGCGAGCCGATGACTTCTTCGCCCAGCGCTTTTTCCTTGACCTTGGCGATGAACTCGCGCACCGCCGGCAGCGCCACGTCGGCCTCCAGCAGGGCCAGGCGCACTTCGCGCAGCATCTCGGCGGTGTTCGCCTCGGTCAGGCGGGCCTCGCCGCGCATCGTCTTGACGACCTTGGCAAGGCGTTGGGTAAGGTTATCTAGCATGTTCTACCTGACTATATATAAGACAGCATTCGGAATCCGCCATTTTACCCTGCGTACAGCTCGCCCGCCCGCCGATGCCGCTTGCATTACGTGAATTTTTGGGTGCGGTCCTGCTCCTTCTCAAAAACCGGGTTTGCTTTATCCGGCACATTCTGCACTCGCAGAGAAAAATTTCCGTGTGGAATTATTTTTGGAGGACAGGCATGAGGAACGCAGTGGGCAAGATGGTGGGTAAAACCCTGGTGGCGCTGGCCCTGGTGGTGACGGGCAGCGCCCAGGCCGATGACGTGGTCCGGCTCGGAAACCTGAAACTGGCGCATTTCGGCGCCGTCTCGTATATCAAGGAAATCGCGCCGCGCTGCGGCATCCGGGTCGAGGAAAAGATCTTCGCCAAGGGCCTGGACGTGATGCAGGCGATCATCGCCGGCGAACTCGACGTCGGCGCCACCGCCTCGGAAGCGGCAATCTCGGGCCGCGCCGGCGGCGCCCCGATCGTGGTCGTCGCCGGTTTCGCGCGCGGCGGTGCGCGCCTGGTGGCGCGGCCGGACCTGAAGCTGGCGAACGTCGCGCAGCTCAAGGGGAAAAAGGTCGGCGTCACCCGCGGCGCGATCCAGGAAGTGCTCTTGATGGCGGAACTGGCGCGCCACGGCCTGAGTGCCGACGCCATGCCCGGCAAGGACGTGCAGCTGGTGTATCTGCCCTTCGCCGACCTGAACGGCGCGCTGCTGAATAAACAGATCGACGCCATGATGCAGTCCGAACCGCAGTCCTCGCAGGCGATCAACCGCGGCTTCGGTATGGAGGTGATGAAGCCCTACGGGACTGCGATCGGCGAACCGGTACGCACCATGGTCATGACCGAGCAGTTCTACCAAGGGCGCAAACCGGTTGCCGAAAAATTCATGCGCTGCTTCGTGCAGGCCACCAAAACCTTCATCGACGACAAGGCGCTGGCCTCGAAGTACGTGCGCGATGTCGTTTTTAAAGGCCAGATATCGGCGGACGATTTCGACGACGCCATCGCCAATTCTCCCTTCTCCTACGACATCACGCCCCAGCACATCCAGGCCACCACCGACATGATGGTCAAGACGGGCGTCGGCCGCATGCGCGCGCCGCCGCGGGCCCAGGACTGGGTGCGCACCGAGCTGCTGGCCGCGGCCAAGACCAGCCTGCAAATTAAATAAGGAGACGTCATGGACAAACGGAACTGGCGTGAACTCGGTGTCGGCATGGTGGTGCCGATCCTGGCCATCGCGCTCTGGCAGTGGGTCGCCGTAGCGGGCCTGGTCAATCCCCAGGTGCTGCCGGCACCTGCGGCCGTATGGCGCAAGTGGGTCGAGTACCTGCTGCCGCTGCAGCCGCTGGCGGAGGAGGGCGGCTGGCTGGCCTGGGCGCTCTCTGGCGAACTGGTGGTCGATACGGCGGCCAGCCTGTACCGCGTGGTGGTGGGCTTTGCCATCGGCGCCGGGCTGGCGCTGCCGCTCGGCCTGGGCATGGGCGCCAGCAGCTCGGTGTATGCCTGGTTCAATCCGCTGGTGCAGATCCTGCGCCCGATTCCGCCGATCGCCTACATCCCGCTGGCGATCCTGTGGTTCGGCCTGGGCGATCCGCCGGCCGTGTTCCTGATCGCGCTGGGCGCATTCTTCCCGGTGCTGATGAATACGATCGCCGGCGTGCGCCAGGTCGACGGCATTTATTTGCGCGCGGCCCGCAGCCTGGGCGCCGGGCCCGGCACCGTTTTCTCGCGCGTGATCCTGCCGGCCGCCGTGCCCTACATCTTGTCGGGCGTACGCATCGGCATCGGCACCGCCTTCATCGTCGTGATCGTCTCGGAAATGATCGCGGTGAACAGCGGCCTCGGTTACCGCATCCTCGAAGCGCGCGAGTACTTCTGGTCGGACAAGATCATCGCCGGCATGGTCAGCATCGGCATGCTGGGCCTGGCGATCGACATCGGCATGAACCGCCTGAACAACCATTTGCTGCGCTGGCACCGCGGCCTGGAGCATTGACATGGACAAGGCAGCCCATATTCGCATCGACGGCGTCAATAAAACCTTCGTCAGCGGCCGCCGCCAGGTGGTGGCCCTGCAGGACATCCACCTCGACATCCCGCACGGCCAGTTCACTTGCCTGCTCGGCCCTTCGGGCTGCGGCAAGTCGACCCTGCTCAATGCCGTCGCCGGCTTTTCGCAGCCCAGCAGCGGCGCGATCACGGTCGATGGCGCGCCGGTGGTCGGGCCCGGGCCGGAGCGCGGCATGGTCTTCCAGGAGTACGCGCTGTTTCCCTGGATGACGGTCGAGCGCAACATCGCTTTCGGCCTCGAGATCGAGGGGCAGGACAAGGAGCGCATCGCCGCCACGGTCGAGCGGCTGTTGAACATGCTGGGACTGATCGAGTTTCGGGCACGCTATCCGAAAGACCTGTCCGGCGGCATGCGCCAGCGGGTGGCGATCGCGCGCGTGCTGGCGCTCGATTCGCCGGTCATGCTGATGGACGAGCCCTTCGGTGCCCTCGACGCGCTGACCCGGCGCAACCTGCAGGACGAGCTGCTGCGCATCTGGAGCGAGACGAACAAAACGATCTTGTTCGTCACCCACAGCATCGAGGAAGCGATCTATCTCGCCGACCGCATCGTCGTAATGACTTACCGGCCGGGCACGGTCAAGCGCGACCTGATCGTCGATCTGCCGCGCCCGCGCGACCCGGCCGCGCCCGCGTTCAACGATTTGAAACGCGAACTGGGTCATCTCGTCATGGAAGAGCAGCAGCGGCATCACCAGGCCGAGCGCCGCATGGCAATCGTCGACTGAAACGCCAGGCAGGCCGGGCCGGGGCCTGCCACCCGCATGCCGCGATGGTGTAGACTCGCGCTATGCAGAACACCCTCTTTTTAGCCGCGGCGATCCTGTACGCGGCCTGCGCCCTGTTGCCGTCGCGTCAGGGCGCCCTCATTTCCGGCGTCACCGCGCTGGCCTGGGCGGTGCACGGCGCGGCACTGTGGAGCGATGCGTTCGCACCGAACGGCCTGCGCATCGGTTTCGCCATCATGCTCTCGGCCGCGCTGTGGGTGTCGGTGGCCGCCTATTGGATCGAGAACCGCAACTTCGCCCTCGACGGCCTGCGCCGCCTGGTGATGCCCTGCGCCTGCGCCGTGGCGCTGCTGCCGCTGGTCTTTCCGGGCGCGATCATGCCCTTGCAAAACCAGTCGAGCGCCTTCGGCTGGCACGTGGCGGTGGCGGTGCTGGCCTACAGCACGCTGACGATCGCCGCCTTCCACGCCGTGCTGATGGCCTTGCAGGAATCGCGCCTGCATGCGCGCGCGGTGCCGGCCGGCGGGACCTGGCTGGGCGGCGCCCTGGACCAGTTGCCGGCCCTGCTGACCATGGAAAAGCTGCTGTTTCGCCTGATCTGGATCGGCTTCGTCCTGCTCAGCCTTACCGTGCTGTCGGGCGTGGTGTTCTCGGAACAGCTGTTCGGCCGCGCCCTGCGCTGGGACCATAAAAACGTGTTCGCGCTGCTGTCCTGGATCCTGTTCGCGGCCCTGCTGGCCGGGCGCTACCTGCGCGGCTGGCGCGGCAAGACGGCGCTGCGTTTCACGCTGGCCGGCTTCGCCACCCTGGCGCTGGCCTATGTCGGCAGCCGTTTTGTCCTTGAAGTCGTGCTCCACCGGGGAATTGCATGAGCCGCATCGTATTCTGGATCGCCCTGCTGGCGCTGGTCTTCTTCGCCCTGCGCTCGAAACTGCGCGCGGCCCTGCGCAAGCAGGAGATGAACATGTCGGCACAACAGCAGCCGCAGCGGCCGCATGCTGCGCCGGCCATCGAGGACATGACCAGCTGCGCCCAATGCGGCCTGCATTTCCCGGCTTCGGAAGCGCTGCACGCGGACGGGCGCGACTACTGCAGCCCGGCCCACCTGCCGGCTAACACCCGGCTTTGAAGACCGGCTGGCAGGTGTTGTCCACGCACTCGCGCGCGACCTTCTGGCGCTCGCTGGGGGCGCTGACCGTCACGCGCATCGTGATCGCGCTGGTGCTGATGCTCTATCTGGCCTTCGACGTGCGCGACGGCGGCGCCCAGGCCTCGCCCGCGTATGCGCGCATCTGCTTTTTCTATTTAGGCGCCGCCCTCGTGTTCGGGGCACTGACCCTGTCCTGGCGCCGCCGATTCGCGGTCCAGCTGACCAGCCAGATCGCCGTCGACCTGGCCATCATCTCGCTGCTCTACCTGGCCGCCGGCGGCGTACGCAGCGGCCTGGGCATCCTGTATCTGTTCCCGCTGGCGGGCGCGGCGATCCTGGCGCCGCTGGTGCCGGCCCTGTTCTCGGCGGCGCTGGCGACCCTGTTCGTCCTGTTCGAGGCGACCTGGCAGCTGTTCACACGCGAGGGCGAACCGGCCCTGATGCAGGCGGGGATGTACGGCATCGCCTTTTTCTCCGTCGTCTGGCTGGTCAACCGGCTGGCGGCGCGCCTGATCGGGCAGGAAGAGCTGGCGGCCCAGCGCGGCGCCGACCTGCAGGTGCAGCAAGCGATCAACGAGATCGTGATCGCCGACGTCGGCGACGGCGTGCTGGTGGTCGGGACCGACGGCCGCATCCACACGGCCAATCCGGCGGCGCGGCGCATGCTCGGCATGGAAGCGGCAGCCGGCCTGCAGCTGGACGCGCTGCCCGGACTGGAGCCGGTGGCGCAGGCCTTCGCGGCCTGGATGGGAACGGCGGCGACGCCGGCCCTGGCCGCCGTCGAGCCGGTATCCGGGGAGGCGGGGCCGGACGAAGCCTGGGTCATATTAAAACCCTATCAGGAGACGGCGGTGGGAGAGGCCGGCCCGCGCGCGCGGCGCGACCAGCCGGCCCACCTGAAGCTGCGCTTTGCCAGCGTCGCCGCCGGCGGCGGGGCTCCGGCGCGCAGCGTGATCTTCCTGCAGGACGTCAGCGCCATCGAAAACCAGGCGCAGCAACTCAAGTTGGCGTCGATGGGCCGCCTGACGGCCAGCATCGCGCACGAGGTGAGGAACCCCTTGTCGGCGATCGGCCACGCCACGGCCCTGCTGGCGGAGGATCTGCACGGCAAGGCCGAGGTGCGGCTGCTCAAGATCATCGGCGACAACGTGGCGCGTGTGAACCGCATGGTCGAGGATATCCTGCAGCTCTCGCGCAAGGCCCAGCCGTATGCGGAACCGGTGCAGCTGGCGCCGTTCCTGCTAGAGTTAAAAACCGAGTTCTGCGAGACCCATGGCTTGCCGGAGGAGATGGTCTGGCTGGGCGGGGCAGGGGCGATCGAAGTGCGCTTCGACGCCCTGCATTTGCGCGAGGTGCTGGTGAACTTGCTGGGCAATGCGATCCGCTACGCCAGCCGCCAGCCGGCCAGCATCCGCATCTGGCCCGAGCTCGACGCCTTCGGCACGCTGGAACTGCACGTCCAGGACGACGGCCCCGGCATCACGCCGGAAGTGCGCGCCCACCTGTTCGAACCGTTCTATACGACCTCGAGCAAGGGCACAGGCCTGGGCCTGTACCTGGCGCGCGAGCTGTGTCTGAACAATGGCGCTAAACTGGATTACGAATCGCGATTCGATACGAGCGCGCTCGGCCCGCGCAAGGCCAGCGGCCGTTTCGTCATCACCTTCGCCCAGCCGCAGGCGGCGGGCAGCAGCGTTTAATATAGAGGAGTCCATGGCTTCACCCCGCATCCTGGTCGTCGACGACGAAGCCGACCTGCGCGAACTGCTGGAGATCACGCTCCTGAAAATGGGGTTGGACGTCGATTGCGCGGCCACTTTGCGCGAAGCGCGCCGCCTGGCCGGCGACAACGCGTATCAGCTGATCCTGACCGACATGCGCCTGCCCGACGGCCTCGGGCTGGAACTGGTGCGCGAAGTCGCGAGCAGCAGCAAGACCCCGATCGCCGTCATCACGGCCTTCGGCAGCGCCGAGAACGCGGTGGTGGCATTGAAGGCCGGCGCCTTCGACTACGTCTCCAAGCCCGTCGTGCTGGACGAGTTGCGCGTGATGGTGCGCTCGGCGCTGAAGCTGTCCGAAACGCCGTCCGAAGCCGCGCAGGGCGATGGCTCGACCGGCTCGCGCCTGATCGGCAATTCGCAGGCGATGCAGGCTTTGCGCGCCCAGATCGGCAAATTGGCGCGCTCGATGGCGCCGATCGCGATCACCGGCGAATCCGGCGCCGGCAAGGAACTGGCCGCGCGCGAGATCCACGCCCAGAGTTCGCGCGCGTCGAAACCTTTCGTGGCCGTGAACTGCGGCGCGATCCCGGAAAACCTGATGGAGTCCGAATTCTTCGGCCACCGCAAGGGTGCCTTTACGGGCGCGGGGGAGGAGCGCGACGGCTTCTTCCAGGCCGCGAACGGCGGCACCCTGATGCTGGACGAGGTGGCCGATTTGCCGCTGGCGATGCAGGTGAAGCTGCTGCGCGCGATCCAGGAGCGGCGCGTGCGCAAGATCGGCGCCACCGCCGAGGAACCGGTGGACGTGCGCATCATCAGCGCCACCCACAAGGATCTGGCGAAATGCGTCGAGACCGGGGTCTTCCGCCAGGACTTGTTCTACCGCCTGAACGTGATCGAACTGGCGCTGCCGCCGCTGCGCGAGCGGCTCGACGATCTGCCCGTACTGGCGAACGCCATCCTGGCGCGCCTGGCCGGGCCTGGCGGCGCCTCGCTCGGACCGGGCGTACTGGATGCCCTGCGCGCGTATTCCTTCCCGGGCAATGTGCGCGAACTGGAAAACGTGCTGGAGCGGGCGCTGGCCTTTGCCAACGACGGCGTGATCCAGGTCGAGGATTTGTCCTTGAAGGCGGCACGGGTGGCGGAGACGGCGCGTGTGGAGCCGCCGGTCGTGGCGACACCGCCGACGCCGGCCGCCGCGCCACCGATGCCCGCAGCGGCACCGGTCGCGCCTGAAGCGACACCGCTCGGCCCCGCTTCGCTGCCGATCGACCTGCCGGCCTACCTGGAGCAGGTCGAACGCGACATCATCCAGCGCGCATTGCAGCAGACCCAGTTCAACCGCACCCGCACCGCGAGCCTGCTCGGCATCAGCGTACGGCAGCTGCGTTACCAGATGCAAAAACTCGACATCCAGGCTCCGGAGAATTGAACATGCCGAAACTCTTACGTTATGCCGCCCTCGCGATCGCCCTGATCGCGACCTTCATGTGGATGCGCCACGAAAAAGCCGCCGACGCCTGCCGCAAGTCGGGCGGGCAGTGGGATGCCGGCACGAATGCCTGCGTGCCCGCACCGGCACCTGCGCCGGCCGCCACGACCTGAGTTTGTGTCATCTCAACCCCGGTCTTGTCAAAAAGCGTTGCCTTTTCGCCAGTGCAAAATGGTGCGCCTTGCACTCCGATTGGGCAGGGCCACGGCTGGCTGATCAAGCCTTGAGCAGCAGGTTAGTGCTCGCTTACCGGCGACGGCGCATTCGATGTCCAGCGGCGGGAAGTCAAGAGTTCGGGTCGTAAAAAACACCCGGATTTGAAAATTTATTCACTTGCGACTTGCGGCGGCCAAGTACTACAATTAGTCCATTGTCAAACCACGGCACTAGATCTAGTGGTAGCGGACTCAAGCATCAAAGATATTTGTGTAGCAAGGCAACAATCGTATAGAGTTGCCTATATTTGCTCCAAGCAATTTTAAATCCATCGGCGGCAGCGTTGTCCAGCCTGGTCTCCAGGCTGGCCGGGGCTCGTTTTGCCTGAACATTTTGTAAATAACCGGCAGCCCGTTCGCGGGCAATCGATCGACATTAGGCGGCAGCCCGACTGCCCTTCCTGGAGGCCCCATGCAGACTTCTCAAGACATTTCCATCCACCCGCACGCGGCACCAGGAACGGCCAATGGCACGGCCAAGGCCGCCGAACTGGCCGCGCGCGCCGACTACCGCATCCTGCGCCGTAACGGCGCCGTCGTGCCTTTCGAGCCGAACAAGATCTCGGTCGCGATGACCAAGGCCTTCCTGGCGGTCGCCGGCGGCCAGGGCGCCGTCTCGGCCCGCATCCGCGAACTGGTGGAAGAGCTGACCAATAACGTGGTCGCCGCCCTGATGCGCCGCCAGCCGAACGGCGGCACCTTCCACATCGAAGATGTGCAGGACCAGGTGGAACTGTCGCTGATGCGCTCGGGCGAACACGATGTCGCGCGCGCCTACGTGCTGTACCGCGCCAAGCAGATGGAAGAGCGCCGCGCCGCCAAGGAAGCCGCGGGCACCGCGCACGTGGCTGCGCCGCAGATCCATGTGGTCGACAACGGCCAGCGCCTGCCGCTGGACGTGAACGACGTCCACGCCCTGGTGAACGCCGCCTGCGCCGGCCTGGAAAAGCACGTCGACGCCGACGCCATCGTCGCCGAGACCCTGCGCAACCTGTACGACGGCGTGCCGGTCGAGGAACTGCACAAGTCGGCCATCCTGGCCGCACGCGCGCTGATGGAAACCGATCCGGCCTACAGCCAGGTCACGGCCCGCATCCTGCTGCACACCATCCGTAAGGAAGTCTTCGGCAAGGAAGTGCCGCAAGCGAAGGCCGCCGCCGAATACCTCACCTATTTCCCGCAATACGTCGCCAAGGGCATCGCCAACGAGCTGCTCGACGAAGAGCTGGGCAAGTTCGACCTCGAGCGCCTGGCGAAAGCCATCGTGGCCGACCGCGACCTGCAGTTCGGCTACATCGGCCTGCAGACCCTGTACGACCGCTACTTCCTGCACGTGCGCGAAACCCGCATCGAGATGCCGCAGGCCTTCTACATGCGCGTCGCGATGGGCCTGGCCCTGCGCGAAAGCGAGCGCGAAGAGCGCGCCATCGAGTTCTACAACCTGCTGTCGAGCTTTGACTTCATGAGCTCCACGCCGACCCTGTTCAACTCGGGCACCCGCCGCTCGCAGCTGTCCTCGTGCTACCTGACGACGGTGGGCGACGATCTGGAAGGCATTTACGACGCTATTAAAGAAAACGCGCTGCTGTCGAAGTTCGCCGGCGGCCTGGGCAACGACTGGACCCCGGTCCGTGCGCTGGGTTCGCGCATCAAGGGCACCAACGGCAAGTCGCAAGGCGTGGTTCCGTTCCTGAAAGTGGTCAACGACACCGCTGTCGCCGTGAACCAGGGCGGCAAGCGCAAGGGCGCAGTCTGCGCCTACCTGGAAACCTGGCACATGGACATCGAGGAATTCCTCGACCTGCGCAAGAACACGGGCGACGACCGCCGCCGCACCCACGACATGAACACGGCGAACTGGATTCCCGACCTGTTCATGAAGCGCGTGATGGAAAAGGGCCACTGGACCCTGTTCACCCCGTCGGAAACGCCGGACCTGCACGACCTGGTCGGCAAGGCTTTCGAAACCGCCTACCTGGCCTATGAAGCCAAGGCCGAGCGCGGCGAACTGCGCGTCTTCAAGAAGATCGAAGCGCTCGACCTGTGGCGCAAGATGCTGTCGATGCTGTTCGAAACCGGCCACCCATGGATCACCTTCAAGGATCCGTGCAACATCCGTTCGCCGCAACAGCACATCGGCGTCGTGCACTCGTCGAACCTGTGCACCGAGATCACCCTGAACACCAGCGCCGACGAAATCGCCGTCTGCAACCTGGGCTCGGTGAACCTGCCGCAGCACATGAAGGGCGATGGCCTGGATCACGTCAAGCTGCAGAAGACGATCCGCACCGCGATGCGCATGCTCGACAACGTCATCGATATCAACTACTACGCCGTCGAAAAGGCCCGTAATTCGAACCTGCGCCACCGTCCGGTCGGCATGGGCATCATGGGCCACCAGGACTGCCTGCACATGATGCGTGTGCCGTTTGCATCGGACAAGGCCGTGGAATTCGCCGACAAGTCGATGGAAGCCGTCTGCTACTACGCGTATCTCGCCTCGACCGAGCTGGCCGAAGAGCGCGGCCGTTATGAATCGTACGAAGGTTCGCTGTGGGACCGCGGCATCCTGCCGCAAGATTCCATCAAGCTGCTGGCGGAAGAGCGCGGCGGCTACCTCGAGCAGGACACCAGCGAATCGATGGACTGGACCGTGGTGCGCAATCGCATCAAAGAGTTCGGCATGCGTAACTCGAACTGCGTGGCAATCGCCCCGACCGCGACGATCTCGAACATCATCGGCGTCTCGGCCTGCATCGAGCCGACCTTCCAGAACCTGTACGTGAAGTCGAACCTGTCGGGCGAATTCACCGAGATCAACTCCTACCTGGTGCGCGACCTGAAGGCGCGCGACCTGTGGGACGAGGTCATGATCGCCGACCTGAAGTACTTTGACGGTTCGCTGAGCAAGATCGACCGCGTGCCGCAAGACCTGCGCGACATCTACGCCACCGCCTTCGAAGTCGAGCCGAAGTGGCTGGTCGAGCAGGCTTCGCGCCGCCAGAAGTGGATCGACCAGGCGCAGTCGCTGAACATCTACATGGCCGGCGCCTCGGGCAAGAAGCTGGATGAAACCTACAAGCTCGCGTGGCTGCGTGGCCTCAAAACCACCTACTACCTGCGCACCATCGCGGCGACGCACATGGAGAAGTCGACCACCCGCACCGGCGCGCTGAACGCGGTGCCGGTCTCGGGCGGCCTGGCGGCCGGTCACGCGGCCCCCGCAGCCCCGGCTGCGGCTCCTGCGGCGGCTCCGGATGTGGTGGAAGGCGCGGCCTGCTACCTGCGTCCGGGCGATGCCGGCTTCGACGAGTGCGAAGCTTGCCAATAAGCCGATTTAACTAAATAACCACGCCCGGCCGAGTGCCGGGCGCTGCCGTCAAAGAATTCAAGAGGAACAATCATGTTGTCATGGGACGATGAACCAAGCAGCGCGCCGGTAGCGCGCGCACCGCAAGCCGGCGCCCAGCCGGAAGCCGCCGCCGCCGAAGTCGCCAAGCGCGTCAACGCGGACGACAAGCGCATCATCAACGGCCAGACCGACGTCAACCAGCTGGTGCCATTCAAGTACAAGTGGGCCTGGGACAAGTACCTGGCCGGCTGCGCGAACCACTGGATGCCGCAGGAAGTGAACATGCAGCGCGACATCGAGCTGTGGAAGAGCCCGAACGGCCTTTCGGAAGACGAGCGCCGCCTGGTCAAGCGCAACCTCGGCTTCTTCGTCACCGCCGACTCGCTGGCCGCCAACAACATCGTGCTGGGCACCTACCGCCACATCACGGCCCCGGAATGCCGCCAGTACCTGCTGCGCCAGGCTTTCGAAGAGGCGATCCACACCCACGCCTACCAGTACATCGTCGAGTCGCTGGGCCTGGACGAGCGCGAGATCTTCAACGCCTACAACGAGATCCCGTCGATCCACGACAAGGACCAGTTCCTGATCCCGTACATCAACGTCCTGACCGACCCTGACTTCAAGACCGGCACCCTGGAAGCCGACCAGACCCTGCTCAAGTCGATCATCGTCTTCGCCTGCATGATGGAAGGCCTGTTCTTCTACGTCGGCTTCACCCAAATCCTGGCGCTGGGCCGCCAGAACAAGATGACCGGCGCCGCCGAGCAGTACCAGTACATCCTGCGCGACGAGTCGATGCACGTGAACTTCGGCATCGACCTGATCAACACGATCAAGATGGAAAACCCGCTGCTGTGGACCCAGGCCTTCAAGGACGAGATCAAGGCCCTGTTCCTGCAGGCCGTGGAACTCGAATACCGCTACGCCGAAGACACCATGCCGCGCGGCGTGCTGGGCCTGAACGCCACCATGTTCAAGGGCTACCTGCGCTTCATCGCGAACCGCCGCGCCGTGCAGATCGGCCTCGATCCGCTGTTCCCGGCCGAAGAAAATCCATTCCCATGGATGAGCGAAATGATCGACCTGAAGAAAGAGCGTAACTTCTTCGAGACGCGCGTGACCGAGTACCAGACCGGCGGTGCGCTGAACTGGGATTGATTCCAGCCTGCTCTCAATAGAGAAGCCCGATGAGAAATCATCGGGCTTTTTTTTCGTCCGCATCGAACATGTGGCGACCATGTGTGCGATGCGATGGGACATATGGCGACGTCGATGGTCAAAGCAGATAGCGGAGATGAAAGCGCAGGCCGTGATGGCAGGATGCGTGGGTGCGCACGATTGAAATGGTGGGGACAGGTAGTTTTTGCGCGTCGAAGCGCAACGCTGCGCGCGAGGAGCGGCCATTTCAAAGCGAGCCTGATGGAATAAGGCGCGCTTTGAAATGGAGATGTGTCGGATCGGCTCGGAGTTCCTGCGCCGGGCTTGTTGTAATCGCGATTCAGCTACGAATTTGTTGTGCGTGGGTTGCGGAGTGACAAGGTTTTCGTGTACTTTACGTGATTGAATTTGTCAAAACGTGAACATGGCTTTTTTCGCATGCTCTCAGGCAGACAAAACCGATCGAAAAAAGGGAGTCGAAACAGGCTCGGCAGCGTAGCAAATGCGACAGCAAATGCGGCGCGAAACGAGCTTCGAGACTTTCGTAATGGGACGCTGATTCAAGCCAGCATGCACATAAGCGTAACGAAAAGAACAAGCCGCACTGCCTGATCGTCATCAGGCAAGGCGGCTTTTTCTTTTCGTGCTCGTAAGGGCAGCGATGTGAAAGCGCAGCTAAGTAATGGAGCAGGTGTCCCGTCGTCGTTGGCTGAAGCGCTGCAATTGTGAGGAGTTGCAGCAGTTCAGCTGGTGCCGGATTCATTGGCAGTAACCATCCAGGTTTATGCCGATGAATAACCCGCTCGGCCATGTCGGACGGACGGGTTTCAACCTTGTAGCGTATTTTCTCATCGCAGAGAAGGAGAACTAAAATGGCAACAGCCGCTAAGAAACCAGCAGCAAAGTCTGCAGCCGCAGAAAAACCAGCCGCGAAGTCGGCAGCGAAGACCGCAACCAAGTCGGCAGCCGCTAAAGCTCCGGCGAAAGGGACGTCTGCGAAGACGTCCGCCAAGCCTGCAGCGAAGGCTGCAGCTAAACCAGCAGCGAAGAAGGCCGCCGCCAAGCCGGCAGCAAAACCAGCAGCAAAGAAGGCAGCCGCCAAGCCGGCAGCCAAGCCAGCTGCTAAGAAAGCCGCCGCCAAGCCGGCAGCCAAGCCAGCTGCTAAGAAAGCCGCCGCTAAGCCGGCAGCCAAGAAAGCTGCAGCCAAGCCAGTAGCAAAGGCAGCTGCAACCAAGGCAGCCGCCAAGCCAGCGGCCAAGAAGACCGCGACCAAAGCAGCAGCCAAGCCAGCGGCCAAGAAGACCGCGACCAAAGCAGCGGCCAAGCCAGCGGCCAAGAAGACCGCGACCAAAGCTGCAGCTAAGCCAGCAGCGAAGAAGACCGCGACCAAAGCAGCAGCTAAGCCAGCAGCGAAGAAGACCGCGACCAAAGCAGCAGCCAAGCCAGCGGCCAAGAAGACCGCAACCAAGGGGACGGCTGCGAAGGCGTCCGCTAAGCCAGCCGCCAAGACCGCAGCCAAGCCAGCGGCTAAAAAGACCGCGACCAAAGCAGCAGCCAAGCCAGCGGCCAAGAAAACCGCAGCCGCCAAGCCAGTAGCAAAGGCAGCAGCGACCAAGTCGGCAGCGAAGGCACCAGCGAAATCGGCAGCGAAGGCACCGGCAAAGACCGCTGCCAAGTCGGCATCGAAGGGGACGGCTGCGAAGCCGTCCGCCAAGTCGGCCGCTAAGACCGCAACCAAGGCACCGGCCAAGTCGGCAGCCAAGACTGCAACCAAAGCACCAGCGAAGAGCGCCGCCAAGACCGCTGCCAAAGCACCAGCGAAAGGCGCTGCCACGAAGGCGCCGGTCAAGTCAGCCGCTAAGACTGCCACCCCAGCTCCAGCCAAGGCTGCCGCTACCAAGACCGCTACCAAAGCGCCAGCAAAAACCGCTGCCAAGCCAGCTGCCAAAGCAGAAGCCAAGCCGGAAGCCATGAAGGCCGAAGCGAAGCCGGAAGCCGCCAAGGCCGAAGCCAAGCCAGAGGCGGCTGCAGCACCGGCAGCCGCAGTGAAGGCCGAAGCCAAGCCGGAAGCCGCAGCCAAGCCTGCAGCGAAGAAGGCTGCGGCCAAGAAGCCAGCTGCCAAGCAAGCTTCGGCAGTGCCGCAAGCGAGCGCCGAAGCCAAGCCAGCCCAGGCAGCGGAAGCCAAGCCGGCCGCACCGGCACCAGCCGCGAAGACCGTGCTGGCACCAGCCGCCGCATGGCCTTTCCCGACCAGCAGCCGTCCGTAATCCGGTCTGGCCCGCTTTAGGGCAAAATACCGCTGTGTGAAGCCTTCACACAGCGGTTTTTTTTATCTCAAGGAGTTCTCGTGCCCATTCTTCAGTTGATCGTCGATACCATTGCCAGCGTGCTGGGCGGGGTGCTGCTATTGCGCTTCTGGATGCAGGCCATCCGCGTGCGTCCGCCGTCGTCGGTGGCACAGTTCACCTTTACGCTCACTGACTGGCTGGTCAAACCCCTGCGCCGCATCGTGCCGGGGGCGGGCGGCTATGACTGGGCAAGCCTGATCGGCGCCTTCCTGGTGGTGCTGCTGGCGACCTCGATCCTGTTCATCGTCGGGGCGTCGGCCGAGCAGGTGTTCCTGCTGGCGCTGGGACGCTTCGTGAAGTGGATCATTTACGGGTTCATCGCGCTCCTGATCATCGAGGCGATCTTCAGCTGGGTCAATCCGCATGCGCCGCTGGCGCCCTTCGTGCATGCGCTGAACGATCCGCTGCTGCGGCCGATCCGCAAGGTGGTGCCGCCGATCGGTGGGCTGGATCTGTCGGTGCTGGTGGCGGTGTTGTTGTTGCAGATTGCGTTGTATCTGCTGCGGATTGTCGTGCCGATTTGAAGATGGTGGTGCCGATGTGAGAATGGGCAGCGGAGGCTGCCCATTTTTTTTTGTGGATCGCGTGATTCATTCGAGCCGCCGGCCGAGTTCAACGTGCGTAACGGTGGGCATGCCCACCCTACGAACCGGCGTCACGTTTATTTGAAGCGGTAGCCGAAGGCGGACTCGAATTTGCTCTCGATCTCGGCCGGAGTAAAACTGTGGTTCTGGCCACCCTGGTGGGCGATCTTGATGGAGCCGAGCAGGCTGGCGAGGCGGCCGGTGGTGGGCCAGTCGTAGCCCTGGGCGATGCCGTACAGGAGGCCGGCGCGGTAGGCGTCGCCGCAGCCGGTCGGGTCGACGATGGCGCTGGCCGGGACTGCCGGGATGTCGTGGCGTTCGCCGCCGGCGTAGATCTCGGAGCCCTTTTCGCCGCGGGTGACGATCAGCGCGTCCAGGCGTGAGGCGATCTCGTTCAGGGTGAGGCCGGTGCGGTCCATCACCATCTCGAATTCGTAGTCGTTGGCGGCCAGGTAGGTGGCCTGGTCAATGAAGGTCAACAGTTCTTCGCCGCTGAACATCGGCAGCTGCTGGCCCGGGTCGAACATGAAGGGCACGCCCTGGGCGGCGCAGTCGCGTGCGTGCTTGAGCATGCCGTCGCGGCCGTCCGGGGCGATGATCGCCAGGCGCAGCGGGCCCTGGTCGGCGACGTTGTTCTCGTGCGAGAACTGCATCGCGCCCGGGTGGAAGGCGTTGATCTGGTTGTTGTCCTGGTCGGCGGTGACGAAGCACTGGGCCGTGTAGGCGTCCCCGATCGTCTTGATGGCGCGGGTCTTGATGCCGAAGTTGCGCAGGCGCTCGAGGTAGTCGGCACCGTCCTGGCCGAGGGTCGCCATGATCAGCGGTTCGCCGCCAAGCAGTTTCAAATTGTAGGCAATGTTCGCCGAGCAGCCGCCGTATTCGGTACGCAGGGTCGGCACCAGGAAGGACACGTTTACGCGGTGCAGCTGGTCGGCCAGCAGGGTTTCGGCGAAGCGGCCGTGGTACTGCATGATCTTGTCGAAGGCGAGCGATCCGCAGATCAGGGTGGCTTGGGTCATATGCGATTAGGGATAAAAGACGGCGATGTGATAGCCGGAGGGTTTCAGGTCGTCCACCCGGAAGTGGAGCTTGATGGCGTGTTCGGTGCGGGGCGCGATGCCGTTCGGGAGCGCGCTGTCGGCTCCGAGGTAGTCGCGCGGCGCGAAGACGCGGCGCACCAGCGGCTTGTCGTTGGCATCAAGGAGCGCGAGCTCGAGGCTGGGCCAGGCCTGGGCCGTCGTGCCCGTGTTGCGCAGTTCGGTGGTGTACGAATAGGCGCCGCCGCCGAGGGTGGTCAATTCTCCGGTTTCGATGGCGAGGTTGTCGGCCTGGGCCGGCAGCTCGACGCGGCAGCCGAATACGGCGCAGCTCGAGACCAGGGCGGGTTTCGCGGCCGGGTAGCGCGCGGCCAGCGCGTTGCGGAAGGTGAGTACGCCCTGCGCGAACAGGAGCACCAGCAGGGCGATGCTGCCCGCGATCAGCGCGATCTTGCGCGTGCGGCCGCTTTGCTCCTGCTGGCGGCCGCGCTTGACGAACTCGGGCTCGTCGATTTCGGCCGCGCGCAGTTTCGGCTGCGGCTCGATCCGGGTCGGGGTCAGCTTGGAGCGCCGCGCGGCCGCCTTTTCGGCGCGCTTGGCGGCCGGCGTACGCGCGACCGGGGGGATATGGGCGGCGGCCGGCGGCGTGACGACGCTCGCGGTCGATTCGCGCAGCAGGGGCGGCGGCGCGTCGGCGGCAGGCATTTTAATGGGCGGCGCCGGCTCGGGCGCGGCCGGTTCGGTTTCAGGCTCGTGGCCGGGCAGGGGCGCAGCCACCAGTTCCTCGTCGATCGGCAAGTCAAAGACCGGTTCGATGCGGCTGTCCTGCACCGGCGGCAGTGCCGGCTCCGGGGCCGGCGGCTCCGCATCGGAAGCCTGCTCCGGTGCGGCTGCCTCCACTACCGGCTCGGGATTTTTCAACAGCTGCGACCAGGGCGGCAGCACCGGCTGCGGCGGCTCCTCGATCGCGTCTTCAGTGGACGCACTCGGCGTTTTGTCCGCCAGCTCCGTGCCGACCTCGATCAGCACCGGCTCCAGACGCTCGGGCGCGGCCGCTTCCGGCGCATCGACTTTCGGCAGGATCCCGAACGGATCGAAGGTGTGATCGAAATCGAGCGTGTAGACCGGCTGGTCGTCGAAATTCGGCAGCTCGACGGCGACTTCGAGCGGCGCCAGCGGCTCGTCTTCGGGGATGGCGGGGGAGGGTGGTTCGATGGAAGCCTCGACCGGCGCAGGAGCGGGTTCCGGTTCGGGGGTGGGTGCAGGTTCGGGTAAAACAGCGGCTTCAGGCGCGGCAGGCGCAGGAGCAGGTTCCGGCTTGGCCGCTACCGGCGCCTTGGCCGGCAGCGCATCGAGGTCGACCAGGGTGGCGCTGCCATCGAAGATCTCCTGGCAGGAGCCGCAACGGACAATGCCCCCACGTAGCTTGAGCTGGTCCGAGGCGACCCGGAACATCGTGCCGCAGTGGGGGCATTGGGTGGCAAGCGCCATGCGCTCTCCTTAGGCTGGGGAGCGCGGGGCCGGTACCGTGTCCTGGCCAAGCGTCCCGTGAAGGGCGACCCAGCCGTCCTGCTCGGCCCAGACGCCCAGCTTGATGAAAGGTGCGTAGGCGGCGGCCACTTCCTCGGCCTGGCGCGCCAGCACGCCCGACAGCACCAGCGAACCGCCCGGCGCCACACGGCCGGACAACATCGGCGCCATCAGCTTCAATGGGCTCGACAGGATGTTGGCGACGACGATGTCGAACTGGCCCTTCGCATGGCGCTCGTTCGGCGAGACGGCGAATTCGTCCGGCACGTAGAAGGCGATCTCGCAGTTGTTGCGTTCTGCGTTCGCGCGCGCCGATTCGATCGCCTGCGGGTCGATGTCGACCCCTGCCACGTCGCCGGCGCCGACCTTCTTGGCGACCATCGCCAGGATGCCGGAACCGCAGCCGTAATCCAGCACCGATTTACCCGGCTTCGGATGGGCTTCCAGCCACTCCATGCACAGGCGGGTGGTCGGATGGCTGCCGGTGCCAAAGGCGAGACCAGGATCGAGTTCGAGAATCAAGCCGTCAGGATCGGGAGCCTCGTGCCAGCTCGGCACGACCCAGATGTTGGTGCCGATGTGGATCGGCTCGAACTGCGACTGCGTCAGGCGCACCCAGTCGGCATCCGCCACTGCGCGGGTGGTGAAGGCCGGGACTTGAGCCAGCTGGATGGCAGCGGCAGCTTCGGCGACGATGGCAGCCTGGTCCGCATCGGTGTCGGTCAGCGCGACGACACGGCTGTGGTCCCAGGCCGCTTCGGTCGGTTCCATGCCAGGTTCGCCGAACAGCGGCTTTTCCTGGTCCGTCCCTTCGTCGGCGTCTTCCACCGAAACCGACAGCGCGCCCGCTTCCATCAAGGCGTCCGACAGGGCCTCGGCGTGCTCGCGTGCGATTTCGATGATGACTTCGGTCCAGCTCATGCGTCAGCCTTGTTCTCAGGATTCACGACGACTTTCGTGTCGGGACGGTTGGCCAGCTTCTGCTCCAGGTAATGGATGTTGGTGCCGCCTTCGATGAAGCGGGCATCGACCATCAGTTCGCGGTGCAGCTGGATGTTGGTGAGGATACCCTCGACCACCATTTCCGAGAGCGCGATCTGCATGCGGCGGATGGCTTGCTCCCGAGTAGCACCGTAGGAAATTACCTTGCCGATCATCGAGTCGTAATGAGGTGGAACATAGTATCCCGCATACGAGTGCGAATCGACACGGATGCCAGGACCGCCCGGCGGGTGCCAGCCGGTGATGCGGCCCGGCGACGGCGTGAATTTGAACGGGTCTTCCGCGTTGATGCGGCACTCGATCGCGTGGCCGGCCAGCATGATGTCGCGCTGCTTGAAGCGCAGCTTCTCGCCGCAGGCAATACGGATCTGTTCCTGCACGATATCGATGCCGGTGATCATTTCGGTGACCGGGTGTTCGACCTGCACGCGGGTGTTCATCTCGATGAAGTAGAACTCGCCGTTTTCGTACAGGAATTCGAAGGTGCCGGCGCCACGGTAGCCGATCTTGCGGCAGGCTTCGGCGCAGCGGTCGCCGATCTTTTCGATCAGCTTGCGCGGGATGCCCGGCGCCGGTGCTTCTTCGATCACCTTCTGGTGGCGGCGCTGCATCGAGCAGTCGCGTTCGCCCAGCCAGACGGCATTCTTGTGTTCGTCGGCCAGCACCTGGATTTCCACGTGACGTGGATTTTCCAGGAACTTCTCCATATAGACTTCCGGATTACCGAAGGCGGTACCGGCTTCGGTCTTGGTCATCTGCACGGCATTCAGGAGGGCCGCTTCGGTGTGCACGACGCGCATGCCGCGTCCGCCGCCGCCGCCGGCCGCCTTGATGATGACCGGATAGCCGATCTTGCGCGCGGTCTGGATGATTTCCTTCGGATCGTCCGAGAGGGCGCCATCCGAACCCGGCACGCAAGGCACGCCGGCGCGGATCATCGCCTGCTTGGCCGAGACCTTGTCGCCCATCAAACGGATCGAATCGGAACGCGGGCCGATGAAGACGAAGCCCGACTTTTCCACGCGCTCGGCGAAGTCGGCGTTTTCCGACAGGAAGCCGTAGCCGGGGTGGATCGCTTCTGCGTCCGTCACTTCGGCGGCGCTGATGATGGCCGGCATGTTCAGGTAGCTCAGCGAAGACTGGGCCGGGCCGATGCAAACGGACTCGTCGGCCAGCTTCACATACTTGGCGTCCTTGTCCGCTTCCGAGTGGACGACCACCGTCTTGATGCCCATTTCGCGGCATGCGCGCTGGATACGTAGCGCGATTTCACCACGATTGGCGATAAGAATTTTTTCAAACATGGTTAGCTTCGGTGTATGAGAGAGCCGGCGTCGTGCGCCGGCTTGGGTTCGGGATCATGCGGCCGGGAAGAAGTCACGGCCGGGGGAGGTCTTAGCCGATCACGAACAGCGGCTGGCCGAATTCGACCGGCTGGCCATTTTCCACCAGGATCTTGGTCACCACGCCGGACACGTCGGCGTCGATTTCGTTCAGGAGCTTCATCGCTTCGATGATGCAGAGGGTGTCGCCTTCCTTGATGTTGGCGCCCACTTCGACGAAGGCCGGTGCGCCTGGCGCCGACGAACGGTAGAAGGTGCCGACCATCGGCGATTTCACCACGTGGCCGGTTTCGGCGGCCACGGCCGGCGCGGCAGGGGCGGCGGCTGGGGCAGCAGGAGCGGCGGCAGGGGCAGGCGCCGAATATTGCTGCATGCCGGCAGGCGGCATCATGACCATCTGGCCTTGGGGCGCGGCGGACGACTTGACGATGCGGACCTTGCTCTCGCCTTCGGTCACTTCGAGTTCAGCGATGTCCGATTCAGCGACGAGGTCGATCAAAGTCTTGAGTTTACGTAGATCCATGTGAAACCCCTTGGAATTATTGTGTATTAGAAGAGTAAATCAGCGCGCAAAAAGAAGGCGCAGCCGAGGATGTTGCGTGAAGTTGTCGTAGATTAATGCTATTTAAGCGCGAAGTCGATCGCAAACCGGTAGCCGTCGATGCCGAGTCCGCAGATGGTGCCGCGGGCCAGTCCCGACAGGTAGGAGTGGTGACGGAATTCTTCGCGCTGATAAATATTTGAGATATGGACCTCAATGAACGGAATCGCCACCGCGGCCAGCGCATCGCGCAAGGCCACGCTCGTATGGGTCAGTCCGCCAGGATTGATGACGATCGCATCCACGCCCTCGGTACGGGCGGCGTGGATGCGGTCGATCAGCGCACCTTCATGGTTGCTCTGAAAGCAGGAAAGCGACCCGCCCGCAGCCTCGGCCTGAGCCGTGGCTGCGCTTTCGATGTCGGCCAGCGTTGCCGCGCCGTACACCGCAGGCTCGCGGGTGCCCAATAAATTCAGGTTGGGACCGTTGAGCAGCAGTAGCTTTTTCGCCATTGTATTCTAGAGTCTATGCTCGAAAGTGTCGCATTTTGCCGCCAACGTCCGCTATTGGCAAGCGATAAAATTCTCTGTGGATACCTGCGACTTGAGCGGAGATCGGAAAAGAACGACCGTTCGCGAGCGCTAGAGCCCTGCCAGGTCGGCTTTCAGCTCGTCGAACTTCAGCTTGCCGAGATAGGTCTTGCGCACTTGCCCATCGGCACCGATCAAGACCGTAAACGGCAGGCCGCCATTCGTATTGCCGAAGGCGCGCGACAGTTCCGTGCCGCCCATGCCGCCCACATACAGCGGGTATTTGATGTTGTGCTTGGTGGCGAACTCGCTCATGGCCGAGGGCGAGTCGATGCCGACGCCGACCACATTGAAGCGCTTGCCTGCTTCTTCATTGGCGATGGCGGACAGCTCCGGCATTTCCTGCACGCAGGGACCGCACCAGGTGGCCCAGAAATTCACGAGCAGGGGTTTGCCTTTCCATTGGGCCAGCGCTTGCGGCTTGCCGGACAGGTCGTTCAGGGTTTGCCCATAGAAACCAGCGACAGGGCCGGCATCGGCCACGGCGGCAGGAGCGGCGGCAGGCGCAGCAGCAGGGGCCGCGACCGGTTGCGTTTTATTGCCGAATACGACGCCAAGGGTGCAAAAAATCACTGCCACGGCGATCAGCGCGCCCAGCTTCTTGTTCTTCTTCATTCGTCCTGTTCCAGGGATTGATCGGTTGTCATCAGGGCGCGCAGGCCGGCGGCGTCGACACGCTGCAGGCGGCCGTCGCCGCGGGGTTTCAGTGCGCCGCGCAGATCATGAAAATCATACAACTCGGCGTGCACGGCTTCCTTATGCCACAGGAAGCTCACCGTTTCAACGGGGTCGTGTCTCGCGCCCTTGAAGTGCGGGGTTTCCGAGATGTCTATATTGACGTTGCGGTTCAGGAGGAAGATCTCGACCTCTTTCGCGCTGTCGGCGAAGAGTTGCAGGTGAATGTCGTCGTGCTCGCCGGCCGTGCCGTTCAGCACGGCGCCGGTCAGATACGGGCGGAAGTCGGCCAGCGCATCCATCACTTGTAAAGCCGTTTCGCGCAGCGCCTGCAGGCGTTCGGCATGGGCCGCGCCGCCGAACAGGGTCAAATAGCGCCGCACCTCGTCCTCGATCTCGGCATTGTCCGGCATCAGGTTGGGTTGCGGCTGGTCCACGCCCAGTACCTGGCGGGCCGCCTTTTTACGCGCCGTCGGGTAGTCGGCGCCGTCTTGCGCGATCATGCGCGCTGCTGTTGCGGCGATCTGGGCGCGCAACTGCTGGAGGTCATAATTCTGGGTTGGCATCATGCCATTGATCATACTCTTGAACGGAAAAAGGCATCGCGTCGGGTAGAATCGCGTATTCGCTTTATTCCTCACAATCATGCACATTCACATCCTCGGCATTTGCGGCACCTTCATGGGCGGCCTGGCGGTCCTGGCGAAAGAAGCCGGTCACCGCGTTACCGGTTGCGACGCCAACGTCTATCCTCCGATGAGCACCCAGCTCGAGGCCCAGGGCATCGAATTGATCCAGGGCTATGGCCCGGAACAGGTGTCGTTGAATCCCGATTTATACGTGGTCGGCAATGTGATGACGCGCGGTAATCCGCTGATCGAGGAAATCCTGAACCGCGGCCTGCCATATGTGTCGGGCCCGCAGTGGATCGGTGAACATATTCTGCGTGAAAAATGGGTGTTGGCCGTGGCCGGTACCCACGGCAAGACGACGACTTCGTCGATGCTGGCCTGGATCCTGGAAGACGCGGGTTACTCGCCGGGCTTCCTGATCGGCGGCGTGCCGATGAATTTCGGCATTTCCGCGCGCCTGCAGGGCGAGACCGAGTCGGACTTCTTCGTGATCGAAGCGGACGAGTACGACACCGCCTTCTTCGACAAGCGCAGTAAATTTGTGCACTACCACGCGAAGACGGCCGTGCTGAACAACCTGGAATTTGACCACGCCGACATCTTCCCGGATATCGGCGCCATCGAAACCCAGTTCCACCACCTGGTGCGCACCGTGCCGGGCGTGGGACGCCTGGTCGTGAACGGCGACGAAGCCTCGCTGGCACGCGTGATCAAGCGCGGCTGCTGGAGCGACAAGGAAACGTTTGGTTCGTCCGAGGGCGTGAACTGGGCGATGGTCGAGCACCCGGGCGGCGCCAGCTTCGACGTTCTCTTTAATGGCGAGAGCCAGGGAACGGTCCACTGGGAACTGACCGGCAAGCACAACCGCTCGAACGCGCTGGCCGCGATCGCGGCTGCACGCCACGTCGGCGTGCCGGTGGCGCAAGCCGTCGATTCGCTCTCTCGCTTCCAGAGCGTCAAGCGCCGCATGGAAGTGCGCGGCGTGGTCAACAACGTGACCGTCTACGACGACTTCGCCCACCACCCGACCGCGATCGCGACCACCGTGGGCGGCCTGCGCCAGCGTATCGGCACGGGCGGCCGCATCCTGGCCGTGCTGGAACCGCGTTCGAACACGATGAAGCTGGGCGCCATGAAGGACGCGCTGCCGGGCAGTTTGAAAGATGCGGACCTGGTGTTCGGCTTCGGCAGCCAGCAGGCGCTGGGCTGGTCGCTGGCCGATGCATTAAAGCCGCTGGGCACGATCGCGCACAGTTTCGACCAGATCGACTACATGGTGCAGGCCATCGTGCAGGCGGCCCAGCCGGGCGACCACATCCTCGTGATGAGCAACGGCGGCTTCGGCGGCGTGCACCAGAAGCTGCTCGAGGCCCTGGCGAAATGATTTTGTATCTCCACGGTTTTCGTTCCTCGCCGCGTTCATTCAAGGCGCGGGTGATGCAGGAGCGCATGACGGCGGCCGGCCGCGCAGGCGACCTGATCTGCCCGCAGCTGCCGGCTTCGCCGAAAGCGGCGATGGAACTGGCCCTGCTGCTGGCCGAGCGCCATGCGCCGCACAATCTCGCCATCGTCGGTTCTTCGCTCGGCGGCTTCTATGCCACCTGGCTCGCCGAGCGCCTGGACGTGCCGGCCGTGTTGCTGAACCCGTCGGTCGATCCTTTGAAAAACCTGGAGCACCACGTCGGCGTCACCACCAGCTGGCACTCGGATGAACCCTTCGAGTTCAAGCGCGAATACATCGACGAACTGGCCGCGCTGAAAGTGGCGCGCATCACCAGGCCGGAGCGCTATTTCCTGATCGCGGCCACCGGCGACGAAGTGCTGGATTACCGCGACATGGTGAGTCACTACCAGGGTGCGCGCCAGCATGTGATCCAGGGCAGCGATCACGCGATTTCGGAATTTCCGCAGTATGTCAACGAAGTGCTGGCCTTTTGCCAGCCGGACGTGGACTGGTCAGGCGCGCCTCGGTGAGGGGACAATCGCTGCGCCTGGCGAAGTGGCATCGCCAGGCCGGCGCCGTCGGCGCGGAGCCGGCGATGCGCGACTGGCTGGAGACGAAAGCTTCGCTCACGGCGCGCCTGATGGCGAGCAGCGACGCCTTCCGCGTGCGGCGCCTGCACCAGAAGGTGGCGCCGTGCTCGCTCGAGGAAGCGGGGCCGATCGGCCTGCCGCGCCGCGAGCGGGTCTGGGAACGCGAAGTGCTGCTGCTGTGCGACGGCGTGCCGGTGGTCTTCGGCCATACCGTCGTGCCGATGTCGGCCACGGCAAGCGACTGGCCGCTGTTCTCGGCGCTAGGGGAACGCTCGCTCGGCAGCACCCTGTTTTATGACCCGAAGGTCAGGCGCGGGCCATTGGAATTTGCCCGCCTACGCGAAGGGCACCCGCTGCTGGCGCGCGTGGGCGCAGCGCTGGGAACTGATGTGAGCGGAATAAATTTCCATGCGCGGCGCTGTGTCTATCGCCGCCATCAAGGCCTGCTGATGGTCACCGAAGTATTCTTGCCGGCGGTAATCAACCTGACGGCAGCTGCAATAAATAAAAGATAGCGAAATAACATGAACGTATTTTTTGAGGAATCGGGCGACTTCAAGGTCGGCACGGTCTTGTCGACGGCCGGCGAGGCCTATCAGGTTGAACTGTCGAGCGGTAAACGGTCCAAGGTCAAAACCAAGGATGTCTTGCTCCAGTTCGAAAAGCCGGCGCCGGAAGTGCTGCTGGAGGAAGCCAAGGGCATCGCCGCCGAAGTCGACCTCGACTTCCTGTGGGAAGTGGCCGGCCAGGAAGAATTCGGCTTTGCCGAACTGGGCGCCGAATATTTTGGTCACGCACCCTTGCCAGCGGAAGCGGCCGGCCTGGTGCTGGCCCTGCACAACGCCCCGATCTATTTCTACAAGAAGGGTCGCGGGCGCTACAAGGCCGCGCCCGAGCAATCGTTGCGCGCGGCCCAGGCCGGCATCGAAAAGAAGAAGCAGCAGGCGCTGATCCAGGCCGCCTATGTCGAGGAACTCAAGGCAGGCACGCTGCCGGCCGCGATGCAGCCGATCGTCTCCCAACTGCTCTTTAAACCGGACAAGAACACCATCGAATACAAGGCGCTGGAAGCGGCGGCCAACGAGCTGCAGACCACCGCGCCGCGGCTGATGCTGGCCACCAAGGGCATCGCCTCGCCTAAAGATTTGCACATGGGCCGTTTCCTGTTCGAGAACTTCCCGCGCGGCGCCGGCTTCCCGCAGGTGGCCGCACCAAACGCGCCGACCGCGCTGCCGACGGCCAAGGTCGCCGCCTTCTCGATCGACGACGTGACCACCACCGAGATCGACGATGCCTTCTCGGTCGAGCATCTGGACGACGGCAATGTGCGCGTGGGTATCCACATCGCCGCACCGGGCCTGGCCATCAAGCCGGACGACGAGATCGACAAGATCGCGCGCAGCCGCATGTCGACCGTGTATATGCCGGGTGACAAGATCACCATGCTGCCGGATGAGGTGGTGAATGCGTTTACGCTGGCCGAAGGCAATACCTGCCCGGCCTTGTCGCTGTATGCGGTGTTGAACCCGGCCGACTGGTCGACGGTCTCGACCACGACGCGCGCCGAGCTGGTGCCGATCCAGAGCAACCTGCGCCACAACGATCTCGACGAGCTGGTCAACGAAGAGACGCTGGAAAATGGCGTGGGCGAGTACCCGCACAAGGCGGAACTGGCGCTGCTGTGGAAGTGGGCGCTCAAACTGGAAGCGGGCCGCATGGCCAAGCGTGAAGCCTTCGGTTTGAAGCCGGAGCAGGCGAACCGCGTCGACTTCAATTTCTATGTCGAAGACGACGTGGTCTCGATCGTGCGCCGCAAGCGCGGCGCGCCGCTGGATAAAATCGTCGCCGAACTCATGATTTTCGCGAACAGCACTTGGGGCAAGCTGCTGCACGATTCCGGCGTGCCGGGCATCTACCGTTCGCAGGGCGCCGGCAGTGGCGCGGGCTGGGCGGCCAAGATGCAGGTGCGCATGGTCACGCACGCGGCCCCGCACCAGGGTCTCGGCGTCGATCAATATGCCTGGAGCACCTCGCCGCTGCGCCGCTATACCGACCTGGTGAACCAGTGGCAGATCATCGCCTGCGCCGAACACGGCGTGACGGCGCCGCTGGTCGCCCCCTTCAAGCCGCGCGACGCGACCCTGTTCTCGATCGTTTCCGCTTTCGATGCGGCCTATGCCGCGTATAACGATTTCCAGCAGACCATGGAGCGCTACTGGTGCCTGCGCTGGCTGGGCCAGGAAGGCGTGAAGCAGGCCGATGCCGTCGTATTGAAAGACGACGTGCTGCGCCTCTCCGATGTGCCGCTGGTAATCCGCCTGGCCGGCATGCCGCAGGTGGCGCGCGGCGCGCAAGTGAAACTCGACATCGTGCGCTGGGACGAGGTCGACCTGTCGCTGGAAGCGAGATTGCTCGAAGTGGCGGCGGCGCCGAGCGAAGACATCGCCTTCGAAGAGGAAGAGGGCGAGGTGGCCGATACGGGCGAGGCCGCGGTCGAGGAAGTCGTCGAGGCCGAAGGCGCCGTCGCTGCGGTCAGCACCGACGACCCAGCCCCGGCTGCCGGTTGATGGCGGCAGGTACTGAGGCCGGCGCGCGGTCGCGCCGCCGGCACCGCTCGCTGCGCGCGCTCGTGCTCGCCACGGCGGCGCTCATGCTGTTGTACTGGGGCGCATTCGGCTGGATGGTGTACCGGGCGCCGATGCCCTACGAAGCGATCGACCTCGACCACGACGGCTCGGTCAGCTTCGACGAGGCCGAGTACGTCTCGTCCTTCGGCATGCGCACGATTTACCGGCAGGGCGAGAAGTGCGTCGAGTATTACGCGGAGAAGGATGGGCACGCGTTGAAACTCGTTTGCCCGAAATAAGGACCGTTGGCGGTGGTGTCCACCCTACGTTACGCATCTGCCAACAATTTTTCTCAGGCGTTGCCACGCCGCCACCAAGCTCCCACAGCGCCGCTTCGCACGGTAGAATGCTTGGATTCCCAGATTCAACTGCCGTTCGGCCGCCCGCGTGAAGTACTCCCGAGAAAACCGCCCCCTGACGATTGCCCTGGCCGCCTCCGTGCTGGCCCACGCGGTCCTGCTCGCCATCCGTTTCGCGGCGCCCGATGCCTTGCGTTTCGAGCCGGCCGATCCGGGCCTGGAAGTCATCCTCGTCAACGCCAAGCACGCCAAGGCGCCAAGTAAAGCCGAGGCGCTGGCCCAGGCCAACCTGGAAGGCGGCGGTACGCTTGACGCGGGACGCTCGAAATCGCCGCTGCCCGACCTGCGCAAGACGGAAAACGGCGACAGCATCAAGGCCCTGCAAAAGCGCATCGTCGAACTCGAGCAGCTGCAGCAGAACGTGCTGACCCGGGTGCAGAAGTCGGCCTTCGTCGCCGCGCCCGTTACCGACAAGGACAAGCCCGATCCGACCCGCACCGGCAACGACGACGTCGACACCGCCAAGCAGATCGCGCGCATGACGGCGGAAATCACGCAGACCATCGAGGACCAGAATAAACGCCCGAAGCGCACCCACATTTCGCCGAGCACGCGCCAGGTCGGCTATGCGCTGTACTACAAGGCGATGCAGAAGCAGGTGGAAGAGGTCGGCACGCTGAACTTCCCCCAGCAGAACGGCAAGAAGCTGTATGGCGAGCTGGTCATATCGATTCCCGTGTTCCAGGACGGCAGCCTGTACCAGAAGGAGGGCGGACCGCGCATCGAGCGCTCGTCCGGCAACCCGGCCCTGGACCGCGCCGCCCTGGACATCGTGCGTCGCGCCGCACCTTTCGGCGCCTTCCCGCAAAACATGCGCACGGCCGGCAAGGATGACCTGTGGATCGTGATCACCCGTTTTACTTTTACCCGCGAGGAAAAAGTGAAGGCCGAACTGCAGGAGCAGGCATGACAGACAAATACTGCGTGATCGGCAATCCGATCGCGCACAGCAAATCGCCCCAGATCCACGCGGCCTTTGCCGCGCAGACCGGCCAGGACATGGAATACGAGCGCTGCCTGGCGCCGCTCGATGGATTCGCCGAGGTGGTCCGTACCCTGATCAAGCAGGGTTACAAGGGCGCGAATGTCACCGTGCCTTTTAAACTGGAAGCGGCGGCGATCGCCACCCGCCTGAGCGAGCGCGCACTTGCGGCCGGCGCCGTGAACACGCTGCAATTCATCGATGGCGAGATTGTCGGCGACAACACCGATGGCCCCGGCCTGGTGGCCGACATCGTGCGTAATGCCGGCGTGGCGCTGGCCAATCAACGCATCCTGATGCTGGGGGCGGGCGGCGCGGCACGCGGCGTGATGCTGCCCTTTATCGAAGAGAAGCCGGCAGCGATACTGGTGGCAAACCGCACCCGCGCCACGGCCGACAACCTGGTCGCCGCGTTCGCCGGCCACGATGTCGAGGTCGCTGCCTGCGGCTTCGACGAGATCGCAGGACCCTACGACATCGTCGTGAATGCGACCTCGAGCAGCCTGGCAGGCGATATGCCGCCGGTGCCGGCCTCGGCTTTTGCCAAAGGCACGCTGGCTTTGGATATGATGTACGGCAGCGCGCCGTCGCCCTTCATGCAGTTTGCGGCTGCGCACGGTGCCGAGACGCGCGACGGCCTCGGCATGCTGGTCGAACAGGCCGCCGAGGCGTTCACGGTCTGGCGCGGCGTGCGGCCGGAAACGCGCGCACTCTTTACGATGCTTCTGAACCTAAAATAAATATAACGATGGCAAAACGAGGTAATGGATCGGCGTCGGCCAAGGGCGGACGGCGCTGGATCAAGTGGATTTTCCTGGGCCCGATCCTGGCCGTCTTCCTGCTCCAGCTGTATTTCTTCATCCAGGTCTGCTGGTTCGCCTACTTCAATCCGAGCTCGACCAGTTTCATGCGTCAGCAACTGTCGGAGTTGCGCGAGAAGAACCCGAATGCCGAGCTGAAGCACCAGTGGGTGCCCTACGAGCGCATCTCGAACAACCTCAAACGCGCCGTGGTCGCCTCGGAAGACGCGAACTTCGCGGACCACCCGGGCGTCGACTTCGACGCGCTCGAAAAGGCGTATAACCGCAACAACCGCAAGCACAAGGTGGTCGGCGGCGGCTCGACCATCACCCAGCAGCTGGCCAAGAACCTGTTCCTGTCGGGCGACCGCAGCTACCTGCGCAAGGGGCAGGAGATGATCATCGCCTTCATGCTGGAAACGGTGATGAGCAAGCGGCGCATCCTGGAGGTCTACCTGAACGTGGTCGAGTTCGGCCGCGGCGTGTTCGGCGCCGAAGCGGCGTCGCGCTACTACTTCAAGGTTCCGGCTGCCAACCTGGCGCCCTTCCAGGCCGCGCGCCTGGCCGTGATGCTGCCCAATCCCCGCTATTACGACCGTCATCGCAGCACCAATTACCTGGTGAAACGCACGGTGCTGATCCAGCGCCGCATGGCTTCGGCCGAGTTGCCGTAGCCCGATCGTTGAAAAACGCCTTAATACGGGGCAAAACTGTTGTTTCGGGGTGGCCGGGCTCGGGGCTAACGGGTACACTTGCGTCAGTTTTGATTCCGGCCGAGAAAGCGCATGATCAACGTATTTGTCCTACAAAATGGCCGACTGAACCAGGTGCCCATCGCCTCGCGCGCGGACCTGGAGAATGCCACGCCTGTCTGGGTCGATCTCACCGATCCGGATGACGACGAACGCGCGTGGGTCAAGACGATTTATGGCGTGACGCTGCCGGGCGAAGACGAGGTCTCGGACATCGAAGCCTCGGCCCGCTACTATGAAGCGGAGAATGGCGACCTGCACCTGCGCACCGACTTCCTGCTCGAGGAAGAGGACGGTCCGTCGCGGGTGGTGACGGTTGCGTTCATCCTCTCGGGCAAGCGCCTG
This sequence comes from Massilia sp. Mn16-1_5, assembly GCF_004798585.1. Lineage (GTDB taxonomy): Bacteria > Pseudomonadota > Gammaproteobacteria > Burkholderiales > Burkholderiaceae_D > Telluria. Next base: position 49,052 of record NZ_PPXQ01000013.1, read on the forward strand.
TTCTCGGTCCACTCGGACGATTTACCCGTGTTCCGCCTGGTGCGCATGCGCGCCCGTTCGCGTCCCGGCTCGATCGCCGACTACATGGACGTGCTGCTCGACCTCTACGCGACCGACGCCGAGTATTCGGCGGACGCCCTGGAGGGCATCTACGAGAGCCTGGAAGAGGTCAGCCAGCGCGTGCTGCAAAAGGAATTCACCGACCAGGACGCGGCCGCCGCGCTGAATGCGATCGCCCACGAGGAAGACTTGAACGGCCGCATCCGCCGCAACATGATGGACACCCGGCGTGCCGTCAGCTTCCTGATGCGCGGCCGATTGCTGAACTCGGAACAGTTCGACGAGGCGCGCCAGATCCTGCGCGACATCGAATCGCTGGACGGCCACACGTCTTTCCTCTTCGACAAGGTCAACTTCCTGATGGATGCGACCGTCGGTTTCATTAACATCAACCAGAACAAGATCATCAAGATCTTCTCGGTGGCCTCGGTTGCCTTCCTGCCGCCGACGCTGATCGCTAGCATCTACGGCATGAACTTCCAGAAATGGTTCCCCGAGCTGACCTGGGATTACGGCTATCCGTTCGCGATCGGGCTGATGGTGGCGAGCGCGATTGCGCCGCTGTGGTACTTCCGCCGCCGTGGCTGGTTGAAGCTGGCGTAATAAAATTTCAGCGAGTAGGGTGGGCGCTCCGAGCCCACCAGCAGCGTGCATTTCGTTAGCGCATCGTTTGGTGGGCACGGGGCGCCCACCCTACAGGCTGAAGCTGGCGTAATAAAATTTCAGCCAGGTGGTCCGTGTGAAATTTTATTTCACCGCCACCGCAGCCACCGGTTCCCGGAAGCCTTCTCCCCCATCCTCGCAGCGCATCCGGCTGAGCACCTTGCCACGCCGCGAGACGATCACCCCATCTTCGAATTCCGGGCTGACGCCGTCGGCACCGCGCGCCACCTTGCTGTAGACGGTATAGGTATAGGCACCGCGGCGGAAGGCGACGGTCGTTTCGCCGCCGCCGACCAGCGGCGCCGATTTCACGGTAAAGGCGGCGCCGGCCTGCTGGCCCGGATCGGGATAGCGCAATTCCACGCTGTCCGGCTTGCCGAAGCGGTAGCTCAGCATGCCACGGTCGCCGGCGGAGCGGCACAGCGACACCAGTTTGCTGCCCACGTGGCAGGCGAACACGACGGGTTCATCGGGTGTGCACAGCGAGGCTGCCTGCACGGGCGCCACCGCGCAGCACGCTGCTGCGAGTACGCATTCAGATACCCAGGGCTTTCTTGATGCTTGCAAGGCGCGCTCCGCGATCGTCGAGTCCGTTCAAGCCGCCATTGATGGCGCGGGTCACTTGCTCAAGGTCATCCTGGTCGGCAAGCGGGTTTACTGTACGCGCATCCCAGTAATAGAAAGCCGATTCGATGGCGTATTTGAGTTCGCTCATGAGCAGGTCTGGGTCCGCCACGAAATCGCGTGGATCCAGGCTGTTGCGTGCGTTATGCGCCGCGGTGAAGGCGGCGTAGTTGTCCTTGCCGGTCAGCTGGATCAGGCCGCGCCCGCGGTAGCGAAAGCCGTCGCCCGATGCCTCGTCGCCATTGCCCAGGCGGTTCGCATACACGTAGGACAGCAGGCGCTCCGGGTTGCCGGCGTAGCTGTCCGCTTCCAGCCAGAGTTTTGGACGCAGGCGATCGGGCCGCCCCCCGGCGTCGAGGCGGCAGTCGTCGAGTGTACGGTCGTAGCGGGAAGGACCGCCGCGGCAACCGAAGATCTCGCGCATGCGCGGCGCCGAATAGCGGCCGTTTTCTTCCAGCGCGCGAAAGCTGCTTTCATGGCCGATCTGGGCCAGGAAGTGGGCCAGGCGCAGCGCCGTATTCACTTCGTAGCGGCGCGCACCATCGTTCAGGGCGTCGACGATACTTGCGTAATACTCGTCAGAATTGGCGTCGTCGGCCGCGCGCAGCAGGGCAGGCGTGAGCACCGGCGCCGCCTGCCCGGCCTGGGGCAGCGGCTGCTGCGAGCGCGGCACCCGCGAGCGGGACGCGCCGGGAGGAGATCGTCTCAGTCGTGCCATGGTCAGCCCCTTCCTGGCTGAAAGCCGGCTAGAGCGTGGCGAACATCGCCACGACCGCCACCGTCATGATCGCCACGCCGCCCCAGCCGAGCACGAGGTGGCGCCGCGACAGCGTGTACTCACCCATGATCTTGCGGTTCTGCGCAAGCAGCATCATGATGGCCATCACCGGGACGGCGATCACACCATTGATCTGGGCCGACAGCATCAGCGCTTCGATGGGGTCGATCGGCGCATAGTCGAGCAGCATGCCGCCCAGTGTCGCCAGCGCGATGATCCCATAGAACTTTCTCGCTTCCTGCACCTTCAGTTCCAGCCCGTTACGCCAGCGGAAGCTTTCGGTGACGGCAAATGCGGCCGAGCCGGCCAGCACGGGCACGGCCAGCAGGCCGGTGCCGGCAATACCGAGCGCGAACAGCCAGAATGCGAAATCGCCCGCCACCGGGCGCAGCGCTTCGGCGGCCTGGGCCGAGGTCTGGATGTCGGTGACGCCGTGGGCGCCCAGCGTCACGGCCGCCGTCAGCATGATGAAAAAGGCGACCGCGTTCGAAAAACCCATGCCGATCATCGTGTCGGTCTTCATGCGTTTCAATTGTTCAGTCGCATCCGTGGAGCTGATACGCAGGGCGTGGGCCGTGTCGTCGGCGCGGATCTCCTCGACTTCCTGCGAGGCCTGCCAGAAGAACAGATAGGGACTGATGGTGGTGCCGAAAATGGCCACGATCAGGGCAATCGATTCCTTGGTGAAGGAGAAATGCGGCAGCACCGTGCGCGCCGCCACCTCGCGCCAGGGAATGTCGATGGCAAAGCCGGTCGCCACATAGGCCAGCAAGCCCAGCGTCAGCCACTTCAGGACGCGCACGTAGCGGGTGTAGGGCAGGAACAATTGCAGGGCCAGGCAGAGTAGGCCGAAGCCGAGCGAATACATGTGGGCCGAGCCGGCGCCCGCGACCAGGCGCGCCGCTTCTCCCATGGCAGCAATGTCGGCCGAAATATTGATCATGTTCGCGGCCAGGAGCAGCAGCACCAGCGTGTACAGCAGCCAGGCCGGATAGGTGCGCCGGATGTTGCCGGCCAGGCCGAGCCCGGTGACGCGGCCGATGCGCGCCGACACGGCCTGGATGCCGACCATGAAAGGGTAGGTCAGCACCAGGGTCCAGAGCGTATTGAAACCGAAGCGCGCGCCCGCCTGGGAATAGGTGGCGATGCCGGACGGATCGTCATCGGCGGCGCCGGAGATGAGGCCGGGGCCGAGGGCTTTGAGGGTGGCGTTGTCGGTGAGGCGTTGGAACAGTTTCATACGGCTCCTGTCGTCGGGCAACCCGGGCCCGCGCGAGCAGGGCTACGACAAGAGCGTGCAGTTGCGGCGTCAGGCGATACGGGCGAATACCTTGCGCGCGGCGGCTACCGTTTCCTCGATGACGGCGTCATCGTGTGCAATCGATACGAAGCCCGCCTCGAACATGGCGGGAGCGAAGTACACGCCTTCGTCCAGCATGCCGTGGAAAAAGGCGTTGAAACGCATCTTGTCGCCAGCCATCATCTCAGCATATGAAGCCGGAATCTGTTCGCTAAAGTACATACCGAACATGCCGCCGACGGAATCGCCGCAGAAGGCGATGCCCGCTTCTTTCGCCGCCGCCGTCAGGCCCGCGACCAGTTTCTCGCCGGCAGCCGTTAGTTTGTCGTAGAAGCCCGGCTCCTGCACGATCTTGAGGGTGGTCATGCCGGCGGCCACCGCCACCGGGTTGCCCGACAGGGTGCCGGCCTGGTAGACCGGGCCGATCGGCGCCATCTTCTGCATCAGCTCGCGCTTGCCGCCGAAGGCCGCCACCGGCAAGCCGCCGCCGATGACTTTACCGAGGGCGGTCAGGTCCGGGGTAATGCCGTACATTTCCTGGGCGCCGCCGAGGCCGACGCGGAAGCCGCACATGACTTCGTCGAAGATCAGCACGGCGCCGTACTTGGTGCACAGTTCGCGCATGCGATTGAGGAATTCCGGCGTGGCGCGGATCAGGTTCATGTTGCCGGCGACCGGCTCGACGATCACGCAGGCGATGGTGTCGCCCATCGATTCGAAGGCTTCTTCCAGCTGGGTGACGTTGTTGTAGTCGAGGACCAGGGTGTGCTTGACGAAATCTTCCGGCACGCCGGCCGAGGTTGGATTGCCGAAAGTCAGCAGGCCGGAACCGGCCTTCACCAGCAGCGAATCGGCGTGGCCGTGGTAGCAGCCTTCGAACTTCACGATCTTGTCGCGGCCGGTGGCGCCGCGCGCCAGGCGCAGCGCGCTCATGGTCGCCTCCGTCCCCGAGGAGACCAGGCGCACCTGTTCGATCGACGGCACCAGCTTGCAGATTTCCTCGGCGATCTCGATCTCGCCTTCGGTCGGCGCGCCAAAGGAGAGGCCATTCGCCGCCGCATCCTGCACCGCCTTGATCACTTTCGGGTGAGCATGGCCGACGATGGCCGGGCCCCAGGAACCGATGTAGTCGATGTAGCGCTTGCCATCGGCGTCCCAGAAATACGGGCCTTCGGCGCGGGTGATGAAGCGCGGCGTGCCGCCGACCGAGCGGAAGGCGCGCACCGGCGAGTTGACGCCGCCGGGCGTGCTTTCCTGGGCGCGGGCGAACAGGGTGTCGTTGCGGGATTGTTCAGTCGTCATGTCTTGGATGCTTTCGTGCTGCCGGCCTGCGGCAGGATGCGATAAAAACGGTTGGGAACGAGCTTGCCCATGCCGAAGCGCTGGGCGTGCTGGAGGGCGCCGTAGGTGTAGTCCTGGGCGGCGTGCAAGGCCTCGACGGCGTCCATGCCGCGCGCCATGCAGGCGGCGAGCGCGCCCGAGAGCGTGGTGCCGGCGCCGACAAACGGGCCGGGCAGGTGTTGCCAGTCGATGATGGTGACGCCGTCGTCGCGGTCGAACAGGCTGTTGGCGCGCTTGTGGCCCTCGCTCGAGGTGCCGGTGACGAGCACGTACTGGCAGCCGCGCGCGGTCAGTTCGGCCACGTCGGCTTCCAGCGAGCCGTCTGCCCCCGCTTCGCGCCAGAGTTCGGCCATGCGTCCGAGTTCCGATTGCGACAGTTGCAGGATCGTTGCCTGCGGCGCCAGGATCTGGCGGATCGAGGCGACGATGTCCTCGTCGGACATGCCGGAGTCGGGCAGGGCGGACAGGAAAGGGTCGACGATCAGCGGCACCTCGGCGTAGTCGGAGACGATTTCGGCAATCGCCGCGGCCTGCTCGATGCTGGCGATGGCGCCGATTTTTACGGCGGCGATCGGCATGTCTTCCAGCACCTGGCGCGCCTGGTCGGCCATCACGCCGGTATCGACTTCATGCCACTCCTCGACGCGCATGCTGTCCGACACCAGCAGCGCGGTGGGAATCGAGAGGGCATGGCAGCCGTGGGCGGCGAAGGTGGCGACATCTGCCTGCACGCCGAGCGCCCCGACCGGGTCGGACACCCCAAATGTGAGAATCAGCGGAGACGGTTGGTTTTGCACGACTGGTAGATTAAGATACCTGATTCCCCATTTTACTAGATCGAAGGAACGACAACGTGAGTAACGATACGACGGCGACCGCTTACCAGACCTGGATGTGCCTGATCTGCGGATGGGTCTACGACGAAGAAGCCGGCGCCCCGGACGACGGGATCGCGCCTGGCACGCGCTGGGCCGATGTGCCGATGAACTGGACGTGCCCCGAGTGCGGCGCCCGAAAAGATGATTTCGAGATGACGGCAATCTGATTTTGTAGGGGTCATTGTGGCCAATGGCCGCAATGACGGGTTCACCGGGCTCCGCCCACGCGGTATGGTACCGGTGCGTACCACCGCAATTGCCGCGAGTCCGCACACCTTGTACCGCGTGGGCACAAGTGCCCACCCTACAAAACCGTGCCAATTAATCAATCAAGTTATCAAACCAACCTCGGTCGATAACGTAATTTCTAGCCCTTCCAACAAGCTTTTCCCCCACCCGTTTGCCCTTAGTTGACTCTGTGCAACACTTCCCGCACAAGCCGGACTCCCTATGCTATCTTGGCGGTCCATGCTGAAGTGAAACGAATATGACGACATCGCAGGGAGCAAATGGCCTTACGGTCATGGTGGTCGACGACAGCAACACGATCCGCCGTTCGGCTGAAATTTTCCTCACTCAGGCCGGCTACCAGGTGGTGCTGGCCGAGGACGGTTTCGACGCGCTGGCCAAGATCAACGATCACCATCCGGCCCTCGTGTTCTGCGACATCCTGATGCCGCGCCTGGACGGTTACCAGACCTGCGCCCTGATCAAGAAGAGCGCGCGCTTCCACGCGACGCCGGTCGTCATGCTCTCCTCGAAGGACGGCCTGTTCGACCGCGCGCGCGGCGCCATGGTCGGCTCGAGCGCCTATCTCACCAAGCCGTTTTCCAAAGACACCCTGCTCGCGGCCGTCCGCGAGCACACGGCCCCGAAGGCCTGATACTGACAAGCGGAGCCCCCGTGGCCATTAACAAGATCCTGATCGTCGACGACTCCCCGACCGAACGCTATTACCTGACCGACATCCTGGTGAAGAACGGCTTTGCCGTCTCGACCGCCGACAACGGCGAGGATGCGCTGCTCAAGATGCGCGCCGACCGCCCCGAACTGATCCTGATGGACGTCGTCATGCCGGGCGCGAACGGCTTCCAGGTGACCCGTGCGATCGCGCGCGATCCCGAACTGGCCGCCGTTCCCGTCATCATCTGCAGCAGCAAGAACCAGGAAACCGACCGCATCTGGGGCATGCGCCAGGGCGCCAAGGATTACTTCGTCAAGCCAGTCGATCCTGGCCAGCTGCTGGCGCGCATCGCCGCGCTGGGCGCCTGATGAACGCCGCCCTTGAGGCCGCCATGCTGGCGCCGCAAGCCGCGCGGCGCACCCGCCTGCGCGACTACCAGGCGCAGCTGCTGGCGCGCATGCAGGCCGCGCAAAGCGGCACGGGCGCTACCCAGCACCAGCTGGGCGTGGCCATCGGCGCCGAGCGCTACTTGCTCGAATTGACCGAAGCCGGCGAGATCGTGCCGCCACCCGCGCTGGCGACCGTGCCGCTGACCCAGCCCTGGTACCTGGGCCTGGCCAACGTGCGCGGCAGCCTGATGGGCGTGATCGACCTGGCGCGCTATCTCGATCCCGACACGACCGCCGCCGGACCGGAGGCGCGCCTGGTGTCGCTGGCGCCGCGCCTCGGCATCAACTGCGCGCTGCTCGTCACCCGCGTCTACGGCCTGCGCCGTCCGGGCGCGATGCAGGAAGAAACGGGCCGGCTGCGCGACGCCGAGGGCCATGCCTGGACGCCGCTGTCGCTGGCGGCGCTGGTGCGGGAAGAACGCTTCCTGCACGTCGCACTCGCGTCGAGCCGATAACACATAAAAAAACCGCAGCATCAGGGAGCCGCAATGGGAATCGCTTCAAAGATGAGTTTGAATTTCCTTCCGAAAGGGAAGGGCGAGAACGACACCGTGCTGGCGTCGCCGGACACGCGCTTCGGCGCCGACGTGCTGGTCGACGCGGTGCCTGACAGCGTGGACCCCGCGCCCGCGGGAGGCTCGGCCGAGGAAGCCATGCAGCGGCTCGGGAACGTGATGCGCGGCCGCTCGGCTGCCGCCCCTTCCGCCGTGGCCGAGGACGAGGACGAGGACGATAAACTCAGCCTGCCGCTGATCGGCCACCTGTCGCTGCCGCGCCAGCTGCGCATCCTGCTCGCCGCCTTTGGCGCCGGCATCCTGTTGACCATCCTCGCGATGTGGCAGAACGCGGCGGAGAACGCCAAGGTCGCCGCCCAGATCCAGGTCGCCGGCGACATCCTGATGCATACCCAGCGTGCCGGCAAGGCCGCGCCGAACGCGCTCGCCGGCCGTGCCGATTCCTTCGCCCAGCTCGACGAAAGCCGCACCGAAGTCGACCGCAACATGCGCCTGCTGAGCAAGGGCGGCGACCTGGGCGACGTTGCCATTCCCGGCGCCAGCGGCCGCCAGGCCGCCTTGCTGGCGCGCGTGCGCAATACCTGGAGCGCCTCCGAGCAGGGCGCGGCCAACATCCTGAAAATGAAGCCGGCGCTGATCGCCTTCGATAAAAGCGTGCGCCAGCTCGACGGCCTCGCTTCCGAAATGCTCAAGCTGACCGAAGACCTGATGACGCAGAACGTCGAGCGCGGCGCCAGCGCCGGCGAACTGGCCGCGATCGGACGCATGATGATGCTGACCCAGCGCCTGGCGCGCGGCGCCAACCAGTTCTTCGCCATCGGCGTGCCCGACGACGACGCCGCCGTGCGCATCGGCGCCGACAGCGCGGCCTTCGAGCACGCGCTCGGCGTGCTGCTCGGTGGCGGCGCCGCCCAGCGCAATCCCGACCTGCGCGACAAGCTGGTCCAGATCCAGACCCGCTTCAACGCCTTCCGCAAGGACTTCTCACCCTTCCTCGACAACCCGGCCGCCTACTCGAAGGCGCGCGCCGCCGCGCGCACCATCCACCGCGACAACGAAGACGTCAAAAAGGAAGTGGCGGCCCTGCAGTCCGGCTACCGCGACCAGCAATCCTCGCAGAACGGCTGGTTCTGGCTGCTGGTGGTGGCCTCGATCTTCACGCTGGCCACGGCCGGCTCGATCAGCCGCGTCATGCTGCAGGACTCGCGCAACCGCACCCGTGGCGCAGAAAGCCGCCGCCGCGAAGCGGAAGCCCAGCGCCAGCTGGCGCAAGCCCAGGAAGAAGAAGCCAAGGCCACCAACAGCCAGAACCAGGCCGCGATTCTGCGCCTGATGAACGAACTGCAGGAAGTGGCGGACGGCGACCTGACCGTGCACGCCACCGTCTCGGAAGACATCACCGGCGCCATCGCCGACTCGGTCAACTACACGGTCGAGGAATTGCGCGGCCTGGTGCTGCGCGTGACCACCACCGCCGAACAGGTGACGCTGGCCTCGAACGAAGCGCAGCTGATTTCCACGGGCCTGCTGGGCGCGACCGAGCAGCAGTCGCGCGAGATCGAGGAAGCATCCAGCACGGTCCTGCGCATGGCGGGCGAGATTACCGACGTGTCGAAGTCGGCCAACGAATCGGCCGAGGTGGCGCGCCAGTCGGTGGCTGCGGCGGAGCAGGGCTCGGCCGCCGTGCAGAACGCGATCCTCGGCATGCACGAGATCCGCGAACAGATCCAGGAAACCTCGAAGCGCATCAAACGCCTGGGCGAATCCTCGCAGGAGATCGGCGAGATCACCGAACTGATTTCCGACATTACCGAGCAGACCAACGTGCTGGCGCTGAACGCGGCGATCCAGGCGGCGTCGGCCGGCGAAGCGGGCCGCGGCTTCTCGGTCGTCGCGGAAGAGGTGCAGCGCCTGGCCGAACGTTCGGGCGAGGCGGCCAAGCAGATCGGCGCGCTGGTGCGGACGATTCAGACGGACACCCACGACGCCGCCGCGGCGATGGAAAAATCGACCCAGGGCGTGGTCGAGGGCGCGCGCCTGTCGGATGCCGCCGGTGCGGCGCTGGCCGACATCTCGCGCGTCTCGAACCGCCTCGCGGAACTGATCCAGGGGATCTCGTTCGCAACCGGCCTGCAGGCGACCTCCGCGAACGGCGTCGCGCACAATATGCAGCATATCCTGTCGGTGACCGAGCATACGCAAGCCGGCACCGAGCAGACCGCCCACTCGATCCGCCAGCTGGCCGTGCTGGCGCAGGAACTGAAAAACTCGGTGTCGCGCTTCCGCGTCGCCGCCTGAGCCGGACTTAGTTACCCGAAGATACCAAGACGACGATGACTTCATCCCAGCCCGCGCCCGCCTTTGACACCGGTCCCCTGTCCTGGGTGATCGGCGAGATCCGCGGCGCGCTCGAGCGCGCCAGTACCGCCCTGCAGGACGCCGCCACGCGTTCGAGCGAAGCCCAGCCGACCCTGCTGCTGCATGCGAAGACGCATTTGCACCAGGCGCACGGGGCGCTGCAGATGGTCGACGTCGGCGGTGTGGGGCTGCTCACGAGCGCCGCCGAGCGCGCACTGGAACGCTTCAAGGAGCGCACGCTCGACTGCACGCCCGAGACCGTCAAGGCCGTGCGCGACGCTTTTGGCGCGATCGGCGAATACCTCGACGAACTGGTGGCCGGCAGCGCGCCGCAGCCGCTGCGCCTGTTCCCGTATTACCGCGCGTTGCAGGAACTGCTGGGCGCCGAGCGCATCCACCCGTCGGACCTGCTGGAGGTGGATACCTCGGCGGCGCAAGTCGTCAGCGATGCCGCCCCCGATTACGCGGCCTGCCGCGCGCAGTTCGAGAAGGCGCTGCTGCCTTACCTGAAAAGCCCGGACGCCGCGGCCCAGCGCACGCATGCCGGCGCACTGGGCGCCGCGATCGCGCCCCTGACGGGCGCCGGCACGGCCTGGCGCGCGTTGCACAGCGTCGCCACCCTGGTCGCCGACGGCAGCCTGGCGGGCGACCTGTACATCAAACAGCTGTTCGGCCAGATCAACCTGCAGCTGCGCCGCCTGGCGCAGGGCCAGGCCGGCTTGCCCGACACCATGCTGCGCGACGCGCTGTTCTTCATCGCCGCGGCTCCTGGAGCGGAAGGCGAAGCCGCCGCCTTGCGCCGCGCGTTCCGGCTGGACGGCGCGGTGCCGGCCGACTACCTGGAACGCCGCTACGGCAAGGTCGACCCGGCCGCGCTGAAGGAAGCGAAGGAAGCCCTGGCCCGCTCGAAGTCCGACTGGGACCAGCTGGCGGTGCACCCCGACGACACGCGCGAGGCGGACTTCGAGGATGCGCTGGCGACCCTGGCCGGCGCCAGCGACAAGCTCGGCGCGCCGGCGCTGGCCCAGCTGCTGCGCGAACTCGGCGAGGCCGCGAGCGCATCGATCGCCTCCGGCCGCAGCGACCAGTTCGGCCTCGAGATGGCGGCCGCGATGCTGTTCGTCGAACATGGCCTGGACCAGGTGCGCCAGCTGCCGGCGGATTTCGGCCAGCACGCCGAGGTCGTGGGTCAGCGCCTGCTGGCCCTGGCCGCCGGCGAGACGCCGCCGCAGGCGCCCGACTGGCAGAACGAACTGGCGCAGCAGATCCAGCAGGGCCAGACGGTGGCCGTGCTGGCGGGCGAGATCAAGTCCGGCCTGTGCCAGGTCGAAAAGCTGCTCGACGAGTACTACGACGAGCCCCGGCACAAGCGCGGTGTGCTGGACGCTGCCGCCCCCTTGCTGCACCAGATCCAGGGCGCCTTGTCCATCCTCGACCAGGAAGCGGCGGCGCGCACCGCGCACCACGTGCGCGAGGCGGTGGCGCAGCTGGCCGAAGGGGACGGCGACGTCCAGGCCCAGGCCGGCGTGCTGCACAACATCGCGCGCAATATCGGCGCGCTCGGCTTCTTCACCGACATGCTGGCGCAAAACAGCGACAGCGCGAAGGGCCGCTTCGTCTTCGACGAAGAAGTGGGCCTGCTGCGCGAACTGAGCTTCGAGCAGGCCGGTGCGGCACAGGCGCCGGTGCAGGAGCTGGTGCAGGCCCCCGAGCTACCTGAAGCGCCTGCAGCTGAAGAGGAAACCGCCGGCATCGACGCCGAGCTGCTCGAGATCTTCGTCCTCGAGGCGGGCGAGGTGCTGGACACGATCGCGTCCACGCTGCCCGAACTGCGGCGCGACCCGCAGGCGCAGGACGCACTGACCATCGTGCGGCGCGCCTTCCACACGCTCAAGGGCAGCGCGCGCATGGTCAGCCTCGACGAATTCGCGCTTGGCGCCGCCGCGCTGGAACGCGTGCTGAACGTCTGGCTGGCCGACGGCCGCGCCGCCACGCCCGAGCTGCTCGATCTCGCCGAACACGCGCATGCCGAGCTGACGCCCTGGGTTGCCGAGCTGGCGGCCAGCGGCGCCTCGACACGCGGCAGCGCCGAGCTGATCGCCGCGGCCGAACGCGTGCAGGATGGCGGCAGCGTTGCCGTGGCAGCGCCGCCGGCGGAGGAAGTGCAAGCTGCGCCGGTAGCGGAACGCGAGGCGGCCAGCAATGTGTTCGCGCTGCCGACGGCGACCCGCCCGGCCCCGAGCGCCGACGAGAACCTGCACCGCGTCGGCACGCTCGAGATCCCGCTGGCCCTGTACAACATCTATGTGGCCGAAACCGACGAGCTGCTGCGCCTGCTCGAGCGCGATTTCGGCGAGTGGCGCCACGAGGCGGGCCGCCCTGTGAATCTTGATGCCCTGAAGGCCGTGCATACGCTGGCGGGCACCTCGGGCACGGTCGGCTTCCTTGCCCTGCGCGACCTGGCGCAGGCGCTGGAGACGACGCTCGAGATGCTGGGCGAACCAGGCCTGGCGCTGAGTCCGGCCCAGCACGACGTCTTCGATGCCGTGCTGGCGCGCGTGCGCCAGATGCTGCAAGCGTTTGGGCGCGACGAACTGACGCCCGAGCAGCCCGACATGCTGGCTCTGCTCGAGGCCTTGCGCGAGGAGCTGGCGCAGCAGCAGGCCGCCGCCGCATACGGCGACGCCGGCCCGGACCTGTCGCGCAAGCTCGACGACCTGTTTGCGCAGGCCTACGACAGCCTGCTGGCCGAGCCGCCCGCCGCGCCGGAGCTTGCGGAGCCTGCCCGGAGCGAAGCGGCCGCGCCCGCCGCCGATCCATTCGATTTCGATATGGACGCGCTGTTCGACACGCCGCAGGTGCAGGAGGAAGCGCCCGCGCCAGCCGAAGAAGCGCAGGCCGAGCCGGAACTTGAACGGGAACCCGAAGCGGAAACGATCGAGCGCCCCGTCGCGCTGGCTGCCGATGCGCTCGCACCCGAGCCGGTGCCGCACGACGAACTCGATCCCGACCTGCTGCCGGTGTTCCTGGAAGAAGCGGCCGACCTGCTGCCGCAGATCGGCAACGGCCTGCGCCAGTGGCAGCACAACCCGCAGGATCCGGCACCGGCCCAGGGCTTGCTGCGCACCCTGCACACCGTCAAAGGCAGCGCGCGCATGGCCGGCGCGATGCGCATCGGCCAGCATACCCACGAGCTGGAAACGCAGGTCGAGAACATGGTGCACGCGGGAACCACCGCGCCCGCCGCGTTCGATGAGCTGATGGCCAACTACGACACGGCCCTGGCCCTGTTCGAACAGCTGGTGCAGCCGGCGCAGGTGCCCGAATCCGACGTGCCCGAGGCCGCGCCGGCTGTCGAAGCGCTGGCGCCGAGCGAGGCCCGTACGCCGCTGGTGCGGGTGCGCGCCGACATCCTCGACCGCCTGGTGACCCAGGCCGGCGAAGTCTCGATCACGCGCTCAAAACTGGAAAACCAGATGGGCGTGCTGAAGGGCGCGCTGGCCGAGTTCTCGGACAACCTGGGCCGCCTGCGGCGCCAGCTGCGCGAAGTCGAGATGCAGGCCGAATCGCAGATCGCCTCGCGCATGTCGATCGCCGGCGAGCGCGAGTTCGACCCGCTCGAATTCGACCGCTTTACGCGCCTGCAGGAATTGACGCGCATGATGGCCGAAAGCGTCAACGACGTCGCTTCCTTCCACGAATCGCTCTCGCGCACGGTGGACGGCGCGGGCGAAGAACTGGCCGCACAATCGCGCATGACGCGCGACCTGCAGCGCGACCTGATGCGGGTGCGCATGGTGCCCTTTGCGAGTTTGTCCGAGCGCCTGTTTCGCGTCGCCCGCCAGACGGCCAAGGAGACGGATAAGCGCGTGAACCTGGACATTCGCGGCGGCGCCGTCGAGATAGACCGCAGCGTGCTGGAACAGATGGCCGCGCCTTTTGAGCACCTGCTGCGCAACGCCATCGTGCACGGCATCGAAGCGCGCGCCGAGCGCGCGGCGGGCAACAAGCCGGATACGGGCGAACTGCTGGTGCAGGTCAGCCAGGAGGGGAACGAAGTCGTGCTGCAGTTCAGCGACGACGGCGCCGGCCTGGATCTGCCGCGCATCCGCCAGAAGGCCGTGACACTTGGCCTGGTCGCGGCCGACGCTGAGTTGAGCGACGAGCAGGCGGCCGAACTGATTTTCGCGCCGGGCTTTTCGACCGCCGACACCTTGACCGAGCTGGCCGGACGCGGCGTCGGCATGGACGTGGTGCGCTCCGAAGCGCAAGCCCTGGGCGGACGCGTGAGCATCGACACCCGGGCCGGGCAGGGCACGCGCTTCACGATCCGCCTGCCGCTGACGCTGGCCGTGACCCAGGTGGTGCTGGTCGCCAGCGCCGCCCGTACCTATGCGCTGCCGTCGACCCTGGTCGAGCAGGTGCTGCAGGTGCGCGAGCCGGACCTGGCCGCCGCGTTCGATGCCGGCACGCTGGAGGCGAACGGCGAACTGCTGCCCTTCCATTACCTGCCGGCGCTGCTGGGAGAGGGAGAGCGTTTCGAGCCGGGCCTGCGCTCGCGTCCCGTGCTGGTCCTGCAGGGCGCAGGCGAACGCATCGCGCTGCAGGTGGACGAGGTGCTGGGCAACCGCGAAGTGGTCATTAAAAACCTCGGGCCGCAGCTGGCGCGGGTGCCGGGGATAGCCGGCGCCACCGTGCTCGGTACCGGCGACATCGTCCTGATCCTCAATCCCCTGGCGCTCGGCCGCAACGCCGGCAGCCTGAGCACGGCGCCTGCCGTGGCCCAGCCGGCGCCTGTGCACCGCCCGACCGTGATGGTGGTCGACGATTCGCTGACGGTGCGCCGCGTGACCCAGCGCCTGCTCGAGCGCGAAGGTTACCGGGTGGCGCTGGCCAAGGACGGCGTCGACGCGCTGGAACAGCTGCCGGAAGTGCATCCCGACCTGATGCTGGTCGATATCGAGATGCCGCGCATGGATGGGTTCGACCTCGTGCGCCACGTGCGCAGCGATCCGGCGACGGCTCATCTGCCGGTGATCATGATCACTTCGCGCACGGCCGACAAACACCGCAACTACGCGCTCGGATTAGGTGTGAATGCGTATTTCGGCAAGCCGTTCCAGGAGCCGGTGCTGCTGGGGGCGATTGCGGGTTTGCTGAATGGCGAGATGCCGGAGGCGTAGTCGATATTCATAGGCCGTACCGCGTGGGCATGAATGCCCACCCTACAAAAGCGGGTTCGTAGGGTGGGCATTCATGCCCACGCGGTCGTGCCCACGCACACCCGCCCGCATCACCCGCCCTTGACGACGGCAAACCGCTCCAGCGTCCGTTGCCGCGCCTGCGCATGGTCCACCACCGGCCGCGCATAATCCCTCCCCAACACAATCCTGCACGCTTTTAATTCATCTTCCGGCACCAGCCACGGCGCGTGCACATCGCGCGCATCGAGCCGCGCCAGCTGCGGCAGATACTGCCGGATGAACGCCCCCTGCCGATCGAACTTCTGCGACTGCGTCACCGGATTGAATATCCTGAACCACGGCTGCGCATCGCAGCCCGTGGATGCCGCCCACTGCCAGCCGCCGACGTTCGAGGCCAGGTCGTAATCGTTGAGCTGACGCGCAAAATAACGTTCGCCCCAGCGCCAGTCGATTCCCAGGTCCTTGACCAGGAAGCTGGCCGTCACCATGCGCAGGCGGTTGTGCATGAAGCCGGTCGTGTTCAGCTGCGCCATCGCCGCGTCCACCAGCGGGTAGCCGGTACGGCCCTCGCACCATGCGGCGAACAGTTCCCGGGCGGCGTCGCCCGCTTCCCACGCGACCGCGTCGAAAGCCGGCTTGAAGGATTGCTGCGCGATGTGCGGATGGTGGAACAGGATCATCGCGTAGAAGTCGCGCCAGACGAGTTCCGACAGCCAGACCTGCGCACCGGCGCCGCCCGCGCCATTGGCCATCATCTGGCGCACTGTCCGCACCAGGTGGCGGACCGAGGTGGTGCCGAAGCGCAGGTGCACCGACAGGCGCGACGTGGCGTCGAGTTCCGGAAAATCGCGCGCGGTGCCGTAGTCCGCCAGGCGCGGCAGGAAGTCCTCGAAGGCCTGCGTGGCGCCCGTCATGCCGACAGCAAGCGGCAGGGGGCCGTCGTCGAAACCGAGGTCGGCGAGCGTGGGCAGCGGCTTGAAAGGGACCGCAGCCAGGGCCGCGGCATACGGTTCGACGGTCCAGGGCGCGATACTGTCCGGCTGCGCGTCCAGGCGCTTGAGCCAGGCGTTTTTGTAAGGCGTGAACACGCCGTAGATGCCGCCGGCCAGGGTCAGCACCTCGCTCTTTTCAAAGATGACCTGGTCCTTGAAGCGCCGCAGGATCCGGCCCTCGGCGTGCAGCGCGGCGGCCACCTCGGCGTCGCGTGCGATGGCGTCCGGCTCGTAGTCCTCGTTGACGTACACCGCCTCGGCCCCGAGCTGCGCTGCCAGGCGTGGGATCTCGCTGCGTGCCGGTCCGTCCAGGACCAGCAGGCCGCCGCCCAGCTTGCGCAGCTCGGCGTCGAGTTCGACGAGGCTGGCGTGGATAAAGCGCAGCCGGCGGTCGCTGCGCGGCAGGCCGGCCAGGATGTCGGTGTCGAAGACAAAAACGCAGACGACCTTGCCGCCGTGCTGCATGGCATCGTGCAGCGCATGGTGCAGGGCGGCATGGTCGAAGGCGCGCAGGTCGCGCCGGAACCAGACCAAGCTCTTGCTTTTCGGAATCATCGTGTTTTCAGTCAACAGGGCGCCCCATTTTACGGGCTAGGATCGAAGCCTTGCACCCCTCGATGGTCCGAATAGCGGGTCATCGGTCGCGCGCGCAACGGCCCCAAAATGGCCGGTGGCGCGTTTCAGTGTAAACTATCGAAAAGCCTAATGTTGTTGTCTGGATACTTGTAGAGCGAGCCAACAGAGAGTCAGCGTATGAAGAAAAGTAAAATCGGCACAACTCTGCCCATGGCCGGCCTGCCGCAGGGAGGCGAAACGCTCGGCAATATTGGCCCGGCGCCATCAGGGTTGAACTTGGCCAATCATTTCCTCATCGCCATGCCTTCCATGGAAGACCCGATCTTCGGCGGCGCGGTGGTCTATATCTGCGAGCACAACGAGAAGGGCGTGCTCGGGGTCGTCATCAACAAGCCGACCGACATGACGATGGAGGTGCTGTTCGACCGCATCGACCTGAAGGTGGCGGAAGGCCTGCGCGCGCATGTCGTGGACGAGCCGATCATGTTCGGCGGCCCGGTCCAGGACGACCGCGGCTTCGTGCTGCACAGCCCGGGCGGGCGCTATTCCTCCTCGCTGAACGTGACCGACGAAGTCGCCTTCACCACCTCGATCGACGTGCTCGAGGCGGTCGCCAGCGGTGCCGGTCCGGCGCGCATGCTGGTGTCGATCGGCTACGCCGGCTGGAGTCCCGGCCAGCTCGAAGAAGAAATTTCGCGTAACGGCTGGCTCACCGTGGGCGCCGACGCCCACGTGCTGTTCGACCTGCCGATCGAGGAGCGCTATAACGCCGCCATCAAACTGCTGGGCATCGACCCGATGATGCTCGCCACCGAGGCCGGCCATGCGTGACGTCGGTTGATATCGATGGTTGATATCGTTCTAGGGTTCGACTTCGGCATCAAGCGTATCGGCATCGCGATGGGCAATACGCTGACCGGGCAGGCGCAGCCGCTCACGGTCATCAAGGCCATCGACAACGCCACCCGTTTTGACACCATCGGCAAGCTGATCGACGAATGGCGCCCGGCGCGCCTGGTCGTCGGCGAGCCGCGCCATCCCGACGGCGCCGAGCACGACATGACCCTGCGTGCGCGCCGCTTCGCCAACCAGCTGAACGGCCGTTTCAATTTGCCGGTCGAACTGGTCGACGAGCGGTATTCGTCGGCCGTGATCCCCGCCAAGCGCGGCGAGATCATCGACGCCAAGGCCGCCGCCATCATTTTGCAACAGTACTTTGACGATCATGCCAACAACTAAACAAGACTTCGATGCCGAGGCGCTTTACCGCGCCCTGCTCGAACAGGTGCGCGCGGGAATGCGCGACGTGCCGGACGCCGCCATCGTCGGCATCCATTCGGGCGGCGCCTGGCTGGCCGAACGCCTGGCCGGCGACCTCGATCTTCAATCCCGGCTCGGCTTCATCGACGTCTCCTTCTACCGCGACGACTACGCCAAGAAGGGCCTGCATCCGGACGTGAAGCCGACCCACATCGGCTTCAACGTCGATGGCGCCACCATCCTGCTGGTCGACGACGTGCTCTATACGGGCCGTACCACGCGCGCGGCGATCAACGTCCTGTTCGACTATGGCCGCCCGGCCTGCATCAAGCTGGCGGCGCTGGCCGACCGCGGCGGGCGCGAACTGCCCGTGGCGCCGGACTTCGTCGGCGTGACCACCACGCTCGAAGGCGCGCAACTGCTGTCGCTGGCACGCGACGCGTCCGGCCAACTCTCGCTCACGATCGAAGAAGACAATGCCGATTCTGCACAATAACCCGCAACTGAACAAAAACGGCGAGCTGCAGCACCTGCTCACCATCGAAGGCCTGCCCAAGGCGATCATCAACCACATCCTCGACACCGCGCAGAGTTTTGTGAGCATCTCCGACCGCGAGGTGAAAAAGGTGCCGCTGATGCGCGGGAAAAGCGTGTTCAACCTGTTCTTCGAGAACAGCACGCGCACCCGCACCACCTTCGAGATCGCCTCGAAACGCCTGTCGGCCGACGTCATCAACCTGAACATCCAGGCTTCCTCGACCACCAAGGGCGAATCGCTGCTCGACACCATCGACAACCTGGCGGCCATGCATGCCGACATGTTCGTGGTGCGCCACGCGCAGTCGGGCGCGCCCTACCTGATCGCCAAGCACCTGAACGACAGCGGCCAGAAGGACATCCACGTCGTCAACGCGGGTGACGGGCGCCATGCGCACCCGACCCAGGGCCTGCTCGACATGTACACGATCCGCCACTACAAGCAGGACTTCACGAACCTGCGCGTGGCCATCGTCGGCGACATCCTGCACAGCCGTGTGGCGCGTTCGGACATCCATGCGCTCACCACACTGGGCGTGCCGGAAGTGCGCGCCATCGGCCCGCAGACCCTGCTGCCCGGCGGCCTGGAACACATGGGCGTGCGCGTGTTCAACGACATGGACGAGGGTTTAAAAGACGTCGACGTCATCATCATGCTGCGCCTGCAGAACGAGCGCATGTCGGGCGCGCTGCTGCCCTCGGCCCAGGAGTACTTCAAGAGCTACGGCCTGACGCCGGAGCGCCTGGCGCTGGCGAAGCCGGACGCGATCGTGATGCACCCCGGGCCGATGAACCGCGGCGTCGAGATCGATTCGGCGGTGGCCGACGGCAAGCAGGCGGTGATTCTGCCGCAGGTCACCTTCGGCATTGCGGTACGCATGGCAGTGATGAGTATTTTGGCGGGAGGCAGAGCTTGAACTTCGCACGGATGAAACACCATATCAAGAACGGGCGCCTGATCGACCCGGCAAACAACATCGACCGCGTGGCGGACCTGTTCGTCGCAGATGGCAAGGTAGCCGCCATCGGGGACGCGCCTGCCGGCTTCACTGCCGACAGCACGATCGACGCCGCCAATCTCGTGGTCGCCCCTGGCCTCGTGGACCTGTCGGCGCGCCTGCGCGAGCCTGGCTACGAATACAAGGCGACACTGGAATCGGAAATGCGCGCGGCGGTGCAGGGCGGCGTGACCTCCCTGGTCTGCCCGCCCGACACCGACCCTGTGCTGGACGAACCCGGCCTGGTCGAGATGCTGAAGCACCGCGCGCGCAACCTGGACCTCGCCAACGTGCACCCGCTGGGCGCGCTAACCATGGGCCTGAAAGGACAAGCGCTGACCGAGATGGCGGAACTGACGGAAGCCGGCTGCATCGGCTTCGCCCAGGCCGAAGTGCCGATCCTCGACACCAACGTCCTGCTGCGCGCCCTGCAGTACGCGAAAACCTTCGGCTATACGGTATGGCTGCGTCCGCAGGACGCGCACATCGGCCGCGGCGGCGTGGCCCACAGCGGTCCGCTGGCCTCGCGCCTGGGCCTGTCCGGCGTACCGGTGATGGCCGAGACCATCGCCCTGCACACGATCTTCGAACTGGTGCGCTCGACCGGCGCCAGGGTCCACCTGTGCCGCCTGTCGTCCGCTGCGGGCCTGGAGCTGGTGCGCGCCGCGAAAAAGGAAGGCCTGCCGGTCACCTGCGACGTCGGCGTGCACCACCTGCACATGACCGATGCCGACATCGGCTTCTTCGATTCGAACGCGCGCCTGACCCCGCCGCTGAGGAGTGGCCGCGACCGCGATGCGATCACGGCCGCTCTGCTGGACGGCACCATCGACGCCGTCTGCTCCGACCACACCCCGGTCGACGACGACGAGAAGCTGCTGCCTTTCGCCGAAGCCTCCCCCGGCGCCACCGGCCTGGAGCTGCTGCTGTCCTTGACCCTGAAATGGGCGCAGGAGCAGCGCGGCCAGGATGCGCTGCCGCGCGCGCTGGCGATGATCACCTCCAGCGCCGCACGCACCGCCGGCCTGCCCGCAGGCCAGCTGGGCGTGGGCGCGCAAGCCGACATCGTCGTCTTCGATCCGGCCAAGCGCTGGAAGGTGGAGGGCGCGGCCCTGGCCAGCCAGGGCAAGCACACGCCTTTCCTCGGCTTTGAGGTGAGCGGCCAGGTGCAGGCGACCATCGTCGGCGGACGCATCGCCTACCAGCGTTGAGAAAACGGGGCGCGTTCGCGGGCCCCGTTTTCCCTGTATTTATCTCATGACCCGACTTCGCCTCGCCTTGCGCCTTGCGCGCGTGATCGTCCACCTGCTGGCCGGGCTGGCGACCTGCGCGCTCGTCTTCCCCTGGGCCAGCAGCGGGCTGCGCGACGCGGCCACCCGGCGCTGGTCGCGCCGCCTGCTGGCGATCTGCAACGTGCGCGTGGAAAGCGCGTCCGGCGCACCGGCGCTGGAACACGCGCTGTTCGTGGCGAACCACATCTCCTGGCTCGACATCTTCGTCCTCAATTCGCTGCATCCCTGCCGTTTTGTCGCCAAGGCCGAGATCCGCAGCTGGCCGGTGCTCGGCTGGCTGGCAAGCGCCGCCGGCACGGTCTTCATTGCGCGCGGCAACCGGCGCGAACTGCGCCACATCTTCAAGGGCATCGTCGCGGTGCTGGAGCAGGGCGAGCGCGTCGCCTTCTTCCCGGAAGGGACGGTCGGCCAGCAGGGCAGCGTGCTGCCCTTCCATGCCAACCTGTTCGAGGCCGCGATCGACGCGAAGGTGGCGCTGCAACCCTGCGCGCTGGCCTACCTCGATGCGAACGGCGGCTGGCACCGCGGCGTCGACTACATGGGCGAGGTGACTTTCGTCGACAGCCTGCTCACGATCCTGAAAGGCGCGCCGGTCAGGGCGCGCGTGGCCTGCCTCGCGCCCCTCGAGGGCAGCGGCGCGCATCGCCGCGAACTGGCACAGGCGGCGCAGGATGCGATCCAGGCGGCCCTGCTGGGCACTGCCGAAGGCCAGACGGTCGGCTAGGCCTTGCCGCTGTGCGGGCGGTACTCGGGGCAGTCCACCTGCAGCAGGCCGCGGTCGTCGAGGCAGACGGCGGTCAGCTTGCCGCCCCAGACGCAGCCGCTGTCCAGTCCCACCAGGTTGGGGCGCAGGATCAGGCCCAGCGCCGACCAGTGGCCGAACACCACCGTCACGTCCATCGTGCGCCGTCCCGGCAACTCGAACCAGGGCAGCAGCCCGGAGCCGATCGGACCGCTCTCGCTTTCCTTGTGCGCGAAATCCATGGTCCCGTCGGGCAGGCACAGGCGCATGCGGGTAAGGGCGTTGACGATGCAGCGCAGGCGGTCGATACCCTGCAGATTGTCGTCCCAGCGGTCGGGCTGGTTGCCATACATGTTGGCCAGGAAGTCGATCCAGCCCGGGCCGCGCAGCACCTCTTCGACCTCGCCGGCCAGCGCCATCGTCTGCGCCGCATCCCACTGCGGCGCGACGCCGGCATGCACCAGCAGGTGGGCGTCGACGAACATCGCCAGCGGCCGCTGGCGCAGCCAGGCCATGAGTTCGTCGCGGTCGGGTGCGGCCAGGATTTCCTCGAGTGTGTCGGACTTGCTGGCCTTCTGCGCGCCGGCGGCCACCGCCAGCAGGTGCAGGTCGTGGTTGCCGAGCAGGGCCTCCACGCGGCCGGTGCTGCTTTCAGCCAGCGCCTTCATGCGCCGCAGGGCCAGCAGCGATTCCGGGCCGCGGTTGATCAGGTCGCCCACGAAAAGAATGCGGGCGTCGCCCCTGGCGTCCTGGGCGATCTTGTCGAGCAGGGCTTCGGCCTCGTGGGCGCAACCCTGCAGGTCGCCGATGACATAGGTTTTCATAAGCTCGTTTCCTGCCGCCTGGGATACGGGTGCCGTGGCGGATATTCTTGTTGGATAATGCCGCCATCGCAGTAATGCGGACGGATGTGCCGTGGGGGCATACTAAATGATTTTGCCGGGGTGCGTCGTGTTGCGGACCGGGCGCCTGGACAAGGAAGACAGGGGGCAGCATGAATGCACGCAAGGGAATCATCCTGGCCGGCGGATCGGGCACGCGCCTGTATCCGATGACGACGTCCGTGTCGAAGCAGTTATTGCCGGTGTATGACAAGCCGATGATTTATTATCCGCTGACCACGCTGATGCAGGCGGGAATTCGCGAGATCCTGATTATCTCGACCGCGGAGGATCTGCCGCGCTTCGAACAATTGCTGGGCGATGGCGCGCAATGGGGTTTGTCCCTGCATTACGCCGTGCAGCGCGCTCCCGAGGGAATCGCCCAGGCCTATCTGATCGGCCGCGCATTCCTGGCCGGCGGACCGGCGGCATTGATTCTGGGCGATAATATCTTTTATGGCCACGGCCTCGAACAGACCCTGGTGGCGGCCAGCGCACATCCCGATGGGGCGACCGTATTTGCTTATCATGTGAACGATCCGCAGCGTTATGGCGTGATCGAATTCGGCGCGGACGGCAAGGCCTTGTCGATCGAGGAAAAGCCGCACATCCTGAAATCGCATTATGCGGTAACCGGGCTGTATTTCCACGATGGCGGGGTATGCGATATTGCTGCCGGCCTGCGCCCCTCGGCCCGGGGAGAACTCGAAATCACCGATATTAACCAGGCTTATCTGTCGGCCGGGCGATTGCAGGTCGAACTGATGGGGCGCGGCATGGCCTGGCTCGATACCGGCACCCATGAATCCTTGCTCGAGGCCTCGCAATTCATTGCCACCATCGAAAAGCGCCAGGGGCTGAAAGTCGCGGTGCCCGAGGAAATGGCATTCCGGATGGGCTATATCGATGCAGCGCAACTGCAAAGCCTGGCCGAACCGGTGCGTCATACCGGATATGGCCAATATCTGCTGCAATTGCTGAAAGAAGGCGTACTGAAATAAGCCGGTCTCCGGCGTTGCGATGGCGCCGCATTTCGCGTTGCCGGCACGCTGCCGCACGCGATCTGGCGCAATTTCCAACACTGTACAGACGCTACACTGGCGTGCCCGTGATGAGGGTGCTTATCCGGTTAGAATAGAACCGGCCTCTGTGCATGCACGCTGACGTGCATCCTCCGCCGCTGCCGCAGTGCCTGAGCGGCCGCCTGATGCGCTGTGGAACCGCGGGATACCCATGTTTTCATTCTTCGTCGGCTTCGTCTGCTCGGCCCTGCTGACCCTGCTTGTAATCAAGCAGGCGAAGTTGCGCGGCCTCGCCCTCGACACCGACTACAAGGGGGTGCAGCGCGCGCATACGCACCTGGTGGCGCGGATCGGCGGCTTGCCGATCTACCTCTCGGTGGTGCTGGCCGCCGCGATCTCGATCGCGCGCCAGCCGGTACCGCTGCAGACGCTGCCCGTGTTGCTGTTATGCGCCTTTATCGCCTTTCTCGGCGGCGTGCTGGAAGACTATACCGGCGCGGTGCGGCCCTCGCGCCGGCTGTTTCTCACGATGGCCGGCGCCACGCTGGCTTACCTGATGCTCGATGCGAAAATCGAACGCATCGACCTGCCATTCGATCTCGTCATCCTCGCGTCAGGCTGGCTGGCCTTGCCGCTGACGGTATTGGCGGTGGCGGGGATTGCGAATGCCGTGAATATCATCGACGGCTTCAATGGCCTGGCCAGCATGGTCACGATCTGCATGCTGCTGTCGCTGGCCTATGTGGCGCTGCAGGTGGACGACATGTTCGTCCTGATTACGGCCCTGATGGTCGCCGGCGCCACTGCCGGCTTCCTGATCTGGAATTATCCGGTCGGCCTGATTTTCCTTGGCGACGGCGGCGCCTATTTCATCGGATTCATGCTCGGCGAGCTGGCGCTGCTACTGGTAATGCGCAACCCGGAAGT
Source organism: Massilia sp. Mn16-1_5 (assembly GCF_004798585.1). Taxonomy (GTDB): domain Bacteria; phylum Pseudomonadota; class Gammaproteobacteria; order Burkholderiales; family Burkholderiaceae_D; genus Telluria. The sequence continues at coordinate 73,353 of NZ_PPXQ01000013.1, forward strand.
GTCGACCTGGTACGCGGCATTGCTTCTGATTTATCCTGCATTTGAAACAATCTTTTCCGCTTACCGACGTATGTTTGTGCGTGGAAAATCTCCTGCAGTTCCTGACGGTATTCACTTGCACAGCCTTATTTTCAGGCGTATTGTCAGGTGGACTATCGGTAAAAAGGAGGCGCGCGCCCTGTTGCAGCGAAATGCACGGACATCGCCTTATTTGTGGTTGTTTTCACTGATGGCCGTCATCCCTGCTACATTGTTCTGGAAAAATACAATCGTCTTGATAGTATTCTGTTTATTGTTCGTAATCAGCTATCTGTGGTTGTATGCGCGTATTGTTCGATTCAGATCCCCCAGATGGCTGATTTCGCGCAAGAAGGACTGGCAATAAATTGCCAATGTAGTATATTGCGACATTTGGTGAGATTTCACCTGAATTGGACTAAACCCAACTTTCGAGGAACGATGATGGATCTGTCAAATATGTCGGTTGGCGATTTGCGCAACCTGCAGGAGCAAATCAAACAGGAAATGAAACAGCGCGAGCACCAGGAAGTGCAGCAGGCACGCGAGCAGATCCTGGCGATTGCTCAAAAGGTGGGCGTGCCGCTGAAAGACCTGATCAATACTCCTGCGCGCGGAAGCAAAACGGGTTCGGTCGCAGTGCGTTATCGCCACCCGGACAATTCGTCGCAGCAATGGACTGGCCGCGGCCGCCAGCCGAAATGGGTCAAGGAATGGGTCGAAGGCGGCAAGTCGCTCGACAAACTCCGCGTCTGAGGGAACCTCGATAAACCTACTGCGCGTCGGATTGTCGGCCTGCGGTGCTCGCTGTACTACTCGTACAGCTCCGCTCCTCGGCCAACACTCCTTCCGCTCGCTACGGTTTCTCGAGGTCCCGTTACGCTAACTAGTATTCTGCTGCAAAAACGTCAAAAACCTTATTTACGTTACCGGCGCTCGCTGGTAACGCACCCTAGCCGGCCATCGGATTTCTCGATGGCCGCGCTTGCCGCTACAATACTCCCTGTTTTGTCATCCTCTCATCATTGGCGTTGGCCGCTCTCCGGGGCAGGCATGACGGCGCTCGACTCTTCAAGGTAGAACATGGTTGCTCTCTCAAAGACGATTTTCAAGGCTTATGACATTCGCGGCGTGATCGACAGCACGCTCGACGCCGGCGTGGCACGCAGCATTGGCCAGGCCTTCGGCCAGGCGGCGCTGGCAAAGGGAGAGCGCAAGGTCGTGATCGGCCGCGATGGCCGCCTGTCGGGCCCGAGCCTGGCCGCAGCCCTGGCCGAAGGCCTGCAGGCCGCCGGTGTCGACGTCATCGACCTCGGCATGGTTGCCACCCCGATGGTGTATTTCGCCACCAATGTGCTGGAAGGCACCCGCTCGGGCATCATGGTCACCGGCAGCCACAATCCGCCCGACTACAACGGCTTCAAGATGGTGCTCGCCGGCGAAGCAATCTACGGCGATGCGATCACCGGCCTGTACGAGAGCATCCAGGCGCATGACGGCAGCAGCGCCGCGGTCAAGGGCAGCTACGGCACCCACGACATCCGCGCCGCCTACCTCGAGCGCATCATTGGCGACGTCAAGATCGCGCGTCCGATCAAGATCGCGGTCGACTGCGGCAACGGCGTCGCCGGCGCCTTCGCGGGCGACCTGTACCGCGGCATGGGCTGCGAAGTCATGGAACTGTTCTGCGAAGTCGACGGCCACTTCCCGAACCACCATCCTGACCCGGCGCATCCGGAAAACCTGCAGGACCTGATCCGCGCGCTGCAGACCAGCGACGCCGAGATCGGCCTGGCCTTCGACGGCGACGGCGACCGCCTCGGCATCGTCACCAAGGATGGCCACATCATTTATCCGGACCGCCAGATGATGCTGTTCGCAGCCGATGTGCTGTCGCGTAATCCGGGTGCCGAAATCCTGTACGACGTGAAGTGCACGCGCCACCTGGCGCCGTATATCGAACAGCACGGCGGCCGTCCGCTGATGTACAAGACCGGCCACTCGCTGGTGAAAGCCAAGCTGAAGGAAACCGGTGCGCCGCTGGGCGGCGAAATGAGCGGCCACATCTTCTTCAAGGACCGCTGGTACGGCTTCGACGACGGCCTGTATTCGGGCGCGCGCATGCTCGAGCTGCTGACGAAGACCGACGACCCGTCGGCCCTGCTGAACGCGCTGCCGATGGCGATCAGCACGCCGGAATTGCATCTGCACCTGAACGAAGGCGAGAACTTCGCGCTGATCGACAAGCTGCGCCTTGAGGCCACCTTCCCGACCTCGGAAAAGATCAACGACATCGACGGCCTGCGTGTCGAGTACCCGGACGGCTTCGGCCTGGCCCGCTCGTCGAACACGACCCCGGTCGTGGTGCTGCGTTTCGAAGGCGAGAACCCGGAAGCGCTGGCACGCATCCAGGACGAGTTCCGCAGCGTGATCCTGGCCGCCAAGCCGGATGCCAAGCTGCCGTTCTGAATCGGTTTTAAAGAGATGAAGATTCTGCTGGTGCGGGTGTCGTCCCTGGGCGATGTCCTGCACAACCTGCCGATGGTGGCCGACCTGCTGCGCCACCATCCGCAGGCGACGATCGACTGGGTGGTGGAAGAGGGCTATGTCAGCCTCGTGCGCCTGAATCCGCATGTACGCAAGATCATTCCGTTCGCGCTGCGGCGCTGGCGCAAGGGCTTGCGCAATCCCGCGGTACGGGCGGAAATCAAGGCCTTCTTCCGCACCTTGCGCGACGAGGAATACGACCTCGTGTTCGACACCCAGGGTTTATTGAAAACCGGGATCATCATGGGCGCCGCGCGCGTGCGCAAGAGCGGACGCAAGGTGGGTCTCGCCAATGGCAGCGAGGGCTCCGGCTACGAGGGCATCTCGCGCATCTTCCATACCGAGAGCATCCCGCTCGATCCGCGTACGCATGCGGTCGCACGGGGGCGCCTGGTTGCCGGCGCGGCGCTCGGCTACGCCGTCGATACGCCGCCCGACTTCGGCCTGCCGCCGCCTGAAACCGCGCAACGCCCCGACTGGCTGCCACGCGAACCGTATGCTGTCTTCTTCCACGGTACCGCGCGCGACGCCAAGAAGTGGGCTCCCGCCAACTGGATCGCCACCGGACGCGCCTTGTCTCCGATGCCGGTGCTGCTGCCCTGGGGCTCGGAGGGCGAAAAGCGCGAGGCCGAAGCGCTTGCCGCCCAGCTGCCGAATGCGCGCGTACTGCCGAAACTGTCGATGATGGATGCGGTGACGCTGGCGCAGCAGGCGGCGCTGGCCATCGGCGTCGATACCGGCCTGACCCACATCGCGGCCGCCTTCTACCGGCCGACGGTGGAGATCTACGCCGACTCGCCGAAGTGGAAGACCGAGGGTAATTGGTCGCCGCGCATCCTCAACCTGGGCGAGAAGGGCGCGCCGCCTTCCAGCGCTGATGTGATCGCCGCCGCGCGCCGCCTGCTGGAAGCGCAATGAACCGCACGCTGTACTCCTTCCTGTGGTGGCTGGCGCTGCCCATCGTGCTGGCGCGCCTATGGTGGCGCGGGCGCAAGGAGCCCGGCTACCGCGCGCAGTGGGGCGAGCGCCTCGGCTTCTATCCGGCCGTGCCGCGCGTGCCCATGACTTTCATGGTGCACGCCGTGTCGGTGGGCGAGACGCGCGCCGCGCAGCCCCTGGTCGAAGCCCTGCTGGCGCGATGGCCGGACAGCCGCGTGCTGCTGACCCACATGACCCCGACCGGCCGCGCCACCGGCCGTGCGCTGTTCGCGCAGCATGGGGCACGGGTCATTCAATCCTATCTTCCCTACGACACCGGCTTCATGGTGCGCCGCTTCCTGCGCCATTACACGCCGCGCATCTGCATCCTGATGGAGACCGAGGTCTGGCCGAACCTGATCGCCGGCTGCGCCGCGCAGCAGGTGCCGGTGGCGCTGGTGAACGCGCGCCTGTCGGAGCGTTCGCTGCGCCGCGGCCAGCGTTTCGGCACCCTGATGTCGGGCGCGGCGCGCGCGATCACGGTCGTGGCGGCGCAGACCGAGGACGATGCTGCGCGCATCCGTTCGCTCGGCGCGCCGAAGGTAGCTGTCACGGGCAGCATCAAGTTCGACGTGGTGCCGCCGCAGGCCGCGCTCGATACCGGCGCATGGCTGCGCGCGCGCTGGGCCGAGCGGCCGGTCTTCCTGTGCGCCAGCACGCGCGAAGGCGAGGAGGCGCTGATCCTGGACGCCTGGACGCGCCTGCAGGACAAGCCGGAGCGCGCGCTGCTGGCCATCGTGCCGCGCCATCCGCAGCGCTTCGAGGACGTCGCGCAGCTGGTACGCGCGCGCGGCCTGAGGCTGCAGCGGCGTTCGGAAATGACCGACGCTGCGGTCGATGCCGACGTCCTCCTGGGCGATTCGATGGGCGAGATGTTCGCCTATTACGCCGCCTGCGATTGCGCTTACATCGGCGGCAGTCTGCTGCCCCTGGGCGGACAGAACCTGATCGAGGCCTGCGCGCTGGGCAAGCCGGTGCTGGTCGGCGAGCACACTTTCAACTTCCTGGATGCGACCGAGGAAGCGGTCGCGGCCGGTGCAGCCTTGCGCCTGCCTGATGCGGACAGTCTGCTGGCGCAGGCCGTGCGCCTGTTATGCGACACGCATGCCCGCGAGCGCATGGGCGCTGCCGCGGCCGCTTTCGCAAGCCGCCACCGTGGCGCAACCCTGCGCACTGTTGAACTCTTGCAACAGGAATTCGACTAGGTTTTGATACCATTGCTTTTTGAGTTCGGCAGAAAAAGGGGATGCGCATGTCGTCGTTAAATCACCCGGGACCGGCCGGTAGCAACAAGCCGATGACCATGGTGGCGCATGGAGCGACCGATGGCGGCGAAGGCATTTTTGGTTCCGCGAACACGCCCTCCCTGCCGACGGTCGGCACCAAGCTGGGCGACCTGCATTTCTTCGTGCGCTACTCGCTGCGCGAATATATCGGCTTCATGTGGCAGCATGGCGGCTTCCTGATCCGCCGCCGCCGCATCCGCTGGCCGGCCAGCCTCTACCTGCGCATCAAGAGCACCGCCAGCGCGGCCCTGAACTTCGTCCTGCTCGGACGCGGACGCCGCACCTACGAATTCACCATCGACGAACACGGCATCGTGCGCACCAGCGGCGGCGTGACCCTGATCGGCTGGTCCGACGTGACGGCCGTGCGCACCTATTCGCGCGGCTTCATGATGGTGCTGAAACGCGGCACGCTGCCGATTCCGTTTCGCTGCCTGAACGAGGCGCAGCGCGGTGCGATGCGCGGGCTGGCGGAGGCGCGCCGGGACCACGTGCTGCGGTAACGTGGTCTGCTGACGTGCGTTGAACGCGTGGGCGGGGAACCCGCCCACCCTACGGGTCTGACGTATGCTGAACGCGTGGACGGGAGACCCGTCCACCCTACATCGACCTGTTCCTGTGACTCGTAGGGTGGACGGCTTTGCCGTCCACGCGTTCAATTAGCCTTCGTTCCGCTCAATCCGTGAACAACACCGGCATCTCGTGCGAGCGGCGCCGCAATTCCAGCCGCGCGCCGTCGTAATCCGCATACACCGAACCCACCACCGCCCAGAAGCGCGGGCTGTGGTTCATCTCCTTCAGGTGCGCCAGTTCGTGCACCACCACGTAATCGAGCAGCGGCAGCGCATAGTGGATCAGGCGCCAGTTCAGGCGGATGCTGCCGCCGATCGTGCACGAACCCCAGCGCGTGCCGGCCGAGGACAGGGTCAGGGCGCTGTAGCGCACATCGAGCTGGGGCGCATAGAAGTCGAGGCGTTCGACGAACAGGCGCTTGGCCTCGGCTTGGAACCAGAGCTTGACGCGCTCCTTCAGCTGCCATTCCGACAGGCCCGGCGTCACGCCGATATTGAGCTCGCGGGCCTCTCCATCGAACACGCAGTGGCTGCGCGCGGCCGGCTGCAGGCGCAGCGTGATGTCTCCGCCCAGGTAGGGCAGGCGCGCGCCGTCTTCCCATTTGATCGGCGGACGCTCGGCGCGCTTGGCGCGGCGCTCGCCGCGCTCATGCAGCTTGGTCAGGATCCAGCGCTGCTTGGCGCGGATCGCATTGTCGATGTCGGTCAGGATGGCGCGCCGCGGCGCCGTCACGTGCAGGCCGTCGTCGTCGATCATGAAGCCGATCGAGCGTCGCGACGAGCGTTTCAGTTCGTAGTCGACCGCATAGTGGCCCAGCACGATGCGGCGCAGGGGCGGATCGTCAGGGCTACGGGGAGGCGAGGGAAGCGTGATGCGCGGCGGCGCGGGCGGCGCCTTGAACAGCGGTTGCGGAGGCGGCGGAGGCGGCGGCAATGCGACCGGCCTTGCGGCCGGCGCCAGCGCGGCGAACGGGTCCTGCGTGGCAGGACCCTGGCTAAACAGGTCCAGCTGGGACCCGGCAATCTTGGGGGAATTCATGGCGTGCAGAGGTGGAGATGCTTTGACGTGCGCGCCGACTTCGTTCAGCCACCGGTGTAGACGTGGGGCGAAATGACGCGCATTTCTGATTCTATCCAATTTTCGACCTCTTGCATCAGACTGTCGGGAGTATGGTGTTGTGGCGAGATCGGCTTGCCGATCGAGACCGTCACGAGCCCTGGCCGCTTGATGAAGGAATTCTTCGGCCAGCACTCACCTGAATTATGCGCGATCGGCACGACAACGGCTTGGGTTTCCACCGCAAGACGTGCACCGCCGCTCTTGTACTTTCCCTTTTTTCCAACAGGTATACGCGTCCCCTCCGGGAACATGATGATCCACTGGCCGTCGGCCAGGCGCCGCTTGCCGTGGCGGACCACGTGGGCGAAGGCGTTCTTGCCCTCGCTGCGGTCGATCGGGATCATGCGCAGCAAGGCCATCGCCCAGCCGAAGAAGGGGATGTAGAGGATTTCCTTCTTGAAGACGAAAACCAGCGGGTGCGTCAGGTTCGGCAGCAGGAAGATGGTCTCCCAGGCCGACTGGTGCTTCGAGAGCACGATCGCCGGCGCGTCCGGCAGGTTCTCGTAGCCCTTGAACTGGTAGCGGATGCCGCAAATGACCTTCGCGCACCAGATGATGAAGACGTTCCAGCGCGAGGTCACCCAGAAGCGCTTGTTATAGGGCAGGGGAGCGGCCAGGAAGCAGACGCAGGCCCAAACCACGGTGGCGACCACCATGATGATGGTAAACAGCAGGGAACGCAGGAACGGGACGACGGTACGCAAGAAGGGCTCTCTCTGGCTTTATTGGTTTGGCTGCTGATTGGGTTGAATGCGTGGCGCGGTCTTCAACAAGGCCGTGACCATCGCGGCCAGGTCGGGATAGACCTGGGTGCCGGGCGGCAGGCCGCCGGTCTGGTGGGTTTTTTCGCCCTTGCCGGTCAGGACCAGGTTGGGCAGGCAGCCGCTGACGAAACCGGCCTGCAGGTCGCGCAGCGAGTCGCCGACGGTCGGCACGCCCTTCAGGCTGACCTTGAAGCGCTTGCTGATCTCCTCGAACATGCCGGCCTTCGGCTTCCTGCAGTCGCAGTTGTCGATCGCCGCGTGCGGGCAGAAGAACACGGCGTCGATGTCGGCGCCGACCTGCTGGGCAAGGTTGTGCATCTTCTGGTGGATCGCGTTCAGGGTCGGCATGTCGAACAGCTCGCGCGCGATACCGGACTGGTTCGAGGCGATGATGACGCGGTAGCCGGCCTGGTTCAGGCGTGCGATCGCCTCGAGCGAGCCGGGGATCGGAATCCATTCGGCCGGGCTCTTGATGAAATCCGGCGAGTCGTGGTTGATGACCCCGTCACGGTCGAGGATGATCAGCTTCATATGAACCTTACGCCGCCAGTTTCGAGATGTCGGCCACGCGGTTCATCATGCCGTGCAGCGAGGACAGCAGGGCCAGGCGGTTGTTGCGCAATGCGTGGTCTTCGGCCATCACCATCACGTCGTTGAAGAAGGCGTCGACGTCGTCGCGCAGCTGGGCCAGCGTCTTGAGGGTGCCGGCGAAGTCGCCGCCCGCAAAAGCCGCGTCGACCTGCGGACGCACCCGTTCGATCGCGGCGGCCAGCTTGCGCTCGGCTTCTTCCTGCAGCAGGTCCTGAGAAACGCTGCCGATGGCGGCGTCGGTCTTCTTCAGGATGTTGGTGATGCGCTTGTTGGCGGCCGCCAGCGAGGCGCTTTCCGGCAGGGCCGCGAAAGCCTGCACCGCTTCAAGGCGCTGCACCACGTCGTCGACGCGGTCCGGATTCTGGGCCAGCACCGCTTCCACCTCGTTCGGGGTGAAGCCGCGCTCGCGCAGCATGCCGCGCAGGCGGTCGAGCATGAAGGCGCCGACTTCCTCGCGCGGATCCTTGAATGCGGCCTGGCCCGCGAAGACGCCGGCAGCATCAAGCAGCAGCTCCGAGATCGCCAGCGGCAGGCGCTTTTCGACCAGCATGCGCATCACGCCCAGCGCGTGGCGGCGCAGCGCGAACGGGTCCTTCTCTCCGGTCGGCTGCAGGCCGATGGCCCAGATGCCGACCAGAGTTTCCAGTTTATCGGCCAGCGCGACCGCGAGACCGGTATTGGTCGAGGGCAGCTTGTCACCGGCGAAGCGCGGCTGATAGTGCTCCGAGGCCGCCAGCGCCACTTCGTCCGACTCGCCGTCGTGGCGCGCGTAATAGGTGCCCATGATGCCTTGCAGCTCGGGGAACTCGCCGACCATGTCGGTCAGCAGGTCGGCCTTGGCCAGGCGCGCGCCGCGTTCGGCCAGCGCCACATCGAAGCCGAGGCGCTTGGCGATCGCGCTGGCGAGTGTCGTCACGCGTTCGGTACGTTCGGCCTGGGTGCCGAGTTTATTGTGGTAGACGACGTTGGCCAGCAGCGGCAGGCGCGATTCCAGGGTCTTCTTCTTGTCCTGCTCGAAGAAGAACTTGGCGTCCGACAGGCGCGGACGCACGACGCGCTCGTTGCCGCCGACGATGTGTTGCGGATCGTCGGTTGCGATATTCGAGACGATCAGGAAGCGCGAACGCAGCTTGCCTTCGCTATCGGTCAGCGCGAAGTATTTTTGATTGGTCTGCATCGTCAGGATCAGGCATTCCTGCGGCACGGAGAGGAACACGTCCTCGAACCGGCACTCGTACACGACCGGCCATTCGACCAGGGCCGCCACTTCGTCCAGCAGCGATTCCGGCATCAGGACCTGGTCGCTACCGGCTTTTTCCAGCAGCTGGGCGCGGATGCTTTCCTTGCGCGCCTCGGCACTGGCCAGCACCTTGCCCTCGTTCTCGAGGATGGCGGCGTACTGGTCGGCGTGCGTGATCGCGATCTCCTGCCCGTGCGACAGGAAGCGGTGGCCCATGGTCTGGCGGCCGGCATCCAGGCCGAGCAGGGTCAGAGGCAGCACCTGTTCGCCGAACAGGGCCAGCAGCAGGTGCACCGGACGCACGAACTGCACGGTGGCGCCGTCCGGGCGCTGGTAGCTCATGACTTTCGGAATCGGCAGCTTCGCCACCGTATCGGCCAGTACTTCCTGCAGGCCGCCGGCCAGGGCGCTGCCCGGTGCGGTATACGTGTAGAAGAAGCTTTCCGCCTTGCCGTCCTGGGCGCGTTCGAGGTCGGCGATGCGCAGTTCCGGGAAGCCGAGCGCGGCCAGCTTCTTGGCGAGCGGCGCGCTCGGATTGCCGTCCTTGTCCAGCGCCACCGAGACCGGCAGCACTTTTTCGCGGATCGATTTGTCGGGCGAGGTCGCGCGCACCTTGGTGATCGAGACCGCCAGGCGGCGCGGCGTTGCGTATGAGGTGACGACGCTATCAAGCTCAAGGAAATCGCGGGCCTTCAGGCCGTTGGCGATGCCGGCGGCAAAGGCGGCGCCCAGTTTGACGAGCGCTTTCGGTGGCAGTTCTTCGGTCTGCAGTTCGACGAGGAGTGTTTGATTCATGGGTTCTGTTCTTGTCTGTTCCTGGGCACTCAAGCGGCTTGTTGGGCGGCGTTCGGAGCCATCGGGAAGCCGAGCTTCTCGCGCGAGTCGTAATAGGCCTGGGCAACCAGGCGCGAGAGCGTACGCACGCGGCCGATGTAGGCGGCGCGTTCGGTCACCGAGATGGCGCCGCGCGCATCGAGCATGTTGAAGCTGTGGGAGGCTTTCATGATCTGCTCATAGGCCGGCAGGGTCAGTTCCAGCTCGATCAGGCGCTTGGCTTCCGATTCGTGGTTGGCGAAGGCCTGGAACAGCAAATCCGTGTTCGCGTGCTCGAAGTTATAGGTCGACTGCTCGACCTCATTTTGGTGGAACACGTCGCCGTAGGACAGCTTCTTGGTGACGCCGTTCTCTTCCCACTCGGTCCAGACCAGGTCGTAGACGTTTTCCACGCCCTGCAGGTACATGGCCAGACGCTCGAGACCGTAGGTGATCTCGCCCAGCACAGGCTTGCAATCGAGGCCGCCGACCTGCTGGAAATAGGTGAACTGCGTCACTTCCATGCCGTTCAGCCAGACCTCCCAGCCCAGGCCCCAGGCGCCCAGGGTCGGGCTTTCCCAGTCGTCCTCGACGAAGCGGACGTCGTTCTTTTTGAGGTCCAGGCCCAGGGCTTCGAGCGAGCCAAGGTAGAGGTCGAGAATATTTTCCGGGGCCGGCTTCAGGACCACCTGGTACTGGTAATAGTGCTGCAAACGGTTCGGGTTCTCGCCGTAGCGGCCATCCTTCGGGCGGCGCGAAGGCTGCACATAGGCGGCGCGCCAAGGCTCAGGTCCGATCGCGCGCAAGAAGGTGCCAGTGTGGAAGGTGCCGGCGCCCACTTCCATGTCGTAAGGCTGGAGCAGGGCGCAACCTTGCTTGTCCCAGTAGGTTTGCAAGGTCAGGATGATTTGTTGGAATGTGAGCATCTTGGATTGGCCGCGCATAAGGAGGCGCGAACACGGTGAGTTTGCTAAATGACCAATTCTAGCGGGTTTTGCCCGGCCTCTGGGGCTGGATTTACCTCAACTATTCAGCATTGGCCTTTTTCTTTCGGTAATTGCGCCCGGAAAACCATGCGCCCAGCAAGGCGAGGGCGCCGAGCAGCAGGAAGGCGTAGTTGCCGAAGCGAATGTACGGGGTCATGCCACGCATGCCCTGCACCTTCGCCTCGAGCACGCCCTGGCGGAAGTAAGGGATCGACTGCACGACATTGCCCTTGCCGTCGATGATCGCGGTGGCGCCGTTGTTGGTCGCACGCAGCATCGGGCGGCCGGTTTCGAGCGAGCGCATGCGCGAAATCTGCAGGTGCTGGGGAATCGCCACCGATTCGCCATACCAGGCGAGGTTCGAGACGTTCAACAGCAGGGTTGCCGGTTGCGGCGCACCACGCAGCTGGGCCGCGATCTCCTCGCCAAACACGTCCTCGTAGCAGACGTTCGGCAGCACCAGCTGGTCTTTCACCCTGAACGGCTGCTGCACGGCGGCGCCGCGCGTAAAGTCGCCCAGCGGAATGTGCATCAGGTCGGTGAACCAGCGGAAGCCGGTCGGGATGAATTCGCCGAAGGGCACCAGGTGGTGCTTGTCGTAGCGGAAGGATTCGCCTTGCGGACCCAGGCTGGCGACGCTGTTGGCGTAATTGGTGGCGCTGTCCATCAGCGGAATGCCGAACACCAGGTGGCTGCCGCTTTCCTTGGCGTAATCGCCCAGGCGCGTCAGGTAGCCAGCCGGCAGCTGGTGTGGAAACACGGGGATCGCCGTCTCCGGCGCGGCGACCAGGTCGGCCGGCTTCGCCGTCAGCAGTTGCTGGTAGCGGTCGAGGATGGATTGCAGGTGGGCGTTGCTGAATTTCTCGTCTTGCGGGATGTCGCCCTGCAGCAGGCGTACCGAGATCGGCGCGCCGGATGGCGCCGTCCAGTCGATGTGGCGCAGAGTAAAACCCGCCATCAGCACGGCGCCGAGCAGGCCGATCGTCCAGGGCCGCTTGCGCTGGGTCAGCATGACGAGGCAGCCGGCGCACAGTGCGACGAGCACGCCGATGCCGTACACGCCGATGAGCGGAGCGAAGCCGCCGAGCGGCGCGACGTTATGCGCATAGCCGGAAGAGGCCCAGGGGAAACCGGTAAACACCCAGCCGCGCATCCATTCGGATACGCCCCAGGTGACGGGCAGGACCAGCAGCACGAAGCTGGCCAGCGGCAGCGACCAGCGGCGGCGCAGCCAGGTGGCGCTGCCGGCGGCAAAGGCCCCGAACAGGCCCATGTAGAGACCGAGCAGGCAGATGGCGATGGCCGACAGGATGGCGGGCAGCCCGCCGAAGCGGTTCAGGGCGATGTACAGCCAGTGCATGCCGGCCACCGACCAGCCGAAGCCGAAGGCCCAGCCGAGCAGGGTCGCACGCTTTACCGATTGGCCGAGCCCGACCCGGTAGAAGAAATAGGCCAGCAGCAGGAACTGCAGCGGCCACCAGCCGAAGGGTTCGAAGGAGAAGAGGGAGGCGCCGCCGGCCAGCGCCGCCAGCACCAGTTCACGCAGGGAAGGACGGGCGCCCCGCACGGTGGCCACGGGCGCGCTGGCGGGACGGCGGCGCAGCATCAATCGTCGTCGTCGCGGGCGTGCTGCGCGGACGGCAGCTTTTCGACCAGCAGGACGTGGATCTGGCGCGCATCGGCGCGCAGCACCTCGAAACGCAGGTTACGCAGGGTGAATTCCTCGCCCTTGTGCGGCATCCGGCCGAGGTGGCCGGCAACGAAGCCGCCGATGGTGTCGGCCTCGTCTTCCGGCAGGTCGACGCCGATTTCTTCGTTGAACTGGTCGATCTCGGTCAGGGCCTTGACGCGCCAGCGCGGGCCCAATTGTCCTTCCTTGACCGACAACACGTTGTCTTCTTCCTCGTCGAAATCGTATTCGTCTTCGATGTCGCCGACGATCTGCTCCAGCACGTCTTCGATCGTGATCAGGCCGGCCACGCCGCTGTACTCGTCGACGACGATGGCCATGTGGTTGTGATTCGCACGGAAATCGCGCAGCAGCACGTTCAGGCGTTTCGATTCCGGAATGAAGATCGCCGGACGCAGCATGGCGCGCACGTCGAAACTTTCCTCTGCGTAATAGCGCAGCAAATCCTTGGCCAGCAGGATGCCGACCACCTTGTCGCGCTCGCCTTCGATGGCGGGGAAGCGCGAGTGCTGGGTTTCCAGCACGATCGGCAGCCATTCCTCGATCGGATCGGTGATGTCGATCACGTCCATCTGGGAACGGGGCACCATGATGTCGCGCGCGGAGAGGTCGGAGACCTGGAACACACCCTCGATCATCGACAGGGCGTCGGCATCGATCAGGTTGCGCTCGTGTGCTTCGTGCAGCACTTCGAGCAGCTCGGTGCGGTTTTCTGGCTCAGGGGAGATGAGTGCGGTCAGTCGTTCGAAGAGCGACCGGTGGGGTTTGGCGTCCGATCGGACGTCACTGGGATACTCGGGCATAGTTGGCGTGAAGCCGTTGTTGCGATGGACGTAGCATACACCAAAAGCGGACCCGCCAGAGCGCGGTAGCCCTTTCGGCAGGGTCCTCAGCGTATCGGGCGCGCTTGCTTTATGATGGATTAATTGGCCAAAAAGCAAAGGAATCCGCCCATGCCCGCTCTCACCATCAACGGCACCACCACCACCCTCGATGTTCCCGACGACATGCCCCTGCTGTGGGTGCTGCGTGACGTGGCCGGCCTGACCGGCACCAAGTTCGGCTGCGGCCAGGCCCTGTGCGGCGCCTGCACCGTCCACCTCGACGGCCAGCCGATCCGCTCCTGCGTGACGCCCGTCTCGGCCGCCGCCGGCAAGAAAATCGTCACCATCGAGGCCATCGGCCAGGACCCGGTCGGCGCCAAGGTGCAGGAAGCCTGGCGCCAGATCGACGTGGTGCAGTGCGGCTATTGCCAGTCGGGCCAGATCATGTCGGCCACGGCCTTGCTGCAAGCCACGCCGAAGCCGAGCGACGCCGACATCGATAATGCGATGTCCGGCAACATCTGCCGCTGCGGCACCTATGGACGTATCCGCCAGGCGATCAAGATCGCCGCGGCCAAATAAGGAGTGCGTGCATGAGCCAGATCAAGGAAACCCGCGTCCCTAACTCCCGTCGCCGTTTCATGCAGCTCGGCGCGACCGCCGGCGGTGGCCTGCTGTTCGGTTTCTCGCTGTTCGGCTGCCAGAAAAGCGACGACCGCAAGGAGCCGCCGCCGGAGAAGGCGGTCGGCCAGGCCTCGACCGAGCATTCCGACACCCCGCCCGGCCTCGCGCGCGACGCTTTTATTCGCATCGACCGCGCCGGCATCGTCACCCTGATCGTCCACAAGGTCGAGATGGGACAAGGAACGTTTACCTCGATGCCGATGCTGCTGGCCGAAGAGCTGGGGGCGGACCTGTCGAAAGTAAAACTGGAGCAGGCGCCGGCGAATAACGAACTGTATGCCGATCCGCTGCTGGGCGGCCAGGTGACGGGCGGCTCGACCTCGGTGCGCGGTGCCTGGAAGCCGCTGCGCGAAGCGGGCGCCATGGTGCGCAGCGTTCTGGTTTCCGCTGCCGCCAAGAACTGGAACGTCGATACCAGCGAACTGCAGGTCGTGGCCGGCTCGGTGCGCCACCAGGCCTCGAACCGCTCGGCCCACTTCGGCGAGCTGGTCGATGCAGCCTCGAAGATGGACTTGCCGAAGAACGTCAAGCTAAAGGCGCCGGAAGACTTCGTGCTGATCGGCAAGTCGATGAAGCGCCTCGACTCGGCGGCCAAGACGAATGGCGAAGCGCTGTTCGGCATCGATGCGCGCCTGCCGAACATGGGTATCGCGGCCGTGGCGGCATCGCCCGTCACGGGCGGCAAGCTGGTCGGCGTGGACGAAGCCAAGGCGATGGCGGTCAAGGGTGTGCGCCAGGTGCTGCGCCTGGAAGGTGCCGTGGCGGTCGTCGCCGATCACTTCTGGGCGGCGAAGCAGGGCCTGCTGGCGGCCGCGCCGCGCTGGGACGATGGCGCCAACGGCAAGGTGTCCCTGGCAAGCATCGTCGGCGACATGATGAAGGTGTCGGAAGGCGGCGGCGCGGTCGCCAAGAATGCCGGCGACGCCATCAAGGCGCTCGGCCAGGACGGCGGCCGCAAGCTCGAGGCGGTGTATGAGATGCCTTTTCTGGCCCATGCGACCATGGAACCGATGAATTGCACGGTGGACTTGCGCGCCGACGGCTGCGACCTCTGGGTCGGCACCCAGGTGCCGGCGCTGGCGCAGGGCGCGGCGGCCAAGGTGGCCGGCATCCCGGTCGAAAAGGTCAAGGTCCACAACTATTATCTGGGCGGCGGTTTCGGCCGGCGCCTGGAAGTCGACTACGTGATCCAGGCGGTCGCCTTCGCCAAGCTGACCAAGGGCCCCGTAAAATTCATCTGGACCCGCGAAGAAGATATCCAGCACGACATGTTCCGTCCCTATTATGTGGACCGCCTGGCCGCGCGCCTGGACGACAAGGGCCGCATCGCCGCCTGGTTCCACCGGGTGACGGGCTCGTCCATCATGGCGCGCTTCGCGCCGCCGGCGGTGAAAAACGGCGTTGACCCGGATGCGGTGGAGGGCGCAGCCGATTTGCAATACACGATCCCCGACATGCGGGTCGAATACGTGCGCCATGAACCGCCGGGCGTGCCGACGGCCTTCTGGCGCGGCGTCGGTCCGACCCACAACGTGTTTGTGGTCGAAAGTTTCATCGACGAGCTGGCGCAGGCGGCGAAGCAGGATCCGGTGGCCTTCCGCCGCGCCATGCTCGACAAATCGCCGCGCACCCTGGGCGTGCTGAACCTGGCGGCGCAGAAAGCCGGCTGGGGGAAACCACTGGCGCCGATCGCCGGACGCAAGGTCGGGCGCGGCATCTCGACCCAGTTTGCTTTCGGCAGCTACATGGCGCAGGTGGCGGAAGTCTCGGTCGGTCCGGACGGCGACGTGCGCGTGCACCGGGTCGTGTGCGCGGTCGATTGTGGCCAGGCCGTGAATCCCGATACGATCGTTGCCCAGATGGAAGGTGGCATCGTCTTCGGCGCTACGGCGGCGCTGTGGAACGAGATCACGATCGACAAGGGCCGCGTCCAGCAGACCAACTTCGGCGATTACCGCATGATGCGCATCAACGAAGCGCCGAAGGTCGAAGTGCACATCGTGAACAGCCACGATGAGCCGGGCGGCATCGGCGAGCCGGGCACGGCGGGCATTGCGCCGGCGCTGGCGAATGCCGTGTTCGCGGCGACCGGTAAACGGATTCGCAAGCTGCCGATCGGCGACCAGTTGAAGGCATAAAAAAACGCCGGCGCGGGTGTGGCCCGCGCCGGCGTTTGCTGTTGCTTACTGTTCTCGGCGACGCTTATTCGCCCGCGTACGGATCCGGATATCCGAGCACTTCCATGATGTCGCGCTCGAACTGTTCCATCTCTTCCGCTTCCTCGTCGTGCTCGTGGTCGTAGCCCTGGGCATGCAGCACGCCGTGCACGATCAGGTGCGCCGCGTGTTCCTCGACCGTCTTCTTCTGTTCTTCCGCCTCGCGCTGCAGCACGTCCGTGCACAGGATGATGTCGGCCTGGGTCGGCTCGTCGTCCGCCAGTTCCTCGCCTTCGTTGTAGGCGAAGGTCAGCACGTTGGTGGCGTAATCCTTGCCGCGGTAGTCGCGGTTCAGCGTTTGGCCCTCGGCACTGTCGACGAAACGGATCGTTAGTTCGGCCGGTCCCAGCAGGGTGGCGCGCACCCAGCGCTCCACCAGCTCGGGCGTGATGCTGGCTTCGAGGCGGGCGTCCGGATACTGGACGTCGAGGTCAAGCGGATGATTTTTTTCTTGCATTGCGAACAGTAGTTGGTTTTGGTAAAGCGCCCATTTCCTGGACGGCCGTGGCTTTTTCGTAGGCGTCGACGATGCGGCCTACCAGCGGATGGCGCACCACGTCGGCACTCGAGAATTGCGAGAAGGCGATCCCGCGCACGTCCTTCAGCACGTGCATGGCGTCGACCAGGCCGCTGCGCTGGGTTTTATGCAGGTCGACCTGGGTGACGTCGCCCGTCACCACGGCCTTGCTGCCGAAACCGATACGCGTCAGGAACATCTTCATCTGCTCGACCGTCGTGTTCTGCGCCTCGTCGAGGATGACGAAGGCGTGGTTCAGCGTGCGGCCGCGCATGTAGGCGAGCGGGGCGATCTCGATCACCTGCTTCTCGAATAGTTTTTGTGTGCGGTCAAAGCCGAGCAGGTCGTACAGCGCGTCGTACAGCGGACGCAGATAAGGGTCGACCTTCTGGCTCATGTCGCCCGGCAGGAAGCCGAGACGTTCGCCCGCTTCGACGGCCGGACGGGTCAGGATGATGCGTTTTACCGCGTCGCGCTCCAGGGCGTCGACCGCACAGGCGACAGCCAGGTAGGTTTTACCGGTACCGGCCGGGCCGATGCCGAAGCTGATGTCGTGCTCGAGCACCGCCTTCAGATATTGGATCTGGTGCGGGGTGCGGCCGCGCAGGTCGCTGCGGCGCGTTTTCAGCGTCGGGCTGACGAGCTCGGTCTCGTCCGTTTCCGCATCCGTCTCTTGGTCCTTGTCCTGGGCAGCCGCTGCCGGCGCGCCTTCGGCCGCAGGGCGCAGGCCGGCGCGCTGTTCGACCAGGGCCAGCTGCACTTCCTCGATCGGCACGACCTTGTTGGCGACGGCATAGAAACGCTCGAGCAGCTCGACGGCGCGCTCGGCATTGGCGCCGCTGACGATGAATTTCTCGCCGCGGCGGAAGATGGTCACGTCGAGGGCCGCCGAGATCTGGCGCAGGTTCTCGTCGAGCGGACCGCACAGGTGGGCGAGCCGCGTGTTATCGAGCGGCTCGGGGATGAAGTAGGACGGCTGGGTTGCTTGTGTTTTCAACTGGCTTTGGCAATCGTATCGAGATTGGCGACGAGCTCGCCGCGCAATGAATAATCCAGGCTCTCGGTGACGCGCACATCGACCAGCTGGCCGATCAGCGCGGCGCCCAGGGCGCCCGGCGCGAAGATGACCACACGGTTGCTTTCGGTGCGGCCTTGCAGTTCCGACGGATCTTTCTTCGACGGTCCCTCGACGAGCACGCGCTGGACGGTGCCGACCATTGCCGCGCTGTACTTGCGCGTGTTGGCATCGATCAGGGCTTGCAGGCGCTGCAGGCGCGCCAGCTTGACCTCGTGCGGGGTATCGTCTTCCAGGTTCGCGGCCGGCGTACCGGGGCGCTTGCTGAAAATAAAGCTAAAACTGTTATCGAAGCCGACATCCTCCACCAGCTTCATCATCGCTTCGAAATCGGCGTCGGACTCGCCGGGGAAGCCGACGATGAAGTCCGACGAGATCGCGATGTCCGGACGCACGGCGCGGATGCGGCGAATGATCGACTTGTACTCCAGGCCCGTATAGCCGCGCTTCATGGCGCCGAGGATCTTGTCGGAGCCGTGCTGCACCGGCAGGTACAGGTGGTTCACCAGCTGCGGAATCTTCGCGTAGGCGTCGATCAGGCGCTGGGTAAACTCCTTCGGATGGCTGGTGACGAAGCGCAGGCGCTCGATGCCGGGAATGGCGGCAATATATTCGAGCAGCAAGGCAAAGTCGGCCACGTCACCATTTTCCATCGTGCCGCGGAAGGCATTCACGTTCTGGCCCAGCAGCATGATTTCCTTCACGCCCTGGGCGGCCAGGCCGGCGACTTCCGTCAGCACATCCTCGAAGCGGCGCGAGACTTCTTCGCCACGCGTATAGGGCACGACGCAGTAGCTGCAATACTTGCTGCAGCCTTCCATGATCGACACATAGGCTACCGGCCCTTCGATCTTGGCCGGAGGCAGGTGATCGAACTTCTCGATTTCCGGGAAACTGATGTCGACCTGGGCCGATCCCGTGCTGCGCCGTTCGCGGATCATCTGCGGCAGGCGATGCAGGGTTTGCGGCCCGAACACCATGTCCACATGCGGCGCGCGCTTGACGATCGCTTCGCCTTCCTGCGAAGCCACGCATCCGCCTACACCGATGATGAGGTCGGGACGCTCGCGTTTCAAGGCGCGCAGACGACCCAGGTCGGAAAATACTTTTTCCTGAGCCTTTTCTCGTACAGAACAAGTATTAAAGAGGATGACGTCGGCATCGTCGGGCGTGTCGGTGCGCACGAGCCCGTCGGATGCGCCGAGGACGTCTGCCATTTTGTCCGAGTCGTACTCGTTCATCTGGCAACCAAAGGTCTTGATAAATACTTTTTTCTGCATAAATGCTTGGTGGGAAAAGAAGGGCGGGGCTGTGACAAGGCGACAAGGGAGTTTACCGTAATTCGCTCTTGCTGACCAAAAAAGGACATGCAAACGGGCGAGATTCAATGCGCCTGGGAATCGATTGTTGCATCCCTCGAAACGATTGCCAATCTATTCAGATTGTTAAATTGCACCCAGGAATTAAATCGCTGGAACTAAGGTAGAGTCAGCGTTTGCTCAATATGTTTCCTGTTGTAAATCAAAGGCTTCCCTATGAATTCTTTTACATAAATTACTAAAAAAAATCTCTTGCGTGCGCCACAAATTATCCCCATGTGTTGAAATGCTTATGTGACAAGCTTTCCACACGATAGCTTGATTTCCAACAATGACTCATGTGCTCAGGACGGACACGAAGGGTTCGTAAGGGTCTGATAATTTGTTTGAAAGACAAGTGCGTTCGGGGATTGTTAAGCAGGACGGATGTACGCCGGCATTGTTTTTAAGCTAGGACTCAGACTCGTTCTGTTTAATGGCCCAGGAGCGTGTCCGGGAACTTAGGTTGACGAAAGGTAGTCATTCGAAGTTCGTAACGGAACTATTTCATTCACTTTACGAGGTAAACATCATGGCACACCATGCTTTGTCATCGCAGGAAAGCTACAACCCGAACCACCTGCTGGACATCTTGCTGGGCAAGATGCAGCTGAAGAATGACGCGGCCCTGTCGCGCATGCTCGAGGTGGCCCCGCCGGTCATCAGCAAGATCCGCCACCACCGCCTGCCGGTCGGCGCCTCGCTGCTGATCCGCATGCACGAAGTGACCGGCATGAGCATTCGCGATCTGCGCGACCTGATGGGCGACCGCCGTACCAAATATCGCCTGTCCGACGCGCAAGGCCGTCCGAAGCCAGAAGAGAAGGCAGCGCAAGCCGCCGCCGCGCAGCAGCAGCAACAGCAGCAGCAAGCGCAGACCAACGAGGCAGCGCCTTCTTCGACCGGTAACTATGCGCACTAATGCCGGCGGCATGGCGGTGTTTGTTGCCATGCCTTCGGTAAAGCCAGGCAGCGGCCCGGCGTCCTGAGCGACGCTGCGCCCGCTGCCTTTACTTTTTCGCGTCCCGCTGGCGCCTGCCTGCCGGATGCGTTGTCGTTTCTTTTCCTCCCCATCCTGACGCCCGGGACCTGACCCGCGCCTTGGGCGCCCGCCCCGGTACCGCATCCCTTTTCTGCACCGTCCCAAGCACCGCCACGCCGATTATTGTATTCTCGCCATGCTCCGCCGGTCCTGCCGCCCGTGCATGCCGGCGTCTCTTCTCATCAGATCAAGGACTTTCATGAAACTGTACTTCAGCCCTGGCGCCTGCTCGCTGTCTCCCCACATCATCCTGCTCGAGACCGGCCTGGACTTTAGCGCCGAGCGCGTCGACCTGCGCGAAAAGAAGACGGCCAGCGGCGACGACTACCGCGCCATCAATCCGAAAGGCTACGTGCCGGCGCTGGCGCTGGACGACGGCAGCCTGCTGACCGAAGGCCCGGCCATCGTCCAGTACCTGGCCGACCGCGTTCCAGGCGCGAACCTGCTGCCGCCCGTGGGCGACGCTGCGCGCTATCGCGTCATTTCCTGGCTCAACTACATTTCGACGGAAGTGCACAAGAACTTCAGCCCCCTGTTCAATCCGGCCGCCAGCGAAGACATGAAAGCCCACGCGCGCAAGATGCTGGCGCTGCGCATCGAACCGATCGCGGCGCAACTGGGCAAGCAGGACTATCTGGAAGCGCGCTTCAGCGTCGCCGACGCTTACCTGTTCACGGTGCTCGGCTGGGCCGACCGCGTGGGCGTCAGCCTGGCCGACTGGCCGCAACTGGCCGGCTACCGCGCCCGCATCGCTGCCCGTCCAGCCGTGCAGCAGGCGCTGCGCGCGGAAGGCCTGCTCAAGTAATAGGAAGTAACAGAAAGTAAGCGCAGCCCGCTCACCGCCCGGTGGGCGCTACCATGGCCAGATGACGAGTCAACGCTATATCGCCCTGATCCGCGGGATCAACGTCGGCCGCGCCAAGCGCGTGGCCATGGCCGACCTGCGCAAGCTGATCGGCGATCTCGGCTACCGCGACGTGCGCAGCGTCCTCAACAGCGGGAACCTCGTGTTCGCCGCCGATGGGGTGACGCCAGGCGCGGCGGCGGCCGCGATCGAAGAGCAGCTGGTGCTGAAACTGGGCGTGGCGGCCCGCGTCCTCGTGCTCAGCCGCGAGGAGCTGGCTACCGTCCTGGCCGAAAATACCTTGGTGGAACAGGCGAGCGACCATGCGCGCCTGCTGGTGTTCATCTTGGGCGATGCCGCCCTGCGTGACGCGATCGCGCCACTATGCGAGCAGGCATGGGGCAAGGAAGCGCTGGCGCTCGGCCAGCGCGCGGCCTATGTCTGGTGTCCGGAGGGCGTGCTGGCCAGCGCAGCGGCCACCGCGCTAGGTAAGCAATTGGGCGACACCACGACCTCGCGCAACTGGAATACCTTGTGCAAGCTCTATGCACTATGCGATGAGCCCGCAGCTACCCCGCCGGGCGCCTGAGAGATCGTCCAAGCACAAGGCCGTTCTATTTGAATTTTTCGTTGCTGTCCCGGCGTGCCCGGTAACCGAGCAAGATCAGGCCGACCAGCATCATGGCGAAGACCTCGGGTTCCGGCAGTTCGGAGAGTCCCGAGGGCAGGGCAAACGCCGACCAGGGACCGCCCTGTACCGTCGCGCCGGACTGATTGGCGCCCGCCGGTACCGCCACCAGGTCAATGACCTTCGCCTGGGCGATGCCGCTCAGCCCAAAGGCGAGCGCTGCTGCGAGTGCGAACTTGTTCACGATATTTCCTTCCAAGCCAACCTGCCGGTAGCGAAACGAGGAAAGTACGGAGCAGTGCAGGTGACAGCTGCAGGCGACACCTGTGCCAATCCAGCATAGCAAAGCCTTCGAAGAAACCGACGTTCGATACGTGTTGAAAACAGCTCTACGGCAAGTGTCTTAGACAGACGCGCGCCGTCGGCGCAGGGTGTGAAATAAATGCGACAGCAGGTCAATTCGACAATGGCAAGTTGTCAAGCATTTCGCTTCCGTTTGTTGAAACAATGCCCACTGCTTTCCAGGATGACCACGGCTTGCGCTGCATTTTTTGCCAAGCCTGCAATAAATAGCGTTATCAGGTTTTCCAGCTATGACATCGATCAAGAAATTTTAAGCGTGGCGTATACATCTGGGTTTTTTTTACGGGTATAGTCTCTCTATTCCTATTGCCTTAGGGCATCAAATTGATGTCGAACACACATGTTTGACACGCCACCGGCCTTCAAGAGCCGCCGCTGCTCCGATCGCTTTCTCGGAAACGCAACCGCTGTTTGCACTGTCGCATACGCGCACCCATACATTTGTAGAGTACCGATAATGCCCAACTTTGCCCGACTTCAGATTGCCTTCAAGAACGTTTATGTCCGCATCGCTGCCGCCGTCCTGCTGGGCGCGGCTACCGGTATCGCGATCTATACGGCCGACGCGCCGCAGGATCCGGCCCCGGTCGTTCATTCGCAAGACATTTCTGAAATCACCCGTCTGGCAGGCCAGAAGGACAAGCTCGATTACCTGATGGTGGCCAAGCCGCTGTCGGAGTCGCCGCGCTACGTCTTCAAGTTCAAGAACGCGCCGGAACTGCACGTGGTCAAGGTGCCGAGCACCTCGCACCTGAGCCTGGAGCGCGAAGTGCTGCTCAAGAACGCCATTCCCTATTCGATCGCCAAGGACGAATACCTGGCTTCGCACAAGGCCGTGCTCGACGAAGGCGGTTCGATGGGCGCCGCCGCGGGCGACTTCCTCAAGCGCCACGCCTTCGAGATCGTCCTGCTTCTGCTGATCGTGTACTGCCTGAAGTTCGGCATCCCGGGCATGGGTGCCAGCGCGACCATGATTTCCCCGGACAAGCTCAAGGGCAGCATGGACGACCTGATCGGCATGGAAGACATCAAGCAGGAAGTGCTGCACCTGGAAGACATGATCCGCAACCGCGACGAATACGCGTCGCACAACATCGACAAGCCTTTCAACGTGATGCTGACCGGTCCTGCCGGTACCGGTAAGACCAAGCTGGTCGGCTACCTGGCCAAGCGCCTGAACATGCCGCTGATCTCGGCCTCGGGTTCGGCCCTGGAATCGGGTTATGTCGGTGGCGGCTCGAAGGCCCTGAACGCCCTGTACCGCAAGGCGTGCGCCAAGGGTAAGTGCATCATTTTCCTGGATGAGGCGCAGAGCCTGTTCATGCCGCGCGGCCGCAGCGAAAAGAAGTGGGAAGACGATACCGCCAATACCCTGCTGGGCCTGCTGGACGGCGTCAAAAGCGACAAGGGCCAGGGCGTGATCTGGGTCGTCGCCTCGAACTTCGACGATGCCTCGACCGAAATGGACGAAGCGATGCTGCGCCGCTTCTCGGTCAAGATCAACTTCCGCCTGCCGAACAAGACCGAGCGCCGCGAATTGCTGCGCAGCTTCCTGTCGCGTAAAAAAGAAGGCCTGGTCGACTACAAGGACCTGGATCTGGATCAAGTCGCGGAAATTACCCAGAACCTGAGCCCGGCGCTGCTGGAAACCGTGGTCGAGCGCGCATCGATGCTGTCGATCCAGGAAAAGACGATCATCAATACCGATCTGCTGTTCCGTGCCTACGAGCGCGCCACGATCGGCCTGACCGACCGTGCCACCACCGCCGAAAAGCACAAGCAGCGCGAGCGCATCGCCCTGCACGAACTGGGCCACTTCTTCATGCAGATCGACCCGCACCTGCGCGCCGGCCTGACGCTGGACGAGGTGAAGGAAAAGTCGCACCTGCTGAAGATCTCGACCGAAGCCGTATCGAAGATCGGCGCGCTGGGCTACGTCCTGCAGTCGGGCGACGACATGTCGCTGCGCACGCTGGAAGAACTCGAGCGCGACGTGATCGGCCTGTACGGCGGCATGGCGGCCGAAGAGCTGTTCTACGGCGCCCGCGGCATCTCGGTCGGCGCCCAGAACGACATCGAGAAAGTCACCAAGATGCTGAACCTGATGGTGAACCGCCTGTCGATGTATTCGCGCTCGAAGATCGATTACAGCCAGCTTCAGAACGATGCCAGCGGCGAGCACACGCTGCGCCAGATGGAAGAGAAGGCCGATGAACTCTACAGCTACACGCTGGGCGCGATGCGCGACTACCGCGCGATGATCGAGTCGCTGAAGGATACGCTCCTCGACCAGTATGTGCTCTCGAAGGACGCCGTGTTCGCGCTGCTGGAAGAGCGCAAGGAACTGCTGCAGTTCGCACCGAAGCACGCGAACCTGAAGCTGTGCTCGGAGACTGGCGAGATGGTTGCCGCCTGATCCGGCATCTCTGAATAAAAAGCCCGCTGTGCGTTATACGCCAGCGGGCTTTTTTCGTCGACCGATACGTACGACATGGTGGGCACGGGGCGCCCACCCTACGGTAGGGTGGGCGCCCCGTGCCCACCAGTGCGTGCGCTGCCTCAGTGCGCGTGTTCCTTCTTCTCCAGCGTCTCCATCACATACCGCGTCATGCTCCCCGCCAGCTCGTGCTCGCCCAGGAAGACCTTGCCGCCGGTTTCCTTGCGCAGCAGCTCCGCCTCTTCTTCGTTATGGGTGCGCACCACACAGCGGATCGTCGGATTGAGCATCTTCGCCGTCTCGACCATCGTGCGCACGTGGAAGGTGTCGGGCGTGGCGATCACCAGCACCGAGGCGCGCGCGATGTGGGCCTGGATCAGGACCGCCGGTTCGGCCGCGTTGCCGACCACCGCCGGCTGGTCGCGGCGGCGCAGCGCTTCGACCAGTTCGCGGTTCTGCTCGGCGACGACGAAGTGCACGCCCTGGGCCGTCAGCTCGTCGGCGATGCGCCGGCCTACGCGGCCGAAGCCGACCAGCACCACCTGGCCCGTCAGGCGCTCGTGCGGCACCGACATCGGCAGTTCGGCCAGCGGATCGGGCGAGGCCTCCATGTTGCGCACGGCCTGCGAATTGGCGCGCAACCAGCGCTGCAGCGGTTCGATCGCCGTGAACAGCAGCGGGTTGACCGCGATCGAGATGATGGCGCCAGCCAGGATCAGGCTTTGTCCCTCCTGCGGCATCAGTCCCAGCGAAATGCCGAGTGCCGCCAGGATGAAGGAGAATTCACCGATCTGGGCCAGGCTGGCCGAGACCGTGATCGCGGTATTCAGTGGATAACGCAGGGCCAGCACCAGTAGCATCGCGGCGATCGACTTGCCGAAGATGATGACGAGGACCACGCCCAGCACCTTCCACGGGCTCTGGATCAGTACCATCGGGTCGAACAGCATGCCGACCGAGACGAAGAACAGCACCGAAAATGCGTCGCGTAGCGGCAGCGACTCTTCGGCGGCGCGGTGCGAGAGGTCCGATTCACGCAGCACCATGCCGGCGAAGAAGGCGCCCAGCGCGAACGAGACGCCGAACAGTTCGGACGAACCGTAGGCGATGCCGACTGCGGCGGCGATGACGGACAGCGTAAACAGTTCGCGCGACGCGGTCTTGGCCACGCGCCACAGGAACCAGGGGAAGACCTTGCGCCCGACGATCAGCATGAAGGCCACAAAAGCCCCGACCTGCAGCAAGGTCTTGCCGAGGGCGGCCAGCAGCGACGCATCTGCTCCCCCGGCGCCTTCGGCACCCTTGCCTCCGAGCGGACCGGCCAGGGCCGGCAAGAGCACCAGCACCAGCACGGTCACGAGGTCTTCGACCACCAGCCAGCCGACCGCGATGCGGCCGTTCATCGAGTCGAGGATGCCGCGCGCTTCCAGCGCGCGCAGCAGCACCACGGTGCTGGCCACCGACAGGGCCAGGCCGAACACCAGACCGGCGCCCAGGCTCCAGTCCCAGAACCAGGCCATGCCAATGCCCATCAGGGTCGCCACCGCGATCTGCAGCACCGCGCCGGGCAGGGCGATTCTCCGCACGTCGAGCAGGTCGCGCAAGGAGAAATGCAGGCCGACTCCGAACATCAGCAGCATCACACCGATTTCAGCCAATTGGGAGGCCAGCGACACGTCGGCAACAAAGCCCGGCGTCGCCGGTCCGATGACGATGCCGGCCGCCAGGTAACCGACCAGGGCCGGCAGTTTCAGGCGCACGGCAATCATGCCGAACAGGAGGCCGAAGCCCAGGGCGGCGGCGATGGTGGTGATCAGACTGAGTTCGTGATGCATGCAGTACAGCTCCTTATCAAGGTGGAATCGTACGAGTATAAGGCACGTTGACGGCACGGCCGGAAAATAGAGGAGGGCCTCGAAGGCCGGGCCGATCCAGCGCCGCTTTGGCTGGCTATAATCGATTCAATAAAAGCCACAGGCTAAGAACACACACAGGAGACAGCATGAACAAGGCATACGTCACGGGCGTCGGCATGATCCCCTTCGCCAAGCCGGGCGCGAGCGCCCCGTACCACCTGATGGCCGCCGAGGCCGCGCGCGCGGCCCTGCAGGACGCCGGCATCGACTACGCCGACATCGAACAGGCTTACGTCGGCTACGTCTACGGCGACTCGACCTGCGGCCAGAAAGCCTTGTATGGCGTCGGCATGAGCGGCATCCCGATCGTCAACGTCAACAACAACTGCTCCACGGGCTCGACGGCCCTGTTCCTGGCGCGCCAGG
The DNA here is from genome assembly GCF_004798585.1 of Massilia sp. Mn16-1_5. Lineage (GTDB taxonomy): Bacteria > Pseudomonadota > Gammaproteobacteria > Burkholderiales > Burkholderiaceae_D > Telluria. The sequence continues at coordinate 100,228 of NZ_PPXQ01000013.1, forward strand.
CAATCGCCAGCGGCGCGCTTGAGTGCGTGCTGGTGCTCGGCTTCGAGCAGATGAGCCCAGGCGCCCTCGGCTCGGTCTTCACCGATCGCCCGACGCCTTTCGACGACTTCGACGCCGTCACGGATCGCCTGGTCGGCAAACCGGAAATCCCGCTGGCGCTGCGCTACTTCGGCGGCGCGGGACTGGCCCACATGGAAAAATACGGCACGCCTTTGGAAGCCTTCGCGCAGATCCGCGCCAAGGCCAGCCGCCACGCCGTCAACAATCCGCTGGCGCTATTTAAAAAGGAAGTCACGGCGCAGGACGTGCTGGACGCGCCGATGATCTGGCCGGGCGTGATGACGCGTTTGATGGCCTGCCCGCCGACCTGCGGTGCGGCCGCCGCGGTGCTGGTGTCGGAAGAGTTTGCGCGCAAGCGCGGCCTGCGCAGCGACGTCTTCATCGCCTCCCAGGCGATGACGACCGACCGCGCCAGCACGTTTGAAGCCAATGACATGATGCGCCTGGTCGGCTACGAGATGAGCCGCGAAGCGGCGAATAAAGTCTACCAGCAGGCGGGGATCGGTCCCGAAGACCTCGACGTCGTCGAACTGCACGACTGCTTCGCCCACAACGAGCTGATCACCTACGAGGCGCTCGGCCTGTGCCCGGAAGGCGGCGCGGACAAATTCATCCGCGAGGGCGACAACACCTATGGCGGCAAGGTCGTCACCAATCCATCGGGCGGCCTGCTCTCGAAAGGGCACCCGCTCGGCGCCACCGGCCTGGCCCAGTGCTTCGAGCTGACCCACCAGCTGCGCGGCAGCGCCGGCGCGCGTCAGGTGGACAACGCGCGCACGGCCCTGCAGCACAACCTGGGCCTGGGCGGCGCCTGCGTAGTCACCCTGTACCAGTCAGCCTAAGGAGCGGCGCATGGACTTGACGACGCCATCCTGGATGAACCCGGAACTGGAATCCTTCCGCGACGCCGTGCGCCGCTTCATCGCCACCGAAGTCGCCCCGCACGGCGAGCGCTGGCGCCAGCAGCAGCATGTCGACCGCGCGCTGTGGACGAAAGCCGGCGAGATGGGCTTGCTGGCCGCCGACATCCCCGAGGAATACGGCGGCTCGGGTGGCAACTTCGCCCACATGGCCATCGTCTTCGAGGAACTCGGCTATGCCGGCGACATGGCCTTCGGTTTGCACGTGCACGCCATCGTCGCCCACTACCTGCTGAACCAGGGCACCGAGGAACAGAAGCGGCACTACCTGCCCAAGCTCGCCAGCGGCGAGATGATCGCGGCGATCGCGATGTCGGAACCGGGCGCCGGCTCCGACCTGAAGGGCATCCGCACCACGGCCGTCAAGGGCAGCGACGGCTACCGCCTGGACGGCTCGAAAACGTTTATATCGAACGGCTACATGGCCGACCTGATCCTGGTGGTGGCGAAGACCGACCCGGCGGGCGGCGCCAAGGGCATCTCGCTGATGCTGCTCGAAACGAAGGACAATCCGGGCTTTCGCGTCGGCCGCATCCTGGAAAAGGTGGGGCAGAAGGGGCAGGACACCTGCGAGCTGTTCTTCGATGGCGCCCATGTGGCCTTGAACGGCGTGCTCGGCTTTGAGCCGGGCAGGGGCTTTGCCCAGCTGATGACGGAGCTGCCCTACGAACGCACCATCATCGGCGTCGCCGGCGTGGCGGCGATCGAGCGCGCGCTCACGCTCACGGTCGAACATGCGAAGGAGCGCAAGGCCTTCGGCCAGGCCCTGATCGAGATGCAGAACACGCGCTTCGTGCTGGCCGAGATCAAGACCGAAGCCACGGTGGCGCGCATCTTCATCGACCGCTGCGTGGAAGACATGCTGGCCGGCCGCATGGACACCGTGCGCGCCTCGATGGCGAAGTACTGGATCTCGGACCTGCAGTGCAAGGTGGTGGACCAGTGCGTGCAGCTCTTCGGCGGCTACGGCTACATGCTCGAATACCCGATCGCCCAGATGTACGTCGACGCGCGCGTTCAGCGCATCTACGGCGGCGCCAACGAGATCATGAAAGAAATCATCGCCAGGTCGTTATAAGGACTCGCTCATGCCCGGACCGCTCACTGGCATCAAAATCATCGAAATGGTCGGCCTCGGCCCCTGTCCCTTCGCCGCCATGATGCTGGCGGATATGGGCGCCGAGGTCATCCGCATCGACCGCAAGACGAAACCCGGCGCCGACAACCCGTTCCCGATGCTGGGCACGAAATTCGACGTCATGGCGCGCGGACGCCGCTCGCTCGCCCTCGACCTCAAGAAGCCTGAAGCGCGCGAGGTCGTATTAAAACTGGTGGAACAGGCCGACATCCTGATCGAAGGTTTCCGGCCCGGCGTGATGGAGCGCCTCGGCCTCGGCCCCGAGGCCTGCCAGGCGCGCAACCCGAAACTGGTCTTCGGCCGCGTCACCGGCTGGGGCCAGAACGGCCCGCTGGCGCAAGCGGCCGGCCATGACCTGAACTACATCGCCCTGTCCGGCATGCTGCACGCGATGGGCCGCGCCGACACGCCGCCAAACCCGCCGCTGAACCTGGTTGGCGACTTCGGCGGCGGCGCCATGATGCTTGCCTTCGGCGTCGTCTGCGCGGCGCTGGAAGCGAAGACCTCGGGCAAGGGCCAGGTGGTGGACGCCGCCATGACCGACGGCTCGGCGCTGCTGGGCGCGATGATGTACGGCCTGCGCGCCTTCGGCTCCTGGCTTGACGCGCGCGAAGCGAACATGCTCGATGGTGGCGCACCTTTCTACGATACCTATGCCTGCGCCGACGGCAAATTCCTGTCGGTGGGCGCGATCGAACCGCAGTTCTATGCCCAGCTGCTGGAGCTGAGCGGCGCGCAGGACTTCGACTTCCAGAAGCAGTGGAGCGTCAAACGCTGGCCGGAACTGAAAGCGAAGTTCGCGGCGCTGTTCGCCACCCGCACCCGCGACGAGTGGTGCACGGTCCTGGAAGGGACCGACGCCTGCGTCGCCCCGGTGCTCGACATGGCCGAAGCGCCCGCCCACCCGCACAATGCGGCGCGCGCCAGCTTCATCGAGATTGACGGCGTCGTGCAGCCGGCGCCGGCGCCGCGTTTCAGCCGCACGATGCCGCAGGCAGGGCAGGCTGCCGCCTCCCCGGGCCAGCACAGCGCCGCCGTGCTCGCGGACTGGGGTTTTGCCAATGAATCAATCGAAGCGCTGAAAGGCGCCGGAGTCATATAGGATTGCCACGGTAGAGCCAATACCGTGAGCATATGACGAAGGAACGCGAACTCGATCGATCGAAACGGCTGGCGCTGGGCTTTTTTGCCGGCGCCGCGCTGCTGTTTGTCCTCAGCTTTTTCCTGCCCCAGAACTGGTGGACGGGTTTAATCAAAGCGTTTGCGGAAGCGGCCATGGTCGGCGCCCTGGCCGACTGGTTCGCCGTGGTCGCCCTGTTCAAGCGGGTGCCGATCCCGATCGTCTCGCGTCATACCAACATCATCCCGAACAATAAGGTCAAGATCGCCGATAACCTGGCGCTGTTCGTGCACGAGAAATTCCTGGATACGGAATCGATCGTCCGCCTGATCCAGAAACACGACCCGGCGCAAAAGGTCGCCGACTGGCTGACCAAACCGGCAAATACCGAGCACATGGGCGGCTACCTGGTGAACACCGCGAGCTGGATGCTCGATTTCACCGAAGACGCGGCGGTTCAGAACTTTATGCGCAAGGCCGTGCACACGATGGTCGGCAGCGTCGATCTGTCCAAATCGACAGGCACCATCCTGGAAAGCCTGACCAAAGGCGGGCGCCACCAGGAACTCCTGAACGAAGGTATTTATCAGCTGGCGAAACTGCTCGACAACGAAGAAACCCAGGCCACGATCGCACAGGGGATCGTCGACTGGCTGAAAGACGAATATGCGCTGGTCGAGAAAATGCTGCCGTCCGAACTCATCGGCCGCAAAGGCGCCGACATCGCCGTCAAGCTGGCCTTCGGCATCCTGAACAAGGTAGCGAGGGATCCGGATCACCCGCTACGCCGCCGTTTCGACGAATTCACCGCGGACTTTATCGAGCGTTTGAAAGCCGATCCCCAGTTTGCAAGCAAGAGCGAGGAAATCAAGCATTACCTGCTCAACGACGACACGCTCAACAATTACCTGAAGTCCTTGTGGGGCGATTTAAAAGCCTGGCTCAAGAAGGACCTGGAAAGCGAGGACTCGACCCTGCGCCGGCGCCTGGAAGCGACCGGCGCCTGGCTCGGCAAGACCCTGGCCGAGGACCCGGCCCTGCGCCAGTCGCTGAACGACAACCTGGAAGGGGCGGCGCGGGCAGCGGCGCCGGAATTCGCCGGCTATCTGACGCGCCATATCGCCGACACGGTGAAGAATTGGGACAGCGCCGAGATGTCGGAACAAATCGAACTGAACATCGGCAAGGATCTACAATTCATTCGTATCAACGGCACGATCGTCGGCGGCCTGATTGGCGTGACCCTGTATTTGCTGTCGTCGCTGCCGGGATTGCTGCATTAACTCATCACGAGGAAGCACCATGGAACAGGCATTGAATGCATGGCTCGCCGCACACCCCGAGATCGAGGCGATTCCCGGCCGCGACCTGTTCATCGTCGCGCGCTACCTGATTCCGATGGAAGCGGCGCTGATGCAGGGCTGCATGGAGGCTTCCGGTATTCCCGCGGTATTGGCTGACGCCCATTTGATGCAGGCCGATCTGCTGTTGGCGCCGGCCCTGGGCGGCGTCCGGATCCTGGTGCCGGCCGCGTATGTGCAGCAGGCGTTGGCGACCATCGAGGCCTTCAAACGCGGCGAATTCGCGCTCGACGACAATACGGACGTGGGGGGCGTGGAATGAAAAAGCCGCCAGCTCTTGCGAGCGGGCGGCTTTTTCGACTACTGCGTTTGGTGGTGATAGGTGGACTTGAACCACCGACCCCAGCATTATGAGTGCTGTGCTCTAACCAGCTGAGCTATATCACCGAAACCTTCTAAAACAAAATGGCTCGACCCGTGAGCCAAGCCATTCGTCTACAAATTCTTGGTGGTGATAGGTGGACTTGAACCACCGACCCCAGCATTATGAGTGCTGTGCTCTAACCAGCTGAGCTATATCACCAAAGCGAACGACATTATCCAAGGCGCAGCCATCCCTGTCAAGGCTGCGTGCGCCAAACCGAGCAGTTTGTATCTGGCCTGTTATTTTTGCAAGCCGCGCACCTGAGTCAGGATCTCGCCGGTCGGGTCGGGGCCGAGGCAATCGACCACGATCCGGTCCGGCATCGCGCGCAGCCAGGTCAGCTGGCGCTTGGCCAGCTGGCGGGTGGCGATGATGCCCGTTTCGCGCAGGCCGGCGCGGTCGATCCTGCCGTCCAGGTAGTCCCAGCTCTGGCGGTAGCCGACGCAGCGCATCGAGGGCAAATTCGGCGACAAATCGCCCCGGGCGCGCAGGCGCGCCACCTCCGCGACGATGCCCGCATCGTCGGACTCGCCCAGCATCTGGTCGAAGCGCAGCGCGATCCGGCGGTGCAGCACCGCGCGGTCGGAGGGCTCCAATGCAAACGAGACCAGTTCGAAAGGCAGTTCGGGCTTTTCGCGCCGCGCCAGCAAGGACGACATCGGCTGGCCCGTCAGTTCGATGATCTCCAGGGCGCGGTTGATGCGCTGGGCGTCGTTCGGCGCCAGGCGCGCCGCCGTGACCGGGTCGAGCACCTGCAGTTTCGCGTGCATGCCGGGCCAGCCGATGCGCGCGGCTTCCTCGTCGAGCGCGGCGCGCACGTCTGCATCGGCCGTCGGCAGGTCGTCCAGGCCGTCGGTGAGACCCTTAAAATACATCATCGTGCCGCCCACCAGCAGCGGCAGCTTGCCGCGCGCGCTGATCTCAGCCACGAGCCGTAGTGTGTCATTCCTGAACTGCATCACCGAATAGGCGTCGAGCGGATCGATGATGTCGATCAGGTGATGCGGCACGGCGGCCAGTTCCTCGGGCGTGGGCTTGGCGGTGCCGATGTCCATCTCGCGGTACACGAGGGCGGAATCGACCGAGATGATCTCGCTCGGGATCTCCTGCGCGATGCGCAGGGCCGCCGCGGTCTTGCCCGACGCGGTCGGGCCCATGATCGCCACCGCCAAAGGCTTGGCGTCTTTGCTACGAACACTCATCTTATTGACCGCGCAGGAAAAGTTTGTCGAGCGCGGAGATGTCGAGCTGGACCCAGGTCGGACGGCCGTGGTTGCACTGGTCGGCGCGCTCGGTCTGTTCCATCTGGCGCAGCAGCGCGTTCATTTCCTGGGTTGACAGGATGCGATTGGCCCGCACGGCCGTATGGCAGGCGAGGGTGCCGAGCAGTTCGTTGCGGCGCTCGATCAGTACGCGCGAGCCGCCGAATTCGCGCACGTCGCGCAGCACGTCACGCGCCAGCGTCTGGGCGTCGGCATTCTTCAGCAGGGTCGGCACCGCGCGTACGGCCAGTGTGGTGGGCGAGATCGCGGCGATGTCGAAGCCCAGTGCCTGCAAGGTCTCCTGATGGTCGGTGGCGGTCGCCACCTCGATCGCGTCGGCGAAGAAGGTCACCGGAATCAGCAGCGACTGCACCTGCATGTCGCTGCCCTCGACCTGGGCGTCAAGCGCGTTTTTCAGTTGTTCATACAGGATGCGCTCGTGCGCGGCGTGCATGTCGACCAGCACCAGGCCCTTGGTGTTCTGGGCCAGGATGTAGATGCCGTGCAGCTGGGCCAGCGCGAAGCCGAGCGGGAAGTCGTCGTTGCTCGGCGCGCTGGACGGCACCGGCATCGGCGCCACCGAGGCTGACGATGCCGTCGGACGTGGCTCCGAGGCGAACAGCGCGCCGTAGGCTGCCGTGCTCTGGGCGACGCCATTCGTCGCCGGCGCATCCCAGCGGCTGCCCGGCGGGAAGGGAGAAGGCGAGAAGGTCGGCGCCAGCTGGGCGCCGAAGCTGGTCTGCTCGTGCGGACGGCGCCAGTCGGAGCCGGAAGACGATGAGGGCGTGATCTCGGCCGCCGTGATCGGCGCCGGCACGCTGCCATGGGCCGTGGCCGAAGTGGCCGCCAGCGCGCGCTGCACCGCGTGGAACACGAACTGGTGCACCGCGCGGCTGTCGCGGAAACGCACTTCGATCTTCGACGGGTGGACGTTGACGTCGACCAGGGCCGGATCGAGATCCAGCGCCAGCACATACGAAGGGAAGCGGTCGCCGTGCAGCACGTCCTGGTAGGCCGCGCGCACCGCGTGCACCAGCAGCTTGTCGCGGACAAACCGGCCGTTCACGTAGAAGAACTGGCCATCGGCGCGGGCTTTCGAGGCCGTCGGCAGACCGGCATAGCCGTACAGGCGCAAGGGGCCGGCCGCCTCGTCGATGGCGAGACGCGCCTCGGCGAAATCGCTGCCCAGGATCTGGGCGCTGCGGCGCGCCATCTCGCTTTCTTTCCAGTGGTCGATCGTGCGCCCGTTGTGGGTCAGGCTGAAGGACACGTCCGGCCGCGCCAGCGCGATGCGACGCACGACTTCGGCGCAATGGCCGTATTCGGTCTGTTCCGACTTCAGGAATTTGCGCCGTGCAGGCGTATTGAAGTACAGGTCCTGGACGTCGATCGTGGTGCCGCAGGGGCCGGAGGAGGGAGAGACGGTGCCCTGGTGCGAGCCGATGATTTCCCAGGCGTGCGGTGCGTCGCTTGTCCTCGAGGTGATCGACACCGCCGCCACCGAGGCGATCGAGGCCAGCGCCTCGCCGCGAAAACCGAGGGTGGACACGTTCTCGAGGTCGGTCAGCGAGGCGATTTTCGAGGTCGCATGGCGCGCCAGGGCCAGCGGCAGCTGGTCGGGCGCGATGCCGCGGCCGTTGTCGGTGATGGCGATGCGCTTGACGCCGCCTTCTTCCAGACGGATCGTGATCTGGGTCGCGCCCGCATCCAGCGCATTTTCCAGCAGCTCCTTCACCACGGCCGAGGGCCGTTCGACGACCTCGCCGGCGGCGATCTGCGAGATCAGCTGGTCGTTCAGCTGCTGGATGGGACGGTGGGTGGGGACGGGCGCATTCATGCAGCGATTATATCGCGCAGCCCCACCCGGAAAGCAGCACCTGTCTTATTTCTGCTTACTTGACTTCGCGCACCGGAATCGGCGCATTGCACAAGTCGATATGGCCGGCCGCGACCTTGGTCCATGGGCCGCCGCGGTTGCGCTGGGCTTCCACCACTTTCTGGTAGGTCGTGCTTTCGGTGCGCATGACTTCGAATTTGTTGCGCTCGGCTTCCGGCAGGTCGGCGGCGACGCGGAAGGCCTTGATCGGCACCTGCATCTCCGGCTTGTCGAAAAAGCCCATCGGGGCCGGGCCGCGCGCCACCGTCGACAGCAGCGGCATGCCCGACACGACGCGGCCGACCACGGTGATGTTGCGGTCCAGCTGGCGCGGCGCCTGGCCGGTGACGACGTACAGGGCGGTGCCGCCGCCGCTGTCGGCATCGGTGTCGCGTCCCACGCCGACCATCGCGTAGCAGTGGGCGAGCCAGGTTTCGCCCGTCTTCGGATCGCGTCCGACCGGGAAGCCGTTCGAATGGCCGACCTGGGGCGCGTAGCCGTCGACGTCCTTCAGGCGCGTGAACCCGCTGTCGCTCTTCATCGGCACCGTGAATTCGCCCTTCAGGGTCTTCTTCGCCTGTTTCGGTTCGCGTGGGTTCTTTTCGTCGGGGTCGCCCCACTGGACGACGAAATTGTCCTGCGAGCGCAGGATCGCGAGGCCGTCGAAATAATGTTCGCGTGCCAGCGCCTTGATATTGGCCGCGTGGTTCGGGGCAAAGGTGGGCGCCAGTTCGATCACGACGCGGCCGGCCGGCAAGTCCATGTACAGGGTGTTCTCGGGATCGAGCGCTCGCCAGTCGGCCGCCTTCGATTCCTTGATGATGTCGGCCGCGCTCGGCTTGGGCGGCAGCGGCTTCAGGGCGGCCGCCTGGACGCCCGATACCACCAGGGCCGTAATGACTGCGTGTGCTGCGATCTTGACTGCCTTCATTCCCGCTCCGGTTTTGTTATTAACGTTAAGTAATTGTAATGGTGAATCCAAACCTGTCTAAAAAACTTAACACTCACTTAAAAATGAAAGCGGCGCCGGCCGGCCCGGCGGTTTGGCGCCCCCGTCTGGTGGTATCATTTGGCGTTACCGTTTAGGAAAATTATGGATCTGATGGAATTTTTCGGCATGATTCTTCATGTCGATAAGACACTGGGAGTGCTGCTCGCCGAGTATGGCATCTATGTCTACGCTGTCCTGTTCGCGATCGTGTTTTGCGAAACGGGTCTGGTGGTCCTGTTTTTCTTCCCGGGCGATACTTTGCTCTTCATCGCCGGCGCCTTCTGCGCCACTGGCCAGATGAGTTATCCATTATTGATGGCCTTGCTCATAGTGGCGGCGGTCACGGGTAACACCCTGAATTACTACATCGGCGAAGCCGTCGGCCAGCGCATGTTCACGCAGAACTACCGCTGGATCAACAAGGACGCGCTGCACCGCACCCACGATTTCTTCGAAAAGCACGGCGGCAAGACTATCATCCTGGCGCGCTTCGTACCGGTGGTGCGTACCTTCGCCCCCTTCGTTGCCGGCGTGTCCGACATGACCCACTGGCGCTTCCAGCTGTACAACATCACCGGCGCCGTGCTGTGGGTGGCTAGCCTGGTGACTGCCGGCTACTTCTTCGGCAACATCCCGATCGTGCGCGACCACCTGACGGAAATCGTCCTGGTCGGCGTCAGCGCCGCGATCGTGCCGCTGATGATCGGCGGCCTGTACAAGTTCGGGCGCAAGGTGCTCAGCCGCTGATGACTCGCCGACAAGTCTGTTGATCGTATGACCAGCGCGCCGGATTTATCCGGCGCGTTTGCGTTTACGTGCTCAAGTTTCCATGCATCAGCGTCGTTAAGAGAGGGTGAATTCACTTCTGCCCACCTCCATGCGACACCTGATTGCCCTGTTTGCCACCAGCATCGTCATGCTCGGCGCAAGCGCCAATGAACCGGCCCACGGCACCAAGCCGGCGCCGGACGCCACGAAGACGGATGCCGCCGCCAAGCTCGCTGCCGAGCTGGCCAGGCCGGCCAAGGCCGTCGAAAAGGCCGAGAAGCCGGCTGCAGCGAAGGAAGAGAAAAAGGACGAGAAGTCCGCGAAGTTGCACGCGCCCCTGGTCGAGAAGCCGACCATCGACAAGTCGCTGGTGGAAAAGCCGGCCAAGGTCAGCGCCGCCACTGCCGACAAGGTCGCCGCCGCCGTTTCAACCAGCGAGGACGAGGACCAGGTCGACCTCTCGGTGAAGATCGCCGAACGCCTGGCCGAAATGCGCGCCAAGCAGGCCGCGCGCGCGGCCGCCGCCGCGAAGGCCCGCAAGGCCCTTGATGCCAAGCGCAAGAAGGAAGCGGCAATCGCGGCCGCGCCGAAGATCAGCAACCACTGGGATTACGACGGCGAGTTCGGCCCCGAGAACTGGGGCAAGATCAACCCGGCCTGGGCCCAGTGCGGCAAGGGCAACCGCCAGTCGCCGATCGACATCCGCGACGGCATGAAGGTCAACCTCGACGAGATCGATTTCGATTACCGTCCCTCGCGCTTCAGCGAGATCGACAACGGCCACACGGTGCAGGTGAATCTCGCCGGCGGCAATGCCATCAATGTCGGCAACGAGCGCTACGAGCTGGTGCAGTTCCACTTCCACCGCCCGTCGGAAGAGAAGATCAACGGCAAGGGCACCGAGATGGTGGTCCACCTCGTGCACCGCGGCGCGAAAGGCCAGCTGGCCGTGGTCGCCGTGCTGCTCGAACGCGGCAAGCCGAACGAGGCGATCCAGACCGTCTGGAACAACATCCCGCTGGAGAAGGGCCAGCTCGGTACCCCGGGCGTCGAGCTCGACCCACTCGAACTGCTGCCGAACCGCCGCGAGTACTATACCTACATGGGCTCGATGACCACGCCGCCCTGCACCGAAAATGTGCTGTGGATGGTGATGAAGCAGCCGATGACGGCCTCGCCGGCGCAGATGGCGCTGTTCTCGCGCCTGTATCCGCTGAACGCGCGGCCGCTGCAGGATGGCGGCGGGCGCATGGTCAAGGAATCGAATTAAACGTAGGGTGGACGGGTCTCCCGTCCACGCGTTCAACGCGCGTACGCATACCGCGCATCTCGATTTATCACCCGCTGCATGAACGCGTGGACGGCACAGCCGTCCACCCTACATCAGCTGACGTGATATTCGCCCCGCCAAGCCTCACCCGGCTGCAATACCTCTCCCTCCAGCCGGGCAGGCTCGATGCACACGAAGCGCCGGTATTCCTCGTCCGCCATGTCCGCCAGCGCCGCCGCATCCTCCGCACCCGGATTCCAGACCACGGCATCTGTAAAACCTTCCTGGCGCAGCGTCAGCACCACGCCGCCGTCGACCAGCGCCTGGCGCGGCGCCACGTTCTCGTACACGCGGTCGAACTTGTCGCTGATGACGAGTTCCTCGGTCTCCACGCCGTCGATGCGCACCGAGGCGATGTCGTCGACCAGGAAATAGGTATGCAGGGCGGCCGCGAAGGGGAAGGCCTCACCACCGGTGTTGCGCACTTCAAAGCGCATAGTCAGGTCGTTGGCCCGGATCGCCACCCGCAGCCGCAGCTCAAAACCATGCGGCCAGGCCTGCGCATGCTGCGGAGCCAGGTCATGCGGCGCCAGCGCGAACTCGGCGAAAGCCCAGCCCTCGTCGAGACCCTGGTCGGCCACGCGCCAGGTACTGGTACGCGCGAAGCCGTGGCGCATACCCGTGCCGCGCTCGGCGAATTGGGGAAAGATGACGGGCACGCCGCCGCGGATCGCTTTGCTGCCGTCGAGCGCCGACTTCGCGCTGCAGAACAGGCGCTCGCGCCCGTCGGCGCCGCGCCAGGAAATCAGGTGAGCGCCGTACAGGGTGATGCTGGCCTGGGCGCCATCGGGTGAAGTGAGCAGCAGGGCCGGCAGCTGGCCGAAGGTGGTGGCAATCGCGGCGTCTTGTTGGTTCATGTCGAAAACCTACGCGGTTCTGGGCCGCGTAGTATGCCACGGGCGCTGCCCCAAGCGCGCGTCAGGTCGTGCGGCTCTTCGCCATCGGCGGGTTGGCCGAGAAATAACGCTTGATGCCCTTGGTGATCGCGTTCGCCAGCTGCTCCTGGTAGTCGTCGTCCTTCAATTTGGCTTCCTCTTCGGGATTCGAAATGAAGGCCGTTTCGACCAGGATCGAGGGAATGTCCGGCGCCTTCAGTACGGCGAAACCGGCCTGCTCGACGGCCGCCTTATGCAGGCGGTTGATGCCGCCGATCTCGCCCAGCACGGCTTTACCGAGTTTCAAGCTGTCGTTGATCTGGGCCGTCGTCGACAGGTCGAACAGGACGCTCGCCAGCTGGCGGTCATGCTTGGCCAAATTCACGCCGCCGATCATGTCGGCCTTGTTCTGGTCGGTCGCGAGCCAGCGCGCGGCGGTCGAGCTGGCGCCTTTTTCGCTGAGCACGAACACCGAGGAACCGCGCGCGCGCTGCTCGATGAAGGCGTCGGCGTGGATCGAGACGAACAGGTCGGCCTGCACCTTCCTCGCCTTTTCCACGCGCGTGCCGAGGGGGACGAAATAGTCGCCGTCGCGCGTGAGCATGACGCGGGTGTTGGGCAGCGCTTCCAGGCGCGCTTTGAGCTTCTTGGCCACCGCCAGCACGATGTCCTTCTCGCGGGTACCGGTGGCGCCGATCGCGCCCGGGTCTTCGCCGCCGTGGCCTGGGTCGAGGGCAATGGTCACCATGCGCACCACGTTGTTGGCGGGGAGCGGCGGTTTCGTCGCGGGCTTGCCGGGTGCGGGCGTTGGGCTTGGTTGCGTCGCGCGCGGCGCCGCGTTGCCGCTCATGGCGGCGATCTCCGCTTCCAGGCGCGCGACCGGATCGGGCGCGACCGGCTGCGCAGGCGGCACCGGCACGGCCGGCACCGCGGTCGGGGTGCCGTCGCCCGGCGACCACTCTCCCTTTTCGATCAGGGCCGCGATCGGATCGGCTTCGCGCACCGGATACAGGTCGAAGATCAGGCGGTGCTTGTACTCGGCCACCGGGGCCAGTGTAAACACCTGCGGCTTGACTTCTTCCTTCAGGTCGAACACGAGACGCACCACGTTCGGGCGGTTCTGGCCGACGCGCACCTGCATGATGTAGGGGTCGTTCGACTCGATCTTCGCCACCAGGCTTTTCAGGGTCTCGTTCAGGGCCAGGCCGTCGATGTCGACCACCAGGCGCGGCGGATCGGCCAACAGGAAGTGCTCGGCCTTCAGGTTGCTGTCGTTTTCCAGCGTGACGCGCGTGTAGTCGTCGGCCGGCCAGACGCGCACGGCCAGGATCTGCGCGGCGAGTGCAGGCAGCGGGGCGATCACCGACAGCAGCAGGGTGCCGCCGGCTTTCAGGATGGTACGGCGACGCGCGGGGGATTTCAGCGGGGCGGCGGGGCGAAGGAGAGGCGGTCGAGACATAGCAGGCCCTGTGGAGACAACGCCTGCAATTCTACAGCACGACCGGCGCCGCTGACATCGAGCAACACCCGGACGTCGGGTGAGGGCAACACCGGCTCTCCCTTTTCCGGCCATTCGACGATGCAGACATTGCTGCCGTCGAAGTCTTCGCGAAAGCCCGCGTCGAGGAATTCTTCGGGGCTGGACATGCGGTACAGGTCGTAGTGGATGATGTTCAGCGGCCGGCCATCGAGCTGCACCCGATAGGGTTCCGACAAGGTATAGGTCGGGCTTTTTACGGTTCCCCTGTGGCCCGCCGCCTGGATCAGGGCGCGCGTGAGCGCCGTCTTGCCGGCGCCGAGGTCGCCGTGCAGGTAGATGACCAGGCCCGGCACGAGGGCGCGCGCCAGGGCGGCGCCGAGGGCGATGGTCGCCGATTCGTCCGGCAGGTAGGCTGTGAAGTGCTGCATCAATTAAAATGGTGTGTTTGGCGGCGCAGATCTGCCGCGACTGTTTTCAAACCGAATGTCCATCGAATCCCCCGACCTCGAGAACCTTTCCCGCGCCATCAAGGCCTGGGGCCGCGAACTCGGCTTTGCCGACGTGCGCATTGCCGATGTGGATCTCGCGCACGCCGAGGAGGGCCTGCGCGCCTGGCTGGCGGCGGGGCACCACGGCGAGATGGATTATATGGCAAGCCACGGCATGAAGCGCGCCCGGCCGGCGGAGCTGGTGCCGGGCACGGTGCGCGCCATCGTCGCGCGCATGGATTACCTGCCTCTGCAGGAGGGCTGGCGCGAGCGCGAATTGGCGCGCCAGCTGGAACCCGGCGCGGCGGTGGTGTCGATGTATGCGCGGGGCCGCGATTACCACAAGGTGCTGCGCAACCGCCTGGCCCAGCTGGCCGAGCGCGTGAAAGCCGAAATCGGAGAATATGGCTACCGGGTGTTCACGGATTCGGCGCCGGTGATGGAATTGCCGCTGGCGGAAAAGGCGGGCCTGGGCTGGCGCGGCAAGCATACGCTGCTGCTGTCGCGCGAAGCCGGTTCGACTTTCTTCATCGGCGAGATCCTGGTCGACCTGCCTTTGCCGGTCGATGCGCCGACCAGCCCTCACTGCGGTGCCTGCAGCAATTGCATCGATCTGTGCCCGACCGGCGCCATTCTCGGCCCCGGCCGCCTCGATGCGCGGCGCTGCATTTCCTACCTGACGATCGAACTGAAGGGCAGCATCCCGGTCGAGCTGCGTCCGCTGATCGGCAACCGCATTTATGGCTGCGACGATTGCCAACTCGCTTGTCCGTGGAACAAGTTTGCGCAGCGGGCAATTGTGCCGGATTTCGACGAGCGTAACGGATTGGGTGACGCCGGCATGCTGGAACTGTTCGCGTGGGAAGAAGAGGAATTCAATCGCCGCCTGGAAGGCAGTCCGATCCGGCGTATCGGCCACGAGCGTTGGCTGCGCAACCTGGCGGTCGGACTGGGCAATGCCGCGGACAAGCGCCGCGGCGATCCGCTTATCGTGGCGGCATTGCAGGCGCGCGCAGAGCACCCGTCCGCGTTGGTGCGCGAACATGTTGAGTGGGCGCTGCAGCAACACGCATCATAGTTCGATACGCTTGGCCCGCATGGCCGACCAGTCGCCATCGATCGAGATCATCGCCACGGCTGTGATACCGTTTTCCTTCAGATAAGCGTTGATTGAGTCGCGATTGATATCAGTGGCTTTGGAGGCCGTCTGCTTCAGGTAGGCGATCCAGAGCGAGCCCTTGTCGCCCAGGCGTTCCTTGGCTTGCGGCAGGTATTGTTCGAGGTCCTTGCGGTTCATGCAGAACATCATGATCACGTCGAAGGGGCCATCGCCTTCCTTGATCAGTTCCTGTGGAAGCTGGGCCACGACGGTCGGGTGCACGCCGCCGTTCATGATCTGCATGGATTTCGCGTTGCGCAAAAACATCCTGTCTGCAACTGTCTTTTCGTTCATCTGCTTTCCCTAAAGAAGTTGGCATCGCCGGCGCGCGCACGGCGACGCAGTCGGATTGATTTTACAAGCGATCGGGAAAACGGGACGGTGTTCGGCACGTCCTGTGCGCGGGGCTTTGTGACCGGAAGTTTTCAGCGATGTGGGGCTGTCGCCAGTGGAGCTAGTGGCCGGTTTGATCCGCGCGGGCATGCCCGCCCTACGGGATACGTTAACTGATCCGGGTTTGCATGCGCTCGCTGCTGGCGGTGACCGTAGGGCGGGCATGCCCGCGCGGATCGTGTACACCCGATTCCGTCACAGGCAACAGCCCCACGACCCTCGAACGGCTTACTTCAACAAACCCGCCAGCTCGACCGCGGTCTTGACCTGCATCTTGTCGAAGATATGCGCGCGATGGACTTCGACCGTGCGCATGCTGATGCCGAGTTCGTCCGCGACGACCTTGTTCATCTTGCCGGCCAGGATCAGGTCGAGCACTTCGCGTTCGCGCGCCGACAGGGTCGCCAGACGCGCCTGCACCTGGGCCGCGCTGGCGGCATTGCGGGCCGCGGCCAGGGCCTGGTCGACGCGGTCCATCAGCTGGTTGTCGTTGAAGGGTTTTTCGAAGAAGTCGAAGGCGCCGCGCTTGAGCGAATCGACCGCCATCGGCACGTCGCCGTGGCCGGTAAGGAAGATCACGGGCATGCGCGCCAGCCAGCCGCGGCTGATGATCTGGTCGAACACGGCGATGCCGTTCATGTCGGGCATGCGCACGTCCAGCAGCACGCAGTCTCCAGCCTCGTCGGGCGCGCCGACGCTGTCGAGGAATTCCTGGCCGCCGGCATAGCCGCGCACCGCCAGGCCGCGCGATTGCGCCAGCCAGGCGAGGGCGTCACGGATCACGTCTTCGTCGTCGACGATATGCAGCATGAAGGTCTCCTAATCTGGCGCTATTGTAGCTCGGCGGGCCGGGGCAGGCTGAAGGTAAAGATCGTGCCGCCGCCCGGGTTCGGCGCGTGGGTCAGCGTGCCGCCGTGGAACTCGACCGCCGTGCGGCAGATCGACAAGCCCATGCCCATGCCTTCGGCCTTGGTCGAGAAGAAGGGAGAAAACAGGCGTTCGGCGACGTCGGGCGCGATGCCGTGGCCGCGGTCGATCACCGAGACCGAGACCTGCGTCGCATCCGCGCTGGCTGCGATGCGCAGGATGCGCTGGGCGGGCGATACCTCGGCCATCGCCTCGATGCCGTTGCGCGTCAGGTTCAGCAGCACCTGTTCGAGCATCACGCGGTCGGCCAGCACCGGCGGCAAGGCGGCAGGCAGGTCGATCTGCAGCGCCACGTAGGATTTACGGGCCTGCAGTTCGATCAGCGCGCGTACGCCCTCGACCACGCTGTGGATGCTCACGGTTTCGCGCTGCGGCTCGCTCTTCTTGACGAACTCGTGCACGCTCTTGATGATCTGGCCCGCGCGCTGGGCCTGCTGGCGCGCCTGTTCCAATGCGCGCCGCAGCAAAGTAGGCTCGATCGCCACGCCCTTGTCGGCGCGCTCGAGCACGTTCAGGGCGCCGGCCGTATAGCTGGAAATCGCTGCCAGCGGCTGGTTCAGCTCGTGCGCCAGCATCGAGGAGATCTCGCCCATGGTCGCCAGGCGCGCGCTCGCTTCCAGCTTTTCCTGCTGCTGGCGATTCAGTTCCTCGGCCTGCTTGCGGTCGGTGATGTCGAGGATGGAACTCATCCAGCCGGTCTGCGCGCCACGGCTGTCCCTAAGGGGCGCCTCGAACACCAGCACCGGCACCCGCACGCCGTCCGAGCGCTGGAACACGGTTTCGAACTGGGGCGTGATCGTGCCGGCCAGCACGCCGGCAAAACGTTCCTCGTATTCGCCGCGCGCTTCCGGCGCCCAGTAGGGCATCGGCGGCTTCTTGCCGACCAATTCTTCCGGCGGCAAGCCGACGATCTCGCAAAAGGCCTTGTTGACATAGGTGACCCGGCCTTCGAGGTCGCGCGCGCGCAGGCCCGTCATGAGGGAGTTTTCCATGGCCGTGCGAAACGCCATCTGCTGGCGCAGCGCGCTTTCTGCCGCCAGGGTGCGCGAGATGTGGCGCCACAGGGTCAGCAGGCTGAGCAGCAATCCGAGTGCCAGCACGATCACCGAGCCCACGAGCAGGTTCGGCAGCAGGCGCGGTGCGCCCTTGACGCTGTCGGTGGCCAGCACGATCGAGGCGCCCGGCAAGTCGAGGGCGCGGCGATGGGTGTAGACGCCGCGGCCCGGACCGCCGTCGGCGCGCGCGGCGACCGGCTGGTCGTTGCGGTCGAGCAGGGACAGGGCATTGTCCTGGGCGAACCACCAGGGCACGGTTTCGTTGAGCAGCGTCTTCAAGCTGTAGGTGGCCACCAGGCTGCCCGCGTAGGTGCCGTTGCGGTACAGGGGCAGGTAGTAGTCGACCAACCCCGGCAGGTGCAGGCTGGCGCCATACGGTTCGGTATAGCGCCCGGCGCGCATCAGGCGTGCCATCTCCTCGGTTTCGTCCAGGCCCGGCGCCGGACCGGCCGGGTCGATGCCCTGGTGCGCCAGCACCTCGCCGCGCGGTCCCTGCCACAGCACGCGGCGCAGCTCGGGACCGTTCTTGAAGAGCTGTTGCAGGCGCGCCTGCAGCACGGCGGGCGCGGGCGGATTGGCGACCAGGTCGGCACCGAGGGTGGCCAGTGCTTCCTCGCTGCGCGCCAGCTCGAAACGCAGCGTTTGCTCGACCCATAAGGTATCGGCAATCAATTGCTCCTGGCGTTCATTGCTTTCCATCTGGCGCGCCTGCCAGGGCAGCCAGAACAGCACGGCGAGGAAGAGCAGCACCAGCAGGACCGGCACCAGCCAGCGCCAGGGGCGGGCCAGGCTGGCGCGGCGGCGCAGCGAAAACGGGTTTTTCATGAATGGTGGAAGGTTTTCTTGTGCGATGCTATTGTGAACGGCTGACGCAGCGACGCAACTGCACACAAAGCGACAGGTGCACTTATTTCATATGTTGAATCGAGCATGACCATCAAATTCCTGGCCGCCGCACTGGCTTTCTTCGTTTCCCTCAACAGCGCCTGGGCCCAAGCCCCGATCGTCATCAAATTCAGCCACGTGGTCGCGCCCGACACCCCGAAAGGGCAGGCCGCCGAACGCTTCAAACTGCTCGCCGAACAGTTCACGCGCGGCCGCGTCAAGGTGGAAGTGTATCCGAATAGCCAGCTCTACAAGGACAAGGAGGAGCTCGAAGCCCTGCAGCTGGGCGCGGTCCAGATGCTGGCGCCGTCGCTGGCGAAGTTCGGCCCGCTCGGCGTGAAGGAATTCGAAGCCTTCGACCTGCCCTATATCTTTCCCTCGAAGGCGGCGCTGTACGCCGTCACCGAAGGCCCGATCGGGCGCGAGCTGCTGCGCAAACTGCAGTCGAAGGGCCTCACCGGCCTGGCCTACTGGGACAACGGTTTCAAGGTCATGTCGGCCAACCGCCCGCTGCACGTGCCGGCGGACTTCCGCGGCCTGCGCATGCGCATCCAGTCCTCGACCGTACTCGACGCCCAGATGCGCGCACTCGGCGCCCGGCCCCAGGTGATGGCCTTTTCCGAAGCCTACCAGGCCCTCGAGACGGGCCTGGTCGACGGCACCGAGAATCCGCCCTCGAACATGTACACCCAGCGCATGCACCTGGTGCAGAAACACCTGACGGTGTCGAACCACGGTTACCTCGGCTACGCGGTGATCGTCAACCGCAAGTTCTGGGACGGCCTGCCGGGCGACGTGCGCGCTGCCCTGGAACGGGCCATGCGCGACGCCACGGCCTTCGAGAAGACGATTGCCCAGCGCGACAACGACCGCGCCCTGGAGGCGATCCGCCAGGCGCGCAAGACCACGATCTATTACCTGACGCCGCAGGAGCAGGCGCAGTGGCGCGCCGCGCTGCTGCCGGTGCACCGCCAGATGGAGCGCCGCATCGGCAAGGATCTGCTCGACGCGATCGCGCGCGAGACCGCCAAAAAATAATGACGCAGCGGTCAGTAATGCAGGCTTGCCGTATTGACGATGTGGCTGGCTGGCCTCGCTTATGTCCGGTATTTGAAAACCGTATATAAAAAACTATTCTTCGTTGGCACAGTTGCGTTATGATTGGGCGCAGCGGCACCAAAGCGGTGCAGGCGACCCGGACATACGTCTTGGGGAGGGCCAGAAAAAGTCGGTAGTCCATACCGGAGATCATGAGAGGAGACACACGTTCGACAGAAGCCGTTGGTACTGCCAAACGGCCGGGACGTGCCTGATGATTGAAGCGCACCCAAGGGTGCGCTTTTTTTTCGCCTGGATCTATCGTTGACGTCTTTTTGTCACGGAACGCTTGTGCACGTAGGGTGGGCATGCCCACGCGGATACATCGCATGAGCAAACGCGATAGGGAGGTTGGACGAAATGCGTGCCGAACGAGTGTTTTCGACCGTTGGGGTGTGCACCGGCACGTACGCG
Source organism: Massilia sp. Mn16-1_5 (assembly GCF_004798585.1). Lineage (GTDB taxonomy): Bacteria > Pseudomonadota > Gammaproteobacteria > Burkholderiales > Burkholderiaceae_D > Telluria. The sequence continues at coordinate 120,192 of NZ_PPXQ01000013.1, forward strand.
TGGGCATGCCCACCCTACGCGGCTAATTCTTCCAGCGTCCTTGCATCCACCGGCCGGCTGAACAGGTAACCCTGCCAGTGGTCGCACCCAATCCCCGCCAGGAAGGTCCGCTGCGCCTCCGTCTCGACCCCTTCGGCGATGATGCTCAGGCCCAGCGACTTGCCCAGCGCGACCACACTGCGCGCGATCGAGGCGTCGTTCGGGTCGTCCAGCACGTCGCGCACGAAGCTCTGGTCGATTTTCAGTTGGTCCAGCGGCAGGCGTTTCAGGTAGCTCAACGACGAATAACCGGTGCCGAAGTCGTCGAGCGAGAAGCAGATGCCGTGTTCGCGCAGGGCGCGCATCTTGCCGATGGTTTCCTCGACGCCTTCGATCATCAGGGTTTCGGTCAGTTCCAGTTTCAGGCGGGTCGGGTCGATGCCGCTCTCGCGCACGATGGCAAGGGTCTCCTCGACGAAATCGGCCTGCAGGAACTGGCGCACGCTGACGTTCACCGCCAGCGTGAAGTGCGCCGTGGCCGGCGTGGCGGCCCATAGCGCCAGCTGGGCGCAGGCGGTGCGCAGCACCCAGCGGCCGAGCGGCACGATCAGGCCGGAGGTTTCGGCAATGGCGATGAAGCCGCCCGGGCCTACCAGGCCGCGCGTTGGATGCTGCCAGCGCACCAGGGCCTCGGCCCCGGTCAGGATACCGTCGCCATCGACCTGGCCCTGGTAGTGCAGCACGAATTGCGCGTGCTGCAGGGCGGCGCGCAGTTCGGTCTCGATCTCGATGCGCGAGGTGACTTCGGTTTCCATCGATGGATGGAAGAAGCGCAGCGTGTTGCGGCCATGGCGCTTGGCTTCGTACATCGCCAGGTCGCCGCGCCGCATCAGGTCGTCGAGTCCGTCCTTCTCGCCGAGGCAGAGCGTGACGCCGATGCTGCAGCTGGCGTGGTGCTCGACGCCGCCGATGTCGAAGGGATTGCGCAGCGCGCAGAGGATTTTTTCGCCGACCGTCTCGGCATGCTGGCGCGCATCGTGCTCGTCGACGCCGCTCGATTCGAGCAGGATCACGAATTCGTCGCCGCCCAGGCGCGCCACGGTGTCGGTGTCGCGGGTACAGGCTAGCAGGCGCGCCGCCACCTGCTGCAGCAGTTGGTCCCCGACCGCATGGCCGCGGCTGTCGTTCAGGTCCTTGAAATTGTCCATATCGAGGAAGAGCAGGGCGCCGGTGCGGCCGGTGCGCCCGTGCAGGCCCAGACAGTGCTGGACGCGGTCGTGCAGCAGGCGCCGGTTCGGCAGTTTGGTGAGCGAATCGTAATAGGCCAGCTGGACGATCTTTTCGTCGGCCTGCTTGCGCTCGCTGATGTCGGACTGGGTGCACACGAAATTGGTGAGTACGCCGTCGGCATCGCGCACGGCGCTGACCGTCAGCCAGGCCGGATAGCGCTCGCCGTTATCGCGCCGCATCCAGACTTCGCCCTGCCAGGGCTGGGTCTTCTGGCGCACGCTCTGCCACATGCGCTCGCGGGCATCGTCGCCATCGGGTTCGAGCGAGAAATGCGGGAAGGCGGTGCCCGGCAGTTCGGCGGCATCGCGGCCGTAGAGTGCGGCCCAGGCCTGGTTCGCCTCGATCATCACGGCCTCCGGGCTCAGCACGCACATGCCTTCGCCCGACTGGAACACGGTGGCGGCGATGCGCAGCGATTCCTCGGCCTGCTTGCGCGGCGTGATGTCGGTGGTGATGCCGCACAGCGCGTTGACTTGCTCGCCGTCGACGAGCGGGATTTTGGTGGTCAGATACAGCTTGTCGTTCAGGCGTTCTTCCGTCACGAAGCGCTGGTGATCGCGCAACACGGCCAGGTCGCCTGCGCGCGTCATCTTCGCCTGTTCGGGGCCGAACAGGACCTCGTCGGTCTGGCCGATAATCGCCGCCGCCGGCCGGTTGAACATGCGGCAGACGGCGCCGTTCACGTACTGGAAGCGCGACTGCGCATCCTTGATGTAGATGAGGCTATCGACGCTGTCGAGGATGGTGGACAGCCTGCGCTCGCTGTCGCGCAGTTCGCGCGTGCGCGCCGCGACTTCGGTGCGCAGCCAGCTGGCCACGGCCAGTGCCGACAGCAGCAGGCCGACGGTGGCCGCCAGCACCCACAGCACGGTCTGCGGTACCGCGGCGGTCGGCCCGCCCGCCTGCCAGCGGCGCAGCAGCGTGAAGTACACCGAGTTCGGGTCGGCGCGCCAGGCGCCCAGGTGGCGGTCGATCGCGTCCAGCACGGCCGGCTGGCGTCCCGGTATCGCGGCGTAGAACAGGCGCGCCGGATTGAACACGACCGGCGTCGCGACCAGCTGCTGCGCATTGGCCTGGACTTCGCCGTAATAATGGTTGGCGGCCACGGCATCGGCCTCGCCTTCCTTCACCATCGCAAAGGCACGTTCGATCGAAACGACCGGCACCAGCACCGCCCCATAGCCGGACAGCACGCTCGGCAGCACCTGCGCCTGGACCGAGCCGCCCAGCACGGCGATGCGGCGTCCTTTCAGGTCGAGCAGGGAGCGGATCGTGTTGTTGGGGCGTGCATAGATCTGCGACCAGCTGTGCAGCACCGGCACCTGGTGGAAGGCGTAGCGCCGGGCGCGCTCCTCGGACCAGGCCATGTCGGGCAGCAGGTCGATGCGGCCGGCCTCCAGCGCGGCCAGGCAGGCCTGCCATTCGCAGGCGACGAATTCGAGCGCCCAGTGTTCGGCGCTGGCCACTTCGCGCAGCAGGTCGACCAGGATGCCGGAGGCACCACCGTCCTCGTTCATGAACACCTTCGGCGGATTCGGATAAATGCCTACCCGCAGCGGCGCCTGTGCCACGGCCCCCGCCTGGCTGAGGCAGCCGAGGAGGAAGAGCAGGGCCAGTAAGCGGTGTACGCGCGGCATGGAATGTCTCCGAAGATGTTGTCAGCATAATCTTTTTCGGATGAGCCAGCCGCCACGCAGGAACAATTTCTCAGACGAAAAAGAGGTGGTGGACGCGCCGCGCGAGGAGTAAACTGTGAATATGAGTACACAACAAGGCGCACAACAAGGCAGCGAGCTGTTTTCCGCCATCGTGGCGGCCCCGTTCGGCGCGATCGGCATCCGTACCGAAGACCAGCGGGTGCGCGAGCTCGTCTATCTCCAGCCGCGCTTCCACGAGAAGGATGCGCAGGATGCCGTGGCCGAACAGGCCGCGCAGCAGATCGAGCGCTACCTGCTCGATCCGGATTTCCGTTTTGAGCTGCCCCTGTTCGAGGCCGGCAGCGCCTTCCAGAAACGCGTGTGGGAGGCGATCAGCGCCATCCCGCGCGGCACCGTCAAAACCTACGGCAGGATTGCCAAGGACATCGGCTCGGCCCCGCGTGCGGTCGGCCAGGCCTGCGGCGCCAACTGGTTCCCGCTCGTGATTCCCTGCCACCGGGTGACCGCCGCCGGCGGCCTCGGCGGCTTTGCCAGCAGCGACGACGAGAACGGTTTCCACCTGTCCGTCAAGCGCTGGCTGCTGCGCCACGAAGGCGCCACCGCATCGCCATGGCAGCAGCAGGCGATCTGGGACTGATCGACGAGTTCTGCGACACGCTCTGGCTCGAGCAGGGCCTGGCGAAGAACTCGCTCGACGCCTACCGGCGCGACATGCGCATGTTCCTCGACTGGCTGGACGCGAAGCGGCCGGGACGCGGCCTGCTCGGCGCCGGTCCACAGGATCTGGCCAGCTATTTCGCCGAACGCCATCCCGACACCAAGCCGAGTACGGCGAACCGCCGCCTGTCGGTCCTGAAACGTTTTTATGCGCTGGCGCTGCGCAAGAACCAGGTCAGCGAAGATCCGTGCCTGAAAATGGCCACGGCGCGCCAGCCTGTGCGTTTCGTCCACACGCTCTCGGAAGCCCAGGTCGAGGCTTTGTTGGCGGCGCCCGACGTTTCCACGCCGCTCGGCCTGCGCGAGCGCACGATGCTCGAACTGATGTACGCGAGCGGCTTGCGGGTGTCGGAACTGGTGGCCCTGAAAGTGGTCGAACTGAGCTTGAACGACGGCGTGCTGCGCATCACGGGTAAAGGAGCGAAGACGCGCCTGGTCCCTTTCGGCGGCGAGGCCCGCAGCTGGCTCGAACGTTACTTGAAAGATGCGCGCGGCATCATCCTGAACGGACAGGTCGACGACGCCCTGTTCGTCACCAGCCGCGGCGGACCGATGACGCGCCAGATGTTCTGGGTCGTCATTAAAAAACATGCGCTCAAGGCCGGTATCCGCGCGCCGCTGTCGCCGCACACCTTGCGTCACGCGTTTGCCACCCATTTGCTCAACCATGGTGCCGATTTACGTGTCGTACAACTCCTGCTGGGGCACTCGGACATTTCCACCACACAAATCTACACCCATGTTGCGCGCGAGCGTCTGAAACACTTGCACGCACAGCACCACCCACGGGGTTAATTCAAAACCCGCGAGCGTATCTGGCGCATAATAGTCCGGTACTACCACATCCTTTCAGCGCACAAGAGGTGATCATGGCCAAAACCAACTTCCAATACGAGAAGCGGCAACGGGAACTGGAAAAGAAGCGCAAGGCAGAGGAAAAAGCCAAGCGCAAAGCAGAAGCGAAGAATCATCCGGCTGGGGCGGGGGATGAGATGATGGCGGCGGGATCGGAGGGGATCGATGCCGAGGCCGAGCAGAATGCGGATGCGCAGGAGACGCAGACGCCGTAACAATAGGTTTTAAATACGATAATGCGCCGCACGTGTTTTGCTTCGAAAGAAGCTAACACTGCGGCGCATTCACGCGCGGGCATGCCCGCCCTACGCCCTTCGACAAGCGGCGCAGTGATGTCGCTTACGCAGATTCCTTCGCAATCACCGGCACGACATCCACAATCTCTTCGTGCCCCTTGGCGAACCACTTACGTGCGCGCTTGCCGATATTGTCGAGGTAGGTGTACGCCACCGGCACCACGACCAGGGTCAGCAAGGTCGAGGTAATCACCCCGCCGATCACCGCGCGGCCCATCGGGGCCTGGGTTTCGCCGCCGTCGCCGGCGCCGATCGCCATCGGCAGCATGCCGAAGATCATCGCAAGCGTCGTCATCAGGATCGGACGCAGGCGCACTTGCCCCGCTTCGAGGATGGCCGCGAACTGGGCCTTGCCTTCGCGCTGGCCGTGGTTCGCAAAATCGACCAGCAGGATCGCATTCTTGGTCACCAGGCCCATCAGCATCACGACGCCGATCACCGAGAACACGTTCAGCGTAGAACCCGTCGCCAGCAGGGCCAGCAGCACGCCGATGAGCGACATCGGCAGCGACATCATGATCGCGATCGGCTGCAGGAAGCTGCCGAACTGCGAGGCCAGCACCAGGTAGATGAAGATGATCGCGATCACGATCGCCGAGCCGAAGTTGGCCATGGTTTCCGCCATCTGCTGGGCGTCGCCGCCGACGTCGAAGCGCACGCCTTCCGGCAGTTCGATGGAATCCATCGCCTTCTTGATGTCGGCATTCACGTCGCCCGACGGACGGCCATCGATGCCGGCGTAGATCGCCACGCGGCGTTCCAGCGCCTGGCGCTTGAGCACCTGCGGGCTGAACGAGGGCACGAAGTCGACCACCTGGCGTAGCGGCACCATGATCGGATTGCCGCTAGCATCCAGGCGCGAGGACGCCAGCGACAGGTCGGCCAGGTCCGCCACCTTCTGGCGGCCGCTGCGCGGCAGCTGCACGTTGACTTCATAGTTCTGGCCGTCCGGGGCCAGCCAGTGGCTGATCTGGTCGCCGCCCACGAAGGGACGCAGCGCCGCGCCGACCTGCGCCACCGACAAGCCCAGGTCGCTGGCCAGCTCGTTGTTGATCTTGATGATGGTGGCGGGATTGGCGCCTTCCTGGCTGTACTCGAGGTCGGCCACGCCTTTGATCGTACGCATCTTGTCCATCAGTTTGTGCGCGGCGGCGTCCAGCTTCGCTTCGTCGCGGCCGAGAATCGCGATGAAGATCGGCTTGTTACCGACCGACATCGTGATGCCGGCGATCGAGGACAGGCGTTCGCGGATCACCGATTCCATCGTCTCCTGCGAACGGCGGTGGGTCTTCTTCACGTCGGTCAGCTTCAGGACCACCTGGGCGCTGTTGTGGCCTTCGTAGACGCCGATGGCGCTGCTGATCGCCTCGATTTCCGGATAGGCGCGCAGCGCGTCTTCGACTTGTTTCACCTTGCCGTCGGTATAGGCCAGGCTCGATCCTACCGGGGTTTTAAAGCGCATCTCGATGAAGCCGTTGTCGGTCTTCGGCGCGAACTCGCCGCCGATCATCGGGATCAGGAACAGGCTGCCGACAAAGATGCCCAGCGCCAGCGCCAGCGTCGATTTCCTCCAGCGCAGGGCCAGCGCCAGCACGCGGCCATACAGCACGTGCACGTGCTCGATGCCGACTTCGATCTTCGCCATGACGCGGCCCAGCCAGGGCACGTACTTGAAGCGGTCCTTGACCGGATCCGGCCAGACCGACGAGAGCATCGGGTCGAGCGTAAAGGAGACGAACAGCGACACCAGCACGGCCACCGCGACGGTGACGCCGAACTGCAGGAAGAAGCGGCCGATGATGCCGTCCATGAAGGCGATCGGCACGAACACGGCGACGATCGCGAAGGTGGTCGCCATCACGGCCAGGCCGATCTCGTTGGTGCCTTCTTCGGCCGCGCGCAGGTGGCTCTTGCCCATGCCGAGGTGGCGCACGATGTTTTCGCGCACGACAATGGCATCGTCGATCAGGAGGCCAATGCACAGCGACAGCGCCATCAGGGTCAGGAAGTTCAGGGTGAAGCCGAAGTAGCGCATCGCGATGAAGGAAGCCAGCACCGAGATCGGCAGGGTGAGGCCGGTGATGACCGTGCTGCGCCAGGAATGCAGGAACAGGAACACGATCACCATGGTCAGGATGGCGCCTTCGACGATGGTGCGCTTGACGTTGTCGAGCTGGTGCTGGACGGTCGTGGACTGGTCGTCCATCACGCGGAACTTCACGTCGGACGGCATGGTCTTGCGCATTTCTTCCACCATCTTGATGATGCCGGTGCCGACCTGCACGGTGTTCGCATCCTGCACCTTGGTGATGTCGAGCGAGATGGCGCGCACGCCGTTGACGCGCGAGATCGAAGTCTCTTCGCGCTCGCCGTCGACCACGTCGGCCACCTGCGACAGGTAGACCGGCCCGCTGGCGCGGCGCGCCACGATGATGTTGTTGAACTCGCGCGCCTCGCGCATCTTGCCTTCGACCCGCACCAGGCGCTCGGCCGCGCCGTACTGCAGGTTGCCGGCCGGGAGATTGGTGTTGGTGGCCTGGATCGCGCGCAGCACCTCGTCGATGCCGATGTTCTGGCTGCGCAGCTGCTCGGGCTTCACGTGCACCAGGATCTGGCGCGTCGCCATGCCGCCGGTGCGCACTTCACCGACGCCCGCCACGCTCTGCAGGCGTTTCACGATCACCTGTTCCGCCAGGGTCGAGAGGGCGCGCATGTCGCGTTCGTTCGAGGTGACGGACAGGCGCACCACCGGCTGCGCGTTCTCGCCGTCGGCGCGGATGATGAAGGGCTCCTTGGCCTCCTTCGGGAAGCCCGGACGCACGCGCGCCACCTTGTCGCGCAGGTCCTGCATCGCCTTGTCCATGTTGGTGGAGATGTGGAACTCGATCGAGACGCCGCTGCGGCCTTCCCAGGAATTGCTGCGGATGTTCTTGATGCCGCTGACGGTGTTGATGACTTCTTCCATCGGCCGCGTGATGTCGTTCTCGACCTGTTCCGGCGAGGCGCCCGGATACTGCGTCTCGACCCAGGCAAACGGCAGCTCGACGTTCGGCATGCTTTCCACGCCCAGCGAACGGTAGGAGAACAGGCCGAGCACCATCAGGCCGACCATGACCATGGTGGCGAAGACCGGGTGGCGAATACTGACTTTGGTGATCCACATGATGTCAGTCCTTCTTCGCCAGGGTAACCTGTGATTGCGCAGGCGCAGCCGGCTTGTTCAGCTTCACGGCGCTGCCCGGCTTGACGCCGTCGAGCGGCACCGCCAGCAGCACGGCGCCGGCCTGCACGCCCTCCGTGACTTCGGCCAGGCCCTCGTCTTCGCTCTTCATGCCCAGCCGGACCGGCTGCGCCACCACCTTGCCGCTGTCGACGCGGTAGACGACGTCGCGCGTGCCATCCTTGCGCAGGGCCGCGAGCGGCACGATCGGACGCGCGTCCGACTTGTCTGTAGTAATGGAGCCCTTCGCGAACATGCCGGCGCGCAGGCTGCTGTCGTCGTTGGCCACGCTGATATACACCAGCATCGAACGCGAGCCGGCTTCGGTAGCCGGATTGATGCGCGCCACCTTGCCCTGGAAATCGCGGCCGTTGAAACCGTCGACCTTGAAGCGCACGTCCTGGCCCACCTGCACGCGCGGGATGTCGGAAGCCGGCACCTGGGCGTCGAGCGTCAGGTGCTGCAGGTCGACGATGGCCATCACCGGGCTGTCCGGCGACAGTTTTTCGCCGGCCTGCACGTAGCGCTTGCTGACCACGCCGCTGAGCGGCGCGCGGATGAGCGTGTCGTTCAGCGCGATGCGCGCGAGATCGAGCTGGGCGCGCGCCGCATCCACCGCCGCCTGCGCCAGCTCGACGCTGTTGCGGGTGGTATCGAAGGAATTCTGCGAGATGTAGTTCTGCTTGAGCAGGGCCTGGCTGTTGGCTTCGTTCTTGGTCGCCATCGCCAGGCGCGCGCTGGCTTCCTTCAGCAGCGCGGCCTGCTGGGCGACCCGGGCGCGCGCGTCGGCGTCGTCCAGGCGCGCGATGACCTGGCCGGCCGCGACCTTCATGCCCTCGCGTACGCCCGTCTCGAGCACCACGCCCGACACCTTCGATTTCACCGTCGCCTGGGCCAGCGGCGCAAGCGAACCCGACAGCGGCAAGCGCAGCGCCAGTTCGCGCGACTCGACCGTGACGACGTCGTTCTGCGCCAGCTCGAAGACAGTCGGCTTGTCGGCCTTCTTGGCCGCGGCCGCGGCAGGCGGCGGCGCACTCTTGCCCTGCAGCGCGTACCAGCCGCCGCCTGCAAGTGCAATCACGGCCAGCGCGATGGCCGGCTTGCGCCAGCGGCGCCGGCTGGCAGTGGGAATGGATGCGGAAGGAGTGGAGGATAGCGGCAAGGTCTCGATTTTCATGGCGGCCGTTGTTCGAATTGTTGAGAGCATGAAGGAATAGGGGGCGCGCGTGCTCCACCTGGTCTGAGGCGGAGCTCCGTGCGCATGGTGAAGACTATAGAAATTGACAACTCAGGACGCCATCGGAATGCGACAAGCAGGGGTTTTTGGACGCTGAAGTGCAGAAAAGGAGGACAGAAGGGATGCGCTGCCGGCCCTCCGTATGCAGGCGAGATGATTTTGCGTGCGCGCAAACGGGGCGCTGCCGCCGGGGGCAAGAATGGGTCGCTTGGGAGAGCACGGTTCCACCATTTCATTCGAGAAAAGGACTATTTCGTGAGCAGCGAATTGCCCGCACCGCCGCTGTCCGCCTTGCCCGGCGGGCCGGCACGCGAAGTGCTCGACTGGCTGTACCGCTTGGTCGCGGCGATAGAGCTCAGCCCTTCCGTGGCGGTGCACAGCCAGGACCGCAATGGCGTCGTGCGCTTCTGGAACCATGCCTGTGCCGAGCTCACCGGCATCCCCGCTGCCGAGGCCATCGGCCAGCCTTTGGTCGCACTCGTCAAGCATCCGGGCCAGCAGCGAGAATTCGACGCCACCATCGATACGGTCTGGCGTACCGGCGAAGCGGTCAAGGCGCGCGAGTGGCATGTCGAGCTGCGCGACGGACGCCGCCTGTGGCTGCAGTCGAGCCATTTTCCGGTGCCGGGCGATGGCGCGACAGCGCAGGTATTCTGCATGGAGATCGACGTCACTGCGCGCAAGAAACTCGAGGAGTCCCTGCGCCAGGCCGGCCAGGTATTCGACCACGCGCGCGACGCCATCCTGCTGGTCGACCGCGAACACCGGGTGCTGGCGGCGAACCGCGCCTATACCGAACTGACCGGCTACCCGGCCGAGGAGGTGCTCGGCGTCGAACTGCCGAGCCTGCGCCTGGGCGTGCAGGACCGCGCCTTCTACGACCGCCTGCGCGACCGGCTCGACGGCCACCAGCACTGGGAGGGAGAATTGTGGAGCGTGCACCGCGAGGGCAACACGATCCCGGTGCGCGCGGCCCTGTCGCCGATCATCGATGCCGGCGGCGCCGTGACCCGCTATATGGTGATGCTGACCGACATCAGCGAGCGCCGGCGCGCCGTCGAGGAAGCGCGCCACCTGGCCGAGCACGATCCGCTGACGGGATTGCCGAACCGTATACTGTTCATGGACCGGCTGGAGCAGGCCATGGCGGCCATCACACGCCGCCAGCGCCAGTTCGCCCTGATGTTCATCGATCTCGACCATTTCAAGGCGATCAACGACAGCCGCGGCCACGAGGTCGGCGACGCCGTTCTGCAGGAGGTGGCGCACCGGCTGCGGCGCTGCGTGCGCCGGGTCGATACGGTCAGCCGGCTGGGCGGCGACGAATTCGTGGTCCTGCTGGCCGATCTCGGCGGCGTCGACCAGGCGGGGCACGTCGCGGCGACCATCCTGCAATCGGTGTCTCGTCCGATCGATACGCCGGGCGGAGCGATCAGCCTGTCGGTGTCGATCGGTATCGCGGTCTGCCCGGGCGACGGCGAAGACGAAAAGACCTTGCTGCGCCATGCCGACGTGGCGATGTACCACGCCAAGGAAAGCGGGCGCAACGCCTTCCATTTCTTCAGCCAGGAAATGAATTCGCGCGTGCTCGAGCGTGTCGCGATAGAAGAACGCCTGCGCCGGGCGCTCGACAACAAAGAGTTCGAGCTCGAATACCAGCCCGAAATCGATATCGGCAGCGGCCGTACGGTCGGCTTCGAGGCGCTGCTGCGCTGGCGTGACCCCGAGCGGGGACTCCTGAAGCCGGATGCCTTCATCGACGCCGCCGAGGAATCCGGTCTGATCGTGCCGATCGGCCTATGGGTGCTGCGCGAAGCCTGCCAGCAGGGACGGCGCTGGCGCGATGCCGGGTTTCCGGTAATGGTGGCCGTGAACCTGTCGAACGCCCAGTTCAGCCACGGCGACCTGCCCGGCTACGTCGACGAAGCCTTGGGCGCATCCGGCCTGGCGCCCGAATTCCTCGAGCTCGAGATCACCGAAAAAACCATCATGAACGGCAACGCGGCCACGCTCGAGGCCCTGCGCGCACGCGGCGTGAAGCTGACCATCGACGATTTTGGCACCGGCTTTTCCAGCCTGTCCAGCCTGCGCCGCTTTCCGCTCTCGAAACTCAAGATCGACCGCAGCTTTATCGGCGACATTGCGAACGAGCCGGAGGCGGCGGCCATGATCCCGGCCATCATCGCGCTGGCGCGCAGCCTCAAACTACGGGTGGTCGCGGAAGGGGTGGAGACGGCCGAGCAGCTGCACTACCTGCAGCAGCATGGCTGCGACGAATACCAGGGGTTTTATGCGGGGACGGCAACCGGTGCGGCGTAGGGCGGGCATGCCCGCGCGTGAAGCTGGCATCGTGTTGGCGGGGTCTTTCCCCAAACGAAGCCAACATAACGCAACGTTTACGCGCGGGCATGCCCGCCCTACAGCCCCGCCTCCATAAGCCCGTGGCCCTCGTCGTAGAGACGGATCCGCGCCAACACCTGGCCGTGGTCCGAAGCTTCCGCCAGTTCCAGGTCGAGGTGATCGTTCAGGTACAGCACGTCGACCACTTCGCCGACCGCGTTCGGCAGCGCGCCATTGAATTCTTCCGAGACCAGGATGTGGTCGATGGTCGAGTAGTGGCCCTCGTGCACGCTGGAAAAGCCGAGGTGGCGCGCATGGTCGACGCGGCGCTGCACCTGGCTGGCGTCGTACAGGCGATCGCCCAGCGGCGTGCCGGCCCCGAGCACGATGCTAGTGGTGACGGAGTCGGCCACGTCGTTGAAGTCGCCCAGCAGCACGCGCGGGCGGCGGTTGGCGCGGCCCATTTCGGTCATCAATACACGCAGCGCGGCCGCCTCGGTGCCGCGCCGGATCAGCGAGCGCAGGCAGGCGAGGGCATACAGGGCCGGATCTTCCCCGGTGTCGCCGGTGCGGTAGTCGGGACGGCGCGACTTCAGGTGCACCACCACCACGTCGACCAGCAGGTCGGGCGTGACGGTGATGACCGCATGCAGCGGTGCGCGGGTGAAGCGGGCGGCGTCGCGGCTGCCCACCGGCATTTCGATGCCGTGCGGGAACTCGACCATTTGCCGCGCCGGCGCCGCCAGCGGCAGGCGCGACACCAGGGCCACGCTCGGCGTCAGGCGGATCGCGGCCGGGTCCGGATCGAAGCCGAGGTGGAAGGCGTCGCGGTAGCGCTTTGTCCGGGCCAATACTTCCTTCAGCGTTGCTTGCGAGAAGATTTCCTGGAAACCGATCACGTCGGCATCGAGCAGGTCGAGCTGGTGCGCCGTCCAGTTCAGCTTGGCTTCGTATTCGGCGGGCGTCGTGGGCAGCAGGTTGTCGTACAGCTTCACACCCGGGGGCGCCAGGTTGCATACGTTGAAGGTGGCAAAGCGTATTTCTTGCTGCATAATAGAAACCCTTTATTCCAGTGTTTAGCGTATCACGCATGGCCAAGAAAGAGCACGTGTCAGAGACACCCGCCACCGGCTTCCTGCGCAAGCATGCGGTCGATTTCAGCGAGCATCCCTACGCCTACGAGGAACATGGCGGCACCGCGGTCTCCTCGCGCGCCCTGGGCGTGCCCGAGCACGAGGTGGTCAAGACCCTGGTGATGCAGGACGAGGCGGCCCGCCCGCTGATCGTGCTCATGCATGGCGACTGCAAGGTCTCCACGAAAAACCTGGCGCGCGCGATCGGTTGCAAGTCGGTCGAACCCTGCAAGCCCGAGGTGGCCCAGCGCCATTCGGGCTACCTGGTCGGCGGCACGTCTCCCTTCGGCACGCGCAAGGCGATGCCGGTCTACGTCGAGGAATCGATCCTGGGGCTGGACAAGATCTACATCAACGGCGGGCGGCGCGGCTACCTGGTCGGCATCGCCCCCGGTGTGCTGGTCGACGTTCTGGGCGCCAAGCCGGTCCAGTGCGCCCTGGCGGACTGACTACCGCTGAGCTCGGGGCTGGTGTATATTCACGAGCCCGCCAGAGGGTCATGAGAAAGACACACATTAAATGAACACCCTGATCGCCACCGTCGCCGCCTACCTGATCGGCTCCATTTCCTTCGCCGTCGTGATGAGCCGCCTGTTCGGCCTGTCCGATCCGCGCACCTATGGCTCGAAAAACCCGGGCGCGACCAATGTGTTGCGCAGCGGCAGCAAGAAGGCCGCGATCGCGACCCTGATCGGCGACGGCGCCAAGGGCTGGCTGGCGGTCTTCCTCGCGGTGAAACTGGGTCCCCAATACGGCATCGACGACGCCGGCATCGCCCTGGTGGCGATCGCCGTTTTTCTCGGCCACCTGTGGCCGGTCTTCTTCCGTTTCGTCGGCGGCAAGGGTGTGGCCACGGCGCTGGGCGTGCTGCTCGGCCTGAACGTCTGGCTGGGTCTCGCGACCCTGGTCACCTGGCTGGTCGTGGCGTACGCCTTCCGCTACTCCTCGCTGGCCGCCCTGATCGCGGCCGTGTTCGCGCCCTTCTACTATGGCCTGCTGTTCGGCGTGGACGAGATCCTGTTCGCCGTCGTCGCCATGAGCGCACTGCTGCTGTGGCGCCACAGCACCAACATCGGCAACCTCATCGCCGGCAAGGAATCGCGCATCGGCAGCAAGGCCGCCGGCGCAAAGAAGAAATAAACATCGACGCAACAATCTCTGTTGATTCCCTCGCAAGCATCCCCACATACCTGTTCACGCCGGCGCACAGTGCGCCGGCATCCAGACAGGAAGGCGGTGTAGCGTGAGCAAGCAATTGAGGATTGATTTCGTGTCGGACGTATCGTGCCCCTGGTGCGCGATCGGCCTCAAGTCACTGGAGCAGGCACTGGAGCGGGTCGCGCCCGACGTCACCGCCGAGCTGCATTTCCAGCCTTTCGAACTCAATCCCGACATGGGCCCCGAAGGCCAGGACATCGTCGAGCACATCACCGAAAAATACGGTGCGCCGCTCGAGCAGCAGATCCAGTCGCGCGAACAGATTCGCCAGCGCGGCGAAGCGGTCGGCTTCACCTTCGACATGGCGCGCCGCGGCCGCATCTACAACACCTTCGATGCCCACCGCCTGCTGCACTGGGCCGAGGAGCAGGGCCGCCAGCATGCGCTGAAGCTGGCGCTGTTCGAAGCATACTTTACCCATTGCGAAGACCCGAGCTCGCGCGAGCTGCTGGTGCGCGTGGCCGGCCAGGTCGGCCTCGACACGACCGAAGCGGCGCGCATCCTGGAGAGCGGCGAATATGCCGACGAAGTGCGCGAGACGGAGCTGTTCTTCCAGCGCGCCGGCATCCGCTCGGTGCCGGCGATCGTCATCAACCAGCGTCACCTGATCTCGGGCGGCCAGCCTCCCGAGGTGTTCGAGCGCGCGCTGCGCGAGATCGCGGCGCAGGCGGACGCGCCGGTCGGTTCGTAATTTTCGTACGTCGGGCGCGTGCCGATCACGCGCCCGGAATCAGTTCCAGCACCACCGGCTGGTGATCCGACGCCGCCGTCTCCGACTGCACCTCGACCGCGGCCACGCGCCGCACCAGGTCTTCCGTCACGAAGAAATAATCGTAGCAATCCGGTTTGTCCGGCCATGGATAGCCATGCAGGCCGGTGGTCGGCGCGCGCGCCGCGTCCGGATGGCGCGCGGCCCAGGCATCGACCAGCGCCGGCGAGCCGTCATCGAAAGGCGCGAGCAGCGCCTGGTAGTCGGCATCGCCCGGCGCCATGTTGAAGTCGCCGCAGTAGACGGCGGATGCCGGGCGCTCGCCCAGCTGATACGGCGCGTCCATCTCCGGATGCACGGCGAAGCTGCGCGCGCGGGCGACCGCCTCCGCATGCAGTTCGCGCAGGCGCCGTACCTGCGCCATGCGCTGAAGCGGCGAGTGGTATTCGAGGTGGGTGGTGACCAGGCGCAGTTTGGAACCGGGCGTATCGAGCACGACGTCGATCGCGCCACGCGGCATGCCGGGTTTGCGTTCCGGGTCGGCGGGCCAGGGCAGCAGGTGGCGCTGGACTTGCGTGATGCGGTATTTCGAGAGGATCAGGTTGCCGAACAGGCGGGGGACGTTGTTGCGGTAGATTTCGCTGGGCGCATGCTCGATCGCATGGAAGCCGCCGAAGGCGCCGGCCAGCTGCTTGAACTGGTTGGCGGTGGCGCTGCCTTCGAGTTCGGGGTGGTTGGCGGCGACTTCCTGGAGGCAGATGATGTCGGGATTGAGCTTGCGCAGCACATCGATGATCGCGTGAATACGGATGCGCCCGTCTTTCCCGCAACCCCAGTGTATGTTCCAGCTTACAACGCGCATGTAAGACCTCCCAAAACTGAACCGCCAGAGTTTGCCATCGTTCGGCGCAGGGCGGTCACACGGTAGGATCGTTGTCAGCGTTGCAAGTTCACTCTTGAACGCCGCTGATCAAGCGGCTTCGAGTTCGTCCAGAGGCCAGCGCGGCCGCACATTGAAAGCGTAATCGCGCGTCGCCAGTCCGGGATTGCGCTCCAGGCGCAGCGCGCCCGCGAAAGCGATCATCGCGCCGTTATCGGTGCAGAATTCGAGCTCCGGATAGAACACGCGGAACTTGCGCTTGGCGGCCGCCGCATTCAGCGAGGCGCGCAGCTGCGCATTCGCGCCGACGCCGCCGGCGATCACCAGGCGCTTCAGGCCCGTGTGGCGCAGCGCGTTCACGCATTTCGCGGTCAGCACGTCGACGATCGCGTCGACGAAGCCGCGCGCGATGTTCGCCTTGTCCTGCTCGCAGATGTTGGCCACGACTTTCTCTTCGTGGTTCTTCACGACCGTCAGCACGGCCGTCTTCAAACCCGAGAAGCTGAAGTTGAAATCCTTCGAGTGCAGCATCGGGCGCGGCAGCGTGTAGGCATTCGGATCGCCGAATTCGGCCAGGCGCGAAATCGCGGGGCCGCCGGGATAGCCGAGGCCCAGCAGCTTGGCCGACTTGTCGAAGGCTTCGCCTGCGGCGTCGTCCAGGGTCTCGCCCAGCAGCGTGTAGCGGCCGACGCCGTCGACGCGCATCAGCTGGGTGTGGCCGCCCGAGACCAGCAGGGCGATGAAGGGAAAGTCCGGACGCTCGCTGGCCAGCAGGGGAGAAAGAAGGTGACCCTCGAGGTGGTGCACGCCGAGTACCGGTTTATCCAGCGCCAGCGCCAGGCTGCAGGCGACCGAGGAACCGACCAGCAGGGCGCCGGCCAGGCCCGGGCCCTGGGTGTAGGCGATGGCGTCGATGTCCGATTTGGCAATGCCGGCCTTGTCCAGGGTCTGTTCGAGCAGGGGCAGGGCGCGCCGGATGTGGTCGCGCGACGCCAGTTCCGGCACCACACCGCCGTACTCCTCGTGCATGGCGACCTGCGAATGCAGGGCATGGGACAGCAGCCCGCGCTCGGTATCGTACAGAGCCAGGCCGGTTTCATCGCAGGAGGATTCGACGCCGAGAACAATCATGGGAACAGAAGGAAGGGAAAAGCGGAAGCTGGCATTGTAAAGCAGACGGCCGGGCATTGCCCGGCCGAGAACGGATCAATCCGGGATCACGGACGCTGCATCAGCTCCTTGTGCGCATTCCGCAGCATGGTCACCGTATCGTCCCAGCCGATGCAGCCGTCGGTCACCGAGCAGCCATACTTCAACTGGCTCAGGTCCGAAGGAATCGGCTGGTTGCCGGCCACGATGTTCGATTCGATCATCACGCCCACCAGCGAGGTGTTGCCATGCTTGATCTGCTGGATCACGTCCGACATCACCAGCGGCTGCAGCTCCGGCTTCTTGTAGCTGTTCGCGTGCGAGCAGTCGACCACCAGGTTGGCCGGCAGCCCGGCCTTTTTCAACGCCTGTTCGGCGATCGTGACCGAGACCGAATCGTAGTTCGGACGGTCGCCGCCGCCGCGCAGCACGACGTGGCCGTAAGCGTTGCCGCGGGTGCGCACGATCGAGACCGCACCCTTGTCGTTGATACCCAGGAAGGCGTGCGGATTGGCCGAGGACAGCACGGCGTTGATCGCGATGCTGACGTCGCCGTCGGTGCCGTTTTTAAAGCCGACCGGCGTCGACAGGCCCGAAGACATCTCGCGGTGGGTCTGCGATTCGGTGGTGCGCGCGCCGATCGCGGTCCAGGCAATCAAGTCGCCCAGGTACTGCGGCGAAATCGGGTCCAGCGCTTCGGTGGCGGTCGGCAGGCCGAGTTCGCACACGTCGATCAGGAACTGCCGCGCGCGCTCCATGCCGACGTCGACCTGGAAGGAGTCGTCCATGAATGGGTCGTTGATGTAGCCCTTCCAGCCGGTGGTCGTGCGCGGCTTTTCGAAATACACGCGCATCACCAGCAGCATCGTTTCCTTGACTTCTTCCTGCAAGGCTTTCAGGCGGCGCGCATAGTCCAGGCCCGCTTCCGGATCGTGGATCGAGCAGGGGCCGACCACCACGAACAGGCGCTCGTCCTTGCGGTCGAGGATGTCGCGCAGCGCGGCGCGGCCGTTCATGACGGTGGTGAAGGCACGCTCGGACAGCGGCAGTTTGGCGTGCAGCTCGGTCGGGGTCGGCATGCGCCCGAAGGAGGTAACGTTGGTGTTTTCGATATCTGGTGTGATCAGCATGATGCGGTCCGTGGGACAAGGTCGGATCAACGAGTGTAGCGCCAAAAATGCTTGTTTGCAGCAAACAGCGCAAAAGCGGGTCATGCGTGCGAGGGTGTAAGCTAGCGTGATGGACACCACATTACAGCCCACCCCATTCCCCGCCGCCCATTTCATCAAGGAGATCGGCCGCGGCGTGAAAGGCGCGCGCAGCATGTCGCGCGTCGATGCCGCTGCCCTCTACGGCGCCATGCTGGAAGGCCGCGTCTCCGATCTCGAACTGGGCGCCATCCTGCTTGCCATGCGCATCAAGGGCGAGTCGGTCGACGAGCTGGCCGGCTTCATGGACGCGGCCGAAGCGGCGTTCGCTCCGCTGCCTGCGCCGCCGGGCGAGTATGCGCCCGTGCTGATCCCGAGCTATAACGGCGCGCGCAAGCTGGCCAACCTGACTCCTTTACTGGCGCTGCTGCTCGCGCGCGAAGGCGTGCCGACCCTGGTGCACGGCGTGCGCAATGATCCGGGACGCGTCACCACGGCCGAGATCATGGCGGAGCTGGGCCTGGCCGAAGCATCCACCAGCGCCGCCGTCCACGACGCCTTCGCCGCCGGGCGCCCGGCCTTCATGCCGATCGAGACACTGGCGCCGAGCCTCGCACACATGCTGTCGCTGCGCCGCATCCTCGGCGTGCGCAACTCCACGCACACGATCGTCAAGATCCTGCAGCCTTTCGAGGGCGCTGCGCTGCGCCTGGTCTCCTACACCCATCCCGAATACCTGCAGACGCTGGGCGAATACTTCCTGACGGCCGCACCGCATGCGCGCGGCGACGCCTTCCTGATGCGCGGCACCGAAGGCGAGACGGTCGCCAACCCACACCGCGCCCAGCAGATCGACTGGTTCCACGGCGGGGAGCGCAGCCTGCTGGTGGAGCGCGATGCGCCGGCCGACATCCTGGCCGAGGTGCCGGAGGCGCGCGATGCGGCGGCCACCGCTGCCTGGATTACCCGCGCGCTGCGCGGCGAGGTGCCGGTGCCGCCGTCGATCAGCGCGCAGGTGGCGGCCTGCATGCACACCGCACGGGCATTGCGTACCTGAGCCAGCCACCCTATGCACTTCCGATATTCCCAATAGGAACTACACGTTAGATGATCTAGGGCAAAATCAAGCAGGGAATTATCTTTCACTATGGAAAAACGATACTGCAAAGCAAGTCGGTTGCCAGCCAAACGACATTTACGCGTTCGGTCTCGTTATTGATCCGGCTCCAGGCCGGTCCTCTCAATGTGAAGGATGCCCAGAATGAACAAGTATTTCCGCTCCGCTTCGAGCGTTATTAGCTGCGCCATATTGGTCTTTGCAATTGCCGGTCCCGGCAGCGCCATCGCAGCAGAGGACACCGCCCAAGCAACCGGCACCGTCATCGCGCCGATCCAGATCACGAAAACCGCCGACCTGGTCTTCGGCAGCTTCGCTCCCGGCGCAGCCGGCGGTACGGTGACCATTTCCACGGGCGGTGCCCGCGGCAAGAGCGGCGATGTGGTGCTGGCGGGTACCACGGCTGCCGCAGCCAAGTTCAACGTGACCGGTGAGGGCGGCATGACGTATTCGATCACCCTCACACCGACCTCGCTCCTCAGGAGTGGCGGAACGGAAACGATGGCGTTCACCGCGGAAAGCGACATTACCAGCGGTTTGCTTGCAGGCACTGGCGGCGCCGGAACCCAGAGTTTCTTCGTGGGCGGCGTGTTGACCGTCGCGGCAGGCCAGGTGCCCGGTAATTACGTCGGCTCGGTCAAAGCGACGGTCGCGTACAACTAGGGAATCGGGTAGCGGGGCAACCCGCTCCTGGTCATGCCGGTACGCAGCAAGCGCTTCATCCTGCTCGCGAGCACCGCCGTCCAGGCGCTGCTCGCGTTCGCGCTCGTACTCTTTCCCTACGCTGCGTTCGCGCAGCAGGTCGCACTGAGCAATACCCGCAGCCTCGACTTCGGACGCTTCGTCGCCGCCAGCGGCGGCACGATCATGCTGAGTCCCTCGGGCTTGCGTTCGCGTACCGGCGGCGTCATCCTGCTCAATTCCCCGCACGCAAGCCAGGCCACGTTCAGCGCCAGCCAAACCACGCTCGACGCCGGCCGCGGCCGCTTGAGCGCCGCCGCTACCGCCACCTCGACATCGGCCATCGTCTCCTTGCCGGCCAACGGCGCCACCCGTCTCAGCAGCGGTACCAACAGCATGGCGGTCGACGATTTCGTCACGTCCGATGCACTGCTGTCGGTCGGGAGCGGTGGCGCCACGCTGGCAGTGGGCGCGACGCTGGTCGTGGCGCCCAATCAGCCACCCGGACATTATTCCGGAACCTTTTCCGTGATCGTTAACCACCAGTGATCCTGTGCCAGCGCCGCACAGCGAAAGGACATCGCCATGCCTTACCCTGCTTTTACAAGCATTCCCGCCATACGATGCGCTGCACGTCTTGTGCTTGCCTACCTGCTGCTGGCGCCGTTCCTGCCCGCCCGCGCCGAGCTGATGCTGCACCCGACCCGCATTGTGTTCGACAAGAACACGCGCGCCGCCCAGATCGAGCTGATCAATAACGGCAACAAGCCGGCCAGCTATCGCATTTCGCTGGTGAACCGCCGCATGACCGAAGCCGGCCAGTTCGAGACGGCCGAGCGTGCGCAGGACGGCGAACGATTCGCCGACGCGATGCTGCATTATGCGCCGCGTCAGGTGACCTTGCAGCCGGGCACCGCCCAGACCGTTCGCGTGATGCTGCGCAAGCCGGCGGACCTGGCCGAGGGCGAGTACCGGTCGCACCTGCAGTTCGACAAGCTGCCCGACATCGAGGGCGAGGCCAGCATCGAGAACCAGGATGCGGGTAACAACACGCAGATCGGCGTGGTGATGAATGCGCTGGTCGGCGCCTCGGTTCCCGTCATCGTGCGCCACGGCGCCGCCGGCGCGAGCGTGAAGCTCGCAGGGCTAGCCTTGGGCAAGGACGACGCCAGGCGTGTGCAGCTCACGCTGCAGTTCGAACGCGAAGGCGGCAACTCGGTATATGGCGACGTCAGCGTCACGTTCACGCCAAAGAACGGCAAGCCGCAGAGCCTGGCGCAGGTGAATGGCATTGCCGTGTACACGCCGAACCGCATCCGCAGGACGACGCTCCCGCTCCAGGTGCCGATTGGCCTGGCGCTGGCCGGCGGCACGCTTGACGTCAGCTACCGCGACCGGCCCGAGGCCGGCGGCAAGCTGCTGGCGCAGGCCAGCCTGGACCTGCCATGAACCCGTCCGGCCGGGCGTTCGGCCGATCGGCACTGTTCGCGGTGCCCGCTTCCTAGGCGGCGATCCGGTGGGCCGGACGCAGTCGCAACGCGCGGGCGCACGTCGCGCGGGCTGGGTACTCGTGGCGCTGGCCGTGGCCGCCGCGCTACCGGCATGCCAGCCCGTCGTAGCGGCGGCGCCGGTCCAGGCGAAGGAGGAAAGCCCGGGCAGCGAGGTCCTGCTCGAAGTGCGCCTCGGTAGCCAGGTGCTGTCCGACGCGGTCACCGCCTACGAACTCGGGCATGACGTCTACCTGCCGCTGGGCGAGATGGCGCGGCTGCTGACGCTGGCCATCCGCGCGACGCCCGGTGCAGGACGCGCCAGCGGCTACATCCTCTCGGAGGAGCGCAATTTCAGTCTCGACGTCGCGGGGCGTGCGGTCCACATCGGTGGCCGGCGCGAGGAACTCGACCCGTCAACGGTCAAGCTGGAGGAGGACGACATCTACGTGGCCAGCCGCCTGCTGGCGCGCTGGCTGCCGGTCGACCTTGATCTCGACATGCCGAGCCTGGCGCTGAAGGTGCGCCCGCGCGAGCAATTGCCCTTGCAGGCACGCCTGCAACGGCGCGAGCGCGGCAAGCTGCCTGGCAGGCCCGGCGGCTATGTCGACCCCGGTTATCCCCGGCTGGCCACCCCTTACCGCCTGGCCGACGTTCCCTTCGTCGACCAGACGCTGGGCTTCGGGCTCGATCGGCGCGGAGGAGGGCGCAGCACGGCGGCATTCTGGACCGCCTATCTCACCACCGATTTGCTGGGCATGGAAGCGGCCTTGTACGCCAGCCGCAGCCTGCATGCGTCCCCGTCCGCGCCACGCCTGACGCTCGGGCGCCACGATCCGGACGGCGGCCTGCTGGGACCGCTGGGGGCGCGCAGCGTGCTGGTCGGCAGTGTGCCGGTACCGGGCGTGGCCAACATCTCGGTCAGCAGCGCGACCGGCAACGGCATCGCACTCAGCAACCGTCCGCTCGACCAGCCGACCAGTTTCGACCGCCACACGCTGCAAGGCGACCTGCCGCCGGGCTGGGATGTCGAGCTGTACTACAACGAGGCGCTGGTCGGCGTCCAGCAATCGGGGCCAGGCGGCAAGTACAGCTTCGAGGACCAGCCGCTGGCGTATGGCCCGAACGAGTTCCGTCTGGTGTTCCACGGGCCGCTCGGGCAGCTGCGCATCGAGCGCCAGTCCTTCCTGCTGGAACAGTCGGCGCTGCCGCGCGGCGCGCTGTTCTACGACCTGGCTGCGCATCGCGACCAGTACGCGCGCGAGCGCGCCCTGGCCCAGTTCGAATGGGGCGTAGGCAAGCACCTGAACGCTACCGCCGGCTGGCAGCGCCTGCCCTTGTTCGATGCCACCCGCAGCTATGCCAACCTCGGCCTGCGCAGCTACTGGAACCGGGTCATCCTGACCGCCGACGCGGTGAAAGCCGACGACGGCGGCCGCCTGGCCCAACTCGGGTTGAAGACCCGGCTCGGCAACGTGGCGCTCTCGGCCAGCCGCGCCCGTCTCGACGGCTTCAGCAGCGAATTCTTCACGCCCAGCCGCGATCCGGTGCGCAGCCGCGACGAGCTGCGCGCCGAAGGCGTGCTGGCGCTCGGGACCGCCAGCTTCTTGCCGCTGTCGCTGCAGCTCAGGCGCGACGTGTTCGTTTCAGGCCTGGAGAGCCGCGAAGTCCAGGGGCGCCTGTCGGTCTACCGCAACGGCACTGCGCTCAGCAATACGCTGCGCTGGCAGTCGCTGGGCGGTACCGAACAGGCCGACGGTGCGCTGCAGGTCAGCCGCAGGGTGGCAGGCGTCGGCATCACCAGCCAGCTGCAATACACGCTGGCGCCCGCGGCCCGGCTCCAAAGTGCGGCGGTCTCGGCCGATCGCTACCTGCGTAACGGTTACCTGCTGAACTTGGGCCTGACGCGCCTGTTCCCGCAGCGCGAGCTGCGCGCGGCGGCGTCGCTCAACAAGAGCCTGGGCAGCTTCGGCCTGGGCGTGAGCGGCTTTTACTCGAACCGCCGCGAGTATGGCGTCGGCGTGCGCCTGTTCCTGGCCATGGGGCTGGAGCCGCGCAGGGGGCGCCTGTTGCGCGAGGCGCAGCCGATGGCGAACATGGGCGCGGGATCGATCGGTGTCTTCCTCGACAAGAACCTGAACGGCGCGCAGGACGCAGGCGAGGAGGGCATTGCCGGCGTCGGCTTCACCATCAACGGCGCCAACTACGGCGTGCACACGGATGCGGACGGCGTGGCCTGGCTGCCGCGCCTGCCTGCCAGCCGATATGTCGACATCGGGCTCGACCCGGACACGCTGGAGGACCCGCAGTGGCAAGCGCAGGTGAAGGGCGTGCGCATCGTGCCGCGGCCGGGCAAGGTCAGCCAGGTCGATTTTGCGGTCAGCGTGACGGGCGAGGTGGACGGCACGACCTGGCTGCTCGGCAAGGGCGTGCGCCGTCCGGTCGGCGACCTGCGGCTCGAACTGGTCGATGCCGCGCACAAGGTGGTGGCCACGATGAGCAGCGCGGCCGACGGCTATTACGTTATGACCGGCATCTTTCCTGGGGAATACGTACTGCGCGTCGCACCTGAGCAGCTCGGCCGCCTCGGCTTGCGGGAGGCCCGCACGCACACGATCACGATCGGGCCCGAGGGTACCGTGCTCAACGGCCGCGATGTCGAGGTGCGCCCCCTCGACGGCGGATGAAGCCTGTGGTTTGCCTGCGGCCAATTTGGCCGTGGGCGGCCGCAGCCTCGGCGCGAACGTTTACAATGGCGGGTTTGAATCTGGCGGCAGCAGCTCATGGCAAAACAATTCGATGTAGCGATTATCGGCGCGGGCGCGGCCGGAATGATGTGCGCGGCAATCGCCGGCGCACGCGGCAAGCGCGTCGTCCTCATCGACCACGCCGAGAAGCTGGCCGAGAAGATCCGCATCTCGGGCGGCGGACGCTGCAACTTCACCAACCTCAACGCCGCACCAAGCAACTTCCTGTCCGAGAATCCGCATTTTTGTAAAAGCGCGCTGTCGCGCTACACGGCTCAGGATTTCCTGGCGCTCGTGAAAAAGCACCGCATCGGCTACCACGAGAAGCACCGCGGCCAGCTGTTCTGTAACGACTCAAGCGAGCAGATCATCGCCATGCTGAAGGCCGAATGCAGCGCCGCCGGCGTCAACTGGCGCATGCCCTGCAAGGTGCATGGCGTCACCAAAGAGGAGGGCGGCTACGTGGTTGCCACCGACCATGGCGATATCGGCGCCGAGAGCGTGGTGATCGCCACCGGCGGCCTGTCGATCCCGAAGATCGGCGCCACCGACCTCGGTTACCGCATCGCCACCCAGTTCGGCCTGCCGCTGGTGGAGCCGCGTCCGGGCCTGGTGCCGCTGACCTTCGACGGCCCGAGCTGGGACGCGTTCGCGCCGCTGGCCGGCATCGCGCTCGAAGTCGAGGTCTCGACTGGCTCCGGCAAGGGCAAGAATGCCAAGCGCGGCCTGTTCCGCGAAGACCTGTTGTTCACCCACCGCGGCCTGTCGGGCCCGGCCATCCTGCAGATTTCCAGCTACTGGGAGCCGGGTACGCCGATCGTCGTGAACCTGCTGCCGGAAATGGATGTCGCCGAAGAGCTGATCGGTTCGAAGACGACCGTGAAAAAGCAGCTGGGCAACGTGCTGGCCCAATGGCTGCCGGCACGCCTGGCCGAGGGTTTGTTGTTGGCCAACGGCTTCGCACCGGATGCGCGCCTGGCCGACATGGCCGACGCCAAACTGCGCAAGCTCGGCGACGCCATCAACCGCTGGGCCATCGTCCCGACCGGTTCCGAGGGCTACCGCAAGGCCGAGGTGACCCTGGGCGGCGTCGACACCCGTGCCTTGTCGCAGCAGACCATGATGGCCAAGGATGTGCCCGGCCTGTACTTCATCGGCGAAACGGTGGACGTCACCGGCTGGCTGGGCGGCTACAACTTCCAGTGGGCATGGGCGTCGGGCTACGTCGCGGGCCAGAGTGTGTGAGATCGCCTAACAACACCTTCATGGCTGCGTTGCATCGTCTCGCCGTACTAACGTACTGTCTTCGACGATGCGCCTTGCCCTGAAGGCGTTGTTAGACGCTCTAGGCCTGTATCAAATACATCACATCCACGTAATCTCTTCCACTGTCCGCCAAAACCTGCTAGACTTTCGTTCTTTCTAAATCCAACGGTTTCATTTTTACATGACCACTATCCGCCTTAAAGAAAACGAGCCGTTCGAAGTCGCCATGCGTCGCTTCAAGCGCACCATCGAAAAAACCGGCCTGCTGACCGAACTGCGCGCACGCGAGTTCTACGAGAAGCCAACTGCAGAGCGCAAGCGCAAGCTGGCCGCTGCCGTGAAGCGCCACTACAAGCGCATCCGCAGCCAGCAACTGCCTAAGAAACTGTACTAAGACTGCCCGGCCGCTTGATCCGGTGACGTAGCGGTACGCTCGTCCCGGCAGCTGCGAGAAGTCCTGCGAACCCGCCCTGGTTGTCACCCCGGCGGGTTTTGTTGTTTTCCCCCATAGCCTCGGAGAAACCATGAGCTTGAAAGAACAAATCACCAACGACATGAAAGCGGCGATGCGCGCCAAGGAAGCCGGCAAGCTGGCGACCATCCGCCTGATCCTCGCCGAGATCAAGCGCAAGGAAGTTGACGAGCAGATCGAACTGAACGACCAGCAAACCGTCGCCATCGTCGAAAAGATGATCAAGCAGCGCAAGGACTCGATCACCCAGTTCGAAGCGGGCAACCGCCAGGACCTGGCCGACATCGAAAAGGCCGAGCTCGAGGTGCTGGTCGCCTACATGCCGGCCGGCCTGTCGGATGAGGAAATCGCCGCCGAAGTCGCTGCCGCCGTGACCGCATCCGGTGCCGCCGGTCCGCAGGACATGGGTAAAGTCATGGCCATCGTCAAGCCGAAACTGGCTGGCCGCGCCGACATGACCGTCGTCTCGACCCTGGTCAAGAAAGCCCTGACCGGCGCCTGAAGCAACACAAACATCAGCACAATAGGGCCGGACGGCCCCGGGCTTGTTGCAAATCAATTTGCAGCGAGCCCTGCGGTATAGTCTGACCTTAGACAAACACTGTGTAAGCCACGTGATCCCGCAATCATTCATTACCGATTTGCTCAACCGCGTCGACATCGTCGACGTCGTCGGGCGCTACGTCCAGCTGAAAAAGGGTGGGGCCAATTACATGGGCCTCTGTCCTTTCCACAGCGAAAAGTCTCCCAGCTTCACCGTCAGCCCGACCAAGCAGTTCTATCACTGCTTCGGTTGCGGCGCCCATGGCACCTCGATCGGCTTCCTGATCGAATACTCGGGCATGGGCTTCGTCGACGCCGTCAAGGACCTGGCCCAGAACGTGGGCATGGTCGTCCCCGATAACGACGACAAGATTCCGCCACTGCAGCGCGCCGCCCAGCAGGCGCAATCGCTGGCGATGACGGATGCCCTCAGCCAGGCCTGCGACTATTACAAGGCCCAGCTGCGCGGCGCCACCAATGCCATCACCTACTTGAAGAACCGCGGCCTCACCGGGGAGATCGCCGCCCGCTTCGGCATGGGCTATGCCCCTTCCGGCTGGGACAACCTGCGCAGCGTCTTCCCCGACTACGAGGCCCTGGCGCTGGTCGAGTCCGGTCTCGTGATCGACAAGGTGGACGAGGACGGCGGCAACAAGAAACGCTACGACCGCTTCCGCGAGCGCATCATGTTCCCGATCCGCAATACCAAGGGACAGGTGATCGGCTTCGGCGGCCGTGTGCTCGACCAGGGCGAACCGAAATACCTGAACTCGCCGGAAACGCCGCTGTTCCAGAAGGGCCTCGAACTCTACGGCCTGTTCGAAGCGAGACAAGCGATCCGCGACGCCGGCTACGTGCTCGTCACCGAAGGCTACATGGACGTCGTCGCGCTGGCCCAGCTCGGCTTCCCGCAAGCCGTGGCCACGCTCGGCACGGCCTGCACCAGCACCCACGTGCAAAAGCTGCTGCGTCAGACCGACAACGTCATCTTCAGTTTCGACGGAGATAAAGCCGGCCGCCGCGCCGCACGGCGCGCGCTGGAAGCCTGCTTGCCGCAGGTATCGGACAACAAGACCATCCAGTTCCTGTTCCTGCCAGAAAAGCACGACCCGGACAGCTTCGTGCGCGAATACGGTGCCGACGCTTTTGCGCAGGAAATCAACGACGCGATGCCGCTGTCGCAATTCCTGCTGCGCGAAGTGACGGGCGACCACGATCTGTCGACGCCGGAAGGGCGCGCCGCCACCCAATACGATGCCAAGCCGCTGCTGCAGGCCATGACGCCCTCCGCGCTGCGCCTGCAGATCGTGCGCGGCCTGGCCAGCCTGACGGAATCGACGCCGGCCGAGATCGAAGGCCTGTTCGAACTCTCGAAGCCGGTATCGGTCGTGAAGCAGGCGCCGCCGCGCCAGGGCCGCCCGGAACCGGTCGGCCTGGAACTGCAGATCGTGCGCATCCTGGTAGCCCATCCGGCGTTGTCGCTGGGCCTGGACGAATCGGCATTGCAAGCCTTTGACCATTTCGGCCAGGAATCGAGCGACGCCTTGCGCTACCTGGTCGGCACCGCCCAGGCCCTGGGCGAGTACGGCACCTTCGCGGCCCTGTCGGAACAGCTGAAAGAGGGCGGCGATGGCTACGACCGCATCATCGCCGAGATCGCCTCGGAACCGGAATCCGACCCCGAGGCGGACCGTGTCTGGCTGGCTAGTGCTGTGAGGCAAATCAAGAAAGATGCGCTAAAACAGGAGACCAACCAGTTGTTTTCCAAGGGGCTGACCCCAGATCAGGTGAGCACTCGCTATCGCGAAATTACAGCACAGCTGCAGGTCCTGGAGCAGGAAGATGCTGCGGCGATGTCACCTCGCTGAGGGTGTGTTGCGAAGTCGGCTGTTAGGATTTGTGCAACTTGGAAAAAGAGGGGTGCGTGCTATAATAAAACGCTAACTATTGCAACCTTTGAAACGATTATTGTGTCCAAAGGGGCGTGGAGTTTCAGTTAGCGCAGCAGTGTTGTACGCTGTTTGCAGCGTGATGTAAGGTAACAAAACTTTATCTTTAACCATCGTAAAGTTAGTCGTTGTGACATCGAAAGCGCCTGTGCCAACCAAGAAACCCGAACCCAAAGTGGCTGCCAAACCCACCAGAGCGTCCGCCAAGGCGGACAATGCGCAAGACAAGGCGGAAGTTCGCACAGCGGGCGCCGCGCCTGTCGTCAGCCAGACCACCGATGCGGCCGCATTGGCCGCCATCGACACGTCGGGCTACGTGCTGCCATCCGTGAAAGTCCCGGGGCGCCGCGGTCGCAAGCCGAAAGAATTCACCCCCGAGAACGACGAAGTCGCCGCACTCAACGCGGTCGAACGCGCCGAGATGAAAGCCGTCGACAAGGCCAAGGCCAAGGACCGCAAGGCGAAAGAAAAAGCCCTGCTGAAAGACGCGTTTGCATCGGACACGGAAGCCAGCGAAGAAGAGATCGAGCTGCGCCGCCAGAAGCTCAAGACGCTGATCAAGAACGGCAAGGAACGTGGTTTCCTGACCTACGCGGAAATCAACGACCACCTGCCCGACAACATCGTCGATCCGGAAGCGATCGAAGGCATCATCGGCACCTTCAACGACATGGGCATTGCCGTGTACGAACACGCGCCCGATGCCGAGACGCTGCTCTTGTCCGACAATGTTGCCACCGTCACCAGCGACGATGAAGCCGAGGCCGCTGCCGAGGCGGCGCTGTCGACCGTCGACTCCGACTTCGGCCGCACCACCGACCCGGTCCGCATGTACATGCGCGAAATGGGCTCGGTCGAGCTGCTGACCCGCGAAGGCGAAATCGAAATCGCCAAGCGCATCGAAGACGGCCTGCGCGACATGATCCAGGCCATCTCGGCCTGCCCGGTCACGATCGCCGAAATCATCTCCGCCGCCAACCGCATCGAAGCCGACGAAATCAAGATCGACGAGATCGTCGACGGCCTGGTCGAGGAAGAGGGCGCCGAAGAAACGTCGCCGTCGGCTGTCGGCCCAAGCACCGACGACGAAGAGGATGACGACGAAGCCGAGGACGAAGAAGAGGAAGAGGAAGAAGAAGCCGCCGCCACCCCTGGCGCCGCCGGCTACTCGGCCGAACAGCTCGAGGCGCTGAAAGCGGCTTCCCTCGAAAAATTCGGCCTGATCGAACAGCAGTTCGACAAGATGCGCAAGGCCTTCGAGAAGGACGGCTACAACTCCAAAGCCTACGTCAAGGCCCAGGAAGCCATCTCCAATGAACTGCTGGGCATCCGCTTCACGGCGAAGGTCGTCGAAAAGCTGTGCGACACCCTGCGCGGCCAGGTCGACGAAGTGCGCCACATCGAAAAGCAGATTTTAGATGTGGCCGTGAACCGCTGCGGCATGCCGCGCGCCCACTTCATCAAGGTCTTCCCGGGCAACGAAACGAACCTGGAATGGGTCGACGGCGAAGTCAACGCCGGCCACGCTTACAGTGCCATCCTCGGCCGCAATATCCCGACGATCAAGGAACTGCAGCAACGCCTGATCGACCTGCAAGCGCGCGTCGTGCTGCCGCTGCCGGACCTGCGCAACATCAACCGCCAGATGGCGGCCGGTGAAATGAAGGCGCGCAAGGCCAAGCGCGAGATGACCGAGGCCAACCTGCGTCTCGTGATCTCGATCGCCAAGAAGTACACGAACCGCGGCCTGCAATTCCTCGACCTGATCCAGGAAGGCAATATCGGCCTGATGAAGGCGGTGGACAAGTTCGAATACCGCCGCGGCTACAAGTTCTCGACCTATGCGACGTGGTGGATCCGCCAGGCCATCACCCGTTCGATCGCCGACCAGGCGCGCACCATCCGTATCCCGGTGCACATGATCGAAACCATCAACAAGATGAACCGCATCTCGCGCCAGATCCTGCAAGAGACGGGCGCCGAGCCGGACCCGGCCACCCTCGCGGTCAAGATGGAAATGCCGGAAGACAAAATCCGGAAGATCATGAAGATCGCGAAAGAGCCGATCTCGATGGAAACGCCGATCGGCGACGACGACGATTCGCACCTGGGCGACTTCATCGAGGACAACAACACGCTGGCGCCGTCGGATGCGGCCCTGCATGCCTCGATGCGCGGTGTGGTGAAGGATGTGCTGGATTCGCTGACCCCGCGCGAAGCCAAGGTGCTGCGCATGCGCTTCGGTATCGAGATGTCGACCGACCACACGCTGGAAGAGGTCGGCAAGCAGTTCGACGTCACCCGCGAGCGCATTCGTCAGATCGAAGCGAAGGCGCTGCGCAAGCTGCGGCATCCGTCGCGGTCGGACAAGCTGAAGAGTTTCCTGGAAGGTAGCAGCTGATTGTTGTTGCTGAGTTCAGCGGTTGAGTTGAGCAAATGCTTGACTGCTGTACACCAAAAGCCATATCCTCTCGCCACTCTGCTTTACGGTACCGCGCCGTTGAAGCAGGTGGCGAGAATTTTTTTTCCAGCCAATGTCCCGATTTCTGGGCCTCTAGCTCATGCCTGGTTAGAGCAGCGGACTCATAATCCGTTGGTGCCCGGTTCGACTCCGGGGAGGCCTACCAATATTAAAAAGGCTTACGCGCACCTTCCGCGTAAGCCTTTTTCGTTACCAGCACCGCCGGCGATTCAAGCTGCTTGCTTCAACGCCCGCCTCGGATTCCTCCTCGCCAGCAAATCAAAGCGATCCAGCATCATCATCTTGTCCCACGCCGCCACGAAGTCGCGCACGAACCTGTCCTTGCCGTCGTCGGCTGCATAGACCTCCGCAATCGCGCGCAGCTGCGAATGGGCGCCGAAGACAAGGTCGGCCGCCGTGGCCGTCCATTTCACGGCTCCCGTCGCCCGATCGGTCCCTTCGTAGACACGCCCGGCCGAAGCTGACGCCGACGGCCGCCACGCAACCCCGCTGTCGAGCAGGTTGACGAAGAAGTCCGTGCTCAGCGTGCCGGGACGCTCGGTGAATACGCCATGCTTGCTCTGCCCGTGATTGGCGCCGAGCGCGCGCATGCCGCCGACCAGCACCGTCATTTGCGGCGCAGTCAGTTTCAGCAGGTTGGCGCGGTCGAGCAGGCGGGTTTCGGGCGTCAGCGGATCGTCGGGGCGGAAGTAGTTGCGGAAGCCGTCGCCCAGCGGTTCGAGGACGTCGAAGATGGCTTCGTCCGTCTGTTCCTGCGAGGCGTCGGTGCGGCCTGGTGCGAACGGGACCGTGATCTGGACGCCTGCCTTGGCGGCCGCATCCTCGACCGCCGCGCAGCCGGCCAGGACGATGAGGTCGGCCAGCGAGACCTGCTTGCCGCCGGTTGCTGCGCCGTTGAAGTCGCTGCGGATCTGCTCGAGGCTGGCCAGGACTTTCTGCAGGCGGTCCGGTTCGTTGGATTCCCAGTCCTTTTGCGGCGCGAGCCGGATGCGGGCGCCGTTGGCGCCGCCGCGCTTGTCGGTGCCGCGGAAGCTCGCCGCCGCGCCCCACGCGGTGGAGACCAGGTCGGGCGTCGACAGGCCCGCGTTCAGGATCGTGCGCTTGAGTGCGGCGATGTCCTGCTCGTCGATCAGGGGATGTTCGACTGGCGGCACCGGGTCTTGCCAGAGCTGCGGCTCCGGAATCCAGGGGCCGAGGTAACGCGACAGCGGGCCCATGTCGCGGTGCAAGAGCTTGAACCAGGCTTTGGCGAAGGCGTCCGCGAGCTGGTCGGGGTGTTCGAAGAAACGTTTCGCGATCGGTCCGTAGATGGGGTCGAGGCGCATCGATAGGTCGGTGGTCAGCATCATCGGCGCGTGCCGCTTGGCCGGGTCGTGCGCGTCCGGCACCGTGTTTTGCGCTTCGGGATTCTTCGGCTTCCATTGCTTGGCGCCGGCGGGGCTGGTGGTCAGTTCCCACTCGTACTTGAACAGGTTTTCCAGGAAGCCGTTGTCCCATTTGGTGGGGTTGGCGGTCCATGCTCCCTCGAGGCCGCTGGTGATCGCGTGCGGGCCTTTGCCGGTGCCGAACTTGTTCTTCCAGCCGAGGCCCTGGTCCTCCAGGCCGGCGCCTTCGGGTTCGGGGCCGACATTGCCGACCGCCGGCGCGGCGCCGTGGGTCTTGCCGAAGGTGTGGCCGCCGACGATGAGGGCGACGGTTTCTTCGTCGTTCATGGCCATGCGGGCGAAGGTTTCGCGGATGTCGCGGGCGGCGGCCAGCGGGTCCGGGTTGCCGCCGGGGCCTTCGGGGTTCACGTAGATCAGGCCCATTTGCACGTTGGCGAGCGGGCCGGCCAGCTGGCGGTCGCCGCTGTAGCGCTCGTCGCCGAGCCAGGTGTCTTCCGGACCCCAGAAGATGTCCTCGGGTTCCCAGACGTCGGGCCGGCCAAAACCGAAGCCGAAGGTTTTAAAGCCCATCGATTCCATCGCCACGTTACCGGCCAGCACCACCAGGTCGGCCCAGGAGATTTGCTGGCCGTATTTCTTCTTGATGGGCCAGAGCAGGCGCCGCGCCTTGTCGAGGTTGGCATTGTCGGGCCAGCTGTTGAGCGGGGCGAAACGCTGCTGGC
Organism: Massilia sp. Mn16-1_5; assembly: GCF_004798585.1. Taxonomy (GTDB): domain Bacteria; phylum Pseudomonadota; class Gammaproteobacteria; order Burkholderiales; family Burkholderiaceae_D; genus Telluria. The sequence continues at coordinate 152,872 of NZ_PPXQ01000013.1, forward strand.
CTTCGCCGCCGCCGCCGCGGCCGTCGGCAATGCGATAGGTGCCGGCGGCGTGCCAGCTCATGCGGATGAACAGCGGGCCGTAGTGGCCGTAGTCGGCCGGCCACCAGTCCTGGGAGGTGGTCATCACCTCGACCAGGTCGCGCTTGAGCGCCTCGACGTCGAGCTTCTTGAATTGCTCGGCGTAGTCGAACTCTTCTTCGAGCGGACAGGACAGGTGGGAGTGGGTGTGCAGCACGGACAGGTCGAGCTGGTTCGGCCACCAGTCCTTGTTGCGCCGCGGCCGGCCGGCCTTCGGCGTCGGCGCCGGCATCGCGGGATTTTCGCTTTCGCTGACACTCTGGGTATTCTCTTTGTCGGACATGTCGGTCTCCATCGGGTAGGGACTCATCGTGAAAGAAGTTGTCAACAGCAGGTCAAGCCTAAGGCTTCCGGTGGCGATAGCACAATAAGATTTTATTAATGAAGTCGATAGGAGAAGTCCTGATCTGTCCGTCCAGGCGAGCTGATCGGTAACCACCAGTCGCAATCAGTGATTTCCTACCGTTCCAATTACTGGCACAATGGAACTCTCATCAGTAGGCGCGGTACTGGAGTTAGTCTTCATGGAAATCAATTCGCTGACTGGCGAGTTCGTGTGCGCGCCGACCGAACACGCCTTCCTGCGGCACAAGCAGGAACAGACCCGGTCGCTGCTCGGCTTTACGCTGACCTTCTGCACCGTGTTCTACCTCGGCTTTTTCGCCACCGACCTGGCCGCGCTCGGCTGGGGGCCGGATGCCATGGCCTTGCTGGCCGCCCGCATCCTCGTCGGACTGACGGCCGGCACCTGCGCCTGGCTGGCTTATCGCCGTCCCCTGTCGGTGCGCGCGACGCGGCTCGCGGCTTCACTGTCGGAAAGCGTGGCGCTGGCCTGCTTCATGCTCATCTCGGTATTGCGCCCGGCCGAATTCCACTGGCATGCGATGTCGCTGGCGATCATGCTGGTGGTGGTCTACCTGTACATTCCGAACCGCCTGCGCTACGCCTCGATCATCGCCGTGGTCACGACGGTCGTCTTCGTGTTCCTGGCCAACCGGTATGGCCGGTTTACGCCGGCCGACGAATTCACGATGGGCATGCTGCTGGTGCTGGTGAATACCTTCGGCTTCCTGGCCGCGCGCCGCTTCCACCACGTCTCGCGCGAGGAATTCCGCTCCTGGTCGGTGCTCAAGCATGCGGCCGAGCGCGACCACCTGACGGGCTGCTTCAACCGCCGCTACCTGCACGACCATTTGATGGGAGGGCAGTGGATCGACCGGGCGCCCGAAGCGAACTGCCTGAGCGTGGTGTTGTGCGATATCGACCACTTCAAGCACATCAACGACACCCACGGCCATGGCGATGGCGACATGGTCCTGCGCGGCTTTGCGCGCATCCTGCAGGCGGCGATCCGCGACGGCGTCGACAGCGTGGTGCGCTATGGGGGAGAGGAGTTCCTGGTGGTCCTGCCGGGTACCGATCTCGAGGGCGGGATGCGCCTGGCCGAGCGCCTGCGCGTGACCTTCGCCGCGACCGAAGTCGTGTCCAATGATGGCGCGACGCGTTTAAAAGCGACGGCCAGCTTCGGCGTCGCCAGCGTCGACCTCGCCCAGTTCAGCTTCGAGCCGCCGCTGCGGCGCCTGATCGCGGCGGCCGACGAGCTGATGTACCGGGCCAAGCGCAATGGGCGCGATAGGATCGAGTCGCTGCAGCTGGCCTGATCAGGCTTTTGCTTCCTCCACCACGCCCGCCTCGACAAACCCATCGATCTCGCCATCGCTGTACCCATACTCGCGGAGCAGCTCGCGCGAATGCTCGCCCAGCATTGGCGCCGGCCGGTCGACCCGCGTCGCCGTCTTCGAAAAGTGAATCGGGCAGCCGAGCGCCTTCGTGGTTCCCGCCTGCGGATGTTCCAGCTCCAGCACCATCCCGCGCGCCAGCGTTTGGGGGTGCGTGAGCGCTTCCGCCATCGTGTGCACCGGTCCCACCGGCACGCCCGCCTGATCCAGGATCGCGATCCATTCGGCCTTGGTCCGGGTCGCCACGATCTCGCTCATCATCGAGACCAGCGTCTCGCGGTTCTCCATGCGGTCCGTGTTCGTCCTGAAGCGTCGATCCTCGCACCATTCGGGCCGTCCCAGCGCTACCGCAATGCGCTCCCAGTTGCCCTGGTTGGCGCCGCCGATGTTGATCCAGCCGTCGCTGGCCTGGAAGGCCTGGTAGGGCGCGGTCAGCAGGTGAGCCGACCCGGTCGGACCGGCGGACTCTCCGGTCGCGAAATAGATGGCGGCCTGCCAGTAGGTCTGCTGCAGGGCCGCTTCGATCAGCGAGGTGTCGACGACTTGCCCTTCGCCGGTCTTGAGTTTATGGACGTAGGCGGCGGTGATGCCGGCCATGGCGAGGATGCCGGCGTTGGTATCGGCGATCGAGTTGCCGGTCTTGACCGGCGGGCCGCCCGGCTCACCCGTAATCGACATCAGGCCGGAGAAGCCCTGCGCGATCAGGTCGAAGCCCGGCTTGTCGGCGTCCGGGCCGTCGCGGCCGTAGCCGGAGACGGCGCAGTAGATCAGGCCCGGGTTCACCTTGCTTAAAACGTCGTAGCCGAGTCCCAGTTTTTCGAGGGTGCCGCGGCGGTAGTTTTCGGTGAGGACGTCGGCTTCCTTCACCATGCGCAGCAGGATGTCGCGCCCTTGCGCGTGCTTCAGGTTGAGGGCGATACCGCGCTTGTTCCGGTTCAGGATCATAAAGGGCGCCGAGACGCCGTTCACGCGCGGCTCGCGGTAGGCGCGCGCATCGTCGCCGCCCGGCAGCTTCTCGACCTTGATGACGTCGGCGCCCATGTCGGCCAGCATCATGCCGCAGGTGGGACCGGCCATGATCTGCGCCAGTTCGAGGACGCGCATGCCGGCCAGCGGGCCGGTGTGTTTTGGTTTTATCGTCATGCTCCGGTCCACTGTGGTCGTTGTTTGTCGAGGAAGGCGTTGACGCCGATTTTGAAGTCAAGACTGCCGTAGGCGGCGCGGATCAGGTCTTCGCCGTCCGGCAGGCCCGCGTTCACCATGCGCCGGATGGCTTCCTTCGAGACCCGCATCGTCACCGGCGCGTGATTGGCGAGCCGCTTGCACATACTCGCCACTTCTTCGTCCAGCGTACCTGGCTCGGCTACCCTGGTCACGAAGCCGCAGGCCAGCGCTTCAGGCGCGCTGATGGTCTCGGCCAGCAGCAGCAGGCGTTTCGCCGTCGGCACGCCGACCGCGGCGACGACCCGCGCCGTGTTCTTCATCGACAGGCAGTTGCCGAGCGTGCGCGCGATCGGCACCCCGAAGCTGGCGTTGGGCGTGGCGATCCTGAAATCGCAGGCGGCGCTGATGGCCAGGCCGCCGCCGATGGCCCAGCCTTCGACGATGGCGATGGTCGGCATGGGCAGGCTTTCAATCTGGCCCACGCGCTCGTCGATGGCCTGTTCGTAGGCGATGCCGTCGTCACCACCTTTGAAGGTGCTGAACTGCTCGATGTCGGTGCCGGCGACGAAGGCTTCGCCGCCGGCGCCGCGGATGGTGGCGACGCGGACTGTCGGGTCGGCCGCGATGCGGGTGCAGATCGCGCCCAGTTCTTCGTACATCGCCCAGGTCATCGCATTGCGCGCCTGCGGGCGGTCGATCAGGATGGCTGCCACGCCATCCGATATGGTCAGGTGTACCTTGCCATTCTGCTCGCTCATGACATCCTTTCAGGTAGGGTGGGCGGATCTTCCGCCCACGCGGTGATACGCAACGGCTTCGTTCTCGTGCACGATGATCTCGCCGTCACGTATCACCGCGTGGGCACGGAGTGCCCACCCTACGACAGCGCGCGTGCCAGCACGCGCGCCACGTGCACGGCTTCGCGCTGGGCGCCGTCGGCGATCTGGTGGCGGCAGCTGGTGCCGTCGGCCACCAGCACCGTGTCCGCACCGGCGGCGCGCACCGCCGGCAGCAGCGACAGTTCGGCCATCTGCATCGATACCTCGTAGTGCTTTGCTTCGTAGCCGAAGCTGCCCGCCATGCCGCAGCAGCTCGATTCGATCAGTTCCACCTTGAGACCGGGGACCAGGCCCAGCACCGTCTGCACCGGCCGTACCGCGTCAAAAGCCTTTTGGTGGCAGTGCCCGTGCAGCAGCGCGCGCGCTTCCGGCAAAGCTTTCAAGGTCAGTTTCAGTTTGCCGGCGGCGTGTTCGCGCGCCAGGAATTCCTCGAACAGCAAGGCCTGCGCGCCCAGAAGCTCGGCGTCGCGGCCCAGGCCCATGACGAGGAATTCATCGCGCAAGGTCAAGAGGCAGGACGGCTCCAGCCCGACCACCGGCAGGCCGCGCGCCACATAGGGACGCAGCGCCTCCACCACGCGGCGCGCCTCCGCCTTGGCTTCGTCGACCAGGCCGCTGGCGAGGTAGGTGCGTCCGCAGCACAGCGGCCGTGCCGGCTCGGCATCGAGCGAAGCAGCACGAGCCACATGCACCTTGTAGCCCGCAGCCTGCAATACCTGCAGCGCGGCCGCCGCGTTCTCGCTCTCGAAGTAATTATTGAAGGTGTCGGCGAACAGCACGACGTCGGCCTGTTCCGGCGCCAGCGACGGCGCTTTCACGCCAGCCAGGAAGGTGTCCAGGCGCCAGCCCGGCAGCGAGCGCCGCGCCGACAGCCCGAGCAGCTTCTCCGACAACCGTGCTGCCCCCGGCACCGTATCGCGCAGGTTGGCCAGCCAGGGCAGGCGCGCCGCCCACGGCGCCCAGCGCGGCAGGTTGGCGATCAGCTTGTCCTTGCGCGACAGGCCGTGCTTCTTCTGGTAGTGGTACAGGAATTCGGTCTTCATGCGCGCCATGTCGACGCCGGTCGGGCAGTCGCGCTTGCAGCCCTTGCAGCTGACGCACAGGTCGAGCGTCTCGCGCATCGTCTCGGAGGTAAAACCGTCTTCGCCGAGCTGGCCGGACAGGGCCAGTCTCAGGGTGTTGGCGCGGCCGCGCGTCAGGTGCTGCTCGTCCTTGGTGACGCGGTAGCTCGGGCACATGGTGCCGGCGTCGAACTTGCGGCAGTGGCCATTGTTGTTGCACATGTCGACGGCCTTGGCGAAGCCGCCGGCCGGATCGCCGCCAAGGCCGGGCGCCGTGCTCTGCTCCGTCACCGGATCGACTTGCACGTCCCAGGCCGACCAGTCCAGCGCAGGCCGCAGATTGGCTGGCTGGTAGCCCGGCTTGTAGCGGAACAGGGATTTATCGTCCATGCGCGTGCTGCGCACGATCTTCCCGGGGTTCATCAGCCCGGCCGGATCGAACAGGCCCTTGATTTCCTCGAAGGCGCGCAGCAGGCGCGGGCCGAACTGCCAGGCCACCCATTCGCTGCGCACCAGGCCGTCGCCGTGCTCGCCGGAGAAGGCGCCCTTGTACTTGCGCACCAGCGCGCCCGCTTCCTCGGCAATCGCCCGCATCTTCTCGGCGCCGTCGCGGCGCAGGTCGAGGATCGGCCGCACGTGCAGGGTGCCGACCGAGGCGTGGGCGTACCAGGTGCCGCGCGTGCCGTAGCGCGCGAAGACCTCGGTCAGGGCGCTGGTGTACTCGGCCAGGTGCTCGAGCGGCACGGCGCAGTCTTCGATGAAGGAAACGGGCTTGCCGTCGCCGCGCATGCTCATCATGATGTTCAGGCCCGCCTTGCGCACTTCCCACAGGGCCTTCTGGGCATTGGCGTCGACCATCTCGACCACGCTGCCGGGCAGGCCGAGTTCCGCCATCAGGGCCACCAGCCGGGCCAGGCCGGCCTTCTGCTCGTCGAGCGATTCGCCGGCGAATTCCACCAGCAGGATCGCATCGGGCGCGCCGATCAGGGCCTTCTCGATCACCGGGCGGAAGGCGGGATTGTCGCGCGCCAGCTCGATCATGGTGCGGTCGACCAGCTCCACCGCCACGGGCCCCAGCTTGACGATGTGGCGCGTCATGTCCATCGCCTGGTGGAAGGTCGGGAAGTTCACCACGCCGAGGGTTTTATGCTTCGGCAGCGGCAGCACTTTCAATACGACGCGTTTGGTGACCGCCAGCGTGCCTTCGCTGCCGACCAGCAGGTGCGCCAGGTTGACGCTGCCGTCCTCGGTATACGGCCGTTCGCTCTGCGGGTGCCAGATGTCGATGTTGTAGCCGCCGACGCGGCGCATCACCTTCGGCACCATGCGCGCGATTTCATCCTGCTCGCGCACGGCGATCGCGCGCAGGCCGGACATCAGTTCGCGCACGCGCGGCGGCGCATCTTCCATTAGGCGCTCGTCCTGGAACCTGGCCTCGGTGCCGTCCGACAGGATGGCGTCGATCGCGACCACGTTGTGCACCATGTTGCCGTAGGCGAGGGAGCGCGAGCCGCAGGAGTTGTTGCCGGCCATGCCGCCGATGGTGCACTGGGCCGCGGTGCTGACGTCGACCGGGAACCAGACCCCATGGGGTTTCAGCCAGGCGTTCAGGTGGTCGAGCACGATCCCCGGCTGCACCGTCACCGTCATCGCTGCCGCATCGAATTCGACAACCTGGTTCAGGTATTTGCTGTAGTCGATGACCAGCGCTTCGCCCACGGTCTGGCCGCACTGGCTGGTGCCGCCGCCGCGCGGCAGGATGGGCACGCCCATCTCGCGGGCAATCTCAATGGCTATTTCCACGTCACGCTCGGTGCGCGGCACGAAGACCCCGATCGGCTCCACCTGGTAGATCGAGGCGTCGGTCGAGTAGCGCCCGCGCGAGCCGGCGTCGAACAGGACTTCACCTCCCGTTCCGGCCACCAGCCGCCTTGCCAGTCCTTGCCCATTCATTCGGGAAGCGAGTTGTTCGCTCAGCTTGATCGGTGCGGCGGCGGGTGCGTTCATGGGGCTAGGGCTCCTGGCTGGCTTTCGATGCGCGCAGGTCGGCCACGACCGTGTCGCGCTTGGAGAGAAGGTGGCGTTCGAGCACGGCGCGCAGGGCAGGCCCGTCGCGCCGCTCGAGCGCATCGAGCATGACACCGTGTTCCTTCATCGCCGCATCCCACTTGTCCTGGTTGAAGTTGGAGCGGAAGCGCAGGTTCTGGATGCGCGCGTTCATGTGCAGGTAGGTGGTCGTCAGCACCGCGTTGCGGGCGCTGGCGTTGATGCGGTCATGGATTTCGTGGTTGATCTTGTAGTAGGTCGCCAGGTCGCGCCGCGCATGCGCCGCCTGCATCTCGTAATGCAGGGCGCGGATCTCGGTGACCTCGGCGTCAGTGATGCGTTCGCAGGCCAGCTGGCCGGACAGCGCCTCGAGCGCGCCCAGCACCTCGAAGGTCTGCTCGATGTCGGCCACCGACATTTCGGCCACCTGGGCACCGCGGTTGGGCAGCAGCTCGATCAGGCCTTCGCCGGCCAGGACCTTGAAGGCTTCGCGCAGCGGCGTGCGCGAGACCATCAGTTGTTCGCACAGCACCCGCTCATTGAGCCGGGTGCCGGGCGCGAGCAGGCCTTCGATGATCATGTCGCGCAGGCGCACGGTGACGGCGGAAGCCAGGCCCTGACGGTCGATGACGGCCGGGCGGGATGGTGTGGTGAGTATTGGTTCGTGAATCATAAAATATATTGTATACGATTTTTTTCAGAGCAAAGCATTCTTTTAAGATGATGCCGGAAGGCTTTTGCGCCCATGCATACGGCATGTGTAGAGGGAGAGTGCCTTGTTTCTGCATTGCGGCGCAACACGATATTTTCTTGACACTGCCGCGTTTACGTATATTGTATGCAAAGTTGCTCGTCGCTCGAATCTCTCTGAATACGTTGGCCCCCATCTAGGAGTTGCAATGTTGAAGCTGAATTCTCACCCGTCCGGACGGCATTTTCTGCAGATCCCCGGCCCGACCAACGTCCCCGACCGCATCCTGCGGGCCATGGACTATCCCACCATCGACCACCGCGGTCCCGAGTTCCAGCAGCTCGGCAAGAAAATCCTCGGCCAGATCGGCCAGGTCTTCCAGACCACGCAGCCCGTCGTGATTTATCCGGCCTCCGGCACCGGAGCCTGGGAGGCGGCGCTGGTGAATACCCTGTCGCCCGGCGACACGGTGCTGATGTACGAGACCGGCCACTTCGCCACCCTGTGGAAGAAGCTGGCCGAGCGGCTCAGCTTGAGGCCCGAATTCATCGGCGACGACTGGCGCCGCGGCGCCGACGCTGATCGCATCGAAGCGCGCCTGCGGGAAGACGCCGATCACCAGATCAAGGCCGTGTGCGTGGTCCACAACGAGACCTCGACCGGCGTCACCTCGGATATCGCCGCGGTGCGCCGCGCCATCGACAAGGCCGGCCATCCGGCGCTGCTGCTGGTCGACACGATTTCCTCGCTCGGCTCGCTCGACTACCGCCACGACGAATGGGGCGTCGACGTCACCGTTGCCGGCTCGCAGAAGGGCCTGATGCTGCCGCCGGGCTTGTCCTTCAACGCGGTGTCGCAAAAGGCGCTGGCCGCCTCGCGCACTGCAAAACTCCCGCGCGCCTTCTGGGCCTGGGAAGAGATCATCGAAGCCAACAAGAACGGCTTCTGGCCCTACACCCCGGCGACCAACCTGCTGTATGGCCTGTCCGAAGCCTGCGACATGCTGCTGGAAGAAGGCATGCAGAACGTGTTCGCGCGCCACCAGCGCCATGCCGAGGCGACCCGCGCCTGCGTGCGCGCCTGGGGCCTGGAGATCCTGTGCCAGAACCCGGCCGAGTACAGCGGCGCCCTGACGGCGGTGGTCATGCCCCTGGGCGCCAACGGCGAACGCTACAACGCCGACGCCCTGCGCAAGGTGATCCTGACGAATTTCAACATGTCGCTCGGCCAGGGCTTGAGCAAGCTGAGCGGTTGGGTATTCCGCATCGGCCACCTGGGCGACTTCAACGACCTGACGCTGATGGGCACGCTGGCCGGCGTGGAGATGGGCCTGGCGCTGGCCGGCGTCCCGCACCAGGCCGGCGGAGTGGCTGCGGCGATGCGCTCGCTGCAGGCATCCCTGCCGGACGCGGCCCTGCAACAGGCGGCCTGAGCGTCCAGGCGACGCAACCCTCGTAGAACACCAAAAACAAGGGCTGCGGCCCGACAGGAGACAGTTGATGAACAAACTCAAGCTTACGCATGCTCTCGCGATCGCCGGCCTCGCCCTCGGCATGGGCCACGCCGCCGCGGCCGACTGGGCCCCGACCAAATCGGTCGAATTCGTCGTGCCCTTCAGCGCCGGCGGCGCCACCGACAACATGGCGCGCGCCATCCAGGGCATCATCGCCAAGCACAAGCTGATGAACCAGCCGATCGTGGTGCAGAACAAGGCCGGCGCCAGCGGCGCCGAAGGCCTGCTCGACATCAAGGGCACGCCGGGCGACGCGCACCGCCTGGTCGTGTCCTCGTCCGGCCTGTACACGGTGCCGCTGGCCACCGGGCTGCCCTTCAACTGGCGCGACCTGACGCCGGTGGCGATGGTGGCGCAGGACGAATTCATCCTGTGGGTCAACAGCGACTCGCCCTTCAAGACGCCGCAGGATTACCTGGCCGCCGTGAAGAAGGAACCGGGCAAGTTCAAGATGGGCGGCACCAGCTCAAAGCGCGAAGACCAGATCATTACCGCGATGGTCGAAAAGGCGGCGGGCGTGAAGTTCATCTATATCCCGTACAAGGGCGGCGGCGAGGCGGCCACCCAGCTCTCGGGCAAGCACATCGATTCGAACCCGAACAATCCATCCGAATCGATCGCGCAATGGCGCGCCGGCCAGCATCGCGCACTGTGCCTGTTCGCCGACAAGCGCAGCAGCTACACCGAAAAGGTCACCGACACCCAGAGCTGGGCCGACGTGCCGACCTGCAAGGAAAAGGGCCTCGACGTGCAGTACCAGATGCTGCGTGTCTTCATGTTGCCAGGCAAGGTGCAGCCGGAAGTGACCAAGTACTACACGGAATTGCTGCAGAAAGTGGTGGCCACGCCGGACTGGAAAGAGTACGTGACCAAGAACGCCCTGAAGTCGACCGTGATGGTGGGCGACGAGCTGCGCAACTACCTGGGTAAAGACGAACAGAACCACCGCCAGATCATGAAGGCGGCCGGTTTCATGGCACCATGAGGCGCAGGCCATGAATACCCAGGACAGCATCGGCGGGGAAGACGGGCAGGGCGGCGTGCCGTCCTCGCCCACCGTCATCACCAAACGGACCGCGGAACTCGTGGTCGGCATCGTGGTCGCCGCCTTCGCGCTGCTGGCCATCGTCAGCAACTACCAGATCGGCGCCGGCTGGGCCGAGGATGGCCCGCAGGCCGGCTACTTCCCCATGCGCATGGGCATCGCCATTTTCCTGGCCAGCATCGTGGTGATCGTCCAGGCGCTGCGCAAGAACGACCGCTCGGCCTTCCTCGAACGTAACCAGCTCAGGCTGGTGGCCACCGTGCTGCTGCCGCTGGTCGTCTACATCGCGGCGCTGCAGCTGATCGGCATCTACGTGGCTTCAAGCCTGTTCATCGGCATCTTCATGTGGCTGGTCGGCAAATTCGGGCCGCTCCGGTCGGCGATCACGGGGATCGGCGTCAGCCTGGTCCTGTTCTGGATTTTTGAAATCATGTTCACGGTACCGCTTCCCAAGGGGCCGCTCGAACAGATGTTCGGTTACTGATCGGAGCTTCACATGGATGACTTCAATGCGCTGCTCCAGGGCTTTTCGACCGTCCTGTCCTGGCACAACGGCGGGCTGATGATCGTCGGCATCCTGCTCGGGATCGTGGTCGGGGTGCTGCCCGGCCTCGGTGGCCCGAACGGGGTGGCGATCCTGCTGCCGCTGACCTTCACGATGAACCCGACCTCGGCGATCATCCTGCTGTCCTGCATCTACTGGGGCGCGCTGTTCGGCGGCGCCATCACCTCGATCCTGTTCAACATTCCGGGCGAGGCCTGGTCGGTGGCCACCACCTTCGACGGCTACCCGATGGCGCAGCAGGGCAGGGCGGGAGAAGCGCTGACCAGCGCCTTCACCGGCTCCTTCATCGGCGCCCTGGTCGGCGTGCTGATGATCACCTTCCTGGCGCCGCTGGTGGCCAAGTTCGCGCTGCGCTTCGGCCCGCCCGAATTCTTCGCGGTGTATTTCCTCACCTTTGCCAGCTTCATCGGCATGGGCAAGGAGTCGAAAGCGAAGATCGTCATCGCCATGTGCATCGGCTTCGTGCTGGCGGCGGTGGGCCTCGATACGATTTCCGGCCAGCTGCGCATGACCTTCGGCGCGGCGCCGCTGCTGCGCGGCTTCGATTTCCTGGTCGCGGTGATCGGCCTGTTCGGCATCAGCGAAATCCTGATCACGATCGAGGAGGGCCTGGCCTTCCGCGGCAAGAACGGCAAGATCGACCTCAAGGTGGTGTTCAAGACCTGGGCCACGATCCCGCGCCACTTCGCCACCTTGCTGCGTTCGTCGGCCATCGGCTGCTGGATGGGGATCACCCCGGGCGGCGCCACTGCCGCCTCCTTCATGGGCTATGGCGTGGCGAAGAAATTTGCGCGCGACCAGGACAGCTTCGGCAAGGGCAATGTCGCCGGCGTGCTGGCGCCGGAAACGGCGGCCCACGCGGCCGGCACCAGCGCCTTGCTGCCGATGCTGGCGCTCGGCATCCCGGGCTCGGCCACCGCCGCGGTGCTGCTGGGTGGTCTGATGATCTGGGGCCTGCAGCCGGGGCCGCTGCTCTTCGTCGAGCAGAAGGATTTCGTGTGGGGACTGATTGCCAGCATGTACCTCGGCAATATCTCCGGCCTGATCATCGTGCTGGCGACGGTGCCGCTGTTCGCCGCCATCCTGCGCATTCCCTTCTCCATCGTCGCCCCGGCGATCCTGGTGGTGTGCGCGATCGGCGCCTTCACGGTGCACAACGCGCAGTTCGACATCTGGCTGATGCTGGCCTTCGGCATCATCGGCTACGTGTTCAAGAAACTGGACTACCCGCTGGCGCCGCTGGTGCTGGCCCTGGTGTTGGGCGACCGGGCCGAAGACGCCTTCCGCCAGAGCATGCTGGCCTCGCGTGGCGGGCTGGGGGTGTTCTGGAGCAACGGGCTGGTCGGCACCATCATGACGCTGGCCGTCGCCGGGCTCGGCTGGTCGCTGCTGGGTTCGCTGCGCGCACGCTTCTTCCCGCGCGCTCCGGGATCCGGACCGACCGGCGGCGGTGCGGCGCAGCCACAATAATCACGAGGAAAACGCATGCAAACGAAATCTGTTCTGACCATCGCCGAAACGACGCGCATGCTCGATGCGGCGCGCGCCGAGGCGGAAAAAAACAAGTGGCCGGTGGCGATCGCGGTCGTCGACGACGGCGGCCATCTGCTGGGCCTGCTGCGCCTGGACGGCTGCGCACCGATCAGTTCCGAGACGGCCACCGGCAAGGCGCGCACCTCGGCCGTGGGACGGCGCGAATCGCGGCTGTACGAGGAAATGATCAACAACGGCCGCACGGCCTTCCTGAGTGCGCCGATGGTCGCGACGCTGGAGGGGGGCGTGCCCGTCATCGTCGACGGTCACGTGGTGGGTGCGGTGGGGGTGTCGGGCGTCAAGCCGGGCGAGGATGCGCAGGTTGCACGCGCGGGCGCGCAAGCGCTGGCTTGAATCCACGCTGTAGTTGGCTCAGTAGGGTGGACGGGTTCCCCGTCCACGCGGTGAAAGGTAGAAGCTCCGCTCTCGTGCCGAATGATCTTGCTGCGAACGATCACCGCGTGGACGGGCAAGCCGTCCACCCTACGGCTTTAGCGGCATGTTCAGGAAGCGTTCGGCAAAGGCACGGTACTCAGCACGCCGTGGCGGTCGAGCGTATAACGCTGCAGGTCGCTCGCCATGAACAAGTTGCCCCGGTAGGCCGCATGCGCCTCGGCCTCGAGGTCGGCCATCGACGGGCTGCCGTTGCCGGCCGGCTGGTAGCGCGGACTGAAGTGAGTCAGCACCAGGTTCGGGATGCCGGCTGCTTGCGCGAACGTGGCCGTCGCATGTGCCGAGCTGTGCTGCGGCCCCGGACCGACTTTTTGCAGCACATCTTCGGTATAGGTCGCTTCATGGACCAGCACATGGGCGTCGCGCGCCTGGTCCGCCAGCAGCGACGGGGTATCGTTGTCGCCGGCCACGATCAGCTTGCGCGGACGCCGGCCCGGCAGCAGATAGTCGGCACTGCGCGCGACGCGGCAGTCGGGCAGTTCGATATCTTCGCCGCGCTGCAACTGGCCCCAGCCGGGTCCGGACGCGATACCGTCGCGTTCGAGTTTTTCGATGTCGAGACGCCGTTCGATGCTCTTTTCCAGAAAGGTAAACGCGAAGGAGGGCACGCGGTGCGAGAGTTCGGCCGCCTCGACCCGGAAGTCCGGCAGGCTCGAGATGCCCCAGCCCGCCTCGACGTGGGCGAAGTCGACCTGGTAAGGCAGGCGCAATTCCGTGCTCTCCATCACTCCGCGCACGAAGCGCTCCACGGCGGGCGGACCCGCGATCAACAGCGGCTCGCTGCGGTTGAGCAAGCCGGCGCTGGCGAGCAGGCCCGGCAGGCCATAGCAATGGTCGCCGTGGATGTGGGTGATAAAAATCGCCCGCAGGCTCATCGGCGAATAATTGGTGCGCAGGATGCGGTGCTGCGTGCCTTCGCCGCAGTCGACCAGGTACCAGTGCTTTGACCCGGGTGCGTGCAGCGCCAGGCCCGAGACGTTGCGCGCGCGGCTGGGCGTGCCGGACGAAGTGCCCAGGAATTGCAGTTCCATGTGGTTTCCTTGTAGGTAGCCTGATTATGCGGGAACCGGGCGAACGCGGCGGACAATTGCCGAGTGTATAAAATGAAAGAATATTTCACCAACAATGCAATTATGAAATAAAATTTCATATCCCAGTAGGATAATGCCTACAAACAACATATGTTGTTTATTTCTTGAGGTGCATACAGCACCTCTGTAGAATTTCTTGTATTAACTCTCCGTTACTTTTGAACCCGCACAGCAAGCCGGGTTTTTCCGGCCAATGCCCCAGCGACCCCTCCTTTCCCTACGCCCCCTGAGCGATGCCAGCGCCTATTTCCGGCCTGACGTCCTGCGCCGGCTGGCCGTCTTCCTGGCTGTCGTCCTGCCGCTGGTCTGGCTCTTCGTTGCGCACGAGCGCAAGCAGCTCGGCGAGCTCGCGCATGAGGAAAGCAATCGCAACGTCCGAAACCTGGCGCACGCCTTTGCCGAGGAAGTGCGCTCGAGCATCGTTACCATTGATTTGTCGCTTAGCCAGCTGCGCCTGAGCTGGCTGCGCAATCCCGAGCAGTTCGCTACCATTGTCGCCGAGCTCAACCATAACCTTCAGGGCCAGATGCGCATCGAGGTCGGGGTGACCGATGCCGACGGCCGGCTGGTGTTTTCCAGCGTTCGCGGCGCGCCAGGCCAGGTCGACCTGGCCGACCGCGACCATGTGGGCAGCCACCTGCGCGGCGAGCGCAGCGATCGACTGTTCATCGGCAAGCCGATCACAGGCAAGGTGTCGGGACGATGGACAGTATATTTCTCGCGGCCCATTTTCGACGCCCGGGGCAAACTGGCAGGGGTGATCGTTGCCGGCATCGAACCCGCGTATTTTTCGCGCTTTTATAGCACGATCGACCTCGGCCATTCCGCTTCGATCGCGCTGGTGCGCACCGACGGTATCGTGGTCGCCCGCACCACGCGCGATTTGACCCAGCGTGACAGCGGCAAGCTGCTGACGGGGTATCCATATTCGCCGGATAGCGGCCCCGGCGGCAATTTCCACCGCATCAGCCGCATGGACGGCCTTGAGCGCTACTACGGCTGGCGCGCTCTCTCCGATTATGGCTTGCTGGTGACCGTCGGCCAGTCCGTGCATGACGCCCACGCCCGCTATGCAGAACAGAGAGAGTTGCTGGTCTACACCGGTGTCGCCATCTCCCTGCTGCTGGCCCTGGCCGGCTGGGCGGCGCTGGCAGCAAGCGACCACCGGCGGCGCGCCGTCGCCTCCCTGGCCGCCGCCGAGGCGCGCTGGAAACTGGCGCTGAATGCTGCCGGGGAAGGGGTCTGGGACTATAGTTTCGCCAACCGCCTGGTCACCCTGTCGCCCAGCGCCCAGGGCATCGTCGACCTGGAGCGCAGCCTGGTGGAATTCGACCGCGCCATCTTCGCCGACATGGCGCACCCGGAAGACATCGCCACCGTACTGCAGGCGCTCGACGCTCACCTGATTGGTGCGACCCCGGATTACACGGCCCAGTACCGCACGCGCCTGCGCAACGGCAACTGGCGCTGGATCCTGGCGCGCGGCCAGGTCGCCGAGCGCGATGCGGCCGGATCTCCTTTGCGCATCGTCGGCACCGTCGCCGATATCGATGCGCGCAAGCTGCAGGAAGAGCAGATCCGCCACCTGGCCCACCACGACGTGCTCACCGGCCTGCCCAACCGCCTGCTGTTCGGCGACCGCCTGCACCAGGCGCTGCTCGCGGCCCAGCGCGAAAGCTGCCTGCTGGGCCTGGTCTTCTTCGACCTGGACAAGTTCAAGCCCGTCAACGACAACTACGGCCATGCCATCGGCGACCTGTTGCTGCAGCAAGTGGCGACCCGCCTGCGCGGCATCCTGCGCGCCTCCGACACGCTGGCCCGGCTCGGCGGCGACGAGTTCGTCGTATTGCTGCCGCGGGTAAGCGGTACGCCTGACGTGAGAAAGGTAGCGGAGGACATCTTGCGCGAGCTGAACCGGCCTTTCGTGACCGAGGGCTTCACCCTGCACATCTCGGGAAGCCTGGGCGTGGCCGTGTATCCGGACGACGCCATGGATGCCGACAGCCTGATGCGCTGCGCCGATGCGGCGATGTACCAGGCCAAGCTGCAGGGGCGCGGGCGGGTGGCCGAATACGTGGCCCCGGCGCCGAAGGCGGAGCAGGATCAGCAGCCGTCGGCCGTGGAACGCGACGCCGCCTGAGGCCGCCCTTTCCCTCAGCCCAGGCGCACGCCCTCGATCACGAAACCGCTGGCCGGCATGGCCGGCATGCGCGACAAGTCGATCGCCAGGTCCTGCTGCGGCACCACGTAGTCCACCTCGGTCACCAGCAGGTGCAGGGCCGAGCGGGTCAGCTCGACGGTCACCATTTCGCCCGGGCAGCGATGCCCCAGGGCCAGGTCGCCGCCGCCTTGCGGGATCGACTCGAATTCGCCCCGTTCGTTGCTTTCGAAGCGATCCGGGCGGAACACCTCGCCGTCCGGCCAGTTGGAGGGATGACGGTTGGTGCCGTACAGGTCGAGCAGGACCCAGTCTCCCTTGCTGAACTCCAGCCCCTGCCATTCGAAGCGCTCGTTGGCGCGCCCGCCGACGGCCGGGAAGAAGGGGTAGTAACGGCGCACTTCCTCGACGAACATGGCCAGGGCCGCCTTGTCGCCGCTGGCCAGGCGCGTGCGCCACTCCGGATAGGCGTACAGCGCCTGCGCGCCGAACACGATGTAGCGCGCCACCGCCACCACCGGGCGCAGTACGTTGATGAGCTCGGTTGCCGCATCGTCCGTCGACATGACTTCGCCGTCGGCATCGACGTGGAAGGCGATCACGGCCAGTGGGCTGTCCGGGTCGGCAGGGCGGCCGGCGCGTACGGCTGCGATATGGTCGTGCGCCCATTGCTGGGTGTGCCGGCGCAGCGCCAGCGCCATCCAGTTGCGCGGACCCACCGCCCCGGCGCCGTCGATCATCGACGAGAACTCGGCCGTGCGCAGCACTTCTTCCTCGGCATTGGCCAGCGGCACGCCGGCCCAGGCGCAGGCGGCGCGGCACAGGACGGCCTGCGCTTCCTGGATCAGCACCCGGCGCCCCTGGCGCGGCCAGCGTCCGAACTGGATGCGCCACTCGCGCTCGGCCAGCGCCACCAGGCGTGCGCGCGATTCCGGCGACTGCAGCGCCAGCATCATCGCCTTGCGCACCCGGTGCATCTCGCCGTCCAGGGTTTGCGCGCTGCCGGGACCTTGCAGGGCGCCCAGCGTGCTCGGAGGAATCGCGCCACGGCGGGTAAATCGGCCGGGCTGGTAGAACATGCGCGCGGCCGCCTCGCCGCGCACACAGACCACGCGGCGCAGCATCAGGCGGGTGCCGAAAATGTCGGTGCCGAGCTCGTCGCAGCGATTGCCGATGAAGCGGTAGCCTTCCTCGAGCAGCGCGATGGTGTTGTCGAAGCCGGGCGCCTGCAGGATGGCGCGGTGCACGGGAATGGCGGCGCGATGGGGCAGATTCATGGGCGCATTCATGGCAAATCTCCTTTCGTATCGAGTCTGCCAGAGCATGCATGTTCCGAATGTGCGCTGGCGCCCGTATGGCAGGCTTATCGCGCTTTGTACAACACCGGCCGCCTGCGCGCATGGCGGCGCAGCGTCTTGTGCAGCGTCAGGCGCGCTGCATGGCGGCCGGGGAACCGGAGACAGGCGGCGACGTTCCAAGCAAGCGGGGAGTACAACGCAGCGCTACCAGGAGACGCCATGAGCCCTTATCGCACACGCCTGCCTCAGCTCGACGGCCGCCTGTTCCTGACCGACGCCGGGCTGGAAACCATGCTCAGTTTCCAGCAGGGTTTCAGCCTGCCCGCCTTTGCCTCCTTCGTGCTGTTGCAGGACGCGCGCGGCAGGGCGGCGCTGCAGGAGTATTTCGTGTCGTTCGCGCGCCTGGCGCGTGCACACGGTACCGGACTGGTGCTCGAAACGCCTACCTGGCGCGCCAACCCCGACTGGGGCCAGTCGCTCGGCTACAACGCGCTCGCGCTGGCCGATGCCGACCGCGAGGCGGTGGCCCTGCTGGCCGGAGTGCGCGCCGCCTGGGAAACCCCGGCCACGCCCATCGTCATCAGCGGCAACATCGGGCCGCGCGGCGACGGCTACCGGGCGGACCGCCGCATGAGCGCGGTTGCCGCGCACGATTACCACCTGGCCCAGATCGCCACTTTCGCCGGCACCGAGGCCGACATGGTGGCGGCCTTCACGATCACCTATCCGGAGGAGGCGATCGGCATCGTCGACGCGGCCGCCGCCTGCGAGATGCCGGTGGCGATTTCTTTTACGCTCGAAACCGATGGGCGCCTGCCTTCCGGCGACGCTCTGTCCGAGGCCATCCTGCGCACCGATGCCGAGACCGGCGCCTACGCCGCCTACTACATGATCAACTGCGCGCACCCCACCCATGTCGAGCCGGCGCTGGCCGAGATTGGTCCCTGGCGCGAACGCCTGCACGGCCTGCGCGCGAACGCCTCGCGCCGCAGCCACGCCGAACTCGACGAGGCGACCGAACTCGACGATGGTGATCCGGAAGCGCTGGGCGAGGAATACCAGGTGTTGCACCAGTTGCTGCCGCGCATGAACGTGCTGGGTGGCTGCTGCGGTACGGACACGCGTCATGTGGCGGCGATTGCGCGCCACGTGACCGGAAAACCGGCGCGCGACGGCCCGTGAGGGCCATGCTTCAGTGCGCGGCCGCGTCCGCCTGTGCGTTTGCACGCGGCAGGTAGATGCTGATCGTCGTGCCCTGGCCCAGGGTGCTCGCAATGCGGATATGGCCGCCGCTCTGGCGCACGAAGCCGTGCGCCATCGAGAGGCCCAGTCCCGTTCCCTTGCCCTCGGGCTTGGTCGTGAAGAAGGGTTCGAAGGCGCGCTCCATGACCTCGGGCGGCATGCCTTCGCCGGTGTCGGCCACGGCGATGCGGATGTAGTCGCCGGGTGCGAGTTCCGGGTCGGCGCCAGCCTGCGCGCTGTCCACCGTCAGGTTGTCCAGGGCGATGGTGACCTTGCCTTTGCCAGCCATGGCGTCGCGCGCATTGATGACCAGGTTCAGGATCACGTTCTCGAGCTGGTTCGGGTCGACCAGGGTATTCCACAGGTCGTCGGCGCCGCTCAGGGCGATCTCGACCGACTCGCCGGCGGCGCGGTGCAGCAGGCTGTCCATACGTTCGAGCAATTGGCCGACGTTGACCAGGCTCGGATGCAGCGGCTGGCGCCGCGCGAAGGCCAGCAGCTGGGACGACAGTTTCGAGCCGCGTTCGACGGCGTCGAGGATGCTGTGCAGGCGCCGCTCGACTTTGTCGTTCGCCTCGCTGTTGTTGTTCGACTTCAGGAGCAGCTGCACGTTGGCGCTGATGATGTGCAGGATGTTGTTGAAGTCGTGGGCCACGCCGCCGGTGAGCTTGCCGACCGCCTCCAGCTTTTGCGAGCGCGCCAGCGCCGTGCGCGCCTCGTCCAGGCGCTGCTGGCGCAAGCGCTCGCGCGCCTCCGCTTCGCGCCGTGGCGCAATGTCGCGCAGGAAGGCGGACGCGCCGTGGCCAACTTCGGCGGGCAGGGCGGCGACCACGATTTCCACCGGAACCAGGTGGCCGTCGCGGTGGCGCGCCATGACCTCGGCCGGCTCGCCGTAGTGCACCGAAGCCGGGAAGCCGCGCCCCGCGGCATCCAGCACGCGTGCACTGCCGTCGAGTGCGGCGAACTGGGCGAAGCCGCGCTCGTGCGCCACGCGTTCTTCGGGCGGCACCAGCAGTTCGCCGATCTCGCGTCCCAGGGCTTCTTCGCGAGTCCAGCCGAACTGCTGGACGGCGCGCGGATTCCAGTCGGTGACGTAGCCCGCGGCATCGATGGCGATGAAGGCGTCGTAGGTGGTTTGCAGGATCAGGTCCATGCGTACGCGCTCGGCGTCGATGCGTTCGTAGGACTGGCGCAGTTCCAGCGTCATGGCGCGCGCCAGTTGCATGGCGCGTTTGCGCTCGCTGGCCAGCAGCCAGACGACCAGGCTCAGCAGGAAGCCGAGGCCGATGCCGGTGATGCCGATGACTTGCGGACGGCGCGTATCGAGGCGTGCCTCGAACTGGGGAGAGGAGGCGATGTCGATCAGCCAAGGGCGGCCCGAAATCTGCGCCGGCAAAGTCTGGCGCAGCAGCGGCTGGCGCCAGGCGACGGCATCCTGCGAGCGGTACAGGAGCGAATCCGGCAGCGGGCGCCCGCCGTCATAGATCGTCACCTGCAGGTCGCCCGCATGCGTGCCGCCGAGGCCGCGCATCAGGTCGGCCATCCGGAACGGCGCATACACCCAGCCGACGATGGCGGCGCGGCGCTGTTCGACGCTGGCCGCCGGCGCGTCGCGCCGGTACACCGGCACGTACATCAGGAAGCCGGGCTGGACGTCGCGTCCTTCCTGCACCAGCACCACCTTGCCCGAGAGGGCGGCGACGCCGCTGTCGCGTGCGGCTTCCATCGCGGCGCGGCGCACCGGCTCGCTGAACATGTCGAAGCCGAAGGCGCGCAAGTTGCGTCCCGTAAATGGCTCGATGTGGGTGATCGAGGTGGCGAATGGGCCCGTGGGGCGCGGATGCACGGTATAGCTGCGGAAACCCTGCGCCCGCACTGCCGCCTCGTGCGCGGCCAGGCGCCCGGTCGGGATGATGCTGGCGACGCCCAGCGCCTCGATGCCGGGGAAGTGCTCCTGCAGATTCTGGATCTGGAAATAGTCGGCGAAGTCGCGCCGGTCGACGTCGATGCTGCCGCGCATGAAACCGCGCGTGCCGCGCAGTACTTGCTCGTACACGGCCATGCGGCGCACGGTGGTGGTGACCATGTCGCGCGCCCGGTAGTCGAACTGGGCGGCCAGGTCGGCGGATGCGTCGCGCCGCGCGCCGCTCCAGGCGCCATAGGTGAGCAGCAGGGACACGAGGAAGGCGAAGCCGGCGAGGATCAGGGGACCCCACTCCCGGCGGGCGGGTGTGCCGGAAGCGGGGATGATCTCGTCGGGTTCTGGACGCGGCATGTAATCGGGAGTCGTACGCGGCCCTGGGCGGCGGGGAATGATCGAAGGGACGTCGGCAGAGGCGTCGAGGCATCCTAGGATACGCGGCAATGTCGTGCACAGGCGCACGGGATATCCGCTTTACACGCCTCGCTGGCCAGTGCTTTTGTTTGCATAATACAATATCCGCACTGCCACAAATCGCCGCTGCGGCTTCTCTTCTGTCCCGAATGTCTTCCCTGCCTCCGATCCTGCACCGCCACCGGCTGGCCTGCCTGCTGGCCGGCGCGCTCCTGCTGGCGCTGCTGCTCGGCGCGCTGGCGCCGCTGCGCACGCCCAGCCATGAACGCGCCTTCACCTTTCCGGCAGGGAAAGCGGGGCAGCGCGCACTGGCCTTGCCGCGCGAGATACGCCTGACCCTGGGCGTGCAGGACGTGCTCCTGCTGCACAACCGCGATCGCCGGCCCCATGTGTTCGGGCCGCTGCACCTGTTGCCGGGCCAGGAATTCCGGCTGCCATTCGAAGAGGAGGGCCGGTTTGCCTACGCCTGTCCGGACGTCGCCGGCGGCATCCTGACGGTGCACGTGGTGCGCCTGCCCGATCCCGGCTGGGACCGCTTGCGCTGGCGCCTCGATGCGCTTGTGCAAGGCTTGCGCACCCTGCCGCTGGTGGCGCCGCGGTCCTAGCCTGCGCGGCCCTGCCGGCTATCCGCAATCGTGCTGCGGTCTGCCCGGCGATTCTGTCATCATGGGGCATGGCCACGATTTCCCTTCCATTGTTCCCACTGAGCACGGTGCTGTTCCCGGACGGGGTGCTGCCGCTGCAGGTGTTCGAGGCGCGCTACCTCGAGATGGTCAGTCGTTGCCTTACCGAAGACACGCCCTTCGGCGTCGTCCTGCTGACCCAGGGGCATGAAGTACGCGCCCGCGGCGGCGCGCCCGAGCGCTTCGTCGAAGGCGGCACCCTGGCCACCGTCTGCGACACCACGGCCACGTCGCCGGGATTGCTGCAGGTGGTTTGCCGCGGCGGCGCGCGCTTCGAGGTGAAATCCTCGCAGCAGAGATTGAACGGTTTGTGGATGGCGGAGGTCGAACTGGTCGAGGACGACCATGCGGTGCGTATTCCGGCCGAGCTGCAGGGCGCGTCCGACGCGCTCGACCGTGTGCTTGCTTCCCTGCACGATGTGCCGCAGGAACGCTGGCCGGTGCAGCCGCCATTCCGGCTCGAAGATTGCGGCTGGGTTGCGAATCGCTGGTGCGAATTGCTGCCCCTGCCAAACACCCAGAAGCACAACATGCTCATGCTCGACAATCCGGTGATCCGTCTCGAGTTGCTGCACGACGTGCTGGACGAACATGGCTTGATCACTTCCTAGCGGCCGCCATGAAATTCTCCGACGAACTCTTGATCGCATTCGTCAACGGCGAGCTGGCCGAGCCGGCCCGCGCCGCCGTCGAACGCGCCTTGCGCGCCGATCCCGCCATTGCCGCGCGCGTGGCCCAGCACCGTGCCCGGCGCAGCCGCGTCTACGGCGTGGTGGCGGGCGGACGCGAGGGCAACGGGCATGCGCACAGCCACGGGTCGCCTGCGGGCGCCAAGGTCGTGCACCTCGACACGGTGCGCGCGGCGCGCTGTGTGCCGCCGCCGACCGCACCGCCGACCCTCAAGCCGGCCTGGACGCTGCGCCACTGGGGCGCGGTCGCCGCCGCGCTGGCGGCCGGTGCCTTGGCCGGCTTCTTCGGCTGGCAAGCCTGGGAAGGCGAAGCGGAACTGGCGTCCCTGAGCGGGGCCGAAGGCGCGCTGGTCGCGCAAGGCCACCTGGCCTCGGTCCTGAGCGCCCAGCTGGCCAGTCCCGGGCCCTCGGGGCGGGTGCGCATCGGCATCAGCTTCCTGGCCAAGGACGGCAGATATTGCCGCAGCTTCGTGATGGACACGACGGCCGGCCTGGCCTGCCGCGACGGTGGCCAGTGGAAGATCCCGGTGCTGGCGCAGGGGGCCGCAGGTGCGGCCTGGATGGACGGCAACGGCTTGCCGCCGGCCGTGCTCGATGCGATCGACAGCCGCATCGCCGGCACTCCGCTGGGGCCGGCCGCCGAGCGCGCCGCCCAGGCGCGCGGCTGGCGCAGGGAAGGCTGATCAGGCTTCGACGTCGAGCTGCGAGCCGGCGCTGTCCTGCGGCAAATAAGCCTGCTGCACTTCCTGGGTGCGCGACTGCGCCGCAGTGCCTTGCGCTTCGCTCGCCTGTTTCTTCTCGTAGGCGATCCGCTCTTCCTCGCTGACCTTGCGGTCGTTATTGGTGTCGGCTGCGGCGATGTAGTCGGTCGATGCGCTGTCGCTGCTGCCTGATGCACCACCTGCACCACCCGCGCCGCCCGCGGGCGCGCCGCCCGCGGGCTGTGCCGCAGCGGCTTCGGTATCGGCCGGGGCTGCGCCTTGCGCCGCGTCGGCCGCCGCGTCCTCGCCCGGAGG
>NZ_PPXQ01000014.1 GCF_004798585.1 Massilia sp. Mn16-1_5
CCTACTCGCACCGCTCGGCTATATACCGCCAGCCGAAGCTGAGGCAAACTATTACAAGCAACTGAGCAGTCAAGCCATTCCGGCCTGACTCACACTAACCGGCCTCCACGAAAGCCGGGGCGATTCATAGACCTTGTTCTTTCCCGTAGGTCTTAATTGTCTGCCGCGCCAATCTCACCTTAATCCGGTACAGCGCTTCGTTGTTGAATCTATTGCTGTTTTGCTGTGCGTTACTGAGGATCGTGCTCGCCAAACTCGACGGCAGTTCACCCGGGGCGAACGGCGCCGTACTGATATCGCTCACAACACCGCGTTGCAAGCCGAATTTTTGATATGGGAACGCTTGATAACGGATAAGTACTTCCTGCCCTCGAGCGACGAATCCCGCCGCTCGGCTGGGAGCATATAAGTGCGCCTCGAGTTCCCCTATGCTACTTTCACTCTTGGGTGTTGGTTGTGCCGTCGCAATAATTACTGCAAGAACTTGACCGACACTCACCGCCTGACCTGCCTGATTCGTAACGGTCGTGAGGACACCCGACTCCCGTGCAGTAATCATGAGTGATTTGCGCGAACTGTTTTCAGCCATTTCACGCGCTAAGCTTGATTTCGCACGGGAAATTTCCGACAGTTCACTTGCCATGGCCGTGTCAAGCCCGCGCAGCTCTGCTTCAACATCGCGTCGGTTCGCTTCAAGTTGAACAATATTGCGAACAACATTGCTCGCGCGCGTCTCCAGGTCGAGCAGGTCTTCTTGCTTCTGCTGTACTTGAGCCGACGACATATAACCGCTTGCCTGCAGCGATTCGTATTGTTTGAGGCTGCGTTCGGCTAATCGTAAGCGTCTCTGCGCCAATATGAGTTCTTCTTTAACCTGTTTGATTTCAGCAGCCAAACTCTCGACACGCTGTTGTAGCGCCAGCCGTCGCTCTTGATTTTGGGCGATACGAAAGCGTTGCTGGTTGTCCAAGCTACGTACTTCAGCCGCAAGTTGCCGGGATACGATCTCCGACACTTCCCCAGAGGCGACCTGCCGCTCAATAGACAATTCGAACAATGTCTGCCCCTTATGGACGTATTCTCCTTCTTGAAACATGCTCTTTATTAGTACGCCTGATGAGGGAGCGATTATGCTCAGGCTACCGCCCGCTGGCACAGTGATACCTATCACGCGCGCCTTTCTAGTAACACTTCCTACAATGATGAGGTAAATAAATGCTGTGCCGATCAGCAATGCTCCTACTGTAAACCACAGCGCCGAAATCGGTCGTGCGAGCCGTATGCTTCCGAGATCACCCTTGTTCGCCGCAGAAAATATCTCAGCTCGGAACAAGGATACGCCGGACTCAGCTGATTTCGACTCGATATTCAAGAATGTCTCCGTATTACCAATATGTTTAGCTCAACACATAATATCCGGACAAAAGTTGGCATCAGCAATTAGTAGCAGACGCATTACTACGAGTATGCAACTCTCGGCCGAACAAGGAAGGCTTGGTGGAATTTTTATTCACATAACATACTTAACGATAAGAGGATCTCTGCGTTAGGCATGTCAGGCCACGAAACTACTTTAATTTTACAAAACTTTTAAGATTGATCGGCTCGCTGCAAATTATTCCTCTCAAATAATCCGTTTCATTTTATTTTCAGCTTTATAGTGTGCTTCAGTGTATGTGACGATAAAGTATCTAGGCCTGCGCAGCATCATAATGTTTCCTCCAGGAACTTGATCCACTGCATAAGTTAGCCCATCGGAGGAACCCATCCATTGGCTCGCCCCCCTCTTTCGGAAGGTTCAGTCAGAGTGCGCCGAGTAGTGGACTTCCCCCACTCCGGTGGACATTTCTGACCTATGATTGGACTTCCCCACTCCGGTGGATATTTCTGACCTATGATTTGTGCATAGGAGAAATGAATGAGTACACAGCGTTACACGCCGGAATTCAAGGAAGAAGCAGTCAGACAGGTGGTAGAGCGGGGCTACCCGGTACCGGAGGTTGCGGCCCGGTTAGGGGTATCAGCCCATAGCTTGCACAAGTGGGTCAAGGCAGTGATGCCGACCAAGGACGAAAAGCAAAGTGCCGAGCTGGTCGAAGCAAAAAGCGAGATCTTGCGGCTGCATTCTCAGATGCGCCGGCTGGAAGAGGAGCGAGATCTGTTAAAAAAAGCCGCACGGTACTTTGCCAGGGAGCCCGAGTAAAGTACCGGTTCATGAACGAGCATCGGCACGAGTTTTCGCTTGTGCTGATGTGCCGGGTATTGAAAGTGGCCCGAGCCGGGTGTTACCAGTGGCTGCATCAACCGATCTCGGAGCGGGCAAAGGAAGATGCTCGGCTCGTCGAAGTGATCCGGCATTCCTATTCGGCCAGTGGCGGCGTCTATGGCGCGAACCGGGTTTTTGGCGACCTACGAGAGGCTGGCGAGACCTGCGGCCGCAATCGTGTAGCGCGGCTTATGCAGATCAATAAAATCAAGGCGGTACGCGGCTACAAGGCACCCAGAAGGATTGCTGGGCGGCCTTCGATCATTGCTCCCAATCGCCTGAATCGGGAGTTTACCGTCGACGCGCCTGACCAAGCTTGGGTGACCGACATCACCTATATTCGAACTTGGCAGGGCTGGCTTTATCTGGCTGTCGTTGTCGACCTTTTCGCACGCAAGGTTGTGGGCTGGTCGATGAAGCCGACCTTGTCGCGCGAGCTGGCGATCGACGCTTTGCTGATGGTGGTTTGGCGGCGTAAGCCCAAGAACCCGTACTGGTGCATTCAGACCAGGGTAGTCAATACGGCAGCGATGACTGGCGGCGCTTCTGCAAGGCCAATAATCTTGAACCAAGCATGAGCCGTCGCGGAAATTGTTGGGATAACGCTGTGGCCGAATCGTTCTTTAGCAGTCTGAAAAAGGAACGTATCCGAAAACGTATCTACAAAACCCGGGATTTGGCCCGGGCCGATATCTTCGATTACATCGAAGTCTTTTACAATCGAACCAGGCACCACAGCCATCTGGGCGGCGTCAGCCCGGAGGCCTTTGAACGCGCCTCAATGTGAGGTCGGAATTTGTCTACCGAACTGGGGGAAGTCCACTACTTGTTCGAGCATGTCCATCGGAAAGTAAAAAAAGCCGTTGATCATTCATCCGAAAGATCAACGGCTCTACAGCTTCCACTTCAAAATCAGCTATCTAGAGAAGTCCTGTCACTCCCACTCGATCGTCGCCGGCGGCTTCCCCGAAATATCATAAACAACGCGATTAATCCCGCGCACCTCGTTGATGATCCGGTTCGACACTTTACCGAGCAGCGAGTGCGGCAGGTGCGCCCACTGCGCCGTCATGAAGTCCAGCGTCTGCACCGCGCGCAGCGCGACCACGTACTCGTAGGTCCGGCCGTCGCCCATCACGCCCACCGATTTCACCGGCAGGAACACGGCAAAGGCCTGGCTGGTCGCTTCGTACCAGTTCACCGGCGCCTTGCCGGCGTCGATGCCGGCCACCGGCGGCAGTTCGAACGGGGTGTTGCGCAGTTCTTCGATGAAGATGGCGTCGGCTTCGCGCAGCAGGTCGGCGAATTCCTTCTTCACTTCGCCGAGGATGCGCACTCCCAGGCCCGGGCCCGGGAAGGGGTGGCGGTAGACCATGTTGTGCGGCAGGCCCAGCGCCACGCCGAGTTTGCGCACTTCGTCCTTGAACAGTTCGCGCAGCGGTTCCAGCAGTTTCAGGTTCAGGGTTTCCGGCAGGCCGCCCACGTTGTGGTGGCTCTTGATGGTTTGGCCCTTCTTGCCCTTCCCTGCCGATTCGATGACGTCCGGGTAGATCGTGCCCTGGGCCAGCCATTTCGCGTTGGTCAGCTTGCCGGCTTCGACCTGGAAGACTTCGACGAATTCGCGGCCGATGATCTTGCGCTTCTGCTCGGGGTCGTTCACGCCGGCCAGGTGGCCGAGGAACTGCTGTTCGGCGTCGATGCGGATGACCTTGACGCCCAGGTTCTTCGAGAACATGTCCATCACCATCTTGCCCTCGTCCTTGCGCAGCAAGCCGTGGTCCACAAAAACGCAGGTCAGCTGGTCGCCGATGGCGCGGTGAATCAGGGCTGCGGCGACGCTGGAGTCGACGCCGCCCGACAGGCCAAGGATGACCTCGTCCGTGCCGACTTGCGCGCGGATCTTTTCGACGGCTTCGCCGATGTAGTCGGGCATGTTCCAGTCGGATTTGCAGCCGCAGATCTCGTGCACGAAGCGGCCGATGATGGCTTCGCCTTGCGTGGTGTGGGTGACTTCCGGGTGGAACTGCAGCGCGTAGAAGCGGCGCTCTTCGTCGGCCATGGCGGCGACCGGGCAGCTATCGGTCGAGCCCATCAGCTTGAAGCCTTCCGGCATTTCCAGGACCTTGTCGCCGTGGCTCATCCAGACCTTCAGCATGCCGTGGCCTTCATCGGTGACGAAGTCGTTGATGCCGTTCAGCAGTTTCGTATGGCCGCGGGCGCGTACTTCGGCGTAGCCGAATTCGCGGACCTTGCCGTTCTCGACCTTGCCGCCGAGCTGGGCGGCCATGGTTTGCATGCCGTAGCAGATGCCGAGCACGGGGACGCCGAGTTCGAAGACGGCTTGCGGGGCGCGCGGGGAGTCGCCTTCCAACGTGCTGTTGTGGCTGCCGGAGAGGATGACGCCAGAGGCGCCGTAGTTGCGGACGAAGTCGTCGCCGATGTCGTAGGGGAAGACTTCGGAGAAGACGCCGGCGTCGCGGACGCGGCGGGCGATCAGTTGGGTGACCTGGGAACCGAAGTCGAGGATGAGGATTTTGGAGTGCATTGAGGCCAATTTATAGAAGTAATCAGTGTCGGTGGTGGCGTCCGGCGTCGCGGTCGATCACAGGGTGAGACCGCGTGGGCATGAATGCCCACCCTACAAAAGCGTATAGAAAAAGCGGCCGCTATCGGCCGCTTTCCTATCATTCCGAACGGTAGTTCGGCGCTTCCTTGGTGATCTGGACGTCGTGGACGTGCGATTCGCGCATGCCCGCCGAGGTGATCTCGACGAATTCCGCCTTTTCGCGCAGTTCGTCGATCGTCGCGCAGCCGCAGTAGCCCATCGACTGGCGCACGCCGCCGACCAGCTGGTAGATGATCGCGAGGACGCTGCCCTTGTAGGCGACGCGGCCTTCGATCCCTTCCGGCACGAACTTCTCGGCTTTCGCCTGCGCGTCCTGGAAGTAGCGGTCGGCCGAACCTTCGGCCATCGCGCCCAGGGAACCCATGCCGCGGTAGGATTTATAGCTGCGGCCCTGGTAGAGAATGACTTCGCCCGGCGCCTCTTCGGTGCCGGCGAACATCGAGCCCATCATGACGGTCGAGGCGCCCGCTGCGAGTGCTTTCGAGATGTCGCCCGAGAAGCGGATGCCGCCGTCGGCGATGCAAGGGACGCCCGTGCCTGCGAGGGCTTCGGCCACGTTCGAAATGGCCGTGATCTGGGGCACGCCGACGCCGGCGACGATACGGGTGGTGCAGATGGAACCTGGGCCGATGCCGACCTTGACCGCGTCCGCACCGGCCTCGACCAGCGCCTTGGCGGCCGCTGCCGTGGCGATGTTGCCGCCGATGACGTCCACATGCGGGTAACGGGTCTTGATCATCTTGACGGCGTCCAGGATGCCCTGCGAGTGGCCGTGGGCGGTGTCGACCACCAGCACGTCGACGCCGGCCGCAACCAGCAGCTCGACGCGTTCGCGGTCCTTCTCGCCCACGCCGACCGCCGCGCCGACGAGCAGCTTGCCCTGCGCATCTTTCGATGCAAACGGGTGCTCGTGCGACTTCAGGATGTCTTTCACGGTGATCAGGCCACGCAGCTCGAAGGCCTCGTTGACGACCAGCACGCGCTCGAGGCGGTGCTTGTTCATCAGGCGCTTGGCCTCGTCGGTGTCCGCTTCCTCGTTGACGTAGACGAGTTTCTCGCGCGGGGTCATCTTGGTGCGGGTTTCCGCATCCAGGTCTTCCTCGAAACGCAGGTCGCGGTTGGTGATGATGCCGACCACTTGCTTGCCTTCCACCACTGGGAAGCCGGAGAAGCCGTGCTGGTGCTGGAGGGCGATGACGTCGCGGATCTTCATCGTCGGCGGGACGGTGATCGGATCGCGCAGCACGCCCGCTTCGAAACGCTTGACGCGCGCAACTTCGCGCGCCTGGTCGGCCGGGCGAAGGTTCTTGTGGATAATGCCGATGCCGCCTTCCTGCGCCATCGCGATCGCCAGGCGGGCTTCGGTCACGGTGTCCATCGCCGCAGAGAGCAGCGGGATGTTGAGCGTGATGTTGCGAGTCAGCTTGGTGCGAAGGGAGGTGTCGGCCGGAAGAACATTGGAGTAGGCCGGGACGAGCAGCACATCATCGAACGTGAGTGCTTTTTGGAGTAGACGCATAGCATTTTCCTATAGGCGCAAAAGCGAATTATACAGAAAGCAGCGAATGTCGTCGCACGTTGGCTAAAAAAGACCTTCCCGATCGGCTTTCATTGACAGGCTGAACGAATCATGAGGAAATCTCGAATCGTACTCACAGGAAACTTTCGATCATGCTTCGCTCCCGCTCATCCCGTCTTGCCGCCCTGCTCCTCTTCTGCTGCGCGGGAGTGGCACAGGCCCAGTTCGTCTGGATCGGACCGAACGGCACGCGCCAGTATTCCGACCAGCCGCCGCCGCCCGGCACGCCGGCTTCGAAGATCCTGAAGGCGCCGGGCCGCCCTGCCCCGGCGCAGGAGTTGCCGGCGCAGTTACCGCCGAGCCTTGCGCCCGCCGACAAACCGAAGACGCCGACCTTGGCCGAACGCGAGGCCGACTACCGCAAGCGCGCAAAGGCACGCGACGAGCTCGAGAACAAATCGCAGGCCGAAGCGCAACGCGCCGCCGCCCGCGCCGAGCAGTGCGAGGGCCTGCGCAAGAACCAGCGCATCTACCAGTCAGGCATGCGCATCGCCGATGTGGACGGCAAGGGAGAGAAACGCTACCTGAGCGACGCCGAACGCGCCGCCGCGGCCGAACGTACCTCCCGTCAGCTGCAGGATTGCCGCTAATTTATTCGACGTGTACTCGTCGTTTTTGTAGGGGTGGGCGAGGCCAATGGTCTCGACTACGGCTTTATTGGGCGCCCCGTGCCCACCAAATTGAGAAGCAGGCACAGCGCGTGTATTCGGTGGGCACGGGGCGCCCACCCTACGTGATACGGGGTGATTCGACGTTTAGCGCCACTCGCGGCGTTCGGGCACCGGCACGACGCGCGGCGGCATGGGCGCGCTGACCACGCGGTTGCGTCCGTCCGCCTTCGCCACATACAGCGCCGCATCGGCGCGCGCCATCAGCTCGGCCAGGGTTTCGTTCGGCGCCAGCGTGGCCACGCCGATGCTGACCGTGTAGGCAACCGGCAGGGTCGACGGCGCCTGCGGCAGCGAGCGGTCGAGCGCCGTACGCAGGCGCGCGGCGACGTCCATTGCCGTCTGGTGGCTGGCGTCGGGCAACAGCACCGCAAATTCCTCGCCGCCCATGCGCGCGCAATAATCGATCTTGCGGATCACCTGCTGCGCGTGCAGGACGATGTCGCGCAGCACGCGGTCGCCGGTGGCGTGGCCGTGGGTATCGTTGATGCGCTTGAAATGGTCGGCGTCGAAGACCAGCAGCGACAGGCTGCTCCCGATGCGTTCCGCGCGCGCATGCTCGTGCTCGGCGAAGTTGAAGAAGGCGCGGCGCGACCAGGCGCCGGTGAGATGGTCGTGGTCGGCGGCGTAGGCGGTGTCGCCGATCACCCGGGCGTTGGCCATCATGACGGCGCCGAGCGTCAGGGCCGGCAAGGCCAGGGTACCGAATGCGAAGAAGGCGAGGTTGTACACGGCCGGCTCCAGGAAGCTCAGCGTTTCGCCCACCTGCAGGGCATAGAAGATGCCGCGGCAAGCGTGGACGCTGCCGAGCACGAAGGCGGCGCGGCGCGTGAACAGGAAGGCGTAGCGCAGCCGCGCTTCCGGCCCCGCGGGGATGCTACGGCCGATCGCGATATAGACGGAAAAGTGGAACAGCGAGACCACCACGGTACGCATCGGCAGCGCATCGACGCCAATGTGAAAGAAGACCAGGCCGGCCATGGTCGCGGTACCGCCCAGCAGCAGCGGCCGCGTCGGCACCGCCTGGCCGAGGTGGCGCCGGAACCCGGCCAGCATCAGCGCGACCGAGCCGATGAAGAGCAGGTTCGCGCCTTCGATCGAGAGGACGTCCGGCAGCACGCCGCGCGAGGCGAACAGCAGCAGCGCCAGCACGGCCATCGCATTGCCCTGCCCCCACTCGCGCACGCCCTGCACCCCGCTGCCCTTCAGCGAGGACAGCACGAACAGCATCACCACCGATAAGGCGGTGGTTACCAGCAATAGACTCAGGGCACTCAGCATCGGCGGCGACAATCAGGATGAACGGCGGCGCGAGCGCCGGCTCCCTCCGAAGACCGCACGGAATCCCGGCAAGCCCGCCTCATCGGCACGGCCTGCTCGAGCGTGATGTTATGCAACACGGGTACAGAGGCAAGCTCGGGATAGTAGCAAAGAAAGACGTGCTTGCGACCACTTTTTGCTGTATCGCAACAATTATGCGCGCTGGACGCGCATTGTTTCCTGCTTTGGAATAATCAGGCGGCCGGCCTGGCGGCAGCCGCATCCTTTTTCGCCGCGCGCTTGCGGCGCGAATCCTTGGGATCGGCGATCAACGGACGGTAGATTTCGATGCGGTCATTGGCCCGTAACACCGTGTCCAACGTCTTCTTTTTCGCAAAGATGCCGACCGGCTGGGTCACCAGGTTGATTTCCGGGAAGGCAGCCAGCACGCCGCTGGCTTCGATCGCCTGGCCGATGGTCGTGCCCGGCGCTACGTGCATGAGCTGCGAGAATTCCTGCTGCGGCCTGGCGTAGCAGACCACGACTGGCAGCAGCTCAGCCATAGATCGCCTCGGCCCGCTTCGAGAAGGAATCGACCATGGTGTTGGCGATCATGCCGAACACGGGACCGACCAGTTGTTCGAGGATGATGCTGGAGAACTCGTAGTGCATGTCGAAGTCGATCTTGCAGGCATCGGCACGCAGGGACTTGAAAGTCCAGGTTGCCTCCAGCACCTTGAAAGGGCCGTCGACGAGATGCATCTTCATCTGGGTGGGACGCATGTTGTGGTTCGAGGTGGTGAAGCTTTGCTTGACGCCATGGAAATTAATGCCAAGGGTGGCGACCAGCTTGTCCTCCGTGCGTTCGAGGACTTTCACACTGCTGCACCAGGGCAGGAACTTCGGATAGTCTTCCACTTTCGCCACCAGATCGAACATCTGTTCTGCGCTATAACCCAATAAAACTGATTTGTGCACTACTGCCATTGGTCAACCGTTTGTTATGATGTTGGATAAGTTGCATTTTGCGCCAACTTCTGGCGCGGCAGCGCTAGTTTAACCGACCCGCGGATTTTCGCTATTTCATGAGCATCGCTGACAATAAAAAAGCATTTTTCGACTACTTCATCGAGGACCGTTACGAGGCGGGCCTGGTCCTGGAGGGTTGGGAAGTCAAGGCCATCCGCGAAGGACGGGTCAACATCAAGGAAGCCTACGTGGTCGTGCGCGGGGACGAGCTGTTCCTGTTCGGCTGCCACGTCAGTGCCCTGACGACGGCCTCCTCCTTCAGCCACCCCGAGGCGCTGCGCACCCGCAAGCTGCTGCTGCACCGTGCCGAGATCGACAAGCTGCGCGGCAAGGTCGAGCGCTCCGGCTATACGCTGGTGCCGCTCAATCTGCACTACAAGGGGGGGCGCGTGAAGTGCGAAGTGGGTCTCGCCAAGGGCAAGAAGCAGCACGACAAGCGGGCGACGGAGAAGGACCGGGATGCCAAGCGGGAAGTCGCGTCGGCGATGAAGACCCACCGGCGTTAATGAGCGGCGGGTGTGCACACGTGCGTAACGCGGGCATGCCCGCCCTACGTTGCGCATCAGTCCGTGGCAGCAGCGAACCGTAGGGCGGGCATGCCCGCGCAAACGGCGTGCATTGCGATCACGCCAGCTTACTGGCCCTCCACGCCCCAAAACTCAGCAGCAAGCCCACTCCCACCCCGCACGCCAGCTTGAAGGCGCTATCGAACAGGATCGGCGCCACCAGCCCCGACACCAGCGCAAACGACATCATCTGAATAAACCCCAGCATCGACGAGGCCAGCCCGCGGTTATCGGGAAACAGCCCCAGCGCCGTCATCTGCACCGCCGGCATCGCCACGGCCAGGCCGAAGGTATAGATCGCCAGCGGCAGCACCGCCCAGGGAATCTCGGCCTTGAAGACCGCGTTGTAGCCGATGTTCAGCACAGCCGCCACCAGCATGGTGCCGAAGCCGATCCACTTCAGGCGCCCCGCTGCCATGTGCGCGGCGCGCTTGCCGCCCCAGGCCGAACCCGCCACCATGCCGCCGATCAGCGGGATGAACATCCAGGCAAAGGCCGTCTCCGGCAGGCCCAGGATCACCATCACGAAGTTCGCGGCGGAGCCGATGTAGAGCGACAGCCCGCCGAAGGCCAGGCCCACCGACAGCGACAGCAGCAGGAACTGCGGATGGCGCAGCACCTTCATGTAGTTGGCGGCGATCGTGCCCGGATGGAAAGGCTGGCGCTTCTCGACCGGCAGGCTTTCCGGCAGCAGGCGCAGGGTCATCACGATCAACAAGGTACCGAAGGCGGCCAGGAACCAGAAGGTCGAGCGCCAGCCGTAGTGCACGTGCAGCCAGCCGCCGACGATCGGCGCGATGGCCGGCGCCAGGCCGAACACCATCATGATGTGCGACATCATCTTCTGCGCCTCGGCGCCTTTCAGGCGGTCCTGCACGATGGCCTGGCCGATCACGGAACCGGCGCCCGCCGACAGGCCCTGCAGCGCGCGGCAGGCCAGCAGGAAGCCGAAGCTCGGCGCAAAGGCGGCGCCCACCGAGCCGATCGTGTACAGCACCAGCGCGACCAGGATCACGCGGCGGCGGCCGAAGGAATCGGACAGGGTGCCGTAGAACAGCATCATGAATGCGAAGCAGAACAGGAAGACCGAGAGGGTCTGCTGGACGGCGACGTTGCCGACGCCGAAGTCGCGGCCGATGGCCGGCATCGAAGGCAGATAGGTGTCGATGGCAAGGGCCCCGGCCATGCCGAGGCAGGCCAGGACGACGGTAAGAACTCTGTACATCGGGGACTTTCAGTGAAGCGGGAGAGGCCGGGATTGTACAGAGATTTACGCCATGGCATCGTCGCCTGTCATTTCCTGACGTTCTGTCTTCGCCCGAATCGAGACAGTTTGGTGATGCC
The DNA here is from genome assembly GCF_004798585.1 of Massilia sp. Mn16-1_5. Taxonomy (GTDB): domain Bacteria; phylum Pseudomonadota; class Gammaproteobacteria; order Burkholderiales; family Burkholderiaceae_D; genus Telluria. The sequence continues at coordinate 11,339 of NZ_PPXQ01000014.1, forward strand.
GCCTTGCCGCAGCTTGTGAACATGCGAAGCCGCCCTAGACTGAATCGTCCAAGGGATTTTTGTTTGTTCAAAAGGAGACGATCATGCGCCCCCTGGCTTTGCTGCTTCCGGCCACGCTGCTCCTGACCGCCTCGAGCGCGCCGGCCCAGACCACCCCCTACCCGCCGGCCGACACGGCGGCCATCTCGACCGTCGAGGTGACGGCCCCGGCCAAGATCATCCGCATCCGGCCCGAACAGGCCGAGAAGATCGGCGGCACCTATGACATGTCGAACGGCTGGCACCTGAAGGTACGCACCACCTCGCGCTACATCGACGCGACCATCGACAACCAACGGCCGATCCGCCTGGTCGCCACCACGCCCTACCACTTCAGTTCGGGCGACGGTAATGTCAGGATGGAATTCAACCGCGGCGAATATGGCGACGACATGCTGATGAGCTATGTGCCCGCACCGGGCCTGGCCGCCATCGTCGTCAGCGCGGCGCCGATCGCGCAGCGCTGAGGAAAGCCCGCGTGGAGTCGGGACTCCACGCCTGACAGCTCATTCGTAAAGCGACATGCCGAAGCGCTCGAAGCGCGGCGTCCAGTTGTTCAGCGTGTCCGCCGAGACCAGCACGCGCTCGGCGCGACCGATCAGCAGATTGCGCGGCACGAAGCCGATGTAGCGCGAGTCGTGGCTGTTGTCGCGGTTATCGCCCAGCATCATGTACTGGCCGGGCGGCACCGTCACGGGGCCGAAGTTGCGGGCCGGGGTATCGACCCTCGGAATGAACTGGACGCGACGCTCGTGCCCGTCGAGATGTTCGCTGATGCGCAGCGCCGGCACCTCGACCTGGCCGATCGGCTCCATCACCTGCTGCACGGCGTCGTACTGCGCCTGCTTGCCGTTGATGATCAACATCTCGTTGCGCATCTCGACCACGTCGCCCGGCAGCGCCACCAGGCGCTTGATCAGGCGCGTGCCGTCCTTGGGGGAGCTGAAGGTGACGACGTCGCCGCGCTGCGGCTCGCCCATGTGGGTGAGGATAGTGTCGGTCAGCGGCAGCTTCAGGTCGAAGGCGAGGCGGTTCACGAAGACCACATCGCCCTCCAGCAGGTTGGGCCGCATGGAAGAAGAAGGAATCGGGTTCCAGTCCGCGACCGCCGTTCGGAACACGCCGAACAGCAGCAGGAAAGCGATAAGGCCCTTGTTGGCGCGGATGAGGTTCTTCACTGGCGTCTCCCGATGGGTGGTGGTTGGTATGGCCACCGTTATACGGGCGAATCCTTTGGAAAGACTTAAGCTTCTATCAACTCGCTGTCGTTCAAGCCTGCCTTCAGCGCGGCTTAAGCTTCCAGCCACGCAGGCTGTGCCAAAGGCCCAGCGCCACCGGGATGCCGAGCGCGAAAGCGGACACGGTGTCCCAGATCCCGTCGCCCAGCAGCGCGCTGATCAAGCCAATGGTGGTGAGCACGCCGAGCAGGATCGGCATGCCCCAGAGTTTCATGAAGGGGGTATTCATCGTCTTTCTCCGCTACGTGCCAGTACCGGTGCGGCCTGGCTGATCCCTGTTCCCTGCTGCGCGGCTGCCTGCGCGTGGCGCTTCACGGCGCGCCCGCGCTGGACCCACAGGTACAGGCCGCTGCCCAGCACCACGATGGTGGCGACGTCGAGCAGCGCCCACAGGAGCTTCATCCAGCCGCCGCCATAGTCGCCGAAGTGCAGCGGCTGCGAGATCAGCAGCGCCGTCAGGTACCAGGGCAGCTCGCGCTGATCCGTGATCGCCCCGGTCTGGGCGTCGATCAGCACCGGCTTGTACAGGCGCGAACTGAAGGCCTCGTTGCCGCGCATGTAGACGCCGTAGTGATGCGGGCTGGCGAAAGGCGTACCGGGGAAGGCGACGAAGCCGACCTGCATGCCGGGCGAGACGCGCTCGGCCAATTTGACGGCCGCGTCCATCGAGGCCAGCCGGGCCGGCGGCGGCGCGCCTTTGTATGGCGCGAGCATGTCGGCGATCTCGGTCGCCTGCCAGTATTTCAGCAGCACGTCGGCCCAGGTGTTGACCATGCCGGTCGCGCCCACCACCAGCGCCCACACCAGCGTGACGATGCCGAGCAGATTATGGAGATCGAGCCATTTGAGACGCTGCGTGCGGCCGTGGCGCACGGTGCCGAAGTCGAGCTTGCGCATGAAGGGCGCGTACAGCACGACGCCGCTGACGATCGCGACCAGCAGCAGCAAGCCCATGAAGCCCAGGAAGAGTTTGCCGGGCAGGCCGGCGAACAGGTCCACGTGCAGGCGGAACATGGTCGACATGAAGGCGCCGCCCTCGAAGGCCGGTTCGACGATGACTTTCGCCGTGCGTGCGTCCACCGCGATCGGCTTGTAGTGTTCGTCGTTCGGCGTGTCGCCCAGGGTCACGTTCCAGATCGCCGGCTCGTCGGCCTCCTGCGAGATGTACATCGTAAGCTTGTTCGGATACAGGGCGCGGGCACTGGCGATGACCTCGTCGATGTTCGCGCGCGGCGGCTTGGCCGCCAGCTCGGGAGACAAGGCCGGCGCCTCGACGTCGTTGCCCAGCAGGTGGCCGATCTCGTGGTGATAGATCAGCGGCAGGCCGGTCAGGCACAGCAGGAGCATGAAGACGGTGCAGACCAGGCTGCTCCATTTGTGGATCCAGGACCAGCGGCGTAGGGAGTGCGAAGACATGGGGATTTTCTTGATGTTGAGCCCAGATAATAATGGTTCTCATTTACAGCCGCAAGCTTTGCGCGCATAATAATGAGAACTATTCTCATTTCAAAAAGAACAAGCCTCTCATGAATCAATTCCGCCTGAACCCTCTCGCCCTCGGTGCCCTGCTCCTGTCCGCCGGCTACGCTTCCGCCCAGACCACCGCTCCCGACACCACGGACCAGCCGATCCAGACCGTCGTCGTCACCGCCTCGGCCGATGCCTCGGCCCAGGGCCTGCCCAAGGACTACGCCGGCGGCCAGGTCGCGCGCGGCGGCCGCATCGGCCTGCTCGGTAACGTCGACATGATGGACACGCCCTTCAACACCACCAACTACACGCAGGCCCTGATCCAGGACCAGCAGGCGCGCAGCGTCGCCGACGTGGTGCAGAACGACCCGTCGGTGCGCGTGGCGCGCGGCTTCGGCAATTACCAGGAGCTGTACGTGATCCGCGGCTTCGCCGTGAACTCGGACGACCTCGCGTATAACGGCCTGTACGGCCTGCTGCCGCGCCAGTTCGTCGCCTCCGAACTCCTGGAACGCGTGGAAGTCTTCCGCGGCGCGAACAGCTTCGTGAACGGCGCGGCGCCGGGCGGCGGCGGTGTCGGCGGCATGATCAACCTCGTGCCCAAGCGCGCGCCGAACGCGCCGCTGAACCAGGTGACGGTCGGTGTCGAGAGCGGCGGCCAGCTGTACGGCGCCTTCGACCTGGCGCGCCGCTTCGGTCCGGAGGGACGCTTCGGCCTGCGCGTCAACGGCGTGCGCCGCGACGGCGACACCGCCATCGACCGCGAAGAGCGCGAGCTGAGCGTGTTCTCGGTCGGCGCCGACTACCGCGGCCGCGGCTTCCGCGTCTCGGCCGACGCCGGCTACCAGAACCACCAATTGAACAATGCGCGTCCGAGCGTGACCGTGGCCGCCGGCCTGCCAATCGTCGCCGCACCCGACGCCGACAGCAACTGGGCCCAGCCCTGGACCGTGTCGAAAGAGCGCGACGTGTTCGGCACCCTGCGCGCGGAAGCGGACCTCGGCGCCGACTCGGTGGCCTGGGCCGCCTTTGGTGCGCGCAAGGGCGACGAATCGAACATCCTGGCGTCCGCCACCGTCACCGCAGCGGACGGCAGCGCCACCATGACCCGGTTCGACAACGTGAGGGAGGACGAAGTGCGCACCGGCGAAATCGGCGCCCGTACCAGCCTGCGCACGGGCTCGGTCGGCCACACGCTGTCGGCCACCGCCTCGGGCTTCCATTCGGAGTCGAAGAACGCCTACGACCTCGGCGACTTCTCAGGCTGGTCGACCAACATCTACCGCCCCGTCGACATCGCCGCGCCGGCCACCGGCTTCTGGCCGGGCGGCGACACGAACAACCCGCTCCTGACCCGCAAGACCATCTTGTCCAGCGCCGCGATCGCCGACACCCTCTCCTTCGCCGGCGACAAGGTCCTGCTGACCGTCGGCCTGCGCCACCAGCGCATCAAGGACGCCGGCTTCGACTACGTGACCGGCGCCGAAACCTCGCGTTACGAGTCGAGCGCCAACACGCCGGTCGCCGGCCTCGTCTACAAACCGGTACAGGGTGTCTCGCTGTATGCGAACTATATCGAAGCCCTGCAGCAGGGCACGGTCGCCAGCAGCGGCGGCTTCGGCGCGCCGCTCGCCAACGAAGGCCAGGTGTTCGCACCCTATGTCTCGCGCCAGAAGGAAGTCGGCGTCAAGGTCGATGCCGGCAAGTTCGGCGCCAGCGCGGCCCTGTTCACCACCGGCCAGCCGCAGGCGAGCGTCGTCGACAACGTCTTCGGCCTGTTCGGCGAACAGCGCAACCGCGGCCTGGAACTGTCGGTGTTCGGCACCCCGGCAAAAGGCCTGCGCCTGCTGGGCGGCGCCACGCTGCTCGACAGCGAACAGCTGCGCACCAACAACCCCGCCACCGACGGCCGCGAAGCCATCGGCGTGCCGGAAATGCAGTTCAACCTCGGCGCCGACTGGGACGTCCCGAACGTGCAAGGCCTGTCGCTGAACGCACGCGCCCTGTACACCTCGACGCAGTACGCCGACGCCGCCAACCTGCAGAAAGTGCCGTCCTGGACGCGCCTGGACATCGGCGCGACCTGGGCTACGCGTTTCATGGAGCGCAACCTGACGCTGCGCGCCCGTGTCGACAACGTGCTGGACAAGAACTACTGGGCATCGGCGGGCGGTTATCCGGGTTACGGCTACCTGGTGGCGGGTGCGCCGCGCACGGTGAGCGTGACGGGGACGATCGACTTCTAGTCATCCCGATCGAACCTGTGCGCCCTTGCTAACACCTCGTACATCTCCTGGCGTTCCGGCTGGGGCGCACCGAAGCGTCGTTCGAGTCGCGCCAACATGTCGGCGTTGAACGGGTGCGCAGGACCGTTCTGATACAGCTTTTGTCGCAAGGGTTCAAGTGTACTGCCATCCTCCACCTGAACAAGGACACGCGCGAGCTTGGTGCGAAAAGCTTTGGCTAGGGCGGGAAGCGAACTGCGCCGGACGCCCAGGCTGTAGAACAACAGCGGGGCGCGCACGCGACCGCTGCCGTCCGCCGCAAGCTTGAGGGCCGCCCGGAAGAACGTCCGATACGGGCCTGTTTCGTCCCACTCCAGCTTGCGAAGGATCGTTTCGAGCGCCTCGGAGGCGGCGCGCCGGGCCCGCTGGTCTGTGGAAGTAATGACCCCGCCGAACAGCTCGGTAACGAGCGGCCAGTGTTCAGGTGGGACGGCAAAGGGATCGAACCGTGCTAGACAGCCGTAAGGATCACGCTTGTCCACTGCGCCGCTGAAGATGGCCCGCAGTGGCACGTGCGCCTCCGCGCCCGCCAGCATGACGAGCCACCAGATATCGGTCCAATACAATGCGTCGAGCGCCCCGAACAACTCGTCGAGATGATGACGGTACGGCTTGAGTGTCAATGCGCACAACAGAAGACGGCGTCGGCTTCGTCCGGGGCCGGCCAGCGCAAGCAGTTCATCGGTCATCGCCTCCCACTCGCCGTTCGCGCCCGGGACAGGCTCATGAACCACAGCCCGGACCAGGGCTTTGAAGAAATCGTCGACGACTTCGTCGACCGCTGCGGCTGATTTGCGTGCCCGTCCAAGCGCATGGCGCGCGAAACCGAGCGGATAAAGGGTGGCCAGGTTCGTGGTCACGTCCCTGCCGACGAGCTTTAGCCTCATGCAGCAAGACAGCGTTTCCGGCAATGCCACGGCTGCCGCTTCAAAGAGGAGCGCCGTCGCGATCGCGTGACGGATTCCTCCTCCGGCTTGCCCGGCCAGCTCTTCGAGCAAGGCCATGCTGTCGATCGGGTGGCTGCGGACCATGTCGCATATCGTGGCCGCAAAGGGCGTAACCGTACGGCCGCGCGCGTCCGGATCGAGCCAGAACTTCCAACGCCAGTCATCCTCGTCCTCGTGATCGGCTAGTCGCATGAGCAGGTCGAACCGGTCCGGCACCGGCAGGCGCAGGTCATCCATCAGCTCATGCAGATTCGAGGCATACAGCGCTAGATTAGTCCAGTTCCATGCGTCGAAAATCTCGCGCAGGACCGGAAGATGACGACTGTGATCCTCAACCTCTGCCATGATCCGTGCGGCGAGTTCGTACCAGGTCCCTGAGTCCTCCCGAATGCGGGGCAGAACGGCCGCCAGCAACGCAGGCAGCTCGGCTTCCCTGCCGGGCAACTGGGGAGCCAGCGCGATCGCACCGAGAAAAATCGGATCGGTCCTGCCCTCCTCAACCGCCAAAAGCGCCTTCCCGACGTCGAGTTCAAGGGCGATCAGATACTCGGCCAAATCGTCGCTCTCTGGCCGCAGCCACGGGGGTTCGCTGACCAGAATATCCTCCCGATGCAGTTCGTCGAGGAGGGTCGTGTTACCGAGGAAGTCCTTCGAGCGTATCCGCGCATCCGGCACAGCCGCCAAGGCCCGACTAAGATCGCCGAAAGCACGTTCGACATCGATCCTGCCGAATGCAAGAGTAAGCGTTGCCTGTCGCTGTGCCACGCTGCTGTCCAGCAGCCTCGCGCGCGTCACCGGCCCGCCGAGCTCCCCCTTCAACTGCGACAGGCGGCGAATCAGCGAAGGCGTCCGCAAGGGACGATGATGCTTGATCGGTGACAGCCCATAGGCGCGGTATAAGGCCTGCGCCTCTTCATCCGACAACAAACCCAGATGGCAGGGCTGGTGCACCGGGGTGCTCATGCAGCTTCCGATTCTGCGCCATTCTTCGTTGCGCGAAACCAATATCACGCGCGACGGCAGCTCCGCCGCTGCTGCAAGTGAATTCTCGATCCAGGTCGGCAGCTTGCCCCGCGCCTGCGCCGAAACTCTGTCCAAGCCATCCACCAAGAGTAACCGGTTGTCCGCCTCCAGCCAGCGCCACACTGCCGCCGTCATGTCAACACCGGTCAATTCCGCCGGGATCGCGTTCGCCCTGAGCAGACGGGCGAGCGTCTCGGCGAGGTTGACATCGGTATCGGCAAGATCCTCTCCCTTGATGAGCAGAACCTTCCAGCCGGGTGGAGGCGAGTCCAGTAGATTAGCTGCCCACGTCGTCTTCCCGTGGCCTGATCCGCCGGTGAGTACGAACACGCGTTCTCCCGAGCGCAGGAAGTCGGCGAAAGCGCGATCGATGACGGCCGACGGAACATAGGCCCCGGATGCGAGGTTGCCGGTTCGCTTGAAGCGGACAATCGCCTGATGCGCCAAGCGATCGACGAGCATGCCGACTTGCTCCGCGTCCGGCGACACAGGCACGTCGCCAGGACCACGAAAAAACCAGCGACGCACGTCCGTGTGCGCGATCAGGCGAAGCGAGATCGCCGTCTGCCCGACATGGGCAAAGCGCAGGCCCTGTGCGATGGCAATGACCTGGCGCGCCTCGTCCTCGGGCGAGATGCCGTGCGGCGAGGCCTTTTGCAATGCTTTGCTCGCCTTACGTGCCGCCTCTACGTGATCGACAAGGGTGGCCGCGTGCTCCTTGAAATAACGGTTCGGCTCCATGAAGAACTTGCCCGCCTCTTTCGTGACATCCCGCGCCGTCCAGAACTCGTAACGAAAATCTTTCGCCTGCGGCATCAGGGAAGGGTTGCGAAGCGCAAAAAGCAGGAATTTGAACAACTCTTTGAGCACGTCGCTCATCCCGATCGACTTTGCGTAGCGCTTGCACTGCACTACGCCGACCGGCAACTGCTCTCTGTACAAAACCACGTCCCGGCCCTCGTCAGCCCCATAGCTCAGGAGCAGGGCGGAATCATACAGCTCCTGACTCGGACTGTCCGCATCAACCAGAAGGTGGGCCAGCACCTCGAACTGGCGGTCGGTCAGGTAGGTGAGTGGAAAGGTCTGGTCCTGCGCGACATAGCAGGCCTGCTTGCACTGCGTCGAGCGCGTGGCTGCTGTTGGCAATAATGTACACATCCGTGAATTGCTATCTTTCGTTACCTGGGCCTGACGTCGTCCTTCAACGCCGCCAGCGCGATCTTCTCGACCACGCCCGGCGCCAGCAATTTGAGGAAGCGCCCGAGCTTGCCCTTGGCCGTCATCACGACTTCGCGCTTGCGCCCGTTCATGCCGTCGATGATCAGGCGCGCGCATTCCTCGACGCTCATCGCGCCCTCTTCCTTCAGGCCGCTGACACCCGCCGCCTCGCCCTGGGCATTGAAGCCGCGGTAGCGGATCTTCGTATCGACCACGCCTGGATAGGCCGTGGTCACGCTGACGCCCGCGCCTTTCAGTTCGGCCCGCAGCGCCTCGAAGAAGCCGGTCATGGCGAACTTGGTGGCGCTGTAGGCCGTGCGCCCCGGCACGCCGACCAGGCCCGCCAGCGAGGACACCGCGACAATGCTGCCGCGGGTGTTCTTGAGGTGCGGCAGCGCAGCCTGGGTGCACCAGACACTGCCCCACAGGTTCACCCGCATCAGCTCCTCGTACCAGCCGAGATCCTCGACCTGCTCGAACAGCGCGTGCGCCGAACGGCCCGCATTATTGACCAGTGCATCGAGGCGGCCGAAGCGCTCGACGGCAGCGACCACGAGGCGGCGGCACTGGATCTGCACGCCGACGTCGGTCGGCACCGTCATCGTTTGCGCGCCGAAGCTCGCGCATTCGGCGGCGACCGCGTCCAGCTGCTGCGCATTGCGCGCCGCGAGGACCAGCGCAATGCCCGCGCCCTCTTTCTCCGCCAGCTGGCGCGCCATCTCGGCGCCGATGCCGTCGGAGGCGCCGGTGATCACGATAACGCGAAGTGTTTGTGGCCCGTTCATGGCTTCGTCCTGGTTCAAGCGATGCCGGCGGCGGCGATCATGCCCAGGCTGGCCGCGAACACCAGCAAGACGAAAAAGCCGACCAGCCGCGCCAAGCCGCGCAGTTTCTGCCCGCGCGGCCGGCTGACCAGCACGTAGACGAGGATCGTCACTGGCCCGAACAGCAGGATGGCGATATTTGCCCACATCGAACGCCGCAGCCCGCGCGCATCACGGTCGAGCCGGAACCAGCAAAAGGTCAGGAAGTTCAACAGGAAGGCCGACAGCAGCGACCACCACACGGGTTCCTCCATCTGCCGCTGTTCCGCCACGCCGCTCATCAGGCCCGAGACGAACATCGTCACCAAAATCGCGGCCAGGATGCGGCGCATGGCGCTGGCGTGGGCCGAGGAAGCGATGTCAGGCGCGCCCGGCAAGGTGCTCATTTCTGCATTCATTGCCTACCCTTTACTTCTGTGTTTTCACGATCTGCAGCGCGCTCGCAATCAGGCCGCTCATCTCGCCCAGGTTCGCCGGCACGATGATCGAATTATTGGTCTTCGCCAGATTACCGAACGCATCGACGTAATGTTCGGCCACGCGCAGGTTCATGGCGTCCTCGCCGCCCGGCTCGCGGATCGCGGCGCCGACCTGGCGCAGCGCGGTGGCGCTGGCTTCGGCCAGGGCGACGATGGCATTGGCCTCGCCCTGGGCGCGGTTGATCGCGGCCTGGCGTTCGCCTTCGGAGCGCGCAATCGCCGCTTCGCGTTCGCCGCTGGCGATATTGATCTGCTCCTGGCGCCGGCCTTCCGAGGCTGCGATCAGCGCGCGCTTCTCGCGTTCGGCCGTGATCTGGCGCTGCATCGAATGCAGGATCTCGGCCGGCGGCGTCAGGTCCTTGATTTCGTAGCGCAGCACCTTGACGCCCCAGTTCGCGGCCGATTCGTCGATGGCGTTCACGATCGTCGTGTTGATGTGGTCGCGCTCTTCGAAGGTCTTGTCGAGTTCCATCTTGCCGATCACCGAACGCAGGGTCGTCTGCGCCAGCTGGGTGATGGCCTGGATATAGTTCGAGGAACCATAGGAGGCGCGCATGGCGTCGGTCACCTGGAAGTACAGGATGCCGTCCACTTGCAACTGCGTGTTGTCGCGCGTGATGCAGACCTGGGGCGGCACGTCGAGCGGGATCTCCTTCAGGCTGTGCTTGTAAGCGATGCGGTCGATGAAGGGAATCACGATGTTCAGGCCCGGCGCCAGCGTCGCGTGGTACTTGCCGAGACGTTCGACCACCCAGGCGTGCTGCTGGGGCACGACATTGATCGTCTTGAAGACGAACACGATGGCGATGATGAAGATGACCAGCGCGACGGTTCCGAACGAAAATTCCATGAGCATCCCTTATAGATGAGGTTCTGTTATCAGCTGTTCTTATGAATTCGCGACGATGAGGCGATTGCCCTGCACCTCGACGATGCGGTATTCGCCCGCCTCCGGCTGCGCGCCCGGCCCCAGCTCCACGTCCCAGAGCGCGCCGCGGTACATCACGCGCGCGCGGCCGTTCTGCCAGCTCGGGACGGTGACGCGACCGCCGATGTCGAGATTCACGTTCTGGTCGCGGCTGGCGCTGATCTTGGCCGGCCGGCCGAAGCGGCTGCGGTGCAAGATGCTGGTGGCGACCAGGCCGGTCGCGGCCGCGACCAGGGTCTGGATCGGCCCCGACAGGCCCAGCAGCGCGGCGATGCCGCCGCAGGCCAGGCCGATGGCGATCATCAGCAGATAGAAGGTGCCGGTGAAGAGTTCGGCGATCACCAGGATTCCCGCGCCCACCAGCCAGTTCATCCAGTCGGACATGACGTGCTCCTCAGCCGCTCTTGCGCGGCGTATAGATCGGCGAGGCCGGCGCCTTGGCTTCGGGCGCCTTGCACGAGCGCTCGCAGCGCTGGTAAGTCGTATCGCAGGCGGCGACGCGCTGCATGCGGCGCTTATGCAGGGCCGTCTCGACCGGTGCACGGGCGCCCGTCTGCGAGGGCGCGCCGGTATTCGCCGCGGTGCGCGCAAGCCGGTTTTTCTCCTCTACGGCGAGCAGGTCCTCACGGTCCTCCATGGCCAGCTGCTGCGCGTCGGCCTTGCAGGCGCGCCGTTCGCTGTCGCAGACGGAGTGGCAGAAACCGGGATCGGCGGCGTAGGCGGCGGTGGACAGCAGGCAGCCGGCCAAGGCAAGCGTCAGGGATGCGAGGCGCATGAAAGTCTCCAGTCGATGTGAAAAACCCCCACCACCGCAGGGGTGGCGAGGGTTTCCAAAAGTCTAACTAGTTCTGACAACGAGTCAAGCATTTTGTTGCCATTAGGCTATTAGCTCTACGGCGCGGCTGGCCCAAGGGGCGTCGAAAATACTTACAAATGTACGCTCAAGACAAGCTTCCCGCTCACCTAAGGCTCTGAAAATGTTAAATATTTTCCTTAAGATTGTCGCCGGTACAGAATTTGCTTATTTCGTCTAAATGACGGCATCAGCGCCCGGAGAGGAGAATACCTTGAAAAACCATAAAGAAAATACGCATTCGGTCCGATCGAAACAAGGGCATGCGTCCTTGAATCGCTTTCCTCTAGTTGGTCTGGCAATGCTCCTGGCCTGTGCGGCGGTGGTAGGGTATGGCATTCTTTATCTTTGTTTTTCGCTTGCAGGCTCGTGAACACGAGCAGAATTTGCATCTGTTAGTGCAGCTTTTACTATCCAATGCGACCTCGCAATTGAGCGCCAGCATAATCAGATTTGCTCTACCATGATTCGTCAAAGATACAACGTCTAGCTTCTTCGCACCGGTTGGAACATGTGCGATGAAGCGAAGCGTCGTGCCTATTTTTGCTGTGCGCACATCTTGTCCGGGATGCGCCGCTCGGCATCAACTTAACGCTTCGGTGAACTGTAGTTCGACTGAAAGACGAACCATGTTAATGAATGAGTTATCGAGGGCCATTGGCACTGTCAATGATGCCTCTCCCATCCCCCTGTCCCCAAGCGCACACCCCTACGTTCGAAAGAACGATCTGCTGGCAAGGACTGTGTATCGAGCGCAGCTGATCCGTCGTATTGCCGGCACCAGTGCAGCCCGCACTTTCCTGGCATGCATGCGTGTCGAGGCCGCGCTGGCCGAACGTGTTGTCTCGTCCTCATTTTCCAAGCTGAGACGTTAAACGCTCTTAGAAAAAAACCCCGCGACCCATGTGGGAGCGGGGTTTTGTCGATCAGCCTGCTACTGCAGGCTGTCCTGTCTTACTTGGCTGCCAGCTTCTGCCAGGTGTCGATCACCGAATCGGGATTCAGCGACATCGACTCGATGCCCTGCTCCACCAGCCACTCCGCGAAATCAGGATTGTCCGACGGACCCTGGCCGCAGATACCGATGTACTTGCCCTGCGCACGGCAGGCCTTGATCGCCAGCGACAGCATGGCCTTCACGGCAGGGTCGCGCTCGTCGAAGTCCTTGGCCAGCAGCTCCATGCCGGAGTCGCGGTCCAGGCCCAGGGTCAGCTGGGTCAGGTCGTTCGAGCCGATCGAGAACCCGTCGAAGTGCTGCAGGAACTGCTCGGCCAGGATGGCGTTCGACGGCACTTCGCACATCATGATGACGCGCAGGCCGTTCTCGCCGCGCTTCAGGCCATACTTGGCCAGCAGCTCGATGACCTTCTCGGCCTGGCCCAGGGTACGTACGAACGGGATCATCAGTTCGACGTTGGTCAGGCCCATCTCTTCGCGCACGCGCTTCATGGCGAGGCATTCCATCTCGAAGGATTCGGCGAAGTCCTCGGCCAGGTAGCGCGCGGCGCCGCGGAAGCCCAGCATCGGGTTTTCCTCGTCCGGCTCGTAGCGCGAACCGCCGATCAGCTTCTTGTACTCGTTCGACTTGAAGTCGGACAGGCGCACAATCACCGGTTTTGGCCAGAAGGCGGCGGCGATGGTCGCCACGCCTTCGGCGAGTTTATCGACGTAGAAGGCCTTCGGCGAGGCATGGCCGCGGGCGACCGATTCGACCGCCTTCTTCAGGTCGGCGTCGATGTTCGGGTACTCGAGGATGGCCTTCGGGTGCACGCCAATGTTGTTGTTGATGATGAACTCAAGACGCGCGAGGCCGACGCCGCCGTTCGGCACCGACTGGAAGTCGAAAGCCAGCTGCGGGTTGCCGACGTTGAGCATGATCTTGGTCGGGATCGGCGGCAGTTCGCCGCGCGAAACTTCGGTCACTTCCGTTTCCAGCAAGCCGTCGTAGATCTTGCCCTCGTCGCCTTCGGCGCAGGAGACGGTAACAAACGTGCCGTCCTTCAGGGTCTCGGTCGCGTCGCCGCAGCCGACGACGGCCGGCACGCCCAGCTCGCGCGCGATGATGGCCGCGTGGCAGGTACGGCCGCCGCGGTTGGTGACGATCGCCGAGGCGCGCTTCATGACCGGTTCCCAGTTCGGGTCGGTCATGTCGGCCACCAGCACATCGCCCGGCTGGACGCGTTCCATTTCCGACGGGTCGGTAATCACGCGCACGGGACCGGCGCCGATCTTCTGGCCGATCGCACGGCCGCTCGTCAATACGGTGCCGGTGCCCTTTAGGCTGAAGCGCTGCTGGGCGTCGGTCGCCTTCTGCTGCGATTTGACGGTTTCCGGGCGCGCCTGCAGGATGAACAGCTTGCCGTCGCGGCCGTCCTTGCCCCACTCGATGTCCATCGGACGGCCGTAGTGGTTCTCGATGATGACGGCGTACTTCGCCAGCTCGACGACTTCCTCGTCGGTCAGCGAGTAGCGGTTGCGCATCTCGATCGGCACGTCGACGGTCTTCACCGAACGGCCGGCCTTCGCCTCGTTGGTGAACTCCATCTTGATCAGTTTCGAGCCGATGTTGCGGCGGATGACGGGCGACTTGCCTTGCTGGAGCATCGGCTTGTGGACGTAGAACTCGTCCGGATTGACCGCGCCCTGCACCACCGTTTCACCCAGGCCGTAGCTGGAGGTGATGAAGACCACGTCCTTGAAGCCCGACTCGGTGTCGATCGTGAACATGACGCCGGCGGCGCCCACGTCCGAGCGCACCATGCGCTGCACGCCGGCCGACAGCGCGACTTCGGCGTGGGTGAAGCCCTTATGCACGCGATAGGAAATGGCGCGGTCGTTGTAGAGCGACGCGAAGACGTGCTTCATCGCTTCCAGGATGTTGTCGATGCCGACCACGTTCAGGAAGGTCTCCTGCTGGCCTGCGAAGGAAGCGTCCGGCAAGTCTTCGGCGGTGGCCGAGGAACGCACGGCGAAGGACATCTCGGCGGTCGAGTCGGCGACGAGGCGCTCGTAGTAGCTGCGGATTTCCTGTTCCAGGCGCGGCTGGAACGGGGTCTCGACGATCCACTGGCGGATCTCGGCGCCGGCCGCGGCAAGCGAACGCACATCGTCGATGTCGAGGCCTTCCAGGCGGGTGGCGATGCGGGCTGCCAGCGATGGGCCGCCGTCGACGGAATGCTCGAGAAAGTCGCGGAACGCCTGCGCCGTGGTGGCGAAGCCGGTCGGCACGCGCACGCCGGCGCCGGCCAGCTGGCTGATCATTTCGCCGAGCGAGGCATTCTTGCCGCCGACCGATTCGACATCGGTCATGCGCAGGTTCTCGAACGGAGCGACGTAGACGCCGGCGCCCTGATCGGGTTGTTTCAATGCTGCATTAGACAGGTTAGTCATGGTAAAGCACCTTACTTGATGATGGAAACCTTTGGGCGCGGCTGCAGGCCTGTTCTTGTTATTCTTGAAGCGGTGCAGCACAATGCAAAAATCCGTTGCCGAGCATTCTACCCCGTGTGCCCACGATTCACATCGCACAACACTGCAAACCCGACAGTATTCATTAAAAAAATATCATGACGCTCGACGCCCGCCCTCCTCTTCCCGCCCCGGCTCGCACTGTTTTCTTCGTCTCCGACGGCACCGGCATCACCGCCGAGACCTTCGGCCACGCGGTGCTGAGTCAGTTCGAAATGCGCTTCCGCCAGATCCGGATTCCCTTCATCGACACCTTGCAAAAGGCAAAAGACGCGGCCCGCCGCATCAACGAGGTCTACGCCGCCGACAACCAGCGCCCCATCGTGTTCTCGACCCTGGTCAAGCACGATCTGTCCGGCGTGATCCGGGCGTCGAACGGCATGCACATGGACCTGTTCCAGACCTTCGTTGCACCGCTGGAAATGGAACTGGGCGTGAAATCGACCCACACCATCGGCCGCATCCACAACGTGGTCGACTCCGAGGAATACAAGAACCGCATCGAGGCCATCAATTTTTCCCTGGCGCACGACGACGGCCAGTCGCACAAGAACCTGGCCGAGGCCGACGTGATCCTGGTCGGCGTGTCGCGTTCCGGCAAGACGCCGACCTCGCTCTATCTCGCCATGCAGTACGGCATCAAGGCGGCCAATTACCCGCTGATCCCGGACGACTTCGAACGCGGCAAGCTGCCCTCTTCCCTGCCGCCGTTCAAGCATAAGCTGTTCGGACTGACCATCACCCCGGAGCGCCTGACCGAGATCCGCAACGAGCGCCGCGCCGGCAGCAAGTATGCGTCGATCGAGAATTGCCGCTACGAGGTCAACGAAGCGGAGATGATGATGAAGCGCGAGGGAATCCGCTGGCTGTCGTCGACGACCAAGTCGATCGAGGAGATTGCGACGACGATCCTGCAGGAGATCAAGCCGGACCGGCGCGAGTATTAATCTTCGGGCTCGCCATGCCCCCGATCGATCACCGCGGCGAGCGGCGCGCAGGTGCGGGTAGTGTTGCCGAACGAACCGACAGGCCCGTCCTGTCCAGCTAAGCTGGGCTATCTCGCGCCATTGTCGCGCCTTTGCACACGCGAAGCCGGCAGCGCAAGCGAACGAAGGCGCTTGTCTATATGTACATACCAGGCCATTTCCAGTTTTTATTGAATCGCCTGCGCGAGCGATTATGGGTCAAGCCCGTCATCGCATGCGTACTGTCGGTGGCCGGGGTCTTGCTGGCGCATGCCGCGGACGGCGTCGCGCTCGGCTGGAAAGTGCCCGACATCGCACAGTCCTCGGTCATCGACCTGTTGAAGATCGTTGCCGCCAGCATGCTCGGTGTCGCCACGTTCGCAGTCGCATCGATGGTGGCGGCATATGCCTCGACCGGTCAATCGGCAACGGCGCGTGCCTTCCCGCTGGTCGTCGCCGACGACGTTTCGCAGAATGCGCTGTCGATTTTCGTCGGCACCTTCATTTTCTCCATCATCGCCTTGAGCGCGTCCACCAACGACTACTTCGGCAAGCCCGGCCGCTTCACCCTGTTCGTGCTGACGCTGCTGTCCCTGATTATCGTGGTGCTGGTATTCGTGCGCTGGGTCGACCGCATCGCGCGCCTGGGACGGCTGGGCGCCGTGATCGGCAAGGTCGAGCAGGCGACGGCGCAGGCCATGGCGCGGCGCAGGGAGCGCCCCTGCCTGGGCGGGCTGGCGGCGGACGGGCCGCCCTGCGGACTGGCCTTCCATAGCGAGGAACACGGCTCGCTCCAGCGCATCGACATGCCGGCCCTGCAGCGCCTGGCGGCGCGATGCCGCGTCCGTATCACCCTGGCCGTCGTTCCGGGCGCAGTGATCGTGCCCTCACGCCCGCTCGGTTATGTGCTGCCGGATGCCGGGGCTAGCGAAGCGGTCGATCCCTCACTCTTGCGCAAGGCCTTCGTGATCGGGCCGCATCGCCATTTCGACGAGGATCCCCGTTTCGGCCTGGTCGTACTGGCAGAGATCGGTTGCCGCGCCCTGTCTCCCGCAGTGAACGATCCCGGAACGGCAATCAGCGTACTCGGCGCCCTGCAGCGCCTGTTTGCCGGCTGGGTCGCGCCGGCGCAGCCGGCTTCGCCCGAGTACGACCGGGTCGAAGTACCCCGGCTGTCGCTGGACGACATGTTCGACGACGCATTTCCGGCCCTGGCACGCGATGGGGCGGGCCTGATCGAAGTGGCAATGCGCGTGCAGCGCGTACTCGGCGAACTTGGCCGTTGCGGTGACGCGCAGCTGGCGGCAGCAGCGCACCGTCATGCAGTCCTGGCGCTGGCGCGTGCCGAGCGCGCGCTCGCTTTCCCCCCTGACCTGTACCAGCTGCGGCTGCGGCACGCCGACTACCTGGGGCCGTGCCCGGCTCATGGCGCGCAGGCCGCAGACACGAAAGGATGAACCATGCCGGAAGTCGTACCCGTCTTCCTGGCGATTACCGCCGTGATCGCCTGGATCAACGCCCGCTTCCTGAAACTCCCATCGACCATCGGCGTGATGGCCGCCGCGCTGATCCTGTCGACCGCCACGCTGCTGCTGGACTATGCCGGTTACGGCAGGCCGCGCGACTACGCCGCCGAGCTGTTCGGCGCCATCGACTTCTCCGAGGTGCTGATGGAAGGCATGTTGAGCATCCTGCTGTTCGCGGGCGCCTTGCAGGTCGATTTGCAGCATCTGGCGAAGTACCGCTGGCAGGTCGGCCTGCTCGCGGTATTCGGCACCGTTGCCGCCGCACTGGCCGTCGGTGTCGGCCTGTACCATCTCCTGCCGCTGACGGGGCTCGAGCTGCCGCTGGCCTTCTGCCTGGTGTTCGGCGCCCTGATCGCGCCCACCGATCCGATTTCAGTCACGGGCCTACTGCGCAAGGTAGGCGCGCCGGCGAACCTCGAGACCGTCATCTCGGGCGAGTCCCTGTTCAACGATGGCGTCGGCATTGTCGTGTTCACGGTCATGGCGGCGGTCGCCGAGCACCATGCGCCTGGCGGCGCCGCGACCTCGGCGCTGCTCCTGCGCGAAGCGGCCGGTGGAATCGCCTTCGGCCTGGCCCTGGGCTACGTCACCTATCGCATGCTCAAGAGTATCGATAGCTACCAGGAAGAGGTGCTGCTGACGGTGGCTGCGGTATTGGGCGGCTACAGCCTGGCGCACCATCTCGGCGTGTCGGCTCCGCTGGCGATGGTGGCGGCTGGGATCCTGATCGGCAACCGCGGCCGCCGCAAAGGCATGTCCGACCTGACGCGCGAGCAGCTCGACCACTTCTGGGAACTGCTCGATTCGATGCTGAACGCGGTCCTGTTCGTGTTGATCGGCTTCGAAGCCCTGCTGCTGCCCTTCTCCGGACCGCTCCTTGCGGCCGGCGTGCTCGCGGTGTGCGTGACGCTCGTGGCGCGCCTGCTGACGGCGGGCCTGCCGGTCGCCCTGCTCGGCAGGCGCTCCGGCCTGCCGCAGGGAGCGTGGCAGGTACTGACCTGGGGTGGACTGCGCGGCGGCATTTCGGTGGCGCTTGCGCTGTCGCTGCCGGCCGGCCCCGAGCGTGACGCTCTGGTGACGATCACCTATATCGTGGTCGTCTTTTCCGTGCTGGTGCAAGGGCTCAGCGTGGAGCGGCTGGTACGCCGGATCGTGCCCTGCGCCGGCTGACCGTTCATCCGGCCAGGGTACCGTACGCGGACCGGCTTCCCGCCTGGCTAACCGAAATCACCGACAGGCTGCCGTCGGACTCGAGGATGACGGCGTCGATATTCTCGAGCGCGCCCTGGCCTTGCTGGCGCACCGCGGCGCGTACCTCGTCTTCGGTCACGCGCGCACGCTTCATGGCCGCGTGACGCATCTCGCCATCGAGCATCAGCACGGTCGGCCTGGTCTTCACGATGCCATTGACGAATGAAAAACGCACCGAGCACCAGGTAATGGCCAGCTGCAGGACAACCAGCAGGCCGAGGGCGGCGAGGCCCTCCGCCAGGGTGACATCCGTGTTCACCAGGATGGTCGAGAGCGTCGAGCCGAAAGCGACCGTCACGACCAGGTCGAACGCATTCATTTTCGAGAGCGTCCGGTTTCCGCTCAGCCGCAGCAGCAGGACCAGTCCGGCGTAGGCCAGGATGCCGACGACCGCGATACGGTAGATATTCTCCCAGCTATCGAACAGCATCCGCCTTCTCCTCGCTTCCTGCGTACCCGCTCACTTGCGTGGTCCATTGCGCTCGATGTCGGCGATCAGGGTTTCCATCTCCGCGATTTCCCTGCGCTGGGTGGCTGCGATGTTGTCCGCCAGCTTGCGCACCCGGGCATCGCTGATGCCGGCGCGCTCGCTGGTCATGATCGCGATCGAGTGATGGGGGATCATCGCGCGCATGTAGGACACGTCGTCCACCGTGCTCTGGCTGCGCACCAGCCACAATGCGAGCGCGAACAGCAGCGCGGCGCCGGCGAAGATGCCGGCATTGACCCGCTTGTCCTCGTACATGCCGCCCATGAATGCGAGCATGACGATGGCCATCGCCGCCCCCATCACCAGCGCCATCCAGGCGCGCGTCTGGCTGAAGTGGACATGGGCCGGCTCGTAGGTGTTCAGGTACATCAGGCCATACATGACGAGTGTCGAGACCAGGATCATGAGGCCGAAACGGCGATAGCTTCCCATCGTTTCTCCAGGCAGGTGGCAAGTGAGACCGCCAGTATCGCCAAAATGCGCGCCACGGCGCGCACGCGACCGCCCTTCCTCAAGCCTGCGCCGCCTGCCCGCCAAATCCGCCATCATCGGGGTTCGACATTCAAGGGAGAGACCCGTACCCATGTCCGCCGAACTTGCCGCCCTGATGCAGCGTGTGCATGCCCTTGGCCTGGGTGCCACGCGCATGCTCCCCAACCTCGCGATTGCCCTGCTTGTCTTCCTGCTGTTCCTCTTCGTCGCCAGCTGGAGCCGCCGGCTGGTGCAGCACCTGAATGCGCGCAAGCACGCGAACCTGGTGCTGGTCCTCGGCCGCCTCACCCAGTGGAGCATCCGGCTGCTGGGTCTCCTGCTCGCCGTCACCATCGCCTTCCCGACTTTCACGCCGGGCAACCTGATCAGCGCGCTCGGGATCACGGGTATCGCCATCGGCTTCGCTTTCAAGGATATCTTCGAGAATTTCCTGGCAGGGATCCTGATCCTGCTGACGGAGCCTTTCCGTATCGGCGACCAGATCGTGTTCGGTGGCTTCGAAGGCACCATCGAGGAAATCGAGACGCGCGCGACCAAGATGCGGACCTACGACGGACGGCTGGTCGTGATTCCGAATTCCGACCTGTACAAGGGCAGCTTCATCGTCAACACGGCCTATCCCGAACGCCGCCTGCAGTATGAGCTCGTGATCGGCAATGGCGATGACATCGCCGCGGCCAGGCAGGTAATCCTCGATGCGATCCGTTCGCTGCCCGGGGTCGAGACCGAGCCTGCGCCCGATGTACTGGTCGTGGAGTATGCCGATGCCGGGGTGAAGCTGCGCATGCGCTGGTGGATCAGGCCACCCCGCCGTGCCGACGCCCTCGACCTGCAGGACAAGGTGCTGGAAGCGGTCAAGACTGCACTGACTGCGCATGGGATCGACCTGCCCTTCCCGACGCACCAGGTGCTGCTGCACGACCAGACCGAGGCGAGCGACGGCGACCGCAGGCGCCAGCGCGAAGGCTGGCCCGCCGGGAAGGGCGAGGTGCCCGAGCCGGCAGGCCTGGCGCGGGCGGTACGGATGGCAGCCGGGCCAGCGCGCGAGGACTGAGCCTGTTTCGTTCGCTAGGAGCGAGCGCCAGTCCCGGACAAGGCCGCCCCGCAATCCTTGCAAAAACGCGCACCGGGATCATGGTCGCTGCTGCCGCAGTCGCCGCACGCGAGCAGTGGGCGGCTGCCGTGGCGCCGATCGTTGCGGCGCGCCGTCATTTCGGCAGTGACGATACCGGTCGGCACCGCCAGGATGCCCCAGCCGAGCAGCATCATGAAGGAGGCGATCGCCTTGCCGAGCGCGGTCTGCGGGGTGATGTCGCCGTAGCCGACCGTGGTCATGGTGACGATCGCCCAGTACATCGCGGTTGGAATGCTGGTATAGCCGTGTGCCGGACCTTCGGTGACGTACATCACCGTACCGAGGATGAGGACCGCCATGAGCACGACCGAAATGAAGACCATGATCTTGCGCCGGCTGGCGGCCAGCGCCTCGCCCAGCCGCGTGTATTCCTCGATATACAGCGTCAGCTTGAAAATCCTGAACACGCGCAGCAGGCGCAGGATGCGGATGTCGATCAGCGCCTCGCTGCCGGGCACCAGCAGCGAGACATAGGTCGGCAGCACCGACAGCAGGTCGATCAGGCCGTAGAAGCTCACCGCATAGCGCAAGGGATGCCGCACCGTCGCCAGCCTTGCCGCGTATTCGGCGGTGAACAGCAAGGTAAACACCCACTCCAGCGCGTACATCAATTCGGCATGCGGGCCGCCGATGGCCGGCACGCTGTCGAGCACGACGACCAGGATGCTGAGCAGGATGGCCACCACCAAACCGATGTCGAAGGCGCGGCCGGCCGGCGTATCGATGCCGAAGATGATTTCGTGCAGGCGTGCACGCCACCCGCCGGGAGGGCCGCCGCACTCAACGGGATGAAAGGCGTCGCGCTGGCTGGAAGGTGTCTTCATCAGCGGTGAACGAAAGGAATTCAGAAATCATAGCGCAGGCCGAGCGCCAGCGCATGGCCGCCGCCGGTGGCCGCATCGCTATCGGCCAGTATTTCACGCGGGCGCACCATCCGCGAGTTCGTCACCGGCGTCCTGCTGGTGCCGGTGCTGTTCACCTTCCTGTGGATGACCGTATTCGGCAACACCGCCATCGCACTCGACCTCAGCGGAACAGCCGCCGTCGCGCAAACCGTCACCGACAACCTGCCGGTGGCGCTGTTCGAGGTACTCGAGCAGCTGCCCTTCTCCCTGGTCGCCTCCGGACTCGCCACCCTGCTGGTGATTACCTTTTTCGTGACCTCGGCCGACTCCGGCGCCCTGGTGATCGACATGATCACCTCCGGCGCGGCGCCGAACCCGCCCGTCTGGCAGCGCATTTTCTGGGCGGTGTGCGCCGGCATCGTGGCGGCCGTGCTATTGCTGGCCGGCGGCCTGAAGGCCCTCCAGACCGCGGCCCTGGCGAGCGCGCTGCCCTTCGCCGTCGTGATGCTGTTCATCTGTTACGGCCTGATGCGGGCCCTGCAGACGGAGACGAGCGCCTCGTCCCTGGATCTGTCCGGCGCCGCGGAGACGCTGCCCGAGCCGGCAAGCCTGAGCTGGCAGGAGCGGCTGCGGAACATCACCAACTTCTACGACAAATCCGAGATCACCGCCTTTCTCGACGATACGGGGCGCTCCGCACTGGAAGCGGTGGCGGCGCAGATGCGCGAAAGCGGCCTGGTTCCCGAGGCGCGCTATCGCCCTGGCCAGCTCGACCTGCATGTGCCGCACGGCGACCGCGGCAGCTTCCACTACACGATCCGCGCGCGCAGCTTCCGTTCTCCCAGCTTTGCATGGGCCGAGACCGAGGGCGGGGTGCGGGAGAACAGGCACTACCGGGCCATGGCCTACGGCTCCGAAGGCGACCAGCAGCACGACGTGACCGGCTATACGCGCGACCAGCTGATCAACGACCTGTTGAACCGTTACGGCCGCTTTCGCCACGTGCGCAGGCTGGCCTGAGGGCGACCCGCATCGGAACGCGGGTCGGGCGCGTTCCAGCGATCAGGACAAGCCGGCTGGCCGCACCGCCCCCAGCACCTGCCCCAGCCGCTCGATATCCATCGGCTTGACGAAATGATGCTCGAAGCCGCTCGACTTCGACAGGATGCGGTCGTGCGCCTGGCCGTAGCCGGTCAGCGCGATAAACAGGGCCGAGGAGGTGGCCGGATCGGCGCGCAGGCGCCGCGCGAGTTCGTAGCCGTCCATCTCGGGCAGGCCGATGTCGAGGATGAGGACTTCCGGCGGGTCGAGCTGCGCCTGCGCCAGCGCCGGCACCGGGTGCGCTTCGACCCGCACCTGGTGGCCCTGGGCTTCGAGCAGCACGGCCAGCGATTCGGCGGCGTCGACGTTGTCGTCGACGATCATAATGCGCAGCGGCGAAGGGCCGGCCAGCATGCCTTCGCGCGCGGCGTCTTCGATGTGTTCCTTCAGGCGCTGGGTGATGGCCGGCAGGCGGAGGGTGAAGGTGCTGCCCTTGCCAGGGCCGGCGCTGTCGGCCGTGACGGTGCCGCCATGCAGCGCGACCATGGTCTTGACCAGGGCCAGGCCGATGCCCAGGCCGCCCTGGGCGCGGTCGGGCGTACGCGCGGCCTGGGTGAACAGTTCGAACACGTGCGGCAGCAGCAGCGTGTCGATGCCGATGCCGTTGTCGATCACGGCGATGTCGACCCAGCCCTCCTCCGCGTGCACCGCCAGCGTGATCTCGCCGCCCTGGGGCGTGTACTTGGCCGCGTTGTTGAGCAGGTTGGCGATCACCTGCACCAGGCGCGTGCGGTCGCCCAGCACGGTGGCCTGGGTGGCGTCGGTGCGCACGGTCAGCGCATGGCGGCGGGCCTCGATCAGGGGCCGGGCCTGCTCGACGGCGCTGGCCACGGCCCCCTTGATGTCGACCAGCTCCTTTTCCAGCTCGACCAGGCCGCGCGTGACGCGCGAGACGTCGAGCAGGTCGTCGACCAGCGCCGTCATGTGCTTGACCTGGCGGCTGATCACTTCGCTCGCCTTTTTCGTGCGGGTGTCCGCGGCATTCGTCAGGCGCAGCATCTCGGCGGCGGTGCTGATCGGCGCCAGCGGGTTGCGCAGTTCGTGCGCCAGCATGGCGAGGAATTCGTCCTTCTTGCGGTTCGCTTCGCGTAGCTCGAACTCGGCCTGGTAGCGCTCGGTCACGTCGACCGTCACGCCGCGCATGCGCACGGCCTTGCCTTCATCGTCGAACTGCACCTTGCCGCGGCTGTCGAGCCAGACCTGCCTGCCGTTGTCGGGTCGGAGGAAGCGCACCACCTCCTGGTAGGTGCCTGCGCCCGCGATCGCCTCGCGGTGGGCGCGGTCGATCTTCTCGCGGTCGTCGGGGTGGATGTGCGGGCCGACGACGTCCATCGCGGTCGGCGAAAAGCCGAGCACGAGGCCGATGTTGTCCGAATAGGCCAGTTCGCCGGTGGTGAAGTTCCAGTCCCAGACCGCCATCTTGGCCGCGTCCATGCCGTCGCGCAGGCGCTCGTCACTCTCGCGCCTGGCCGCCTGGGCCTCGACCGCGTCGGTGACGTCGTAGCCCTGGGCGAAGATGCCGACCGTGGTGCCGTACTGGTCCTTGTAAGGCTCGTACACGAGGTCGATGTAGCGCTGGCTGATCGGACCCTCGCGCTCGCGCTGGATCGCGATCGGCATGGCGCGCGTGATCCATGGCACGCCGGTGCGGTAGACCTGGTCGAGGAACTGCTCGAAGCCCTGGCCCGCCACCTCGGGCAGCGCGTCCCACACCGCCTTGCCGATCAGTTCGCGGTGGCCGACCAGCTGGTAGTAGGCCTCGTTGACCATTTCGAAGACGTGCTTCGGTCCCATCAGCACGGCGACGAAACCCGGCGCCTGGTTGAACAGGCTGCGCAGGTGTTCGCGCTCGTTGTTCAGGATGCGCGAGAGCGCCTCGTGCATCTGGGCGCGGTTGAAGTTC
Source organism: Massilia sp. Mn16-1_5 (assembly GCF_004798585.1). Lineage (GTDB taxonomy): Bacteria > Pseudomonadota > Gammaproteobacteria > Burkholderiales > Burkholderiaceae_D > Telluria. The sequence continues at coordinate 35,819 of NZ_PPXQ01000014.1, forward strand.
TCGGTATTGTTCTCGCTCGGGAGCGCCAGCTGCAGGGTCGCCACCTCGTTCTGCTGGTCGTAGCGATACAGCTCGGTGACGTCGACCGGGTTCTGGACCACGAGAATGGGCGTACCCTCCTCGTTCAGCACCGGCGTATGGACGGTGCTCCAGTAGCGCTCCTCGAACCGCTTGCCCTGCGGCGTATTCACCTCGACCGCGTAGCGGACAAAGGCCGTGGTGTCCGGCTCGCCCTTGGCCAGCGCGCGCAGCAGCGAAGCCTTGACCTCGCCGATGTTGGTCGCCTCGGCATTCCCTTCCTCGGCCGGGAAGGCGTCGAACACGTTGCGGCCGACGATCTCTTCCAGGCTGCGCTGGACCGAGCGCAGGTAGGCGCCGCTGGCGCCGACGATGGTGAGGTCGGGCGTCATCACGAGATAGGGATAAGGCGTGGCGCGAAAAAGCGCCTGGTAGTCCGAGAGCGTCATCATGCGCGCGATTGTCGCATGGATGGCCCCGAAGAACTAACGCCCACCGGTGCGCTCCCCCGCCCGCCGGTGCGCCAGGTCGGCCTCGACGGCTTTCAGCAGCGTCGGCACCGACCAGACGATGTCGCGCACTTCGATCTGCGGCCTGTAGATCTCGCCGTTGGCGCGCTTGCGGTTGACGTAGACCTTGTTCGGCACGATGACCGCCGCGCGCCCGGATTCCAGCTCGGCGACGCGCACGTCCATGTAGGTCGAGTCGGCCGAACTCGGCGCCCCGACCAGCACCGTATTCGGGAAGCGCGTCATCACGTCCAGCGCGTCCAGGCAGGCGCTGGCGCAGTTGCCGGGAACGATCACGTACACGGGGCGGGTGAAGGGCGGACCATCCGGCTCCGCGACGGCGCCGGCGGCCGCCTCGCTCGGCTCGACATAGAACGGAGCGCCGCGCGCCAGTGCCTCGCGCATGCCCCGCCCATAGGTGGCGATGCGGGCACCAAGCTGCGCGTGCCCTTCGCGCACCAGCCGCTCTGCAAGGCTTGCTACGTAGCTGGTGTTGTCCGGCGAGGCGCGCCACCAGACCTCGACGCCTGCATCGTAGTTCTCGCTCGCCTGCGCCACGCGCGCCTTTCCCCACAGGGCTTTGGCGAAGTCCAGGCTCCAGCTCGAAGAGCCCCCCTGGTTCTTGCGCAGGTCGACTACCACCGCATCCGCCGCCAGCCAGCGCGCGCGCCGCGTCTCCACATCGCGGTAGAGCGCGCGGTAGGCGGCGCGCTCGGCCTCGTCCGGATGGAAGGTCGGCATCGACACCCACAACAGGTTCTTGCGCTGCTCGGTGACGCCGACCGGTCCGGCATCGCCGCCGTTGCTCTCGTCCAGCCAGCGCTCGCCCTCGGTGTCGAGCGGGCGCCATGCCAGCGCGTGCTCGGTCGTGGTGCCCTTCGCCTCGAAGATGCAGCGCTGCGGCAGCGCGACGAAGGGATTGTGTTCGTCTAGGAAGACGCGGCGCGCGCGCGACCACCATTGCCCGGCCTCGTCCACGCGGCCCTGGAAGCTGAACACGTTGTCGCGAATGAGCTGCTCGGCCGCCTTGCCGTCGCAGGAGCGCAGCTTGCTGCCCACTGCCGGCGCGCCGGGCCGCGAGGAATGCACATACAGGCCGTCGCTGCGCCAGACAGTGACGAAGCCGGGCCAGCGCTGGGGCGGCGTGCTCGTACTGTCCAGGCGCGATACCATGCCTGCGTGGCCGTCCCTGATGCGCACATTGAAGCCCTGCACCGCGGCGACATAGCCCGGCGCATCGGTTACCCGCGCGGCCAGCGCCAGCCCATGGCTGCGCGCCGCTTCCAGGTTGTTCGAAAAACCGGGATTGTGCACATCGTAGGGCCCCGGATGGTTCTCGCGCGTGATGCGGACGGCGGCCTCGATGTCGGCCTGGGCGGCGGCGCGCCAGGCTTCGGGCGTGGCCGGCAAGCTGGCCGGGCCGGCGGCACACGCCGCGGCCGTCGTCACGGCGGCCAGAGCGGCGCCGGAGCGCGCCAGGGTGCGGAAACGGAAGGGTTGAAAGAACACGCTGTCCTCGTCATCGATGCAAGTTGGTCAAGCTTGCCAGAATAGCATTTGCGGCCCTCCCGTTTGTTCGAAAATTGTCGCTGCATGCATATCCGGGAGCCACCGCCGGCCCTACGTCCTCATGTAAAATCCGCCCGTGACATTCGACATGGGTAGCGGCATGGGTTGGTTCGGCAAATCGAAGGGCGGCGACGAGGCGCCAAAAGCGGCAGCGGCGCTACAAGCCGCGCCGCCAGCGCCCGCGCCGGAACCGGCGACCACGCTCGAGATCGACGTCGCCTGGTACCGCTGGCTGACGGCCGCGCCGCCGCCGCGCGCGCCGGCCCCCATCGAACGCCGCATCCTCGAGGAACTGGCCGGCCTGGCGCAGGCACCCGTGGCCGGCGCCGCCCTGGTGCCGCGCGTGCCCGAGATCATCCCGCAGCTGATGCGCACCTTGCAGGCCGAGGAGCTGAACGCATTCGACCTCTCGCGCCAGCTGAGCCAGGACACCCTGCTCGTGGCCGAGGTCTACCGCGAGGCGAACCGGCCGGCCTACCTGCCGCGCTACCACTCCGGACCACCCGTTAACAGCATCCAGGCCGCGATCATGCTGCTCGGGCAGAACGGCATGCGCATGCTGCTGGCGCGCGTGGCCTTCCGCCCCATCGTCAGCATGCAGAGTGGCGTGCTGGCGCGCCGCGTTTCGCCCGTGATCTGGCGCCAGTCCGAGAAGGCGGCGCTTGCCGCCAGCCTGCTGGCGCCCGGCCTGCGCGCGAACACTTTCGACGCCTATCTCGCCGGACTGATGGAAAACGTGGGGCTGGTCGTCGCCTTCCGCCTGCTCGACCAGATCTGCGGCGACCAGGCCCTGCCCTGGTCCGAGGAATTCGTCGAGGGCCTGTTCCGCCACGCGCGCACCCTGTCGGCGCGCATCACGACGCTGTGGGAATTCCCGGAGGCGGTGGCCGAAGCGATCGAGATCTCAGGCAGCCCGGAGGCGCGGGCATTGGCGCTGGGCGACCGGCTGGCCAAGCTGCGCATGCTGGTCGACGGCGCCCAGTTCGCGCCGGACGATCCGTTCGTCACGGATGGCTTGAACGAACAAGCGCTCATTGTCTTCGCAAAACTCCAGGACGAAGAATAGAGACCGGCCCGCGCGACATGCACGTCGATGATGCAGTTTGACAACACGAGTAGCCTTATTCAGGTGTGAACCGGTAGGAGCCTGCGCCGCCCGCACACGGACGCGGTATGCAGCGTACAATCCAGCCTGTATCTAAACTTACCTGGAAGAAATATCATGAAGGGCATCGTATTCAATCTGCTGGAAGAAGCGGTCAGTACCGAGTTCGGCGACGCGACATGGGACCGCCTGCTCGATGACGCCGGCCTCGACGGTGCCTACACCTCGCTCGGCAGCTACGACGATGCCGAGATCTTCCGCCTGGTCGGCGTGGCCTCGGCCGCTCTGGGCATGCCGGAACAGGACGTGCTGCGCTGGTTCGGCCGGCGCGCCATGCCGCTGCTCGCCAAGCGCTATCCGGCCTTCTTCGCCGGCCATCCGAACACGCGCAGCTTCCTGCTCACCCTCAACAACATGATCCACCCCGAGGTGCGCAAGTTGTATCCGGGCGCGTCCCCGCCCGTGTTCGACTTCGATACCGCCGACAGCGAACAGCTCGTGATCGGCTATAACTCCGCGCGCCGCCTGTGCGCGCTGGCCGAAGGCTTCATGCAGGGCGCGGCCGAACACTTTCAGGAGCAGGCCGCCATCACGCAGTCCCAGTGCATGCACGCTGGCGATGACAAATGCAGCTTCCACGTCCGGTTCCCCAAGTGAACGCCGGTGAGCCGGCGGGAGCGGTCGACCCCGAGATCGCGCGCCTGCAGCGCCGCCTGCGGCGCGAAACGGCGGCGCGCCAGGAAGCCGAGGCCATCGCCGAGCGCGGCCTGCGCGACCTGTTCCAGCGCCAGCAGGAAATCGCGCTGCTCGAGTCCATCGCGGTCGCCGCGAACGAGGCTGCCAGCGTCGACGACGCCATGCGGCGTGCGCTCGAAGCGGTCTGCCGCTATGCCGGCTGGCCGTTGGGCCACCTGCTGCTCGTGCGCGGCAAACATCCCGACGCGACGCTCGACTCGACCGCCATCTGGCACGACGAAAGCGGCGGCCGCTTTGCCGCGCTGCGCGAACTGAGCGAAGCGATCGCTTTCGACGGCCAGGTCGGTTTACCCGGCCGCGTACTGCTCAGCGCGGCACCTGCTTGGGCGAACGCCGACGCGGCCAATGCCGGCGACTATCCGCGCATGCCGCTGCTGGTGCGGCTCGGCCTGTCCTCGCTGTTCGCATTCCCTGTCGTGATCGGCAACGAAGTGGTGGCGATACTGGAATTCTTCAGCCGCGAGCTGCAGACGCCCGACGACTCCATGTTGCGCCTGATGGCGCAGATCGGCACCCAGCTCGGCCGCGTGATCGAACGGCGCCGCGCCCAGGACCGCCTGGTGCATGACGCGCTGCACGATCCGCTCACCCAGCTCGGCAACCGCAAGCTCTTCCTCGACCGCCTCGAACACTTCCTGGTGCGCTCGCAGCGCATTTCCGGTTACCAGTTTGCCGTCCTGTTCGTTGACCTCGACCGCTTCAAAGCGATCAACGACGGCCTCGGCCACCAGGCCGGCGACCAGGTCATCGTCGCCACTGCCCAGCGCCTGACAGCCTGCTTGCGCCAGAACGACATGGTGGCGCGCGACGCGGCCGACGGCGACTACGTCGTCTCACGCCTGGGCGGCGACGAATTCACGATCCTGCTCGACAACGTAGCCAATGCCTCCACTCCGATCCGGGTCGCCGAGCGCCTGCTCAAGGCGCTCGCCACGCCATTGCTGGTCGGCCAGCAGCAGGTCTTCGTCACCGCCAGCATCGGCATCGCCCTCAGTTCCAGCGGCTACCAGGACGTCCAGGACATGCTGCGCGATGCGGACATCGCGATGTACCACGCCAAGCAGAATGGGCGGGCGCGCTGGATGATGTTCGACCAGACCATGCAGGAAGGCGCGTTGCGCCGTCTGACGCTTGAGGCGGAGCTCCGCCAGGCGGTGGGGTCGAGCCAGCTGTTCCTGCAGTACCAGCCGATCGTCACGCCGCGCGACGGCCGGATCAGCGGCTTCGAAGCGCTGCTGCGCTGGCGCCATCCGGTGCTGGGCATGATCTCGCCGATCGAATTCATCCCGGTCGCCGAGGAGGTTGGACTGATCGGAACGATCGGCAACTGGGTGCTGGAAGAGGCCTGCCGCCAGTTGCGGCGCTGGCAGCAGGACCATGGTGTTCCCTTGAGCATGAGCGTCAACGTATCCGCGACCCAGTTGGCCGGGGGCGAGCTGGTGGACGCGGTCAAGCGCGTGCTTGCCGAAACGGGCATCGCCCACGGCAGCCTGAAGCTGGAACTGACCGAAAGCGCGGTGATGGCCGACGCGGAGCATGCCCTGGCGGTATTCAAGGAGCTCAAGGCGCTCGGTGTACGCCTGAGCCTGGACGACTTCGGCACCGGCTATTCCTCGCTCAGCCACCTGCGCCGCCTGCCGATCGACACCCTCAAGATCGACCGCTCCTTCGTCAGCGCCATGGACAGCCACAGCGACAAGCGCCAGATCGCCGAAGTCGTGGTCATGCTGGCCCGCACCCTTGGACTGGACGTGGTCGCGGAAGGCGTCGAGACCCGCGCCGAGCTGGACATCCTGCGCGAGATGGGCAGCGACTTCGTGCAGGGATACTTTTATTTCCGGCCGCTCGATGGCGAGGCCGCGACCACGACCCTGGCCGCGCAGGCCGGCAGCACGCGCTAGGCGCCAAGGCGCTCGGGGCGGCTGTAGACCACGTGCCTGCCGCCGCGCACGAAGCCGGCCAGGGTCAGGCCCGCGCCCTCGGCCATCCGCACGGCGAGGGCCGTCGGCGCCGAGATCGCGGCCAGCAGTTTGATCCCGGCGCGCGCCGCCTTCTGCACCATCTCGAAGCTCGCGCGGCTGGTAACGACGGCGAAGCCTTCGTTCACGTCCGTTCCCGCACGCGCCAGCGCGCCGACCAGCTTGTCGAGCGCGTTGTGGCGGCCGACATCCTCGCGCACGCACAGCAGGCTGCCGTCGCGCCCGGCCCAGCCGGCCGCATGCACGGCGCCGGTGGCCTGGTGCAGCGTCTGGCGCGAAGCCATCTCGCCCATCGCCCGGTGCAGCGCGGCGGATTCGAACGGCGCCTGCACCGGCCGCGCCAAACAGGGTTCGGGCGAACACGCGTCCTGTTCGAAGTAATCGAGGCTGTCCACGCCGCACAGGCCGCAGCCGGTCTTGCCAAGCCGCGCCATGCGCGTGCCTTTCAGGCGCGCCATCGCGCCCGAGGCGATACGCAGCTCGACCGCAATGCCGTGCGCCGTGTATTCGACCTCGATGTCGTAGACGTCGCGCGCGCTGCGCACGATGCGTTCGCCCAGGGTGAAGCCGAGTGCGAAGTCTTCCAGGTCGAGCGGCGAGGCCAGCATCACCGCGTGGTTGACGCCGTTGTAGCTGAAGGCGACCGGCACTTCCTCGGCCACCAGTTCGCTGCCCTCCTCCACACCTTCCCGCGTGCAGCGGCTGGCCGGCAGGCGCCGGGTCGCATCGGGCGCTTCGAGGAAGGGTTCGGCCGCGTTCATTGCGCGCCCCCGCTCGGTTGCCCACTTCTCTCGATCCGCACATCGATCGCCTTCGCAGCCGGCACCTTGCTCTCCTTGGCATGGTGCCAGAGCGGGATCAGCGGATTACATTCGGGGAAGTAGCCGGCGATCGTCCCCGGCGGAATATCGTAGGGCACCAGCACCAGGCCCTCGACCCGCCGCGTCACGCCGTCGTCGGCGGCGCAGCTGAGTGCGACCACGTCGCCCGGCGCCATCGCGTGCGCCGCCATGTCGGCGCGGTGCATGAACAGCACCATGCGGCTGCCGTACACGCCCCTGAAACGGTCGTCGCGGCTGTAGATCGTGGTGTTGAACTGGCCGTCGCTGCGTACCGTGAACAGGCGCAGCGTGTTTTCGCGCGGCTGCAGGTCGGGGTGGCCCGCCAGCGCCTCGGGTGCGCTGAACTGCGCCCGGCCGCTCTCGGTCTTCCAGACCCGGTGCGCAGCGCCGACGGGTTTCCGGAAACCGCCCGGGGTCCACATGCGCGCATTGAAGTTGTCGAAGATGTCGGGATAGGTCTCGGCGATGGCGTCGCGGATGCGGCCATAGTCGGCCACCCACGCATCCCAGTCCAGCTTCGGATTCGGATCGAGCGTCGCTTTCGCGATGCCGGCGACGATGGCCGGTTCGGACAGCAGCGTGTGCGCCGCCGGTTCCGCCATCCCGCGCGAGCCGTGGATGCAGGCCGTGCTGTCCTCGACCGTCACGGACTGCTCGCCGTTTGCCTGGCGGTCGACTTCGATCCGTCCCAGGCAAGGCAGGACATACGAGGCCTTGCCGTGGATGATGTGGTTGCGGTTCAGTTTCGTGGCGATCTGCACGGTCAGCGGGATCTCGCGCCAGGCCGCTTCCATCAGCACGGTTTCGGGCACGGCGCGCAGGAAATTCCCGCCCAGTGCGATAAAGGCCGGCACCTTGCGCGCGAGGATAGCCTCGCAAGCCTCGACCGTGTTCATGCCCTTCTTGCGCGGCGGTTCGAAGGCGTATTGCTCCTTCAGCTTGTCGAGCGGCGCCAGCTCGGGCTTCTCGGTGATGCCGACCGTGCGCTGGCCCTGCACGTTGGAGTGGCCGCGCACCGGGCAGACGCCGGCGCCGGGTTTACCGATGTTCCCGCGCAGGAGCAGCAGGTTGACGATCATCTCCACGTTCTGCACGCCGTTGCGGTGCTGGGTCAGGCCCATGCCGTACACGCCCAGCACGGCGCCCGCACCTGCATACACCGCGGCCGCGCTTTCCAGCGCCGCGCGCGTCAGGCCCGACTCGCGTTCGATCGCGCTCCATTCGCAGGCACGCACGGAGGCTTCGAACTCGGCGAAGCCGTGGGTGTGCTCCATGATGAAGGCGGTATCGATCACGCGCTGCTCGCCGGCCTGGACCGCCGCGTCGTCGAGCGCGAAGACCGCCTTGCACAGGCCCATGATGGCCGCCGTGTCGCCGCCGGGTTTTACCTGCAGGTAGTCGGTGCTGATGACGGTTTCGTGCCCGGTCAGCATCTCGACCGGGGACTGCGGATTGGTGAAGCTGACCAGGCCGCGCTCGCGTAGCGGATTGAAGGTGACGATGGGGACACCGCGCCGGCGCGCTTCCTGCAGCTGGTGCAGCATGCGCGGACTGTTCACGCCCACGTTCTGGCCGAAGAAGAAAATACAGTCGGTCTGGGCGAAGTCGTCCAGCACCACGGTGCCGACGCCGTCGCCGATGCTCTTCTGCAGCGCCACCGAGGTGCTCTCGTGGCACATGTTGGAGCTGTCGGGCAGATTGTTGTTGCCGTACATGCGCGCCAGCAGGCTGTACATATAGGAGGTTTCGAGCGAGGCCCGGCCCGAGCTGTAGAACACGACCTGTTCGCGCTCCATGGCGCGCAGGGCCGCGCCGATCTCGGCGAAGGCCGTGTCCCAGCCGACCGGGCGGTATTTGTCGCTGGCCGCATCCCAGCGCAGCGGCACGGTCAGGCGGCCCAGGTCTTCCAGTTCGTGGTCGCCCCAGGCTTCCAGTTGCGTAAGCGTGTGGCGCTCAAAGAAGGCGGGGTCGATGCGCTTGCTGGTGGTTTCCCAGGCGGTAGCCTTGGCGCCGCTTTCGCAGAATTCGAAGGGATGCGGATTGGCCGGCTTGGCCCAGGCGCAGCTGACGCAGGCGTAGCCGTCGGTCTTGTTCTGCTTCGCCAGCAGCGGCGCGTCCTTCAGCGCCGAGCGCTGGTCGAACAGGATGTGCGCCACCTCGCCTACCGAGCCCCAGCCGCCGGCCGGCATGTTCGCCGGCTTGACGCGCAGATTGTCTGTGTCCTTGCTCATGCTGTCCCCCTCCGCTGGTCGATGCTGCACCGTAGCCCGGGCACCGCCCGGGTTCTGTGCGCTTGCGCACCCTTGCCGCGTTTCGGGTGTACGCTACGGGACGGAGCCGGGTCAGGCTATACTGCCGCCATGCGCATACAGCTGTTCTCCGACCTCCACCTCGAACGCTATCCGGCCTTCCAGCCCGAGCTGGCGCCCGACGCCGACCTCATCGTCCTCGCCGGCGACATCGGCTCCTACCAGAACGGCTCGCGCCTGACCGGCACCGACTTCGGCCTGGAACGCTTCTCCCCGCTGCTGGGCGCAACCAGGGCCAAGGTGCTCTACGTGCCGGGCAACCACGAATACGACGGCCTCGACTTCGACGCGACGAACGCGCGCCTGCGCGCCACCTGCGAGCGCCTCGGCATCACCTGGCTCGACCGCGAGACCGTGATCGTCGACCACGTGCGCTTCGTCGGCACCACCCTGTGGGCCGATTTCGACGCCCTCGCCGTGGGACACGAATTGACGAAACAGCTGCAGCTGCGCGAAAAAGCCTTCCGCGCCGCGAATTTTTATCTAGGCAAGAACACCACCCTGCGCAACGGCGAGCCGGTGCTGGCCGAGGGCTGGCGCGCCATGGCGCTCGACTGCCAGGCCTGGCTGCGTGCCGCGCTGGCCGAACCCTTCGATGGCGTGACGGTCGCCGTCACCCACTTCGCCCCCAGCCTGAAAAGCGCCGACCCGCGCTACGGCGTCACGCCGGGCACCGCGGGCTTCTGCAACGCCCTCGACGACTTGCTGCCCCTGGCCGACGTCTGGATGCACGGGCACCTGCACTGCATGAACGACTACGTGGTCGTGGGCGTGGAAGATGGCCAGCCCTGGTCCTGCCGGGTCGTGGCGAACCCGCTGGGTTACCTCAGCAAGGGCGAGCAGGAAGGCTTCCGGCCGGAGCTGGTGATCGAGGTGTAGGGTGGAGTCCTGACTCCACGCGGTGATACGTAGCTGCCAGATTATCCGGCACGAAATCGGAGCCTGTAGCGATCACTGGGTTACCTCAGCAAGGGCGAGCAGGAAGGGTTCAGGCCGGAGCTGGTGATCGAGCTCTGATCCCTTACGGTGTGACGGCCGCGCGCTCCTCGCGGCTCAGGACGCGTGGGGCTCGTACCGGCGCGCCTGCGGCGTCGAAGAAGGGATTCTGGCGCCAGCCGCCGCCGATGCGCGCCCCGACCAGCATGGCGCCGAGCCTGGGCACTGCGCGCAGCACGGCGAAAGGCGTCGCTTTCACCGGCGCGTGCGCCGACTCGGTATTTGCCGTCATGCGCCCGCTGCCCAGCTGGCGGTCCAGCTCTTCCGGCGCCGCGGCGAGGCAGGTACGCACCAGGCCGAGGTAGGAAGCTTTCGGATTGCGCGGGGTATTCCCGACCGGCGTATTGCAGCAGGACGCGTACCAGCGGTAGATGCCCTTGGGGCTCAGCGACATGCAGGCCAGGTGCTCGACGCCCCTGGTGAAGCGCAGGCCGGCCGGCGGCATCGCCTCGACCTCGGTGCCGCCCGCACTGTCGAGCAGGCTGCCGTCCGGCGCGAGGAAGCGCGCAAAGGCCTGGCAATCCTTGCAGTAGCAAACCGCCCGCGCCTTCACGCGCGTGGCATCGACTTCACCTTCCAGCTTGCCGCAACGGCAGCGCAATGCAATGCCCATCCATCCTCCTCGACAGAAGAAAAACGAAGCGCGTTTAAAAGAAGTGACGCCAGTCTTCGAGCCAGCCGGGGAAAGCGGTGGCCTCCATCGGATTGGCGATGTGATAGCCCTGCGCATAGGTGCAGCCGAGCCCCTGCAGGAAGTCCCAGTCCTGGCGCGTCTCCACGCCCACCGCAACCGACATGCGGTCCAGGCTGTGCGCCAGGCTGAGGCAGGAGCGCAGCACGGTGCCGAGCGGACGCCGCTTGGAGGCGCCGTCGACGAAGCTGCGGTCGATCTTCAGCTCGGTGAACGGGATGCGCGCCAGCAGCTGCAGGTTGGAGCGGCCGGTGCCGTAGTCGTCGATGGCGAGGCCGAAACCCATCATGCGCAGGCGCACCAGGCGTTCGATGAAGTTCGGGTCGGTGTTGAGCACCGAGGATTCCGGCATCTCGAAGGTGATGTAGTCGGGCAGGACCGCATGGCGGCCGAGCACGACGCCGAGCTGGCGCAGGAAGGCCGGGTGCGCCAGGGTCTCGGGCGCCAGGTTGATCGAGATCGAGATCGGCGTGCCCTGGTCGTGGAACCAGCGGCAGCGCTCGACCGACAGCTCGATCATGCTCCAGTCGAGGAAGTCGATGCGGTTGTTCTGCTCGAGCGCGTCGATGAAGGCCGAGGGGCCGAGCAGACCGTGCTCGGGGTGGCGCCAGCGGGCGAAGGTTTCCAGGCCCTTGACCTGGCCCGTGGCGAGCTCGATCTTCGGCTGGAAAAAGGGTTCGAACTGGCGCTTTTGCAGGCCGGTGCCGATTTCGGCGAAGGAGAAGCGCGGCGTCGTGTCGGCCGCGGCATGGTTTGGGGCCGGCGCGTAGTTGTCGAGCAGGGGTTTCAGCTTGGCGGCGGTAACCGGCTTGGAGATGGAACCGAGCAGGTCGATGCCGTAGACCTGGGCCAGGGTCTCGACCGAGAACAGCAAATTGGCTGCTTGCGCGCCGGTGACGATCAGGCTGATGCCGGAATCGAGCGCGGCCAGGTTGCGGATCAGTTCCAGCCCGTCCATGCCAGGCAGGGCCAGGTCGACGATCGCCACGTGCACGCGCGGCGTGAAGCCGGCCTGGAAGGTGCGCAGCGCCATGTGCCCGTCGGGCACCTCGGTGACGCGGCTGGCGCCCAGGCGGCCCAGCATCTCGACCAGCCCGGCCCGCTGGGCGCTGTCGCCCTCGGCTACCAGAAAATGCAAATGCGCGATGTCCATCTCTACTGCTCCACGGGTTCGTTAGCCGGAGCTTACCCTACCGGCCCGGCTGCCGTCCATTACGCTCTTTGGCGCAGCTGTTCGAAGAAGCAGACCGCGGCGGCCGCGGCCACGTTCAGCGACTCGACCTGGCCCGCGTGCGGGATCACGACCTGGTGGGTGGCGCGACTCATCAGCTCGTCCGCAACGCCCTGCCCTTCGTGGCCCAGCAGCCAGGCGACCGGGCCGCGCAGGTCGACCTCATACAGTTTTTGCTCGGCATAACCGCTCATCGCCAGCACCGGAATGCCGGACGCGTCGATCAGGGCGGCCAGGTCGACATTCTCGAAGATCTCGAGCACGAAGTGGGCGCCCATGGCCGCGCGCAGCACTTTCGGCGACCAGCAGAAGGCGGTGCCGGGGCTGCAGAAGACCTGGGTGATACCGGCCGCGCCGGCGCTCCTCAGGATCGAACCGACGTTTCCCGGGTCCTGCACGCCGTCGAGCAGCACCGCGGACACGCTCAGTGCGGTGGGTTGGGCCGCGCTCGGGGTCTCGACCAGGAACAGCAGGTTGACGCCGTGCTCGACCTGGCTGAGGGCGCCGAACAGGGCGTCCGGCAAGGCCGTCACGTGGGCGCGCAGGCCTTCGCAGCGGGCGACGATGTCCGCCACTTCGGGATTGTGCAGGGCTTCTTCCGAAACCACGCAGTGGCTTGGCGCACCGCGCAGGTCGAGCCAGGACTGGCACAGATGCACGCCGTCGAGCAGCGTGCGGCCGGCCTTGCGCCGCGCCTGCGAGCTCGATGCCAGCTTGACCAGGTCTTTATAAAAGGGATTGTCGCGCGAGGTGATGGTCTTCATGCGAACGCCACACTTTCATCCGGCGGCGCGAACAGGTCGACCTGCAGCAGGCTGCGCACAGGCGCGAAGGAGCGGCGGTGCACCGGCGAGGGGCCGTGCCGGCGCAGGCGCTCCAGGTGCAGCGCCGTGGAGTAGCCCTTGTGCTGGTCGAAGCAGTATTCGGGATATTGTGCATGCAGGCGCACCAGTTCGGCGTCGCGCGCGGTCTTGGCCAGGATCGAGGCGGCCGAGATCGCGTGGCACTTGTCGTCGCCCTCGATCACGGCGTGGGCGCGGATCTCCATCGGCGGACAGCGGTTGCCGTCGATCAGGGCGATGGTGGGGACCATCGTGAGCGCTTCCACGGCGCGGCGCATGGCGAGCATGGTCGCGTGCAGGATGTTCAGGGTGTCGATTTCTTCGCAGCTCGCCTGGCACACGGCCCAGGCCAGCGCGTTCTCGCGGATCTGCGGCGCCAGCTCGTCGCGGCGCGCTTCGGTCAGCTTCTTCGAGTCGCGCAGGCCCTCGATCGGACGCCTGGGATCGAGGATGACGGCGGCGGCGAACACCGGCCCGGCCAGCGGACCGCGGCCGGCCTCGTCGACGCCGCAGACGATGTCGAGGTCGGTGAACGGGCGCAGCCGGGGCGGCAGGCCGGGGTAGAAGTTGACGCGTTTTTTGCTCATGGTGCTTGTTTGTTTGATTCGATATTCAGGGAGCGCGGCACGCGGATCCGTGCGTCACGCGGGCATGCCCGCCCTACGGACCGGTGCGTAACGTAGGGCGGGCATGCCCGCGTTACGGCCGGATGATCCGCAGCACAGCCTCGGCACTCAGCGCGCCGCTGTCGCGCAGGAGGCTATGATGCATCTCCGTGAAGCGCGCCGCAAGCCGGTCGCGCCCTGGCGCGTCATTCAGTTGCTTCCACACCGCATCGGCCAGCGCTTCCGGCGTGGCGGCGTGCTGCAGCAGCTCCGGCACCAGGAATTCGCGCGCCAGGATGTTCGGCAGGCCGATCCAGGGCTGGTAGCCCATGTGGCGCATGATTTCCCAGGACGCCCGCATGACCTTGTAGGCGATCGCCATCGGCTTCTTGAACAGCGCCACTTCCAGGGTCGCCGTGCCCGAGGCCACCAGCACCGCGTCGGCGGCGGCGATCGCCGTATGCGAGTTGTCGACCAGCTGGAGTCGGATGTCCTGCAAGCCCGCCTGGGCGACGATCTCCGTGAAGTAGGCGCGCTGCTTCTCGCCGGCCATCGGCACCACGAACTGGAGGCCGGGGTCGCGTTTTGCAAGTAGCCCGGCCGCGCGCACGAACGGCTCGGCCAGGTATTTCAGCTCGCCCATGCGGCTGCCGGGCATCACGGTGACCACGCGCGCGTTCGGCGCGATCCCCAGTTGCGCGCGCGCCGCGGCCACGTCGGGCACCAGCGGGATCGTCTCGGCCAGCGGATGGCCGATATAGGTCACCGGCACGCCGGCGTCCCGGTAAATTTTTTCCTCGAACGGGAAGATCACCAGCATGTGCGACACCGCGCGCTGGATCTTCTTGATGCGCCCTCCCCGCCAGGCCCAGATCTGCGGGCCGACGAAGTGCACGGTCGGAATCCCGGCGGCGCGCAGCTGCTCTTCCAGGCCGAGGTTGAAGCCGGGGTAGTCGGCGCCGATGAAGGCGGCCGGCCGCTCCGCCAGCAGGCGATCGCGCAGGCGGTTCTGGATGCCCTTGATTTCGCGGTAGCGCGGGATGATCTCGAACAGGCCGCGCACGGTAAGGGTCTCGATCGGGACATCCGACTCGAAGCCTTGCGCAATCATGCGCGGGCCGCCGATGCCGTGGAAACGCGCGTTGGGGAGATGGGGACGCAGCCCGGCCAGCAGGCGGGCGGCGAGCATGTCGCCGGACACCTCGCCGGCGACCAGAGCGAGATTCACTTCAGCGGACGATGCCACGGGTGGCGATGCCGAGGAAGTCGCGCATCGCGCGGATGCCGTCGGCCGCCTCGGGCATCGAGGCCTCGTCCTGGGCCAGCGCGGCCTTGGCCTCTTCCAGCGTCAGGTTTTCGCGGTAGATGTGCTTGTATGCGGCGCGGATGCCGTCGATCTGCGGACGGGTGAAACCGCGGCGCTTGAGGCCCTCGATGTTCACGCCGCGCGCGCCGGCCGGGTTACCCGAGACCAGCACGAAAGGCGGCACGTCCTGGGTCAGGCTGGTGTACATGCCGATGAAGGCATGGGCGCCGATCTTGCAGAACTGGTGCACGCCGGCGTAGCCCGACAGGATCGCGTGGTCGCCCACGTGCACGTGGCCGGCCAGCTGCGCGTTGTTCGAGAAGATCGTGTGGCTGCCGACCTGGCAGTCGTGCGCCAGGTGCACGTAGGCCGAGATCCAGTTGTCGTCGCCCAGGCGGGTGACGCCCTCGTCCTGGGTCGTGCCCAGGTTGAAGGTGACGAATTCGCGGATGGTGTTGCCGTTGCCAATTTCCAGGCGGGTCGGTTCGCCCTTCCACTTCTTGTCCTGCGGCGCGGCGCCGATCGAACCGAACTGGAAGAACTTGTTGTCCTTGCCGATCGTCGTATGGCCTTCGATGACCACGTGCGGACCCACGACCGTGCCGGCGTCGATGCGCACGTTCGGGCCGATGATCGAATACGGGCCGACCTCGACCGAGCTGTCCAGCTCGGCCTTCGGATCGACGATCGCGCTTGGATGAATCTTACTCATTACTGCCCCGCTGCGTTTTCATTAGCGCGGATGGTGCACATCAGTTCACCTTCCACGGCAACCTTGCCGTCCACGCTGGCGGTCGCCTTGTACTTCCAGATGCCGCGCGCGACGCGCAGGATCTCGACGTCCATCACCAGCTGGTCGCCGGGACCGACCGGGCGCTTGAAGCGCGCGTTGTCGATGCCGACGAAGTACACCACCGAGTTCTCGTCCGGCTTCACGTTCATCGTCATGAAGGACAGGATGGCGGCGGTCTGGGCCATCGCCTCGATCATCAGCACGCCCGGCATCACCGGCTGGTGCGGGAAGTGGCCGTTGAAGAATTCTTCGTTGACGGTCACGTTCTTGATCGCGGTGATGCGCTTGCCTACCTCGACGTCGAGCACGCGGTCGACCAGCAGCAGCGGATAGCGGTGCGGCAGGTATTCCTTGATCTCGGTGATGCCGAGGGTACGCTTTTCAGTGGTGGTGGTATCGGTCATTTTTCTTCACTAATCGTTTTAATTGTTTTCTCCAGGGCGCGGATCTTGTCGCGCATGGAATTCAGGTTGCGCACGATGGCCGCCGACTTCTCCCATTCGGCGTTCTTCGCCAGCGGGTAGAAACCCGTGTACTGGCCCGGCTCGAGCACCGAACGCGAGACCATCGAGCCCGACGAGATGTGGACATTGTCCGCGATCTCGAGGTGGCCCAGCACCATCGCCGCGCCTCCGAAGGTGCAGCGACTGCCGATCTTGGCGCTGCCGGCGACGCCGACGCAGCCGGCCATCGCCGTGTGCTTGCCGATGTGGCAGTTGTGGCCAATCTGGATCTGGTTGTCGAGCTTGACGCCGTCTTCGATGACGGTATCGGCCAGCGCGCCGCGGTCGATCGAGGTGTTCGAGCCGATGTCGACGTCGTCGCCGATCACCACGCGCCCGGTTTGCGGAATCTTGATGTACACGCCGCCTTCGTTGGCGAAGCCGAAGCCGTCGCCGCCGATCACCGCGCCCGAGTGGACGATGCCGCGCGCGCCGATGATGCACTTGCGATGGAAGGTGACGTTGGCGAAGAAGTGCGTGCCCTCCCCGACCACGGCGTCGCGGCCGACGAAGCAGCCGTGATCGATCACGGCGCCGGCTTTCACCACTGCGCCCGCTTCGATGGTCACGTGCGGGCCGATGTGGGCAGTGGCGTCGATTTCGGCCAATGGATCGACCACGGCGCTCGGATGGATGCCCGGCAGCGGCGCCGCTTCTTCCAGCGACACGAAGTACTGCGCGGCGCGGGCGAAATAAGCGTAGGGGTTGGTGGTGACGATGCGCGCGCCCGTGTAGGTGGCCGCGACCGACGGGTCGTCCAGCGGCGACAGGATCAGCGCCGCGGCCTCGCTTTGCGCCGCCAGGGCGCGCAGCTTGCTGTTGCTGAGGAAGCTGATCTGGGTGGGACCCGCGCTGTCGAGCGGGGCGATCGAGGCGACCACCAGGTCGGGGTCGCCCGTCAGCTGGCCGCCGAAACGCTCGACCAGGTCGCCGAGGCGCACGCCCGGCCGGGTTTGTTCACGTTGTTCCAAAATTACTTGTCCAGCAGTTTCAGGATGCGGTCGGTGATGTCGATGCGCGGGCTCGACCATGCGGCTTCCTGCAGCACGGCGTCGAGCTTTTCCTGCTCGGCGATCTGTTCGATCAGCTTGTAGGCCTTGGTGGCGATGGCGGCGCGCTCTTCGCTCTTCCTCTGCATGAGGTCTTCGGTGAACTCGCGGTTCATGCGCTGCACGTCCTTCTCCATGTCGAACAGTTCGCGCGCACGGCGGGTGCGCTCGATGTCGGTCAGGCGCGGTGCGTCGGCGTCGAACTTCTCGCTCATCGTCTTGAACTTGGCCATCAGCTCTTCGTTCGTCTTCTGGCGCTTCGAAAACTCGGCCTGGATCTTGGCGTCGGCCGCCTTGGCCATCTTCGATTCGGTCATCAGGCGCTCGGTCGTCACGAAGCCGATCCGGCTCGGCGCCGTCTGCGCCATCGCCAGCGGAGCGGCGCACAGGGCTGCCAACATCAGGACGGTTGGCAGCGTGGCTATCGGATTTTTCAACATAATTCTCCGCGATGAAAGGATAAGTGCCAGTACAAGCCCGGTCAGAAGCCCGTGCCCATCTGGAACTGGAAGCGCTCGAGCTGGTCGCCCGGTTTCGCGTTCAGGGGCTTAGCATAACTCAAGCGCAGCGGGCCGACCGGCGAAATCCAGGACAGGCCGATACCGGCCGAGTAGCGCAGCTCGCCCAGGAAGATCTTCGACTTCTCCTGGTAGACCTGGCCGCCGTCCATGAAGGTGAACCAGCGCAGGGTGCGGTCCTTGGTATTGCCCGGGAACGGGAACTGAAGCTCGACGTTGCCGATCACGCGCTTGGAGCCGCCGATGGCGTCGCCGTAGACAGGATCGACCACGCCCAGGGTCGAGCTCTCGTAGCCGCGCACCGAACCGATGCCGCCCGCGTAGAAGTTCTTGAAGACCGGGTAGGAGCTGCCGCCGATGCCCTTGCCGTAGTCGAGCTCGCCGCGCAGGGCCAGGGTCATCCAGGTGGTCAGCGGACGGTACCACTGGTGTTCGTAGACGACGCGGAAGTACTTGGCGTCGCCGATCGCGTCGACTTCGAGGTTGGCGCGCTGGTAGCGGCCGATGCTCGGGGTCAGCGCGCTGTCGCGGCTGTCGCGGCCCCAGGCCACGGTCAGCGGGATCGAGATGCTCTTGCCGGTACCGATACCGTTGGCCGGGCCGCCGTTCTGGGCCACGAAGTTGCGGTACAGGGCCGGGCTGGTGGCATCGGTTTCGAGCGAAGTGCGCTCCAGGCCGGCGCCGAAGTAGACGGTGTCGGTTTCCGAGAACGGCACGCCGAAGGTCAGGTTGCCGCCGGTCTGGCGCACCGTATACGAACCGATGTTCGACAGCGGCGGACGTGTCGTGCGCAGGTAGAGCTGGAAGGCGCGCGAGACGCCGTCGTCGGTGAAGTACGGATTGCTGTTCGAGAACGCGATCGTGCGGCTGTACTTCGAGGTGTTCAGGTCGATGCCGACGGTCTGGCCGGAACCGGCGAAGTTCGCCTGCTGGACCGAGGCCGTGAAGGTGAACTTCTCGGCCTGCGAGAACGAGCCGCCGATGGTGAAGTTACCGGTCGGGCGTTCTTCGACCGACAGGTTGATGTCGACCTGGTCGCTGGTGCCCGGGGACTCCGGCGTATCGACCTTCACGTCCTTGAAGTAGCCGAGGCGGTCGACGCGGTCGCGCGAGAGCTTGACCTTGTCGGCGTCGTACCAGGAACTTTCGAACTGGCGGAATTCGCGGCGGATGACTTCGTCGCGGGTGACGGTATTGCCCGAGACGTTAATGTGGCGCACGTAGGCGCGCTTGCCCGGATCGACGACGAAGGTGAAGGCGACTTCGCGCTTCTCGCGGTCGATCTGCGGGTCGGCATTGACGTTGGCAAAAGCGTAGCCGAACTGGCCGAGGCGTGCGGCGATGCGCTTGTTCGAGGCTTCCTGCAGCGCGCCCGAATAGGTCTTGCCCGGCTGGAGGACGATCAGCTGGCGCAGCTCTTCCTCGCGTCCGAAGGTCTCGCCTTCCAGCTTCACGCTCGAGACGGTGTACTTCTCGCCTTCGGTGATGTTGATGGTCAGGTAGATCTGCTTCTTGTCCGGGGTGATCGCCACCACCGTCGATTCGACGTTGGCTTCGAGGTAGCCGCGGTCGAGGTAGAAGGACTTGACCGCTTCCAGGTCGCCGGTCAGCTTGGTCTTCGAATACTGGTCGGCCTTCGAATACCAGCTGAACCAGCCCGAGGTTTCCAGCTGCAGCACTTCGCGGATCTGCTTGTCGGTGAAGGCCTTGTTGCCGACGATGTTGATGCCCTTGATGCGCGCGATCTCGCCTTCGTCGACGTTGAACATGACGTTCACGCGGTTGCGCTCGATCGGGGTGATCGTGGTGGTGATCTTCACGCCGTACAGGCCGTGCGAGAGGTACTGGCGCTTGAGTTCCTGTTCGGCGCGGTCGACCGCGGCCTTGTCGTAGATCTTGGCTTCGCCGACGCCGATGTCCTTCAGCGCCTTGACCAGCATGTCCTTCTCGAATTCCTTGGTGCCGGTGAAATCGACGGTGTTGATCGCCGGACGTTCCTCGACCAGCACCACCAGCACGCCGTTCTCTTCCTCGAGGCGGATGTCCTTGAAGAAGCCGGTGGCGTACAGGGCCTTGATCGCGGCGATGCTCTTGGTGTCGTCGAAGGTTTCACCCACGCGTACCGGCAGATAGCTGAACACGGTGCCGGCTTCGGTGCGCTGGATGCCTTCGATGCGGATGTCCTTGACGACGAACGGATTGACGGCAAGCGCTTGGCCGGCGCACAGCGCCAGCACGGCCGCGCCGATCAGGCTGCGGCGAATGAACGGCAGGGCAAAACGATCTGGTTGTGATTTCATTGGCTAATCAGTCAGTGGACAACGTACGTACATATTCTTGTTTGCCGCGGCGAGCATCTGACAAAACCTTCATGGCGGCGTTGCACCGTCTCGCCGTACAGTTCGTACTGTCTTCGACGGTGCGCCTTGCCCTGAAGGTTTTGTCAGATGCTCTATACCCTGGCGTCGCTACAGCCGCTGCGACAGGTCATTGAAGATGGCGAGCGCCATCAGCATGAACAGCAGGGCCACCCCTGCGCGCTGCGCGAATCCCTGGATTCGCTCGGACAGGGGACGCCCGGTCAAAACTTCCAGCGAATAATACAACAAATGCCCCCCATCCAGTACGGGGATTGGTAACAGATTCATTACACCCAGGCTCACGCTGACTACCGCGATGAAGCCCAAAAAGGTCGCCAGGCCCATGCGTGCGGTCTGTCCGGCGTAGTCGGCGATCGCGATCGGACCGGTGATGTTCTTCAGCGAAGCCTGCCCCGTGACGATCTTGCCGATCATGCGGAAGGTCAGCGCCGTCATCTCCCAGGTGCGGCCGGCGCCCTTGGCAATGGCCTCGACCGGTCCCGATTGCACGGTCACGCGCTCGATGGCCGGGGCCAGCTGGACGC
This sequence comes from Massilia sp. Mn16-1_5, assembly GCF_004798585.1. Lineage (GTDB taxonomy): Bacteria > Pseudomonadota > Gammaproteobacteria > Burkholderiales > Burkholderiaceae_D > Telluria. The sequence continues at coordinate 56,345 of NZ_PPXQ01000014.1, forward strand.
CGGCCAGGCCCTGCCCTTTCGCGTCCCGTGCGGGCGTCAGGGGCAGCGTGACGACCTGGCCGGCGCGCCGTACCTGCAGCTGCAGCGTGCGGCCGGGCGCGGCGCGTACCGCCTGCACGAAGTCGGCGGCATGTTGGAAAGCCTTGCCGTCCGCGCCCAGCACCACGTCCCCTGGCAGCAGGCCGGCGCGCGCACCGGCGCCGTCCTCGGCCGCCTTTTCCACTTGCGGCATGCCGATCCAGACATCCAGGCCGAGCGCGGACATCGGATCGCTGTCGGGCCCCGGCTCCTTGAAGGCCGTGGCCGGAATCGTGGCTGCGTACTGGCCGCCATCACGGCCGCGCATGGTGAGATGAGCGTCCTGCTTGTCGACCGCGGCATGGGTGATCTGCCAGCGCAGGTCGGACCAGCTTGCAACCTGCTCGCCATTCACGGCAAGGACGCTGTCGCCGCCGCGCACGCCGGCGACATACGCAGGCGTATTCGTTGCCATCGGGCGCAGCTTGGTGGCCGGCTCTTCGATGCCGTGCATGAACAGGGCCGCGAACAGGACGATCGCCAGCAGGAAGTTGGCGGTCGGGCCGGCGGCGACGATGGCGATGCGCTTCCAGACGTTCTGGCGCACGAAGTCGCGCGCTTTTTCCGCCTCGTCCTTCGGCGTGGTGTTCGGATCGCGGCTGTCCAGCATCTGGACGTAGCCGCCCAGCGGCAGCGCGGACACGGCCCACTCGGTCTGGTCGGGGCCGAAGCGGCGCGACCACAGCACCTTGCCCATGCCGACCGAGAAGCGCAGCACTTTCACGCCGCAGGCGCGTGCGACCCAGTAGTGGCCGAGTTCGTGGAAGACGATGAGCGGCCCCAGCGCCAGGATGAAGGCGACCGCGGTGTAGAGGAAGCTCATGGCTTTACCTTGAAAGAGAACTGACGATGCTGGAAGCGGCTGCGCGGGCGCGCGCATCCTGGGCCATCACGGCCTCGATGTCGTGCGCGGCGCCGTGCTCGTTCTCGTCCATCACGCGGCGCACGACGCGGTCGATGTCGCGAAAGCCGATGCGCTCGGAGAGAAAAGCCTCGACCGCGATCTCGTTGGCCGCGTTCAGCAGGGCCGGCGCGGTTCCGCCCGCGCGCAGGGCGTCGAAGGCCAGCGCCAGGCAGGGGAAGCGCTCGAAATCGGGCTGGTAGAACTGCAGCGCGCTCATTTGCGTCAGGTCGAGCTGGGCGACACCGGAGGCGATGCGCTGCGGGTAGGCGAGCGCGTGCGCGATCGGGGTGCGCATGTCGGGGTTGCCGAGCTGGGCCAGCACCGAACCGTCGACGTAGGACACCATCGAGTGGATCACGCTTTGCGGATGGATCACGACCTCGATCAGCTCGGCCGGCGCGCCGAACAGCCAGTGCGCCTCGATCACTTCCAGGCCCTTGTTCATCATGGTCGCGGAGTCGACCGAGATCTTGCGGCCCATCGACCAGTTCGGGTGCTTGCAGGCCTCCGCCGGCGTCACGCGGTCGAGGGTCTCGACGGTGCGGTGCAGGAAGGGGCCGCCGGATGCCGTCAGCAGGATCTTCGCCACGCCCGATTCGCTCGGGCTCCGCGCGTAATTGCCCGGGAGCGACTGGAAGATCGCGTTGTGCTCGCTGTCGATGGGCAGCAGGGTCGCGCCGTTCTCGCGCACGGCGTCCATGAAGAGCTGGCCCGACATGACCAGGGCTTCCTTGTTCGCCAGCAGGATTTTCTTGCCGGCGCGGGCCGCGGCCAGGCTCGGGGCCAGGCCGGCGGCGCCGACGATGGCGGCCATCACGGTGTCGGTGTCGGGGCTGGAGGCGATCTCGCACAGGGCCGCTTCGCCGTGGGCGACGTCGATGTCCAGGCCCTCGAGCAGGCGCGCCAGTTCAGCCGCGGCTTCCGGCGTGCCGACGACGGCGCGCTGCGGCCGGAATTGGCGGCACTGCGCGGCCAGCTCGGCCACGCGCGCATGCGCGCTCAAGGCGTAGACGCGGTATTGGTCGGGATGACGCGCGAGCACGTCGAGGGTCGAGACGCCGATCGAGCCGGTGGCGCCCAGGATGGTGATGCGTTGCATTGTAAAACTCCGTGAGAACCTACAGCCAGGCGCCGATCAGTGCCGCCAGCGGCAGTACCGGAACCAGGGCGTCGATCCGGTCGAGCACCCCACCGTGGCCCGGCAACAGGTTGCTGCTGTCCTTCATGCCGGCGCGGCGCTTGAGCTGGGATTCGAACAGGTCGCCGACGATGCTGGCGGCGACGATCAGGATCAGGATGGCGTACGTGGCAGCCCAGCCAAGACTGGCCTGCACGCGCACCGGGAAAGTGTTAGACAGCGCGCCGCCCGCGGTGTTACCGCCGAAGACGATCACGCCGGTCGCGATCGCGAGCACGGCGATGCCGCCGCCGATCGCGCCTTCCCAGGATTTGCCGGGCGAGATCGACGGCGCCAGCTTGCGCTTGCCGAAGGCCTTGCCCGAGAAGTAGGCGAAGATGTCGGCGGCCCAGACGATGGCCATCACCGACAGCAGGTAGAGCGGCGAATACGAGAACAGGGTCACGATGGCTGCGAAGCAGCCGACCAGGGCCACGGCATAGGTCAGGCTCAGCAGGGTGTTGGCGGTACTGTCGAGGGCCGGCAGGCCGACCTTGAGCGAGGGTGCGAAGCGCAAGGCCCAGAGCAGGATGCTGATCGCGAACCAGAAGGTTGGCGATGCGCCATTGCCGCTGAAGAAGAAGGTCCAGGCAAAGGCGGCGGTCCAGAACACGGCCACCACGACGGCCTTGCCCGACTTCGGGTTAAACAGGCGGAAGGTTTCCCAGATCGCGGCGCCGAAGAAGGCGGTCGCCACCACCGCGAAGGCCGTGAAGTTGTTGGAATACAGGACCGGCAGCAGGACTGCCAGCAGCACGAGCGCGGTGAGGATCCGGGTTTTCAGCATCAGTTGTTGTTTGTCTTGTTGGCCACTTGTTCGCCGGTGCGGCCGAAACGGCGCTCGCGGCTCTGGTAGGACGCGATCGCCGCGTCCAGGGACTCGACCGAGAAATCCGGCCAGTAGGTATCGGTGAAGTACAGCTCGGAATACGCCAGCTGCCACAGCAGGAAGTTCGAGATGCGCTCTTCCCCGCCGGTGCGGATGAACAGGTCGGGCTCCGGCGCATAGGCCATCGCCAAGTGCGGCGCCAGCATGTCTTCCGTAAACTCGGTGACGCCGGGGTTGGCGGCGACCATCTTGCTCGTTGCCTGCATGATGTCCCAGCGGCCGCCATAGTTGGCGCAGACGGTGACGGTCAGGCGGGTATTGTTGGCGGTACGGCGCTCGGCGTTGGCGATCATCTCGCGCAGCTTGGCGTCGAAGCGCGACAGGTCACCCACGACTTTCAGCCGGATGTTATTCGCGTGCATCTTCGAGACTTCGCGCTCGAGCGCGGTCACGAACAGGCGCATCAACAGCGAAACTTCTTCTTCGGGACGGCGCCAGTTTTCCGAGGAAAATGCGAACAGGGTCAGGTATTCGACCCCGCGCAGCACGCAGGCCTCGACCACGCCGCGCACCGCTTCCACGCCCTTGACGTGACCGGCCACGCGCGGCAGCAGGCGCTTGGTCGCCCAGCGGCCGTTGCCATCCATGATGACGGCGATATGGCGCGGGACGGTCGGCACATCGGGAACTACGGTCGTCGAACTCTTGAAGATCATAAATCGATTGCCATCGCGGCAATTATTCTAAAAAATACGGTGAAAGAAGCGGTGAAAAAAGCGGTGAAAAGCGGACCCCTGCGGATTTTGGCCCGCACGCGCCCGCTTGCTGCTTTCAATTACTTTTTGTTACCAATCCAGTGCAGGTGCAGGAAAGGACCCGCCATCTTACACGGTCAGGACTTCTTTTTCCTTCTCGGCGACCAGCTTGTCGATGTCGGCGACAAACTTGTCGGTCAGCTTCTGGATGTCGTCCGATGCGCGGCGCTCGTCGTCTTCCGAAGCGGTCTTGTCCTTGACCATTTTCTTCAGCTGTTCGTTGGCGTCGCGGCGGATGTTACGCACGGCGATCTTCGCGTCTTCGGCTTCCGACTTGACCAGCTTGACCATTTCCTTGCGGCGCTCTTCGGTCAGCGGCGGGGTCGGCACGCGGATCATTTCGCCGAAGGAGGACGGGTTCAGGCCCAGGTCGGCATCGCGGATCGCCTTTTCGACCGTGGTCAGCATTTTCTTCTCGAAAGGCTGCACGCCGATGGTGCGGGCGTCGATCAGGGTGACGTTGGCGACGCCACTCAACGGGGTCGGCGAACCGTAGTATTCGACCATCACGTGATCGAGGATGCCGGTATGGGCGCGGCCGGTACGGACCTTGGCCAGGTCGGCCTTCAGGGTCTCGATCGACTTGTTCATGCGCTCTTGCGCATTTTTCTTCACGTCAGCTAAGGACATGCTGCTCTCCTGTTATTTACGAGTTACTAGATTTAAACGTGCACCAGGGTACCTTCGTCTTCGCCCATGATGACGCGCTTGAGCGCGCCGGGCTTGACGATCGAGAACACCTTGATCGGGAGTTTCTGGTCACGGCAGAGGGCGAACGCGGTGGCGTCCATCACCTGCAGCTGCTTCGAGATCGCCTCGTCGAAGGAGATCGATTCGTAGCGGGTGGCGCTGGCATCCTTGGCCGGATCGGCCGTGTAGACGCCGTCGACCTTGGTGGCCTTGAGGACGATCTGGGCGCCCACTTCGGCGCCGCGCAGGGCGGCCGCGGTGTCGGTGGTGAAGAAGGGATTGCCGGTGCCGGCGGCGAAGACGACGACCTTGCCCTCTTCCAGGTATTGCAGCGCTTTCGGGCGCACGTAAGGCTCGACCACCTGGTCGATGCCGATCGCCGACATCACGCGCGCGGTGATGCCGACATGGCGCATGGCGTCGGCCAGTGCCAGCGCATTCATGACGGTGGCCAGCATGCCCATGTAGTCGGCGGTGGCGCGGTCCATGCCCTGCGCACCCGGCGCGACGCCACGGAAGATGTTGCCGCCGCCAATCACGACCGCCAGCTCGACACCCAGCTCCGCCACTTCCGCGACGTCGGCAACCATGCGATCGATGGTGGCGCGATTGATGCCGAACTGATCGTCGCCCATCAGCGCTTCGCCAGACAGTTTGAGGAGGACTCGTTGGTAGGCTGGTTTTGTCATGATGAAGCGCTCTCCTAAAAATGTATGGTTCGAATTCGGTTCTGGCTTCAGGCTGGGCCTGGAGCCTCATCTGCAAATGTACAGATGGCGGCGAAATCGTGTCGCCGTCGTACGGCGCGCACGCCGTACGAACCCATCGCGTATAAAACGACGGGTTAAAAAAACGGGCCTTGCGGCCCGCTTTCACATTACTGCTTGTTGGCAGCCATCTGGGCTGCGACTTCTGCTGCGAAGTCGTCGACCTTCTTCTCGATGCCCTCGCCCACGACGTACATCGTGAACGACTTCACCGTGGTGTTGGTGGCCTTCAGCATCTGCTCGATCGACTGCTTGTCGTTCTTCACGAACGCCTGGTTCAGCAGCGACACTTCCTTCAGGTACTTCTGGACCGAACCTTCGAGGCGCTTGGCCAGGATTTCCGGCGACTGGGCCGGCTTGCCTTCGGCGGCGGCCTTCTCGGCATCTTCCTGGGCCTTCAGCTGGGCAACCGAACGCTCTTTCTCGATCAGTTCAGCAGGCACTTGCTCCGACGACAGAGCGACCGGCTTCATCGCGGCGATGTGCATCGCGACGTCCTTGCCGACCTGCTCGTCCGCGCCTTCGTATTCGACCATGACGCCGATACGGGTGCCGTGCAGGTAGGAAGCCAGCTTGCCGGTGGTGTCGAAACGCTGGAAGCGGCGCACGGTCATATTTTCACCGATTTTGCCGATCAGTGCCGAACGCAGCGCGTCGAAGGTCTGGCCGCCGGCGTCCAGTTGCGACAGGGCAGCGACGTCCGCTGGGTTCTGCTCAGCAACCAGCTTGGCTGCCAGGTTGGCCATGGCCAGGAACTCGTCGTTCTTGGCGACGAAGTCGGTTTCGCTGTTGATCTCGACCAGCGCGCCGACGTTGCCGGCGATGTAGGTCGCAACCACGCCTTCGGCGGTCACGCGCGACGAGGCCTTCGAGGCCTTGCCGCCCAGCTTGACGCGCAGGATCTCTTCGGCACGGCCCATGTCGCCTTCGGCTTCGGTCAGGGCCTTCTTGCATTCCATCATAGGCGCATCGGTCTTCGCGCGCAGTTCACCCACCATCGCTGCAGTAATCGCTGCCATGTTTTTCTCCCAAAATGTGTTCAGTGTCGCGGATGTTCGCTAAAAACATCCACACGATAATTTCTTGCTAATTCGGTGTTTAAAAAAAGGGGTGCGCAGCCATGGCCCAGCACCCCTTTCTACGCGGCGAGCGTCATGCCCGCCTACGATTTATGCCTGCTCGGAGACTTCGACGAAGTCGTCGCCGCCGGCCTTGACCATCTCAACGACTTCGTTGGTGGCGTTGGCACGGCCTTCCAGGATCGCATCGGCGACGCCGCGTGCGTACAGGGTGATGGCCTTCGACGAGTCGTCGTTGCCAGGGATCACGTGGGTGACGCCTTCTGGCGAGTGGTTGGTATCGACCACGCCGATGACCGGGATGCCCAGCTTGCCGGCTTCGGTGATGGCGCCCTTGTGGTAGCCGACGTCGACGACGAAGATTGCGTCAGGCACGCCGCCCAGTTCCTTGATGCCGCCGATCGACTTCTTCAGCTTTTCCATTTCGCGCGAGAACATCAGCGCTTCTTTCTTCGACAGCTTCTCGACCGAACCGTCTTCCACTTGCGCTTCCATGTCTTTCAGGCGCTTGATCGAGGTCTTGATGGTCTTGAAGTTGGTCAGCATGCCGCCCAGCCAGCGCTGGTCGACGTAAGGAACACCAGCGCGCTGGGCTTCAGCGGCGATGATGTCGCGCGCCTGGCGCTTGGTGCCGACCATCAGGATAGTGCCGCGGTTGGCCGAGATCTGCTTGATGGTTTTCATCGCATCCTGGTACATCGCCATGGTCTTTTCCAGGTTGATGATGTGGATCTTGTTGCGATGACCGAAGATGAACGGTGCCATCTTTGGGTTCCAGAAACGGGTCTGGTGGCCGAAGTGAATACCGGCTTCCAGCATTTCGCGCATAGTAACGGACATGTAATTCTCCAGGGTTAAGTCTTGAATAACGGCCAGTCACCATAAAGGCACCCTTGTCGGCCGCATTCGCGATTTGTTAAATAAATAGTCTACTCAGTGAGCAACTGAGCAACATTGCCGGACCTCAGCCCAAGCAACCCGAGATTCTAGCGGGATTCAGTCCGTTTTTCAAGCGTAACAATGTATGCGCGGCGGGTGGGACGGAACGGCCGGGCTCCTCTCTTCGGCAGGGGCAGTACGCATACCTTATAATGTCGGCATCCTGGCCGCGCTCCGAAACACTGAAACATACGCGCCGGCCCTCACCGAACGAATACCGAACCGCTTATGTCCATCTCCATCAAGACTCCGGAAGAAATCGAAGGCATGCGCCTGGCCGGCCGCCTCGGCGCCGAAGTGCTCGACTACATCACGCCTTTCGTGAAACCGGGCGTCACCACGGGCGAGCTCGACCGCCTGTGCCACGAATACATGACTAACGTGCAAGGCACCGTGCCGGCGCCGCTGAACTACGCGCCGCCCGGCTACCCGCCCTTCCCGAAAGCCGTCTGCACCTCGGTCAACGACGTGATCTGCCACGGCATTCCCGGCGACAAGGTGCTGAAAAGCGGCGACGCCGTCAACATCGACGTCACCGTGATCACCAAGGACGGCTTCCACGGCGACAACAGCCGCATGTTCCTGGTCGGCGAACCCTCGATCCTGGCGCGCCGCCTCTCGGAAGTGACCTATGAATGCATGTGGCTGGGCATCTCGAAGGTGAAACCGGGCGCGCATCTGGGCGACATCGGTTTTGCAATCCAGCAGCATGCCGAAAAGAACGGTTACAGCGTGGTGCGCGAATTCTGCGGTCACGGCATCGGCAAGGTCTTCCACGAAGAGCCGCAGGTGCTGCACTACGGCAAACCCGGCACCCTGGAAAAGCTGGAGGCGGGCATGATCTTCACGATCGAGCCGATGATCAACGCCGGCCGCCGCGAGATCAAGGAAATGCCGGACGGCTGGACCATCAAGACGAAGGACCGCAGCCTCTCGGCCCAGTGGGAACACATGATCCTCGTGACCGAGACCGGCTACGAGATCCTGACCCAATCGGCCGGCACGCCGCCACCGCCGGCGATCGTCGCCAACAAAGACGCGGTCCCGGCCTAAGCCCATGTCCACCGCCGCGCAGCTCGAGCAGGCCCGCCCCGAACTCAAGGGCCGTCTGAAGTCCGAACGGCAAGCGCTGTTCCACGCCTTCGGCGCGGACGGCAAGCCGGAAAAGCTGCTGCGCGGCCTGCGCCAGAGCGTCGACGCCATCCTGACCGACGCCTGGCTTGCTGCGCGCCTACCCGCCAACACGGCCCTGGTCGGCGTCGGCGGCTACGGGCGCGGCGAACTCTTCCCCTATTCCGACGTCGACCTGCTGATCCTGCTCGGCGCCCCGCCGGACGCCATCACCCAGGCCAAGCTGGAAGGCCTGGTGCAGCTGCTGTGGGACCTGGGCCTGGAGATCGGGCACAGCATCCGGACCGTGGACGAATGCCTGCAGGAGTCCGCCGCCGACATCACGGTCCAGACCTCGCTGCTGGAAGCGCGCCTGGTCACAGGCGACGCCGGCCTGTTCGCCCAGCTGGAAGAACGCTACCGCGCCGCCCTCGACCCGCAAGCCTTCTTCCAGGCCAAGACCGCCGAGATGCGCCTGCGCCACGCCAAGTACGAGTACACGGCCTTCGCGCTGGAGCCGAACTGCAAGGAGAGCCCGGGCGCCCTGCGCGACCTGCAGGTGATCCTGTGGGTGGCCAAGGCGGCTGGCCTGGCGAACTCCTGGGGCCAGCTCGCCACGCGCGAACTGATCACCCAGGACGAAGCGCGCCAGCTAATGGAAAAGGAGCGCGCCTTCAAGGACATCCGCATCCGCCTGCACCTGCACACCAAGCGGCGCGAAGACCGCCTGCTGTTCGACGTGCAGACGGCGATCGCCGAATCCTTCGGTCTCACCGGAGATGCGCCCGGCCCCGGCGCGCGCCGCGCCAGCGAATACCTGATGCAGCGCTACTACTGGGCGGCCAAGACGGTCACCCAGCTGAACACCATCCTGCTGCAGAACATCGAGGCGCGCCTGTTCCCGCAGCCGACCGTGCCGGTGCCGATCAACGATTGCTTCAATGATGTCGGCGGCTTCATCGACATCGTGCGCGACGACACCTTCGAGACCACGCCGTCCTCCATCCTGTCGATTTTCGTGACCATGACCGAGCGCCCCGAGATCAAGGGCATGACGGCGCGCACCACGCGCGCGCTCTGGCATGCGCGCAACCTGATCGACGAGGACTTCCGCGCCGACCCGCAGAACCGCGCCAACTTCCTGCGCGTGTTGAAAGCGCCGCAAGGCCTGGTGCACGCGCTGCGCCGCATGAACGACTTCGGCGTGTTGGGGCGCTACCTGCCGAACTTCCGCAATATCGTCGGCCAGATGCAGCACGACCTGTTCCACGTGTACACCGTGGACCAGCACATCATGATGGTGGTGCGTAACCTGCGCCGCTTCACGATGGCCGAACACGCCCACGAATACCCCTTCTGCAGCCAGCTGGTCGCCAATTTCCGCGACCGCTGGCTGCTGTACGTGGCCGCCCTCTTCCACGATATCGCCAAAGGCCGCGGCGGCGACCATTCGGAGCTGGGGAAGGAAGACGCCGCGGAGTTCTGCCGCGACCACGGCCTGAGCGAAGCGGACACCGAGCTGGTGGTCTTCCTGGTCGAGCAGCACCTGACCATGTCGCAGGTGGCGCAGAAGCAGGACCTGTCGGACCCGGACGTGATCCAGGCCTTTGCCGCCGTAGTCAAGGACGAGCGCCACCTGACCGCGCTCTACCTCTTGACCGTGGCCGACATCCGCGGCACCAGTCCGAAAGTGTGGAATGCCTGGAAGGCCAAGCTACTGGAAGATTTGTACCGCGTCACGCTGCGCGTGCTGGGCGGCGAGCCGCATTCGGCCGACCGCGAACTGCGCATGCGCCAGCAGGAAGCGCTGGCGACCCTGCGCCTGTTCGGCCTGCCCGCGAACGCGCACGAAGCGCTGTGGGACCAGCTCGACGTGGTCTATTTTCTCCGCCACGACGCCTCCGACATCGCCTGGCAGACGCGCTGCCTGTACGACAAGATCAAGAGCACCAGGCCGGTCGTGAAAGCGCGCCTGGCGCCGGCCGGCGCCGGCCTGCAGGTGGCTGTCTTCGTAAAAGACCAGCCCGACCTGTTCGCGCGCATCTGCAGCTACTTCGACCGCAAGAACTTCAGCATCCTGGATGCGAAGATCCATACCACGCGGGACGGCTATGCGCTCGACAGCTTCCTCGTCACCGAAGAGAACTTCGCGCGCAACTACCGCGACATCATCAGCTTGATCGAGCACGAGCTGTGCGAGCTCCTGACCTCGAACGCGCCGCTGCCGCCGCCGACGCGCGGGCGCCTGTCGCGCCTGTCGCGCCACTTCCCGGTCGCGCCGAGCGTGGAACTGCGCCCGGACGAGCGCGGCCAGCACTACCTGCTCTCGATCGCGGCCAACGACCGCACCGGCCTGTTGTATGCGATCGCCAACGTGCTGACGCGCTACCGCATCAACCTGCACACGGCCAAGATCATGACCCTGGGCGAGCGCGTCGAGGACGTCTTCCTGGTCGACGGCCCCAACCTGAACAACCCGCGCGTGCTGGTGCAGCTCGAAACCGAGCTGCTCGACGCGCTGGCGATCTGAAACAACCTGTCTCACTTATTACTTGATCCTGACTCATGACCGAACCGCTCCGCCTCTCCAAACGAATGTCCGAACTGGGCCTGTGCTCGCGCCGCGAAGCCGATGAATGGATCGCGCGCGGCTGGGTGCGGGTGGATGGCAAGGTCGTCTCGGAGCTGGGCAGCAAGGTCCTGCCGAGCCAGCGCATCACCGTCGAGCGCCAGGCCGCGGCCGAGCAGTCCAAGCGCGTCACGGTCCTGATCAACAAGCCGGTCGGCTACGTGTCGGGCCAGGCCGAGGACGGCTACACGCCGGCCGTCGCCCTGATCAAGCCGGAAAACCGCTGGGCCGAGGATCCCTCCACCGAACAGTTCCACCCGACCCAGCTGCGTTCGCTGGTACCGGCCGGGCGCCTTGACATCGATTCCGTGGGCCTGCTGGTGCTGACCCAGGACGGCCGCATCGCCAAGCAGCTGATCGGCCAGGACACCAGCATCGACAAGGAATACCTGGTCCGCGTGGAATACACGAAGCCGGGCAAGCTGCCGGATTCGGACCTGAAAAAGCTGAACCACGGCCTCTGGATGGACGGCAAACCCCTGCTGCCGGCCAAGGTGCGCTGGCAGAACGAGGACCAGCTCAGCTTTACCCTGAAAGAAGGCAAGAAGCGCCAGATCCGCCGCATGTGCGACATGGTCGGCCTGAAAGTCGTCGGCCTGAAGCGCGTGCGCATCGGCCGCGTCAAGCTGGGCGATTTGCCGGTCGGGCAGTGGCGCTATCTGCAGCCGGACGAGCAGTTCTGAACGGCGGCGCCGTTCGGGGATGGTGGCTTTACAACAGGAATAAGTTGCATTACGGAATTTTCCGTTTCCTTCTGGTATAGTCACGAGCTTCGCGTATTCCGCGCCGCCTCCTGCTTTTCATTACCATGCGCATGTTTCGCCCAGCCGGCCTCGGGCCATTCCTGGCTGTCGCCCTGGCCGCCGTCCTTGCCGCGCCGGCCGCCGTGGCCGCCGACGCCCCGGCCTACAATTTCTCGCCGGTCAACCAGTACAACCTGAAGGTGTCCGCCAGCTTCTGGAACCCGATCGTGCGCTACGTCTCGCACAAAAGCGGCGTGCGCCTGAACCTGAAACTCGGCCGCACCTCGGCCGACACCACCAGCTTCGTGCTCGCGCGCGAAGTCGATTTCGCCTTCACCAACCACCTGTTCAGCCCCGAGCGCATGAAGATGGGCTGGACCGTGTTCGGCCGGCGCGATGCGGCGCCGGTCCAGGCCCAGATCGTGGTGCCCGCCGATTCGCCCGTGCACAGCCTGGCCGACCTGGCCGGCAGCACGGTCGTCTTTCCCGGTCCCGAGGCCCTGATCGCCTACAAGGTGCCCTACGCCCAGCTCCTGCGCGACAAGATCGCGGTCACCACCGTCTTTGCCGGCAACATGGATGCCGCCTTCACCCAGCTCTTCAGCGGACGCGCCAAGGCGGCCGGCGCCAATTCGCAGCTGGTGCAGAATTACGCGGCGCGCGAGAACAAGGCCTTCCGCGTGCTGTGGAGCTCGGCGCCGTTCAACGACCTGGCGCTGATGGCCTCGAACCGGGTGGCCCCAGGCCAGCTGCGCGCCGTGGCCCAGGCCTTCCTCGGCATGGACAAGGATCCGGAGGGCCGCAGGATCCTGCAGGCTGCCGGTGAACTGGTGCGTGCGCCGGAACCGGTGCGCTTCGTCGCCGCCAGCGACGCCGACTACGCGGCCTACCACCAGTTCTACCAGGCCGCGCCGGCCGAGCTGCGCTGACCTGATGTTATCGATCGTGCTGCGCCTCCTCCACCGGCTGCTCCCGCGTTCGCTCGTCGGCCGCGTGTTCGCCCTGTTCGCCGTGAGCATGCTGGTCTTCGTCGGTGTCGGCATGGGGATGTTCTACCGCCACCAGTACCTGCAGCACATCGAGGAAACCCAGAACAACGCCGCGACGCTGGTCGAACTGGCGGCCCAGGCGGTCGAGGACAGCGCCCTGATCGGCGACTACGACACCGTCAAGCGCACCCTGTCCACCATGATGAAGCAGTCGCCCTTCGCCAGCGCCGCCTTCATCGACGTCGGCGGCGCCACCATCCGCGTCGAGGCCGTGCGCGATGCCGGCCTGGCGCCGGCGCCGGGCTGGCTGCTGGACCATGTCGGCGGCGAACTCTACGACGTGAACCGCGTGGTCGCCGTGGGCGGCAAGGACTACGGCGTGCTGCGCCTGCACTTCGACGAGCGCAAGCTGGCCTCGCAACTGTGGCTGCTGCTGGTGCAGTCGACCAGCCTGGCGGCGCTCGTGCTGGCGATCAGCCTGGCGCTTGCGCGCACCCTGCTGGCGCGCTGGCTGAAAGGCCTGGACAGCCTGCGCTTCCACGGCATCGATGCCGCCATCCATCCCGACGCCCCGCTCGAGATCCAGGCGGCGATCCAGGCCATGAACCGCAGCGCCGCCAGCATGCGCGACGAATACGGCCAGCGCATCGCGGACCTGATGAATTCCCTGGTCCAGCACAAGAGCGCGCTCGACCAGGCGGCCATCGTCAGCGAAGTCGACCGCGACGGCATCGTCACCGCCGTCAACGACCAGTTCGTGCGCGCGTCCAGCCGTGCGCGCGAGGAGCTGGTCGGCCGCCCGCTGGCCCAGGCCGGCGCGAGCTGGGCGCCGTCAAGCACGGTCTGGCGCGGCGAAGTCGCGGTGCCGGGCCGCGACGGCGAGCGCCAGTGGTACCGCACCATCGTGCCCATCCTCGACGCCGCGACCAGTATCGAGAAGTACATCTGCATCGATTTCGATATCAGCGAGCGCAAGGAATTCGAGGACGCCATCGTGCGCAATGCGATGCGCCAGGGCCTGCTCGCGCGCCTGGGCCGCAAGGCGCTGGAAGCCGGCCCGCTGCCCGAGCTGTTCGAGATGGCGGCGCGCCTGGCCTGCGACGGCCTGGGTGCGCGCCATGCGGCGCTGTTCGCATTCGACCGCGAGTCCGGCACCGCCTGCCTGCAGGCCTCGCGCGGCTTCCCGTCCAACACCCGCGCCACGCCCTTCCCCTGCGGCGCCGGCCTGGAAGCCAGCGAAGCCCTGGCGCGCTGGACCACAGGCCTGCTCGGCTTCGACGACGCCGGCAGCACGATCGACGCGGTGGTGATCTGCGCCGGCCGCCCGTTCGGCGCGCTGGCTGTCTACGCGCCCGAGACCCGCACCTTCCAGGAAGACGAAGAAGCCTTCCTCAACGGCCTGGGCAACATCTTGGCCACCGCCGTCGAGCGCGAGGAAGCGCGCAAGCGCCTGACCTGGCTGGCCCAGTTCGACACGCTGACCGGCCTGCCGAACCGGCACCGCCTCGGCGTCTGCCTGGAAGCGGCCATTGTCGATGCCGCCGCCGGCCGGCGCCGCGCCGGCGTGATGTTCATCGACCTCGACCGCTTCAAGAGCGTCAACGACATGCTCGGCCATAGCGCCGGCGACGAACTGCTGGTGCAGGCCGGCGCGCGCCTGCGGGACTGCGTGCGCAGCGGCGACGTGGTGGCGCGCCTGGGTGGCGACGAATTCGCCGTGGTGCTGCCGCAGCTGGGGCCTGCCGGCGAAGCCGAGGACATCGCGCGCCGCATCGTCGACGCGCTGGCCGAGCCCTTCCTGCTGCAGGGCCAGCAGCTGTTCGTCTCGGCCAGCGTCGGCATCGCGGCTTATCCGGACGACGGCATCGACGCCGCCACCCTGCTGAAAAGCGCCGACACGGCGATGTACAGCGCCAAGCAGAACGGCCGCAACAACTTCCAGTTCTATCTCGCCGAGATGAACGCCAACGCCGCGCTGCGCCTGCAGACCGAGCACCAGCTGCACCTGGCCCTCGAGCGCGGCGAGTTCGAGCTGCACTACCAGCCCAAGGTCCAGCTGGCGACGGGCGCCGTCAGCGGCTTCGAAGCCCTGCTGCGCTGGCGCCATCCCGAGCGCGGCCTGGTCGCGCCTTTCGAATTCATCTCCATCCTCGAGGAGACGGGCCTGATCCTGCCGGTGGGCGAATGGGTGATCGCCGAAGTCTGCCGCCAGATCGGCGCCTGGTCGGCGCGCTATCCGAGCGTGCCGCCGGTGGCGATCAACCTGTCGGCGCGCCAGCTCGGCCACGCGGGCCTGCCGCAGACGGTACGCGGGATCGTCGACGCGGCCGGCGTCGACCCGGGCCTGCTCGAATTCGAGCTGACCGAATCGATGCTGATGGAAGATCCGGAAGCGGCGGTACGCATCCTCAGCGACCTCAAGTCCCAGGGCATGCGCCTGTCGGTCGACGATTTCGGCACCGGCTATTCGAGCCTGGCCTATTTGAAACGCTTCCCGCTGGACGCGCTGAAGATCGATCGCACTTTTGTCCGCGACCTGCCGGGCGACAGCGACGACGCGGCGATCACCAAGGCGGTGATCAGCCTGGCGCACAGCCTGAACCTGAAGGTGGTGGCCGAGGGCGTGGAGACCATCGGGCACGTGGATGCGCTGCGGGCGTATGGCTGCGACGAGATCCAGGGGTATTACATTGGCAAGCCGGTGCCGGCGGCGGCATGTGCACCTCTGCTGCAACCGGAATCCTTGGTCGCGTAGGGGTCATTGCGGCCAATGGCCGCAATGACGGGTTCACTGGGCATGCCCGCGCGTGAACTTCGCGCCGTGTTGGCTTCGCTCCCGGAAAGACCCCGCCAACACGATGCGGGCGGCACGCGCGGGCATGCCCGCCCTACGGATATTGCCTATTCCCCTGCCCTCGCGTAGCATGCAACGGCTTGCTTCCGGTCACGAGCTGGAATCGACAGTCAACAATTCCAAGGAGAAAACTTGAAAACGGAAATCCTCCCGTACAGCCAGACCCGCTCGTTCGTGACCGTCTGGATGATCGAGCTGTGGGAACGCTTCGGCTACTACGGCATGCAGGCGCTGATCGTCTACTTCATGGTCCAGCGCATGGGCTTCGAAGACAGCCGCGCCAACCTGGTCTGGGGCGCCGCGGCGGCCCTGATCTACGTCGCACCGGCCATCGGCGGCTGGATCGGCGACAAGGTGCTGGGCACCAAACGCTGCATGGTGCTGGGCGCCATGATCCTCTCGCTCGGCTACGCCCTGATGGCGGTGCCGACGACCAATACCTGGTTCCTGTTCTCGGCGCTGGGCGTGATCGTGGTCGGCAACGGCCTGTTCAAGCCAAACACCGCCAACCTGGTGCGCAAGATCTACGAAGGCGACGATTCGAAGATCGACAGCGCCTTCACCATGTACTACATGGCCGTCAACGTCGGCTCGACCTTCTCGATGCTGGCCACGCCGGCGATCAAGGATTACTTCAACGCGGCCCACGGCAGCGAAATCGGCTGGCACATCGCCTATGGCGTCTGCAGCGTCGGCCTGATGATCGGCATCCTGACCCTCCTGATGATGCGCGCCACCATCCGCCACGTCGGCTCCCTCCCTGACGAACGTCCGCTCGACATGGGCAAGCTCGCCATGGTGCTGGGCGGCGGCGTGGTCGCCGTCGGCGTGTCGGCCGTGATCCTGCAGTACCAGAGCATCGCCCGTGTCTTCGTCTACCTGGCCGGCGTCGTCGTGCTGGGCATCTTCGTGCACCTGATCAGGAAGAGCGAGCAGAGCGAACGCGCCGGCCTGATCGCGGCCCTGGTCTTGACCTTGCAGACCGTGTTCTTCTTCATCTTCTACCAGCAGATGAGCACCTCGCTCTCGCTGTTCGCCCTGCGTAACGTCGACCTCGAATTCAATGTGCTGGGCGCCCACCTGTGGACCTGGTCGCCGGCCCAGTTCCAGGCCCTGAACGCGATCTGGATCATGGTCCTGAGCCCGGTCCTGGCCCTGGTCTACACCCGCGCCGGCCGCACCGGCAAGGACCTGTCGATCGCCGGCAAGTTCGCGCTCGGCTTCACCGTGGTTGCCGCCGGCTTCTTCACCTACGGCTTCGCCGGCCAGTTCGCCGTGAACGGCCTGACCTCGTCCTGGATCATGATCGCCGGCTATGGCCTGTATTCGCTGGGCGAACTGCTGGTCTCCGGCCTGGGCCTGGCCATGGTGGCGCGCTACGTGCCGGCACGCATGGGCGGCTTCATGATGGGCGCCTATTTTGTCGCCACCGGCATCTCGCAATACCTGGGCGGCGTGGTCGCGAACATGGCCAGCGTCCCGCAAGGCATGACCGATCCGCTGCAGACCCTGCCGATTTACACCAGCCTGTTCAACAAGCTGGGCATCGCCGCCGTGATCTGCACCCTGATCGCGCTGGCCGTGCTGCCGATGATGCGGCGCCTGACGGCGACGCATAACGCGCACCAGTAAGCGCGCAATGAAGGGCCGGTTCGCCGGCCCTTTTTTATGTCGGAACACCCATGACAATTCTGAGCACCGAACGCCTGCGCCTGGAACCGATCGACGATCATCACTTCGACGGCCTGCAGGCCATGAACCGTCTGCCCGAGGTGATGCGTTTCATCACGGGCGCGCCCGAAACGCCGGAACAGACCCGCCGCATGATCGCACTCCTCAAGGAACGCTGGGCGCACCATGGCTTCTCGTGGTGGGCCTTCATCGAGCGCGAGACCGATCGCCTGGTCGGCGCCGGCTGCATCCAGCACCTGGGGCGCGATCCGGCCAGCCCGCACGAGATCGGCTGGCGCCTGGTGCCGGACAAGTGGGGACAGGGATTGGCCCTGGAAGCTGCGCAAGCGATGGCCGGCTGGGCCTTCGAGGCCTTCGAGGCCTTGGAGGCGCCGCTGCTGGTCGCGGTCTGCCTCCCGGAGAACGCGAATTCGGCCCGTGTGATGCAAAAACTCGGGATGCGCTACCGCGGCGAAGAGACCTGGTACGAACGGCCGCACGCCACGTGGGAGATCACGCGCCAGGCGTGGCAGGAGCGGTCCGCCACGCCATAAGCCGCGCCTATCCGCGCAAGGAATCGCGCAAGGCCTTGCGGTTCATCTTGCCCACCGTCGTTTTCGGCAGGCTGCCTGCGAACACGATGCGGCGCGGCTTCTTGTAGGAGGCGAGCGCCGCGCCGACGTGGGCGATCAGTTCCGCTTCGCTCGGCTGGTGCCCTGCCCGCAGCACCACCACCGCCGTCACCGCTTCCACCCACTTCTCGTCGGGCAGGCCGACCACCGCGCACTCGCGCACCGCAGGGTGGGTCAGCAGCGCATTTTCCACCTCGCTCGGATAGACGTTGTAGCCGCCGCTGATGATCATGTCCGAGGTCCGGTCCTTCAGGCGCAGGAAACCCCGTTCGTCGAACACGCCGATGTCGCGCGTGCGCACCCAGCCGCCTTCGACGAAGGTGTCGGCATTCAGTTCCGCCGCGTTGTGATAACCCTTGAAGGCCGAGGGGGCGCGCACGGTGATTTCGCCTGGCGTGCCGGGCGCGGCCTCGCGGCCGTCAGCATCGAGCAAGCGGATCTCGACATCGCCGGCGGGCTGGCCGCAGCTGTCGAGCAGTTCATCGACGTGGTCCTCGGGCCGCAGCACCGTCAGGCACAGCGGTACTTCGGTCTGGCCATAGTACTGCCAGAAGCGCTCCCGGCCCCAGGCGGCCATGGCGCGCTCGATCACGGCGCGCGGCATCGGCGAGGCGCCGTAGATCACGTATTTCAGCGACGTGACATCGAGGCCTGCGGCATCCGGATGCTCGAACAGCATCTGCAGCATGGTCGGCACCAGGTTGATGGCGGTGGCGCGGTGCTGCTCGATCGCGCGCAGGAAGGCGCCCGGCTCGAAGCCCGGCAGGATCACGGTGCGCCCGCCGCGCAGCCAGAACGGCAGCACGAAGACGCCGCTGGCGTGGATCAGCGAGGCCGCGTGCAGCATGACGTCGTCCGCCGTCGCATTCAACAGGTTGGTCAGGACATTGCGGCAGATGGCCGCGAAAGTGGACTGGGTGTGCTGGGCCGCCTTCAGGGTGCCGGTGGTGCCCGAGGTGTAGAGGGTCAGCACGACGTCGTCGGGCTCGATGTCGATGCGCGGCGCCTCGCTCGGGAAGGCATCCAGGTGCTGGAGGAAATCGGGCGCCGGGGTGGCGAACTGACCGCCGCTGGCGCCAATGCCGACGCAGCGCAGGCCGGGCAGCGCCGCGGCCAGGGCGGCGGCCTGCTCGGCCAGGCCCGGACCGAAGACCAGGCTGGTACAGCCGGCTTCCCGCAGCATACGCGTATGCTCGGCCAGCGAGAGCCGGGTGTTCAGCGGCACCCGGTTCATGCCCGCCTTCACGCAGGCGAAATCGACCGGTACGCGGTACAGCCCGTTATTCAGCAGCAGGCCGATCCGGCTACGCTGCGGGGCCAGCCCCAGCAGCGCATGGGCGAGGCGGCTGCTGACGGCATCGACCTCGGCAAAACTCATCGTCTGCTCGCCGAAGACGATGGCGGTGCGCGGCCCGTGCTGCAGCGCCCCGCGCCGGATCAGTTCGAGATAGGTCGGGCCCTGCGCCCGCCCGCTCTGCTTCGATTCCCCTTGCATCGATGTCTCCTGTCTGCGTTGATGTGATTACCGGGCCGGTGCTGCGTGTCTCAGGATTGGTAACTGCCGTGGCGCCCTGCGCCTCCGACGAATTCGCTGGCGCCGGCCAGCCCTTCGGCAAAGACCACCGGTGTGCCGCGCGCGCCTTCCTGGCGCAGCGCCTCCGGCAGCGGCAGGTCCCACTGCGCGTAGGCGGAACTGCGGTCGGCCAGCATGCAGGCCTGCGGGAAGGCCGCGATGGCGTGCGCCAGATCGCAGGCGCGGTCGAGGGCCTTGCCGGGCGGGGCGAGGTAGTTCACCAGGCCCATGCCGAGCGCCTCGGGCGCGCCCACCGGACGGCCGGTCAGGATCATGTCCAGCGCACGTCCCATGCCGATCACGCGCGGCAGGCGCACCGTGCCGCCGTCGATCAGGGGCACGCCCCAGCGCCGGCAGAACACGCCGAACACCGCGTCCTCGTCCGCCACGCGCAGGTCGGCCAGCAGCGCCAGTTCCAGGCCGCCGGCCACGGCGTAACCGCTGACGGCCGCGATCAGGGGCTTCGACAAGGCCATGCGGGTCGGCCCCATCGGGCCGCTGCCGCCGCCGCTCGGATCGAGTTCGTTGCGCAGGGCCGGGTTGGCGACCGCGGCCAGGTCGGCGCCGGCGCAGAAGTTGCCGCCGGCCCCGGACAGCACCGCCACGCGCAGCGCGGGATCGCGCTCGAAGCGCTCAAAAGCGGCGCGCAGCGCCACCGCGGTCGGTCCGTCGACGGCGTTGCGGCAGTCGGGACGGTTGATCGTGATCGCGCAGACGGCGCCATCGGTCGTGAACAGGATGTCTTTCAAAGCCTGCCTTCTATTGCTTTCCAATCGGTAATAAGGAGATACTAAGAATTGTTTCCTTATTACGCAACCGTGGACATGACCTGTAATATCGCGCGCTCCCAGCCCAAGGCGCCGGAGGTGATCCTCGACCTCCTGATCGCCAACGGGACCGCCCTCTCCTCGCACGTGCTGTGCCGCGCCGGCGCCGTCATGGGGCTGAGCGAGACGGCGGTGCGCGTGGCGCTGAACCGCCTGTGCGAACAGGGCAAGCTGCGCCAGCCGGCGCGCGGGGTGTATGCGATCAGCCCGGGGGCGCGGCCGCTGTTCGGCGACGTCGATGCGTGGCGGCGCAAGGGTAGCGGGATGGTGGCGTGGCACGGCGACTGGGTGGGCGGTGCACGACAGCCTGGTCCAGCGCGCGGACAAGACCGCGTGGCGCCGTCACTGCCTGGCCCTGGCCCTGCGCGGCTTCGCCCAGTTCGAGCCCGGCCTGCACCTGCGCCCGGACAACCTGGAAGGCGGCGTCGAAGGGCTGCGTACGCGCCTGCCGGGACTGGGCCTGGCGCCGCAGGCGACGCTGTTTCGCCTGACCGGCCTGGACGAAGCGGGCCAGGCGCGGGCCAGAAGCTTGTGGAAAACGGAAGCGCTGGAACGTCGATACGTCGCCGTGGCCGGCGCGCTGGAGGCCCACACGGCGCACATGCGCGAGGATGGGGTCGTCGAGGCCTTGCGCGAGTCCCTGTTGCTGGGACGCGAGGCAATCGGCCTGCTCGTGCGCGATCCGCTGCTGCCGCCCGAACTGATGGCGCTTGACGCGCGCCAGATCCTGATGGCCGCGGCGGCGCGCTACCAGGACGCGGCGCGGGACCTGTGGCGCACGTGGATAAGCGGGATCGTCCCGGGATGAATCAGGCGCGCGCCGCCACCAGTGCCAGCAGCGCGTCCGGGCTGACCGGCTTCACCAGGTAGTGGTCGAAGCCGGCGGCCGTGGCGCGGGCGCGGTCCTCGAGCTGGCCGTAGCCGGACAGGCCGATCGCCACCGGACGCGCGCCGGCGTCCGAAGCACGCAGGCGGCTCATGACCTCCAGGCCATCCATGCCGGGCAGGCCGATGTCGCAGACGACGACGTCGAAGTCCTGGCCGAGCAGCGCGTCGAGGCCGGCCTGGCCGTCGCGCGCCGTCGCCACCTCGTGCCCTTCCATATCGAGGAAGGCTTTCAGGGTTTCGCAGGCATCGGGGTTGTCTTCGATGATCAGGACCCGGCAACGGCCACCGGACAGGCTTGCGGGTGACGGCAGCACCGGGGCGGCCGCCGGCAAGGCGCAGCTGGGCAGGCGCAGGGTGAAGCGGCTGCCCTGCCCGACACCCGGACTGTCGGCCGTGATCGTGCCGCCATGCATGCTCACCAGGTTGCGCACCACGTTCAGGCCCACGCCCAGTCCCCCTTCCGAGCGCGCCAGCGAGCGCGGTCCCTGGGTGAACAGGTCGAAGATATGCGGCAGCACTTCCGGGGCGATGCCGGTGCCGTTGTCGGCGACCACGGCGACGATCTCCTCGCCTTCGCGGCGCACGCTGAGCGAAATATGTCCGCCGTCGCCCGTGTATTTCGAGGCATTGCCGATCAGGTTCGTGAACACCTGGGTCAGGCGCACACGGTCGCCGCGGGCAGCGATTTCCTCCTTGGGGAGATCGAGCGTGAATTCCTGGCTGCGCTCGGCGATACGCGGCAACACGGTTTCCAGCGCCTGGTCGATCGTTTCCGAAAGCGACAGCGGTTCCAGGTTCAGGGTGATCTTGCCGCTGCTGATGCGCGCGGCGTCGAGCAGGTCGTCGAGCAGGGCCGCCATGTGGTCGACCTGGCGCCGGATGACTTTGGTGAAATTCAGCAGCTGCGGCGAGGCATTGGCCGAGCGTTCCAGCAGCATCGACGACATGCTGATCGGCACCAGCGGGTTGCGCAGTTCGTGCGCCAGCATGGCCAGGAATTCGTTCTGGCGCCGGTTGGCCGCTTCGGCATCGTCGCGCAGGGCCTGCTCGTTGATGGCCGCCAGCACCAGGTGCTCGTTGGCCTCACGCAGCCGCGCCACGCTTTTTTCGAGCTCTTCCTTGCCGGCCAGGGCCGCGCGCAGGCGCGCCACTTCCTGCTCCAGGCTGCCGATGTGGCGATGCAGGGCATCGGTGTAGACGTCGGGCGCGGCGCTGGCGTCCGTGGGATCAAGGGAACGCTGCATCGAACCGGTCTCGTCGTCGTGGAACATTCCCTGTACTCCTCATCTCGGTCCGACCGTCCGGACGCAGCCGCCGGCAAGTACGCCGGCCACCTCGGTGGCATCGCCGTCGATCTCGAGCCCGGCATCGGTGATCCGGTAGCCGCGCAAGTCCGTGCTGTGATCGCAGCCGCGCACCTTCACGACCGACATGAACTTCTGCAGCCGGCCGTCGACCTCGGCGTAACGCAGGGCCACGATCGCATCGGTCAGATAGGAGATGTTGGCCTGGCTGAAATGCAGTCCCGTGAAATCGTCGTCCACGCCGAGCGTGACCAGGGCCGTGACGCCATGCTTGGCGACCACGCTCAGCAGGCGGAACACGGCCTGGCGCAGGTCGGCGTGGAATTCCGGCGCCATGTAGAGCGCAAATTCGGACAGCGAATCGATCACCAGGCGGCGCGCGCCGGTGCGCTGCAGGGTGGCCTGGATCTCGTCGATCAGTTCGTCGACGGTGAGGTCGAGCAGGCGGCTTTCGACAATGGCGACGTGGCCGCCCTGGACCATTTCCGCCAGCTCGGCATTGCGCAGGCGCGGCGTGCCCTTCTCGAAATACACGGCCACGCCCTTCTCGCCCTGGTGCACCCCTTCCTGCAGGAAGCGGGTGGCGATGATGGTCTTGCCCGAACCGGTCGGCCCCGACACCAGCAGCGTGTGTCCCTGCGGCAGGCCGCCGTGCAGCAGCTCGTCCAGCCCGGGCACGCCGGTGGGAATGCGGTTCGGTTCGCGGTCGACGGCGACGCCCGGCTGGCGGTCGTCGGCCAGCGGCGGCAGGATGCGCGGGTAGGTGCGCAGGCCGTCGTCGGTGATGCGGAAGTTGTGCGAGCCGGCCAGGTGGGCGCGCCCGCGCATTTTGACGACGCGCATCTTGCGCACGACGGTGCTGTGCTCGTGCACCTGGGTCAGCGAAAGCATGCCGTCGGCCACCGTCATGATTGGATTGGCTTCCGGGTCGGTGTGCATGTATTCGCCGATCAGGAAGGTCGTTGCCTGCCAGCTCGTCATGCGGGTGCCCAGTTCCTGGATGAAGTACTGCAGGTCGGACACGCCCTCGTTGCCGGCCTTGGCGGTCTGGACCACGGAGCGGAAGGAATCGACGAACACCAGCGAGGGCGAGAAGGACTCGACCTCGGCCATGATGCGGTCGAGTACGCCGCTGAAATCGCCCGCGCGCAGGGTTTCGCCCAGGTTCACGTAACGGATCGCCGGCCCCACCTTTTTCACGTCGAAGAAGGAGAACTGCTGCTGGTAACGCAGCATCTTGAGGGGCGGCTCGCCCAGCACAGTGAAGAACAGCGCGCGCCGCTCGGGCGTGGCAAGGGCAAACATGATCTGGTGCGCCAGCGTCGTCTTGCCGCTGCCGGGCGGACCGGCCACGAGATTGAACGAAAACTCGGGAAGGCCTCCACCGAGAAGCGTGTCCAGTCCTGGCACACCGGTTTGCAAGAGCCCCAAGGCTACTTTATCGCTCATTTACTTCTGCTCCTGTCCATGCTTCTGCCCGTTTGCGCCTTCTTGTGCGACGTGTAACAGCTGTTGCGTTAGCGCTTCGCCGATCAAGTTACCCAGCAGCGTAGTGAAAGTGCCGAGCAGAACGCCATTCGCTTGCGCGGCGTGCTCGGGTCCGATCTCGTTCAGGGTTCTCGTCAGGGACATCAGCAGGTCGGCCACGGGCCGGGCGCTGTCACAGCTGCCCAGGCGCTCGAAGCGGACGGTCGACAAGCGCAATGCGCGCCCGAACAGGGCGCAAAATCCGCTTTCGCCGATCAGGGGCGTGAGCTGTTCGCTCAGGAGCAGCCAGGGCTCCACGAGTGCCGCGGTGCCGGTGCTATTGATCTCGTCGGCATCGTCGGGCGACCGTGGCCGCCGGCCTTCGTTGTGGTCCATGCTCGCTGTTCAGCTGTCGTTTGTTATATGTTCATCCGCCGTCTGGCCGGCTGAACATCGATTATAGAGGTAATACGGGCAATTTTTATTTTTTCATATGAAGAAGGGGCAAATTCCTACGCGTTCGATGGTTTCCGGACAAGTTTTTTAGCGGCGCAATTTTTTGTACGACATAATGCCATTCAGAAAAACAGACACGAGGGCGGGAGATGATGAAACACACCGTGGCCGCAGCGCTATGCGGAGGCATCCTGATGTGCGGACCGGCGCCGGCCGCCCCTGCCCGCGCAGCCCCTGCGCCTGCCGCCGCCGGCGCCGACGCGCGCTTCGCGGCGATCCACCGCGCCGAGTGGCAGTGGCGCGTCCAACAGCGTCTGGCGGACGACGATGCCGCCCGGGACGAGGTCAGCAGCGATTACCCGCATGTGGACGCCGCCTCGCAGGCGGCGCGCCTGGCGCACTGGCAAGACGTGCTGCGCCAGCTCGACGCCATCGACGCCGCCGCCCTGTCCGCATCCGGGAAGATCGATTACCAGGTCTACCGCGCCCAGATCGCCGCCTTTGTCGAGGAACTGCGCTTTCGCGAGTACGAGCAGCCTGTGAATGCCGACAGCGCCTTCTGGACCGACGTCACCTACGGCGCGCGCCAGCCCATCGCCAGTGCCGCCGGCTATCGCCGCTACCTGGCGCGCCTGGGCAAGCTGCCGCGCTACTTCGACGAACAGCTGGCCAACATGGGCGCGGGCCTGGCGCGCGGCTTCACGCCGCCGCGCGTGACCCTGGCCGGACGCGACGCGGCGCTGGCATCGGTGGCGGAAAGCGCGCCCGAGGCCACCGTCTTCTACCAGCCCTTCAAGGTGATGCCTGCCGCGATTCCCGCAGCCGAACAGGCGCTGCTGCGCGCGCAAGGCCTGGCCGCGATCCGCGAACACGTGCAGCCCGCGTATGCGCGCGTGCTGGCCTTCATGCGTTCCGATTACATGCCGCGTGCGCGCGAGGCACTGGCCGCGACCAGCCTCCCGGACGGACAAGCCTATTACCAGTCGAAGATCCTCGAGTTCACGACCACGAAGCTGAGCGCCGACGAGATCCACCGCATCGGTCTTGCCGAGATGGCGAAGATCCGCGCCGAGATGATGGAAACGATCCGCCAGTCGGGCTTCAAGGGCGACCTGCCCGCCTTCCTGGCCTATCTGCGCAGCGATCCGCAGTTCTACGCCAAGACGCCCGACGAACTGCTGATGCGCGCGGCCTGGATCGCCAAGAAGTTCGACGCGAAAGCGGGCCAGTACTTCGGCTACCTGCCGCGCCAGCGCTTCGCGATCCGCCCGGTGCCGCTAGAGCAGGCGCCCTACTACACGGCCGGCCGCGGCGGTCCCGGCGTCTACCTGGTCAACACCTGGAACCTGCCGGCGCGCGCCCTCTACAGCCTGCCCGCCCTGACCCTGCACGAATCGGCGCCCGGCCACGCCTTCCAGATGCCGGTGGCGCTGGAACAGAAAGGCGTGCCGCCCTTCCGCAGGGCCTACATTTCCGCCTTCGGCGAAGGCTGGGCCCTGTACGCCGAGCGCCTGGGCAGCGAGATGGGCATCTACGAGACGCCCTATGAGGTCTTCGGCATGCTCAGCTACCAGGCCTGGCGCGCCGCGCGCCTGGTGGTAGACACCGGCATCCACGCCAAGGGCTGGACCCGCGCGCAGGCCCAGGCCTACCTGCGCGAAAACACGGCGCTGTCCGAACACGAGGTGACGACGGAAGTCGACCGCTACATCTCCTGGCCAGGCCAGGCGCTGTCGTATTACCTGGGACAGATGGCGATCATGGAGGCACGCGCCAAGGCGGAAGAGGCGCTGGGCAGCAAGTTCGATATCCGCGCCTTCCACGATACCGTGCTGCAGCTGGGATCGGTGCCGCTGCCAGTGCTGGCGGCAAGGATCGACCGCTTCATTGCGGAGGGTGGGAAGAGTCCGTATCCGAAAGAATAGCGTGGGCGCGCACGCGGCCCGGATCAAACCTCACGCAGCCAGGCCTGCGCCGCATCGACATCGTCATAAAACACCCGATCCTCGCCCTCAAAGAAGGCGATGCGCGCCAGGTAGGCCAGCCGGGTTCCGGGCACCACGATCGCGCGGCGCAGCTTGATGCCGCCGAGCTGGCCGTCGAGCTCCTGCTGCATCAGGGCGATGTCCGCTCCGGGAGCAAGCATCGCGCGCGCGTCGTACAGCACACGGCGCAGGCCGGTCACATGCGCCAGTTCCAGCACGCGCAGCTGGCAGTCGCGCAGCATGGCTTCGTTCATCTCGCCTTGCGTCTCGACCAGCAGCAGGTCGCCACTGACGCGCACGTCCAGCATCTGTTCCTGCATCGCCATCAATCGTCCGCCGCCGGATCCAGCCCCGGGAACATCACCTCGGTAAACCCGAAGCGCGAAAAGTCCCGGATCCGCATCGGATACAGGATGCCCAGCAGATGGTCGACCTCGTGCTGTACCACGCGCGCATGGAAGCCTTCGGCGTCAACCCGGATCGGCTTGCCGTACTGGTCGACGCCCTCATAACGCAGGCGGGTATGGCGCGGCACGCTGCCGCGCAGGCCGGGGACCGAGAGGCAGCCTTCGAAGCCCTCTTCCATCTCGTCCGACAAAGGTGTCAGGACGGGGTTCAGGAGCACCGTTTCCGGCACTTCCGGCGCGTCCGGGTAGCGCAGGTTGTTCCGGAAGCCGAAGATCACCAGCTGCAGGTTGACGCCGATCTGCGGCGCGGCCAGGCCGGCGCCGTTCGCGGCGTGCATGGTATCGAACATGTCGGCCACCAGGGCCTCCAGTTCCGGCGTGCCGAATGCGGTGACGGGATCGGCCACGCGCAGCAGGCGCGGGTCGCCCATCTTCAGGATCTCACGTACTGCCATGTCCGTTCTCCTTTGCCAGCTTGGCCAGGAAAGCCTGGAAGCCCGCAGCCGTTTCCGGGTGCTTCAGGCCCATCGCCGTCGTCGCCTCCAGGTAGCCGAGCTTCGAACCGCAATCATAGCGCTGTCCGGCGTAGCGGTAGGCGAGCACGCGTTCGGCGCGCATCAGCGAGGCGATGCCGTCGGTGAGCTGGATCTCGCCCCCGGTGCCCGTGCCCAGGTTTTCCAGGTGGTCGAAGATCGCGCCCGACAGGACATAACGCCCGACCACGGCCAGGGTCGAGGGCGCCTCGTCCGGCAGCGGTTTCTCGACGATGTTCGAGACCAGCTCGAGATGCTTGCGATAGGCGTCGGCCTTGACGATGCCGTACTGGCGCGTGTTCTCGCGCGGGACGTCCTGCACCGCCAGCACGCTGCACTTCTCGTAGTCGTAGACCTCGGCCATCTGGGCCAGCACCGGCTTGGTGCCGCGCTCGGTATCCATGAAGTCGTCGGCCAGCAGCACGGCGAAGGGTTCGTTGCCGACCACAGGCCGCGCGCACAGCACCGCGTGGCCCAGGCCCAGCGGCGCCGACTGGCGGATGTAGATGCAGTTGACGTTCTTCGGGATCACGCCGCGCACCAGTTCGAGCAGGGCCTGCTTGTTGGCCGCTTCCAGTTCGGCCTCGAGTTCGTAGGCCTTGTCGAAATGGTCCTCGATGGCACGCTTGTTGCGGCCGGTGATGAAGATCATCTCGGTCACGCCGGCGGCGACCGCCTCCTCGACCGCGTACTGGATCAGCGGCTTGTCGACGATCGGCAGCATCTCCTTCGGCTGCGCCTTGGTGGCGGGAAGGAAGCGGCTGCCCAGGCCTGCTACAGGAAAGACGGCCTTGCGAATCTTGTTCATCGTTTGATCTCCTGCCTTGTTCTTTATTGGGCCTGCGCCTGGGCCAGCAGCGCCAGCAGGCCTGCCTCGTCGAGCACGGTCACGCCGAGCGATTCGGCCTTGGCCAGCTTGCTGCCCGCTTCCGCGCCGGCGACGACGTAGGAGGTCTTCTTCGATACCGAGCCCGACACCTTGCCGCCGGCGGCCTCGATCAGCGCGCCCGCTTCGTCGCGCGACATGGTCGGCAGCGTCCCGGTCAGCACGAAGGTCTGGCCGGCGAGGCCGCCCTGCACTTCTTCGCTTTGCTCCGGCAGCTGGGCGAGCAGTTCGCCGCGCAGGCTCGAGAGGGCCTGCAGCGTCTCGCGCCTGCCAGATTCGGCCATCCAGGCTTCCAGCGCCGCGACGTTCGCTTCCGGCAGGCCGAACACGCTGAACACGCGCAGGTGCGCCAGGTCTTCGAGCGTGCGCCCGGCCAGCAGCTGGCGCGCACGCGGCTCGGTCAGTTTCGGGATGCCGAGCGCGGCGAGCAGTTCGACCTCGTCCAGGCGTTCGCGCAGCGCGGCCTTGGGCGCATGCTCGCCGCTTGGCGCCACGCCGGCCGCCAGGAGCGCGTCGAGCGCGGCCTGGTTCTTCGGCTCGGCGAAGAAGTCGGCAATCGATTCGGCCACGGTCCCGCCAATGTCGGGCAGTACGCGCAGCAAGGCCGCCGGCGCGCGCCGCACCAGCGCCAGGGAACCGAGCCAGTCGGCCAGGGTCTTCGCGGTCGACTCGCCGACGTGGCGGATGCCGAGCGCGAACAGCAGGCGTTCGAGCGGCGGGTGCTTGCTGGCGGCGATCGCGTTCAGCAGGTTATCGGCCCACTTGGTCGGCACCTTGCCCTGCTTGACCGTCTCCGGCGTCGTGCCTTCACGCTCGTCGGCGAG
Organism: Massilia sp. Mn16-1_5; assembly: GCF_004798585.1. GTDB lineage: Bacteria > Pseudomonadota > Gammaproteobacteria > Burkholderiales > Burkholderiaceae_D > Telluria. The sequence continues at coordinate 85,401 of NZ_PPXQ01000014.1, forward strand.
GCGCTTCATCTTGAGCAGGTCGTCCAGGTTCAGTTTATACAGGTCGGCTACGCCGTGGATCAGGTTGCACTCGACCAGGCTGTCGATGTAGCGGTCGCCCAGGCCTTCGATGTCCATCATGCGGCGGCCGGCGAAGTGGCGGATCGCTTCCTTGCGCTGGGCGGCGCAGCTCAGGCCTCCCGAGCAGCGCGCGACGGATTCGCCTTCTTCACGCACCACGTGCGAGCCGCACACCGGACAGGTGCCCGGGAGCGTGTAGATCATCGGTTCAGGTTGCGGCCGGCGCTCCAGCACCACCGACAGCACCTCGGGAATCACGTCGCCCGCGCGGCGCACGACCACCGTGTCGCCCACGCGCACGTCTTTTCTCCGCACTTCGTCCTCGTTGTGCAGGGTCGCATTCGTGACGGTCACGCCGCCCACCGACACCGGCACCAGGCGCGCCACCGGCGTGATGGCGCCGGTACGGCCGACCTGAACGTCGATCGCCGAGACGACCGTCAGCGCTTCCTCGGCCGGGAATTTATGGGCCAGGGCGAAGCGCGGCGCGCGTGAAACGAAGCCGAGCTGGCGCTGGTCGGCCAGGCGGTCGACTTTATAGACGACACCGTCGATCTCGTAGGGCAGCGTTGGCCGCTTTTCTCCAATGCTGCGGTAGTAGTCGAGCAGGCCGTCGCGGCCTTTCACGACGGCGCGCTCCTTCGACACGGGCAGGCCGAGGCGGTCGAACCAGTCGAGCACGGCGGAATGCGATTCCGGCATGTCGGCGCCTTCCAGCAAGCCGATGCCATAGGCGAAGAAGCGGAGTTTACGCTGGGCCGTCATGCGGGCATCGAGCTGGCGCAGGCTGCCGGCGGCGGCATTCCTCGGATTGGCGAATTCCTTCTGGCCGGCCTCGCGCTGGCGCGCATTCAGCTTGGCGAAGTCGTCCTTGAACATCAGGACTTCGCCGCGCACTTCCAGGATGTCCGGGATGTCGCTCCCATGCAGGCGCAGCGGGATCACGCGCACGGTGCGGATGTTGGCGGTGACGTCCTCGCCCGTATAGCCGTCGCCGCGGGTGGCGGCCTGCACGAACACGCCCTTCTCGTAGCGCAGGCTCATGGCCAGGCCGTCGAACTTCAGTTCGGCGGCGTAATCGACCTCGCCCGCGTTCGGGTTCAGGTCCAGTCCTTCGCGCACGCGGCGGTCGAAGTTGTCGACGTCCTCATCCTGGAAGCCGTTGTTCAGCGAGAGCATCGGCACCGCGTGCGTCACCTGCTTGAACTCGGGGATGGGCGCGGCGCCCACGCGCGAAGTCGGCGTGTCGGGCGAGACGGCTTCCGGATGCTCGGCTTCCAGCGCCTGCAGTTCGCGGAACATGCGGTCGTACTCGGCGTCCGGAATCGTCGGCGCGTCGAGCACGTGGTAGTTGTAGATGTGGCGGTTCAGTTCCTCGACCAGCGCTTTCATGCGCGCCAGATAGTCAGCTTGCTCCGTCATCGAGACCTCAGCTGAACAGGCGCAGCGCGCGCGTCGAGCCGGCCGGGATGTCGGCCGCTTCCATTTCGGTATAGAAGTCCTTCACCTGGCCGGCGATTTCGTCCAGGGTCGCGTCCAGCAGCGGCTGCTCGAAGTCGTCGACCATGGTCGCGTCCAGGCGCAGCATCAGGTCCTTCGCGCACTTCACCATTGCGCCGAAGCCGTCGCGGCTCGGGGCCACGCAAGGCACGTCGAGCAGCAGGGTCAGGCGGTCGGTGGAGTCGGCGCCCATGTTGACGTTGGTCGAAAGCGTGAACAGCACGCCGCCGGCGCCGTCGGGCATGGCGAAGCGGCCGTCGGGACGGACGTCGAAGCCGGCGTTTTCCAGCGCGCCGATCAGGGTCGACATCGCCCATGGCGCGCCGTTCGACTTCAGGTTCACGCCCAGCTGGGCATCGTGGCCGGCAACAAAACGGTGCAGGGTGCGCGCTTCGCTCATCACTTCGATCATGTCCGGCACTTCCGGCTCGGCGCCGATCTCGTCGGCCACGGCGCGCAGGCGCGTCACCAGTTCCGAGTATTCCAGCTCGTTCAAGGCAGTCGTGCGGGTCGCCATCTGCACGCCGGCCTGCAGCTTGGTGTACACGCCGCCGTGCACGATCGGTTCCCAGTCGCCGTTCACGGCCAGGCCGATGTAGTGGATCGGCTTGTTGCCGACGCGGCGCAGCTTGTGCAGGGCCGGCAGGATCTTGTCGCCGCGCGCCGCGCCTTCCAGGGCCAGCGGGACCATGCAGTCGATCAGCGGGTCGACCAGGTTCTCGGCCACCTCGGCCGGTGCGGCATCCGGCGCGATGCCGGGCAGCGGCGCGGCCGGCGCCAGGGACTCGGCGGCCTCGCCGCTGCCGGTGTCGCCGGAGACACCGGTGGCCGCACCGGTGCCGAAGCCCGGCTCGACCGGCCCCATCGAAGGCGTGGAACCGATGTCGAGCACCGGTTCGCTGCGCTCGCTCGGGGTGCCGTCGGGACGCATCAGGACATCGTCATGGTCGGACGCGAAGGCGCGTTCGACGGTCTTGCGCGCCTTGTGCTCCTGCCACTTGTTGTAGGTGATGACGCCGACGACGAATACGCCGCCCGCCGCGATCAGGCTCATTTGGAAGTCTGTCATGCTGCTTGTGCCTCTTGTGCGAAGTGGGCGGCGGACTCCATGTCCACCGCCACGATGCGCGATACGCCCTGCTCCTGCATCGTCACACCGATCAGTTGATTGGCCATCTCCATCGCAATCTTGTTGTGCGAGATGAAGAGGAATTGGGTATGGTCCGACATGCGCTTCACCATGCGGCAGAAGCGCTCGGTATTGGCGTCGTCGAGCGGCGCGTCGACCTCATCGAGCAGGCAGAACGGCGCCGGGTTCAAACGGAACATGGAGAACACGAGTGCCGTCGCGGTCAGCGCCTTTTCGCCGCCCGACAACAGGTGGATGGTCGCGTTCTTCTTGCCCGGCGGCTGGGCCATGACCTGGACGCCGGCATCGAGGATCTCGTCGCCCGTCATCACCAGCCGCGCTTGTCCGCCGCCGAACAGGATCGGGAACAGTTCCGAGAAATGCGTGTTGACGCGCTCGAAGGTGTCCTGCAGCAGGTCGCGCGTTTCCTTGTCGATGCGGCGGATCGCGTCTTCCAGCGTGGCGATGGCTTCGTTCAGGTCCGCGTTCTGCGAATCGAGGAAGCGCTTCCTTTCGGTGGCAGTCGCCAGTTCCTCGACCGCGGCCAGGTTGACCGCACCCAGCGCGGAGATCGCATTCGTCAGGCGCGTGACCTCGCCCTGCAGGTACTGCGGCTTCAGCTCCGGATCGAGCTTCAAGGCCAGCGCCGCTTCATCGGCGCCGGTGGCGCTGAGTGCTTCGGCGAACTGCTCCTGGTTCAGGCGCGCGGCTTGCTCCTTCAGCTGCATTTCCGTGATGCGGTCGCGCTGCGGCTGCAGGTTGCGCTCGGAGCCCATGCGCGACTCTTCCGCATGGCGCAGCTGCTGCGCCACCTGGTCGAGTTCATGGCGCGCGTCCGACAGGGCTTTTTCCTGGTTCGTGCGGCGATCGAGCAGTTCCTGCAAGCCCTCGTGGGCGGTGCCGCTTTCCAGCGCCGCCAGTTCGGCCTGGCCGCCGCTGAGCGATTCGGCCACTTGCTGTGCCTGTTGCGTCGCGGTGGCGATGCTGCGCCGCAGTTCCTCGATGCGGGCGCGGCCCGTCTTCTCGGCGAACAGCGCTTCCTGGGCGCCGCGTTCCAGTTCGCGCAGCTTGTCGCGCGCTTCGCTGAGCGCCGCTTCGCGCTGCAGGAACAGCGTTTGCCCGTCCTCGAAGCTGCCCTGCAGTTCGGCCAGTTCGGCATCCAGGGTTTCGAACTGCTGCTCGGCCTCTTGCTGGACCATGCGCTGCTCTTCCTCCTGGGCCGCGATCTCGGCGAGATCGACGTCGATCTGGCTGCTCCTCTGGTTGAAGCGCGATTCGACTTCGTTCTGGCGCACCACCTCGATCTGCAGCGCATGGGTTTCGCGCTGCAGGGTGGCGATGCGGGCGCGCGCGTCCTGCAGGCGGCGCGTCAGTTCCGTCACCGCCGCCTCCGCGCGCACGGCGCGGGTGCGCGCATCGTCCGTCAGCAAGGCCTGGGCGCGCAGCTGGGTCGTCGTGTGGTCGATGTCGTGCTGGCGCTGCAGCATGCCGTCCTGCTCGGCGTCGGCCGCGTAGAAGCGCACGCTGGTGCCGGTCACGACGTGGCCCTGGCGGGTAACGAAGGAGCCGCCCTGCGGCAGGCGCGCGCGCTCGGCAAAGGCCTCGGTGACCGTCTCGGCGATGAACACCAGGTGCAGCCAGTCGTTGAGGACGCCGCGCACGCCGGGGTCGTTCAGCTTCAGCAGCGTGGCGAAGGATTTGAGGCCGACGACGTCGGGCGCGGCCGGCGCGCTCGGCGCAGGTGCGTACAGCGCCAGGCGCGCAGGCGGCGCATCGCCGGCAAAGGCCTTGGCCCACTCGATGTTGGAGAGTTCGAGCGCGCCGGCGCGTTCGCGCAGCACGGCTTCCAGCGCGGTCTCCCAGCCCTCCTCGATCTGCACCTTCTGCCACAGGCGCGGCAGCGCATCGAGCTCGTGCTTTTTCAGCCAGGGCGCGACCTTGCCTTGGGTTTGCACCCGCTCCTGCATCTGCTTCAGGGCCGACAGGCGCGCTTCCAGCTGGGCGTTCTTCGCGCTCTCCGATTGCGCCGCGGCCTGCGCTTCGCGCCTTTCGGTCTCGGCCGCTTCCTGGCCGGCTGCGGCCTCTTCCTGCATCAGGGTCTGCTCTTCCAGTGCCTGCTGCTTTTCTTCCAGCTGCATGCGCAGGTTGGCCAGGTGCGCGCTGTCGGGCGGCGCCAGCGCCTTCTTCTCGGCTTGCAGGCGCTCGCGCCGGGTGGCGAGGCCGCTCAGGATGTTGCCGGCGTTGCGGCCGTGGGCCGCGGCCAGCTCGATGCGCTGGCGCACTTCGCCGATGCGGGCGCGCGCTTCGTCGCCGCGGCGCTGGGCTTCGCGCCAGGCCGCGTCGAGTTCCGGCAGGCGCTCGTTCTGGGCCTCGACCGCGATCTGGGCGCCTTCCGCGCGCGCGGCCAGCTCTTCGACTTGATAGGTCGCTTCCTCGATCTGCTCTTCGTATTCCTGTGCCTGGGCCAGCCACTGGTCGCGCTGGGCAGCCAGGGTGCCGAGCTGGTTCTGCAGGCGGGTGCGCGACTCGATCACGAACTTGATCTGCGCTTCCAGGCTGCCGATCTCGGAATTGGTCTGGTACAGCGCGCCCTGCGCCGTGTGCAGGCGGTCGCCCACGGCGAAGTGATGCTGGCGCAGGTGCTCGAGTTCGAGTTCGACGTTGCGCAGCTTGGCGGTCTGTTCTTCGAGGCTGTTCTGCGCTTCTTCCATCTCCTTGAAGTAGCGCGCCTGTTCGGCCTTGGCTTCGTTCTTGCGCAGCAGCCAGAGCAGCTTCTGCTTTTCTTCCTGGTCGCTTTGCAGCTGGTGGAAGCGGTTCGCTACCGCCGCCTGGGCTTCGAGCTTTTCCAGGTTGGCGTTCAGCTCGCGCAGGATGTCTTCCACGCGCAGCAGGTTCTCGCGGGTGTCCGACAGGCGATTCTCGGTCTCGCGCCGGCGTTCCTTGTATTTGGAGACGCCCGCCGCTTCCTCGAGGAAGACGCGCAGTTCTTCCGGACGCGATTCGATGATGCGCGCGATCATGCCCTGGCCGATGATGGCGTAGGCGCGCGGACCGAGACCGGTGCCGAGGAAGATGTCCTGGATGTCGCGCCGGCGTACCGGCTGGCCGTTGATGTAGTAGGTCGAGGTGCCGTCGCGCGTGAGGGTGCGCTTGACCGCGATCTCGCCGTACTGGCCCCACTGGCCGGCGGCCTTGCCAAGGCTGTTGTCGAACACGAGTTCGACCGAGGCGCGGCCCGAGGGCTTGCGGTGGGTCGAGCCGTTGAAGATCACGTCCTGCATCGACTCGCCGCGCAGCTCGGATGCTTTCGATTCGCCCAGCACCCAGCGCACGGCGTCGATGATGTTCGACTTGCCGCAGCCATTCGGACCGACCACGCCGACCAGCTGCCCGGGGACCTGGAAATTGGTGGGATCGACGAAGGACTTAAATCCCGACAATTTAATGGAGGATAGTCGCACCTTGGTTCGGCTATGAGGGAATCGATAAAGCACGCATCATACCATCTGTTGCTTGCTTTTCGGCCAAGTTTCTGGCATGGACGCGGGTTGACGAGGTCCGATCGTGCTGATGCAGAAGCCCGCTCGGGCACACAGACAACTTGGATTTTGTCGAGAATCTTTACAGTACAGGAAATGATATTGCTGAATAATAAAGGTTGTCAAAAATAACTTATTGATTTCAATAGGAAATTTTCTTCTTGGAAATTGCTGGCATGCAGCTTGCTGTGTCATGCAGCACACACTATTTCCAGAGGAAAACCATGAAGAAACTCGTCTTTGCCGCCACCCTCGCCCTCGCCTTCTGTGCCAGCGCCCACGCCGCTGTCCTGACGACGACCTTCGCCAACAACAACAGCCATAACGGCAACATGTTCGACGTCGTCACCAAGGGCAGCGCGCTGACGGTCACGGGCTTCAACCTGAACCTGGATGCCGGCACCCACACGGTCGAGATCTACAGGAAGGACGGTAGCTGGCTGGGTGCATCGAATGACCGCAATGCCTGGTCGATGGTCGACAACCTGAGCCTCACGGGCAATGGCGCCGGCCAGGCGACCTTCCTCGACGTCGCCGACTTCCACCTGGACGCGAGCACGACGACGGGCCTGTACATCACTGTCAGCACTGGCGGCTGGCTGAACTACACAAACGGTAGCGCCGTCGGCAACATCGCTAGCCAAGATGACTACCTGGCAATCCTGGAAGGTGCGGGCAAGGCTTACGCGTTCGGTGACACTTTCACGCCACGCATCTGGAACGGCAGCATCTATTACGAGCTTGTCAGCAACGAAGTCCCGGAACCGGGCTCGCTGGCCCTGTTCGGCCTCGGCGTGGCCGGCCTGGGCATGCTGCGCCGTCGCAAGCAGGTTTGAATCCCAAGAGGTGAAGAAGCCGGCGCCGCGTGCGCCGGTTTTTTTGCTCAGGCGCGCAATGGCGTCGGATCGTTGACGGCATCCTGCAGCGCCTCGGTCAGCACGCGCCCCACCACACCCTCGAGCGCAAGGACCCGGACCGCCCCGCTGCGCAGGCCCTCGAGCAGCTTCTCGGCCGCCAGCGAAAAGGCTTCCTGGCGCAGGCCGCCCGAGAAAATGAAGAGCGTGCGCAGCGGACTGACCCAAGCCAGCTTGAGCTTGCGCACGCTGCCATCGGGCTGCCTGAACTCCAGGCGCGCGCCGCGCTCCAGTGTCTCGACCAGGCTGGCGGCATCGTCCGGCTCCACCGCCTCTTCCTGGGCCGCCGCCTGTTCCAGGGCGATGCGGCGCAGCGCGTCCTGCTGGGCGGCCTCGACCGCCAGTTCAAGCTGGCGCTCCGGCGACAGTTCCAGTGGCGCGCGCACGATCGACAGGTGGCATTTCGCCAGTTCGGCAAAGAAGTCCAGGCGTTCGGCATCGCGCCACTTGATGGCGTCCAGCCATTTGTTGAGGGCGGTGAGCAGGCTGGGGAGCTTGGCAAGCAGGGCCTTGCGCTGCTCCTGCGTGGCTTTCGGCTTCACGGTCCAGACCAGCTCGTCCATCGTCTGGGTGGCGTTCTCGATCGCGCCCGGCCGCTCTTCCTCGATCAGGTAGGCAAAGGTCAGCACGTCGACCCAGCGCTGCTCGAGGAAGCTCGAGACCACGCCGACCAGCTCGCCATCCGCCATGCGCACGCGCACGGCCTGGCGCGCCGAACGCGCGGCCACCGTCTGCTTTTCGATCTTCGTGGCGCGTGCGATCGGCGCGGCGATCGCTTCCTCGGCCGCCCGTTCCTCCACCGCCAGTTGCGCTTCCAGTTCCGCCACCGCCTCGGCGAACACGGCCGGCTGGGCGTCGCCTTCGCGCCCGATGCGCTCGACCCCGCGCTGCATGGCCTGCATCACCGGATCGTCGACGCCCTTGCGGCCCTCCCAGCCCATGTTCGAGAGCAGGTCGATCATGCGCCGCGCCGGGTGCGCTTCCTCGAAGAAGAAGTTCTGGTCGAGCAGCGCCGCCTTCAGCACCGGCACCTGCAGGAAGCGGATCAGTTCGCGGGTCTCGGGCGGAATGCTGTCGTCCAGCAGCACCGTTTCAAAAATGCGCGACAACAGGTCGAGGGTATGTTCCTCGCCGCGCGGCAGCGCGCCCTGGGGCAGGCTCTGCTTGAAGCGCGGCAGATAAAAGACGTTGTGCCCGTTGTGCGGGACAGCGGCGCCGGCCTGGCCGGGCTGAGCGGCGGACCCGGCCGCCGGCAGCGGCAATCCGGCCAGCAGTTCGAGCAATGCGCCGGGCTGGCCGAACGAGCTGGCGGGCATCACCGGGCCAGGCGCGCCCTCGCCTGCCGGTACGAAGCCGGGTGCGGCGGTGGCGCTACCCGATTGGCCGGGTCCGAAACCGGGATGGGCGCCGGCGGCCGGCCGCGCGCTTGCCGGCGTACCGGCGGCGCCACTGGCCGCGGCTGCGGCCGGCGCTGCCTGGGCGAACCCGGCCGCGGAACTCGGCCGCCAACCATTCCCTTGCGGCATATTCGGTAAGTCCGGCACCAGCGGGGCGCCCTCGCCGTCGCTGCCGAGCAGGCTGCGCAGTTGCTGCGCCAGCGCCGCGTCCATGCCGGGGCGGCGGCCACGGCCCGTGTCGCTGGTCTTGCTGATGTGGAAGCGTTCACGCGCCTGCTTGCTGCGCGCACACAGGGCCGCGTCCGCCGCCGCCAGGAGCGGCCCCAGGTCGAGGAAAAGCTCGGGGCGCAGCAGCGGCAGCAGCAGCGGATGGTCGTCGGCTTCCGGCGCAAAGGCGCGCCAGGCGTCGTGGATGGCGGAGACGAAAACTTCCGGGCGGAAGGGATTCTGGCCGGGACGCAGCAGCGCGCGCCCGAGCAGCATGCCGATGCGCACGCACAGGCTGGCCAGCACCTCGGAATGGGCGATCTCGAAAGGCCGGCACAGGGTGCCGAAGGCGATCCGGTTGTCGATCTCTTCCAGCGGCACCAGGCTGAGCGATACGGCGTCGGCGCGGCTTTTCGCGCCCGGGACCAGCTCGTCGACCGCTTCGCGCAGCGCGCGCTCGATCGCTTCGCCGGCCAGGTGGACGAAGGCGTAACTATTGTTTTTCAGGAGCGCGCCGGCCTTGGCGCGGCGGTAGGCGGCCTGCGGATCGAGGCCGCCCGTGGTCATGTCGCCGAGCGCCGCCACCATTCGGTTGACCATGGCGCCCAGCTGCTCGTTGGCGGCGGCGCTCGCGTCGCGCACGAGCTCGGCCAGCACCTCGCGCGGGGGCGCGGGCGGCTTGGCTTGAGCGTGATCATTGGCAGCGTGGGCCATGGCTTATTTCTTCCTGTGGCGCAGCTGCGCCGACACGGTATTGTTGCACATTATTGCTGCATGGCAATAGTTAGGGTTAAAAATTATTCGTGCGCTTGAGAGTGCCTAAGAAAACCGTCAGGGCAAGGCGCAGCGCCGAAGACAGTACTAGAGTACGGCGAGGCGCTGCAACGCAGCCATGGCGGTTTTGTTAGGCGCTCTAGGCGCCGCGCTTCCCTTCCCCTCGTTCACGGCACCCTAGCCGGACTCTTTAGCTTGCGATGACGCAAATGCCAGGCTTTTTGTTTCCCTAACATAACAAAGTCCCCTCCACTCCATCCCCTCCGAGGAAGCTTCCATGAAACAGATTCGTCAGCTCGACACCCGCTTCAAGATCGTTGGCGCCTTCGCGCTGCTGTTCCTGCTGGCTTGCGTCTGTGTGCTGTGGCTGATGGCGCAACTGGGCCCAGCCGCCGCGCCGCTACGCGGGGGCGTTTGGCTCTGCCTGGCCGGCGGCCTGGCCGTGACCGGCCTGCTGGCCTCCTGGATCGTGCGCGAAGCACAGCGGCCGGTACGCGACGCGCTGGCCCTGGCCCAGCGCCTGCTCGATGGCGACCTGCGGGTGCGCACGGCAAGCGGCACACCGGCCGCAGCGGGTGAATCCGGCACGCTGATGGCGGCCCTGAGCACGCTGGCCGGCAAGCTGGCCGCGATGATCGCCGACGTGCGCGTGGGCGCGGCCGGCATCGCCACCGGCACCACGGAAATCGCGACCGGCAACATGGACCTCTCGAAGCGCACCGAGCAGCAGGCGGCCTCGCTCGAAGAAACGGCCTCGTCGATGGAAGAACTGATCGCCACCGTCCGCCAGAACGCCGACTCCGCGCATACGGCCAGCAAGCTGGCGCTGTCCGCATCCGAGGTGGCCGTGAAAGGCGGCGCCGTCGTCAGCGACGTGGTCGGCACCATGGCCTCGATCAACGATTCCTCGAAGCGCATTGCCGAGATCATCGGCGTGATCGACGGCATCGCCTTCCAGACCAATATCCTCGCCCTGAACGCGGCGGTCGAAGCGGCGCGTGCCGGCGAACAGGGACGCGGCTTCGCGGTGGTGGCGTCGGAGGTGCGCAGCCTGGCCCAGCGCTCCGCGGCCGCAGCCAAGGAAATCAAGGCCCTGATCGACGATTCGGTGGCGAAGGTCGATGCCGGCACCCAGCTGGTGGACAAGGCCGGACGCACGATGGACGAGGTGGTCACCAGCGTCAAGCGCGTCACCGACATCATCGGCGAGATCGCCGCCGCCAGCGCCGAGCAGACCGCCGGCATCGAACAGGTGAATGGCGCGATTGCGGCGATGGACCAGGCGACCCAGCAGAACGCGGCCTTGGTCGAACAGTCGGCCGCGGCCGCCACGGCGGTGCGCGAACAGGCCGCCAGCCTGGGCCGCGCGACCGGCGCCTTCATGCTGGCCGGCGACACTCCCGCGGCAGCGCAAGCAGCGTCCTCCGGCACCGTGCGCCAGCTGCCGGCCGCGAAGCCGGCAGCGCGCAAGCCTTCTAAGCCGGCGCCGGCCGCGGCCGCAAAAACCGTCACGCCGATCCGGCGCGCGGTGACCAAACCGGATATGGATTGGGAAGAGTTTTAAGGCGTGGCGCGAAAATCGCTAACGAAAAACATTGAAGTATTCAGGGCATCGATTATTTTCAATGTGTAGGAACACATCCTACACAGGCTCAGGCGGTCATCCGATACCGGTTCAACAGTCCGGCTCGCATGATTGCAACACCGAAAAAACTGCTGAATACACAGTAGTTCGGAGAGCAGGCGTATTTCTCAACTTTGAAAGGAAATAATCATGGCCTCGAATCAAAAGCGCACCCAAGGTGGCACCCCTGAGCAGCACGCGGAAGCCGGCCGTCAAAGCCACAAGAACGACGGCAACAAGCAATCCGGCTCGGGCTCGGGCTCGAAGCAATCGGGTTCCGGCTCCGGTTCGCGCTCCGGCGGTGGCTCGGGCATGCGCGGCGGCACGCCGGAGCAGCATGCCGAAGCCGGCCGTCAAAGCCACAAGAACGACAACAAGCGTTAATTCGCTTCGATACGCCACCCCGGGGTGGCGCTGAAATAAAAAGGCCTCGAGCGCAGATGCGATCCGGGCCTTTTTATTATGGTCGCTTGTTTTATTTATTGTCCGGCTAACGCGACAATATCGGCGAATTTGAGTTTATATCGCAAAAGACTCGTCGATTAATATCGATATATACTCGAGTTAACCCGGCCATATAATCGAAAGCAGGTGATTATTCGAGAATTGCCTGCAAAGATTATTTGCATCGGCAACAAAATCGCCTGATTTAATTTGCAGGCATCAGATATTGCGCAGAATCGCGCCCTTCGGCGGCGCGAAGTCGGTGATCTCGTTGATCATGCCGGCCGTCTTGGCGTCGCGCGAATTCAGGTGCAGGTCGGAGTACTGGTGGATGGCCCACTGCTCCGGCGTCAGCTCGACGTGCTTGCGCAGGATCGACTCGGTGCGGGCGTCGTCCGCGCGCAGGCCCTCGACGATGATGTTCAGCGCGTCCGGGCGCGAACCGGGGGATGCCGTCGCATGCGACTTGTGCACCATGAAGCGCGCTGTTTCGCTGGCGTAACGGCGCGTGCCCGACAGGTACATGATGACGGCGATCGAGGCCACCGCCCCGCCGTTGTACATGACGAACTCGATCGGCGACTTCGACATGAAGTTGTACAGGCACAAGCCGTCGCTGACATAGCCGCCGTTCGACTGCACCAGCACGTGGGCCGTCTCGATGCCGTCCTCGGTCATGTGGCCGACCGCTTCGAATACCCGGTGCACCATGTCGCTGTTGACGTCGCCCGACAGCGTGAACCAGGCCTCCTTGCTTTGTTTCGCTTGATCTTCGCTCATAGTCTTGTTTTGCCCCGCAAAGTGTGAACCTCAGTTTAACAAATCGAGGAAAAAGCCTGCGCGCACGCCCTCCAACGGTGCGCGCGTGCCCACCCTGGCTCAACAGTCGATGCAGGCCGCTTATTCGCCCTGCCAAGATTGACATGCGTGCATGGGTGACATATCCTCCACAGTCTTGACCGGGAGAGCGCAGCACAGGCTGCCGCCGAAGGGGCATCACCCAAAAACTCTCAGGCAAAAGGACCGGTCAGGGGTCGTCGCGCGGCGCGCGAAGGCCACACTCTGGAGAGCGGCCTGTACAGGCCCACCGAAGGGGCAGGCGGAAACGATCCGCTATCTCTCAGGTACCAAGGACAGAGGGGCGCAGCCCACGTTCGGCTTCCGGCCGGCGTGGCGGCTCCCTTATATTCTGCCCTGAGGATTCCATGACGCTCAAAGCGACCCCGCTCAATTCCGCACACCGCGCACTCGGCGCCAAGATGGTCGATTTCGGCGGCTGGGACATGCCCGTCAACTACGGTTCGCAAATCGAAGAGCACCACGCCGTGCGCAGCGACGCCGGCATGTTCGACGTTTCGCACATGTGCGTGGTCGACCTCGAAGGCACGAACGTGCGCGCTTTTCTCCGCGGCCTGCTGGCCAACAACGTCGACAAGCTGCAGGTGCCGGGCAAGGCGCTCTACTCCTGCATGCTCAATCCGGAAGGCGGCGTGATCGACGACCTGATCGTCTACTTCTTCCGCGAAGACTGGTTCCGCCTGGTGGTCAACGCCGGCACCGCCGAGAAGGACATCGCATGGATGCGCCAGCAGAACGAGGCCACCAATAGCGGCCTGACGATCACCGGCCGCCGCGACGGAGAGAACGCCATCGCACTCGTTGCCGTGCAGGGTCCGAACGCCCGCGCCAAGGTCTGGGAAGTATTGCCGACTGCCAAGGAAGCGTCGCAGGACATGAAGCCCTTCAACGTCGTGATCGTGCCGGACACCGCCTTCGGCGAAGCCATGGTCGCGCGTACCGGCTACACCGGCGAAGACGGTTTCGAGATCGGCGTCCCGGCCTCGCAGGTCGAAGCGCTGTGGAACGCCCTGATCGCGGCGGGCGTGAAACCGGCCGGCCTCGGCGCACGCGACACGCTGCGCCTGGAAGCGGGCATGAACCTCTACGGCCAGGACATGGACGAGAACGTGAACCCGCTCGACGCGGGCCTGGCCTGGACCATCGACCTGGTGTCCGAGCGCGACTTCATCGGCAAGGCGGCCCTGCAGAGCAAAGGCCAGAACGCCCAGTTCCTGGGCCTGATCCTGCGCGAAAAAGGCGGCATCCTGCGCGCCCACCAGAAAGTGATTTCGGCGTCGGGCGCGCTTGGTGAAATCACCAGCGGCACCTTCAGCCCGTCGATGCAGCAGGCGATCGCCCTGGCGCGCGTGCCGATGGACGCCGCCGTCGGCGACACCGTGCACGTCGAGATCCGCGACAAGAAGCTGGCCGCGACCGTCGTCAAGCTGCCCTTCGTCCGCAACGGCAAAGTCCTCGCTGCCTAAGATTTATAATACCGCCACCATCCAACCTGGAGCCTTTTTAATGAACATCCCAACCGACCTGAAATACACCGAGTCCCACGAGTGGGTCCGCCGCGAAGCAGACGGCACCCTGACCGTCGGCATCACCGACTTCGCACAGGACGCGCTGGGCGACATCGTGTTCGTCGAACTGCCGCAGGTCGGCAAGACCTTCACGGCCGGCGACGACGCCGCCGTGGTGGAATCGGTCAAGGCGGCCAGCGACATCTACGCTCCAGTGAGCGGCACCGTCACCGAGGTGAACCAGGCGACCGCCGACGCGCCGGACTCGATCAACACCGACGCGTTCGCGGCCTGGCTGTTCAAGCTGAAGCCGAGCGACGCCGGCGCCTACGACGGCCTGATGGATGCCGACGCCTACGGCAAGTCGACCGGTAACTGATCCTTGCAGTAAAAGCCTGCGGCGCGCAGCTTGCGCCGTGGGCTGCGATCCCCACATACCCCTCTTAGTCCGGCCGGCCCTGCCCGTCCACCCGTCTTCTCTTTTTGGCCACCACCATGACCCGCACCAGCCTCACCCAACTTGAAGCCCGCGATTCCTTCATCCCGCGCCACATCGGCCCATCGACGCTCGAGGAAGCCGCGATGCTGTCGACCCTCGGCTACGAATCGCGCGCCGCGCTGATCGACGCGGTTGTTCCCGCCAACATCCGCCGCAAGGACAAGCTCGACCTGGGCCAGTTCTTCGAACCGCTGCCCGAGCAGGCCGCCCTCGCCAAGCTCAAAAGCATCGCCTCCAAGAACAAGGTGATGAAGTCGGTCATCGGCCAGGGCTACTACGGCACCCACACGCCACCTGTCATCCTGCGCAACATCTTCGAAAACCCCGCCTGGTACACCGCCTACACCCCGTACCAGCCGGAGATCTCGCAGGGCCGCCTGGAAGCGATCCTGAACTTCCAGCAGATGATCACCGACCTCACCGGCATGGGCATCGCCAACTCGTCGATGCTGGACGAAGGCACGGCCGCCGCCGAAGCGATGACGCTGATCCAGCGCGTCGGCAAGTCGGCCTCGAAGGTGTTCTACGTGGCCGACGACGTGCTGCCGCAGACCCTGGAAGTCATCAAGACGCGCGCCGAGCCGATCGGCGTCGAAGTGCGCACCATCGCAGCAAGCGACATCGACAAGCTGGACGAGACCTGCTTCGGCGTGCTGCTGCAATACCCGGGCGTGAACGGCGAAGTGCGCGACTACCGCGCCGCCTGCGAGAAGCTGCATGCCGCCGGCGCGATGATCATCGCCGCCGCCGACCTGCTGGCCCTGACCGTGCTCACGCCGCCGGGTGAATGGGGCGCGGACGTGGTCGTCGGTAACAGCCAGCGCTTCGGCGTGCCGCTCGGTTTCGGCGGCCCGCACGCCGGCTACCTGGCCACCCGCGACGAATTCAAGCGTTCGATGGCGGGCCGCCTGGTCGGCGTCACCGTCGACGCCCAGGGCCAGTCGGCCCTGCGCCTGGCGCTGCAGACCCGCGAACAGCACATCCGCCGCGAAAAGGCGACCTCGAACATTTGCACCGCCCAGGTGCTGCTGGCCGTGATGGCGGGCATGTACGCGGTCTACCACGGCCCGCAAGGCCTGACCCGCATCGCCCGGCGCGTGCACCGCATGACGGGCATCCTGGCGACCGGCCTGAAGCAGCTGGGCCTGGAACTGGCGAACGCCACGTACTTCGACACGCTGACGATCAAGACCGACCGCGCCGCCGAGCTGCACGCCGCTGCCAACGAGGCAGGCGTGAACCTGCGCCGCGTCGACGACCAGCACGTCGGCCTGTCGCTGGACGAGACCACCACCCGCGAAGACCTCGCCCTGCTGTTCTCGATCTTCGCCAACGGCCAGGCAGTCCCGGACGTCGAGTCGCTCGACAAGGATGCGGCTGAAGCCTTCCCTCAAGCCCTGGCCCGTACCAGCGCCTTCCTGACTCACCCGACCTTCAACCGCTACCACGCCGAGCACGAAATGCTGCGCTACCTGCGCGGCCTGGCCGACAAGGACCTGGCGCTCGACCGCACCATGATCCCGCTCGGCTCGTGCACGATGAAGCTGAACGCGACCTCGGAAATGATCCCGGTCACCTGGCCCGAGTTCTCGAACATCCACCCGTTCGCGCCAGACGACCAGACCGTCGGCTACCGCGAGATGATCGCCCAGCTGGAAGACATGCTGTGCGCCGTCACCGGCTACGCCGCGATCTCGCTGCAGCCGAACGCCGGCTCGCAGGGCGAATACGCGGGCCTGCTGGTGATCCAGAAGTACCACCAGTCGCGCGGCGAAGGCCACCGCAACATCTGCCTGATTCCGTCGTCGGCCCACGGCACCAACCCGGCATCGGCCAACATGGTCGGCATGCAGGTCGTCGTCACGGCCTGCGACGAGAATGGCAACGTGGACCTGGCGGACCTGAAGAAGAAGGCCGAGCAGCACAGCGCCAACCTCGCCTGCGTGATGGTGACCTACCCATCGACCCACGGCGTGTTCGAGGAAGGCATCCAGGAACTGTGCGAGATCATCCACTCGCACGGCGGCCAGGTCTACATCGACGGCGCCAACATGAACGCGCTGGTCGGCGTGGCCGCGCCGGGCGCCTTCGGCGGCGACGTCAGCCACCTGAACCTGCATAAAACCTTCTGCATCCCGCACGGCGGCGGCGGTCCCGGCGTCGGTCCGATCGGCGTCGGCGCCCACCTGGCCCCGTTCCTGCCGAACCAGCGCTCGACAGGCTACGTGCGCAGCGAAGACGGCATCGGCGCCGTCAGCGCCGCGGCCTACGGCTCGGCCTCGATCCTGCCGATCTCGTGGATGTACATCGCGATGATGGGCGCGGAAGGCCTGACGAATGCGACCGAAACCGCGATCCTGAACGCCAACTACATCGCGCGCCGCCTGGCGCCGCACTACCCGGTGCTGTACACCGGCCACGACGGCCTGGTCGCGCACGAGTGCATCATCGACCTGCGTCCGCTGCAGGACAAGACCGGCATCAGCAACGAAGACGTGGCCAAGCGCCTGATGGACTTCGGCTTCCACGCCCCGACCATGAGCTTCCCGGTGCCGGGTACCCTGATGATCGAGCCGACCGAGTCGGAATCGAAGGTCGAGATCGACCGCTTCATCGAGGCGATGATCACGATCCACGCCGAGATCGTCAAGGTCGAGCGCGGCGAGTACGACAAGATGGACAACCCGCTCAAGGGCGCGCCGCACACGGCGGAAGTGGTGACCGCCGACGACTGGCAGCACACCTACTCGCGTGAAGTGGCGGCCTTCCCGGTGGCCTCGCTGCGCAAGAAGAAGTACTGGCCGCCGGTCGGCCGTGCCGACAACGTGTACGGCGACCGTAACCTGTTCTGCGGTTGCGCGCCGATCAGCGATTACGAGTAATCGTTCATCGGTGAATTAAACGGCGGCGTGGGGAGCGATCCCTGCGCCGCCGTTGTCGTTTTAAAGGACGGTGGGGCAGCGCGTGGGTACGACGGCGTGCGCACGAGTGCGCACCCTACCGCACCGTAGGGTGCGCACTTGTGCGCACGCGGTACGGCGCCTGACGGTCGAAACGTCTTTTACGAATCCTTGCGCGACGCCAGGCGCAAATGCGGCCGCGGCGACTTGCGCCGCTCCGCCTTCGGCGCGATGCTGGCATCGCGCCGCCCGTCCTTCAACACGTCGCGCATGTCGATCTCGGCCACGCTCGACGGCTGGGACGGCTCGGGTGCCAGCATCGCCTCGTCCAGGCGGAAGGTCGCCACCGCCTTGGAGAGCGTCAGCGCCTGCATCTGCAGGGTGCGCGCCGCCTCGGCTGCCTCTTCCACCAGCGAGGAATTGCGCTGCGTGACCTGGTCCATCTGCACGATCGCCTCGTTCACTTCCGACAGCCCGCTGGCCTGCTCGAGGCTGGCCGTGCTGATCTGGTTGATGATGTCGCCGACCTGCTGCACCGATTCGGCGATCGTCGCCATGCTGGTGCCGGCCTGTGCGGCGAAGGCCGTGCCGCCCTCGATCTCGGCCACCGACTGGTTGATCAGCTCGCGGATCTCGCGCGCCGCCGCGCCGGTGCGCAGGGCCAGCGAACGCACCTCGCCCGCCACCAGCGCGAACTCGCGCCCCGCCTCGCCGCCGCGTGCCGCTTCCAAGGCCGCGTTCAGCGCCAGTGTCCCGGTCTCCACCGCGATGGCGTCGATCTGCTGGGTGATTTCGCCCACGCGGCAGGCGCTGCCCTTCACCGATTCCATCGTCGTCACCAGGCGCTCGGCCACGGTGCCGCCCTGCTGCGCCACGTTGGAGGCCGAGGCGGCCAGCAGGTTGGCGGCCTGCGCGCTGTCCGCGGTGAGGTTGACGGTGGCCGCCAGCTCCTGCATCGAGGACGCCGTGTGCTCGAGAGAGCTGGCGCGGAACACGGCGCGCGTGGTCAGGTTCAGGTTGCCCAGCGCGAGGTCGCGCGAGGCCGAGCCGATCGAGCGTGCCGATTCGAGGATGGTGCGCAGGGTCCCGTTCAGGTTGCGGATGCTGGCGTTCAGGGCGCGCGAGGTTTCCGCGATCTCGTCGTTGCCGTAGACCCGGTCCTTGACGGTCAGGTCGCCGCTGGCCAGGTCCACCGCGGCGGCGCCGATGCCGCGGATCTCGGCCAGCAGGGTGCGCCGCACGGCGACCGTGATCCCGAGCGAGACTGCGATCGCCAGCAGGATCACGCAGGGCATCAGCCAGGCCATGGCGCGGAACTCCGCTTCGGCACTGCTGGACGCCGCCTGCGACAGCGACTGCTCCAGCTGCGACAGTGCGTTCAGGCGCTGGGCAACGTCGGCGAAGGCGCTTTCCGCCTTGCTCGTCGCATTCGCGCTGATCGATTGGTCGTCGCGTGCGATTTCGATCACGTCGCGTACCGCCTGGACGTAGCGCGCGTAGGCCGATGCCGCGCCTTCCACCAGGGCGCGCTCCTCGCCGCCAGCGGGCGTCATCTCGGCCAGGCGCTGCAGGCCGGATGTCGTCAGCGCGTGCTGGCGGTGGATGTCCTGGATCAGGGGCTCGATGCGGCTTTTCGGGAAGCTGCCGCCGATCCAGGTCTGCAGCTGGTAGATCTCGGCATGGCCGCGCTGGGCCGTGAACACCAGGTCGCTGGCCGCGCGCATGTGGACCGCGCGTTTGCCGACGATGTCGTCCAGCGAAGCGTTCTGGCGCACCATCGCATACCAGGCGCCGCAGGACAGCAGCAGGAGCAGGACCAGCACGACGCCTGGCGCCAGCAGGAGCTTGGGACCGATCTTCAGGCGGGATAGCATCTCAGCGCCCCTCCATGAAGAAAAACGATGCGGCAGGCATGGCCGCGGCGGGGAAAGCTTCTGACGTGTGCATGATGGCCTCGCAAGTCGACAACGCGCGCTATTTCTCGATATTTCTTTAATGCATTCGACCAATCTAAGTCATCGTCCCGGCCATGCGTTTGAGCGGCGTCAACACCATCCCGAAGGTGGACAATTGCAGACAGACCGGTACACTAGCGCAATGAAAATTGCCGTCCACCTGGCCCGGCACCGGCGCCTGGTGGCGCTGGGCGGGCTGTCCCTGCTGCTGCACCTGCTTGCCATTGCCCTGATCGATGCCCTGGTGGCGCCGCCCCCGGTAGAGGTCGGCGCGCCGATCGCGCTGCGCCTGGTGCGCGAGACTGCGGCTCCCGCGCAGACGGCGGCGGCGCAGGCGCCCATGGCAGAAGCCACACAAGCATCGGCGCCCGCTCCGTCACCCGCGCCACCACGGGCCGAACTGCCGGCCATGCAGCCGCTGCTGCCTGGCGGCGGGTCCGACATGAGCAGGTCCGCCCCCTCCTCCGGCGCCACGTCCGGCATCGCACCGGTGCAAATGCCGGGCCGCTACCGCGTCCAACTGCCGCCGTCCTCGCGCGTCGTCTATGCGGTGACGCGCGGCGCCCCCGGACAGCCGCCGGCAAAAGGCGAGTCCGCCGAACTGGTATGGGAACGCAGCGGCGGCAGCTACCGCCTGCGCCTGGACGGCGTGCTCGGCGCGTTGGCCAGCACCGGCGGCGAGGACGACGCCGGCCTGGCCCCGGACGAGGCCCGCGAAGCCGGTCCTGCCGGCGGCGCGCAGATCACCCGCTTCAACCGCGCCGAGGGACGCATCGAACAAGGCGTCAACACCAGCGAAGCGCTGACCCAGGGCAGCCAGGACCGCGCCTCGGTGCTGCTGCAGCTGGCCGGCATCGGCATGGCCGACCCCGACCAGGTGCAGGACACGATCGACATCGTGGTCGCGGGCAGCGGCGGCGCACGGATCGCGCGCTGGCAGGTGGTTGGCCGGGAAAACCTCGAGACGCCGCTTGGTGCGCTCGCAGCCGTGCACCTCCTGCAGCTGGCGCCGGCCGGCGAAGCCCGCGTCGAAGTCTGGCTGGCGCCGCAGCGCGGCTGGCTGCCGGTTCAGCTGCGCGTGACGCAGGCCGACGGCACGGTCGCCAACCAGCTCGTCACCGCGATCGAACAAGCGGCGGGGCAATGAAAAAGGCCGGCATGCAGCCGGCCCTTTTCTTCTTCTGAAGCCGGCTTACGCCAGCTTCGCCGCGTGCTCGCGCGTCGCGTGGAAGGTCAGCTTCGGCCAGCGTTCCTGGGTCAGGCGCAGGTTGACGCCGGAGGTAGCCAGGAAGGCCAGGTTGCCGGCAGCGTCGTAGGCGACCTGATGGCCGAGCTGGTTCTCGAAGTCCGCCAGCGCCTTCTTGTCGTCGGAGGACACCCAGCGCGCACTGCTGATGCTCGACGATTCGAACACGGCGTCCACGCCATACTCGTTGAGCAGGCGGCTCGCGACCACTTCGAACTGCAGCACGCCGACCGCGCCCAGGATCAGGTCCGAACCCAGCACCGGCTTGAACACCTGCACCGCGCCCTCCTCGCCCAGCTGCTGCAAACCTTTGTGCAGCTGCTTCACCTTCAGCGGATTACGGATGCGCACCGTGCGGAACAGGTCCGGGGCAAAGTACGGGATGCCGGTGAAGGTCAGCATCTCGCCTTCCGAGAAGCTGTCGCCGATCTGCATGTTGCCGTGGTTCGGCAGGCCGATGATGTCGCCCGCATAGGCTTCTTCCACCTGCTCGCGCGAGGAGGCCATGAAGGTCACCACCGAGGACAATTTGACCTCCCTGCCAAGCCGCAGGTGCCGGACCTTCATGCCCTTGTCGAAGCGTCCCGAGCACACGCGCAGGAAAGCGATGCGGTCGCGGTGGGCCGGGTCCATGTTGGCCTGGATCTTGAACACGAAACCCGTGAACTTCGGTTCTTCCGGCTTCACGGCGCGCACCGTGGCGTCGCGTTCGCGCGGGCCCGGGGCCCAGTCGACCAGCGCCGAGAGGATCTCGCGCACGCCGAAGTTGTTGATCGCCGAACCGAAGAAGACCGGGGTCTGGATGCCGGCCAGGAAGCGCTCGAGGTCGAAGGGGTGGCTGGCGCCGTGCACCAGTTCCACTTCCATTTTCAGCTGCTCGATCTCGAGCGGGAACATCTCGGCCAGCTTCGGGTTGTCGATGCCCTTGATGATCTCGAAGGCGCCGTCGGCCTTCTCTTCGCCGGCCTTGAACAGCATGATGGTGTCGTTCAGCAGGTGATACACGCCGCGGAAGTTCTTGCCCATGCCGATCGGCCAGGTCACCGGCGCGCATTCGATCTTCAGCACCGACTCCAGTTCGTCGAGCAGTTCGAGCGGATCGCGGGTTTCGCGGTCCAGCTTGTTCATGAAGGTGACGATCGGGGTGTTGCGCATGCGGCAGACGTCGAGCAGCTTGATGGTCTGCGCCTCGACGCCCTTGGCCGCGTCGATCACCATCAGGGCCGAGTCGACGGCGGTCAGCACGCGGTAGGTGTCTTCCGAGAAGTCCTGGTGGCCCGGCGTGTCGAGCAGGTTGATGACGTGGTCGCGGAACTCGAACTGCATCACCGAGGACGCGACCGAAATGCCGCGCTGCTTCTCGATGTCCATCCAGTCGGAGGTGGCGTGGCGGCCGCTCTTGCGGCCCTTGACGGTACCGGCGAGCTGGATCGCGCCCGAGAACAGCAGCAGCTTCTCGGTCAGCGTGGTCTTGCCCGCGTCAGGGTGGGAAATGATGCCGAAGGTGCGGCGGCGCGCCACTTCGCGTGCGATCGCGGCGGGAGCGCGGGTCGTTGCAGGGGCGCTTGCGTCGCCCATGTCTTCGGTTGCAAGGATGTCAGGATCGTTGGACATAGTCGAGCCCCAGTGGCCCAGATGAAGAAAACCCTCGATTTTACCGATTCCCGGGCCGCCCGTGTGAATTGAATGCGCACCTAGCGGGAGCATTCCTGCTCCCGCCCGGCCGCATGGCCCTGCTGGATCCCGCCTTTATTCGCGCACGCGACGCCAGCCGGTGCGCGAGGCGGGCGGCGAGATCGCATTGCGCACCGCATTCGAATCCATGCCGCCGCCGGCATCGGTCGTGATCTGGACGCCGTTGCCCTTCGGGGTGGTGATGATGATCGAGCCGACCGTGGCCGCCGCGTTGGACAGGGTCTGGCCGGCCACCATCACCTGGCTCGTGGTGCCGTTGGGGCCGTCCACGGTGAGCGAGGTGAGCGGCTCGGCGGTGCAAACGTTGACCTGGTAGACGTTACTGGTGCCGCCCACCTTGCAGCTCGACGAGGAGCTCGGCATGTTGGTCACCATGTTCAGGGTGCCGAAGATGACCTGCGGGTCGAGGTTGACGCGCTCGCCGCTGTTCTGGTTGAAGTCGACATACCAGCCCTGCTGGGTGTTCAGGTCGACCTTCACGCCGTTGATCGTGTAGGCCGTGCTGGTGTTCGCCACTTTCGCCAGGCTCTGCTTCGCCATCGTGCTCGAGCGCCACTGGGCGGAGCTGATCGCCGTGCCCGAATCCTTGAGCACATAGGCGCTCTGGACGTCGCTGTTGCCGATGTCGGCCAGGTCGAGCAGGCGGCCGGTGCCGAAGGCGACGACGCGGTGCACGGCGCTGGTCTCGGTGCCGTCGGCGGCGATCCCGTTGACCTGGCACATGGTGACTTCCGGGCGTGTCGTGATCGGCTGCTTGACGCCGGCGTCGCCCATCTTCAGCACTTTGGCGCCGGCCTTGTAGTCGGTGAAGTCGAAGCGCCACATCTGGCCAAGGTTGTCGCCGCCATACACGTAGGTCACCACCGGGTCGGTGTGCGGGTTCTCGGAAATGGCCGAGATGCGCGCCAGGCCCGAGGGCGTGGTGGTGTCGCCCGAACCGGTGCTCACCTTCGCGAGCACGGCCCCGGTGGCGATGTCGACCACGAAGACATAGCCCTTGCCGCTGCCGCCGGCGACGCCGTCGGTGCCCGGCACGTTGTTGTAGCCCGAGGACAGGAAGGCCGCCCAGTGCTGCACGCCCGCGCCGTCCTTCCAGACGCCGATCTGCGCGCTGCCGAAGCTCAGCCCGATGTCGGCGTCGTAGTTGATGCCGCTGCAGACGGCCGGATCGGCGCACAGTTCCCACAGGGCCACCGGATTGGCGGGGTCGGTCACGTCCAGCGCGTAGTAACCGCGTCCGCCCGCGTTCAGGCCGGCCACCAGCACCGCGCGCCACTTGTCGCCGATCTTCACGTCCGCCACCTCGGGTGAGCCGTCGACCGTGAACTGGTGGCTGGTGGAATACGTGGTGCTTGCCTGCGCGTACAGCTTCTTCATCGTGATGCGCGGCGCGTAGGCCCACATCTCTTCGCCGGTGGTGGCATTGAAAGCGTGCAGCATGCCGTCGTTGGCGCCCGCGAAGACAGTCGGCTGGCGGTCCTGGTTGTCCTGCTGGTAGTCGAAGTAGGAAGACTCGGTATAGGCCTTGCGCGGGTCGCGCAGGTAGGCCGGCTTGGACGAGGCGATATCGCCCAGCACGATCGGCAAGGGCGCCGCCAGGCCGGCCGGGATGGTCGCCGTCTTGGTATAGGCGCGCAGCAGCGTGTCGTTGGCGTACTGCTGCTGGCCGCGCAGCCAGTTGACGATGTTTTCGCCGCTGTCGACGATCTTGCGCTGGGCGGTGTCGAGGGTCGGGCATTGCGCGAGCAGGCTGCACTTGTTGCTGAACCAGGCCTGCTCGGCCGGCGTCATTTCCGCGTAGGCGAAGTCCTTCAGGCCGCCGTTCTCGACGTCCAGCATCAGGATGCGGCGCGTATCGGCGGCCGCGCTCACCTTGCGTCCGACGATTTCCGACGAGTTCCACTCCACCTTCGGCAGCACTTCGCCCGTCAGGACGTCGATCTTCTTGCCCTGCAGTTCACCGTACCAGCGCACCGTGGTGAAGGTGGCGGCGAAGATGTCGTTATCGGACTGCGACACGTTCGGGGTCGAAGTGGCGGCCGCGGCGGCCGCGCCGATCTTGACCTCGATGTTGGACAGGGCCGAGCGCAGGCCGTCGATCACCTGCAGCGGGTCGGATGCGCTGAAGTACTTGCCGTGGCCGTTGATGGCCGCGTGCCACAGGTCGTCGACGCGCGACTGGTAGGTGGCGCTGCCCGACTCCTCGCCGGTGATCGGGTTCGGCCAGACATAGGCGCCGCCGCCATTCCACGGGCAGCCGCTGGTGACGCCCGTGATCAGCTTGTGGAAGTCGCCGCCCGGCGTCGGCGCGGTATCGTATTTCGGCTCGTAGTTCATGATGCCGTCCACGCCCAGGCCGAGCGCGTAGGTGTTCATGTGCAGGCGCGTGTTCTCGCCGGCGGCGGCCGCCACAAGGCCGTCGCGTTCGCTCCAGTTCTCGAGCGAATCGCGCAGCGAGGCGACCTTGTCGTTGGAGCCGCCGTTGTACCAGTAGAGGGCGACGTCGGCCAGCGAATTCAGGGATTGTTCGCTCGGGTCGACGCAGCCCTTGGCGCGCGAGCAGAAGCGCGCGGAGCTCTCCTTGTTGTCGTTGTTGACCACGTCGGCGGCGGCGGCGCCGTTCCAGTAGCCGTCGGTGGTGACGAAGGTGAAGTTCTGCTGGCACGGGAACTGGATTACCTCGTTGCCGGCGCTGTAGTTGTAGGGCGCGCGGTTGGCGTACATCTTGCCGATCGCGTGCAGGGCCTGGCGGATCGGGGTCGACCCGCTGGTCGACATGCCGTACAGGGAGCTGTACCAGCTGCTGCGGGCCGAACCCTCGAAAACCTTGGGCGCCTTCATCGTGCCCTCGGCGGCGGCGACCGACAGCGACACGATGCCGACGTTGTAATTGTTGCCGATCGGCTGGAAGGCCTGGCCGACGGCCGTCTTCATCATCTGGTTGCGCGTCTTGTAATAGGCGTACCAGTTGGCGAAGTTGGTCATCTCCTCGTCATAGGTGCAGGTCGACCCGGCGCAGTCGCTGCGCGCCGGGGCCTTCGGGTAGCTGGTGCGGGTCGACACGATGTCGGTGCGGACGAAGACCGACGCGCCCAGCGGCGTGACCGAGGTCGGCACGCCGTCGGTGCTGGCCGTGCTGGCGCCGAAGCTCAGGTAGGTGGTCTTGCTGGCCGTATTGTTCGAGAGCGAGCCGAGGGCGATGTTGTCGCCTTCCGCATCGAGCGCAGTCGTAATCAGGCAGACGACGTTACTGCCCGCCGCCTCGCACAGTGGCGAGGTGTTGCTGGTGCCGCCGATATAGGCCTTGATGCTGCCATTGGTGCCGACCTTGTTCTTGATCGCGGTCGCGACGCTGCCGGCGTTGACGCCTTTCGAGAACTGCAGGGTGCTGGAGAACAGCTGGGTGCCGCCCAGCGACAGGCCGGACAGCACCTGGTTCTTGTTCGGATTGGTGCTGCCGCTGACGCTCAGCAGCGCCGTTACCGAGGTGCCCGAGGAAACGATCAGGTCGCGCCCTGCCCGGCTGCCGTCGGAAGCCAGGGTGCAGGGGCCGACCGCCTTGCTGGTCGTACCGGCCGGGCAGTTGATCGGCACGACGGCCACCGTACTGGTGCTCTCGAGCGTGATGCCGAAGCTCGAGCAGGCCGGCACGCCGGTCACGCTCGGCGTCTTCACGCAAGCCGTGTACTGGGCCGCGAGGCCGGTCCTGGCGATGATCGACGCGGCCAGCGCGTTGGCCAGGGCCGCCTGCTTGGTCGTCGTATTGGTGCCGCTGCTGGCGGTAACGGCCGTGTTGGTAAGGGTGAAGCTGCCGTTCGGCTCGACGACCGTGACGCTGTTGATCTTCATCGAGATCGTCGTGCTCGAGGCGCCGATGGTGATGGTGCCGTACCAGTCCGGATTGCGGTTCGGGTCGGAGAAGCGCGGGTACTTGAAATTGCCGACGTACTTGGCCTGGCAATTGGTCAGGGCGCGGCTGTCGCACCAGCGCACGCGTGCCGGTTCCGGGTAACCGCTTGGTGCCGGCGCGTTGACGGCGGTGACGCGGCAGTTGGTGAGCGTGCTGTCGGTGCAGTACTCGGCAACGTTGATCGTGTAGTAGTAGGGATTGGCGGTGAAGCTTTGCGCCGTGTAGCGCACGTCGTTCGGATAGGCGTAGCCGCTGGTGTTGGTGCCGCAGCTGCTACCGTCGCACCAGCGCAGGTCGGGGAAGCCGGTGACCAGGTTGGTCTTGTCGACGTTATTGCCCAGCAGGTCGGTGTTGTTGACGTTGAAGCCGTCGGTCGTGACCGAGGTCCAGCCGGTCGTGTTCGCACGCGTCATCGAGTCGAAGGACAGGCCGGTGCTGGTGACCGGCGGCAGGTAGCGCACCTTCGGGTTGTAGTACTGCTTGTTGAAGTCGGCGCTGGCGAAAGGCGGGTCGCCGATGCGGCAGGCCTTGGTACCGCCGCTCATCGTCGCGCGCGAGCGGCAGGTGGTGCTGTCGTCCACGTAGTCGGGCGTGAAGGTGCTGGTCATCGAGCCCGAGTTATCGTAGAGGAGCATCAGGTTCGGCTTGACCGTGCCGGTGCCGGTGATGTTCAGGAGCGGCAGCTGGGCGATCGCGGTCGGGCCGGCCTGGGCCGCCGACGCCAGCAGGGCCAGCGCGAGCAGGGAGAGAATGCGGTTCATGAGACGATCCATCGTGTATCCATTCATCGGCCGCAAGGGCCTCGGTTCGGTGCGCGGCGTCAGCCGCCGATCAGCACCATCATCTGGTTGACCACGTTGCCGCCGCGCGCGCCATCCATACGCGCCGTAACCTGGTAGTGCACGCGCGGCACGCCGTTGTAGCGCGGCGTGGTGATCACCATGCTCGACCCGGGCGCCAGCGGCGAGCCGGCCGCGAGCGGGTTGTCGGTGGTCTGGACGCAGGTGTTGTCCTTGTCGTTGTAGGGCAGCGCCAGCAGGCACATGCGGTGGATCACGTACTCGATCCGCTTGTCGCCGACGGTCACCACCTTGGCGCCGACCCAGAACGCGGGATTGCGCACGCCCTGGCTGGGGTCGTAGGTGGCCACGTAGCCTTGATTCGCCGCGTTCATGTCGAGCAGCGCGCGCTGGCTGGTCGAGGACGAGGTGGCGGCCAGCCATTTGTAGGCCTCGTTCAGGCCCTGGTCGACCGCGTGGCTCTGGGCCGCATCGTAGGCCAGGTTCGAGGCCGTCAGCGTGGTCGTGTTGCTCGACTTGAGCAGGTAGATGCTCGAAATGAGCATCACCAGCAGGATGACCAGCATGACCGGCAGGGCAATGCCGGCCTGCCGCGCGAACGGACGGGAGGATGGACGCTTCATCATGGATTCCAGCCCGCGTTGCGCAGCGGGACGATGGTTTCGAAAACGCGGTAGCTGTAGCAGCGCCAGTCCGCGCTGTCCCCCGCCACCGCCACGTCGACCGTCATCGGCACCGGCGTCACGCCTTCCGGCTCCTTGCTGGCGAAAACGACCGGCTTGTTGGTGGTGGTGCTGCAGGCGGCGCCGGCAGGCGGCCGTTCGCGCGTCTTGCTGCGCGCGACCACGGCGATGCGCAGCGCCGCCAGGTGCTCGTAGTCCCCTGCGCCGCCGGTCTCGCCGTCACCGTCGGCATTGATCATCTGCGGCGACCAGGTCCCGATCTTCAGGCCCTTGCGGTTGTCGAAGGCGCTGCCGGTGCGGGTGTCGAAGCCGTACTGCGCCTTGATCGAGACGATGTTGTCGGCCACCGTCGCCGGGGTGGCGGCCGAACCGGCCATGTCGGTCGAGCGCAGGCGCAGGAAACCGTTGGCGACCGACCAGGTATGCAGCGACAGCGAGGCGGCCGGGCCGAGGTTGAACAGGCGCGTCTTGCCGCCCTTGAAATTGATGCCGAGTTCGCCGGAGTTGAAGCGGAAATCGGTGCCGCCACCCACGTTCACCTGGGCCGCCGCGCCCGGCCGCGCCGAGATCTGTGCCAGCGCGCAGTCGCCGCCGCGGTTTTCCGGCGCCACGACGACCACGTCACCCAGGTTGAAGCCATAGGACGGTACCCGGTCGACGTTGACCAGGGTGCCGCCGAAGTAGTCGGTGACCACGCGCAAGGTACCGGTGCCGGTCGGCGAGCTGCCCGAATACAGGGAGATGACGTCGGGCGCGCTGCCGTTCGACTCGATGACGGCCGGCGCCAGCGGGCGCACGGTGGCGGCGCCGCGCGGCGCGCCGGCCAGCACATAGCCTTCGCTGTCGTTGAAGCGCGTGTTGCAGCCGATGATAATTGGGTCGTTCAGGCCGAAGCCCGCCTGCTGGGCGTCGTTACTGATCGAGAACATCGCCAGCATCCCGTTCTGCATCGAGTCCGAGCTGCCCAGCGCCGACTGCTTGCTCTGTTCGGAGCCGGTGATCAGGCGCGTGGCGAATACCAGCGCGAGCATGCCGACGGCCAGGCTGACCAGCAGTTCGACCACCGAGAAGCCCCGCATACGGACGCTAGAAATGCCCATGTCCGCTCCTAGATGGTGGCACGCACGGTGTGCGTGTTGGCGGGGTCGCCGGCCTTGCGCTGCCAGCTGATCGCGACCGTCACGGTGGCCGCGCCGCCGCCGGTGCCGTTGGCGATCGTCACCGTCACCTTCGCGCCGGGGATGCTCTTGCGGGTGGCGTCGTACCACGGCGTCAGGCGCGCGCCGGGCGTGCCGCCGCTGGCCAGGGCGTAATCAGAGAGGCGCTCGGAATCGGTCGTCATCACGCCGAGCAGGCGTTCGGCCGCGATCGTCGCCTCGGCGCGCATGCTCGCTTCCGACAGGGCCGAATAGGCGCGCGCCTGCAGGCCGATCGTGCCGAGCAGGCCGATCGCGAGCAGCACGGCGGCGATCAGCGCTTCGAGCAGGGCGACGCCCCCCTGGCGCTGCTTGAGGCGGCGCGGCGGGCGAGGCATGGGGCGGGAGGTCATGGCGGGCACCTTTGCGGATCGGTGGTTGCGGCGAGCGGGTTGCAGCGGATGGCATTCCCGGCCATGGTCAGCACGAGCGCAAGCGGACGGGCCGCGGCCGCATGCTTGCTGCTGGGGGTCAGCGCGAGGCGCTCGATGCGCGGGCCGATGGCCGGATCGACCCAGCCGACCGGCGTGAAATAGACGGCATTCGCACCCTCCGGGCCGATCGACGGAACCAGGTCGGCCGCCGGCGGCAGCGCTTCTGCGCTGCGCTGCAGGGACTTGAAGCCGTTGGCCGCGCCGAGCGGATCGCGCGTGGCCGGAGCGGCCGCACTCGACCAGTTGGTGCTGATGTCGTTGCAGGGTTCGTCCGAACGCGGGAAGCAGACGTCGATCTGCCAGTCGTACTGGCCATTGGCCGCGTTCTTGCTGAGGACCAGGCGGCTGACGCCGTTCTGGGTCAGGGCCTGGTTGCGTGCGAGCGCAAAGCCTTCGGCATAAAACTGGCCGGCGGCGGCGACCTTGCTGGCGTAGATCCACTCGGCCATGCGCGGCATGCCGATCGACAGCACGATGCCGAGGATCGCCAGCGCGATCAGGGCTTCGAGCAGCGTGAAGCCGCGGTCGATGTGCTTACCCATGCCTGGTCTTATTGCCTGCCTCATTGGCTGCCTCATTGGCTGCCTCATTGGCTACATTGACCGCTCTTGTCGCGCACCCAGCATTTCGTGCTCGTGGCCCAGCCGCTCGGTACGCCGGTGGTGGCGCGCTGGCCGTTCTGGTCGATCGTGAAGACGAAGCCCAGCGTCGCGTTCTTGCCGGTCGCGCTGATCGTGTAGGCCGTGTCGGTCGCGCTCTCGACCTTGAAGCTGAAGTTGTCGGTGTTCGCCGGCAGCGCCGCAAAGCCGCTGTAGGAATTCGTATTCGACCAGTGCTGCTCGAGCGCCGGCTGCACGCCCGCCAGGGCGGAATAGGCATCGGTCAGGCGCGTGCGCAGGACGTAGCTGCCGTAGGTGGGCACGGCGATCGCGGACAGGATGCCGATGATGGCGACCGTGATCATGAGTTCGATGAGCGTGAAGCCAGCCTGAGGTTTCATGTCGGTTCCCGAAGATGGGACGCGCCGCTTGGAAGCATCGCGCCGGAAATAAAAGTTGCCTTGGGAGAATAATACCGCAGGAAGCTTGCATTACCCTGAGGAAATGCTGACAGGAAGCTGACAGTCGAGTCTACTCAGGGAAAGGCCACCGTGAAGACGGCTCCGCCGCCTTGCGCATCGGACAGCGTCAGCTCGGCGCCGTGCAGGCTGGCGATGTCGCGCACGATGGCCAGGCCCAGGCCGCTGCCATGGGTGCCCTCGTCCAGCCGCACGAAGCGCTCGAATACTTTTTCGCGTTGGTAGAGGGGGATGCCGGGGCCGTTGTCTTCGATGCGCAGCATGCTGCCACCGCCTGCCAGCGCGGCGCAGCCGACGGTGACGCGCCCGCCCCGCGGCGTATAGCGCAGGGCGTTGTCGACCAGGTTGTCGACCAGGTCGCGCAGCAGGAAGCGGTCGCCCTGTACCCGGGCCGGCGCCAGCTCGAAGCCGAGGTCGATGTCGCGGCTGGCGGCCTGCTCCACAAAAGCCTGGATGCTTTCGGCGACCAGGTCGGACAGGTCGAGCGGCGCCAGGCGCGCGCGCGCAAAGCGGTTCGGCTCGGCGCGCTCCAGCGACAGCAGCTGATTCGTTTGCCGGATCATGCGCTCGTTCGCGCCCAGCATCAGATCGAGCGAACGGCGGGTCTCGGGATCGCCGGCGTGGCGCGCGGCCAGCCATTCGAGCTGCAGGCGCAGCCCGGCCAGCGGCGTGCGCAGCTGGTGCGCGACGTTGGCGCGGAATTCGTCCTGGGCGCGCGCGCCGGCATCGATCCGGCCCAGCAGGGCATTGAAGGCGCCGACCACCGGCAAGAGTTCGCGCGGCATGCCGGCGTCGTCGAGCGGGGCCAGGTCGGCGCTGCCGCGCGCATCGAGCCGCGCACGCAGGCGCGCCAGCGGAGACAAGCCATTCCCGACCGAGAACCAGACCAGGCCCACCAGCGCCAGGCTGAACAGCACTTCGAGCAGCACCAGCGAGCGCACGATGGCCGCCTGCACGCCCTGGCGCGCGCGCGTGGTGCGCGCCAGGCTGACACGCATGCCCTCGCCCGCCTCGGCCACTGCGACCCGCACCGGCTCGCCGTCGAGACGGGCATCGAGCAGGCCCGTGCGCCGCGGCGCGGAAAGCTGTGGCGTGCCGGCCAGCAGGCGCCCGGCGCCATCGTGCAAGGCGGCCCAGCTGGCCTCGCCGGCGCCCTTGTCGGACGCCACCGTCTGCAGCGCGCCAGCCCCGCCGCTACGCACGCGCGCGGCCAGCGCGGCCGCATCCTGGCGCAGCCCTTCGTCGAAGGCGAGTTGCGCCGGCGTCCAGGCCAGCAGGTAGGTCAGCGCGGCGGCGCCCAGGTTGACGACCAGGATCGGCCCGACCAGCCACTTCAGCAGCCGCAGGCGAATGCTGGGAATGCCGCTCATGCGGCCGGCGCCGCTTCCAGGAGATAGCCGAAACCGCGGATGGTGCGCAGGGCGAGGCCCGCGCCTTCGAGTTTCAGGCGCAGGCGCGAGACATAGACTTCGACCGCATTCAGGGTCAGGTCTTCGCCCCAGGGCGCAATGGTGTCGATGATCTGCTGCTTGGAGACCACTCTGCCCGCCTGCTGCAGCAGGTATTCGAGCACGGCCCACTCGCGCGCCGACAGTTCCAGCGGTCGCTCGCCAATGCGTGCGCGGCGCGCGCCGGAATCGAAGACCAGGTTGCCAAGCAGGAGGATGCCGGTCTTGGGCGCATTCCTGCGCCCCAGCGCGCGGATGCGCGCCACCAGTTCTGGCGTGGCGAAAGGTTTGACCAGGTAGTCGTCGGCGCCGGTCTCGAGTCCGCGCACCCGGTCTTCGACGGCGTCGCGCGCGGTCAGCAGCAGGACCGGGGTGGTGTCGCCGCGCGCGCGCAGGCGGCGCACGACCTCGAAGCCGTCGATACCGGGCAGGCCGATGTCGAGCACGGCCACTTGCGGGGGATTGCGCTGCAACTGGAGGTCGGCCTGGAGACCGTCGCTGGCCAGTTCGACCTGCATGCCGTGACCCTGCAGGGTGCGGGTCAGACCGTCGGCAAGGACGGCGTCGTCTTCGACGAGTAGGACATGCATGCGCTGGACATAAGAAAAATGGCTGAGAGAACGGCCATTATGCGGAAAAAGTTGCTTCTTGAGAAGAAAAGCCCGGGAAAAGGCCTGATTTTCAGCATCTTTCCTAGTAGGACTGGACTGACACGACACCATGCATACAGCCTACATGGGGGCAACCCCTAATCTTATGTTCGGCAACAGACGGAACCATTATCGTACACACATCGCGATTAAGACATTGTCAACACAGTCTCCAAGAGTCGCACTCCATGCAGTACGTTAGATAAGAGGACAGAAAATGAACAACGCTCAACTCGGTGGTGTCACGCAAAAAGCACAATCGGTCAACCAGCTTCTTTCGACCAAAGAGGATATCAAAGCGGCGTCCCGTCCAGTTGTCAGTTTCAGCGGCACCCAGCAAAACGAACTGCTGGCAGCCCTCCCCCGCCAAGACCTGGAAACCCTGTTCGAGCACCTGGAACTGGTCCCTATGCCATTCGGTAAGGAACTGTTCGAGTATGGCAGCAAATTGGAATACGTGTATTTCCCGACGACTTCAATCGTGTCGCTGCTCTACGTGATGGAAGACGGCGCCACGACCGAGATCGCCGTGGTCGGCCACGAAGGCGTGGTCGGCGTGTCGCTCTTCATGGGCGAGCGCGCCATGTGCAGCGCCGTGGTCCAGAGCGCCGGCTACGGCTACCGCCTGAAGACCCAGTACCTGCGTGATGCATTCAACCGCGGCGGCGCCCTGCCCCAGCTCTTGATGCGCTACACCAACGCCCTGTTCGCCCAGATGGCCCAGAACGCCGTTGGCGGCCGCCACAGCTCGATCGAACAGAAACTCTGCCGCTGGCTGCTCGACCGCCTGGACCGTTCGCCAGGCAACGAGCTGAAAGTGACCCAGGAACTCATCTCCATCATGCTCGGCGTGCGTCGCGAAAGCATCACGGCCGCCGCCGGCAAGCTGCAGGATGAAGGCCTGATTCAGTACCGCCGCGGCAACATCACCGTGCTCGACCGTGCTGGCCTGGAAGAGTACGCAGGCGAATGCTACAAGGTCGCCAAGACCGAATACGACCGCCTGCTGATGGACGTGGCACGGTAAGGTGGTCGGCTCCACCTGATTGTCTGCGTGGCGCCTACGTAGGCGCCGCCCACGCGTTCAACGCACGGCGGCATCACTGCAAAGTATCAGGAAACAGCTCGAAGTTTAAGCAGCAAACCTTCCCAGATCGTCGTTCCCCACCGCCGGCAGGACCGGCGATGGGCTCGGCGGCACCAAGGCAATATTCCCTCCAGGCGCGATCGGCGCCGGAATCCGGGCCCGCACGCAGGTCCCTACCCCGTTCACCCCCGGTTCGACGTCGAGCTTGCCGCCCAGCAGCAATGCACGCTCACGCATGCCCAGCAAGCCATGCGACTTGGGACGCGTGATCGCGTCCGGCGCGATGCCGATGCCGTCGTCGGTCACCTCGAGCGCGAGCGAATCGTCCTCGCGCGCCAGGTGCACGATCACACTGCGCGCCTGCGCATATTTCGCAATGTTGTTGAGCGACTCCTGCACGATGCGGAACAGCGCGATCGCATGCATCGAGCCGGCCGAGTCGACTTCGCCGTCGATCAGCACGTCGCAATCGAGGCTTGTCACCCGCGCATAATCTTCGCAATAACTCTGCAGGGCGGCGGCCAGGCCCAGGTTGTCGAGCAGGCTCGGGCGCAGGTCCTCGACGATGCGGCGTTTCAATTGCACCGTGTCGACCAGGGTCGCGCGGGCACGCGCCAGCATCGGGGCCAGGTCCGGCCGGCTGCCGCGCAATTCTTCGCTGAGGCTGGCGAGGTCGAGGCCGATGGCCGTCAGGTTCGCGCCCATTTCGTCGTGCAATTCGCGCGCCAGTTTCGATTTCTCTTCTTCCGACACATGGATCAGGTGGCGCGACAGCACCGACAATTGCTCGGTACGGCGGGCCACCGTCGATTCGAGCTGCTCGTTGGCCAGCTGCAGGGCGTGCTCGGCGCGAGCACGGGCGGTGAAGCTGCGCTGCACCAGCTGGTAGAAGAGCAGCAGCACGGCGATCGCCGCGGCATTGATGCCCAGGCCCAGGATCACCGCATGGCGGTACTGGCCATAAAAGGCGGCGCTGCGCGCGTTCAGCAACTCGTTCTGCTCGCTCAGCATGATCACGACCTGCAGGCGGCTCTCGTCGCTGTCGCCTTCGCTGGGCGCACCGGTAATGGTGAGAATTTCCTTCAGGCCGCCGTCGCGGTAGATGGTGAGGGCCTCGTTCATCATGCGTAGCTGGCGCTCGACGAGCGCGCGCAGCTGGGCCAGGTTCTTTTGCTGCGAGGGATTGTCGGCCAGCAGCACGCCGAGTTTACGCAACTGGGTGTCGATCTGGGCCGGCGCACCCTGCACGGTGCCCAGGTAACTCGGTGAACCGGAGAGAAAATAGCCGCGCAGATTGCTTTCGGCGTCGGTGACGAGCAGGTTCAAATGCTGCAGCTCGTCGGTGACCTTGGTAGTCTGGTCTTGCAGGGAATTCGCGGCCTTCAGGCCATCCAGGTTGCGCAGTAGAAAAATACCATTGACCAGCAGGATCGCCACGCAGGCGAAGCACAACAGCGTCTTGAACAGCGGAAGGGAGCGCGCGTGTTTCGGGAGGGGATCGGTGGAAAAGTACATCTGCGGGTTCCTTTCGCGCAACTTGCCGGATCGCACTGATTATAGTCGCAGACGGACTTTAATGCAGCGCAGCAATGACGTCGAGTTGAAGGGATGAGACAGAATGTACTGGCGGGCAAGACTTCTTGCCGCCCCGCCAACTGACGCTTTGGCAAGGGTGCACGCCGACTTTTGATGCACTGCACTAATGCACTGCGGCAATGCCGCGTTGCCGGTTATCCGGCGAAGGCAGGCGCCGGGCGGCGCCCGCTACCGGCTCAGTCGAGCAGGTTGTTCTTCATCGCGTAATAAGTCAGGTCGCTGTTCGATTGCAGGCCCATCTTTTCCATGATGCGGGTGCGGTAGGTGGACACGGTCTTGATCGACAGTGACAGCGCGTTACCGATATCGGACACGGTCGCGCCCTTGGCCAGGCGCAGGAAGACCTGGAATTCACGGTCCGACAGCTCGGTGTGCAGGGCCGTATTCGGATCGCGGTCGAAGCTTTGCGCCAGCAGTTCGCCGACGGTCGAGCTCACGTAGCGGCGGCCCTGGAACACGGTACGCACCGCAGTCTTGAGCTCGTCGGCGTCGCACTCCTTGTTCAGGTAGCCGTTGGCGCCCATCTTGAAGAGATTCAATGCATATTGCTGAGCCGGATAGCCGGAAAGGATCAGCACCGGCAGGTTCGGCTGGCCCTGGCGGATGGTACGCAGAATGTCGATCCCACTCTGGTCGGGCATGGCGATGTCGAGCAGAAGCACGTCGCAGATTTCGCGACGGGCGATGTCCAGCGCCTCGCGGCCGGTGGCGCCTTCAGCGACGACTTCGAAATCGCCGGACGAGGAGAAAATCTGTTTGAAACCTGCTCGAACTATCTGGTGGTCGTCACAAATGGCAACGCGTATCATTGTCTTCCCTTAAATTTTCCTGGCACAGGAAAGTGCCGGGGAAAGCGTCCCCCGGCTGTCAGGCGTTGGATTACCTAAGCCGCATGTAACATTTTAGCACTCATGCGCCCTTCTACAACAGCGCACGACTGCCGGGTTAACGCTACTTTAAGCCGCTGCTTTAAGCTGGCCGCACGCTTTGCTTGCAGAGTGCGAGAATATCGAGCAAATCCGCACGCAACTTGGCCGTGTCGACGACGGGCGCCTCCTCGACCTGCACTTCCTCGACGCCGCCGGCCAGGTTGCTGGCGCGACTGTCGAGCTTGTTGCGTGCCCCGCTGATCGTGAAACCCTGTTCGTACAGCAGTTCGCGGATGCGCCGGATGAGCAGCACCTCATGGTGCTGGTAATAGCGGCGGTTACCTCGGCGTTTGACCGGCTTCAGCTGAGTAAATTCCTGTTCCCAGTAGCGCAGCACGTGCGGCTTGACGCCGCACAATTCGCTGACTTCGCCGATCGTGAAATAGCGCTTCGCCGGGATCGGCGGCAGCGCGGTCAGTTCAATCTTGTTCGGACGATCGTTCATAACTCACTTATCTGAAGCGCTCAAGCGGCGCGCGCCAGCGACGACGGCGGCGGGCTGGTCTCTTCGACCATGCCTTTCAGTTTCTGGCTGGCGTGGAAAGTCACGACGCGGCGCGCCGTGATCGGGATCTCTTCCCCGGTTTTCGGATTGCGGCCCGGCCGCTGTGGCTTGTCGCGCAACTGGAAGTTGCCAAAGCCGGACAGCTTGACGGCCTCGCCGCGCTCGAGCGCGTTACGGATCTCGTCGAAGAAGGTTTCGACCATGTCCTTGGCTTCGCGCTTGTTCAGGCCGACCTGCTCGAAGAGCAGCTCGGCCAGCTCGGCCTTGGTCAGGGTCGGCAGGTCCTTTTCGGCTTCCTTCCGTACCCGCGCCACCTGCATCGCGCGATGCAGATCGGCCGCCAGAGCCTCCTGGAATACGGCCGAATCAACGTCGTTGTTATTAATTTTGGAGCCCTGCCTTCAGATGTTTTGGACGAATGTTCAACTTATCCGCGCAGTTTTGCGCTGTGTTTTTCTCTTGCGGCCTCTGCCACGGCGGCCATCACAGCCTCCACGACATCGTCCTGCAAGGTCGATTGAGTATCTTGCAAGCTAAAGCGGAAAGCAAGCGATTTTTCGTCCGTTTCCAGGCCCTTGCCGCGGTATTCATCAAACAAAACAACGGCTTGCACGATCTTGCCGCTCGGGTGAGCAGCCAACGCGGCGCCGAACGCGTCGATGATCGATTGCGCCGGAACGCTCTGCTTTACCACCAGCGCCAGGTCGCGCGTGGCGCCCGGGAACTTCGAAATCTCGGTATAGCTCGGGACCGTGCGCTCCTGCAATGCGCTTGCATCGACCTCGAACAGGACCGGCGCCTGCGGCAGGTCGTACTTCTGCAGCCAGCGCGGATGCAGCTCGCCGATGAAGCCGACCACACGGCCGTCGAGCTCGACGTGCGCGCAGCGACCCGGATGCAATGCCGGATGCTCAGCCTTGACGAAGCGTACCACACGCGGCGAAAACAGCGCTTCCAGATCGGCCTTGACGTCGAAGTAGTCGACCGCGCGGGTCGGCTGGCCCCACTGCTCTTCCGCCGCCGGACCGTAGGCCATGGCGCCGACGCGCTTCGGCTGCTCGAAACCGGCCACGCTCAGCGGGCCATCTTCCGTCGTATCGGCGCGCTTGAAGACGGCGCCGACTTCGAACACGCGCACCCTGCCCGCCTTGCGGTTCAGGTTGTAGCGCACGTTGGCCAGCAGGCCGCCGATCAGGGTCGAACGCATCACGCTCATCTGGCTGGCGATCGGGTTCTGCAACTTGATCGGATTCTCGTTGGCAGCGAAATCCTGCTCCCAGACGCTTTCCACGAAGCTCATGTTGACCACTTCCTGGTAACCCAGGTCCGCCAGTTGGTGCCGCACGGCAAACAGCGAGCGGGTGTTTTCCGGCTCGATCAGCATCGCGGACGGCGCCACTGGCGGGTTCGCAGGAATGTTTTCGAAGCCATACACGCGCGCGACTTCCTCGATCAGGTCTTCCTCGATCTCGATGTCGAAACGGTAGGACGGCGCGGTGACGAAGAATTGTCCAGCCTCATGCGTGAACGGCAGGTGCAGGCGGGTGAAAATGTCGGCGACGATCTCGTCGGTGATCGGCACGCCGATGACCTTTTGCGCGCGCGCCGTACGCAGCATGACCGGCTTGCGCTCTGGCAGGTTCGCGACCTGGTCGTCGATCGGGCCAACCTTCGTTGCGTCGGTGCCGCAGATTTCCAGGATCAGCGCAGTGATGCGCTCGATGTGTTCGACGGTCGTGGCGTAGTCGACGCCGCGCTCGAAGCGGTGCGCCGCATCGGTCGAGAAATTGTATTTGCGGGCACGGCCCTGGATCGCGTTCGGCCACCAGAAAGCGGCTTCCAGGTAGATGTCGGTCGTGTCCAGCGTGACGGCGGTCGAGTCGCCGCCCATGATGCCGGCCAGCGATTCGATTTCCTTGTCGTCGGCGATCACGCCGACCCACTCGTCGACCTCGATGGTGTTGCCGTTCAGGAGCTTCAGGGACTCGCCCTTCTTGCCCCAGCGAACGTCGAGGCTGCCGTGGATCTTGTTCATGTCGAACACGTGCGAAGGACGGCCGACTTCCAGCATGACGTAGTTCGAGATGTCGACCAGTGCGGAGACCGAACGCTGGCCCGAGCGTTCCAGGCGCTGCTTCATCCAGTCCGGCGTCGCCGCCTTGGCGTTCAGGCCGCGGATCACGCGGCCGGTGAAGCGGCCGCACAGGTCCGGCGCGGAAATTTTTGCCGGCAGGACTTCGTCCGTCGTGACCGGCACCGGCACCGTCGTCGGCAGGTGCAGCGGCGTGCCGGTGAGTGCGGACACTTCGCGCGCCACGCCCAGCACCGACAGGCAGTCCGCCTTGTTCGGGGTCAGCTTGATGGTGAACTTCAGGTCGTCCAGGCCGAGGTAATCGCGGATGCTGGTGCCGACCGGCGCGTCGGCCGGAAGTTCCATCAGGCCG
Organism: Massilia sp. Mn16-1_5; assembly: GCF_004798585.1. Lineage (GTDB taxonomy): Bacteria > Pseudomonadota > Gammaproteobacteria > Burkholderiales > Burkholderiaceae_D > Telluria. The sequence goes on from NZ_PPXQ01000014.1 coordinate 124,410, forward strand.
CTGCTCTCTTCCGAAATTTTCAACTCTTTCGCCGAGCACATCATGCCCTGCGACTCGACGCCGCGCAGTTTGCCGACCTTGATCTCGAAAGGCTTGCCGTCGGCGCCAGGCGGCAGCACGGCGCCGGCCTTGGCGCAGATCGCTTTCATGCCCGCGCGCACGTTCGGCGCGCCGCAGACGATGTTGAGCAGCTCGCCGGTGCCGACGTTGACCTGGCAGACGTTGAGGCGGTCCGCGTTCGGATGCTTGGCCACTTCGACCACTTCGGCCACGACCACGTTCGAGAACGGCGGCGCGACCGGCTCGACCTCTTCGACTTCCAGGCCGGACATCGTCAGCAGGTGGGACAGTTCTTCCGAAGTCATCTTCGGATCGACCATGGAACGGAGCCAGTTTTCGGAGAATTGCATAATCTTTTTACCTTGTAACCGGGTGACTTATCAGGTTTTCTTATAAATGACAGGCGCTTAGTTGAACTGCTTCAGGAAGCGCAAGTCACCCTCGTAGAAGAGGCGCAGGTCATTGATGCCATAACGCAGCATCGTCAGGCGCTCGAGGCCGGAGCCGAACGCGAAGCCGATGAATTTTTCCGGATCGAGGCCGAAGTTGCGCACCACGGTCGGATGGACCTGGCCGGCGCCCGAGACTTCCAGCCAGCGGCCCTTCAGCGGACCCGAGCCGAAGGCGATGTCGATCTCGGCCGACGGTTCCGTGAACGGGAAGTAGGACGGACGGAAACGCACCTGCAGGTCATCGGTCTCGAAGAAGGCCTTGACGAAGTTCAGGTAGACGCCCTTCAGGTCGGCGAACGAAATGTCCTCGCCGATCCACAGGCCTTCGACCTGGTGGAACATCGGCGAGTGGGTGGCGTCGCTGTCGACGCGGTAGGTGCGGCCCGGCGCGATCACCTTGATCGGCGGCGTGTGGGTGCGCGCGTAGCGCACCTGCATCGGGCTGGTGTGGGTGCGCAGCAGCAGCGGCTTGCCGGTGGTGTCGTTGCCTTCGATGTAGAAGGTGTCCTGCATCGAACGGGCCGGGTGGTTTTCCGGGCTGTTCAGGGCGGTGAAGTTGGTCCAGTCGTTCTCGATTTCCGGACCGTCGGCCACGTCGAAACCGATCGAGCGGAAGATCTGCTCGACGCGCTCCCAGGTGCGCATCACCGGGTGGATGCCGCCGATGCCGCGGCCGCGGCCCGGCAGGGTGACGTCGATGGCTTCGGCATTCAGGCGCGCTTCCAGCTGGGCGTTGGCCAGGGCGTCGCGGCGGCCGCTCAGTGCCTGTTCGATTTTTTCTTTGGCGGCATTGATCAGGGCGCCCTGCGCCTTGCGCTGTTCAGGGTCGAGCTTGCCGAGGCCCTTCATCAGTTCGGTAACCTGGCCAGTCTTGCCGAGGTATTTTGCTTTTGCGTTTTCCAGCGCGGCCGCATCCGGCGCGGCGCCAAAGTCAGCCTGGGCCGAGACGACGAGTTCTTCGAGCGAGTTCATGTGTGTTCGTTTCCTGGATTGGGTGGCAGGAGCCACGGGTGCTGTTCAATTGTCGCGGATATGCAACGCGTTGGCAAATTCACAGCATCCCAGAATCAAAAACGGGGCAAAGGTCTGCACCGATGCCCCGCTCTTTTCACGCTACGTTGCCGCAGCGTTGTTTGCTAGCAAACTGCGATTAGGCAGCCAGCTTGGCCTGGACGGCAGCGACGATCGCAGCGAAAGCTGGCTTGTCGTGCACGGCCATGTCGGCCAGAACCTTACGGTCCAGTTCAATCGCGGCTTTCTTCAGGCCGTTCATGAACGCGCTGTAGGTCATGCCGTGCGAACGCGAAGCCGCGTTGATACGGGTGATCCACAGTGCGCGGAAGACGCGCTTCTTGTTGCGGCGGTCGCGGTATGCGTACTGGCCAGCGCGCATGACTGCTTGCTTGGCAATGCGGAATACTTTGCTGCGACGGCCACGGTAGCCTTTAGCAAGCTCAAGAACTTTCTTATGACGGGCACGTGCAGTAACCCCACGTTTTACTCGAGGCATATTCGCTCCTTAGTGTGAGATTAAGCAGATGGCATCATGCGGTAGACGCTGGTCACGTCCGACGCATTGATGTTACGGGTGCCGCGCAGCTGGCGCTTGTTCTTGGTGGTCTTCTTGGTCAGGATGTGACGCTTGAACGCCATACCCGATTTCACAGTACCGCCCGGACGCACGCGAAAACGCTTCTTCGCGCTGCTTTTGGTTTTCATTTTTGGCATAGTCATCTGTCCTTGCGGACAGCCTCATATGGGACAGGATTGCAGGTGGCAGCAACGCTGCTCTTGGATGCCTACTTTCACTTGTCTTGCAGCACAAGCGAGTGTGCTACAACCTGCTTCGAAAAACAGGAACCGCAGATTCTAACACAGCTTGGGTGGAATGGTGTTGCTGCGGGGCCGGTTTTATACGGTGGGCACGGGGCGCCCACCCTACGAACCTGCAAACGACACAGGGCCGAGTCGAGCGCTGCAGTTTGACTGCAACACCGACTCGGCCCTGGCACTTCGAAATCGAAGAATTACTTCTTCTTCTTCGGCGCGATAATCATGATCATCTGGCGGCCTTCCATCTTCGGGAACTGCTCGACCTGGCCGAACGGCTCCAGGTCACCCTTCAGACGTTCGAGCATGCGGAAGCCGATGTCCTGGTGCGCCATTTCGCGACCACGGAAACGCAGCGTGATCTTGGTCTTGTCGCCGTCTTCCAGGAACTTGATGAGGTTACGCAGCTTGATGCTGTAGTCGCCTTCATCCGTGCCTGGACGGAATTTGACTTCCTTGACCTGGATGATCTTCTGCTTCAGCTTGGCTTCGTGGGCCTTCTTCTGCTCCGAGTACTTGAACTTGCCGTAATCCATGAGGCGGCAGACCGGTGGATTCGCGTTAGGCGCGATTTCCACCAGGTCGACGTTCTTTTCCTCGGCCAGACGAAATGCCTCAGCCAGGCTCACAATACCCAGAGGCTCGTTGTCCACCCCGGACAGACGCATTTCCGGGTAAGTGATTTCGCCATTGATGCGATGCGACTTGTCAGTAGCTATGTTGTTTCCTTTTAATGTCTGAATAACCGGCCGGCTTATTCGGCTTATTTGGCCTTGAAGGCCACTTCGCCAACGAGGCGCTCGATCAGGGCATCGACGGACATCACGCCCAGATCGACATTGCCCCGGGCGCGCACGGCCACGGTGTTTGCTTCACGTTCCTTGTCGCCAACAACTAGAATATATGGCAATTTTTGGACGGAATGCTCGCGTATTTTATAGGTAATCTTCTCGTTCCGCAAATCAGCGTGAACGCGCAGACCAGCCTTCTTGAGCTTCTGTTCCACCTCTTTCACATACGTTGCCTGGGCGTCAGAAATGTTGAGAACAGCCACTTGCACCGGCGCCAGCCAGAGCGGCAGCGCGCCCGCATAGTTCTCGATCAGGATGCCGATGAAGCGCTCCATCGAACCCACGATAGCGCGGTGCAGCATGACCGGTACCTTGCGGGTGTTGTCTTCCGCAACATATTCGGCGCCGAGGCGGCCAGGCATCGAGAAGTCGACCTGCATGGTGCCGACCTGCCACGGACGGCCGAGGCTATCCTTCAGGTGGTACTCGATCTTCGGGCCGTAGAAGGCACCCTCGCCCGGCAATTCCGTCCACTCCACGCCGCAGGCGCGCAGGGCCGAGCGCAGCGCTTCTTCCGCTTCGTCCCAGATCTCGTCGGAACCGATGCGGCTGTCAGGACGCAGCGCCAGCTTGACGTCGATGTTGTTGAAGCCGAAGTCGTCATACACCTGCATCGCCTGCGAGTGGAAGGCCGTGACTTCCGCCTCGATCTGCTCTTCGCTACAGAAGATGTGGCCGTCATCCTGGGTAAAGCCGCGCACGCGCATGATGCCGTGCAGCGCGCCCGAGGACTCGTTGCGGTGGCACTGGCCGAATTCGCCGTAGCGCAGCGGCAGGTCGCGGTAGCTCTTCATGCCCGAGTTGTAGATCTGCACGTGGCCCGGGCAGTTCATCGGCTTCAGCGCATACGAGCGGTTCTCCGACTCGGTCGTGAACATGTTCTCGCGGTAGTTGTCCCAGTGGCCGGTCTTCTGCCACAGGGTCACGTCCAGGATCTGCGGGGCTTTCACCTCGTCGTAGCCGTTGGCCTGGTATTTCTGGCGCATGTACTGCTCGACCTGCTGCCACACGGTCCAGCCCTTCGGGTGCCAGAAGATCAGGCCCGGCGCCTCTTCCTGGAAGTGGAACAGGTCCAGCTGTTTGCCCAGCTTGCGGTGGTCGCGCTTTTCCGCCTCTTCCAGCATGTGCAGGTATTGCTCCTGGTCTTCCTTCTTGGTCCAGGCGGTGCCGTAGACGCGCTGCAGCATCTCGTTGTTCGAGTCGCCGCGCCAGTAGGCGCCAGCCAGCTTCATCAGCTTGAAGACCTTCAGCTTGCCGGTCGAGGGCACGTGCGGGCCGCGGCAGAGGTCGGTGAAGCCGCCTTCCGAATACAGCGAGACATCCTCGTTCGCGGGAATCGAAGCGATGATCTCGGCCTTGTAGTCTTCGCCGATCGACTTGAAATAGGCGACGGCTTCGTCGCGCGGCAGCACCTTGCGGGTGACCGGCTCGTCCTTCTTGGCCAATTCCGCCATCTTCTTTTCGATCTTGGCCAGGTCGTCCGGGGTGAACGGGCGCTTGTACGAGAAGTCGTAATAAAAGCCGTTTTCGATGACCGGACCGATCGTGACCTGGGCTTCCGGGAACAGTTCCTTCACGGCATAGGCCAGCAGGTGCGCGGTCGAGTGACGGATCACGTCCAGGCCTTCCGGATCCTTGTCGGTGACGATGGCCAGATCGGCGTCCTGCTCGATCAGGTAGGAGGTATCGACCACCTTGCCGTCCACCTTGCCGGCGAGCGCAGCCTTGGCAAGGCTCGGGGCGATGCTGGTCGCCACCTGGGCGACCGTCACGGGGCCGTCGAACTGACGGCTGGAGCCATCGGGAAGTCGCACGTTAAGCATAGTGATCTCCTGTGGCGCGAACGCCGCTAATGTTGAGAATATTGAAACTTGAATTCGATGGACGAAAAAAAACGCGCACCAGGCGCGTTGTTTTCAGTGTGTTGAGCAAAAGAACACCATACCGCGTCTAGCGATTCCCCCACAACAAGGTTGTAGTTCGCGGTGTCATAACCGTGGATGCCTTTCTCGCTCTTACTCAGGTTGTAAGCGAAGATACTTCGCTGTACTGGATATTCTGGTGGGCGGTGCAGAATTCGAATCTGCGACCCCTTGGATGTCGACCAAGTATTCTAACCAGCTGAACTAACCGCCCAATGACGTGCATTATAGGGGCAGCGCGGGCCTCGCGCAAGGCTTGTGCCGAATTAAGTAGTTAGGTGGCAAACTTTGTGCGGCTATCCATTACACTCCCGGCTGTTTCACTTTATCGAATTGTCCATGTCTTCCGATCACGCCGCCCCGACTTCCGAACACCTGCACGCCCACCTCGACGGCGACGCCAGCCATGGCCACTTCATCGAGGCGCGCAGCCGCACCGCGCTCGGCATCGCGCTGGCGATGACCCTGCTGTTCGCGCTGATCGAGGTCGTCACCGGCGTCATGTCGAATTCGCTGGCCCTGATTTCCGACGCCGGCCACATGGTGACCGACGCCGCCGCCCTCGGCCTGGCCCTGCTGGCCCAGCTGATCGCCAAGCGCCCGCCGTCCTCGCGCCATTCCTTCGGCTTCGTGCGCGCCGAAGCCCTGGCCGCTTTTGTGAACTGCCTGGCCATGCTGGCGCTCGTTGGCTGGATCATCTACGAGGCCGTGCAGCGCCTGACCCATCCGGAACCGGTGCAAGGCGGCGTGGTGCTGGTGGTGGCCGCGATCGGCGCCGCCATCAACCTGATCGTGGCCTGGGTGCTGTCGCGCGACAGCGACAGCATCAATACCCGCGCCGCCCTGGTGAACGTGATGGGCGACCTGCTCGGCTCGGTTGCCGCGATCGCCGCCGGCGCCATCATTTATTTCACCGGCTGGGTCCGCATCGACCCGATCCTGTCGATCTTCGTGTCGCTGCTGATCCTGAAATCGACCTGGGGCATCCTGCGCGAGTCCTATCATTTCCTGATGGAAGGCGTGCCGCACGGCATCGATTACCTGCAGGTCGGCGCCGACCTGGCCGAGGTCGAAGGCGTGCTCTCGGTGCACGACCTGCACGTCTGGGACATGTCGCCCGGCCACCCTGCCCTCATCGGCCACCTCGAGATCCGCGACCTGGTCGAGTGGCCGGAGGTGCTCAAGCGCGTACGCGAGATGCTCTTCGACAAGCATGGGATCGACCACGTGACCCTGCAGCCGGAGGCGCTGGATGGCCTGCCGCTCGATCCGCACTGTAAGCCTGCTCCGACTCCACGCGGGCACGCGCGCCGATAGGATTCGCTGTCGCCGGTCCCGATAATGCAGGGATGAGCGAACTTACCGATCACGTATTCGACTGCCTGGTCGTCGGCGGCGGCCCAGGCGGGCTGACGGCCGCCATCTACCTGCGCCGCTTCACCCGCAACATTGTCGTCGTCGACAAGGGCAACAGCCGCCTGTGCCTGATTCCCGTCTCGCACAACTATCCCGGGTTCCCCGAAGGCGTGCCCGGCGGCCAGTTGCTGGTCAACCTCACGAACCAGCTGAAGAACTACGGCGGCGAGGTCCAGCATGGCGAAATCACCGACCTGCGCCTGGAAGACGGCCATTTCATCGGCGACTATCTCGACGACGAGGGCGTCACCCACGAGATCCGGGCGCTCACCGTGCTGCTCGCGACCGGCGTGGCCGACGCCGGCCTGCCGATCGAGAACTGGCGCGAAGCCGTGGCCTCCGGCGCCGTGCGCCTGTGCCCCGTGTGCGACGGCTACGACGTGATGGACAGGCGCATCGCCGTCGTCACCAACGAAACCAACCCGGTCGGCCACGCCCTCTTCATGCGTTCCTTCAGCGCCCACGTGACGCTCTTCGACCGTGGCGAGGAATCGATGCTGAACGACGAGGAGCGGCGCCAGATCGAAGCCGCCGGCGTACGCTACATCGAGTCGCCGCTGCTGGGTGTGAGCATGAGTCCCGACATGAAGCCGGTGCTGAACACGGCGGACGGCGAAAGCCGCGAGTTCGACGTGTTCTATCCGATGCTGGGGGAGTCGGCCCGCTCGGGGCTGGCGGCGAAGCTGGGCGTGGAGACGGCGGAGTGCGACAAGATCGTGGTGGACGACCACCAGCGCACCAGCGTGCCGGGGCTGTACGCGATCGGGGACGTGGTGCGCGGGCTGAACCAGATTGCGGTGGCGGCCGGGCAGGCGGCGATCGCGGCGACCACGATTCACAATGCCTTGCCGTGGGCGCTGCGGCCGGAGAAGCCCGTCATCGAGGAATCACGCGCTGCTTGAACGCGTGGACGGGAGACCCGTCCACCCTACAACCGGCTGTAGGGTGGACGGCTTTGCCGTCCACGCGTTCAAGGCAAACTCACCTGACCCCGGATGCCAGAGCGATGCGCCGCTTGATCTGCTCGACCGACGCTGCATCGCCTGCCGCTTCCGCCCGCTTCTGCTGCACACCCAGCCACATCAGCAAAGGCCGCCGCCATCCCTGCGCGGACGCCGTCTCGGTCGCCGCCTCGACATCGCCCGGCTGGATCCGCCCCGCCTTGAGCAAGGCACCCGCCGCGACCAGCTTCGACAGCGGATCGGTGATCGTCGCCAGCGAGCCGGTGCCGACCACCGCCCGATGCTGCTCCGGCAGCGCCGCCACATCCAGTCCCTCCCAGCGCCCTGCGAGATAGGCCGCATACGCCCGCTGCTGCGCCGTCGCGTCAAGCGCCAGCGCCGCAAAGCCGGGACAGTCATCGAACTCCAGCGCGGCCGCCAGCGTCGCGCAGCGCACCAGCTCGACCTGGGCGACCAGGTCGGCACGGCCGGTGCTGGTGGTCTCGCGCCGGGCCCGTGCGAATTCCGCATTCGCGGCGGCCGTGTTCCCGCGCAGGTAGTCGTCGGTGAAACCGTCCAGCGCGTCCTTGGCGTTCGGCTGCCAGCTCGGCGGCGTCGGCTTGCTGGCGCAGCCGGCCAGCACCAGGGCGAGCAGGGTCATGGCGTATTTCATGGCAGCTTGATCTCCTCGTTCTTGCCGGCGAACGGCCACTTGCGGTTGAGCTGGTCGACCAGGCGGTTCACCTTACGCAGGCTGGCGTCGACTTCGCCGCGCAGCGCGCCCAGGTCCTCGGTCGCCACGCGCGCATTCGCACCCACGGCCTGGGCCTCGACCAGCACGGCGTCGACTTTTTTGAGCGTGCCGCGCGCATCGGCCAACACGCCCTGCAGCTCGACCACCGCGGCCTGGGCGTCATCGGCCAGGCCCTTCTTGCCGTACAGGCGCTGGTCGGTCTTGGCCAGCAGCGCGTCCAGGCGCTGCAGCGTGCCGACGAATTTCTTCGCCTCGTCGTCGCCCAGCGCCCCGCTCAGCAGCCCGTACTTCCCGGACAGGCGCCCGGTCAGGGTCTGCACGTTCTCCAGGCTGCCGGCGACGCTGCCGCCTTCAGCCGTCATGCTTTCCAGGTTGTTCAGCAGCGAGCGCGCCGTGGCGACCAGGCCCGGGATCTCGGCGGTGACGTCGCCGCGCAGCACTGGACGCACCGCCCCATCTGGCAGCGGCGCGTCGTCGAGTACGCCGGTAAAGGCACGCAGGCGCGTCTCGCCGACCACGCTGCGCTCGAGCGTGAAGACGGAGGACGCGCGCAGCCACTTGGCATCCGACTTGGAGACGTCGATCACGATCTGCACCTTGCCGTCCTTGGCCAGGTCGACCAGGCGCACGCGCCCGATCGGGAAGCCGGCGAACGTCATGTCCATGCCCGGGATCACGCCCTCGGAATTCTCGGTCGTCAGCACCAGCTTCTGGGTCGCCTCGAACACGCCGCGCGCGTACATCACATACAGGACAAAGGCGACAATCAGGGCGGCGAGCACCGCCAGCAGGATGATTGCCTTGGTTTCGACGTGGGCGGGTTCGTCTTGGGTCGGTTCGATCATGAGGTCTTAGATGTATTTGAGGGCCAGCGAGGCGCCTTCGATCAGCAGCAGCACGAACAGCAGGCGCAGCGCGCCCGGCTGCACGCTGGACGCCAGACGGCGCGGATAGCGCTGCAGTTCGAGGATGGCGGCAGTCGGGATCACGGCCACCGCCAGGCCGAACAGCACGGTCTTCAGCACGAAGCCGATGGCGACGACCGGCTCGAACACCCGGCCCACGGTACGCGTGTAGTCGGGCAGGCCCCAGGGCGATAGGCCATAGACGTTCAGGTAGGCCAGCACCAGCACGATGGTGGAACTGACCATGGCAAGACTGAGCACCGAGATGGCGTTCGCGAACAGCTGCGGCACCAGGTCGCGCCGCAGGCGGCGCAGGGCTTCGGCATTGACTTCAGCGGTCGGCAGGCCGGCGCGCGCCAGGCCCAGGGCGCTGGCGTCAAACGCCATGCCGGAGCGCAGGGCCGCGAACAGCGCCGCCGACAGCGGAATCAGTTCCAGCACCAGTACCCGCACCACCATCTCCAGCGCATAGCGCGACAGCCCGTAGCTCAGGGCCGTGACCAGCACGATGCGGATGATGACGAGGCTGATCAGGGCCGAGAGCACGGTGAACCAGGGCAGCACCTGCCAGCTGCTGGCGTGGATGTAGCGCGCGGTGACGAGGCGGTTGCCGCGGTTGTAGGTCGAGGGCGAGAGCGCGGTGACGATGGCGATCGCGCCGAGGAAGAACATGTACCACCAGCTGCGCAGGTAGCGCGCGAAGGCGAGGCCCCAGAGGCTGGGGCGGGCGGCGAGGTGGAGGGAGCGGCGCATGGTCATATGATACGGTTTTAGCAAGTTTGCATCAAACCGCGTATCACGTAGGGTGGGCGCCCCGTGCCCACCAAAAGCGTGCGACGCATTTGCGAATCGTCTGGTGGGCACGGGGCGCCCACCCTACGAACGCCTTGCCTCTTGGACGCCGCTGACTTCGGCGATCGCCGACAGCGCTTTTTGAAGCTGCGCCGTCGCCCCGATCTCCGCCGTGAACACCATGCGCGCCTGCCCTTTCGTCGTCTGCGTATTCACGCCCGTGACGTTGATCTTCTCGCGCAAAAACGCATCCGAGATGTCGCGCAGGAGTCCCTGGCGGTCGGCGGCGAGGATGAAGATGTCGACCGGGTACACGGTCTCGGTAACACCCTTGCCCCATTCCGTCTGGATCACCCGCTCGGGCGCCTTCGAACGCATCTCGGCGAAGTTTTTACATGACAGCCGGTGGATCGAGACACCCTTCCCGCGCGTGACGAAACCGACGATCGGGTCCGGCGGCGCCGGTTTGCAGCACTTGGCCAGCATCGTCATCAGGCCTTCGGTGCCGACCACCAGCACGCCCGACTTGGCGCCCTGCTCGACGCTGGACGCGCGGCTCTTGTTGACCACCGCCGTGTCGTCCGGCGGCGGCGCTTCCACGGTCTCGTGCAGCGCCGCTTCCACGTGGCGCAGGCTGAACTTCTCCTTGCCCACCGCAACGAACAAATCGTCGACCTTGGCAAAGCCGAGTTTATGCGCCAGCGCCTCCAGGTTGACCGCCGTCTTGCCCTCGCGCTGCAGCGATTTTTCCACCAGTGCCCGCCCGGAAGCCAGCGTCTCGGCCAGCTCCTGCGCATGGAACCAGGCGCGGATCTTGGAGCGCGTGCGGCTGCTGACGGTATAGCCGGGGCTGAGCCAGTCGCGCGACGGACCCTGGCTGCCCGCAGGTCCCTTCGCCGTGATGATCTCGCAGGTCTGGCCGTTCTTCAGGGGCGTGTTCAGCGGCACCATCACGCCGTCGATCTTGGCGCCGCGGCAGCGGTGGCCGACTTCGCTGTGCAGGTGGTAGGCGAAGTCGATCGGCGTCGCGCCCACCGGCAGTTCCAGCACGCGCGCCTGCGGCGTCAGGACGAAGATGCGGTCGTCCAGCGTGGTCGCCTTGAGCTTCTCGACCCATTCCTTCTGGTCTTCTTCCGGCGCCACCGCATCGGCGCTGTCGGTGACGTCACTCTTCCACGCCAGCAGCTGGCGCAGCCAGGCGATCTTCTCGTCGTACTTCTGGCTCTTGAAATTCGAGCCGCCCTCTTCCTTGTAGCGCCAGTGCGCAGCCACGCCGTACTCGGCGAAGTTGTGCATTTCCTGGGTGCGGATCTGCACTTCCAGCGGCCGCCCGTCTTCGGCCGTGACGACCGTGTGCAGCGAGCGGTAGCCGTTGCCCTTGGGGCGCGCGATGTAATCGTCGAATTCGGCCGGGATCGGGGTCCAGATGTTGTGCACCAGGCCGAGCACGGTGTAGCAGGTCTTCTCGTCCTGCACGATCACGCGGAAGGCGCGCACGTCGTAGAGCGAGGAGAAATCGAGGTCCTTGCCGCGCATCTTGTTGTAGATGCTGTAGATGTGCTTCGGCCGCCCGCTGACTTCGGCCTTGATGCCGGCCGCGCGCAATTCCTGCTGCAGGCGTTCGATGGAGGACGCGACGAAGCCTTCGCGCGCCATCCGTTTTTCTTCGAGCATCTTGGCGATGCGCTTGTAGGTCTCCGGCTGCAGGAAGCGGAAGGCCAGGTCTTCCAGCTCCCATTTCAGCTGCCAGATGCCGAGGCGATTCGCCAGCGGCGCATACAGGTCCATCACCTCGCGCCCGTAGTCGTGGGTGAGTTCGTCGAAGCGCTTCTGTTCGGCGAAATAACGCAGCGTGGTGACGCAGGACGACAAACGGATCAGCACCACGCGCATGTCGGTCGCCATCGCGAGCAGCATCTTGCGCAGGGTTTCCACCTGCGCCCCCGCCTGCTGGGCCGCGTTCTTGCCGCGCTTGATCTCCTGCTGGCCGACCGTGAGGTCGCGCAGGCGGATCAGCTGCTGCACGCCGCGCACCAGGCTGGCCACCTCGGGGCCGAACAGGCGCTCGAGCGTCTCCACCAGCGGCGGCTCGAACAGCACCAGCTCGAACAGCAGGCCGGCGATGCGCGTCTCGACGTCGCTGCGCAGGTAGGCCAGCGTGCCGGCCACGCCCAGCGAGAACTCGAAGGCGTTCTGGCCGGACGAGCAGGCGCGCTCGCCATACGCGACCGAGGCGTAGTCGAGCGCGTCCTGCACGCGCACGCATTCTTCAGGGCTCAGGCCCTGGATCAGCTGTGTGGTGGCGTCGCCGAGTGCGGCGGTCGAAACCATCGAGACTTGACCTGAACTCAGCGCAGCGCGGCGGTGATCACGATCTCCACCAGGCAGGCCGGGTTGGCAAGCTTCGCTTCGACGGTGGCGCGCGGCGGCGTGTGACCGGACGCCACCCACTCGTCGTAAACCGCATTCATGCCGGCGAAATGGGCCATGTCGGCGATGTAGATCTGGCACATCAGGATGCAGGTCTTGTCGCTGCCGGCTTCCTGCAGCAGGCGGTCGACGTGGCCCAGCACCTCACGGGTCTGGCCTTCGATGTCCTGGGTCGTGTCTTCGGCGATCTGGCCGGCCAGGTAGACGGTGCCGTTGTGGATGGCGGTTTCGGAGAGGCGCTTGCCTACGTGAAGTCGTTTGATTTCCATGTTCTCTTTCGTGTTGAAGGTGCCGGCAGTTAAAGTTTAATTCGCCGTTAAAAATTCGCGCGCGATCGCAATCTGGTCCGCGTGCACGAAGGTCGGCGCATGGCCGACGCCCGCGAGTTCGACCAGGCGCGGCTTCGGACCGCGCGTCGTCATCTCCAGCGCCGTCTCGTGCGTCAGCAGGTCGGACAGTTCGCCGCGCACCAGCAGGGTCGGGCAGGCAATCGCATCCCAGGCGCGCCACAGCGCCGCCTCGTCCTGCTTGGCGCGTTCGACGCCCATCTTCTTGAAGGGCTGGGACAGCGCCAGATCGTAGTGGCGCACCCATTGCCCATCGGGCTGGCGGCGCAGGACGTCGCGCGCCAGCTTGTCCCATTCCTCGTCGCTGTGCGGCCCGAACGAGGTCGACACCTCGCGCACGAAGCGCGCGCCGCTCTCGTAGTCGGGAAAGCGCAGGTCCTGGCCGATGTAGTCGGCGATGCGGTTCAAGGCGCCGCCGTCGAGCGCCGGGCCGATATCGTTCAGCAGCAGGCGCGTGATCGGCGTGCCGGGCAAGGACGCCAGCACCATGCCGATCAGGCCACCCATCGAGGTGCCGAACCAGTGCACGCTGCCGTCGCCGTTGGCGGTGGCGCGCGCAATGACGGTCACCATGTCGGCCACGTATTGCGGCAGCGCGTACAGGTTCGGATCGCGCAGGCGGTCCGAGCGCCCGCGCCCGGCAACATCCGGACAGACCACGCGGTAGCGGTCCGACAAGGCCTGGGCCAGCGCATCGAAATCGTCGGAGACGCGGGTCACGCCGTGCACGCAGACCAGCACGCGCTCGTTGTCCGGGTCGCCCCATTCCTTGTAGGCGATGCGGTGCAGGCCGGCGGGCGAGCTGCACTGCACGCTCTTGATTCTCGCTTCGCTCATTCCTGCTCCTTCGCTGACAATATTGTTACGTCGTTAAGCCCAGCCTCACATTTTAACCGCCCGAGCGATTAGAATTCTACCAATTCTGCAGAACACCCCCGCTCACCCACCCTTCAGAGGAAACAATGAAATCCAACATGCTTAGCGGTAAAACGGCACTCGTCACCGGCTCGACCTCGGGCATCGGCCTGGGCATCGCACGTTCGCTGGCCGGCCAGGGCGCCAACATCGTCTTCAACGGTTTCGGCGACGCCCAGCAGATCGAGAAGCTCTACACCGACATCGGCCAGGAATTCGGGGTGCAGACGGCCTATCACAACGCCGACATGTCCAAGCCCGAGCAGATCGAGGCGATGATGGCCTTCGCCCAGGAGAAGTTCGGCGGCGTCGACATCCTGGTCAACAACGCCGGCATCCAGCACGTGGCCGCGGTCGAGGACTTCCCGGTCGAGAAGTGGGACGCGATCATCGCCATCAACCTGACCTCGGCCTTCCACACCACGCGCCTGGCCCTGCCGGGCATGAAGCAGAAGAACTGGGGCCGCATCATCAACCTGGCCTCGGTGCACGGCCTGGTCGGCTCGGCGCAGAAGAGCGCCTACGTCGCGGCCAAGCACGGCCTGGTCGGCTTCACCAAGGTCACCGCGCTGGAGACGGCGCAGACCGGCGTCACCTGCAACGCGATCTGCCCGGGCTGGGTCCTGACCCCGCTGGTCCAGAAGCAGGTCGACGACCGCGCCGCGCGCGAGAACCTGTCGAACGACGAAGCGCGCCGCGCGCTGCTGGCGGAGAAGCAGCCGTCGGGCGAATTCGTGACGCCGGACGAACTGGGCGCGCTGGCCGTGTTCTTCTGCTCGCCGGCCGGTAGCCAGGTGCGTGGCGTGGCGTGGAACATGGACGGCGGCTGGGCCGCGCAGTAATGTGAATGCGGCCGCGGCGCCGGATCACGTCTATACGTAGGGGTCGTTGAGGCCAATGGCCTTAACGACAGGTTCACCGGACTCCGTCCACGCGGTCTTTCGTGTGGTTGCATATCCGAGCGGTTGAAACGACCGTCCGGCTGATCTACCGGTGATACCGCGTGGGCGGAGCCCACCCTACAAAATCGAACTTCGCATGCAAAATTTTGACAAGCGGCGCGACCGCTTCGAGCTCTTCGACCGCATGGACAGCCCGGCGGTCAACCTCTGCTTCACCCTCGAGCTGCCCGACTACCGTCCCTGGTGCAAGGAACAAGGCCTGCCGCCCTTCCACGTGCTGCTGTGCGCCGTGCTGCGTGCGACCCTGAAGATCGAGAACTTCCGCTACCGCGTCTTCGAGGGCGAGGTCATCGAGATCGACCGCCTGATGCCTTCCTTCACGGTGGTCAACCAGCACAATGACCTGAACTTCGCCCTGTTCGACTGGTCCGACGACCTGCGCACTTTCTGCGCACGCGGCGTCAAGGCGCGCGAGGACGCCTGCGCCATGACGGCGCTGAACAACCAATACGCCGCGCTCTCCCCGCGCCAATGCAGGGACCAGGTCTTCATCACCTGCATCCCCTGGCTCGACTTCACCTCGATCCAGCACCCGATGGCCAGCCTCAAGTCGCCCGACATTCCCTCGCTGGCCTGGGGCCGCTTCAGGGACGCCCCGAACGGCCGCCTGCAGCTGCCCTTCTCGGTGCAGGCGCACCACGGCTTCGTCGACGGCTTCCACATTCACCAGCTGGCGCAGCAGATCGCGGCCGAGCTGGATGGATTCATGACTTCAATGTCTTGAGGCGCCGTTCGTCGACACGCAGCACGCAAGTCTGCAGTCCGCTCACAAAACTCGAAGCCGCCCAGTACAGCCCAAGACCGGCCGACAGCTTCCACAGGATGAAGGCCGTGACGACCACCTGCACCAGCATCATCAGCATCGCCTTGTCCGGCGCCGCCGAAGGCATGTAATAAGCCGACAAGGCGGTCAGCGCCAGCACGATGCCGGTCAAGGCCGCATCCGGCGTGGCGAGACTACGCATCCACAGGAAGGGCCCGGCCCCAAGGCTGGCATTGCTGATCGCCCGGTACAGCAGGCCGAAGACCGGCACCTGGAGCAACGCGCCCATCAGGCCGGAACGGTCGACCATGCTGGCGCCGTTTTCCTTGTACAGGCTTGATATGGCCGCGAACATGTCGGCCGGCTTGTCGGCCAGGCGCTTGCGGATCTCGGCCACCTGGGGTTCGAGCGAGGCGACGATTTTCTGGTTGGCGCGCATGCGTCGTGCCAGGCGCAGGGTCAGCGGCAGCAAGGCCAGCCGTACTGCCAGGGCCAGGACCAGAATGGCCCAACCCATGTTCCCGTCGAACGCCCCAGCCAGGCCAGACATGATCGACGCCAGTATTTCGTTCATTGCATTCGCTCCTTGATTGACAAAAGTCTAATGCCGACGATTGTAGCGACAAGCATTGCTTCCGAAAAACATACAATTTTCGATGGATGACTTCGGTTTTTACGAAGTCATCCGTGAGAATCTATTCCAGCAGCTTTCGTACGTCGACGATATCGACGCCCTGCAGCTGCCCCAGCCAGCTGTCGAACCAGGGCTTGTGCGAGGCGCCGACGATGGTGAGCACGCGTGCGCCGGGACGTTCGCGGAAGGTTTCGCGGATGTTGGCCACCATGCGCAGATTGCGGATTTCCCAGCCGCCGACCCAGATCTGCGGATAGCCTTCCTTCGATTTCGCCCGCATGGAGGGAACGATATTCGCCTCGGCCAGCGCGCGCAGGGATTGCGGATCATTGACGGCGCGGTAGAGCGGCAGCAGGTCGGGGGCCATGCCGAGCGCCTTCTCGCGCTTCTTGAATTCTTCGAAGGTCCCGCCACCGCTTGCCCAAGCCGCTTCGATCTCACGAACGAAGGCCTTGATATCGGGTACGTCGACGAGGTCCCCCGTATGGTTGTCGACCGCATGCACGCGCGGCAGGCCAAGACGCGCAGCCAGGCGGGCGGCGATCATGATGGTCTCGTCCTTGCGCACCGCCAGCTTGCCGAGCTGTTCGACCAGTGCCGCATCGAGGCCGTCGCCGGCGCGGCGTTCGCTCGCGGGCAGCTGCAGCCATTGCGTATAGGCCGAAGCCCGGTCATAGGACGCCAGGAACAGCGCGGCCAGGTGGCGCCGCTGGCTTGCCGTCGGCTGGGCCGGCCAGGCTTTCAGCAGCTTGTCCGCTTCCCGCATCGCGGCCGGTGCATCGAGTCCGGTCGCCTTGCGCGCGGCTTCCACCGAAGGGCAATAGTCGGCGCCGTATTTCGCCGCATGGCGCGCGGCCAGGTCGCACTCTTCGCCGTTCTCGTTCTCGATGGTGACGATGCCGGGCTTGAAGGCCGCCAGCTTGTCGATCAGCTTGTCGAGCGCGGCCGGGTCGAAGCCGTCCGGCATCTCACGCAGGTGCACCGTGCCGAGCACCGCTACCTGCGCGCGCGGCCCGGCCATGTCACGGTCGAGGCTGGTCAGGTCGACCTGCGCCGCGCATGGAAAGGCGAGCGCCAGCAGCGGCACGAGGCAGGCGGCGGCAAGGCGGCCCGGCAGACGACGATTCCCCATCGGATTTCCTCCAAAACCTTGATTGACGGGACAATGTAGAGAAACACGGCGCTTAGCTCAACCGGCGTCGGACAAAACGCGCGAAGCGTGGCATGAAATGTCGAAAAAACAGCTTGACTCTGAAATATGATAAACATAATATGAAATCCATCATATTTCGGAAGCGCCGCCATGAACGCCGACAGCAAGCAAAGCCGCCGCGAGCAATCCCACGCGCGCATCCTCGAGGCCGCCGGCCGCGCGCTGCGCCGCCAGGGCTATGCCGGGGTCGGCGTGGCCGAGGTCATGAAGGAAGCCGGCCTGACCCACGGCGGCTTCTACGCCCACTTCAAGTCGCGCGACGCCCTCCTCGCCGCGGCCATCGAACACGCGGCCGCCGACAGCGCGGCCTCCCTCACGCGCCGCATCGCCACCTTGCAGGAAGCCGGCGCCAGCCCGGTGCGCGCCCTGGTCGAGGCCTATCTCGCCGACCTGCACGTGAGCCGCCCGGAGCGCGGCTGCGTGGTGGCGGCACTCGGCTCGGAAATGCCGCGCCAGAACGAGGAGCTGCTGGAGGTGTCGCGCCGCCGCGTCGCGGCCCTGGTCGAGCGCGCCCGTAGCGCCCTGCCCGCGGATGCACCGCCCGAGCGCGCTTTCCTGCTCGCAAGCAGCCTGGTCGGCGCGCTGCAGATGGCACGCTCGCTCGGCACGGAAGGCCAGGCGCTGCTGCCGGCCACGCGCGCCGCCCTCATCGCCCAGTACGACACGATCTGAACAAGGGCCGCAGCCCGTCTGCGGCTTCTTTTGCAGCCAAAATATGATAGTCATCATATTTTTTAAAACCTGAAAGGACGCATCATGAAACTCCAGGACGCAACCGTCTTCATCACCGGCGCCAACCGCGGCCTCGGCCTCGCCTTTGCCCGCCACGCTCTCGCCAACGGGGCGCGCAAGGTCTACGGCGCAGCGCGCGATCCGAAGTCGATCACCCTCCCCGGCCTGGTGCCGATCGCGCTCGACATCACCAATCCCTCGCAGGTCGCGGCCGCGGCAAGCGACTGCGGCGACGTCACCCTGGTCGTCAACAATGCCGGCATCGCCAGCCTTGGCGGCGTGCTGGCGCAGGACAGCATCGACGCCACCGCACGCATGATGGAGACCAACGTCTACGGCCTGCTGCGCGTCAGCCAGGCCTTCGCGCCCGTGCTGAAAGCGAACGGCGGCGGCGCCCTGCTCAACGTGCTCTCGGTGGGAAGCTGGCTGAGTTCCCCGATCCTGGCGGCCTACGCGGTATCGAAGGCCGCGGCATGGAGCGCGACCAACGGCCTGCGCAACGAGCTGCGGGGGCAAGGCACGCAGGTACTGGGGCTGCACGTCGGCTTCATCGATACCGACCTGACCAACGGTCTCGAGGTGCCCAAGCTCTCGCCCGGCTTCGTCGCGGAACGCGCCTTCGCGGCGCTCGAAAACGGCGACAGCGAAGTGGCGATCGACGAGTTCACCCGGCAGATCAAGCGCGGCCTCTCGAACGAGCCGGGCGTCTACATCGATTTCGCACGCTGATCGGGAGCCTCCATGACCACGCCCACACTTGCCGCCCGCGTCGAGGCCGTATCCAGTGTCACTGCCTCGCCCTGGCCGACCTTCTGGATCGCCTGCATCGCCGTCTTCCTGGTGTCGATCGACAGCACGGTGCTGTTCGCGGCCTTCGGCGCCCTCTCCGCCGCCTTCCCCGCCGCCACGCCGGCCGACCTGTCCTGGGTGCTGAATGCCTACACGGTCGTGTATGCGACCATGCTGATCCCGGCTGGCGGCCTGGCCGACGCGCACGGCAGGAAGCGCGTCTTCCTGTTCGGCGTGACGCTGTTCCTGGCCGCCTCCGCCGCCTGCGGCATGGCCGACAGCGTGCCGCTGCTGATTGCCGCGCGCGTGGTCCAGGCGCTGGGCGCGGCCCTGCTGACGCCCGCGTCGCTCTCGATCATCCTGGACGCCTTCCCGAAAGAAAAGCGTGCGGTGGCCGTCAGCCTGTGGGGCGCGGTCGGCGGCCTGGCCGCCGCCATCGGGCCGAGCCTGGGCACGGCCATCGTCGACCACCTCGGCTGGCCCTGGGCCTTCTACATCAACCTGCCGCTGGGGGCCGTGTCGCTGTACTTCGGCGCGCTGCGCCTGCGCGAAGCACGCGTCGAAGGCAAGAAGGCACGCATCGACCTGGTCGGCATGCTGCTGCTGATCGTGGCCGTCGGCGCGATCGCGATGGCGATCACCCAGCTCGACTCGCCACGCTGGAGCCGGCTGGAACTGGGCGCGCTCGCCGCCACCAGCGCCATCGCCTTCGCCGCCTTCATCGCCTGGGCACGGACCAGCGCCGCGCCGCTGGTCGACCTGGCGCTGTTCCAGAACCGCACTTACAGCGCGGTGAACCTGGCCACGCTGGCCTTCGGCACGGCCTTTGCGATGATGTTCTTCGCCTTCTTCTCCTACATGACCCGGATCTGGCATTTCAGCCTGCCGCTGGCCGGCATCGCGGTCACGCCCGGTCCCCTGATGGTGGTGCCGACGGCGATCGTCGCCGGCCGCATCGCGGCCCGCATCGGCCACCGCCCGATCCTCGTCGTCGGTTCGCTGGTGTACGCGGCCAGCGGCCTGTGGCTGCTGCTGGTGCCGGGCGTGGAGCCGGCCTACGCGACACACTGGCTGCCTGGCCTGTTCCTGAGCGGGATCGGGGTCGGCATGGTGCTGCCATCGTTGTCGGGGGCGGCGGTGGCCGGGCTGCCGCAGGCGCAGTACGCGGTCGGCAGCGCGGTGAACCAGGCCACGCGCCAGCTGGGTGCGGTGCTGGGCGTGGCGGTCACGGTGCTGCTGGTGGGGCACGCGCAGCTGACGCGTGCGGATTTCATTCCGCTCTACGGCATGCACGTGGCGCTGGCGCTCGTGACCGGCGCGCTCTGCCTCGCGGTGAAGACCCGTCCCGTGGCGCGCTAGCTTGCGGCGCGCAGCACCAGCAGGTGTCCTTCGATATCGGCACCATGGTCGCTGCGCACCGGCGCGCGCCGCGCTTCGAGAATGGTAAAACCGTGCCGGGCCGCGAGCTGCTCGAGGTAAGCCAGGCCGTGGGCGTAGCGCTGCGACGGCAATAGCATGAAGTCGCCTTCGTCCAGCGCCTCGGTCGAGAAGCAGAACACGCCGTTGGCGCGCAGGCTGGCGCGCACCTGGCCGAACAGGGTATCGAGCTCACCGAAGTAGACCAGCACGTCGGCCGCGACCGCCAGGTCGAAGGCCTGCGGATTCTGCGCGAGGTAGGTCCCGATGTCGGCGCACACCAGCTCGTCGTACAGCCCGGCCTCACGGGCCTGGTCCAGCATCCGGCCGGACAGGTCGACTCCGACGAGACGCTGCGCACGCGGACGCAGGAACGGCGCGCACAGGCCCGTGCCGCAGCCGAGATCCACGGCCGCGAGCTCCGCCGCGCCGGGGTGGCGCGCCAGCGCGGCCTCGACCAGGGCCGGCGTGCGGTAGCCCAGCACCTGCGTGAGATGCCGGTCGAAGTGGCCGGCATACTGGTCGAACAGGGCTTTCACATAGGCCTGCGGCGCCTGCCCCGGCGTGGCGCCCGCGCCGCGGGCGGCGAGCACGAAATCGAGTTCGCCGGTGTCCAGGCCGGCATCCAGCGCGAGCGTGCGTGCGCGCCGGTAGGCATCGATGGCCTCTTCGCGTCTTCCCAGTGCCAGCAGCGCGTCGCCCCGTTGCCGCTCGGCCTGCGGATGCCGCGGCCGCAAGGCCAGCGCCGTCTCGACACTGGACAGAGCCTCGCCCGGCCGCTCCAGCTTCATCAGCGCCAGGCCACGTCCGGCATGGGCCTCCGGTGCGCGCGCATCCCACGCGATCGCTTCGTCGTAGGCACGCAAGGCAGCCTCGAAGGCACGCAGCCCGAACAAGGCATTCGCCCGTACACAGGCCGCCTCCGCATACGGGCGTTTCTGGTGCAGCGCGCGTTCGGCGCTGTCGAGTGCCGCTTCCGGCTGGCCAAGATCGAGCAGCGCGATCGCGCGGTTGCACCAGGCTTCCGGATACGACGGGCGCAGGCGCAGCGCCTGGTCGTAGCTCTCGACCGCCTCAGGCAGGCGTCCGAGTGCACGCAGGGCGTTGCCGCGGTTGCTCCAGGCGAGCGCATAAGCAGGGTTCAGTTGCACTGCCGTGTCGTAACTCGAGAGCGCCTCGCTGCTCCTGCCCAGGTCTTGCAAGGCTGCGCCCAGATTGCAATGCGCCGTCGACTGCGACGGGTTGATCGTCAACGCCTCCGAGATCAGCCGCACTGCGTCCTCCGCATCGCCCTGCTGGCGCCGGACCACGCCGAGCAGGTGCAGCGCATCGAACTGGCGCGGTGCCTGCGCCAGCACGTGTTCGTAGCGTGCAGCGGCGTCAGGCAGCTGGCCGTTTTGGTGCAGGCCCAGCGCTTCCTTGAGCAAGGCGCCGATGTCGTCCATGTGTTCTCCGTCCGTGAATCCGGCCGCCAGCATACCGTACCCAGGCCAAGCCGGCTCCGCTATGATGGCAACTTCATAACTCAACGGAAGCCGCCATGCCGACCTGGAGCCGCACACTCGCCCTGTCCCTGACCCTGATCGCATCAAGCTGCGCGCACGCGGCGGACCCGCGCAGCCTGCTCCTGAGCGCGGACCGCGTCTGGACCGGCGAAGGCAAGCCGCGCGCCGGCTGGGCGGTGCTGGTGGTCGACGGCCGGGTCAAGGAAGTCGGACCGATCGAGAGCGTCAGCGCGCCGGCCGATGCCGAGCGCGTTTCATTACCCGGCAAGACCCTGATCCCTGGCCTGATCGACCTGCATTCGCACGTGCTGCTGCACCCGTATAACGAAACCACCTGGGACGACCAGGTGATCAAGGAACAGGTCGAATACCGCACCCTCCTCGCGGGCAAGCACGCGGCCGACACGCTGCAGGCCGGCTTCACGACCCTGCGCGACCTCGGCACCGAAGGCGCGAACTATGCCGACGTCGGGATCAAGCGCGCCATCGAACAGGGAGTGGTTTCCGGCCCGCGTTTGCTGATCGCCACCAAAGCCATCGTCGCCAGCTACAGCTACGGCCCGGCCGAGCGCAGCTACCGGCCCGACATGGAGATTCCCTACGGCGCCCAGGAAGCGACCGGCGTCGACGAGGCAGTGAAAGCCGTGCGCGAGCAGAGCGCGCGCGGCGCCGACTGGATCAAGATCTACGGCGACTACCGCACCGGCGTCGACGGCAGCAGCCGCCCGACCTTCACGCTGGAAGAGCTGAAGGCGATGGTCGAAGCGAGCCACATCACCGGCCGCAAGGTCGCGGTGCACGCCAGCACCGACGCGGCGATCCGCCTGGCGACCCTGGCCGGCGCCGATACGATCGAGCACGGCTATGGCGCTTCGGAAGCCACCTTCCGCCTGATGAAGGAACGCGGCACGGCCTACGTGCCGACCCTGACGGCGCCGGAAGCGATCGGCGAATACTTCCAGAAGCACGTGCGCGGCGGTACGCCGACCCCGGCCATGCAGGAAGCGGCGCGCGCATTTACGCTGGCGCGCAGGATCGGCGTCGTGATCGGCAACGGCAGCGACGTCGGCGTCTTCACCCACGGGACCAATGCGCGCGAACTCGAGTGGATGGTGCGGCTGGGGATGACGCCGACCGAAGCACTGCGTTCGGCGACGGTCGTGGCGGCAGGGATTCTCGGCAAGGGCAAGGAGCTGGGGCAGCTGGTGCCGGGCGCACTGGCCGACGTGGTGGCCGTCGAGGGCGATCCGACGGCGGACATCGCGGCGCTGCGCAAGGTGGCGTTCGTGATGAAGGGCGGCAAGGTGTATAAGCGGTAACGGTCATTCACAAATGCAATATGTGCGATAAGGACGCGTTGCGCATATCACGCAGGCGCATGACCGGCATTCATGGGGTTGGGGATTTCCACAATAGCGACTAAAGTGAGAATTCGTGATGATGGCGACACCATCAACCTCATGAAGCGTTGTCATGAAAAAGCCTTTCTATAAAATCCTGTATGTCCAGGTGCTGTTCGCCATCGTGCTCGGCGTGTTGCTCGGTGTGTTCTATCCCGAGCTCGGCACCAAGATGAAACCTTTGGGAGACGGTTTCATCAAGCTGATCAAGATGATCATCGCCCCCGTCATCTTCTGCACCGTGGTCGCCGGTATCGCCGGCATGCAGGACATGAAGAAAGTCGGCCGCGTCGGCGGCAAGGCACTGCTCTACTTCGAAGTCGTGTCGACCTTCGCCCTCGTCATCGGCCTGGTCGTGGCCAACGTCGCCAAGCCGGGCGCCGGCTTCAACGTGGATGTGGCGCACCTCGACACCAAGTCGATCGCCCAGTACACGGAGAAGGCCCAGCACCAGAGCACGGTCGACTTCATCCTGAACATCATCCCGAACACTTTTGTGGATGCCTTCGCCAAGGGCGACATCCTGCAGGTGCTCCTGATCGCGATCCTGTTCGGCACCGCGCTGTCGATCCTGGGTGAACGCGGCCGTTCGACCACGAAGATCATCGAAGACTTCTCGCACGCCATCTTCGGCGTCGTGAACATCGTCATGAAGCTGGCTCCGGTCGGCGCCTTCGGCGCGATGGCCTTCACCATCGGCAAATACGGCCTGGCCTCGCTGATCCCGCTGGCCAAGCTGATGGGTTCCTTCTACCTGACCTGCGGCCTGTTCGTCGTCGTCGTGCTCGGCACCATCGCCAAGCTGACCGGCTTCTCGATCTTCAAGTTCATCTCCTACATCAAGGAAGAACTGCTGATCGTGCTGGGCACCAGCTCCTCGGAATCGGCCCTGCCGGCCCTGATGCGCAAGCTGGAAAAGCTGGGCTGCTCGAAGTCGGTGGTGGGTCTGGTGGTTCCGACCGGTTACTCGTTCAACCTGGACGGCACCAACATCTACATGACCATGGCCGCCCTGTTCGTTGCCCAGGCAACCAACACCGACCTCACGCTCACCCAGGAACTGACCATCCTCGCCGTGGCGATGCTGACCTCGAAAGGTGCCTCGGGCATCACCGGCGCCGGCTTCATCACCCTGGCCGCGACGCTCGCCGTGGTGCCGACCATCCCGGTCGCCGGCATGGCCCTGATCCTCGGCATCGACCGCTTCATGAGCGAATGCCGCGCCCTGACCAACTTCGTCGGCAACGGCGTGGCCTCGGTGGTGGTGTCGAAGTGGGAAAACGAGCTGGACAAGGAACGCATGGATGCGGTGCTGTCGGGCCACTATGTGGAAGAGCATGCGAAGCATGCTGCGCCGATCCGCGAAGCTGCCTGATACACCCTGCTTCACCAGAACCGCGCTTCGGCGCGGTTTTTTTATTGTGCGGACCGCATACCGTGCAAACTGCCATCCCATTGCTGCTCGCATGATGCCGTGCTACGCTCCGCGCCACAACAACACGGAGACTTCACGATGCGCCTGCCCACCCTTGCCCTCGCCGCCCTGCTCGCCCTGCCCTTCACCGCATCGGCACAAACCGCGCCGGCCTACGACGCCGAACTGGCCAAATCCCTGGGCGCCGACGAACGCGGCATGCGCCAATACGTGCTGGTCATCCTGAAAACCGGTCCCAACAAGATGCCCGCCGGCGACGCCCGCACGAAAATGTTCGAGGGCCACTTCGCCAACATGGGCAAGCTTGCCGGCGAAAAGAAACTGGTGCTGGCCGGCCCGCTCGACGGCAAGGAAGGCCGGCGCGGCATCTTCGTCTTCAACACGCCCGACATCGAGGCGGCGAAAACCTGGGTCGCCACCGACCCCGTCATCATCAATGGCGAGATGGTGGCCGAGTACCACAAATTCTACGGCTCGGCGGCGCTGATGATGGTCAACGAGGTGCATGGCAAGATCGAGAAAAAATAAGCAGGCTCACTCGAGCTTGAACACCACATCCACCGGCTGCATCAGCTTCAGGGCATCGACCGAAAGAAAATCGCGCGCGCCCACATTGGCCGGACGCGAGCGCTGGTAACTGAAGTCGGTACGCACCACGCCCATCGCGGCGCCCAGGTTCTTCACGCCGCCGGGCGTCACGGCCGTGACGGCGCCCAGCTTGCGGCGCGAACCCTTGGCGATGATCTCGGCGCGGCGGCGCGCTTCGCGCAGGGCGTCGGCCATCAGCTCGGCTTCGAAGGCGTCGCGCTCGGTCAGGTCGAACCCGGTCGCAAAGCCCGTCAGGTTCGGCTTGTCGAGCAGGGGCGCGACCACGGCGCGCCACTTCGACAGGTCGCGCACGATCAGGTGCACGCTGACGCGCAATTCCTGCGGCGTCGCCTCTGCCGTCTTGCTGCTGCCCGGCTCGCGGCGCACGTCGCGCGTTTCCAGGTCCTCGAGCGGGACGCCCTGTTCCTGCAGCAAGGCGCGTAGCCCGGCCATGCGCGTTTCGATCGTCGCCTGCGCCTGGCCCGGCTCGCTCTCGACCGCGCTGACCAAAAAATCGATCGTGCCGATGTTCGGCGTCGTGTAGCGCGTGGCTTCCGCGCTCACGTGCACGAAGGGGTAAGTCGGCAGCGGCGACGCCTGGGCCGCGACGGGGGCCGCCAGGGCGGCGGCGAGGGCGAGCTGTTTCAGCATGAAGTCTCCTGTGAATATTCTTGAACAGCAAGAATAGGCCGAAATAGACAATCTTGTCTATTTATTTCAGCTCAGCGCCGTACGCCAGGAAAATAACCTAGACAATCTTTTCTAGACAAGATAATCTAGGTTCAATCACGCTGCATCAACCAGGGATCCGCCATGACCACCTCTTCCGACATACCCAAGCCGACCGCGGCCGAACTCGACCTGCTGCAGGTGTTGTGGCCGCTCGGATCGGCGACCGCGCGCCAAGTGCATGAGGCGATGCAGGCGACGCGTCCCGACGTCACCTATGCCACCGTGCTGCGCCTGATGCAGATCATGCACACCAAGGGCCTCCTGATCCGCGACGAGAGCGAACGTTCGCACGTCTACGCGCCGGCCCAGCCCCAGGATTCGCTCCAGACCAACCTGATCCGCGACCTGATGCAGCGCGCGTTTGCCGGCTCGGCCAAGGCGCTTGTGCTGGCGGCCTTGAAAAGCGGCATCTCGAAGAAGGAACGCGCCGAAATCGAGAAATTGTTGAAGGAGGACGAGCAATGACGGGCGCGGACCTGATTCACCATGTGGGCGCCACCCTGCTCGATTCGGTCTGGCAGGCGGCCCTGATTGGCCTCGAAGCCTCGGTTGCGCTGATCGGATTGCGCAAGGCGCGCCCCGAGACACGCTATATGGCGCTGTGCCTTGCCTTGCTGCTGTGCCTGCTCTGGCCGCTGGCCGAGCTGACTACGCGCCTGCACGGCGGCGCATCCGGCGCCAGCGGCACGCCGGTGCTGGCGCAGGTGCTGGCCGGCAGCGACGGCGTCGCGGGCGGCGGTTGGCGCGGCTTCCTGCATGCCCACCTGGCATGGCTGGTGGCCGGCTGGGCGGCCTGCGCCGGCGCGCTCGGCTTGCGCCTGGCCCTGGGCCTGGTCTGGGTGCAGCGCTCGGCGCGCACCAAGCGCACCGACGCACACTGGAATGCGCGACTGGCCAGTATGGCGGCCGGCTTCGGCATCACGCGCGCAGTCCGGCTGCGCGTGGTCGACTCGCTGGCCAGCCCGGTCACGGCCGGCTGGTGGCGTCCGGTGGTACTGGTGCCGGCGTCGCTCTTGTCCGGCATGCCGCCGCAGCTGCTCGAAGCCCTGCTGGCCCACGAGTTGGCCCATGTGCGCCGCTGCGACTACCTGGTCAACCTGGCGCAGCGCCTCATCGAAACGATTTTGTTCTACCACCCCGTGGTCTGGTGGCTCTCGCACCGCATCCGTGTCGAGCGCGAACAGATTGCGGACGATATCGCAGCAAGGCAGCTCGGCGAACCGCGGCGCCTGGCCCTTGCGCTGTCCGAGCTGGAACGTCTCCAGTTCTCAACCCACCACCTGGCCCAGGCGGCCAACGGAGGAGATCTCATGTCACGCATCAAACGATTGGTTCGTCCCGAAACGCAAGCAACCAGCTGGAAGGCCGCGGTGCCGTCCCTCGCCATCGCAGTGGCCTGCATCGCCGGCTGCGCGCAGACCTCGATCGCCGGCCAGGCCCCGGGCGCGTCTGCCGGCGCCCCCGTCAAACAGGCCCTGCTCGATTTCAACTCCTGCCCGAAGCCGCACTATCCGGCCGAGGCGCTGGCACGCAAGGCGGCCGGTACGGTCGACCTCGCTTTCCTGGTCGGCACCGACGGCAAGGTCCACGACTCGAAAGTGCGCTCCTCGAGCGGCGACGCCAGCCTCGACGAAACGGCACGCGTCGCCCTGACCAAATGCACGTTCTCGCCCGCGATGGCCAACGGCAAAGCTATCGAGAATTGGACGAGCGTCAAATACGTGTGGGATCCATCCTGACAGCACGCTGAACCGTGCCGCCGGCCCTGCGCCGGCGGCGTAGAATGGCCGGGAGACCGGTCCTTCCCGGTCGTGTCGGGAGGACGCCATGCAGCACGGCGAACGCTTCAATACGATCACCCACCTCGGCGGCGCAGTACTCGCCTTCGGCGCCAGCATCCCCCTGCTGGCGCGCGCCTTCCAGGGCAACGGCCACCTCGGCCTGTTCAGCACCGCCGTCTACGCCGTGTCGCTGGTGCTGATGTACCTGTGCTCGACGGCCTATCACGGCAGCAGCGGGGCCGTGAAAAAGCTGCTGCGGCGCCTGGATCATCTCAGCATCTACCTGCTGATCGCCGGCAGCTATACGCCCTTCTGCATGCTCATGCTTGGTGGGAGCGAGGCCTGGATCCTGCTCGGCGTGGTCTGGGGGCTGGCCCTGGTGGGCATCCTGCAGGAGACGCGGCCGCATACGGGTGCGCGCGTGCTGTCGATGCTGGTCTACCTGGCGATGGGCTGGTCGGCGGCGACCATGCTGCGGCCGCTGCACGAAGGGCTGGGGACGGCGGGCTTTGCCTGGCTGCTGGGCGGCGGCCTGGCGTACACGGCCGGGATCGTGTTCTATGTGCTCGATGCGCGGCTACGCCATGCGCATGGGATCTGGCATCTGTTCGTGCTGGCGGGGAGCGCCGCGCACTACGTCACGATTTATTGGTACGTGCTGTAGACGCTGCCAGCAGGCCGTCGCCGTTATCATTCTGGACAGACTATTTCTTGTTGGATAAACTCAGCGACCTGCTCGCCGCGCCGCGGCGAGGTCCGCGTCAACAATCATCGAAAGTCGCCATGCAAGGAAATGACAGGGCTCGCCCCGCTTGCCGAAACATCCTCGGAATCATGCTTGCCCTTGCCAGCTTGACGGCCTGTTCCACCCCGGCTCCTGTAGCGAATACGGGGGCACTGGCCTTGTTCAACACATGTACCAAGCCCCTCTACCCGAGGGAGTCCGCATTGCGCGACAGTCAGGGCACGACGAGGATGAAGTTGCTCGTCGAGGCAAACGGTCGTGTATCGGACGGCAGGATCGAATCGTCGAGCGGCGACGAGTTGCTGGACAATACCGCCCTGCATGCCATGAAGACTTGCCGATTCAAGCCGGCGATCAGCGAGGGCCACGCCGTGGCGCAATGGACGCTGCTGACGTATGTGTGGACGATCGAAAACCCGGACCAGAGGCCAGGACGTCCGTAAGCCCGCGACAGTAGCGCAGGGCCGCGGTCGCGTCCGACATTCGGACAGCGAAGCTGCCGCGATGAAGCCTTTACTGCACAGACTGGAAAAAGCGAGCGTCAACTTGCCCGTGCTGGGCTTTGCATGGCCGCGAACGAGAAGACCCGTCTCAGTGCCAGCTTCCTCTCTCTTCCAGAAGCACTTTGTCGTTTTGCGTGACGAAGAGGCGACCGTCCTCCAGCACCCGATAACGAGTTGTTCCATTCCAGAATTCGTATCCCTGGAATCCGCAGGGCGTCTTACGGTCGGCGCACAGACTGTGCTGGGTCTTGCCGCTCAACGCGATGCTTTTTCCGGTTTTCCTGCTCGTACCCCTGTAACCGACATGCCGACAGGTGACGTGCCCCTCCGGGCAATTCACCTCGATTCGAACGATGAACGAAGGCGTGGTCAAGGTTCTCGCATAGCCTGCCGCTGGCGGATCCCCCTTCTCTACCTCCAGGGCGACAAGGGGCATTCCTTCATTCACGCCACTCAGCGTCAGCACAAGCACCACATCGCCTCGTCGAAACGCCGACTGGCACACCGCATCCCATCCGCTTCCACAGCTCAGCTCTTTCCCATCCGCGGACGCGCCATCGGCGTCGCTCAGCCATCGCTTGTCGAGAACCCAAGCCTGCTTCAGTAGCGCTGCCTTGGTCGCCTTGAATGGCGCGGCCAGCTGCAGACCATACTGTGCAGCATGACGCTTCTGCGCCGGCGAAAATGTCATGCAGCGCTCGGTCTCACCGTCGCGGATCTTGACGCATGGGTCGGCAAGGGCAAGCCCGGTGGCAAGGCTGAGGCACCAGAAGAGTGTGAGATATGGAAGTTTCATGGCAAGCTTTGACAGGATTCAGATTAAGCGCTCGCTGCTGTATGCTCCAGGGGCTCCCCCACTCGCACACGCCACCACAGCATTGCGGCGCTCGCCGCGAACATCGCGATCGCGAAGACGTTGAGGACCACCACGGCGTTCGGCAGGTAGATGACAGCACCCAGGTTCAGCGCGCCACGCAGCTGGTAGCTCCTCGAGAAATCGAACGCGTGGTAAGTGGCGAGATGCAGGCCATAGAACCCCAGCGCCGCAAGCTGTCCTGCCGGCCGTCTGCGCCAAGCCTGCGTGCCGGCAAACAAGGCCAGCAAGGAGAGCAGGGCCAATGCGCCGCTCGCACTGTCGGCGACCATCCAGATGGCCAGCCCAAGCATGCCATCGAGGATAGTCATGCCCGCCAGGACGCGCTCGACGCGCGCCCATTGGGCGTGGCTTGTGTTGTCGGATGTGATGGGCGCAGTCATATTGGATGCGGTGACCGAGCATTCTACCTTCGGTTACAATATATTGCAATAAAGCAATGTGGTGAATCACTTTATAACAAGATGGCCGAACTGAAGACCAAAGCTGTAAAACATCTCGAATACGCAGGCATTACCGTCATCGCATTCATCGCCCTCAATTGGCTCAATGAGCTCGCGTTCATCCGGCTCGAGCAAAGTAATGGCATCAACTGGGTGTTCCTGCCGGCCGGGATTCGCCTTCTGGCGACGCTGCTATTCGGTTTCGCCGGGTTCGTGGGCCTGCTGGTTGCCAGCATCTACCTGAACTTCCATCACTTCACGTTCGCGGACGAGGTGCGTGCATTGAGCGGCGCCATCGCGGCGGCGGGCGGGCCTTATCTCGCCTACCTGTTCGCAAAGCACTGGTTCGACCTGGGGCCGCGCCTCGCGAACCTGACCGCAGGGCGGCTCCTGTTCACCGGCGTCCTCTGCGGACTCATGAGCCCGATCTTCCACCATGCCTTCATGTGGGTGCAGACGGGACACGTGGACTGGACGGCCTTCATCGCCATGACGACGGGCGACATCGTCGGCATTCTGATCGTCCTGTACGCCGCAAAGGGAGTCATTACGCTGACCGATCCGCGCGATGTGGATGCGCATCTGCGCTAGAACAGCGAATCGGGGTGTCCGTGCTTACATGACAGACAGGACATGAAATGCAGAAAGCACATGGAGGAAGGTGCAGGATTCGAACCTACGAGGGAGTTTCGACTCTATCATTCCCTACTAGTCCATGGGACCAGTGCCATCGACCGCTCGGCCAACCTTCCAGTGAGTTGCCTTGCTTACCACCACCCGCTCTGCAATACCAGTCTATGAAACAAGCATAACGCTGCGTTTGAGGTGCCTCAATAGTACAGACGAGAAGCTGGCTCGCCGACGCCCTTACGGACCTGAGCTTGGAGCGACTCGGCCCAAAATAAAAAGCCCGGCAAGCGCCGGGCTTCCTGACTACTGCGATCCTGGTCGACTAATCACACCGCCGACACGTCCAGCTCGGCTGCAGTCGCTTCCACAACCTGCTCCTTCGTCACGCCCGGCGCCAGCTCCACCAGCTTCAGGCCGCTGTCGGTCACGTCGATGACGCCGAGGTCGGTGATGATGCGGTCCACCACGCCGACGCCGGTCAGCGGCAGGTCGCACTTCTTGAGGATCTTGTGCGAGGTCGAGCCGTCCTTGGCAGTGGCGACGTGTTCCATCACGACGACCACGCGCTTGACGCCGGCGACGAGGTCCATCGCGCCGCCCATGCCCTTCACCATCTTGCCCGGGATCATCCAGTTGGCCAGGTCGCCGCGCTCGGAGACCTGCATCGCGCCCAGGATGGCGAGGTTGATCTTGCCGCCGCGGATCATGCCGAAGGAATCGGCCGAGCTGAAGTAGGCGGCGCCCGGCAGCGCGGTGACGGTCTGCTTGCCGGCGTTGATCAGGTCGGCGTCGACCGCGTCGTCGGTCGGGAACGGGCCGATGCCGAGCAGGCCGTTTTCCGATTGCAGGAAGACCTCGATGTCCTGCGGCACATAGTTGGCAACCAGGGTCGGCAGGCCGATGCCCAGGTTCACATAGAAACCGTCCTGCAGTTCCTTCGCCGCGCGCGCGGCCATTTCATCACGAGTCCAAGCCATGTTCTGTCTCCGATTGTTTTAGTTGGCGGCGCGCACGGTGCGCTGTTCGATGCGCTTTTCCGGCGTCGGATTATGGACGATGCGGTGCACGAAGATGCTCGCGGTGTGCACCTGGTCCGGATCGATCTCGCCGATCTCGACCAGCTCTTCGACTTCGACGATGCAGACTTTACCGGCGGTGGCGACGTTCGGGTTGAAGTTGCGCGCGGTCTTGCGGAACACCAGGTTGCCGGCCTTGTCGGCCTTCCAGGCTTTGACCAGCGACACGTCGGGCACGAGCGAGCGCTCCATGACATAGTGTTCGCCGTCGAATTCGCGCGTTTCCTTGCCGTCGGCAACGATGGTGCCGTAGCCGGTCTTGGTGAAGAAGGCCGGGATGCCGGCGCCGCCGGCGCGCAGCTTCTCGGCCAGCGTGCCCTGCGGCGTGAATTCGAGCTCGAGTTCGCCGGCCAGGAACTGGCGTGCGAACTCCTTGTTTTCGCCGACGTACGAGGCGATCATCTTCTTGATCTGGCGCGTTTCCAGCAGCTGGCCGAGGCCGAAGCCGTCCACGCCCGCGTTGTTGGAAATGGCGGTCAGTTGCTTCACGCCGGAGTCGCGCAGCGCCGCGATCAGCGCTTCCGGAATGCCGCACAGGCCGAAGCCGCCGACGGCGATCGTCTGGCCGTCTTGAACGATACCGGCCAGTGCCGATGCCGCGTCAGGATACACTTTGTTCATACCCGTCCCTTTTGTGAATTGGCTTGTTAGCCGTTTATGTACCGCAGAGTAGAATCCCAGCATAAAATACGCCGATTCAAAGCACAATACCGTAGAACTACCGGCCATGGCCCTGCTCCAAGACCCGATCCCCAGCGACGCATCATACGCCATCGATTACGAGATGATTTTCCAGCATGCGCCGGTCGGCATGTGCGTATCAAGCAATCGTGTGATCCAGTCCTGCAACCAGGCACTGGCCGCGATGTTCGGCTACGAGCGCGGCCAGCTCGACGGCCAGTCCTTCGCCGTGCTGTATCCGACCATGGACGAATTCCTGCGCACGGGCGACCGCATCGTACCCATCATGAATGCCAAGGGGCGCTATTCGGACGAGCGCATCATGCGCCGCGGCGACGGCGAGCTGTTCTGGTGCCACGTGACGGGACGCGCGCTGAACGCCAGCGAGCCGCTCGGCGCGGGCGTCTGGACCTTCGAGGACGTGAGCGAGAAGCGCCCGGTGACGGCCGAGCTGACGCCGCGTGAGCGCGAGATCGCGGCGCTGCTGGTCGAGGGCAAGACCAGCAAGATCATCGCGCGCGAGACGGATTTGAGTCCGCGGACGGTGGAGATGCACCGGGCGAAGTTGATGCGCAAGTTTTCGGCGTCGACGTCGTCGGAGTTGGTGCACAAACTGGTGGGGGTGGCGCGCTAGCGATGTAACGCGTGGAGTCAGGACTCCACCCTACGTACACTGTAGGGTGGGCATTCATGCCCACGCGGTATCACGGCGTGCCTTACTGCGACGCCGGCAACAAGCCACGCACTTCCTCGGGCAATGGCACCGACTTCTCGACCGCGAAATCCACCCACACGATCTTGGCAGCACCTTCCGCATGCAGCGCCCCAGCCTGCCCGTCTTCTCCGACGAGACGAATCTCGTGCATCACCTCGAAACTCGATCGCCCCGGCGCGGCGGCGTAGGAGGTCACTTCGATCTGCGCCGGATACTTCAGCTGCTTGAGGAAGGAACAGCGCGCATTGATCAGCACCGGCCCGACGCCGCTCGGGTCGGGCAAGGCGCCGATCTGTTCGAGCCAGGCGATGCGGGCCGTTTCGATGTAGCGGAAATAGACGGTGTTGTTGACGTGGCCCATGGCATCCATGTCGCCCCAGCGCACATCCATGCGCATCGTGTGAATCAGTTTTTTGTCGCTCATTGCGCCGTCATGCCGTCGTCCGCCGTGATGATGGCGCCGTTGATGAAGTGGGCTTCGTCGGCCGCGAGCAGCAGGAGCAGGCCGTCCAGGTCTTCCGGCTTGCCGGGGCGCTTGCGCGGCAGCAGGTCGATCAGTTTGCGACCCTGCTCGGTCTCGAAATAATCCTCGTTCATCTCGGTCGCGATGTAGCCGGGGCAGATGGCGTTGACGTTGATGCCGTACTTGCCCCACTCGACTGCCATCGCCTTGGTCATCTGGACCACGGCGGCCTTGCTCATGCAGTACACGCCGATCTGCGGCAGCACGCGCAGACCCGCCACCGAGGCGATGTTGACGATGCGGTGCTGCTTTCTCGGGTCGCCCTTGGCGCGCTGGATCATGCGCTTGGCCGTCTGCTGCGCAACGAAGAAGGCACCACGCAGGTTGGTGTCCATGATGTACTGGTAGTCGTCCTCGGTCACGTCCAGCAGGCGCTGGGTGCTTTGCACGCCGGAGTTGTTGATCAGGATGTCGATCGGGCCGGCCTCGGTTTCGGCGTGGGCAATCGCCGACTTGATGCTGGCCATGTCCGTGACGTCCAGGTTGACGACGTGGGCGGCGCCGCCATCGGCCTCGATCTCGGCGCGCAGTTCCTTCAGGCGTTCGGTGCGGCGCGAGGCCAGCACCACCTGGGCGCCGGCGCCGGCCAGTGCCTTTGCAAAACGGGCGCCCAGTCCGCTGGAAGCGCCGGTGACCATCGCAATTTTTCCTTCGTAATTCACTTCGATGCCCACGTTCGCTCCTGTCCTGTTGTGCTCCGGCACGGTTGATGTCGAAGGCATAATGATGTCACAAATCGCCGGTATTAGATTACTGCACCTAATATTCCGCCTAAAATGGCGCCCGACATTGCATTCGCGCGGAAAAACCCGCACACTCGTGCTTAAATTTTTTTGACCATACCAAGACCATGACAGAGACAACCAACATTCTCGAACAATACGGACCACGCGAGGCCATGGAGTACGACGTCGTCATCGTCGGCGGCGGCCCGGCCGGCCTGGCAGCAAGCATCCGCCTGAAGCAGCTGGCTCTTGAGAAAGGCCAGGAAGTCTCGGTCTGCGTATTGGAAAAAGGCGGCGAAGTCGGCGCCCACATCCTGTCGGGCGCGGTCATGGATCCGATTGCCCTGAACGAATTGTTCCCGAACTGGAAGGAACTCGGCGCACCGCTCAACACCGAAGTGACCGAGGACCGCGTCCTGTTCCTGACCGAGACCAAGGCGACGGCGACGCCGTCCTTCATGGTCCCGAAGATGCTGACCAACCACGGCAACTACATCGTCTCGCTGGCCAACGTCGTGCGCTGGCTGGGCCAGCAGGCCGAAGCCCTGGGCGTCGAAGTCTTCCCGGGCTTCCCGGCCGCTGAAATCCTCTACAACGAGGATGGCTCGGTCAAGGGTGTCGCCACCGGCAACATGGGCGTGGACCGCGAAGGCAATCCGACCGACGCCTTCCAGCTCGGTATGGAACTGCATGCGAAGTACACCTTCTTCGCCGAAGGCTCGCGCGGCCACCTCGGCAAGCAGCTGATGGCCAAGTATGACCTGAACCGCGGCAAGGATCCGCAGACCTACGGCATCGGCATCAAGGAGCTGTGGGAGATCGACCCGGCCAAGCACAAGCCGGGCCTGGTGATCCACACGGCCGGCTGGCCGCTGGACAAGGACACCTACGGCGGTTCCTTCCTCTACCACCTGGAAAACAACCAGGTCGCGGTCGGCTTCGTGGTTGGCCTGGCCTACCAGAACCCCTACCTGTCGCCGTACGAGGAATTCCAGCGTTATAAAACCCACCCGGCGATCCGCGGCTTCTTCGAGGGCGGCAAGCGCATCTCCTACGGCGCGCGCGCGATTACCGCAGGAGGTTTGCAATCCCTGCCGAAGACCGTCTTCCCGGGCGGCGCCCTGATCGGCTGCGACGCCGGCTTCCTGAACACCTCGCGCATCAAGGGCAGCCACGGCGCGATCAAGACCGGCATGCTGGCCGCCGAAGCGGCCTTCGATGCCCTCGGCGCGAACCGCCAGCACGACGAACTGACGGCCTACCCGGCCGCCTTCGAAAAGTCCTGGCTGTACGAGGAACTGCACCGTGCGCGTAACTTCAAGCCGTGGATGAGCAAGGGCCTGTACCTGGGCACCTTCATGACCGGCGTCGACCAGATGCTCTTCCGCGGCAAGGCGCCATGGACCCTGCGCCACAAGCACGCCGACCACGAGTGCCTGCGCCCTGCTTCCGACTTCAAGCCGATCGTGTATCCGAAGCCGGACGGCAAGCTGACCTTCGACCGCCTGTCCTCGGTGTTCATCTCGAACACCAACCACGCCGAAGACCAGCCGGTGCACCTGACGCTGAAGAACGCGAGCATTCCGGTCGACGTGAACCTCGCCAAGTACGCCGGCCCCGAGCAGCGCTACTGCCCGGCGGGCGTGTACGAGTTCGTCAAGACGGACGCCGGCCAGGACCGCCTGCAGATCAACGCGCAGAACTGCGTGCACTGCAAGACCTGCGACATCAAGGATCCGACGCAGAACATCGTGTGGGTCACGCCGGAAGGTGGCGGCGGGCCGAATTATCCGAACATGTAAGTCTGACGGGCGCATCTGGCGCCCGTTTTTTTTCGGGTGTGGATACGTTCGTCAACGCGTGGAGTCGGGACTCCACGCGGTACACCGTTCGCGTTCCAACGTTGTTTTGCGGCAACTACGCTCTTCCGATGAGGTTTTCCCACGTGGGATAATCCGGCTTTGCAATCTCACCAATTCTCACCGATGCCACGTTCCACCGCGCTGTACCCTGCTCTCCTCTGCACCCTCCTCGCCGCCCTCCCCGCCTCGGCCCAGACCCAGTCCTTCCTGATGTCCCGCATGGCCCAGTTGCCCGAATACGGCAACACCGGCGACAGCGTGCGCATCTACGGCACCGTCGATCTCGGCATGATGCACACGAAAACCGACCACGCGGCCGGCCGCTGGCAGCAGCAAAGCGGCGGCGCCTATACGTCCAAACTCGGTTTCTATGCCTCGGAAGACCTGGGCGGCGGCCTGAAGGCGGAAGCGAAGCTGGAAGCGGGCTTCAATGCCGACACCGGCACCCAGCAGACCAGCGCC
This sequence comes from Massilia sp. Mn16-1_5, assembly GCF_004798585.1. Taxonomy (GTDB): domain Bacteria; phylum Pseudomonadota; class Gammaproteobacteria; order Burkholderiales; family Burkholderiaceae_D; genus Telluria. The sequence continues at coordinate 161,214 of NZ_PPXQ01000014.1, forward strand.
CTGTTCAACCGCGAGTCCTGGGTCGGCCTGAAATCAAGCACCCTCGGCACCCTGCGCTTCGGTAACCAGATCAATGCGATGCTGCCGCTCTTCGTCGATCCCTTCGTGCTGGTGCCGACCAATTCGGTCTACACCTGGGTCGGCGGCGGCGCCATGCAGGGCCCACGCGGCGTCGGTGCGAACACCGACCTCGCTCCCGGCGCCGCCACGATTCCCGTGCGCGTGCCGAAGTCGCTCACCTACGCCACCCCGCGCGTGATGGGCTTCGGCGCACAAGCGATCTATGCGACCAATCCCTACGGCACAAGCGAGCCGAAGGTCGGCACGCGCGGCGGCGTGCTCTCGTTCACCGATGGTCACGTCTACCTGGCGGCGAGCATGACCCAGGTCTGGAGCAGCCCGGTCAGCGCCGGTGCCGGCCTGCCGGCGCAATCGGTGCGTACCGACATCCCGGCCTTCGGCGCCCTCTACGACACCGGCAAGCTGGTGCTGTCCGCCTCGTATGCGCGTACCGCGCCGCAGGTCGCCGGCGCCGGCGAAGCGCAGATCTCGACGCTGGGCGCGATCCTGGTCCAGGACCGTCTCAGCTGGCGCGCCTCGCTGGTGCACCGCGATACCGAGGGCGCGCGCAATGCCGCCGGCACGCCGGTCGAATCCTCGGCACTGGGCCTGATGCTGGGCGTCGACTACGAGCTCTCGCGCCGCACCGGCCTGTATGCGCGCGCCGGCTCGGTGCGCAACTTCGGCGCATCGGCCATCATCCTGAACAGCGTCGCCCTGCCTTTCGAGGCCGGCAGCACGGCGCCGCAAGTGGGCATCGAGACCCGCACCTATTCGCTCGGCCTGTTCCACAACTTCTGACGACAAACGGCGCGGGTCCGCAGGCCCGCGCCGTCTTTTTCTTCAAGCAGCCGTCTTCAGTCGAGCGTGATCTTGCCCACCTCGATCACGTTCTTCCAGCGCGCCTGTTCGGCGGCCAGGAACTGGTCGAACTGTTCGGGCGTATTGCCCACCACTTCGAAGCCCTGCTCGACCAGCTTGGACTTCAGGTCCGGCTCGTTCAGTGCGGCCACGATGGCGCCGTGCAGCTTGGCCTTCACGTCTTTCGGCAAGCCCTTCGGTGCGGCGATGGCCTGCCAGGAATAGATTTCGACGCCCGGCACGCCCGATTCCGCCAGTGTCGGCAGCTTGGGCAGGACGGCGGCGCGCTGCTCGCCGGTAACGGCCAGGGCCTTCAGCTTGCCGCTCTTGATGTAGGGGAGCGCCGCATTGATGTTCACAAACGAGACGTCGGTCTGGCCGCCCAGCAGGTCGGTGATCGCAGGTGCACCGCCTTTATACGGCACGTGCAGGCCGCTGGTGCCGCTCTTCTGCCAGAACAGTTCGGCCGTCAGGTGGTCCGAGCTGCCGTTGCCGGACGAGGCGAAGTTGACCTTGCCCGGGTTTTTCTTCAGGTAGGCGATGAAGTCCTGGATGGTGCTCGCCGGGAGATCGGGACGTGCGACCAGCACGTTCGGCGCACGCACGGCCACCGTCAGCAGGTCGAAATCGCGCTGCGGATTGTAGGCCAGGCCCTTTTGCAGGAACTGGTTGACGGCATACACGCCGATCGAGGCCACCATCACCGTGTAGCCGTCGGCCGGCGCACGCTTGACGAGCCCCGCGCCGATCGCACCGGTGGCGCCCGGACGGTTGTCGACCACCCAGGGCTGGCCGAAGCGGGTCGAGACCTTCTGTCCGACCGCGCGGGCGATGGCGTCGGTGGAGCCGCCCGGCGGGAAAGGCACCACGGCCGTGATGGGTTTTTCCGGATAGGCCGCCTGCGCGCCGGTCAGCAGTACCATGCTCGACAGCACACCGAGCAGCAACTTCTTTGCATTCATTTCGTGTCTCCTGATTTATTGTAGTCTGGGGCGTTGAAAGTGATACAAGCCGTCTCGCTTAGCGCATCCGGGGCGAGACGGGGACATGCTCAGCGGACCAGGCAAGGCCCCTTGGCATCGAATTTCCAGTTCGGCACCAGGAACTGCATCGCTTGCGCGTCGTCGCGCGCGCCCAGGCCCATGTTGCGGTAGGCCTGGTGCGCCTTCTCCAGTTCCACCATGTCGAGTTCGATACCGAGGCCCGGCTTTTCCGGAATCCGGACCATGCCGCCCTCGATCTTGAGCGGCTCTTTCGTGAGACGCTGGCCGTCCTGCCAGATCCAGTGCGTGTCGATCGCGGTGACCTTGCCCGGCGCGGCGGCGCCGACGTGGGTGAACATGGCCAGCGAAATGTCGAAGTGGTTGTTCGAGTGCGAACCCCAGGTCAGACCGAACATCTGGCACAGCTGGGCCACGCGCACCGAACCCTGCATGGTCCAGAAGTGCGGGTCGGCCAGCGGAATGTCGACCGACTGCAGCTGGATCGAGTGGGCCATCTGGCGCCAGTCGGTGGCGATCATGTTGGTCGCGGTCGGCAGGCCGGTAGCGCGGCGGAACTCGGCCATCACTTCGCGGCCCGAGAAGCCGTCCTCGGCGCCGCACGGGTCTTCGGCATAGGCCAGCACGCCGTGCTTGTCGCGGCAGACGCGGATCGCATCTTTTAATAACCAGCCGCCGTTCGGGTCGAGCGTGCAGCGCGCCTCCGGAAAGCGCTCGTGCAGCGCGACGATGGCTTCCATCTCGGCGTCGGCGCTCAGCACCCCACCCTTCAGCTTGAAATCGTTGAAGCCGTAGCGTTCCTTGGTCGCCTCGGCCAGGCGCACGATGGCTTCCGGCGTGAGGGCTTCCTCGTTGCGCACGCGGAACCAGGCATTGTCCGCATCAAGCTCGCTGCGATAGTCGTACGGCGTCTTGCCGCGGTCGCCGATGTAGAACAGGTAGCCAAGCATCTCGACGGCATCGCGCTGCATGCCCTCGCCCAGCAGGCTGGCGACCGGCACGTTCATGAACTGGCCGAGCAGGTCGAGCAGCGCCGATTCGACCGCGGTGACGGCGTGGATTGCCACGCGCAGGTCGAAGGTCTGCTGGCCGCGGCCGCCCGCATCGCGTTCGGCGAAGGCGCTGCGCATGGTGTTGAGGATGTTGTTGTATTCGCCCAGGGTCTTGCCGACCACCAGGCTGCGTGCATCGTCGATGGTCTGGCGGATCTTCTCGCCGCCCGGCACTTCGCCCAGGCCGGTATGGCCGGCGCTGTCGGTCAGGATCACGATGTTGCGGGTGAACCAGGCGCCGTGGGCGCCGGAGAGGTTCAGCAGCATGCTGTCCTGGCCGGCGACGGGGACGACGCGCAGTGAAGTGATGGTCGGGGCGCCCGCGCATTTGTCTACGGTGTTGCCTGCGGTGGCAGGTCGGGCCTGTGCTTGTTCCACGTGTGTCTCCTGGTGCGGTATGCCTGCCGCCGGGGCGGCGGTCAGGGCTGAACTGTCTGGCGTCGGTTGCAGGCCATCATAGGCGCGCCACGATGGCCGAACAAACCAAACACTGTCCTGATCGATCCAGGCTTTGTATCAATAAGCGAGATCGTGATGCGGGATCAGAACGTATGGCGAATGCCGAGGTTGTAGCCGGTGTTGCCGGTACCCGACTCGGTATTGTTGGCAACCGTGTAGCCGGCGCCGTTGCGGTTGTCGATGTGGCCGTAGGCCGCGTACAGGTTGGTGCGCTTCGACAGCGGGTAGAGGTAGCCGACGCCCCAGGCGTTGGCGTCCTGGTTGAAGGCGGTGCGGTCGTCCTTGTGCATTACCGAGGCCAGCAGCGTGCCGCCAGGTACCGGTGCGCTCAGGCCGAGCAGCACTTCACGGCCGTCGGTCGACGGGGTCGGCTTGACGCCGCCATACGGGTTGTTCGGGTTGCCCAGCGGCGCCGCGTTGAAGCCCTTGTCGACGTTGAAGGCGCCGTACAGCTTGACCCATTTCAAGTCGTAGTTGGCGGCCAGCAGGGTGTTGCGGCCACGCCGTCCGCCCGGTTGCGGGGTCTCGGCATTCTTGCTGTTGTAGGCCAGGCGCGCGTTCAGCGGACCGCGCGCGTAGCCGATGGCGCCGCCGTACTGGCGGCCGTCGGCGCTGCTGGCGCCCTCGCCCAACGCATAGGCCAGTTCGAAGAAGGCGCCGTTCACGTTCGGCGAGACATAGGTGATCGTGTTGCTGCTGCGGACGTTGGCGCCATTGTCGGCAATCAGGTTCTTCGAGCTGCCGGCATAGCCGGTACTGAACGGGTCGCCCACCTGGGCCAGCGCGTTGTGCCAGGGCGTGTACTGGCGGCCGAGCGCGACGGCGCCGGCCTTGCCTTTCAGGCCGACGAAGGCCTGGCGGTTGAAGAGCGTATTGTTCGCGTCGAGGGTGCCGGTATCGATCTTGGCGCCGGTTTCCAGCGTGAAGAAGGCGGAGAGGCCGTTACCGAGGTCTTCGGTGCCGCGAAAGCCGATGCGCGAAGCCGAAGCCGCGCCACTGGTGATCTTGGTGGTGCGTCCCGCCGTGCCGCCGTCCTCGACGACGAGGGCGGCGTCCATGATGCCGTAGATCGTGACGTTGGTTTGTGCCTGTGCCGCTGCCGCGCCGAGCAGTCCGAGCGCAAGCAGACCGAACTGTGGGCCGAGCTGAATACGTGCCTTCTTCATGATGGTCTCCTTTGTGGGGATGCAAGGCCGGGCGCGGTCGACGCCGCGCTTTGCCGGTGCTGCGCATGGGCAGCTTTCTTGCACTAAAACAATCATAGAGGCGGAAGGATTCAGCAACAAACCAATGCGTGACGTGTCCGATCCACAAATTGAATGGATGAGCTCGGTTTAGTTGTCGTGGAAACCGGGCACGATGTCGCGCTTGAAGAGCTGCAGGATGGGATTGTCGTTGTCGCGGCGCCAGGCGCAGACCATGCGCACCGGCTCGGTCTCGATGCGGCGCACGACGATGCCGTCGAAGTGCAGGCGCGTCGCGCCCTCCGCCACCAGGGCGGCGCCGATGCCGGCGTTGACCAGCGCCAGCATGGTGTGGACCTGGCCGATGTGCTCGACGATGTCCGGCACGACGCCGGCGCGTTCGAAGCGTTCGCTCAGCATCTGGTGGAAAGGCCGCGCCTCGTAGGGCGAATACATGACGAAGGGCTTGCCGTGCAGGTCGGCCAGGGTCGGCGCCAGGGGCCACTGGTCCGCTTCGCCCTTCGGGATCGCCAGCATCAGCGCCTCGGTCGCCAGTAATGCCGATTCCAGCTCGGCATTCAGCGCGTGCGGACGCAGCAGGCCGAGGTCGAGCTGGCTCGCATTCAGGCCCTCGACCTGCTCGGTGCTGACCAGTTCCTTGAGCGTGAGGACGACGCCTGGAGAATGTTCGCGCAGGCGCCGCACCACCTCGGGCAGCAGGCTGTAGCCGGCGCCGCCCGTGAAACCGATCGCCAGGGTGCCCTGCTCGCCCTTGGCCACGCGGCGCGCGGTGAAGGTCGCCTCCTCGGCCATGCGCAGGATGCGCGCCGCTTCCGGGAAGAAGGCCTTGCCGGCGGCCGTCAGGCGCACGATGCGGCTGTTGCGCTCGAGCAGGCGCGCGCCGACGTAGTGTTCGAGCAGGCGGATCTGGCGCGAGAGCGGCGGCTGGGTCATGTTGAGGCGCTCGGCCGCGCGGCTGAAGTGGAGTTCCTCGGCCACCGCGACGAAGCAGCGGAGCTGGCTGATTTCGAACATGGAGGATTTCCTTTTATCGGTGCTGCGCGTGCGCCCGGTTCAACCGGTGTTCGGCGACGCGCTGCAGCTGCTCGAACACGAGACTGAGCAACCAGTAGATGGCGGCGGCCGCCAGGTAGAGCGGCAGCGGCTGGAAGCTGGTCGCGATCGCCTCCTTGGTCGCCAGCATCAGTTCGGTCAGGGCGATCACCGACACCAGCGACGTATCCTTGATCAGGCTGATCAGGGTATTGCTCATGGACGGCACCGCCACCCGCAGCGCTTGCGGCAGCACCACGTGCGCCAGGGTCTGGCCGTAGCCGAGCCCCAGGCTGAAACTGGCGCGCCATTGGCCCTGGCCAATGCTGGCGATGGCGCCGCGCAGGCTTTCCGACAGGTAGGCGCCGCTGTTCAGGGACAGCGCCAGCACCCCGGCCGTGACCGGCGTGAACTCGATGCCGACACTGGGCAGGCCGTAATAGATGACGAAGATCTGCACCAGCAGCGGCGTGCCGCGCATCGCGCTCACGTACAGGGCGGCGGGCCAACGGAGAAACGTCCAGGGCGCGATACGCAGCAGCGCCACCGGCACCCCGATCGCCAGGCCGCCGATCATCGACGCCAGTGCGAACAGCAGGGTATAGCCGGCGCCCTGCAGCAGGGTCGGCGCGGCGTCGCGCAGCAGGGACAGCAACTGCGACAGCTCCATCGCTCAGCGCGCAGGGCGCGAGGCGTCGCTGCCGAACCAGCGGGTCGACATGCGCGCCAGGCTGCCGTCGGCCTGCAGGTCCGCCAGGGCCTTGTCGACGGCCGCCTTGAACTTCGGATTACCCTTGCGGAAGGGAATACCCATGCGCTCGACCGCGCCCACGCGCGCGCCGGCCTTGATCGGCAGCTGCGAGTTCTTCAGCAGGTAGGACACCATCAGGCTGTCGTTCAGGGCCGCGGCGACGCGCCCGAAGGCCAGGTCCTGCAGGTTCTCCGGCGCGGCCGGATAGCTCTTCACCTGGATGCCGGGCACGGCCTTGGCCTGCTGCTCGAACACGCTGCCCTGCCCCACGCCCAGGGTCTTGCCCTTCAGGTCGGCGAGCGTCTTGTATTGCAGGCTCTCGTTGCGGCGCACGATCAGCTGCGGCGAAGAATACGTATAGGGATGGGAAAAGTCGAAGGCCTGCTCGCGCTTGGGCGTGATGCCGACCTGGCTGACGATGACGTCGTACTTGCCCGCTGCCAGACCGGCCAGGATGGCCGACCACTCGGTTGTCACGAATTCAGGCTTCAGTCCGAGCTTGGCGGCCACGGCCTGCACGACCTCGACGTCGTAGCCGGCCAGCTGGCCCGTCTTCGGATCCTTGAAGTTAAACGGGGGATAAGTCCCTTCCATCGCGATGCGCAGGGTGCCGCGCGCCTTGACGGTATCGAGCAGGTCGGCGGCGAAGGCCGAGGCCGTGCCCAATGCGGCGCAGCCCAGCGCGAGGACGATGGCACCGTGCCGGACGGCGCGGCGGCGCGAAGCGAAAAGGGACGGCGTCGGCTTCAAGATTGCTCTCCGTTAAAAAGCGAATAACGCTTTTATAACCGAAAAGCCGCCTGCGGGGCGAGGGAAAGATGTTCCTCGCCAGGCGTCAATACGCGCGCGAGGCTTGGCCCAGGCCGCCGCGCGAGCCGAAGCGGTGACCCACCACCAGGGTCGTGCTGGCGACCAGGCTCGACAGGCCGATGATCAGCTGGATCAGGCGGTCGGCCGGCAGCAGCCAGTAGGAACCGCGTGGCACCTCGGCGCCGGTGGCGGCGACAATCAGCGGCGTGATCCAGCTGGCTTCCTCGTCGACGTCGAGCTGGATCGCGTCCTCGTGGGTCTGCATGTAGATGTTGCCGCCTTCGGCCAGCGTGAAGCAGACGCCGTAGCCCGTTTCCTGCGGCTTGATCAGCTCCTGCATGGCCTGGTCATGCTCGGCGATCCAGAGTTCGACGTCCTGCGGGGTTTCGAGGTGGATCCAGGGACGGGGACGGAAGCGTGGCGGCGTATCGAGTGGAGCAGTCATCGGGTGCTGAGCAAGATCAAAGGCAAAGAAGCTATGCTACGGCATTTTGCGGTCCGCGTCAGCGTGCGTCCGGTCCGACCAGGGTGACGATACGGGGCCGCACCGCGCCGTCCTCGATCAGCAGTTCGGCCGCCGAGATCGGCAGGCTGAAGCGCCGCCGGCCCGCACTGCCGGGATTGATGTAAAGGACGCCGTCTCTCTCGCCGCAAGCCGGCTTGTGCGAGTGGCCCGAGACGACGATGCGCACGCCGGCCGCGGCCGGGTCGATGTCGAGCTCTTTCAGGTCGTGGATCGCGTGCAAGGCGACGTCGCCGATGCGCAGCGTGGCGCTGACGGGGATGGCGCGCGCCCAGCTGTCGCGGTCGTTATTGCCGCGCACCACGGTGAGCGGCGCGATCTGCGCAAGGCGTTCGAGGATGGCGGCGTTGCCGATGTCGCCGCCGTGGACGATGTGATCGCAGCCGGCCAGGAAGTCCAGCGCTTCGGGACGCAGGAGACCGTGCGTGTCGGAGATCAGTCCGACGCGCACGGGCCTGGCCGCCAGGGGCCTGGATACCGGCTTAATGATGGCGCTTCGCCCCGGCCATCTTCGCCGTCGTGTAGATCGAATACAGCGCGGCCAGGCCGACCAGTACGTAGACCAGGCGTGCCGCCGGGCTGCCGGGGCCGAAGATGGTGGCGACCATGTCGACCTCGAACAGGCCGACCAGGGCCCAGTTCAGGCCGCCGATGATCAGCAGCGCCATCGCCAGGTAATCGAGTGCCGACATGGCCGAATGGCCGCCTTCGCGCATCGCGCTGCGGCGTTCGGTTCCCATGCGGCGATCCATCGGTGCGTTCATCGTTGCCATTGCGTTCTCCTTCGCAAGTCCAGCGGGCGGCAAAAGGAGCTTGCCGCCCCTGGATCTCACGATAGCAAAAACCGGCACGATGATGGCGCCCGCAAGCCCTATCAGGCTTGAGAGGATGACTTGCCGGTCAGCCTTTCCAGGTGCGGTTCAGGCCGGTGTCGGCGTGGATCCAGCCGCCCTTCGGGCCGGAGCGGTAGTAATAGCCGACGCCGCCCTGGCGGAAGCTGCGGATCAGGCCGCCGAGCACTTCCTCGTTCAGGCTGGCGACGCGGATGTCGGCCGCCTTGCCGACCATGTGCAGCGACTTGCGCGCGGCCGGAATGCCCTGCTCCAGCAGGCGCGCGTTCGAGGCCGGGGTGCGGTAGCCGGACAGGATCTCGAGCGGCTGATGCATGCCGTAGCGCGCGATGAAGGCTTGCGTGCCCCACAGCATTTCGAGCAGCTTGGGATCGATCGGCGCCGTTTCGCGGCCGTTGACGTCGCGCAGCAGGTGGCACAGTTCCTGGTAGGCGGAGTCGATCACTTCGCCGTCCTTCCAGTACAGCAGCTTGGCGCGCTCGCCGCTTTGCGGACGCGTGACCGACAGCGTGCGCGGCTTGACCCAGAAGTCGAGGTCGAGCAGCTGGGCGTCGAACAGGTCGGGCGGCGGGGTCAGGTCGGCCGGCGCCGCTTGCGGTGCGGCCTGGGCCTGGCCAATCAGGGTCGGGGCCAATGCGCCCAGGGCGGACAGGCGCATGCCTTGTTGAAGGAATTCTCTGCGGGAAGACATAAAGCACTCATCTTTGCGAAGCCCGTACTATAGCGTAAGGAGATCTTGCACAAAAGACGTTAATTGTTGCTGAATGGCCGCAGTTAAGGATGAGTTAAGAAAAAGCCAAGCCGCGCTGTGCAATGCTACGCGCTGCAGTTGCAGAAACGTTTGCTGCCCGGAGCGGCGGCCGGATCGGCGTCCAGCTTCTTCCACATCAGGCTGCATTCGAGCCCGAAACAGGATTTCTCGATGCCGGCGTTGGCATAGCCGTGGCGTTCGTAGAAGGTGGCGCAGCTTTCCGGGCTGTGCAGGTGCAGCTTGCGGATGTCCCAGGCGCGCGCCTGGTCCTCGACGGCGGCCAGCAGGGCGCGGCCGACGCCGCTGCGCAGGGCGCCCGGCTCGACATAGCACAGGGCCAGCTTGCCGGCCTGGGTCAGCAGCGCCAGGCCCAGCAGCTCGCGCTTACCCTCGCCCTCGCGCTCGGCGACGATGGCGTGGTTGCTCGATGAGCCGAACCAGGTGGCGACCGTTTCCGGCGTCTTGTTGGCCAGCCAGGCATCGAGCACCTCGGGCCGGCCGCGGTGATCAGGTGCGCAGACCTCCTCGATCGAGCGGCGCAACAGCGCGCAAGCGGCGGCAGCGTCGGATGGCGCTGCCTTGCGAATATCGATACCCATGAACTTCTACCCAGTCATTCCGTAAACACTGTTGTCTCTTGCTCTACTGCATGTTTCGATGTTTCCGATGACATGCGCGGCGATGTGCGGACTATACACCGAAAGCCGCAGAGCTTGCCGGACCCCATGCATACCTCGAACCGCTTCTAAGCATATGACTATTCTGTTCTTCCGTTTTTCTCTGAATAAATGGAACATCCATGCTGTTCCCATTGTATTGAAAGAGCGAGAAAAATATGCCACATACCCAAGTCAGTTCCCTGCGTCGCTGGATCCTCGCGCTGGCCGTCGGTGCAGCGCTGCCGCTCTCGGCAAGCGCCGCCAACGTCGAGCTGCTGAACGTCTCCTACGACGTGGCGCGCGAATTGTACAAGGACGTCAATCCGGCCTTCATCGAGAGCTGGAAAAAGAGCAGCGGCGAAACCATCACCATCAAGCAGTCGCACGGCGGCTCGAGCAAGCAGGCGCGCGCCGTGGCCGACGGCCTGGAAGCCTCGGTGGTGACCATGAACCAGGCCAACGACATCGACATGCTGGCCGACCGCGGCCTCGTCGTGAAGGACTGGGCCAAGAAGTTCCCGAACAACGCCGCGCCCTACTACTCGACCATGGTATTCCTGGTCCGCAAGGGCAACCCGAAGGGCATCAAGAACTGGGACGACCTGGCCAAGCCGGGCGTGCAGGTCATCATCCCGAATCCGAAGACCGCGGGCAATGGCCGCTACACCTACCTGGCGGCCTGGGGTTCGGTGCTGAAGAAAGGCGGCAACGAGGCGCAGGCGCGTGAGCTGGTCGGCAAGATCTTCAAGAACGTGCCGATCCTGGACGCCGGCGGCCGCGCGGCCACCACCACCTTCACCCAGCGCCAGATCGGCGACGCCCTGGTGACTTTCGAGAACGAAGTGAGCATGGTGCGCGCCGAGTTCGGCGACAACTTCGAAGTGGTGTATCCGACCGTCTCTATCCTGGCCGAGTCGCCCGTGGCCGTGGTCGACAAGGTGGTCGACCGCCGCGGCGTGCGCAAGCAGGCCACGGCTTACCTGAACTTCCTGTACACCCCGGCGGGCCAGGAAATCGGCGCCAAGCACTACCTGCGCGTGCGTAACGAAGCCGTGATGAAGAAGTTCGCTGGCAACTACAAGCCGATCACGCTGTTCTCGGTCGACGAGCTGTTCGGCGGCTGGCGCAAGGCCCAGAAAGTCCACTTCGACGACGGCGGCGAGTTCGACAAGATCTACCAGGCGAAGTAAACACAGAAGCGCTGTTCTGTATTTATACAAACAACGGAATTACCGCTCCACAAAGGCCCTGCAACAACGCAGGGCCTTTTTTTGTCACGAAATATCACGCTTGAGGCTGGTTTTTGCTTGTGCGCCATAGACATGAGGAAATGCGAATGCTAACCTTCATTCTTCGGTGTGCCCTGAAGCAATATTACGCGCTGCCCTCCCCTGGCCAACCTGACACCTACCCGACACCCATGATGAAAAAACTGTTCGCCGCTGTCCTGTTGTCGATCTCGTCTGCTGCCGCAATCGCGGTGCCCTTCGGTTCGCAATCGGTGCTGGTGGTTGAAGACGACACCGGCAAGGTATTGCTGGAAAAGAATGCCGGCGCGGTCGTGCCGATCGCCTCGCTGACCAAGCTGATGACCGCGATGGTCATCCTCGACGCCAAGCAGGACATGAACGAGCTGATCGAGATCGACCGCAGCGACGTCGACACCCTCAAGCACAGCAGCTCGCGCGTCCCGGTCGGCGCCAGCATCCCGCGCGGCGACGTGCTGCAGCTTGCCCTGATGTCCTCGGACAACCGCGCCGCTGCCGCCCTGGGCCGCACCTACCCGGGCGGCCTGCCGGCGTTCAAGGCCGCCGTGCGCCGCAAGATCGCCGCCCTGGGCATGAGCCATACCGTGATCGAAGAGCCGACCGGCCTGTCGCCCAACAACCGCTCGACCGCGGCCGACCTGGTCAAGATGGCGCAAGCCGCGTCCCAGTACAAGGAAATCACCGACCGCACCACCGATGCCAAGAACCTGGTGAGCATCAACAGCCGCGAAGTCGAGTTCCACAACACCAACCGCCTGGTCGGCGCCAAGGGCTGGGACATCGGCCTGTCGAAGACCGGCTACATCCAGGAAGCCGGCCGCTGCCTGATCATGAGCATCAAGGCCGGCGGCAAGAACGCGACCATGGTGCTGCTCAATGCCGGCGCCTCCTCGGCCCGCATCCTCGACGCCCTGAACATCCGCCGCTTCATCACCGGCGAGGAAGCGCAGCCTGCCCGTGTAGCCCGCGTTGCCCGCGCCGGCGGCCCGATCCGGGCCAGCGCCCGCGCCCCGCGCATCAAGGCCAGCGCCCCTGCCCTGCGCGCCAAGTCGAAAGGCGGCGTGCGTGCCAAGGCCAAGGTCGTGCCGACCAAGAAGAAGGCCGTGGTGGTGCGCAAGCGCCGCAACTGAGGCAGTCCGCCTGCATGATCCGGGCCCCGCACTGCGGGGCTTTTTCTTTGGCGCTGCCCGTCGCGGGTAGAATGCAGGTCCACACCCACAGGAAGCAACGATGAAAAAGACCGATCTCGCCAAGAGCGACGCCAAGAAAATCATGAACCAGATGGCGCGCGGGCCCGCCTTCGGCGCCGGCGCCGCGCCTGCGGTCGACAAGCGCGAACAGCGCGAGCGCGACCGTGCGCTGGGGCTGGTGCCGTTCGCGGTCAAGCTCAATGGCGAGCTGGTGGCGCGCCTGCAGGCGCTGGCGAAAGAGCGTGGCGTCGACATGAACCAGCTTATGGATGAGCTGGTCCGCAAGGGGCTGGGAGAGTAAGGCGCAGCTGCCGTTGTAGGGTGGGCACTCTGTGCCCACGCGGTGCGGCGCTTAATCGATCGAACAGGTGCAGAATCACGTTGCCGTGAATGCACGCGCCGTACCGCGTGGGCACGAGTGCCCACCCTTGTATCTTGATCGAGTTGGTGGTTAGCTATCACCAGCAGAGGTGAAGACCAGCTTGGGCCCACCCTTAAGGCTCGACCTTGGAAGGTAGATCAAGCCCTTCACCTCGTTCCCACACCA
>NZ_PPXQ01000015.1 GCF_004798585.1 Massilia sp. Mn16-1_5
CCGCCGAACTTCTTCGACAGAACGGTTGCGATTGCAGCCGTCAGGGTGGTTTTGCCGTGGTCAACGTGACCGATGGTGCCGACGTTGACGTGCGGCTTGGTCCGTTCGAATTTACCTTTTGCCATTTGAGACTCCTAACGATATTTTGAGAATTACCAGGCACACCTGACGGACGAGTACAGCGCACTGCCGTTCTAAATTCTGGTGCCCTTGACGTGGATTGAACACGTGGCCTCTCCCTTACCAAGGGAGTGCTCTACCACTGAGCTACAAGGGCTTATTTGTTTGCACCGCACAGACTGCAGCACAATTTACTGGAGCGGGTGAAGGGAATCGAACCCTCGTCGTAAGCTTGGAAGGCTTCTGCTCTACCATTGAGCTACACCCGCGAGGAACAACTTCAATTCGACTTCACGAACTCTTCATTTGGTGGTGGGGGCTGGATTCGAACCAGCGTACTCAGAGAGGGCAGATTTACAGTCTGCTGCCTTTAACCACTCGGCCACCCCACCGCGAAGAACCGCAGAGTATGAAGCAAGCTCAACATGCTGTCAACTATTTTTGCCATCCTTACAGGCTTGGCTCAATAGCAGCGTTGCTTCGGGGCGTGATTGTAACCGTTCGGGGTAAGAATCTGCAAGGCTCTTTTTTCACGAGCGGTGCGCTACGCGACCCGCCGGTGCTGTACTGTATGCAGCAGGCATGTAAATACTTTTGCACATGGACAGCAAGGCGCCCCACTACCCCCGTTGGAGCTGGCCGCAGATCCTCGTTGCCGGCGTTACGATCATCGCGTTTTTCATTGCCATGCGGCTGATCAACAATTGGCTTGCGTTGCCGGCCGGTTATGCCTTGCCCCTGTTTCCTCCTGCCGGGATCGCCCTGGCGATGACCACTGCCGGCGGCATGCGCGTGCTGCCCGCGGTGGCCCTCGGCGCCTTCGTGTATGCGTTCCCCTTGCATCAGGCAAATCAGGCGCTGACGGAAGCCGGCACCTGGATCGCCATCCTGGCCGGCACCTTCGGCGCCACCTTGCAAGCCTGGCTGGGCGGACGCCAGTTCCGCCGCCACATGCGTCCGGCAATCGATTCCGGGCACGACGTCATCGCGTTCTTTCTGCTGACTCCGCTTGTCTGCCTCACCAGTGCCACGATATCGGTCCCCGTCCTGTTTGCACTGGGCGCTTTCGACGAAGTCGCGCAGTTGCGCTTTTGGTTCGCCTGGTGGGCGGGCGACACGCTCGGCGTGCTGCTGGCCGCGCCCCTGTGCTGGATCGTGTGCGGCGCGCCGCGCCGGCTGTGGCGGCGACGCGCGCCCCTGGTGGCGCTGCCGCTATTGATTGCCAGCAGCGCCGTGGTGATCATCTACCGGCTCTCGCTCGGCTGGGAGCACGACCAGCACCTGCAGCCCTACCGGCTGAAAGCCCAGCAGACGGCCGACATGCTGCAGGCCGAATTCAACGAACATGTGCGTTTTGTCGGCACCTTCGCCCGCACGCTTGCCGACACCGAACACATCCTGGCGCGCGACAAATTCCTGCGCATCGCCGGCGGCTATGCCGACGGCCGCCCCGAGATCCAGGGCATCAATTGGGGCGTCCCCGTCACGCACGCCGAGCGCGCCGGTTTCGAGGACTGGGTGCGGCGCACGCTCGACCCGGCCTTCAAGGGCATTGCCGACATGGACGAGGCGGGCGGACTGGTGCCGGCCAATGAGCGCGACCGTTACCTGCCGGTGCTCTACCTGTGGCCGCCGGCGAACAACTTCATCCGCGGCGTCGATTTCCTGGCCGCCCCCGGGCGCGCCGCGGTCGCCGCACGCGCGATGGGATCGCGTGCGCCGGTCGCCTCCGAGCCCTTCTCCATGCTGTCGACGTCGGGACTCGGCATCGGCCTGCTGCGCTCCGTCGGCGAGCGAGAAGGACCGCCGGCCGGGGTCGTGATCTTCATCCTGAATGCCGAGAAGCTGCTGAAGCAGGCGATCGCGCGCGCGGACTTCGACGGCTTCAGCGCGGCCCTCGTCGACGTCACCGACGGCGCGGCGCTGCCGGTGTCCGGTTCCCTGGGCCAGTGGAAGCGCGACGACTACCGGGTCGGCCTGCATTTCGCCGGGCGCAGCTACCAGTTGAGCTTCCGGCCGACGCCCGCCTACATGGAGGCCGAGACCGGCGCCGTGAGCTGGATGGTGCTCTCGGCCGGCCTCCTGATGACGGGCATGCTGGGCGCGCTGATGCTGCTCATCAGCGGCGAACGCGCCGTGATCGAGGAGCAGGTGGCCGACCGGACGGCGCGCCTGCGCGACCGCGAAGCGCGCCTCGAGGCCATCCTCGACAACGCGGCCGACGCCATCGTCACGGTCGACGCGCATGGCGTGCTGGTGTCGAGCAATGCCGCCACCGCGCGCCTGTTCGGCTATCCGCCGCCGCACCTGGACGGCTTGTCGTTCAGCGCGCTGGTGCCGAAAGCGGGCGACGCGACGGGCGATGCCGGCGCCGAGCTGGCGCGCCTGGCCACGGCGCCCCCCGAGGACTGCGTGCTCGAGGGCCGCAATGCGCGCGGCGAGGTCGTGCCGCTGTCGATCTCGGTGGCACCGGTGCTGATGGGACGCGAGGCATTTTTCGTCTGCATCCTGCGCGACCTGAGCGAGCAGCAGCGCGCCCAGGAACGCATCTACCGGCTGGCCCATCACGACGCCCTCACCGGCCTGGAAAACCGCTTTGCCCTGAACGTGCGCCTGGAGCAGCAGCTGGCCAGCGCACGGCGCCATGGCGAGCCGGCGGCGGTGCTGTTCATCGATCTCGACCATTTTAAAAAGATCAACGATTCGCTCGGCCATGCGGCCGGCGACAAGCTGCTGGTCGGCGCGGCCGAGCGCATGAAGGATTTATTGCGCGAAGTGGACACACTTGCCCGCTTGGGCGGCGACGAATTCATCATCGTGCTGGCCGGCCCCCTGACGCCCGACAGCGTCACCAGCGTCGCCGTGCGCGTGGTCGAGTCGCTGTCGCAGCCGTATCAGCTGAACGGCGCCACCGCGCACAGCGGCTGCAGCGTCGGCGTGGCCCTGTTTCCGAACGACGGCGAAGATGCCCCGACCCTGATCCGCCACGCCGACATGGCGATGTACGCGGCCAAGCGCGAGGGACGCGGCAATTTCCAGTTCTTCTCGCCCGAGATGAACGCCGCCACCCACGAACACCTGCTGCTGGAAAACCGCATGTGGGGCGCGCTCAATGCAGAGAATTTCGAGCTATACCTGCAACCGCAGGTGGAGCTCGATACCGGACGCGTGATCGGTGCCGAAGTGCTGCTGCGCTGGCACGACCAGGAGCTGGGCAGCGTGGAGCCGAGCCGCTTCATTCCCGTGGCCGAGGAAAGCGGCATGATCGTGCCGCTCGGCGACTGGGTGCTGGGCCAGACCATGGTCTTGCTGGCCCAATGGCAGCGCGAGGGACTGGAAGGCCTGCGCCTGGCCGTCAACCTGTCGGCGCGCCAGTTCTCGGGGTCGACCCTGCTGGCGCGGCTCGACGAGCTGGTGGCGCAGCACGGCATCGACCCGTCGCAGCTGGAACTGGAGATCACGGAGACGGCGGCGATGCGCGATCCGGAAGCGACGCGCCTGCTGCTGCGCCAGCTGCGCACGCGCGGTTTCAAGCTCGCAATCGACGACTTCGGCACCGGCTATTCGTCGCTGGCTTACCTGAAACTGTTTGCGATCGACCGCATCAAGATCGACCGCGGTTTTGTAAAGGACATCGAGCACAATCCGAACGACGCCGTGATCGTCGCCGCCACCATCGGCCTGGCCCATTCGCTGGGGCTGACCGTGGTGGCCGAAGGGGTCGAGACCCAGGCGCAATGGGGCTTCCTGCGCGACAAGCAGGGCGACGAAGCCCAGGGCTACCTGTTCGCGCGGCCGATGCCGGCGCGTGAATTCCGCGAATTCATCCGGCGGCAAGCGCAGCCAGTACCTGGCGCTTGAGGGCGCGGATCATCGCCGTTTCGTCGGGCGGCACGCCTTCCGGCGCGGTCTGTGCGCGATCCGCATAGAAAAAGCCCAGCTGCGCCTTGCCCACCACGAGCGGCAGCACGATGAAACTCTTCGCATCGGGCAGCAACGTACGGTGCCAGGACGGCAGCAGCTCGCGGATCTTCGGGCTGGCCGCATCCGAGATCATCAGGTCGGCATCGTTCTCCATCGCCAGCAGGAACAGGTCGCGCCCGCCCGACGTTGGCAAGGGCGCCGGTACCGGGAACACGAAGCCGGACTGCACCCGCGCCTGGTCGGAACCGAAGGAGACGCGTGCGCGGTACTGCCCGGCGCGCGCATCTTTCAGACAGACGGTGGCGAATTTGAAACCCAGCGCGCGGTACAAGGTTTCGAGCACGGCCAGGATCACGTCGTTGACGCGCGCGCTGCCGCCGGCGCGCAATTGCGTCACGTCCTGCACGCCGGCCAGCAGCAGCTCGCGTGCGTTCTTCGGCTTGCCGCTCGGGTGCGTTCCCTCCTCCTCTTCTCCGGCGTCGAGCGTGGCCAGCATCAGCACGTCGGGCAGGCCGTCGCCGGTATCAAGCGCTTCCTTCGGCAGCGGTTGCAGGTTCATGCTCTCCATCAGGCCCTGCATGCCTTCGGCCACGTTGGTGAACAGGCGCTCCAGCGCGGCCGCATCGAGCTCAAACGCGGCGCCGTAGCGCGCCAGCAGTGCACGGGCTTCCGGGGTGGCGGCAGGTTCGCCGCTTTTGCCCAGCAGGCGCGCCACGTCCAGGCTGAAGGACGCAACTTGCCGCATCCATTCGCCGCGGCTGGCCGCGACTTTCAAGGAGCCAGGCGGCAGCGCCGCCTGGGCGCGCACGATCACTTCCGGGATCTTCCATTCGGCCAGCACGGCCGCCGACAGGGTGTCGTAGCTGCAGCCGAGGATCATCTGCGAGGCCTGCGCCGGGGTGTGCTTGCCACCGGCGGTCAGCTGCTTGATTTCGCGGTAGCGCGCATGTTCGTGCGAGGCCACCAGCAAGGCGCCCAGGTTCTTGAACAGCGCGCCGATAGCCGCTTCTTCCGCGCCCTGGTAGTGCGAGAGCCTGGCCATCTCGCGTCCGACCAGGCTGGCGCACAGGGCCGCTTCCAGCTCGACGCGCACGCTGCCGGCATGGGCGCCGTTGTCGAGGGTGTCCACCAGCAGCATCGCCAGCGCGGTGGTTTTCACGTTGTCGAAACCGAGCAGCGCGATCGCACGCGAGACCGTGGTGACGGCGGTGCCGGAGATCGTGCGGTAGCGGATCGTGTTCGACAGGCGCAGGATGCGCTGGGTCAGCGCCACGTCGGAGAGGACGAAATAGGCGAGATCGTGCGTGCCCGGCTCGTCGGAATCGGCCAGCTCGATCACGCGTGCGATCGAACCGCCCAGGGCGAACATCTCTTCGTCGCCATTCACTTTTTGCATCAATGCCGCGCGCACGCGGCGGGTCGCGCCCTCGTCGGGCGGCTGGACTGCTTCAAGCATGGGGAGTATCCGGATTATTTATGTGACTTCTTGTACTTTTTCAGCACAGCCTGGTGCAGCGCCGTGAGCGCGGGCAGCTTCGGATTGCGCGCATCGAGCCGGCGCACGGCGGCCATCTGCGCCAGGGCCTGCTGGCCGAGCTTGTCGTCCCAGCCGGTGTGCTCGAGACAGCGCAGCAGCGCCAGCGCGGCGTTGAAGGCGACCTGCGGATTGCCCGGCATGCGCTGGGCCGCTTCCTGCATCAGGGTGACGGCGCCGGCGTAGTCTCCACTGCGGGCGCACTCGGCGCCGCTGGCCACCAGGTCGACCACGTGCTGGCGCGTTTCCTGGGCCAGCGTGGTGCCGAGTTCCGCGTGCCCGGCCTGGGCCATCACGCTCATCGCGCGGTCCATGGCGCTGGCGTCGGCCGCATTGCGCATGACGTCGCGCACCAGGCTCGTTGCGCCCTCGGCCATGTCGTGCGCCAGGCAGTTGCGTGCCAGTTCGAGTTTCAGATCGGCCGACATGGCAGGCAAATCGCGACTGGCGGCCACTGCGGCATTCAGCGAATCGAGCAGGCGTTCTTCGTTGCCCGTGTATTCGTGCAGCAGCGCCGAGGAGATCGCGCTGCAGGCGTCCGCGTGGGCCTTGCCGCCCATCGAGCGGTCGAGGTCGCGGATGACGGTGGCGGCCGCTACCGGATCGCCTTTACGGACCAGGGTGCGTACCAGTTTGACGTGGTCTTCGGGGTCGCGAAACTCCGAATACTTTGCCTTCGCCACCACCTGTTTCAAGACCTTCTCGGCGACCTCGTCGTCGCCGGCTTCGAAAGCGACTTCGCCCAGGGTGCGCAGGCGGCGCACGGCATGCGGCGAAACCGCCACCGCGCGTCCCAGCACGTCCTGCGATTTGTCGAGTTCGCCCATCGCCGTGTGGGTGCGCGCCAGCCAGTCGTAGGCGTCGACGAAATTCGTGTTGGTCTGTACCAGCTCGGTCAGCAAGCTGCCGGCTTCCTCGTATTCCTCGCGCAGGTACAGGGTTTTCGCCAGGCCCAGACGCGCCCAGGCGATCGCCTTGCTGTCGGCGAGCTGGCGGTAGATCGGTTCGGCCAGGTGCGCTTCGCCCAGGAACAGGTGCAGTTCGGCGCGCAGGCGCAGGAAGTCGACCGCGTAGCGCGGGTGCGCCTGTTCTCCCTCCAGGCAAGCCTCGATCGCTTCGTGCTGGGCGCCCGCTTCCATCAAGCGGTACACGGGCAGGAAGACATTCCTCTTTTCCAGGGCGCGCGCGATGCGTTCGAGCAGGCGGTCCGCCGTGAACGGTTTCAGGATGTAGTCGGTGGGGGCCAGTTCGGCGGCGCTGACGACTTTACCGTAGTCGCCTTCGGCCGTGACCATGAAGAACATCGTCGCCAGCGACACCAGTTTATGGTGGCGCAGATCCTCAAGCAGCTGCTGCCCGTCCTGGCCGCCTTCCAGGTCGTATTCGCACAGCACCAGGTCGAAGCTGCGCAGGGTCAGTTGCTTGACGGCCTGGTTGGCACTGCTGGCATGCTCGATGCGGGTCAGGCCGCACATGTTCAGCATGCTGTGGATATTCGCCCGCATGCCCGAGTGGGGCTCGATGAGCAAGGCGGTGAGGCCGTCTAATTCGTTCATGGCGATTTCCGTTCAGGCCGGCGGCTACGCTGGCCGCTGCCGGACGAGTATATTACGGCCGAGGAACAAACTGGCTGAATTGGGGAGTGACTTGCGGAAAACCTGCTTGCAGGTGGGAAAAAGCAACAGTTGGTGAGATTTCAGGGGTGCTTAAAAGCCGGCAGCGGCGCGACGGGCAGCGCGGTTCTTGCACTCGGCGTGCGCGGTACTGCTCACCACGTTCTGGTAGCGCACTTCGTACTTGCCGGCGGCCAGGCCGTCGATGGTGAGCGTGCCGTTGCCCAGCACATAGGCGTGGCGCACGTTCGAGCGGCGCTCGAGGTCCCAGATCTTGACGAACACGGGGTTCGCATTCGCGCTGTTGTCGACCACCACCGTCATCTCGCGGCCGCTATTGCCCATCGGGTAGCCGGGGATATAGCCGGACTGCTCGGGCCAGGGTTCGCCGTTCGGCGCGGCGGGCGTGGCGAGATCGGTATCGCATTCGGGCTGGCGCGCCGGCACCACCAATTGGGTCACGGCCAGGGCTTTCACCACGGCTGGCGGCGTCTTGGCGCCGGCCGGCATGGCCCAGGCGTCCGGGTCCGGCGCCGGGACCGAGGTCACCGGCGGCACAGTCACGGTTTCCGGTTTGCCGTTGAAGGCGAGCGCGGACGGCAGCAGGCGCGGCTGCTGCACCAGCAGCAGCGCGCAGACGGCACCCAGCGCCACGCCGCCGGCCAGCCCGATCCACCAGCGCGGTTCGCGCAGCAGACGGCGGCGGTTGCGCGCCGGCGGCGGCGATTCCCAATTCTCGCCGCGGGTGCGCGGCGCCTCTTCCCCGCTGCTCTCCAGCCACTCGACTTCCCATTCCTCGGCCGCGATCCACTCGTCGTGCTCCTTGCGGCGCACCGGATCGGACAAGATGTTATAGGCGGTGTTGACGATCGCCATGATGCGGGCGGCCTTTTCGTCGCCCGGATTCTTGTCGGGGTGGTATTTCTGGCTGAGCGCTTTATAGGCCGCACGCACGACTTCCTGCGGCGCGCCGCGCGCTACCTTCAGGTTGTCGTAATGGGTGTGGATCTTGGCCATGGTAAGTGGTGCCGCGTGCAGGTTCTGGTCAGGTCGCCAGCCGGTTCCTGGAGCCCAACCGATACAGCATAGCCGGGTTTGTATCCCTAGTGCAAGTTATCAATTTTACAAGCGGTGGCTGCGATCGGCCCGCACGATTGCATCAGGCAGGTCGACGTCCTTGCCTACGACGAGGACCTTGAACAATTCACCCATTTCACTCGGCGCGACCAGCTTGTGGACCGCCTTCGACTGTGGCAAATAACGCACGGCATCTTCGGGATCGGTGCGCATCAACAGCTCACCGATGCCGCAAGCCAGCAGGAAACCGGATTGATTCGTGTAGGCCAGCACGTCCAGTCCGGCATCCTGGGCCGCCAGCGCCATCGCCGTGAAATCGACGTGGGCCGTGATGTCCTGCAGCCCCGGCAGGAAGAAGGGTTCCGGATGCGAATGGTGGCGGTAATGGCACATCAAGGTGCCGCCGGTTCTCTGGTCGACGTAGAACTCGTGGGCCGGGAAGCCGTAGTCGAGCAGGATCGCCGCGCCCTTCCCGCCCTGGAACATGGTGGCCAGCGAACCCATGAAGCCGCAGGCGACTGGATGCAGTTCGGTGAGATAGCCTTCCGGCAGGGACTCGGCGTCCGGAATCTGGCGCGCCAGCTGGGCTGCCAGCGTGGCGTCGAGTTGCGCCTGAACGTAAGTAAAACGGCCATCCTCGATCGTCACCATCTGGCGCTGCCAGCCATGCGCGGTCTTGATCACCAGTTCGACCGGCATCGCGTCCAGTACCTCGTTGGCCAGCACCACGCCGTTGAAGGCCTCGGGGAAGCCGTCGCGCCACTCGACCTGCGGGAAATCCTTCAAGGCTTCCTGCTGGCGCGCGCGCAATTCTCCGGAGAGCTCGATGATGGTGTAGCGCTCGACTTGCACCCCGCCGTCCGCCAGGGCGGTGAGCACGTCACGCGCCAGCTTGCCGGTGCCGGCGCCGAATTCGATGATGTTGGGCGCGCTTTGGGCGATAATAGCGGCTGCCGCGCGCGCCAGCGCCTGTCCGAACAGGGGAGAAATCTCGGGCGCGGTCGTAAAATCGCCGCTGGCCCCCAGCTTGGCCGCGCCGCCGCTGTAGTAGCCGAGACGGGGCGTGTACAGCGCCAGCTCCATGAAATGCGAAAAGGCAATGGCGCCGCCCGCCTCTTGAATAGCGGCGGCAATTTCCTGTTGTAGGGCGTGGGACGCGGCCAGCGCGTCGCTGTCGGGAAGGGGCAGGGACATCCCGGCATTGTAGCCAGATCGGCACGGATCAACAATTTCAGCCACTTGCCAAGACCATGACGCACATCACGCCAACTGTTGGCGGCCACCGCAGTGAAATCCAGGTTGCGCTCGTGACCGGCGCCGGACGCCGCCTCGGCCGCGCCATCGCCCTCGGGCTGGCCGCCGCCGGCTGGGACATCGCCGTCCACTACCGCCACTCCGAGCGCGAAGCGAACGAGACGGCGGACGCGATCCGCGCGCTCGGCCGCCGTGCCGCCCTGCTGTCGTGCGACCTGGCGGATGAAGCGGCGGTGCGCGCGCTGCCGGGACGGGCCGCCGAGGCGCTAGGTAGAGTTACTTGCATCGTCAATAACGCTTCGTTGTTCGAATACGACAGCGCCACCACGTTTTCACCCAGTTTGCTTACGGCGCATATGCACACCAACCTGGCCGCGCCCCTGCTGCTGGCGCAGGCTTTGCATGCCGCGACGCCGGAAACCAGCCAGGCCGTGGTCATCAACCTGCTGGACCAGAAACTGTACAATCTCAACCCGGATTTTTTGTCGTACACGCTGTCGAAGGCGGCGCTCGATGCCGCCACCAAGATGCTGGCGCAAGCGCTGGCACCCCAGGTGCGGATTGTCGGCGTGGCCCCCGGCATTACCATGGTGTCGGGCGACCAGAGCGAAGAAGGCTTTACCAAAGCCCACACCGTGACGCCGCTGGGACGCTCCTCGACCCCGCAGGATATTGCCGACGCCGTCGTATATGCGGCATCGGCGCGCGCGCTCACCGGCACCACGCTGGTGGTCGACGGCGGCCAGCACCTGGTGCCGCTGGCGCGCGATGTGATGTTCCTAACGAAATAAATAACTGAATTTAAAACCGACCAAGGCCTTTCTATGCTGTCCGCCCTCACCCACCCGAGCTTGCGCGATTGCCGCCGGCTGTTCCTGCGCAATTACGAAGTGATGATCAACATCGGCGTGCACGACTTCGAAAAGAAGGGCGAGCAGCGCGTCCTGATCAACGTCGACCTGTACATCCCGCTGGCCGAATCGACCCCCAAGGCCGACCAGCTCGATGAAGTCGTCGACTACGATTTCATGCGCGAGACCATCGCCCAGCGCATGGCGCAGGGCCACGTGCACCTGCAGGAAACCCTGTGCGACGACGTCGTGCGCGCCATGCTGGCCCACCCGCGCGTGCGTGCCGCGCGCGTGTCGACCATGAAGCCGGACGTGTACCCCGACTGCGAAGGCGTCGGCGTGGAAGTGTTTCAAGTGAAGGAAGCAGCATGAGTGCAGTATTGAACGACACCGCGGACATCGACGCCAAAAAGGCGGAAAAGATTGCGCACGAGAACAACAAGCTGCATAAGCGCCTGTGCCGCCTGGTCGGCCAGGCGATCGGCGATTTTAATATGATCGAAGACGGCGACAAGGTGATGGTCTGCCTCTCCGGCGGCAAGGACAGCTACGCCCTGCTCGACATCCTCATGACCCTGCGCGAGCGCGCGCCGATCCATTTCGATATCGTCGCCGTCAACCTGGACCAGAAGCAGCCGAATTTTCCAGCCGAGGTGCTGCCGGCCTATCTCGATAAACTCGGCGTCGATTACCACATCGAGAACCAGGACACCTACTCGATCGTCAAGCGCCTGATCCCGGAGGGGAAGACCACGTGTTCCCTGTGCTCGCGCCTGCGCCGCGGCATCCTGTACCGTGTCGCCGATGAACTGGGCTGCAACAAGATCGCCCTCGGCCACCACCGCGACGACATCCTCGAAACCTTCTTCCTGAATATGTTCTTCGGCGGGAAGCTGAAAGGCATGCCTGCGAAGCTGGTCTCGGACGACGGCAAGCACATGGTGATCCGTCCGCTGGCTTATGTAAAAGAAGCGGACACGGAGCGCTATGCGGAAGTGAAAGGCTTCCCGATCATTCCGTGCGACTTGTGCGGCTCGCAGGAAAACCTGCAGAGGAAGCAGATCAAGGCCATGCTGCGCGATTGGGAAAAGAAGCATCCGGGCCGCGTGGAGAACGTGTTCTCGTCGCTCTCGACCGTGGTGCCGTCGCACCTGCAGGACCGCAACCTGTTCGGCTTCGTCGATCTCAAGACCGATGGCATCGCCAATCCGGACGGCGACATCGCCTTCGACGAGGAGCCGTGCTCGACACCGGCGGCGAACACGATTTCGCTGACGCAGCTGTAAACCGTTCGCGACGCATCGAAAAGCAGCGCTTCGGCGCTGCTTTTTTTTCGTCCGCTCTCAGGCGAGCGTCATGCCGAACAGCTGCAGGTCGCGCGTGCTGTCCGGCGCCTGGAAGGTCCGTTCGAAGCGCAGGCCCAGTTTTTCGAGCAGGCGAATGGAAGCCGCGTTCTCGGGCACGACGGTGGCGACCAGGCGCGTCAAGCCGAGCGCGCGCGCATGCGCCAGCGTCGCTTGCGCCGCTTCGAAGGCATAGCCCTTGCCGCCGTATTCGGGCAGGAAGGCATAGCCGATGTCGACGTCGTCGAGGAAGTCGCGCTTGGCCAGGCCGCAGACGCCGATCGGGCGGCCGTCTTCCTTCAATTCGACGACGTGGAAGCCGAAGCCGAGACGCGCGACCATCGCCATCGGTCCCTTGACGATGTGCTCGCGCGCGCCGTCGACGGTGCGGATGCCGCGGTCGCCGATGTAACGGTGCCAGGCGGGATCGTTCAGCATGCGGAGCATGAATTCGGCATCGCCAGGTGCCATGTGGCGCACGCGCAGGCGTTCGGTTTGCAGGACGATCATGAAAGGCTCACTGAGTTTGAAGAGGACGCTGGCGCGACGCCAGCAAGGCCCCGATGAACAGCGCCAGCGCCGAAAACACCAGCCCGCGCTGCAAGCCGCCGGGGCCGTCGGCGATCCAGCCGATGGTCGAGGGTCCGACGATCTGGCCCAGCGCGAACACAGTGGTAAACGCGCTGATGCCGGCCGACCAGGCGTGCTGCGGCAGGTTGTGGCGCACCAGGGCGGTGGTCGAGGCCACTACCGACAGGAAAATCCCGCCGAACAGCAGTCCCGAGACGAACATCAGGGCAGGCAGAGCCGTCAGCGCCGGCAGGAGCGTCGCTATGCCCAACAAGGCGTTCAGGATCGCCATCGCCTGCCCGCCCTTGAAGCGGTCGAGCATGCGCGCCCAGATACGCGACGAAGCCATCACGGCCAGTCCCAGCATGGCGTAGAACAGCGTGATGGTGGTACCTGCCATCCCCTGCTCCTTGAGCAGAGCGATGACGAAGGTCATGTAGCCGATATAGCCGACCCCGAACATCAGGTAGCCGGCCAGCCCGAAGCCGAAGGGAGCCAACCGGAACCCGCCTTGCGCGCCCGCCTGCGAGGGCGCGCCGTCGACTTGTCTCGCCGGCGGGATCATCATCAGCGTCGCCAGCAGGCACAGTGCCGCCAGCGCGATCCAGGCCCATTGCCAGGCGTGTGCGGCACCCTGGGCCGTGGCGGCGTCCATCGCCACGGGCACCAGCAAGGACGAGGCGACGATGCCCAGGCCGGTGCCGCCATAATACATCCCGAGCAGCAGGCCGGCGCGCTGCGGGTGCAGCAAGCCAAGCCGCGCCGCGAGCAGGCCGCCGGAAATGAAAATGAAGGCGCTGGCGATGCCGGCCAGGACGCGCTGGCCGATCAGCACTTCGGCATCGATCACGAAGCCGGAGAGCAGCATGAACAGGCTGGCCAGCACGGCGCCGCCGACCAGGGCCGCTTGCGCGCCGTAACGCCGCATCAGGGCGGGAGTGGCCAGGGCGCCGAGAAAATAGCCGAGGGCGTTCCCGGTATTCATGGCGCCGGACAGAAAATAGGACCAGTCGAGGTCGGCGCGCATGGGCGGCAGCAGCAGCGCATAGGAAAAGCGTGTCAGTCCCAGCGAAACGGCGGCACCGAGCGACAACGCAAAGGCCGTCAAAAAGGGGCGCCGCGCGGCCAGCGACGCCGATCCGGGCCGTGTAGTCGATGCGCTGTTCGCGTGGCTGTCCATATTGTGATTGTAGATTCAAAACACGGCCCGTCGGCATTTTTCGGTGGCAGTATTACAATCGATTCAATCCAATAAAGGACATCCCATGCCCCTGCTGCCACGCCTGCTGACCGTCTTTGCGCTTTCTCTCTCCATGATCTCGCCCTCGATCGCCCTCGCCGCCCCAAGCATGGTCTATCTCGTGCGCCACGGCGAGAAGACGCCCGACGAAAAGGACCCCGCGCTGACGGCGCAAGGACGACAGCGCGCGCAGAACATCGCCACCATGCTGGCAAAGACCGGCATCGCCCACGTTTTCAGCACGCCGACGAATCGCACACGCCAGACCGCGCAGCCGCTGGCGCAGGCGAGTGGCTTGCCGGTAGAGGAATACGATCCGCGCGCGCCGCGGGCGCTGGTCGAAAAGGTCAAGGGATTGAACGGGCCGGTGCTCGTGGTCGGCCACTCGAACACCTTGTCCGAACTGGTGCGCCTGTTCGGCGGCCAGCCCGGGGTCGAGATCGCCGACAACGAATACGACCGCGTGTACCAGCTCATTCCCCGTGCGGACGGCAGCGTGGCCACCGTGCTGTTCACCTCCCTGCCGGCGACCGGTCCCGCTCCTTGAGTCACAGGGCGCGCTCGAATCCCACACGCAGGCTGGCCATCCCGCCCCAGGCCTGCGCCCGTGTCACGATGGTGCCGTCGGCATCGCGGTAGATGGTGCCCGCACGCTGCTTGCTGCCCAAGGCGTTTGCCACGCTCGCGCGCAGACGCCAGCCTGCATCGAGCTTGCGCGTCCAGTACAGGTCGAGCGGCGCCGTGCGGCCAAGCCAGGTGGTGACGCCGTCGATCGAACGGCTGGTGGCGCTTGCGCGGATGTTCAGGTTCGCGCCCGCGCTCCAAATGCCCACGCCGCGGTAGTCAGCGCCCAGGTTCAGCGTGAACGGCACCTGCTCGGCCAGGGTGTTGTCGGGACCGGGCACATTACGCACGCGCGACCAGTTGCGGCCCGCGTTCAGGCGCAGCTCGAACGCCGCGGCGCCGACCTTGAGCGGCGACTTCAGGTCCACCTCGACGCCGGCCAGGTCGGCATCGCCATTGTTGATCGGGCGTGCGACCCAGCTGAGGCCATCGCGGTACAACTGCTGCGTCGTGACGTCGCTTACGCGTTTTGCGTAGCCGGACAGCGTGGCCGTGCCCTTTTCTCCCAGCGGTCGCTCATAGGCGAGATCCAGGCCCCAGCTCAGCTCCGGGCGCAGGTCCGGATTGCCTTCGACGTCGGGATTGGCAGGGCCGTTGTTGTTATTGATCGTGTAGCGGCGCGGTACCAGGTTGCCGGTCAGCGGCGCCTTATAGGTGCGCGCCAGCGCCAGGCGCAGCTGCTGTTTGGCGGGCAGCTTCCACAGCAGTTGCAGGATCGGGCTGGCCACGCTGCTGCTGGTCGCCACGCGCGCCAGGTCGGCACCGTCGGTTCCCGTGCGTAGTCCTTCCCAGCGCAGGCCCGCATAGCCTTCGAAACGTTCGGAGATGGTCCACTCGTCCTGGGCGAACAGCGCCAGGCGCTCGACCCGCGCCGTGTAGTCCTGCAGGCGCTGCGCCGCGTTCGGGATGCCGTCGATCGTATCGAACTGGTTGCGGTGTTCGCCGCGCGTCGTACGGCTGGCATCCCAGCCGAGACCGAGACTATGTGCCGCACCCAGCGGCGCCAGGTACTTGCCGTTCAGGCTGGCCGTGCGCTCGTCGGCGCCCGAGGCCACGGCGCGCGCGAGGCCCAGGCTGCCATCCGGCCGCGTACCGAGGAACAGGTAATCGCCGCGGCGCCGGCTGGCGTCGACCACGCCTTTCACCGTCAGCTTGCCGGCGCCCTGGAAACGGTGCGCCCAGGCGAGGTCGCTGCGCAGGCTGGCCGTGTGTGAGCCGATGGCGGCGGTACTGGCGGGATAGTCTGTCGGCGCGCCCAGCAGCGTCTCTTCGTCCGCCGCGGTATCACTTTGCGAGCGCACCAGGCCGACGAGCGTGTTCCAGCCCAGCGTGTCGCCGTTTTCAAACGTCCAGTTCAGGCGCGGCGCCAGGTTCAGGCGGCCGGTGCGGCCAAGGCCCGATTCGGTGAAGCGGCGTGCCGCCGTCGTGCTGCCTGCCTCTTCGATCGTCTCGTCGGTCAGTACGCGGTCGATGCGCACAGTGCGCTCGGCACTCGCACCAAGCGACCAGGCCAGATCGCCGCGCTTGCCGCTCAGCTGGGTGGAGGCCGACGGACTCCATTCGCCGCGCTGGTAGCCTGTCGAGACCTTGTCTTCGCGCCGTCCCGTGTTGCTGCGCTTGCGCAGCACGATGTTGATGGTGCCGGCCACCGCCTGCGCGCTGCGGTCGGCCGTGGGCGTGCGCGCGATCTCGATGCGCTCGACCAGTTCGGGCGCGATCGTATCGATCGTAAAACCTTGCGGCACCGGCTCGCCGTCGACCAGCATCTGCGTATAGCCCGTGCCGAGGCCGCGCATGCGCACCTCGCTGCCGACCACCGCGATACCGCTCTGGCGCTTGAGGACGTCGGCCAGGTTGCCGTCGCCATAGGCCGCGATCTCGGCGCGCCCGACCACTTTGCTGGCCACGGCCGCTTCGAGCGGCTGCGCCTTGCCCTGCACCTCGACCCGGGCCGGCGCTCCCTCCTGGGCGCAAGCATACGGCAAGGGGGACAGCAGGAGCAGCAAAGGCAGGCGTTTCATGAAGGCGCGATCGGGTTCGGAAAGCGCGATTCTAGGGCCGGTGCCCCCTGTCGCGCCAGCCCTGTGACGAAAGACCGCCGCGCTGTGACGAGTGCCGCCGCCTGCCGGTTTTTAGCCATGGCGGCGCTGCTATACTCGGCGCACCATGAGCCAGCCAGCACACAAGATCGCGCGCACCATTCTCGCCCACGTCGGTTTCTGGACCGCGCTATGCATCGCCGGCGCGCTCGGCGTCTACACCGACCGGATCGGCTTCGGCCGCCCGTCCCCGTTCACCACCATCCTGCTCGAATGGTGGGTCGGCCACGTGCCGATGATGGCTCTCAGCAGCGCCCTGAGCCTGGTGCTGGCGCGCCATCCCGCCCTGTTCACCGACCGCAGTACCGTGATCCGGACCTACGCGGGCATGGTGCTGCTGTTCCTGCCCGTCGAATGGTATTTCCTCAGCTGCGCCGACGTGCTGCTACGCGGGGAAGTGCTGACCCTCCAGTCCGGCTGGGTCGAACTGACGAAGATGAACAAGATGACCTGGTTTACCGAGACGGCCTGGATGACCGGCACGTTTGTGACCATGGTCGCCATCGGCAACCAGCGCGAAGCGCGCGCACGCAGCGAAGCCTTCGCCAAGGCGCAGGCGGAAAACCTGAACCTGCACCTGGCTTTGGAACAGCAGCGCATGCTGGCCCTGCGCGCCCAGCTCGAACCGCATTTCATCTTCAACGCCCTGAACGCGATCAGCGCCCTGGTGCGCGCCGGCGACAAGCTTGATGCCCTGGCCGGCATCGGGCGCCTGTCCGACCTGCTGCGCTACGCCCTGGCCGCCACCCAGCGCGAACGCGCGACCATCGAGGAAGAACTCGGCTTCATGCGCGACTATCTCGCGCTGCAGCGCCTGCGCTACGGCGAGCGCCTGCGCATCCGCATCGACGGCGACGACGAACAGGTACGGCAGGGAGAGTGCCCGCCCCTGCTGCTGCAGCCCCTGATCGAGAACGCCCTGCGCCACGACCTCGATTGCCACGACGGTCCCGGCGACATCCGCCTATCTTTCGAACGCACGGCCGACGAACTCCTGATCCGCGTGATGAATCCGGTGAGCGAATGGAGTTCGCCGAATCCCGGTACGGGATTGGGCTTGTCGAACACGCGCGCGCGCCTGGCGCTGCTCGACGCCCGCGCGTCCTTGCGCACCGGGCACCGGGACGGCCGCTTCACGGCCGAGATCAGCCTGCCGCTGGCGCTGCAGGATTGACCTGCATGGACATCTGCTACGCCATCGTCGACGACGAGGAGCCGGGCCGCACCAACCTGCGCCTGGCGATGGAGGCCTACCCGGACTGGCGCCTGGCGTTCGCATGCGACAGCGCGGCCCGTGCGCGCGAAGCCTTGGCTATGCACCGCATCGACCTGCTGTTCCTGGACATCCAGATGCCGCGCGAATCGGGCTTGCAGCTGGCGCGCGAACTGGCGCAGCTGCCAGAGCCGCCGCTGGTTGTATTCGTCACCGCCCACAGCGCGCATGCGATCGAGGCCTTCGAAGTGCATGCGCTCGACTACTTGCTGAAACCCCTGGACGATGCGCGCCTGGCGCAAGCGCTCGAGCGCGCCCGCCTGCTGCTGGCAGGCCGCCAGCGCGGCGCCTACGGCAAGGCCTTGCGCGCCTATGCCGACGGTCCCGCCTGGCTGGAGCAGATCAGCGTGCGCTCGGTGGGACGGATCGACCAGGTGCAGGTGGGCGACATATTGTGGTTCGAAGCGCAGGGAAATTACGTGGCGCTGCACACGGCGTCGAACGCGCCGCTGCACCGGGTGGCACTGAGCCGGCTGGAAGCGCACCTGGATCCGGCGCAGTTTTTACGCGTGCACCGCGGGGTGATCGTGCGGCGGACGCAGGCCGTGGGCTTGAGCGTGGTGGGGGATGGGAGTTATTTGCTGCGGCTGCGCTGCGGGGCCGAGGTGGCGGTCAGTGAGCGGTATGCCGCGGCGGTGCGCGAGGTATTGGGAGCGTAACGTCGCGTATGTTCGTCTTGTCACGCGCGGGCATGCCCGCCCTACGTTACGGCGGCGGTGCACCGTAGGGCGGGCATGCCCGCGTATCACCGCGTGCGTGAACGCGGCGTACGTATTGCGGGCTTACGGCGCAACGTTCGTACGCATCACCGGATACAAATTCAAACGCTCGTCCCACGACGCATGGCGGCGCGCGAAGAACTCGAGGCGCGCATGGGCGCTTTTCGCAAACGCCGGATCGCTCTCGACGCGGCGCTTGAATTCGGCGGCGACGGCAGGATCGGCGGCCATCTGCTCGCGCGCGACTTCTTCGGCGACATACTCTTCCATGTATTCCTTCGGTTCGAAGGCATTGTTGAACATGCCCCAGGCCAGCAGCGAGTCCGGCGCCTGCGGTTCCAGCATCGCCATCACCAGTCTCGCCTTCGGCTGCGCGATCGGCACGAACAGCGCGCCTTTGCCGACGCTGCGCGGCTCAAGCTTCCAGCTGCCCTCCACCGTCAGGCGCTGGTGCGACTCGAAGGATTTCGTACCAAACGTCGCCTTGTCGGCGCGGAAGGTCTCGGTATCGACACGGTCGAGTGCCTTGTCCAGCTTGCGGAATTCGATGGCGTGCTGTTTCAGCTTCGCGGCCACCATGGCGGCGTGCGCGGCTGGGACGATGTAGCCGGCGCGCGGCGCGGCCACTTCCAGGTCGGCCACGATCTCTTCGCGCAGCGGCACGCGCCAGACCTGCGGGCGGCTTTCGTCGTAGCGCGTCATCAGGATGCCCGAGACGTCCGATGGGGTACGCGTGTATTCGTAGCCGTTGAAGTCGACCATCTTCGTCTTGTCCGTGGTCTTGTAGGTCAGCGCCACCGGCGTGCCGGCCAGGCGCGCGGCGCGGGCGTCTGCCGCCGCGGCGGCCACCTGCCACTGCTTGCCGTTCTTCGCGACCTGTTCCAGCACCGAGATCACGCTGTTGTGGGTGATGCGCACGCGGGTCGGGTAATCCTTCCACGAGTGGGTTTCGACCAGCATCGCCATGCGGTTACGCAGCGGGAAGTAGCCGGTCGAGAAGCGCGGATCGGAGACGGCGTCGACAAAACCCGATTGCGGATCGTCGGTCTTGGCGAAGGACATGTAGTAGGACTGCGGCGTCGAGCCCTGCTTCGTGATGTCGGCGATCACCTTGTCGCGCAGCGCCAGGCCCGCCTTGCGTAATTCCGGATCGGCCGAGTTGACCGGTTCGACCTGGATCGAGACGTCGTGCTGGAACTTCGCACCGTCGGTCACGTGCAGGTCGACATAGGTCAGCGGATCCCAGGCGTTCACCAGCGCCAGCATGGCCTGCATCTCGGGCGCGTCGGCTTTGACGTAGTCGCGGTTCAAATTGAAGTTCTGGGCGGTGGTGCGCCAGCCCATTTCGACCGGACCGCGCTGGTTCGGACGGTTCCACTGCTGGAAGCGCTCGTGGCCGTCGACGTTGAACACGGGCACAAAGACCAGCACCTGCTTGTCCAGCGCACCCTTGGCCAGGCGGTTTTCCAGCACTTCGCGCAGGGCTAGGAAGCCGGCGTCCTTGCCGTCGATCTCGCCGGCGTGGATGCCGCCCTGGATCAGGGTGACCGGCAAGCCTTTCTTCGAAGCCGCCTGCGCAGTAAAAGCGCCGGTGCGGGTGGCGATCAGCGCCAGCATCGGACGGTCTTCCGGTGTGCGGCCGAATTCCACGCATTTGACTTCCTTCGGATAGGCTTTCGCAAACGCTGCGCACAGCTTGACCACTTCGTCGTAGCGGCCCGTGGCCTGGAAACCGGAGCGCTCGGAGACGGTCGTCAGGTCGGGAGCGGCGGCATGGGTCAGGGGGGCGGCGGCCAGCAGTGCAAGCAGTAACGCAGAACGAATCATCGGTGAAGCTCCGGCAGGTTTATAAGAGAAGCAAAGCGGAAAATTATAGTCGGGTTTGCCCCCGGCGACAGGCGAAAAAAAAGCGCCACCCGCAGGTGGCGCCGCTGTTGGCGTGGCTGGCAATAAGCGCTTTACCTTGTCCGGTAATGGATCGCGATCTGCGACGCGCGCGGCCGTACCTGGGCCGGCACCGCGATCGCCATCGCCTGTGCCGAGGTGCGGGCCGGGCAGACGCCGGTAGCGCGGTAGCTGAGCGCGCCCGCCAGCAGGCCTTCGCTGGTGTCGCCCAGTTCGTGACTCAGGTCGTCGGCCACGCTGCAGGTCGGCGCGAAGCCGTCGGCGAAGTCGCCGAAACCCTTCGCGTTCACGCCCTTGAACTCGACCGAGAAGTAGGTCGTGCCGCAGTTCGGCACCGGCGTGAAACCATAGGGCTTGCCGCAGGTGGTGGCGCCGATCACGTTCACCTCCACGTTCACCCCGCGCAGGCCGTTGATCAGCGCTTCGCTGGCCGAGCAGGTGCCCGAGGTGGTCAGGATGGTGACGCGGTTCAGGCCCAGGGTCGGCAGGGTCGTACCCTCCGCGACCGAAAAACCGGCGGCCTTGTCGCTGAAGCGGATGATCTGCGGCGTTTGCGCCGCTTCGATCTTGTCGTTGTACTGCAGGCGCTCGAACACCTGGCCCTGGGTGGCCGGTCCGGCGATCATGTACGCCAGTTCGCTCGCCACGTGCAGCAGGCCGCCGCCGTTATAACGCAGGTCCACCACCAGGTCGCTGACGCCGGCCGCTTTCAGGGTCGTGATGGAATCGATCAGCTGGCGCTCGGCCACGGCGTTATGATTCTCGAAGCTGAGGTAGCCGACCTTGCCGGTCGGGGTGTCGATCACCTTGGTGTTCTTCACCGACAGCGCCGTCACTTCCTGCGCCTGCATCGTTACCGCGACCGTCTCGCCACCGCGCCGCACGGTGAAGCTGTGCGATGCGCCGGGCGTCGCCGGGAACAGGGCGGCATTGATCTTCTCGACCGTGGCGGTGTCGCTGCCGTTGACGAAGTCGACACCGTCGATCGTGATCAGCTGGTCGCCGCGGCGCAGGCCGGCGGCGGCTGCCGGCGAACCCGGTTCGACGATGGCGACGCGCCAGGTGCGCGGCGCGGTCGCGCTGCCGCTGCTCCAGGTCAGGCCGTAACCCAGTTCGATGCCGGAATTGGTCAGCTTGTCCCACTCTGCCGACGGATAGGTGAAGTGGTACATGTCCTTGTCGCGCGGCGACATCAGGCGCTCGAAGTAGTCGACCGGATTCGTAAAATCGGCCATCCGGAAGTTGGTCGGGACTTCGTTGTACCAGAGGTAGTACTGGTTCGACCAGGCGCGCAGGAAGGTCAACTCGTCGCGCAGCGTACCCTGCTTGTCCGGATACGGCTTGCCGGTATAAGGGTCGATGCCGGTGCGTGGCTTGGCGCACAGGTTCCAGTACTTGTCGAAGGCGTCGCCCAGGGTGGCGAGGTCGGGATCGGCCGCGGTGTTGCCGGTGCCGGCGTTTGTGCCCGTATTCGGCGTGGTGCTCGATGGCGGATTGCTGAGCGTACCGGGATTGCCGCCGCCACCGCCGCAGGCGGCAAGCATCAGGGCGGCAGCGCAGCAGGCGCTGAGCAGGCGCAGCGTGGCGGTCAGGCGACCGGTGGATGAAGTTGGCGATGTCATGAGCAGTGTCCGGCAGGCGAGTTCGTCAGGAAAGCTTAGGACAAGCGTGCCGATCCGGGAAGGCCGCACGCTTGCAATCGTCCATTTTATGGAGCATTTTTTGATTCCGTAAAGCAAAAACGCCAGGACCGGCGCAAACCAGTCCTGGCGCTACAACAGTGTTTGCTGACGATCAGGCTGCGCGCGTGGCGCCTGCCGGATTGTGGAACGCCGACAACAGCTGGGCTTCCTTGGCCTTGGCCGAGGCAAGGTGGCGTTCCTTCACGTGGCCATAGCCGCGGATGTCTTCCGGGATGCTGGCGATCGCGACGGCTTGCGCCAGGTTCTCGCTCGAGAGCTTCGGCAGCAGCGCCGACACGGTGTCGCGGTACTGGCCGATCAGGGCGCGTTCCGTCTTGCGCTCGGCCGTGTAACCGAACACGTCGAACGGGGTGCCGCGCAAGCCTTTGAATTTCGCCAGCACGCCGAAGGCGCTCATCATCCAGGGACCGTATTCCTTCTTCAGCGCGCGGCCTTCCTTGTCGTGCTTGGCCAGCAGTGGCGGCGCCAGGTGGAATTTCAGCTTGATGTCGCCTTCGAACATGCCCGCGATCTTTTCCTTGAAGGCCGGGTCGGTGTGCAGGCGCGCCACTTCGTACTCGTCCTTATAGGCCATCAGCTTGTAGAAGTAGCGGGCCACGGCTTCGGTCAGGCGGGTGCCTTTACCCAGCTTCGCTTCCTCGGCACGCACCTGGTCCACGAAGGTTTTATATTGCGCGGCGTAAGCGGCGTTCTGGTACGCCGTCAGCAGTTCGACGCGGCGGTTCACCAGTTCGTCCAGGGTCTGGGTGCGCTTGAATTCCACGACCTTGGCCGGCGTGGTCAGCTTTTTGACGGACGCCAGGTCGTGCGCGGCCGTACGGCCCCAGTTGAAGGCGGCTTTGTTGAAGGGCACCGAGACGCCGTTCAGTTCGATCGCCTTCATCAGCGAGCTTTCCAGCAGCGGCACGTGGCCCTTCTGGAAGGCGTAGCCGAGCATGAACATGTTGGTCGCGATGGCGTCGCCCATCAGGGCGGTCGCCATCTGGCCGGCGTCGACGAAATCGACGTTGTTCGCACCGCAGGCCTGCAGGATGGCGCCGCGCGAACCTTCGGCCGGGAATTGCCAGTCCGGGTTTTTCACGAAGGCGGCGGTGGTGGCGCCGGTCGCATTCACGGCGGCCCAGGTGCGGCCTTCGCCCATGCGGCTCAGGGCGTCGCGGCTGGCGCTGACGATCTGGTCGCAGCCGATGACCAGGTCGGCGCTGCCGGTGCCGACGCGGGTCGAGTGCAGGTCGGCTTGATGCTGCGCGAGGCGCACGTGCGACATCACGGGACCGCCCTTCTGGGCCAGGCCGCTCTGGTCGAGCACGATGGCTCCTTTACCCTCGACGTGGGCCGCCATCGCCAGGATCTGGCCGACGGTGACGACGCCGGTGCCGCCGACGCCGGCGACCAGGATGCCGAACGGGTTGTCGATCGCCGGGATGCTTGGAGCAGGCAGGACCGGGAGTGCGTTATCGGTGCCGACGGCAGCCTTCTTCGGCTTTTTCAGGCCGCCACCCTCGACCGTCACGAAGGACGGGCAGAAACCGGAGACGCAACTAAAATCCTTGTTGCAGGAGGACTGGTTGATCTGGCGCTTGCGGCCCAGTTCCGTTTCCAGCGGCTCGACCGACAGGCAGTTCGACTGCACCGAGCAGTCGCCGCAGCCTTCGCAGACGGCTTCGTTGATGACGGCGCGTTTCGCAGGGTCGGGGAACTCGCCCTTCTTGCGGCGGCGGCGCTTCTCCGAGGCGCAGGTCTGGTCGTAGATCACGGCCGACACGCCCGGCATCTCGCGCAGTTCCTTTTGCACGTCCATCAGTTCGGAACGGTGGCGCACGGTGACGCCTGCCGCCCAGGCGTAGTCGCTCGGGTATTTTTCCGGTTCGTCGGTGACGACGATGATCGGCTTGACGCCTTCGGCCGCGATCTGGCGCGTGATCATGCCCGGATCGAGCGGGCCGTCGACGTTCTGGCCGCCGGTCATCGCGACCGCGTCGTTATAAAGAATCTTGTAGGTGATGTTCACCTTGGCCGCCACCGCCGCGCGGATCGCCAGGATGCCCGAGTGGAAATAGGTGCCGTCGCCCAGGTTCACGAACACGTGCTTTTCGCTGGTGAACGGCGATTGGCCGATCCAGGTCGTGCCCTCGGCGCCCATGTGGGTGAAGGTGGAGGTCTCGCGGTCCATCCACAGCACCATGTAGTGGCAGCCGATGCCGGCCATGGCGCGCGAGCCTTGCGGCACTTTCGTGGAGCTGTTGTGCGGGCAGCCCGAGCAGAAGTACGGGATGCGGTCGGTTTCCGGATTGGCTTTGGCTGGAATCGCCTTCAGCACCAGTTCCTTCGCTTCCAGGAAGGCGATTCGTTCCTTGACGCGTTGCTCGACCGGATGGCCGGCGCAGTAGTGCGAGATGCGCGAGGCGATAGCGCGCGCGATCTGTGCCGGATTGAGTTCATAGGTCGCCGGCAGCAGCCAGTCGCCGTGGCCCTTGCGGTCCTTGTTGCTCCACTCGCCGGTGTCGTCGAATTTGCCGACCACGCGCGGACGCTCGCTGTCCGGCAGGTTGTACAGCGCTTCCTTGAGCGCGTATTCCATCACTTGCCGCTTTTCTTCGACCACCAGGATCTCGTCGAGGCCGCGCGCGAATTCGTGCACGCCTTCCGACTCGAGCGGCCAGGTCATGCCGATTTTATACAGGCGGATACCGATGTCGGCGGCTGCCTGCTCGTCGATGCCGAGGTCGGCCAGCGCCTGGCGCGTGTCGACATAACTTTTGCCGGCGGTGATGATGCCGATTTTCGGCTGCGGGCTGTCCCAGATGATCTGGTTCAGTTTATTGGCACGGGCGTAGGCCAGGGCCGCGTACCACTTGTGGTTGTTCATGCGGACTTCCTGGTCCAGCACGGCGTCCGGCCAGCGGATGTTCAGGCCACCCTCCGGCACTTCGAAGTCGGTCGGGATGACGGTCTGAACGCGGTCCGGGTCGAGGTCGACCACAGCGCCCGATTCGATCACGTCGGTGACGCACTTCATCGACACCCACAGGCCCGTGTAGCGGCTCATGGCCCAGGCGTGCAGGCCGTAGTCGATGTATTCCTGCACCGAGGACGGATACAGTACCGGAATGCCGCAGGCGGTGAGAATGTGATCCGACTGGTGCGCCGTCGAAGACGATTTGGCGGCATGGTCGTCGCCCGCCAGCACCAGCACGCCGCCGTGCTTGGCGGAGCCGGCATTGTTACCGTGTTTAAACACGTCGCCGCAGCGGTCCACGCCCGGGCCCTTGCCGTACCACATGGCGAAGACGCCGTCGTAATTCGCGTCTTTATACAGGTTGGTTTGCTGGGTGCCCCAGACCGCGGTCGCCGCCAGGTCTTCGTTCATGCCCGGATGGAATTTGACGTGGTGGGCGTCCAGGTGCTTCTTCGCCTTCATCGCGGTCTGGTCGACGGCGGTGACCGGGGAGCCGCGGTAGCCGGTGATGTAGCCGGCGGTGTTCAGGCCCGCTTTCAGGTCGCGCTCGCGCTGCAGCATCGGCAGGCGGATCAGGGCTTGCGTGCCGGTCATGAAGGCGCGGCCGCGCTCGAGCGTCCACTTGTCGTCGAGCGTGATCTCGTGGTTCGGCTCCGATGGCTGAAGCTGGGAACGGTCCAGGGGTGCGTTCATTGGGTGTCTCCGTAGGGTGGGTGCGGCGCCCTTGTTGTTATTGTTGGCGCCGCGACGGAGATGTCTCCTCCGTAATGGGCGTCAGTATAGTCTTCTGTCCCCGGCATTAAATACCAATCAATTCCCCCCGCCGCGTCCATTGCGCAATAAAATTGCGGCTGTGCTGAGTAGAAGGGAACTTTATGTCAAAGATCGAATTGGACAAGACCGACCGCAAGATCCTCGAGATCCTCCAGGCCGATGGCCGCCTGTCGAACCAGGACGTGGCCGAACGCGTCAACCTGTCGCCGTCTCCCTGCCTGCGGCGCATCAAGCGCCTCGAAGAGGCGGGGGTGATCCGCCAGTACGTGGCGCTGGTCGACCCGGACAAGATCGGCCTCGGCTTGCTGGCCTATGTGAATGTGCGCCTGGAAAAGCACAGCGAGGGCCCGGCCAATTCGCGTGTGCCGGCGACCTCTCCCCGCTTCGAGTTCGCGCAGGCGGTGGCGGCCTGGCCGGAAGTGGTGGCCTGCTATGCGATGACGGGCGAGATGGATTTTCTATTGCGCGTGCACGTGGAAGACATGGACCACTTTTCGCGCTTCATGATGGCGACCTTGTTGCGTCATCCGTCGGTGCTGGATGTGAAGTCGAGTTTTGCGCTGCAGAGGATCAAGGAGACGACGGCGCTGCCGATCGGGGATGCGGGACGCTGAACGCTATTTTTTGCGCGGCATGAACCATTTCATCGCCGCGCGGGCGTTGGCCTTGACCGTGTAATCGATCACCGCGAACTGCTCTTCCAGCGCCTCGCGCATCACGCTGCCTGGGCTGGGCGGCGGCAGGTGTAAATAAGCATCCGCTTCGCCGTATTCCCGCTTGATCTCCATCCCCGCCTTTTTCGCGATGTGCATCATCGTGCGGTTGCTGGACAGGCACTGCATGTAGAGCGTATCGATGTCGTTGTTGCGGCAGTGGATGGCGGCACGTTCGAACAGGCGCGAGCCGACACCCTGCCCGCGCGCCGACTTCGAGACCGAGACGCCGAATTCCGCCACGCGCAGCTTGTCGGTGTTGGCGGCGCGGCCGGGCTCGGGCGGAGCAAACGCCAGATGGCCGACGCCGACCAATTGAAAACCGCGGCTGACGACGCCGAACACGATGTCGCGCTTGAAATCGATCTTGTTCACATAGGCGTGGACCTGCTCGTCCGGCAGCACGGTACCGAAGCGCAGCAGGCGGTCGGCATCGTCCAGTGCCAGGAAATGCTTCAGCATGCGTCGGCGGTCGCGCTTGCCCAGCACCTTGACCAGCACCGCGGGATGCGCGCTGGTGCCGGCCAGGCTGGCAAACCAGTTCTTGATCGAATTGTCACGCATCGGGGGATTGTCCGTTTTTGTGCACTGCACCATCCCGCTATTCTAGCGGAATGCCGTCCATACTGCCGCGCGCGACAGTCATGGCACGCCGGGCGCCTGCTCGACGCTCCAGTGCGCGTTCGGACTGATAATAAACGTGCCCTTGCCGGCCTGCTTGGCCGCGTACATCGCCTTGTCGGCGTCGGCCAGCAAGGCGGCAGCGCCCCATTCCGCGCCGGCACGGCCGCGCGCGCTGGCGATGCCGATGCTGGCGGAAATCGCGACCGGATTGCCGTCGGCCTCGACGATCCCTTCGATCTGGTCGAGCACCAGGCGTGCCACGCGCAGCGCGCCGTCCGCCATGCCCACTCCCTCCAGCATGACGACGAATTCGTCGCCGCCCAGGCGCGCCAGGATGTCCTCGGCGCGCAGCACCTTCTGCACGCGGCGCGCGACCAGCTGCAGCACCAGGTCGCCGGTGGCGTGGCCCCAGGTATCGTTGACGGCTTTAAAACCGTCGAGGTCGATGAACATGGTCACCACCACGCTGTCGCGCCGCGCTGCGCGCACCAGGGCCAGTTCCAATAAACGGGTCAGCTGGCCGTAGTTGACCAGGCCCGTCAGGCTGTCGTGCTGGGCCAGGCGCGCCAGTTTGGCCGACTGTTCTTCCAGCTCGGCGGTGCGCTC
This sequence comes from Massilia sp. Mn16-1_5, assembly GCF_004798585.1. GTDB lineage: Bacteria > Pseudomonadota > Gammaproteobacteria > Burkholderiales > Burkholderiaceae_D > Telluria. The sequence continues at coordinate 27,526 of NZ_PPXQ01000015.1, forward strand.
GGCCACGCGGTGTTCGAGGGTGTCGTTGGCGGCCTTCAGGCGCCGGTTGACGTCGTTGATGATGCGGTAGCTGCGGCGCAGGCGCCAGCCGGCGTAGGCCAGTAAACCCAGCAGCAGGATCGAATAGGCGAACAGGAAGCCGCGGTAACGCTGGCGCTCGAGCACCTCGGCCTGGAACGAACGGTCGAGTTCGCGGCCCAGGCGCGCCATCGCTTCTCCCGTGTCGAGGGCCGCGATCTGCGTTTCGAGCTCGTTTTCGCGCGGACGGTTGGCGAGGATGATGCGGGCATCGCGCGCCAGGGCGTCGATCTGCTCGTTCACGGCGAGCGAAAAGCGTTCCTTTTGCGCTTCGATCTGCGACAGGTTCGCTTCGATGCGGTGCGCCAGCGCGGGCGTGGGCACGAGGTTATAGCGCAGCGTGTCGGCCAGCAGATCGTTCAGCAGCAAGTCGAGCCGCACCACCAGGCGGCCCGGCGCCAGCGCGCCTTCGATGCCGCCGAGTTCGGTCTTGAGGTCGGCCAGCGCCGGCGGCAGCGACAGCAGGGCCGCGCGCAGCGGCGGGTTCAGGGTGCGAAATTGCGTCACCAGGGCGACCTTGGTGCGCAAGGCTTTATCCAGCGCGGCATGGGCCTGGCGGGCGCCGCGCCCATGCGTCAGGGGCAGCGCCTCGCCCAGGCGCGCCGTCAATTCCTCGATCTGCGGCACCGGCGCGGCCAGCTGGGCATCGGCGACATTGCTGCCGATGTGGGCGCGCAGCAGATTCGTGTCCCAGGCGGCGTCGAGCTGCTGCAGTTCGTGCAGGTCGAACATCACCCGGTTCTGGGTATCGACGTCCACACCCGTGGTGCGGGTGTAGAGAAAGGCGAGCAAGGCGACCAGCGCCAGGGACGCCAACACACCGTAGCGCATGCGCTGGCGCGGACCCATCGCCTCCAGGCGCCCCATCATGACTGCGAAGACCCGGTCCGTCTGTTGTAACAATCTGCTCATAATGCGACGAGCATAGCAAACCTGTCATGCATTAGCTCGCACGTGGTACTTCTTGTAACAATTCAATGAAAATACAGCTGCTCAGCCGGGTCCGGTGGCATTTTCCAGGCACGACCGGCCGCCCTCGGCGCTGCCGATCCACTGCGTCACCGCCGTCACGCGGGCGCGGTGGACCGCTTCGGGGATGCGCGCCTTGTTGTCGCCGCAGCCGGCCGCCACTTCGCCGGCATTCACGGCGCGCGCTGCGGCCAGGGCGCCGAGCAGGTAGGGGCGCTGCGGATAGGCGCCTGCGCCGGCATTGCATTCCCCGGCCAGCAGCATGTCGGCGAAACGCTCCGGTTTGCGAAAGCCGTCACAGCGTTCGAACAGACCGACAATCGCGTCTGCGGACAGCGTGCAGGCACGCCGCATGTGGTCTTGCTCGCGCGCAGCCATCACGGCGAGGTCGCGGCAATCGTTCGGTACTTTCAGGCGCTTGCAGAGGGTGCCGATGTCGTTCACGCCTCCACCCAGCCCTTGCACGAGCACGGCAAAGCGCACCGCCAGCGTGTGGTCGTGCTGCGCGGCGGTGTCGATCACGCGCGCGATGTGGACACCCTTGTCCGTTTCCCAAGCAGCGTCGAGCTCGGGCATGATGCGCGCCAGCGCGCCGCAGTCGCGCAGCACGGTGAACATGCGCGAAGGCGTATTTTCCATCAGGCCGCGCGCGACTTCCTGCCAGACGCGTTCGGACACGAGGGCATCGACCTCGCCCTCCTCCACCATCTTCTTCATCAGGGCCAGGGTCTCGGCGGCCACCCTGAATTCCGGAAAGCGCGCGGCAAAGCGGGCCAGGCGCAGGATGCGTACGGGGTCTTCCGCGAAGGCTTCGGAGACGTGGCGGAAAATCCGCGCGTCCAGGTCGCGCCGGCCGCCGTAGGGATCGACAATGCTGCCGTCCTCGGCGCGCGCCATGGCGTTGATGGTGAGATCGCGCCGGATCAGGTCTTCTTCCAGCGTAACGTCGGGTGAGGTGTGGAAGACGAAGCCGTGGTAGCCGCGCGCCGTCTTGCGTTCGGTACGGGCCAGCGCATATTCCTCCTGCGTCTGCGGATGCAGGAACACGGGAAAATCCTTGCCGACCGGGCGGAAGCCCGCCGCCAGCATCGCGTCCGGGGTGGCGCCGACGACGACGTGGTCGCGGTCCTGCACGGGCAGGCCAAGCAATTCGTCGCGCACGGCGCCGCCGACGACATAGATCTGCATCGTCATGCGCGCGGCAGGTCCGCGTCATGCAGCGGGGTCGGATCGGTCTCCGCCATCGCCTCGTTGACCCAGCGCGCGATGGCCGGATGGGCCAGCATGCGGTCGCAATAGGCCTGCAGGGCCGGCGCCAGCGCCACTCCGTAGGTTCTGAAGCGCATCACGACCGGTGCATAGAAGGCGTCGGCTAGCGAGAATTCGCCGAACAGGAAGCCGCGGTGGCCAAAGCGCGCCAGACAGTCTTCCCAGATCTCGCAGATACGGCCGATGTCGGCCTGGGCGCCCGGCGTGCGGCCGCGGCCCGGCAGCCTGGCCTGGATGTTCATCGACATGTCGTTGCGCAGGGCGGCAAAGCCCGAATGCATCTCGCACACGATGGAACGGGCCATGGCGCGCGCGGCCACGTCCTGCGGCCACAGGTGCTTGTCGGGGAACTGCTCGGCCAGGTATTCGCAGATCGCGAGGCTGTCCCAGATCGTCATCTCGCCCGCCAGCAGCACGGGCACGCGGCCGGCGTGCGAATACGAGGCGATTTTTGCGGCGGTGTCGGGCTGGTCGAGCAGCAGGCGCACTTCGGTGAACGGAATGTTGAACGCGCTTGCGGCCACCCAGGGCCGCATCGACCAGGACGAAATGTTCTTGTTGCCGATGACAAGCGTCAGGCCGGGCTTGCGCGCATTGTCGAGCGTATTCGAGAGGGTCGGATCGAGTTCCGTGGTCTGCATGGCGGTCCTGGTTAAGTGGAGATGCGGCGTTAGCGTCCGGCGCGGGTGCGCAGGCGATCGAGCGGCTCGTTCGGCGCCAGGTAGTGCGGCGCGACCGCTTCGAGCGGGGTGAGCTTGATTCCGAGCGCCGCCGCTGTCAAGTCCCCGATTGCCGGATCGAGCACGTTGTCGACGCTCATGGTGTCGATGTTGTCGCGCGTGAGCAGGGGTTCGCCCGGCAGCAGCTCGAAGACCCGCGCCTGCAACCGCGCCAGAGACAAGGGCAATTCGACGATCGGCCGCTCGCAGCCGGCATAGCGGCCCGCCAGGCGCACCAGCTCGGCCAGGGTATAGATGTTCGGTCCGCCCAGCTGGTAGACGTGGTGCGAGGCATGCGCATCGCCCAGTGCATGCAGGAAGGCGGTGGCGACGTCGCCCACGTAGACGGGCTGGTAGGCGGTCGAGGCGCAGGCCAGCGGGATGACCGGGAAGCGGCGCTGGAGCCTGGCAAACATGGTCAGCAAATGGTCCCCGGGACCAAACACGACCGAAGGACGGAAGATGGTCGCGGCCACCTCCGAACGGCTGCGCGCGGCCAGTTCGCCATCGGCCTTCGATCGGGTGTACATCGAGGGCCCGTTGACGTTCGCACCGAGCGCGCTCATGTGCAGGTAGCGCGGCACCTTGCTCACCGCGCAGGCCTCGACGATGCGGCGCGGCAGGTCGACGTGGGCGCGCCGGAATTCGGGACCGTAGGGGTGAACTCGGCTGGCATGCAGGATGCCGACCAGGTTGATGGCGGCCGTGCGCCCTTCCAGCAGGCGGCGCAGGGTGGCGTCGTCGTGGATGTTCGCTTCCACCACGTCGACCCCGGGCAAGGTCGTCAGGTGGCGCGCGCGTTCGAAGTGGCGCGTGGGCACCAGCGCCGGGATGCTTTCCTGCGCCAGCAGCGCGAGCAGATGACTGCCGATGAAGCCGGAACCGCCAAATACCACCACATTCGGGTCGCGCATGGGGTCCTCTTGTCAGTTGTTCGCTCTACGGGAGGCCGGCTCCGCCGGTGCGGGGAGTGATGGTGCCGAGGCGCGCCTTCAGCGACTGCGGGCGCTTCTCGAACAGGGCCGCGTAGTTGGTAGCGTTCGACATCACATTGCGTACATAGGTTCGGGTCTCGGAGAAGGGAATCGTCTCGACAAATACTGCCCCTTCCATCGGCGCCTCCAGCAGGCCGCGCCAGGTACGCGAGCGGGCCGGGCCGGCGTTGTAGGCGGCGGTGGCCAGCACCTGCGAGCCGCCATTGTTTTCGAGCACCATATTCATGTAGTTGGCGCCCAGCGTGATGTTGGTGCGCACATCGGACAGCATGCTGTGCACGAAGTCGGTCAGGCCGATCTTCGCCGCCACCCACTTGCCGGTGGCCGGCATCACCTGCATCAGGCCGGAGGCGCCGACGCCGGAACGGGCTTCGCTGACGAAGCGCGATTCCTGGCGGATCAGGCCATACACCCAGGCGCTGTCGAGCGACAGGTTCTTCGCCGTCGGCTGCAGGATGTCGTTGTGCGGGGCCGGGAAGCGCTGGTTGAAGTCGAGTTCGGTACGGGTGCGCAGCGAGGTCTCGACCATGCGGTCCAATAAATCGTTGCGGCGCGCGTACTCGGCCGCGGCCAGCAATTGGCGCTCGCTCATCGCGCGCGTCGCCCAGTTCCATTCGCGGTTGCCCTCGGGACGCAGGCGCAATTCGTAGAATTTCATCGCCTGGCGCACGGCCGGCAGCTGGGCCACCTGGTTGACCTCCAGCGGCGTCACTGGCGCTGCGCTCGGCGGCGTCGTCACCAGCTCGCCCAGCTCTTCGAGCGCAAGCTGGCCATAGAAATTGTTCGGCGTTGCGATCCGGCGGTACAGGGCTTCGGCATCCTCGCGCCGCCCCTGTTGGGCATAAGCACGGCCGAGCCAATACACCCAGCCCGATTCGTCGCGCAGCGGAGAAGGCATGGCATCGATGGTGGCGGCTACCTGCTTCCAGTCGCCGCGGCGCAGGGCGATGCGGGCTTTCCATTCGCGCTGGAAATTAGACAAGGGCGCACCTTCGGCGCGGCGCCAGTATTCATAGGCTTCCGGCGCCAGCACGATCGAGGCGGCCAGGGCTACGTTCGCCCAGCCGATCGCGCGTTCGTCGGCATTCAGTTTACTGCTGTTTTTATCCAGTGCGACGGTGGCAAGTTTCAGGCTGGTACGCGCCATGCGGCCCAGCGCCACCAGGTAGATCTCGCGTTCGGCGCGGGTGGTGCCGATGCCGCGCGCCATCGCCACGGCCGGCACGTCGACCGCTTGCGCCGCACGGGTATCCGATGCGCCCAGCAGCAGGGCGATGCGGCGCGAGGGCCCCGTCGCGCCCATCTCGCCCGCCAGGCGCAATTGCGCCAGTAACTCGTCCTGGCTCAGCTGGCCGGTCTGCGCCAGTTGCGCCATCAGGGCGGCGCAGCCTTCGCCATAGGCCGGCGGATTGACCAGCAGGCCGCGTGCTTCATGCACGATGCGCTCGCCATGCGCGGCGCGTGCCAGCAGCGCGTAGCAGCGCACCTGCAGGTCGTCGCTGCGCGTGGCTTGCGCCAGTTCCTGGTCAAAATTGTTCCAGTCGCGCGCGCGGCCGAGCTCGAGCAGCCAGTCGGTCCGCAGGCGATCGGCCACGGCCGTGCCCTGGTGGCGCTGCAGGACGGCGCGGATTTCATCCGCGCTCGCCTCGCGCAGGCGCGGTTTCAGACGATAATAGTCGACATAGGAAGCCAGCACGTAGTTCGGCAGGCGCGAGGCCAACGCGTTGGCGCGGGCGCTGTCGTTCTGGCGCGCCGCTTCGCGCAACAGCAGGAAGGTATCGTCCTCGGCGCGCGAGGCTTCGTTGGCAGGGGCAGCCCCGGGAGCTGCGGGAACGGTGGCGGCGCCCGGCACCGGCGGCACCGGGGGCGAATTCGCCTCAGGCGCCTCGGCCAGCACGGCGGTACTGGCAACGGCAAGGACAGCGCCGGCTAAGAAATTCTTCGGAAGCAAAAACACGAATGACAACCCTTCATCGAACCATGACCGGCAAATCAAGAATACCATGCGCATCCATGGCACGACCAGAACCGGAGCCTAGCGTGACGGGGCTGGAACCGGGCCATTTTTCCCCTTCCGCGCCTCCTGTCGCGAGTGAAAAAACGGACGCGGCGACGGTCCGTACGGCCGCGCCGGCACCTGTACAAAAAGATGCGCCAAAACAACAAACGACGATGAATGAGCGCTTATCCGGCGATGCGGCCGAGGAAGCAAAAGCGGCCAAGGCAGCGCTGCGGCGCCGGCTGAAAGCCGCACGCGCCGGCCTCGACGACGAGGGCAAACGCGCGCGCGACCGCCGCATCGGAGACCAGGTGCTGGCCTGGTGGCGGCGTACCCGCCCGCCCCTGCTGGCCGTGTACTGGCCTTTGGCTGGCGAACCGGATCTGTCGGAGGCCTACGCCCAGTTGGCGCAAGAAGGCGCGGCCCTGGCCCTGCCGGTAGTGGTGCAGCGCCATGCCCCACTTGCCTTTGCCGCCTGGACGCCGGGCGAAGCGATGAGCGTCGACCCCATGGGCATTGCGGTCCCGGATGCGTTGCGCACGGTCGAGCGCCCGCCGGCCCTGTTGATACCTTGCCTCGGCTTCAATGAACACGGCTACCGGCTCGGCTATGGCGGCGGCTTTTATGACCGCACCCTGGCTCCCGGCACCCGCCCGGCCACCCTCGGCATCGCCTACGCCTGCCAGGCCGCCGACTTTGCAAGCGACGTGCACGACGTGCCGCTCGATCTGATCGTGACGGAAGAGACGGCGGTCGAGTAGCAGCCTCGCCCATAAAAAATCCCGGCAAGCGCTTACGCGCTGCCGGGATTTTTTCTGGGGCGGACTGGCTTACTTCGCCACCAGCCGCTGCCAGATGGCCGTGGTCGCCACAGCCTGGTTCATGCTATAGAAGTGCAAGCCGGGCGCGCCACCTGCCAGCAGGCGCTCGCACAGGCCAGTCACCACGTCGAGCCCGAAGGCCTTGATCGACGCGCTGTCGTCGCCGAAGCTGGCCAGTTTTAAACGTACCCAGCGCGGGATCTCGGCGCCGCACATCTCGGAAAAGCGCATAAGCTGCGTGTAGTTCGTGATCGGCATGATGCCGGCCACGACCGGTACATCAAGGCCCAGTTTTTGCGCATTGTCGACGAACTGGAAGTAGGCGTCGGCATTGTAGAAATACTGGGTAATCGCGGAGTTCGCGCCGGCCTTGATCTTGCGCTCGAAGTTGAGCAGGTCGTCTTGCGGCGAACGGGCTTGCGGATGCACTTCCGGATACGCCGCCACTTCGATATGGAACCAGTCGCCCGTCTCGGCGCGAATAAACTCGACGAGCTCGTTCGCATAGCGCAGTTCGCCGGCACCGCCGTAACCGCTGGGCAAGTCGCCGCGCAGGGCCACCAGGCGGCGGATGCCCTTTTCCTGGAACTGCTTGAGGATGGCGCGGATCGATTCGCGGGTGGCGCCGATGCAGGACAGGTGGGGCGCGGCCAGGTGGCCGTCCGCCATGATGTCGAGCACGGTGTCGAGCGTACCCTGCTGGGTGGAACCGCCGGCGCCGAAGGTGACCGAAAAATACTTCGGATTCAGTTCAGCCAGCTTGCGGCGGGTGACGCGCAGTTTTTCCGCGCCTTCAGGCGTCTTGGGCGGGAAAAACTCGATGCTGAAATTATGGGTTTCCATCTTTATTCAGGAGCAAGGTAGAAAGCGCCCACGAAATCACGCTGTACAGGATCGCCGCCAGGAAGGCCGACCAGAAGCCCGCCACCTCGAATCCTTCGACCCAATGCGACACCAGCCAGAACAGGATGGCATTGATGACGAGGATAAACAGCCCCATCGACAGCAGCGTGACAGGCAAGGTCAACAATACCAGCACGGGCCGGATCAGCGTATTGACCAGGCCCAGCACGAGGGCGGCGATCAGGGCGGTGCCGACATTGCTGACGGACACGGAATGCATGAGGTAAGGCAAGGCCATCAACGCGGCAGCATTGATCAGCCAGGTCAGGAGCAGGCGCATGTTCAGCTTTCGTAGAGCGTTTTCTTGTTATGGGACCTGCGGACGCGCCGCGTCCGCAGGTTGCCTCGGCCGTTTGGTAAACGACAGCGTTATTGATTAATAACGGTAGTGGTCCGGCTTGTATGGACCTTCCTTCTTGACCGAGATGTAGGCAGCTTGCTCGTCGGTCAGTTCGGTCAGCTGGGCATTCAACTTTTTGAGCTGCAGGCGCGCGACCTTCTCGTCCAAGTGCTTCGGCAGCGTGTAGACGCCGACCGGGTACTTGTCGGTGTTGGCGAACAGTTCGATCTGGGCGATGGTCTGGTTCGCGAACGACGAGCTCATCACGTACGACGGGTGACCGGTGCCGCAGCCCAGGTTCACCAAACGGCCTTCGGCCAGCAGGATGATGCGCTTGCCATCCGGGAAGATGACGTGGTCGACCTGCGGCTTGATGTTTTCCCACTGATATTTCTTCAGCGAGGCGACATCGATCTCGTTGTCGAAGTGACCGATGTTGCAGACGATCGCCTGGTCCTTCATGGCCAGCATGTGCTGTTCGGTCAGGATGTGGTAGTTGCCGGTGCAGGTGACGAAGATGTCGCCGTGTTCGGCCGCGTAATCCATGGTCACGACGCGGTAGCCTTCCATGGCTGCCTGCAGTGCGCAAATCGGGTCGATCTCGGTGACCCAGACTTGCGCCGACAGGGCGCGCATGGCCTGGGCCGAACCTTTGCCCACGTCGCCGTAACCGGCAATGACGGCGATCTTACCGGCGATCATGACGTCGGTCGCGCGCTTGATGCCGTCGACCAGCGATTCACGGCAGCCATACAGGTTGTCGAACTTCGACTTCGTCACCGAATCGTTGACGTTGATGGCCGGGAAAGCGAGTTTGCCTTCCTGGTGCATCTGGTACAGGCGGTGTACGCCGGTGGTGGTCTCTTCGGTCACGCCCAGGATTTCCGGCAGGCGCTTCGAGTACCAGTGCGGATCACGTGCCAGGCGGCCCTTGATCGAATTGAACAGGCAGATTTCTTCTTCCGAACCCGGCTTGTCGAGCACGGAAAGGTCGGTCTCGGCGCGTGCGCCCAGGTGCAGCAGCAGGGTCGCGTCGCCGCCGTCGTCGAGGATCATGTTCGAGTACACGGCATTGCCGGCGGCATCGTTCGGCCATTCGAAGATGCGGTGGGTGTATTCCCAGTATTCGTCGAGGGTCTCGCCCTTGACGGCGAACACCGGCGTGCCGACCGAGGCGATCGCGGCGGCAGCGTGGTCCTGGGTCGAATAGATGTTGCACGAGGCCCAGCGCACTTGCGCGCCGAGGGCTTCCAGCGTGCGGATCAGCACGGCGGTCTGGATGGTCATGTGCAGGGAACCGGTGATGCGCGCGCCCTTGAGCGGCTGCGCTGCGGCGTATTCCTCGCGGATCGCCATCAGGCCCGGCATCTCGGTTTCGGCGATGCGGATCTCTTTCTCGCCCCAGGCGGCCAGGGAGATGTCGGCGATGTGGAAGTCTTGGGTAGGTTTCAGTACGGCGCTCATCACGCCCTCCTTTCAAGTTAAGAAAAAAGTAACGTGAGCGCAGTGTTGATATCCGAGCCTGGCGAAAAGGATTCTTTTCGTCGCAACGCTCCTCGGAACGAGGGAGTTTAGCACGTCTGCGACGGCGCCGTCTCAGACGGAGGTCATGCTAGGAGGGATTTGTGCGGTTGCAACAACTCGACGTGATCAATAAAAAAGGCATTCCGATGGAATGCCTTCTTTTGCTGCTGCGGGTGGGCATGCGTACGATACCGCGTGGGCGGAGCCCACCCTAGATTACGACAGGCCGGCTTCCGCGCGCAGCAGCGCCGCCTTGTCGGTACGCTCCCATGTGAACTCCGGCTCTTCGCGGCCGAAGTGGCCGTAGGCGGCCGACTTCGCGTAGATCGGACGCAGCAGGTCGAGCATCTGCACGATGCCTTTCGGGCGCAGATCAAAATGTTCCATCACCAGCTTGGCGATCTTCTCGTCGGAGATGACGCCGGTACCTTCGGTGTAGACCGTGATGTTGATCGGACGGGCAACGCCGATGGCGTAGCTGACCTGGACCTGGCACTGGCGTGCGAGACCCGCGGCGACGATGTTCTTCGCGACGTAGCGTGCGGCGTAGGCGGCCGAGCGGTCGACTTTGGAGGGATCCTTGCCCGAGAACGCGCCGCCGCCGTGCGGGGCTGCGCCGCCGTAGGTGTCGACGATGATCTTGCGGCCGGTCAGGCCGCAGTCGCCCTGCGGACCGCCGATGACGAAGCGGCCGGTCGGGTTCACCAGGTATTTGGTGTCCTGCAGCCATTCGCGCGGCAGGATCGGCTTGATGATTTCCTCGATCACCGCTTCTTCGATCTGCGAGTGCGACACGTCCGGGTGGTGCTGGGTCGAGAGCACGACGGTGTCGACCGAGACTGGACGGCCGTCGACGTAGCGCAGGGTGACCTGGCTCTTCGCATCCGGACGCAGCCATGGCAGGCGGCCGTCCTTGCGCAGTTGCGACTGGCGCTCGACCAGGCGGTGCGCGTAGTGGATGGCAGCCGGCATCAATTCGGCGGTCTCGTCGCAGGCATAACCGAACATCAGGCCCTGGTCGCCCGCACCCTGGTCGAGGTCGAGGCCGGCGCCTTCGTCGACGCCCTGGGCGATGTCAGGCGACTGCTTGTCGTAGCAGACCATGACGGCGCAGCCTTTGTAGTCGATGCCGAAATCGGTGTTGTCGTAGCCGATGCGCTTGATGGTGTTACGCGCAACGCCGATATAATCCACGTTGGCGTGGGTCGTGATCTCGCCGGCGAGCACCACCAGACCGGTGTTGCACAGCGTTTCGGCAGCGACGCGCGCGCGCGGATCCTGCTCGAGGATGGCGTCGAGAATCGCATCCGAGATCTGGTCGGCGACTTTGTCGGGGTGGCCTTCCGAGACGGATTCGGAAGTAAAGAGATAATCGTTGGACATGAAGGCTCCAGTTACTGTGTTCAAAAAACTGCCGCAGCAACCCGTGCCTGCGACGCTTTAGCGACATTTATATTCCGCTTCGCAAGTTGTCTATTAACTCGGCGGATCCTGCGTAAAGTGGTATTTTACGCTCCTTTAAGAAATTTTTGGCGGAGGGGCCTGCTTTGTTCCTCGACGCCGATCAATCGCATGCTAGTTATTTTATTCAGAGTCTTGTCCGTATTTCCACTACGCATGCTCCACGCCCTGGGCGCGGCGCTGGGGTGGCTGGTATACCTGTTATCCCCCTCTTATCGCCGCCGTCTCGACGCCAATCTGGCCCAGGCCGGCTATAGCGCCCAGCGTCGCGCCGCCGTCGCCGAGGCCGGTAAAGCCATCGTCGAACTTGCCTTCGTCTGGTGCGGCAAGCCGGAGCGTGTTAATCGTTATGCCACGGTCGAGAACTGGGACATGGTGCAGCGCGTGCTCGACGCCGGCCGCGGCATTGTGTTCCTGACGCCACACCTGGGCTGCTTCGAGATGACGGCGCAGCAAATCGCGCTGCATACGGCGCTCACGGTCATGTACCGTCCGCCGCGCAAAAGCGCGTTGAAGCCGCTGGTCGAAGGCGCCCGCGCGCGCCACAACCTGCACCTGGCGCCGGCCAACCTGTCCGGCGTGCGCATCCTCGCAAAAACACTAAAAGGCGGCCAGCCGATTGGCTTGCTGCCGGACCAGGTACCGCAGGAAGGCGAAGGCGTCTGGGCGCCCTTTTTTGGACGCAGCGCCTATACGATGACGCTGCCTGCGAAGCTGGCGCAACTGGGCAAGGCCGACATCCTGCTGGTCTACGCCGAACGCCTGCCGAAGGGCCGCGGTTATGTCGTGCGCTTCGTCCCCTTCGACGGAGATTTGTCGGGCACGCCGGCCGAGCAGGCCGCCAGCATCAACCGCGCGATGGAAGCCCTGATCGCGCGTTGCCCGGCCCAGTATTTCTGGAGCTACAACCGCTATAAACAACCCGAAGGAGTGGCGGCGCCACAGGCCGAGGCCGTGGCATGAGGATCCTGATCGCCTTCCTGTGGCTGCTCCACTGGCTGCCACTGCCCGTCCTCGGCCGTTTCGGCGAAGCGGTGGGTAGCCTGCTGTTCCTGGTACTCGGCAAGCGCCGTCACATCACCCTGACCAACCTGCGCCTGTGCATGCCGGAACTGTCGGAAGCAGAGCGTCGCGCACTCGCGCGCCAGCATTTCAAGGCCTACTCGCGCAGCATTTTCGAGCGTTCGATCCTGTGGTGGGCACCCGAAGCACGGGTGCGCAGCCTGATTCACGTCGACGGCGCGGTGCCGCAGGCGGCGATGGAAGCCGGGCCGACCATCCTGCTGTGCCCGCATTTCGTCTGCCTCGACGTGGCGGGCGTCGCCTCGCGCGTGATTCCCGTCTGCAGCATGTACGTGCCGCAAAAGAATGCCGCCTTCGACAAGCTGCTGCGCCACGGCCGCGAACGCTACGGTCCGGTGCGCCTCGTGACGCGCAAAGAGGGCATCAAGCCGATCCTGCGCGCCCTGCGCGACGGCTTGCCTTACTTCATGTTGCCGGACATGGATTTCGGCGAGAAGGATGCCGAGTTCGTCCCCTTCTTCGGCGTCCCGGCGGCGACGCTGACGGCGCTGGGCCGGATTGCCGGCACCACCGGCGCCAAGGTAATTCCGGTAGTGGCCACTTACTTACCGAACTATCAGGGCTGGCGTGTGCGCTTCTATCCGCCATGGGAAAATTATCCGGGCGACGACATGATTGCCGCGACGCGGCGCATGAACGCTTTTATCGAAGACCGGGTGCGCGAAACGCCGGCCGAATATTTCTGGACCCATAAACGTTTTAAAACCCGTCCTGCGGGCGAGCCTTCGCTATACGATTGACACTATGAAACTCAAGTTCACCAAGATGCAGGGCGCCGGCAACGATTTCGTTGTCATCGACGCCATCCACCAGCAGATCGACTTCAGCGCCGACGAATGGCGGCGCCTGGCCGACCGCCGCTTCGGCGTCGGTGCCGACCAGATCCTGATCGTGGAGCGCCCCACCGTGCCGGGCGCCGATTTCCGCTACCGCATCTTCAATAATGACGGCGGCGAAGTCGAACAGTGCGGCAACGGCGCGCGCGCCTTTGCCCGCTTCGTCAGCGACAAGGGATTGAGCGGCGAACGCAGCATCCGGGTGCAGACCATGTCCGGCATTATTGCCCCGACACTGGAAGACGACGGCAGCGTGACGGTGGACATGGGGGCGCCCGTGCTCGAGCCGGCCGCGGTGCCGTTCGACAGCGCAGGCTTGCAGGGATTAGTACAAGGAGGCGACACCCTGTGGCCCTTGACGCTGCAGCTGCAAGGCGCTCCGCTCGAAGTCGCAGTCTCGGTCGTTTCGATGGGCAATCCGCACGCCGTGCAAGTAGTCGACGATGCCGCTACGGCGCCGGTGGCGGAGCTCGGCCCGCAGGTCGAACACCATCCGCGCTTTCCAAAGCGCGTCAACGCCGGCTTCATGCAGGTCGTCGACCGGCGCCACATCAAGCTGCGCGTATTCGAGCGCGGCGCCGGCGAGACCCTGGCCTGCGGGACCGGCGCCTGCGCGGCGGTCGTCGCCGGCATCCGGCGCGGCCTGCTCGATTCGCCGGTGCGGGTATCCGCGCGCGGCGGAGAATTGTCGATCGCCTGGGCTGGAGAAGGCCAAGCCGTGTACCTGAGCGGGCCTGCCGTCACGGTGTTCGAAGGCGAAATCAATATATAAGAGAGTACTCGGGGAGCGGGCCAAGCTCGCGTACCAGGCTCGGCGAGTGCTCAGGTAGTCTCGCCATTCAGGCCGCCATACCGTAGGAAGAATTTCCCCGTTCCGGCGGCACGGGCGGCGGATGCGGGCCCTCTGCATCATCGAGCAAGCGCCCACACATGGCCGCATCGGCCATCAAGGTACGCAAGCGGTACAGGCGCTGGCGGTAATTTCCTTCCGGACCGCCCGGTCCGCAATCCACGTTCTCGAACAAGCGCACGATGCGGTCGAGCGCCTGGCGCTCTTCGGCCGTGTTCACCATCACCAGGCGGCGCTTGCTGCGCCCATAGCTGGCGCGGATATCGATCACCAGGCAATGCCCCTGGTCGGCGCTGGCCACGTCGAGCAGCAGGGTTTCGGCGCGCGACAGGTTGAACAGCGAAGCCAGCTCCAGCCGCGCGGCCAGCAGCGGATGGGGAGACAGGTCGCCCAGGCAATCGCGCAGGGCGCCGGTTTCGGTATGGGCCAGGTCAATCAGACGCGGCGCAATCTTGCCGAGGGCAGCGCCGGCCTCGGTATTGCCTTGCGCTGCCGCCTGCTGCAGCCAGAACACGGCGCGCACATCGTTGCTTTCGTTTTCGCGGCGCGCGCGCCAGGCGTTGTGGCCGCATTCCAGCTGCGCGACCTCGTAACCCATTTCCGCCGCCCGCTCCAGGTAGCGCTGGGCGTCGGCCACGTTCCGCTGCGAGAATTCGGGTTTTAAATAGATGCGCGACAGCGCATACCAGGCCTCGGCCAGGCCCTGCTCTCCCGCCAGCAGCAGCCAGCGGATCGCCTTCTTGAAATTCGCGGCGCCCGTGCCGCCCTGGATGCGCGTGCCGTCGACCTGCATGCGGGCGTACCACAAGCCGATCGCCAGCTGGGCATGCCGATCGTGCTCGGCCGCTGCCAGTTCCCAGAAGGCGTGAATGTCGTCGTTGCCGATCTCCGGGTTGCCTTTTCCGTCCGCCAGCAGGCGCGCGGTACGCGACAGCAGGTTGACCTCGCCCGGCGCCAGGCGCCGGATGGGTTTGCTGCCGCCCCCGTCCACAAGCGCACGCGCCAGCGGCAGCGCGCGGGACAGATAATCTTGCCAGGCACCGGCTGACCAGCTTTGCTCGAGCAGCGCGAACTGGGCTTCGGCCAGGCCATTGTCGGCGGCCCGGCGCAGCCAGGGTTGCCCCGCCCCGGACGCGTCGGTAGCTGGCGCAACCGGACGGGCAGCGGCGCGCCGCTCGTCTGCCGGCCCTGCCCGGTCGCGAACGGCCACGCCCTGATGCTGCACCGCGGCAGTGCCTGTTGCTGAAGAATTGAGCCCGGCGGCGATCTCCGGCCGCCGTGCCAGCAGCCACTGGGCATCGGCAAAACCGGCGCGCGCGGCCTCTTCCAGCGCACGCACCGCCTTGGCGTGCAAGCTGCCGGGCGCCGTGGTGGCGCCGTCCAGCACCAGCTGGGCCAGCACCAGGCCAGCGCGCACATTGCCGCCATCGTAGGCACGTTCGTACCAGGGCGCCAGCGGTGCGCCATGAGCCCGTGCGAGGTCGAGCGGAATATGGCTACCGATCAGTTCGCATGACTCGGTGCAGCCCTGGCGGGCTGCACGGTCGAGCCAGTGCAGCGCCGTCGGCAGGCTGCGCGGCAGGCCCGCGCTACCGAACAGATAGCGCTTGCCCAGCTCGAGTTGCGCATCGGCGCGGCCGCTGCGGGCGCCGCGAATGATCGCCAGTTCTTCACGATTAGCCATCGGTAGTCTTCATCAATTGGTGGGCAGGCGTGGTGCGGGCAAAACCGGCGGGATCGGCGGAAGGCCGCGACGGACGGGCTGTCGCTGGCAAAGTTGCCAATATACAAGAAGTTCTCGGATCGCGCCCACACCCATCGGTTCAAGGGAAAGTCTAAGCCAGCACTAGGAGCGAATCGTCCCGAACCGCTTGATGATTGATATCGAACAAGCAGCTTGTGGGGATACGGAACTCTGCCACCTTGCGGTGCAGCAAGCCCAAAAATGGGGCATTTACCGGGCTCGGGCGTTTCGAAAATACAACAGCACGATTGGTTAAATTGGCTTTCCACCAATTCGAACGGTCATAATTAACCAATCCGGCAATCTTGACGCGTTAAGCATTTAAGGTTCACTCGTCCGAGTGTTCAGCAAACAAAGTCTCAACGCTCTTTGGATTCCGATTCATCTTTAAAGGATACAAATAAATGAAAAAATCTCTGATGGCAGTTGCACTCGTCGGCGCATTCGCCGGTGTGGCACACGCGCAGACCGCCGTTCAAATCTACGGCACCATCGATGCTGGCCTCCAAAAGCGCAGCGGCCAGACCCTGTCGATCGGCAAGCGCGCTTCGAACACCCTGGGTTTCAAGGGCACCGAAGATCTGGGCAACGGCCTGAAGGCACTGTTCCAACTGGAAATCCGTTACGAGCCGGACACTGGTACCGTTGAAAACGGCAGCCGTCCGCTGTTCCAGGGCCAGAGCCGCGTCGGCCTGCAGGGCGACTTCGGTATGGTCCGTATCGGTCGCGGCCTGACCCCGTACCAGGAAACCGTCGGTGCCTTCGAGCCGTTCCACTCGCTGCCGCACCAGGCTGGCTTCTACACTGACCTGGCCGTCGCCGGCTACAACTCGGCACCGCTGGACCCAGCGACCAACTCGAACAACCGTTGGGCCAACGCCTTCTGGTACAACTCGCCAGTCGTGAGCGGCTTCCAGCTGAACACCGCGATCGCCTCGAAAGAAAACAACGGCGGCCCGGCATACGGCACCCTGTATCCAGCTGGCGCCCAGGCATCGGCCAACCCGTTCTCGGTGTCGGCAACCTACAACAATGGTCCTGCAGCCGTCATGCTGGGCTACGAGCGTAACGCCGTCGAATCGAAAGTCTGGTCGATCGGTGCCGCATTCAACGTGACCCCGGAACTGAAACTGACCGGCCTCTACAGCCACCAGGATCAGGAACACGTCCTTCCAGGCCTGGCCCTGCCAGCGACCTCAGGTCCGAAGACCAAGGCATGGGTGCTGGGCGCGAACTACACCATGGGCCCAGGCAAGTTCCTGGCTGGCTATGGCCAGAAGGATCCAGAAGGTTCGTTCAAGACCAAGCAGTTCTCGCTGGGTTACGAGTACAGCCTGTCGAAGCGTACCTACCTGTACGTCGACGCATCGCGCAAGGACGGCCCACAGAACCAGGTGCGTCGTAACATCGACGAAACCGTCAACTTCTACACCGTTGGCGTGAACCACTCGTTCTAAGCTGAGGCGGGCACATGCCCGCTTTGCTTGAATCATCAAAGGCAGGGACCGTGAGCGGTACCTGCCTTTTTTTATTGCGCCTGCGCCGTCCTGGCAGCTGCGCGAACGGCAAATCAGCCGGCCCCGGGCTGCCTGCCGGCTCCCCGCTGCGGTAGAATTGCGCACCCTCTATTTCTTGCAAGATTACCGATGACCCTGGACTCCGCCGCCGTCGCCCAATACCTGGCCGACCATCCGCGCTTTTTTGAAGAACATGCCGGCCTGCTGGGCGAAGTCAAACTGTCGAGCCCGCTGACCGGCAAGGCCGTCTCGCTGCAGGAGCGGCAGATGGAAGTCATGCGCGCCAAGTACAACGCGCTCGAACTGCGCATGGCCGAACTGATGCGCGTAGCAAGCGACAACACCGTCATCCTGAATCGCTTCCACGCCTGGCACCTGGCGCTGCTGAAGTCCAGCGGCGGTGCGGCCATGGCGCGTGACCTGGTGGACGGCCTGGTGACCCACTTCGGCGTGCCGCAAGCCACCCTGCGCCTGTGGAACGTGGCGCCTGAACACAGTGAGGCCTGGTTCGCCGCCGGCGTGGCCGAGGATGCGCGCCTGTTCGCCTCCAGCCTGCGCGCGCCGTATTGCGGCCCGAACAAGGATTTCGAAGCCGTCCGCTGGCTAGCCGATGCCGAAGGCGTGCGCTCGACCGTGCTGCTGCCGCTGACCAGCGAGGGCGTCACCTTCGGCCTGCTGGTGATGGGCTCGCCCGACGCCGAGCGCTTCAGCCCGGTGATGGCGACCGATTTCCTGGTCCAGCTGGGCCAATCCGCCAGCGCCGCGCTGGCCCACCTGCGCGGCTGATCCCATGGAACCGGCGCGCGAGGACTGGGCCGGGCGCTACCTGCGCGAACTGGAAACCCAGCGCCAGCTGTCCGGACACACAATTGCCGCCTACCGGCGAGATCTTGCGCAATTGCGCGAACTCGCCGGCCACGACGACTGGGCATCGCTGACCCACGCCGACATGCGCCGCTTCGCCGCGCGCCTGCATGCCGGCGGACAGGAACCGCGCTCGATCGCCCGCAAACTGTCGGGCTGGCGCGGCTTTTATCAATGGCTGTCGCGCCAGATCGCCCTGCCGGCCAATCCGGTCGAAGGCGTGCGTGCCCCGCGCCGTCCCAAGACCCTGCCGAAAGCCCTGGCGGTCGATGCCGCCGTCCAGCTGCTGGAAGCGAACCGCCACGGCCACCCCGAACCCGAGGAATTGTGCAACCGCGCCATGTTCGAGCTGCTGTATTCGAGCGGGCTGCGGGTATCCGAACTGGCCGGACTGGATCTGGCCTATACGCAAAACGAAGGCAGCAGCTCGCTCGGCTGGTACGACGCGGCAGCCGGCGAAGTCGTGGTTACCGGTAAAGGCAATAAAATGCGCCGGGTCCCGGTCGGCGGGCCGGCCCGTGAAGCCCTGGCCGCCTGGCTGGCGGTGCGTCCGCCCGCGCTGGACGGCAGCGCCGCCCTGTTCCTGTCGAAGCGCGGCACGCGCGTCACGCCGCGCGTGGTGCAGCAGCGCCTGAAAACCCATGCGCTGCAGGCCGGCTCGCCCGTGCACGTGCACCCGCACGTGCTGCGCCACTCCTTTGCATCGCACCTGCTGCAATCTTCGGGCGACCTGCGCGCCGTGCAGGAATTGCTGGGTCACGCCAGCATCACCTCGACCCAGGTGTATACGGCGCTCGACTTCCAGCATCTTGCCGCCGTGTATGACCGAGCTCATCCGCGAGCGAAAGCGAAGTAGACAAAGGTTCGCCTGAGCTGGCGCAAAGGCTGGCGCGGTTGATGGTGGCAGATTGCAAATTGCGGCATAATCTTCGGCTCCCTATGCCTTTTCCGGGCTTGCCCGCACTGCACACGACCATGTCACCGATCCCGACCACCATCCTCACCGGCTTCCTCGGCGCCGGCAAGACCACCCTCCTCAACCGCATCCTGCGCGAGGAGCACGGCCTGCGCATCGCCGTCATCGAAAACGAATTCGGCGAAGAAAACATCGACAACGAAATCCTGGTGCAGGACAGCGGCGAACAGATCGTCGAGATGAACAACGGCTGCATCTGCTGCACCATCCGCGGTGACCTGGTCGTCGCGCTGACGAACCTGGCGCGCAAGCGCGAAGCCGGAGAAATTGCCTTCGACCGCGTCGTGATCGAAACGACGGGTCTCGCCAATCCCGGTCCGGTGGCCCAGACCTTCTTCGTCGACGAGGAAGTCGGCGGCTACTACATGCTGGACGCCGTCGTGACCGTGGTCGATGCGCGCCATGGGATGGACCAGCTCGATCGTCACGAGGAAGCCCAGAGACAAGTCGGCTTTGCCGACAAGATCCTGCTGTCGAAGCTGGACCTGGTCGACGCCGACGCCCTGGAAACCTTGAAAATGCGTCTCAAGCGCATCAATCCGCGCGCGCCGATCTCGACCTCCGACTTCGGTCGGGCGCCGATCGCCGAGGTGCTCGACCTGCGCGGTTTTAACTTGAACGACAAGCTCGAACTCGACCCCGACTTTTTACAGGCCGAGGAGCACGAGCACGATCACACCCATTGTGGCGAACATGATCACGTGCACACCGAGGCTTGCGGGCACGACCACCATCATGCGCACCACAGCGACGACATCGCCGCCTTCGTGTTCCGCAGCGAGCGCCCCTTCGATCCGGAACGGCTCGACCAGTTCCTGGGCAGCATGGTGCAAGCCTTTGGACCGAGCATGCTGCGCTACAAGGGCGTGCTGGCGATGCAGGGCGCCGAGCGCAAGGTCGTTTTCCAGGGCGTGCATCAAATCATGGGCAGCGACCTCGGCGCAAAGTGGGACGCAAATGAAACCCGTGGCAGCAAAATGGTATTTATTGGTAAAAATTTACCAAAAGACGTATTTATCCGCGGATTGGAACAATGTTTGGTATAAACTATCCCGGTTTAGCGGTACCGGTCGCTTCCCACAAGGACGCTACAGGCACTGGTGTTTGACCGCTGTCCCCGGACAGCGAGACGGCGGATCGTACGGGCCGTCATGGCAGCAGCAAGGGCGCGCACCCTTGAGTTCAGGGTGCTACGGCTGAGCTAGCTGATAAAATGAAAACCTCTTGTCGTATCGAAGGTAAGTGAAGTCATGACTAAAACAACGAAACCGAATGCCGCTCAGGCCGAAGACCGACTCTTGACGGAAGAAGAAATTCGGGCGATGGGCGAAGAGGACTACATGAACCCGGCCCAGCTCGCGTTCTTCAAGGACCGCCTGCAACAGCTCGAGAAGGAACTGCTGAAAAACGCCGGCGAGACCACCGAGCACCTGCGCGAAACGGTCCTCGTTCCGGATCCGGCTGACCGCGCCACCATCGAGGAAGAACATGCCCTCGAACTGCGTACCCGCGACCGCGAACGCAAGCTGCTCAAGAAAGTGCAGCAGTCGCTGGCCGCCATCGAAGGCGGAGATTACGGCTGGTGCGAAGAAACCGGCGAGCCGATCGGCATCCCGCGCCTGATCGCCCGTCCGACCGCGACCCTGTCGCTGGAAGCCCAGCAGCGCCGCGAACTGAAGCAGAAGCTGTACGGCGATTGATCGGGTTCGCCTTTCCTTCCCCCGAAAAAGCATGCGCCCGCCGCATGCTTTTCTCTTTTTTACGTCCTGGTCGCGGTTTTTCGTGCGATCAAAAACTTTCCCATGGGATACACTAGCGTGCGCCCGCACAGGCTTTGCGCGGGCGCACGTGTGCGCAGGACGGCGCAGGCGCGTCCATGCTACCGTCATGGATGAGCGCTGCGGACGTCGCCGCGCCGGATGATCGACAGGGTAACGTGGGTATATTTTCCTTCCTCAAGAAGAAACCCGAAGCGGCTGCGGCGCCGCCGGAACCCGCACGCCCTGAGGCCGCGGCGCGCCCTTCCGAAGCCGAGCGCGAGCGCCAGCGCGAAATCGCGCGCGCCACCGCTGCCAAGATCGATGCCATCGAACTGGCGATGACAACCGACTTTTTCGACGATGCCGAAGCGCGCTGGGGCAATACCCGGCGCGCCCCGGCCGCCGCGGCTGCCGTGTTCGACGAGGCCGGCGAGAGCGAACTATCGTCATTGCTCGAGCAGCCCGATGCCGCCGCCGCACCGGCCGCCGCTCCCGTGGTCGAGGAAAGTGCGATCCTGTACGCCAATGGCCAGGGTCCGCTTGCCGAGCAGATGCTGCAAGCCTGCCTGGCCGAGCTCGGACGCACCGAGCGCCAGCCCTGGTGGATGCTGTTCGACCTGTACCAGGCCGAGGGCCGCGAACAGGACTTCGACAGCATCGCGATCGACTACGCCAGCCATTTCGAAACCTCCCCACCCGCCTACAGCAACCGCTTGCCGGCCGACACGCCGCAGCAAGGTTTTACGGGCGTCGCTCCGGCGGCCCGCCTGACGGGCACACTCGGCAGCGACGCGGCGCTGCGCCTGCAGGCGCTGCTGGCAAGTAGCGGCTCCCCGGTGCGCATCGACTTGAGTGGCATCACCCAGGCCACGATCGACGGCTGCGCCGCCCTGCTGGCGGCCTTGCAGGGATTACGCGCGGCACGGCGCGCCATCGTGCTGGCCGGCGCCGACACCCTGCTGGCGGTGCTGCGGCCGATGCTGGCGATTGGCGAGCGCAGCAGTGGAGAAGCGCCCTGGCTGCTGCTGCTCGAACTGCTGCAACTGCTGGGGCGCGAAAAGGATTTCGAAGAAACGGCGATGGATTATTGTGTGACCTTCGAAGTCTCGCCGCCCTCCTTCGAAGTCCTGCCCGCTTCCAACACCACCAACGCCGCGCCTGCCGGCCAGGCGAAAGCCGAACAGCGCTTCATGCTGCCGGCCGTCGTCGACGGCGACATCGGACCCTTGCTGGCGGCGATCGACAGCTATGCCGCCATGGACCCGGCCGCGCCGGTCGTCCTCGATTGCACCAAATTGGTGCGTATCGGCTTTGGCGCAGCAACCAGCCTGCACGCCGCCCTGCGCCGCCTGGCGAACGAGGAGCGCCACGTCGAGCTGCGCGAGCTGAACCACCTGGTGGCGGCCCTGCTGCGCCTGCTGAACTATGGCGACTGCGCGCGCCTGTACGCACACAAGTACTGAAGCAGTCTCGACAACTTTACTGCCGCGTTAAGCCTCGCCTAATCTTGCAATTTTGTGCAACACCCCCACCTGCGGAGGGCTAGTTAATCATGAGGCAGATATGGAACAATTTCACGGCACCACCATTGTGAGCGTGCGCCGCGGCGAGAAGGTCGCCTTGGGCGGCGACGGCCAAGTCACGCTGGGCAACGTCGTCATGAAGGGCTCGGCACGCAAGGTGCGCAAGCTCTACCAGGGCAAGGTCCTGTGCGGTTTCGCCGGCGCCACCGCCGACGCATTCACCCTGCTCGACCGCTTCGAAGCGAAGCTGGAAAAGCACCAGGGCAACCTGCTGCGCTCCTCGGTCGAACTGGCCAAGGACTGGCGCACCGACCGCATGCTGCGCAAGCTGGAAGCGATGCTGCTGGTGGCCGACAAGGAAAGCACCCTGATCATCACCGGCAACGGCGACGTGCTCGAGCCCGAGGACGGCATCGGCGCGATCGGTTCAGGCGGCATCTATGCCCAGTCGGCCGCCAAGGCGCTGCAGGAAAACACGGAGCTGCCGCCGGCCGAGGTGGTAAAAAAGGCGCTGACCATCGCCGGCGAACTGTGCATCTACACGAATCTGTCTCACATCATCGAAACGCTGGACTGACCGGCGCGCATACCATGAACATGACTCCCCTCGAAATTGTCTCGGAACTGGACAAGCACGTCGTCGGCCAAAGTAAAGCCAAGCGTGCGGTCGCCATCGCCCTGCGTAACCGCTGGCGCCGCCAGCAGGTGCAGGAACCGCTGCGCCACGAGATCACCCCGAAAAACATCCTCATGATCGGCCCAACCGGTGTCGGCAAGACCGAGATCGCGCGCCGCCTGGCCAAGCTGGCGGATGCGCCGTTTATTAAAATCGAAGCGACGAAATTCACCGAAGTCGGCTACGTCGGGCGCGACGTCGACACCATCATCCGCGACCTGATCGACATCGGCGTCAAGCAGACCCGCGCCAGCGAAATGAAGAAAGTCAAACAACGCGCCGAGGACGCGGCCGAAGACCGCATCATCGACATCCTGGTGCCGCCGGCACGCGATTTCGGCTTCAACGTCAGCGCCTCGGCCGAAGCGAAAGAGGGCGACAGCACGCGCCAGACTTTCAGAAAGCGCCTGCGCGAAGGCTCGCTCGACGACCGCGAAGTCGAGATCGAAGTGGCGGACACGCCGCCGCAGATGGAAATCATGGCCCCGCCCGGCATGGAAGAAATGACGGAGCAGATCAAGACCATGTTCGCCGGCGTCGGCGGCGCGCGCAAGAAAGCGCGCAAGATGAAGATCAAGGAAGCGATGAAGGTGCTGGCCGAGGAAGAAGCGGCGCGCCTGATCAACGAAGACGAGATGAAGCAGAAGGCGATCCACAACGTCGAGAACAACGGCATCGTGTTCTTAGATGAGATCGACAAGATCGCGACGCGCTCCGAGCACGGCGGCGCCGACGTCTCGCGCGCGGGTGTGCAGCGCGACCTGCTGCCGCTGGTCGAGGGCACGACGGTCAATACCAAGTACGGCATGATCAAGACCGACCACATCCTGTTCATCGCCTCGGGCGCGTTCCACCTGTCGAAGCCGTCGGACCTGATTCCCGAGCTGCAGGGCCGCTTCCCGATCCGGGTCGAACTCGAATCGCTCTCGATCGAGGACTTCAAGCGCATTCTGACCAGCACCGACGCCTGCCTGACGACCCAATACGAGGCGCTGCTCGGCACCGAAGGCGTGCAGCTGACGTTCTCGGAAGACGGCATCCACCGCCTGGCCGAGATCGCCTTCTCCGTCAACGAGCGCACCGAGAACATCGGCGCGCGGCGCCTGTACACGGTGATGGAAAAACTGCTCGAAGAGATCTCCTTCCACGCCAGCGATACACAGGAGAAGCAGATCACGATCGACGCGGCCTATGTCAACGAGCGGCTCGACATGCTGTCGGCCAACGAAGACCTGTCGCGGTATGTCCTGTAAGGCGGTTCTGTAAGCCTCGCGAGGGAGAACACGATGGCAAACAAGGCACTGGCGACGCGGCAAAAGATGCGCCTGCGAGTCGAACCGTCGCAGCAATTCGGCAAACCGCGCAATCCGATCGCGGCCCTGGCCAAGGCGCGATCGGCCGGCGCCCACGCCAAGCCGCTGTCGAGCGAACGGCAAGCGGCCAAGCGCCTGCTGAAAAAGGCGCCGCTGGTATCCGAGGACGACTAAGCGCCAGGCGTTCGAGCGCCAGCCTGCCCGAGGTGGGCCGGTGCTCGACGCCGACTTGCCGCCCCAGCCTTTCGCCTGTACATTCAGCAAAGCACTATTGCCAAAACGTACAGGAACCCCATGAGCTCACCCGAGCTGATCGTCGACGTGCTGCGCGCGGAATTGCGCGCGGCGAATCTCACCTATAAAACCTTGGCCGAACGCATCGACATGAGCGAGTCGAGCGTGAAACGCATGTTCGGCCAGAAGGACATGCCGCTGTCGCGCCTGGCGCAGATTTGCCAGGTTGCCGGCATCGCTTTCGAGGATGTGCTGCGCGGCGCGGCCGATAGCCGGCCCCAGCCCGACGCCCTGACGCTGCCCCAGGAAACCGCGCTGGTCGCCAAGCCGCGCTTGCTGCTGGTGGCGATCTGCTGCCTCGGCTACTGGAACATGGAGCAGATCGTCGAGACCTATCGCCTGACCGAGGCCGAGTGCATCGGCTGCCTGGCGGAACTCGACCGCCTGGGCATCATCGAATTGCGGCCGCTGAACCGCTACACGCTGCGCGTCTCGAACGCCTTCCACTGGCTGCCGGATGGACCGGTGCAGCATTACTTCCGCGAACAGATCGTGCCGGATTATTTTGCCGGCCGCTTCGACGGCCAGGGCGAGACGCTGATGTGCCTGCCGGCCCGGTTGTCGCCGGGCAGCGCGGCGGAACTGGCGCAGAAGATCCACCAGCTGGCGGGCGAATTGACGCGCCTGCACCGGCATGACCGCAGGCTGCCGGCCGAGGAACGCGAAGGAATGACCTTATTGGTGGGCTTCAGGTCGTGGGAGTTTGCGGCGTTTACGGCGCTGCGCCGCTGATACTCCCCATCGACCTTATCGCACCGCTTATCGGACCGGATTATCGCTGTTGACCGGGCTGTTGGCCGAACGGGTCGGCGCCGGCATTTGCGGCTGGTTCGGCGGCGAGACGACGTCGGCCGGCGGACCTTCCTGCGGCGGCTCCTGGTTTGGCGGCGCCTCCTGGCCCTGCGGCACGACCGGATTGACCTCACCCGGCGGAGGTGGGGCTTGCACGGCGCCGGGCGCCGTTTGCGGCTCGGTCGTCGGCATCGCGCCGGCCGGCGCGATGCTTGGCCGCGCCATCTGCGGCGGCACCGGCATCGGCGGCGCGACGGCGCCCGACAGCGCGATCGCCGGCTTGGTGTCGGCTGCGAGGTCGATGCGCTTCATGACGCCACCTTCGGACAGCATGATGTAGCGCGGGTGCACTTCACTGATGCTGACGCCCGGCGACAGTTCGTGTCCGACCTTGAGGGCTTTCGGCGGCTGGCCCTCGGCCACGACGATGGCGACACTGTCGCGTCCGGCGGCAACGATGCCGGTCAGCTGGTAGTTGGTAGCGACATTCGCCACTGCCTGGCCGCCGAACAGCGTAGCGGCGGCATCGGGCGAGAGCTCGGGCACGGCGGCCGGCGGCGCCGCGGCGATCGGGCGCTGCTGCGGCTTGTACAACTGCATGCCCCAATAGGTGGCGGACACGGCCAAGAAGATCAGGGCAAGCAGGGTGAAAAGGAGAGGCAGACGCTTCATCGGTTTCCTTGTTAGCGCACCAGCTGGTTGATTTCAATAATCGGCATCAGGACCGCCAGCACGATCAACAGCACCACCAGGCCCATGGCCAGGATCAGGACCGGCTCGAGCAGGCCGGCAATGGTCAGCGTGCGGCGTTCGAGATCGGCCTGCTGCGAATT
Source organism: Massilia sp. Mn16-1_5 (assembly GCF_004798585.1). Classification (GTDB taxonomy): domain Bacteria; phylum Pseudomonadota; class Gammaproteobacteria; order Burkholderiales; family Burkholderiaceae_D; genus Telluria. The sequence continues at coordinate 53,665 of NZ_PPXQ01000015.1, forward strand.
GGCTGCCCGCTCCAGCATGGCCGGCAATTCGCCCGTGATCTCGCCGGCACGGATCATGTGCACCAGCATCGGTGGAAAATGTTTTTGTACGGACAGCGCGCGCGCCAGGCTGATACCTTCGCGCACGCTGGCCGTCGCCTGTTCGACCAGTTCGCGCATGGCGACGTTCGACAGGGTGTCGCGGCTGGTGTCGAGCGCGCGCAGGATCGGCACACCAGAACCGGTGGTGATCGCCAGGGTGCTGGCGAAACGCGCCGTGTTCAGGCTGCGCTCGAACTTGCCGTACACGGGCGCGGTCAGCAGCCAGGTATGCCAGCGCCGTTTCAGCACGGGATTTTGCAGCGCGCGGCGCCAGGCGAACCAGGCGGCGATCAGCGCCGCGCCCAGCAGGATGCCGTAGGCGCGCATGAAATCGGACACCGCCAGCATGATGACGGTGAGAACCGGCAGCTTCTGCTTGGTGTTGGCAAACACCGAGACGATCTGCGGCACCACGTAAGTGAGCAGGAAGATGACGATGGCAAACGCGACGACGGTGACGATGGCCGGATAGGTAAAGGCCAGCCGCACCTTCTGCACCAGCGCGTTGCGGCGCTCGATGTAGTCCGCCAGGCGCGACAGCACTCGCGCCAGCTGGCCGATCTGTTCGCCCGAGGACACCAGGCCGCGGTAGATCTGGTCGAAGTCGCGCGGGTGGTGCGACAAGGCATCCGAGAACGCGATACCGCCCATGACTTCGGCGCGGATCGAGGCGATCAGGTCGCGCAGATACGGCTTTTCGGCCTGTTCCAGCAAGGCCGTGAACGCCTGTTCCAGCGGCAGGCCCGCTTCCAGCAGGCTGGCCATCTGGCGCGTGAACAGGGCCAGCTCCACCGAGGACAGGCGTTCGCCGAAGCCGCGCGAACGGGTGGCGCCGCTGGCATCGACCTGGGCTGCGATCGCCTCGACGTTCAGCGGCGTCAGTCCCTGCACGCGCAGGTCGGCGCGCGCGGCGCGCGGACTGTCGGCATTGACAACGCCCTTCCTGGTGGCGCCGCCCGCATCGACGGCCTCGTAACGAAATGCCGGCATCGTTTAGTCCTTGGTGACGCGCAACAGCTCGGCCTGCGTCGTGGTGCCATCCTTGAGCCAGCGCTCGCCGTCTTCGCGCATGGTGCGCATGCCGCTTTGCTGGGCCGCGGCGCGAATCTCGGCTTCCGAGGCCTGGTTGTGGATCTGGGCGCGAATCCCCTCGTCCGTCTCGAGCAATTCGTAGACGCCGACCCGGCCGTGGTAACCGGTATGGCCGCAGCGCTCGCAGCCGACCGCATGCCAGTGCACGCCGTCGCTCGTCTTGCAGTGCGAACAGAGTTTGCGGACCAGGCGCTGGGCCATCACGCCCAGCAAGGACGACGACAGCAGGAACGGCTCGATACCCATGTCGAGCAGGCGGGTGACGGCCGCGGCGGCATCGTTGGTGTGCAGGGTCGCCAGCACCAGGTGGCCGGTGAGCGAGGCCTGGACCGCGATCTGCGCCGTTTCCAAATCTCGGATCTCGCCGATCATGATGACGTCCGGATCCTGGCGCAGGATCGCGCGCAGGGCTTTCGCGAAGGTCATGTCGATACGGGCATTGACCTGGGTCTGGCCGACGCCGTTCAGGTCGTACTCGATCGGGTCTTCCACCGTCATGATGTTGGTGGTGGAGGCGTTCAGGCGAGATAAGGCCGCGTACAAGGTCGTCGTCTTGCCGGAACCGGTCGGACCTGTGACCAGGACGATGCCGTGCGGCTGGTTAATGAGCTTGTCGAACTGCGGCAGCAGGTCCGGGCTCATGCCCAGGTGAGACAGGTCGAGCCGCCCCGCTTCCTTGTCGAGCAGACGCAGCACGGCGCGTTCGCCGTGGCCGGTCGGTAAAGTGGAAACACGCACGTCGACCGGTTTGCCGCCCACGCGCAGCGTAATGCGGCCGTCCTGCGGCAGGCGTTTTTCGGCGATGTCGAGCTGCGACATGATCTTGATACGCGAAATCAACGAGGCGTGAATGCCCTTGCGTGGACGCACGATGTCGCGCAGGGCGCCATCGATGCGAAAACGTACGACCGAGGTCTGCTCGAAAGGTTCGATGTGGATGTCCGACGCCCCTTCGCGCAGCGATTGCGTCAGCAGCGCATTGATCATGCGGATCACGGGCGCGTCGTCGGACGATTCGAGCAGGTCTTCGATGGCCGGCACGTCCTGCAGCAGGCGCGTCAGGTCGAGGTCGGCGTCGAATTCGTCGGCGACCTGGTTGGCGTCGCCGCCGGCAGCGGCATAGGCAGCCGCGATCGCGTCGTCGAGCTCGCTACGGTCGACGCGGCGCAGGGCGATGCGGCCGAAACGGCGCGACACCTCGGCAATGGCGGCCGGCGGCGTGCTGCTCGACACCAGCACCTCGATGCTTTGTCCCGCGCCCGGAGCCGTGTCGTCGCCGGTGCGCGCCAGGACCCCGTGATCGCGGGCGAAGGCGTAAGGCAACAGATTGGTCATGATGAAATCACTTCTGGTTCGGCGGCGTCACCGGGCGAAATTCGGGCACGGGCGCCTGGTTCGGTTGGGCTTGCATGGACGGCTGGCTGCCCGTGCCGGGGCCGGTGGCCGCGCCCGGACGGGCAGTCGGCGGCGCCGGCGGCGGCATCGTCGCCATGGTACCGCCCGCCGGCGGCTGGCCGTTGGTCAGCGGCGGCAGTTCCGGCGCACCCAGGTTGCGCATCAGGATGGTGTCGTCTTGCGGACGGCTGCTCGCGCCCAGTGCGCGCATGTATTCGTAGCGGTCGAGCGAAATGGCGTTGTTCTGCTCCTTGCTGCGCACCACCACCGGACGCAGGAAGACCATCAGGTTGGTTTTATTCCGGGTGCGGTTGCGGTACTTGAACAGGTTGCCCAGCACCGGGATGTCGCCCAGGCCACGCACCTTTTCTTCGCCGTGGTCTTCATTGTCCTGGATCAGGCCACCCAGCACGATGATCTGGCCATCGTCGGCCAGGATATTGCTTTCGATCGCACGCACGGTGGTGACGATGCCCTCGGCGCGGACCACCGAATTGTCGATGCCCGAATTCTCGTGGTAGATCGACAGTTTGATGACGCCGCCTTCGGAGATCTGCGGACGCACCTTCATCAAGAGGCCAATGTCCTTGCGGTCCACGGTCTGGAAGGGATTATTCGCGCCGCTGGTGCCGGTCGTGAACGAACCCGTAATGATCGGAATGTTCTGGCCCACCTTGATCGTCGCCAGCTCGTTATCGAGCGTGATCATGTTCGGTGTCGACAAGATGTTGGCGGCGCCCTCGTTTTCAAGTGCGCTGGCCACGGCGCCTAAGCCGAGCTCGCCGTTGATCTGCTTAAAAATGCCCAGCGTCAGGCCGGGCAGCGAGGGCACCGAGCTGCTGGTGCCCGAGCCAAAGCCGGCGCGCGCCGCGGCTGCCAGGTTGACGATGTTGTTGGCGCTGCCTGAATTGAAGGACTGGATGCCGCCGACCCGGTATTTGCTGGTATCGCTGCCCGACAGGCCCAGCCATTGCACGCCGAACTCGGCAGCTTTCTGGGAATTCATTTCCACGACCAGGGCTTCGATATAGACCTGGGCACGGCGTACGTCGAGCTGGTCGATGACACCGCGCAGGTTGCGGTAGATCGCATCCGGCGCGGTGATGATGAGGCTGTTGGTCGAGGCGTCGGCCTGGATGAAGCCGGAGCCCTGTCCGCCGCCGCCGCCGACGCTGGTCGCCTGGCCCTGCTGGGCGAAGGTACCGCCGGTACCGCCGGCGCCGATGCTGCTTTGCTGGCCCTGCTGGCCACCGCCGAGGCCGCCGCCGGTGCCGCTCTGGCTGCCGGCCTGGATCGAGCCGCCCGTCGTGCCCTGCTGCGTCACCGGCACCGCCGAGGCATCCTGCGAGACGACGGCGCGCAGGGTTTGCGCGACCTTGCTGGCGTCGGCGTTTTTCAGGTAGACGACGTGGATGTTGCCCTTCTCGGTGGTCGCCTGGTCGAGCTTGGCAATCAGCGACTTGGCGAGATTGGCGCGTGCCTGCGAGGGGGCGCGCACGACGACCGAGTTGGTGCGGGAATCGGCCAGGATGGTGACGCGGCCGGAATCGCCGCCGGCGGCCGGCTCCATCAGGCGTGAGACGAGCGTCGCGATGTCGCTGGCGATACCGTTGCGGATCGGCACAACGTCGAGGTCGGCGGCCACCGGCGCGTCGAGCGCGGCGATGATGCGCGACAGGCGGCGCAGGTTGTCGGCGTAATCGGTAATGACCAGGCTATTGTTGCCCGGATTGGCCATGATCGAGTTGTTCGGCGAGATCAGCGGGCGCAGCACGGCCGTCAGGTTGGCGGCCGATTCATACGACAGGTGGAACACCTGGGTCGCGATCTGGTCGCCTTGCACGCGGGTGCCGCGCTTGCCCACCATGGTCGGCGAGGATTGCAGCTTCGCTTCCGCTTCCGGCACCACTTTGGCATAGCCCTCGCCGGTCGTGACGACGGTAAAGCCCTGCAGGCGCAGGGCCGAGGTGAGCAAACCGAAGGCCTGGCTCTTGGTCAGCGATTTTTCCGACACCAGGGTCAGCGTGCCTTTGACGCGCGGGTCGATGATGAAGGTCATCCCCGTGTAGTGGCCCACCGCCTTGATCACCGATTCGATGTCGGCGTTCACGAAAGAGAGGGCCGCGGAATTTTCCTGGGCCTGGGCGGGAGTCGGCGGCAAGGCCGTGGCCACCGCGCAGCACAGCAGGGCGCCTGCGGCGATACGGCGCAAGCTCGGGCGCAGTGGCGAGATTTCGGGGGTGCTACGGAAGGATGTTTTCATTATCTGAACTCTAATGCGATTATGTTTTTACCGTTCACCATGCGGCGCTGGCCGAGGAGGTTGAGCATATTGCCCAGGGTCTCTTCATAGCCTTCGGCGGCCGACGCCTGCCCCGAAAAGCGCAGGCGTCCATTCTGCAATGTTCCATTTCCCGACAACAGCAAAGCGCCGCGCACCGTGCGGAGCACCAGCTCGGCCTGCTGGCCGCGCCAGTCCATCACCATCTCGTAGCTGCCCAGCGGCTTGATCGGCGCCATGCGCGAACCCATGTCGCTCATCGTCAGGATCGTGCGTCCGGTAACGGCCACACTGTTCGGCTGGCGGGTCAGGTCGAGCCGGTCCCACGACAGGCGCAGCACGCCCGAGGGCACCAGCGTGTTCAGCGGCGCACCCAATCCGGCCAGGCCTTCCGCCGGCAACAGCAATTGTCCTGCACTGACCTGCCACGACGACCAGCTGCCCGTGAGCTGGACCGGCTGGGCCAGGGCCTGCGGGTTTTCCAGCTGCATGTCGACCCGGCCGACCAGCACCAGCGGCGACAGGCGCCAGGCAAAGCGCCCCGGCAACAGCGGCGTCACCGATCCGCCTTCGCCCGGCGCGCCGCCCACGAAAGCTGAGCCGTTCCAGAGCGTACCCTGCGCATCCCCCAGAGTCAAACGGCCGCCGGTCTGGCGTTCCACCATCGTGCCGAGCCAGCTGGCGGGCAGGAAAATGCATACCGTCAGCGCGATCGCCAGGGCGACTACGAGCAGCCATGCCAGGCCGCGTCTCATCGGGGAGCGGTCCCGTTATCCTGGCGCAGCGTCAGGTTGGCGTCGACCTGCCCCACCGGGTCTTGCGCGGTAAAACTGCCTTCCTGGACGGCGATGCGGTTCTCGCGGCGCTGGGCATCGAGCCAGGACACCAGGTTGGCAAACGAGACGCCGGTGACCTGCATGCGTGCGAACTCTCCGGTCAGCGTGAGCGAGCCGGGCGTGATGCCGCGCGCGCTCAGGCTGGCCATCAGGCTTTCGCGCGTCATCGGCGTGACCGGCGCCGGCGTCTGCCCCGCCAGCGCGCGCGCCTGGTCGGCCATGCCGGCCAGCTGGGCGGCCTGCTGGCGCAGCTCGGGCAGCGAACGCTGCAGCCGTGCGCGGCCTTCGACGGCCGGCTCGATCAGGCCCGTGTACACCAGCGCCAGCAGGACGACGCCGAACCCGGCGGCGAGGTAGCGGCGTTCCTTCTCGCTGCGTGCGATCCAGTAGCCGGCGGCGCGTTCGCGCGCGCGGCCGACAGTCGTGTTCAGACTCATGGCTTGGCTCCCGTACTGCGCACCAGCCAGTTGTCAGGTGCGGCGGCTTCCAGTGAAAGACTGCGCGCGGCCAGAGCCGTCTGCAGCTGACGCAGGGCGGCGGGGTCGACCGTTTCCGGTTTGACCCGCACCCGCAACGCGCGTTCCTTGTATTCGATTGAGGTAATTCCGGGCGGACGCGGCAATTCCCGGCTTGCGTCGCCGAGCGCGCCTGCCAGGTAGATGAATTCGTCGCCACCGATCTGGCCGCTGCCGGCCTGGGCCCGTGCAATGCCCTGGCGCATCTGCGCGACCGGATCGACCATCGGCTGGTTCGGATACACCGTATGGAAGGTCTGCTCCATCTGCTTGCGCACGCCTTCGGCCTCGCCGCGCAGGCGCAGCCACTCGATGTTGATGCCGGCCAGGTTGACGACGATGCCCAGGAAAGCCAGGGCGATCGGCACGCGCCAGCGGCGCCAGTCGGTCTGGCGCGCACCGGCGCTGCCGAGACCGGGCACCAGGTCGAAGGCGGTGCTCTTTGCACCCGCGATCCAGTGCGCCCAATCGTCGGCTTCCAGCACCGTACCGGGACCGGCTTCGGCCAGCAGCACGCCGTATTCTCCCAACTGCTCGCGCGGCACGTACAGGGTGAGCGGCGCATCGCCCGCCAGCGCGCGCGCCGTCTGCAGGGCGCTGGCCGGATTGGCGTCGAGTGCAAGACCGAGGCCGCCGTACTGGCTCTGGCGCAGCAGCAGCTCGGCGCCGTTCAGGGCTGCGCTGACGCCGCCCGGCTGCAAGGGCAGGCACAGCTGCGCCGGCAGGGCCACGACGCTGCGCGCGCCCTGGGCCAGCAGGGTGCGCACGAGCGGCTCGAACCAGTCGCGCGCGACCACCGCCACCGGACGAGTGCCGTCGGCGGCCGCAGGTCCCGCCACCAGCACGGTATCGGCCGGGTCACCCAGGATGTGTTCTTCGACCAGGCCCGGTAGTGCCGCTTTCAGGCGCGCGCCGGTCAGGGGCGGCATCTGCACCGACAGCAGATTGACGTCGGTGCCGGCCAGCAGCAGCACGACACGGCGGCTGGCGGCGACGACGTCGGTCAGGTTGCGCAGTGCGCCTTCTCCCTGCCCTTCGATACTGCCGCCGTCGCCGACGACGGCATAACGGCATGGCGCGCCCTCCCCTTCTGCGCGCGCCGGATGCCGGATATAAAGTGTAGTCAAACCGTCTCGCTTTCTTGTTAGTTTTGACGAACCCAAACGATCTTTACACCACCACCGATCGGATTGGCACTGCGCTGCATCAGCGACTGTGCATTCAATGCCGCGCGGTCCAGGCGGATATGGCTGTTCACGAGGAACCAGTCGCTTTTCACGCTGATCGAATCGGCCAGCGGGGTGCGCCCGGAAATCTCGGTCTGGAACTTGCCGATGTCATCCCAGGGCACGTTGCGGCGCCGCGCCAGCAGGGACTTCGCTTCCGACAGCGAAAAATTCGGGATCACCGCCGCCAGCACTTCGGCCGAGGCCGTGTTCACGTTGATCGGCGTGCGTTCCGGCAGCACGATCACGAAGGGGCGCAGCTTTTCCAGCATTTCCGGCGTCAGGCCGCGCACCGCCAATAAATCCTCGACTTCGAGGAACTTGATCGGCGTGCCCAGGCCTGTGCGATTCACCGGAATCGTCGCGGCCGGGTCGGCCACCTCGCCGCCGGCGTCGGCGCCGCTCGCCTGTACTCCGTCCCCGGCCGGGGTGCCACCCTCGCTGGGATCGCTTTCCTGGCCGCCGATTTCCTGGCCCGTGACCGGGTCCACGGTGCCGGCGGCAACGACGGCCGGCTGGCTGCCGGCGATCAGGTTCGCCGCCGTTTTCGCCAGCGCCGGATTGATCTGCAAACTGGTCAGCAGGCGCTGGAAGACCGCCAGGTTGGCCGCATCGACCACGGCGCCATTCGCGGTCTTGCTCGCCAGGTTGCGCAGATTGTAACGTGAGGTCGCGTCCTCGATGTTGCCGGAAAGACTGGCATTGAATACTTCGCCTTCGACCCGTTCGCGTTCGATGTACTGGTCGAGCCGGGTTTCCGCCAGGGGCGTGGCCCAGACCTGGGTCAGCGCCGTGTAGCGGTTGTTGTAGGCATCCTGGCGCAGCACCAGGGTCGACCAGTCGAGCGCGCCGCGCAGGATCCAGCGCGTCTGCAGGTGCAGTCTCTGGTTTTCCATCGAGCGCACCTGCACCTGCTGTTGCCAGAACAGGCTGGCGACGATGGAAATCGCGAGCGTGGTGAGCAGCAAGGCGGTGATGACGGCCACGCCGCGCTGGCGCCGGGGGAAGCGAAGCATCGGCTTGCGCATCAGATGCTCCCCAGCAGGAAGGATTTAGTAAGCGGCTGCGGGAAGTTGCGCGCGGCCAGCACCACTTGCACCCCGGTGATGGCCGAAGGCACGACGCCGCCCTGGGCGGTCGCCATCGGCTGCTTTTGCCAGGCATTGTTCTGCCAGACGAGCACGGCCATCGATTGGACGCCGCCCTGCAGCGTCACCGGCGGGGTCGGATCGGTATCGCTGACCGAGGCCTGCCACAGCGCATCGAGTTCGATCAGGTCACGGGTCGTGTTCGATTCGCGCCGGGTCAGCTGGCCGTTGACGAGGCGGTAAGAAATGACCTGCAGGCGTGCCGGTTCGTTTTCGTTGAAGACGGTGCGCACCAGGGTCAGGCGGTTGTCGGCCTGCTCCAGGAAGGGACGGCGTCCGAGCATGGCGGCGTCGACCGTGTGCTCGCAATCGCTCTGCATCTGGGCGAAGGCCAGCTGCATGCCGCGCGTCATTTCCATCTGGTCGGTCAGGGCGACGCGCGCACGCACGATGCCGTCCAGGCCGCGCCAGCCGAGCACGGCCACCATGGCCAGGATGCCGATCGCCACCAGGAGTTCGACCAGCGTGAAGCCGCGCGCCCGCTTCATGAGGTGGGCCTCAGGACGAGTTGGACCAGTTTCAGGATGCGGCGGTCCGGATTGTCCATGTCGAAGACCGAGACTTCGACGCGGCGCAGCTGGGGATTCGGGCTGGCCAGCACTTCGTCCTGGCACATCAGGCGCAGGTCGCCCTGGCCGCAGGCGTAGCTGCGCTTGCCGATTTCAGGGAATTCGCGGTTCAGGCGGATCTGCACGAGGCGGTTCTCGGCCGACCAGGTCGCCATCATGGAGGCACGCAGGCCGGCGCCGTTCGAGGCCAGGCTGCCGATCGCGCGCAGGCCGGCGCCGAGCGCGGTGCCGACGATGACGAGCGCCACCAGCACTTCGAGCAGGGTGAAACCGGCATGGCGCTGCGGATGCTTCACTGCTGCTCTCCCGGTTCGATGACCGTGAAATGGCCCACGCCATCGGCGCGGATGCCGACGCTGTTGTTGCCGCTGGCCAGGGTCAAAACAAAAGGCTTGTCGACCGGCTCGCGCCCGAAGGTCACGCGCATGGTCTCCCCCTGGATGCCGGCGGCCGGCGGGTCGAGCAGCAGGCGCACCGGGGCGTTCTTGAAAGCCCGTTCGCGCAATAAATCGTCCTGGGTAACGGGCACCCAGCCGGTGTCGTTGCGCACCAGGAAACGGTAGCGCTCGGGCGTGGCTTCGAAGCTGACTTGCCGGTTGCGCACGATGGCTTCATCGCGCGCCAGCTGCAGCAGCAGGGTCAGGCGCTTGGCCTCGTTTTCGAGGTCCTGGCGCGGACTGGGAATCGCGTTGAGCGAGGCCATCCCGAGCGTGATGCCGATGATGACCATCACGACCAGGATTTCAACAAGGGTAAACCCCTCGTCTCTGCGCGGCGTCGCGACGCCAGCCATGGCGACTTACCCCTGCCAGGAGCCGACGTCGGCGTCTTCGCCCTCGCCGCCGGCCTGGCCGTCGGCACCGAACGAGAAGATGTCGATCTCGCCGTGCAGGCCAGGCGACAGGTATTGGTAAGAATTACCCCAAGGATCCTTTGGCAGCTTTTCGACGTAGCCGCCTTCTTTCCAGCCATTGGCTGCCGGACCCGAGGTCGGCTTGGTGGTCAGGGCTTGCAGGCCCTGCTCGGTGGTCGGATAGCGCTGGTTGTCCAGCTTATACAGCTTCATGGCCTGCATCAGGGTGGCGATGTCGGTCTTGGCCGCGACCACGCGCGACTCGCCGGTACGGCCCAGCAGTTTTGGCACGACCAGGGCGCCGAGGATGCCGATGATGACCACGACAACCATGATTTCAACGAGGGTGAAGCCGCGTGCGAGACGCTGGCCAACTGCGCGGTGCGAAACGATCTGCATAGTCAATCTTGGTAAGGTGGATCGGAACAATCGGCCTAGTATAAGGCCGAATGCCGGGAGCGGCCACTGCTCGCGGTGCGCCATTGTATTGCAGAGCAAATCCTTGCGCTTTCTCAGCCGTGCGCAGGTCTTTCCTGACAGACAGAACACGCTGGATTGCGCGCCGCCCGAATCTCGGTCCATTCCATGGCGCGTCCGTCGAGCAGCAGCAGGCGTCCAGCCAGCGGCTGGCCGATCCCGACGACCAGTTTTAAGGCCTCGGCCGCCTGCACCGCGCCGACGATGCCGACCAGGGGGGCGAACACGCCCATGGTGCTGCAGGCCACATCCTCAAAACCACTGTCTTCGGGAAAAACGCAGGCATAGCAGGGACAGTCGGCGCGCCGTGGGTCGAACACGGATAACTGGCCGTCGAAACGGATCGCCGCTCCGGCCACCAGCGGCACCCCGGCGGCGACGCAGGCGCGGTTCACGGCATGGCGGGTGGCGAAATTGTCGCTGCAGTCAAGCACGACCGTGGCAGTGCCCACCAGTTCGCGCAAGCGTGCGTCATCGGCGCGTTCGCACAGGGCGGTGACGGTGACGTCGGGGTTGATGGCGTGCAGGGCGGCGCGGCCGGACTCGACTTTTGATACGCCAATGCGTTCGGTCGTGTGCATCACCTGGCGCTGCAAATTCGTCAGGTCGACGGCGTCGTCATCGACCAGGGTGATGTGGCCGACACCGCTCGCGGCCAGGTACAGGGCAGCGGGCGAGCCAAGGCCGCCGGCACCGATGACGAGCGCATGCGCCGTCAGCAGGCGTGCCTGGCCTTCGATGCCGATCTCGTCGAGCAGGATGTGGCGCGAGTAGCGCAGGAGCTGGTTGTCGTTCATGAGTGGACGTAGGGTGGACGGCTCTCCCCGGTCATCGGCGCGCACGGTACGTTTGCGCCGTCCACGCGTTCAACCGGCTTACTTCTTCGAACCCTTCAGCTCAGGCGGCTTCGTTTCCGCGCCCGGCAATTCCTTCGGTGCCGGCGGCGTCACCTCGACCGCTTCCGGCTTGGCGAGTTTGACTGGCAAGCCCTTGAAATGATTCAAAGCCTGGGCCAGTTGAAAATCGTCCTTGCCGCCCAGCTCGAGCGGCTTGCGGTTCTTCAGCAGGGCCAGCGCGCGCTGCTTCTGTTCGGCGCCGTCGCGCGCATCCTTGGCGGGCGTGCCCGGCTTTTCGTTTTCGCCGTTCAGGTGGCGCTGCAGGTCGACTTCGCGCACGCGCAGCGCGTTCAGGCCGTCGCCCTCGGCCGTTTCTTCGACGGCCAGATCCGGCACGATGCCGTTGGCCTGGATCGCCCGCCCTTTCGGCGTGTAGTAGCGCGCCGTGGTCAGTTTGATCGCGGTGTCGGCGGACAGTGGACGCAGCGTCTGCACGGAACCTTTACCGAAGGTCTGGCTGCCCATCACGATCGCGCGCTTGTAGTCCTGCAAGGCGCCGGCGACGATTTCCGAGGCCGAGGCCGAGCCGCCGTTGACCAGCACCACCATCGGCACGGTTTTCAGCGCGGCCGGCATTTTTGCCAGCGGATCCTGGCCGCGCGGCGCATAGAATTCGCGCCGGCCGTAATAACTCTGGTTCGAGTCGGCCAATTGTCCCTTGGTCGAGACGATCAATTCTTCCTTCGGCAGGAAGGCGGTCGAGACGCCGATCGCGCCCGGCAGCAAGCCGCCCGGGTCGTTGCGCAGGTCGAGAATCAAACCCTTGATGTTCGGATTGTCGGCGTAGAGGGCCGCCGTCTTGCTTGCCAGCTCGTCCAGGGTCGCCTCCTGGAACTGGCTGATGCGCACCCAGGCATAGTCCGGCTCGACCATCTTGGCCTTGACGCTCAGGACCCGGATTTCCTCGCGTGTGACCGGCACTACCCAGGGGCGGTCCTCGCCGCGGCGGGCAATCGTGAGCGTCACCTTGCTGCCTGGTTTGCCGCGCATTTTCTTGATGGCGTCGTCGATCGACAGACCTTTGACGGGGACGTTGTCGATGCGGGTGATGAGGTCCCCGGCCTTGATGCCGGCGCGGTAGGCGGGGGAATCCTCGATCGGCGAGACGATTTTCACGTAGCCGTCTTCGGCCGCCACCTCGATGCCGACCCCGACGAATTTACCTTGCACGCTTTCGCGCATCTCGCGGTAGGCTTTCTGGTCGAGGTAGACGGAATGGGGGTCGAGCGAGGCGACCATGCCGCCGATGGCTTCGGAGAGCAGCTTCTTGTCCTCGACCGGCACCACGTAATCGCTTTTGATGAGGCCGAAGACGTCGGCCAGCTGGCGCAGTTCGTCCAGCGGCAAGGGGCTGTCCGCTCCCTTTTGCGCCCAGGCCGAAACCTGCACCGTCAGCGCCACGCCGGCCACGACACCCAGGCCGACCAGGCCCATGCTTTTCACTTTGTTACCCATCGCTGACGCCCCTAGAATTTGATCCAGCTTGCCGGATCGAAGGCCTTGCCCAGATGCCTGAGCTCAAAGTATAGCCCTGATTCCTCGTTACCGCCGGTGTTACCCGCGCTCGCGATCGGCTCTCCTGCGCGTACCGCATCGCCCAGGCGTTTCAGCAAGGTTTGATTGTTGGCGTAGATCGACAGATAGTCGCCGCCGTGGTCGACGATGATCAGATTGCCGAAGCCGCGCATCCAGCCCGAATGCACGACGCGGCCCAGCGCCACGGCGCGCACTTCGGTGCCTTCCGGCGCCTTGATGAACATGCCTTTCCAGCTCGGGCCGTCGCCGCCGCGCTTGGCGCCGAAGCGCGCCGCGATGGTGCCGCTGACCGGGGAATTGAGGCGCCCTTTCATGCTGGCAAAGGCGCCGGCCGGGGCCGCGGGTGCGAGCGAAATGTCGGGTTTACGCTCTTCCTGCGCCGGCTGCTCGGCCACCTTCGGTTCTTCCGGTTCCGGCGGCAAGGGTTTCGGTGCCGGCTTGCCGGCTTTCGCCGCTTCGCGCGCCAGGCGTTCGCGTTCGGCCTTGGCGGCGGCGCGGGCCTGGGCACGGGCTTCGGCCTCGGCTTTCGCCTTGGCACGGGCTGCCGCCAGGGCTTCCTGGCGCTTGCGCTCGGCTTCCGCCTGTTCGCGGATCAATCGCGTCAGCTTGTCGACCAGCCCGCTCATGCGCTGCTCGTCGCGCTGCAGGTTCTCGGCCTGCTTGCGCTGGGCCACCAGCTTGCCCGACAGCTCGTTCAGCAAGGCGGCGCGGCGCGCTTTTTCCTTTTCGAGTACGGCTTTCTGGTCGCGCTGTTCTTCGGCGATTTCCTCGAGTTCGACCTTGGCGTTTTCTACTTTTTCCTTGTTCGCCTCGACTTGCGCCAGGTTCGCGTTCAGCGCGGCCAGCAATTTCGCTTGCGCCTGCGAGACATAGGCCATCATCTGCAGGTCGCGGTTGATGCGGTTCGGATTGTCTCCCGACAGCAGCAGTTTGATCCTGTCTTCATTGCCTGCTACATAGTGCTCGCGCAGCAGAGCAGACAATTGTTTCTTTTGACCGACAATTGTTTGTGCGAGGCGTTCCTGTTCGCCGGCCAAGTCTTGCAGGCGCACATTGGTCTCGAGCGTTTCCTGGTTCAGGTCGCGCAGCGCGCGGTTCGCGTTCGAGATCGCCTCTTCCGACTCGGCCAGGGTGTCGGCCACGTCCTCTTTTTCGCTCTCGGTACGGCTGATTTCTTTTTTCAGTGCCGTGAGCTTTTGCTGGATACCGGCGCGCTGCGCCTCCGCCGCCGCTTTTTGCTTGCTGCGTTCGGTAGGCTTGGCGGCCGCGGCAGTACCTGCCGCGGACAGGGCCAGCAAGCCGCACAGCAGGACGCCGGCGGCCGACTTCTGGATAGAAAGGCGCAAGACTTACTTCGCCTTCCCTTGGTTCGCCACGGCTGCGGTCGCGGCGGCGATCGCTTCCTGGTCGCCCAGGTAGTAGTGGCGGATCGGCTTCAGGTTCTCGTCCAGTTCATAGACCAGCGGCTGGCCGTTCGGGATGTTCAGGCCGACGATCTCGCTGTCGCTGATGTTGTCGAGCATCTTGATCAGGGCGCGCAGGCTGTTGCCGTGAGCCGAGATCAGGATCTGCTTGCCGGCGCGGATGGCGGGGGCGATTTCCTCGTCCCAGACCGGCATCACGCGTGCCACGGTGTCCTTCAGGCATTCGGTCAGCGGGATCTGCTCCTTGCTGAGGCCGGCGTAGCGCGGGTCGTTGAAGGAGGCGCGGTCGTCGTTCGCTTCCAGGCTTGGGGGTGGGGTGTCGTAGCTGCGGCGCCAGACCAGCACTTGCGCGTCGCCATACTTGGCGGCGGTCTCTCCCTTGTCGAGCCCCTGCAGGGCGCCGTAATGACGTTCGTTCAGGCGCCAGTCGTTCTTGATCGGCAGGTACATCTGGTCCATTTCGTCGAGCGCCAGCCAGAGGGTGCGGATCGCGCGTTTCAGCACCGAGGTGTAGGCGAGATCGAACTTGAAACCGGCCTCGCGCAGGACGCGGCCGGCGGTCTTCGCTTCGTTGATGCCCTTGTCGGTCAGGTCGACGTCGACCCAGCCGGTGAAACGGTTCGCCAGGTTCCAGGTGGATTCGCCGTGGCGCATGAATACGATTTTGTACATAAATGCTCTTCTTTACGGTTTTTAAAAAACTTGCAGAGGCACCCGCTGCGAACGATCGAGGCCAAAAATATTCCTGTCCGGCTTCTATTTTATAATGGCCGGATTGCGTTCAACCATTGGAAGCCTTGTGAAATTCATCCTCGATAATATCTTCATCGTCGCTATTGCCGTCGTTTCCGGTGGCGCCCTGCTGTGGCCAGCCCTGGCACCGAAGGGCCGCCGCGCGACCGCGCTGCAGGTGACCCAGCTGATCAACCGTGGCAAGACCACGATCCTGGACGTGCGCGGCGCCGACGAATTTGCGGCCGGCCACGTGCGCGACGCGAAAAACATTCCGCTGGCAGACTTGAGCAATCGTATCGGCGAGCTGGAAAAGTCGAAAGGCCGTACCTTGGTCGTCGTCTGCCAGAGCGGTGCCCGTTCCGATAAAGCCGTACGCCAGCTGAAGGCGGCCGGCTTCGAGGACGCGCTCAGCCTGGACGGCGGCATGACGGCCTGGACGGCTGCCGGCTTGCCGACAACCAAGTAAATCAAGACAGGAAGGAAATATTATGACTGCCCACGTTGTCCTCTATCACACCGCCAGCTGCCCCTACTGCGTTCGTGCCGAGCGCCTGCTCGAAGCCAAGGGCGTGACCGAGATCGAGCGCATCCGTGTCGACCTCGACCCGGAACAGCGCCAGATCATGATGCAAAAGACGGGCCGCCGTACCGTGCCGCAGATTTATGTCGGCGAGACGCACGTCGGTGGCTTCGACGATTTGTACGCGCTGGACCAGGCGGGGCGGCTGGATCCGCTGCTCAAGGGGGAGTAAGGCGGAACGAGGCGGGGCAAAAAGCGCCCCGCAGTAAGTATTGTTATCCAAATTGATTTTGATACAATTGCCGCTGCGTTGACTCCAAGTCGCACCGGGGGCGGCGCTTTGCCGTTCCTTTTACCCCATAACGAAAGCGTTCCATGTCTGACGAAAATCTGCAACCAGTCTTCCAAATCCAACGCGTCTATCTGAAAGACATGTCGCTGGAGCAACCGAATTCCCCAGCCATCTTCCTCGAGCAGGAAGCCCCGACCATCGAGGTGTCGCTGGACGTTGGCGCTGAAGCAATCGCCGATGGCATCTATGAGTCGACCGTGACCATCACCGTGACCGCCAAGGTCAAGGACAAGGTCGCTTTCCTGGTCGAAGGCAAGCAAGGCGGCATCTTTGAAGCACGCAACATCCCTGCCGACCAGATGGATCCGCTGCTCGGCATCGGCTGCCCGAACATCGTCTACCCGTACCTGCGCTCGAACATCGCCGACGTGATCACCCGTGCCGGCTTCCCGCCAGTGCACCTGGCCGAGATCAACTTCGAAGTGTTCTACCAGCAGCGCCGCCAGGCGATGGCTGAAGCCGCTGCAGCCGCACCGGCAAACTAAGTTAGTAAGAGTACCCCGGTCATTCCGCCCTTGGAGCCGGTCCAAAGGACCCGCTCTAAGTCCGGAATCACCGGGAGATCCGTGATGGGCATCCTTGCCGCGCCTTTTTCACATCGAAAAAGCCCGGTGCGGATGCCCTTCCTGCCATATTGGCGTCTGGTTTACCGAGCCCGGATCCTGCCATGACGATTTCCCGCTTGTTTTCCCCCGTGCTGCTGATGCTGGCCTGCGTGAATGCCTGCGCCGCCGACTTCCGTTCGGTCGGTTCGCCTTCGGTCGTGCTCTACGATGCGCCGTCGGTGAAGGGAATCAAGCGCTACATCGCGCCGCGCGGCATGCCGGTCGAGATCGTGGCGCGCTACGGCGACTGGGTCAAGGTGCGCGACGTCGAGGGCGAACTGGCCTGGACCGAATCGAAAGGCCTGTCGGCCCGGCGCAATGTCGTCGTCAAGGTGCCGTTTGCCAGGGTGCGCGCCGCCGCCGACGACAATGCGACCATCCTGATGACAGCCGACAAGGGCGTGCTGCTCGAACTGGTCGATCCCCAGGCGAACGAATGGGTGCGCGTACGGCACCAGGACGGCATCGCCGGCTTCGTGCGCGCGGCCGAGGTATGGGGCATCTGAATCTAACCATGCAAGAAACCAAGAAAATGAACAAGATCACTGTGCTCGGCGCGGGAGCCTGGGGCACGGCCGTCGCCATCGCGGTGGCCGCGCGGCACGACGTGCTGCTCTGGGGCCGCAACGCCGAGCAGATGGCCGCAACCGCAGCGGCGCGCGAGAACACGACCTACCTGCCCGGCCAGCCGCTGCCCGACAGCCTGCGCGTGAGCGCGGATTTCGAGGCAGCCCTGGCGCATGTGCTCGATGCCGGCCCGGACGAGGCCCCCCTGCTGATCGCCGCCTGCCCGGTGGCCGGCCTGCGTCCCTTGTTGGAACAATTGAAGGGACGCGCGATCCCGAACGTGGTCTGGCTCTGCAAGGGTTTTGAGTACGGCACCGGCCTGCTGCCGCACCAGGTGGTGCGCGAGGTGCTGGGCGACGCGGTACCGGGTGCGGCCTTGTCCGGCCCCTCGTTCGCGCAGGAAGTGGCGCGCGGCCTGCCTTGCGCGCTGGCAGTGGCCTCGAGCTCGAAAGCCCTGCGCGACAGCGTCGTCGCCACGGTCCACGGCGGCAACCTGCGCGTGTATGCCTGCGACGACGTGGTCGGCGTGGAAGTCGGCGGCGCGGTGAAGAATGTGCTGGCGATCGCGACCGGCACCGCTGACGGCCTCGGCCTTGGCCTGAATGCACGCGCGGCCCTGATCACGCGCGGGCTGGCGGAAATCACGCGCCTCGGCATGGCGCTTGGTGGCCAGGCCCACACCTTCATGGGCCTGACGGGGATGGGCGACCTGATCCTCACCTGCACCGGAGACCTGTCGCGCAACCGCCGCGTTGGCCTGGCGCTGGCGCAAGGCAAACCGTTGGCGACGATCGTCGCCGAACTCGGTCATGTGGCCGAAGGGGTGCCGTGCTCGAAGGCCGTGCGCGACCTGGCGGCAAAACTCGGCGTCGACATGCCGATCACGAATGCGGTGGCGGCGGTGCTGTTCGACGGCTATGACGCGGCGGAGATGGCGAAGCAGTTGCTGGCGCGCGATCCGCGGAATGAATTGGCGTAATCGACGGTAGCACTGCGCTGCGTTATGGTGGGCACGGGGCGCCCACCCTACACCAATACTACTTATCCTGCCCTGCGCCAGCACCAGTATGCGTCGGCCCGCCGGTGCGTACCGGCCCCAATAGAATCGTCATCAGGACCACGGCATCCTCGTTGGCGCGGATGCCATGCGGTTCGCCGCCAATCAAATACATCATCTCGTTCGGACGCAGCACGACGCTGTTGCCGTGGGCATCGACGATGATCTCGCCTTCCAGGCACAGCAAGGTCACTTCTCCCTCGACCCGGTGCTCCGGCATCGGCTTGTCCTTGGGGACGATCAGCCGAATGAGTTCCATGTGATCGGTCTTCGCCAGCGCGATCGACGTGAAGTTGGCAATGTCGTCTTCGCCCCGTTGCAAGGCGATCCGTTCGCCCGATGCTGCGTGTTGCAAGGCCATGTCGCCTCCTTATTCAGATTCTTCGGTTGTGTGCGGCACCTCGCGCAGCCAGGTCACCAGCGCGAAAGCATCCTTGAATCCGCGCGCCAGCCTCGGCACCAGCTCGTCCGGATCGTTTACCCGCAGCGGCAGTTCCGTCCACACGAAAAAGCTTTTCAGCTTGATGTGCTCGATGTGCGGGTGGGCCGGATCAAAACCCTTGGGCGGGCGCTGCAGCTTGTCTTCGTCGAGCAGGTCGCCATAGGTCGCGCGCAGGTGTTTATTCTTTAACACTTTCGTAAAACCTGTCGCATCGTTGACCACGTGTTCGCGGATCGCTTTCAGGCGCGCAGCCGGGGGCAAATATTCGCCGGCGCCGATACCGAGGGTGCCATTGCCGTCGATTTGAAAATAATAGGTCGAGCCGCCGCCTTCGCTGGGACGGCGCTTGTTGTTCGGCGTGATGCCGGCCGAGAAGCGGGTTTTATAGGGGGTTTTGTCGTTCGAGAAGCGGATGTCGCGGTTGATGCGGAACATCGCCTTCTTTGGATCGACGGCGGCGACCTGGCGGTCGAATTTGCTCAGTTCTCGAATCAGTTCGGTCACCACGACCTGGAATTCCTCGCGCAGGATGTCGTAGCGCGGTTTGTTCATGATGAACCAGGGACGGGTGTTGTTTTCGCTCAGCTCGCTAAGAAATTGCGTCAAGTCACGCAGGTGCATGGAAGGTCCGGAAATAAAATAAAAATTACGGGGAGGGGCGCGGGCGCTTGCCAACGGTGACATCGACCGTCGATTCGCGGTTCTGGCGCATGAGTTTGAGTTTTGCCTTGGCGCCGGGCGCCAGCTGGGCGATCAGGTTCAGCATGTCGCCGGTATTCTTGACGATTTTCCCTTCGACGGCGAGCAGGATGTCGCCCGGGCGCACGCCGGCGCGGTCCGCCGGGCCGTTGCGCACCACGCCGGCAATGATGGCGCCGCTGCTGCGCCCCAAACCGAAACTGTCGGCCAGCTCGGGCGTGATGTCCTGCGACTCGATGCCGATCCAGCCGCGCACCACTTGCCCGTTCTTGATGATCGATTCGAGCACGGTGCGTGCGGTGGAAACGGGAATCGCGAAACCGATGCCGATCGAACCGCCGGTCTGCGAATAGATCGCCGAATTGATGCCGAGCAGGTTGCCCTGGATGTCGACCAGGGCGCCGCCTGAATTGCCGAAGTTGATGGCCGCGTCGGTCTGAATAAAATTTTCGAAGTGGTTGATGTGCAGGTTATTCCGTCCCACGGCCGAGATGATGCCCATGGTGACGGTCTGGCCGACCCCGAAGGGGTTGCCGATCGCCAGCACGACGTCGCCGACCCGCGCCTCGTCCGGTTCACCCAGCACCATCACCGGCAGGTTGCGCTCGCCGATGCGGATCACGGCGAGATCCGTTTCCGGATCGGTGCCGACGATGCGCGCCGCCGCCTTGCGGCCGTCGGCCAGGCCGACTTCGATCTGGTCGGCTCCCTCCACGACGTGGAAGTTGGTCAAGATATAGCCTTCGCCGCTCACGATCACGCCCGAACCGAGGCTCGACATCTGCTCTTCCGGCGGCATGCGGTCGCCGAAGAAGCGCCGGAAGAACGGATCTTTTAATATCGGATGGGCTTCGCGCGAGGCCTTGCTGGTGAGGATGTTGACGACCGCCGGCATCGCCCGCCCGGCGGCTTCGCGGTAGCTGGCCGTCGGCGGGCCCGACTGCGACTGCAGGACAGGCACGCCGCGCGCGCCGGCCCCAACCGGTACCTGCACCGGCACGCGTCCGAGCCAGTCGGGACGCAGGGCCGACACGACGAAATACAGGGCGAGTGCGACCGTCACCACCTGGGCGAACAGCAGCCACAGCCGTCGCAAGGGCGAGGCCGGGCGGAGGGTGACGATATCGTCTTTCACGTTTTACTGTGTGGGTGGGCGGCGCAGCGAGTCGCGGATTTCGCGCAGCAACAGGATGTCTTCCGGCGTGGCCGGCGCCGCTGCCGCCTCGGTCGGAACCAGGCGCTCGCGCATCCGGTTCATCAGGCGCACCATCTGGAAGATGATGAAGGCGAGGATGATGAAGTTCAGCAAAATCGTCAGGAAATTGCCGTAGGCGATGACCGCACCGGCTTTTTTCGCTTCGGCCAGTGCCAGGCCTGTCGCCTGGTTATTCAGGGGTATATAGTAATTCGCGAAATCGAGACCGCCGAAGATCTTGCCGATCGGCGGCATGATGACATCCTGGACCAGGGAATCGACGATGCGCCCGAATGCGCCGCCGATGATCACGCCGACCGCCAGGTCGACCACATTGCCACGCATTGCGAATTGCCTGAACTCACTCATCATCGACATCGTATTCTCCCCGGGTTATCGAATTGACCAAGGCGATGATACCGCAAGCGCTTTTCGATCGTGCGCACCACGTTTCACGGGCCTGGCACCGGTTTCCCGGGACGCACATTCCATCGCTACCGCACACTCAATATTTTTTCTCCAATAAAGATTGCCATTCACATATAATTTTGTGTTGCTGCAAGCTCTTAATTGATTCTCAAGTTTCGTAATTTCACGGAGTGGGGTTGGTATGAGTAATGAAAAGCAGGTCGATTCAGGCCGGCGTGGCTTGCTCGTCGCGACATGTGCGGCGGGAGGCGTAGTCGGTGTGGCCACGGCAGGTGCGTTGGTCAGCACGTTCCAACCTTCCGAGCGGGCGAAAGCTGCCGGCGCTCCGGTCGAAGTGGATATCTCGGACGTCAAGCCCGGGGAAATGAAGGTCGTCGAATGGCGCGGCAAGCCGGTGTGGATCCTGCGCCGCACGCCGGAAATGATGGCCAGCATCCCGAAGAACGACAATCTTGTCGCCGACCCGAAATCCGAAAAGATCTACCAGATCGACATGCCGGAGTACGCCAAGAACGAATTCCGTTCGCGTGCCGAGCACAAGGAAGTCCTGGTCACCGTCGGCATCTGCTCGCACCTGGGTTGCTCCCCCTCCTCCCGTTTTGCCGAAGGCCCGCAGCCGAACCTGCCCGACGACTGGCACGGCGGCTTCCTCTGCCCTTGCCATGGCTCGACCTTCGATTTGTCGGCCCGCGTGTTCAAGAACAAGCCGGCGCCGACGAACATGGACATCCCGCCGTACATGTACCTGTCCGATAACAAGCTCGTGATCGGCAAAGACGAGAAAGGCGAGGCATAACATGGGCGCGGCATTCAAGGAAACCAAACTGCCGGCCAACGCGCCGGCCGGCCACAAGGCCCTGGCCTGGATCGACGACCGCTTCCCGCTGTCGAAACTCTGGAACGACCAGTGGGGCAAGTACTACGCCCCGAAAAACTTCAATATCTGGTACCTGTTCGGCTCGCTGGCGATGCTGATCCTGGTGCTGCAGATCGTTACCGGCATCTTCCTGACGATGCACTACAAGCCGGACGCCGCCCTGGCCTTCAATTCGGTCGAGATGACGATCATGCGCGACGTGCCCTGGGGCTGGCTGGTGCGCTACATGCACTCGACCGGCGCCTCGGCCTTCTTCATCGTCGTCTACCTGCATATGACCCGTGGCCTGCTCTACGGTTCCTACCGCAAGCCGCGCGAATTGATCTGGATCTTCGGTTTCGCGATCTTCCTGTGCCTGATGGCCGAGGCTTTCTTCGGCTACCTGCTGCCCTGGGGCCAGATGTCGTACTGGGGCGCCCAGGTGATCGTCAACCTGTTCGGTGCGATCCCGGTCATCGGCCCTGACCTGTCGCTGTGGATCCGCGGCGACTACGTGGTGTCGGACGCGACTCTGAACCGCTTCTTCGCCTTCCACGTCATCGCCCTGCCGCTGGTGCTGCTGGGCCTGGTCGCGGCGCACCTGATCGCGCTGCACGAAGTCGGCTCGAACAACCCGGACGGCATCGAAGTCAAGGAACACCTCGGCCCTGACGGCCATCCGCTGGACGCGATTCCTTCGCACCCGTACTACTCGACGAAAGACTTGTTCGGCGTCTCGATGTTCCTGCTGATCTTCTCGGCGGTCGTGTTCTTCGCGCCGGAAATGGGCGGTTACTTCCTCGAGTACAACAATTTCATTCCGGCCGATTCGATGAAGACGCCGCCGCACATCGCGCCGACCTGGTATTTCACGCCGTTTTACTCGGTGCTGCGTGCCACCACGGCCGACTTCATGTACGTGGTGATTGCCGCGGTCGTGCTGTATGTCGTCTTCCTCTGGATCAAGTCGCGCCTGTCGTACAAGGGCAAGGTAGCGGCCGCCGTGATCGGCCTGGTCCTGATCATCGGCATGCTGACGCTGGAAGCGAAATTCTGGGGCGTGGTGCTGTTCGGCTCGTCCGTCGTGATCATCGGCGCACTGCCGTGGCTGGATCACTCGCCGGCACGTTCGATCCGCTATCGTCCGAAATGGCACATGTGGCTCTACGTGCTGTTCGGCCTGGCCTTCATCGCGCTCGGCTACCTCGGCACCCAGCTGCCGACGCCGGCCTACACGCTGGTTTCCCAGGTCTGCACGCTGTTGTACTTCAGCTTCTTCCTCCTGATGCCGTGGTGGAGCGCCGCCGGCCGGTTCAAGCCGGTGCCGACGCGCGTGACCTTCCACCCGCATTGATCCCAGGACCCAAGCTTAAGGACAACCATGAACTTTACAAAAAAACTGTTTGCGGTCCTGGCGCTGGTGCCGGGACTGGTATTCGCAAGCGAAGGCGGCTTCCCGCTCGACCGCGCACCGGAACGCAGCGACATGGCATCGCTGCAAAACGGCGCCAAGCTGTTCGTCAACTATTGCCTGAATTGCCACTCGGCATCGGCCATGCGTTACAACCGCCTGCGCGACATCGGCCTGACGGACGAGCAGATCAAGACCAATCTGTTGTTCTCTGCCGACAAAGTCGGCGAGCTGATGACGACCGCGATGCGTCCGGCCGATGCCAAGGCCTGGTTCGGCGCGGTGCCGCCGGACCTGTCGGTGATCGCACGTGCAAAATCGTCGCCGGCGGGCAGCGGCGCCGACTACCTGTACACCTACCTGCGCACCTTCTACAAGGACGACACCCGCCCGACCGGCTGGAACAACATGGTGGTGCCGAACGTGGCGATGCCGCACGTGATGTGGCAGCTGCAGGGCGTACGGGCCCCGAAAATGGTCGAGGAAACCGATCCGCACGACGCCGGCAAGAAGATCCACAAGTTTGCCGGCTGGGAGCAAGTCGCCCCGGGATCGATGTCCGCCACCGACTTCGACATCGCGACGGCCGACCTGGTTGCCTACCTCAGCTGGATGGCTGAGCCAGCGCAAGGAACGCGCAAGAAACTTGGTGCTATCGTGCTAATTTTCCTGTCAGTATTTGCTTTCCTGGCCTGGCGACTGAACGCGTCCTACTGGAAAGATCTGAAGTAATTCGTTTTCATTGCCCGCTTGGCTATAATACGGGCAATTATTATTCGGGGTGAGTCGCTCGGCGCTCGCCCCTTTGTTTCTTAAGGAACGCCAACCATGATGGTTCTCTACTCTGGCACCACGTGCCCGTTCTCCCAACGCTGCCGCCTCGTTCTGTTCGAAAAAGGCATGGATTTCGAAGTGCGCGACGTCGACCTGTTCAACAAGCCGGAAGACATTTCGACGATGAATCCGTACGGCCAGGTTCCGATCCTGGTCGAGCGCGAACTGATCCTGTACGAATCGAACATCATCAACGAGTACATCGACGAGCGCTTCCCGCACCCGCAGCTGATGCCGGCCGATCCGCTGATGCGCGCCCGTGCCCGCCTGATGCTGTTCAACTTCGAGAAGGAACTGTTCGTTCACGTGCACGTGCTGGAAAGCGACCGCAACAAGACGAACGAAAAAGCCCACGACAAGGCGCGCGCCGAAATCCGCGACCGCCTGACGACGCTGGCGCCGCTGTTCCTGAAGAACAAGTACATGCTGGGCGACGAATTCTCGATGCTCGACGTGGCGATCGCACCGCTGCTGTGGCGTCTGGACCACTACGGCATCGAACTGTCGAAGACCGCTGCACCGCTGATGAAATACGCCGAGCGCATCTTCTCGCGTCCGGCCTACATCGAAGCGCTGACGCCGTCGGAAAAGGTCATGCGCCGCTAAGCAGTGTCCGGTCCATGCCGCCAGGTGCGGCATGGACCTCGGTTTTTCATGCCAGTGTTGCGCCGCCGTTTGGCAAAGCGCAGTAAGCTGGCCACTTGCATCGATACGTTTCACATGCGATGGCGCGCACGACCTGCTGCCTGTTACATGTGGCTGCGTTGGCGTATCAGTTCGCCGATATCGCCGGATCATTGTTACTCTCATCTGCACATGCCCGACATTTCCACCAAGCCCTATTTGCTGCGCGCCCTGTATGAATGGTGCACCGACAGCGGTTTCACGCCCTATCTCGCGGTAAAGGTCGATGCGGCCACGACGGTTCCAATGGAATACGTGAAAAAGGGCGAGATCATCCTGAACATCAGCTATGGCGCGACGTCCGGCCTCAAGATGGACAATGACGCGATCCACTTCCGCGCCCGTTTCGCCGGTGTCTCGCGCGAAATCTATGTGCCGGTGCAAAACGTGTTGGCGATCTACGCCAACGAAAACGGCCAGGGTATGGCCTTCGACGTCAGCACCACCGCAGCCGACATGGCCGCTGCCGAGGAAGAAACGACGAGCGCACCGAGCCTGTCCGCCGTGCCTGCTGCCACCAGCGACGCGCCAACGACGGAGGTGTCGCATTCGCCCGACGACGGCGATGAGCCCCCGAAAAAAGGCGGCCGCCCAACGCTGACCAGGATTAAATAGCGTTATAATTCTTGCCGTACAGATTACGCCGGCTTAGCTCATTTGGTAGAGCAGTTGATTTGTAATCATCAGGTGGCCAGTTCGAAACCGGCAGCCGGCACCAGACAGCAGCAAACATCACATGCCTTACGTGCACTGCGCGTAAGGCATTTTTGTTTTTCAGGGCTGGCGCCGCTATTCAGAACCGGACCGGTACCGACACCATCAGGCGAAAGTCCGGCGTGTTGCGCGTCAGGCCCGCGGCGAACAGGATGTCGATGGCGGTCGACGGCGTCAGGACGGCCGAGCCGCCCAGTTCGAGAAACGCGTTGACGTCATCGGTCGGCACCGGTGCGCCATCGATCCGGGTCGTGTCGAGCCAATTCAGGCTGACGGCGGTGCGCAGTGAGGTGGCGGGTGCCGTCGCCAGCGCGGTACCGAAGCGCAGGCCATAGATATTGCCGGGGCGGACATGAAAACCACCTTTTTCACGCGCGCGGTAGCGGGTGGCACTCAGGCTGCCGAAGAACACCAGCGGATCGAGGCGTTTGGTGGCGCTGGCCGAGACTTGTAGCGAAGGAAAGCCGCCGCCCAACGCGACCAAGGGGCCCTGCTCGTAGCTGGTGTTGCGTCCGGTGGCGGCCTGGTAGCCGAGATTGCCGACCAGGCTCGGTAACTTCTCCGTCTCGGCCATGAACTGGTGCGAGGCCGCCAGCGACAAGTCGCCGACGCCATCGGAGTGCGTCGACTGGTTGCCGTTGCTGATCCTTTCGAACACATAGGGCACGCTGGCCTCGAGCTGCGAACGGCCGGGCAGGCCTGCGCGCAGGGTCAGGCCCGGGCCGAAGGAGTTGCGGCGAAACCCGCCATCGCCGGAACTGTGCGAGGCGACGAAGTTCGGTTCGACTTCGACCGTGCCCGACGAGAGCACTGAGGCCCGTTCCCGCACCAGGGCGCGTTCGAGCGCGCGATTGCTTTCGGCGGCGGCATCTTCCGGCGCCGTGTCGGCAAGCGCACCGGTGGCGACGCGCGCCGGTGTCAGGGCACGTTCCAGTACCTGGATGCGTTGCTGCTGGCGTTCGATCGTGGCCGCCTGCTCGGCGATCTTGCGCCGCAAGTCCTCGTCGCTCTGGGCGCAGCACGCCGTTGCGGCGCCAAACAGGAAGGCGCCGGCCGTCAATTTGTTCATGGTATTCCCATTGGTTTATTGGATGCCGAATCCGATGCCTGACCATTTCTCGGCGAAAGCGGATTGAGCCATTTCATAATTCCCGAAACTGGGATCGCCGATATTGATGCCGGTCGGGCCAACCCGGCGCACGACGACGAAATGGGCATAGCCATTCATGGTGATGGGCACGATCATCGGCACCCGCTCGGCCAGGTCGGCAAGCGTCATGTTCATGTAGCCCTCTCCCTGGAACCCGAGCCTGGTCAGGTAGCGCTGCATGTCCAGCAGCGAGAAGCCGCCCCGTACGCGTACTCGCAAGGGATCGGTCTGGCGCAGCATGCCGCGGGCGACGGCTTCCTCGTTGGTGGATACGCCCTTGTAGTAACGCAGCACGGTCGCCAGGGTGGCTGCACCGCAACTGTTGTCCCAACGCTGAGGAAACAGTGCTTCGTGCCGGATTTCGAGCAGCGAGCGCACTGGACGCTCGGCCCATACGGGGTTCGAGCCCAGCAGAACGGCCAGTCCCAGCGCCCAAGAATACCGGGATAGGAGCACAAGGCGGGTCAAGGACCCGCCCCCATGAGCATGGCTCATCGTCCGGACGAACCGGTCGGGTTGGTGTTCGGCCGGTTCTGTCCCGGCGGCAGGTTGTCATTGGCGGTCTTCGACGGCGCAGTACCGCCGTTGTCGCTGCCCGGATTGCTCGGGTCCGAACCGTTGCCCCAGCCATTGTTGCCCTTCCCGGTAGGTTCCGGGCAGCCGCAGGTGCAGTCGGTGCCGGCCACCACGTCGTCCAGTTGTGCGCTTGACATGCGCACCGGTGCGCCCAGGGCCGGCAAGACGACAACTGATGCCAGTGCGATGCCTGCAGTAAGTTGTTTCAACATGATGCGCCCTCCTTTTAAAAATCGCCCGTAGGCGAGAGGTTCAAGATGGGACGTGGAGCTGCAAAGCGTTTGATTGAGGTCAAACGGGACAGGCCTGCGCTAGGCTCAGCGCACTCGGCAAAGTGCATCGGATCCGCTCATGGGCACGCGTGCCAGGGCGCAGCGCCTGCCGAGGCGCGGTGCGCGATGCTGGCGCCCCATCCCGGGACACGCCGCAGCCGGCGCACTGCCTGGGTGCATTTTTTACCGCGCGCACATGCTTAATAGAGGGCAGATGAACGGCATGCTTCTTGCTGAGTTATTGCTTGGTGAGGAGGCTGTCCATGCGGCCTGCAGTCCAGCCAGCGCGCGCTTGCCAGCGCCGCCCCGTCCATTCAATTGAGGAGTTGCCATGCCCCGCTTCCTGCGCCGTCTCGTACCGATCGCTGCAATCCTCCTTGCCATCCTTGCCGCCAGCTTCGGCGCGGCCCCCGCCCAGGCCAGCGAGGGCGATACGCCGCACCTGATTCACGCATACGAGGGCTGGGTGGCGCTGGCGGTGGTGGTCCTTTCGCTTGCAGGCGCAGGCGTGCTGGTCAGGCGAGCCCTGCGTCGTTGATCGCTCGTGCGGCGTGCTGGTTTTGGCATTTCATTCCGCCCATTGCGCAGCCCGTCGCACGGCACGCGCCGCCGCCGATCCCGCCTCCTATAGTGGCGTCATCAAATCGACGGAGACAACCATGAACAAATTGCTTGGCACCACCTTACTCGCCTCGGCCCTGGGCTTGAGCGCAAGCGCCGCGCTGGCAGCCGACCTCGTGCGCGAAGCGCGCCCTGTCGATGCGCGCGTCACCCGCGTCAAGCTCGAGGGCGTGACCGACCTTGTCGTGCGCCAGGGCGCCACGCCCTCGCTGGTCATTTCGGGAGAGCGCGCCGATGTCGCGCGCGTGACGACGCGCCAGCAAGGAGAGACGCTGCAGATCGATACCGAACGCCGCAATAACGGGTCGTTCGAGCGCCATGCGCAGCTGCGCGCCGAGCTGGTCGTGCCGAACCTGGCCGAATTCGTGTCGGGTGGCGTGGGCGCCAGCACGGTCAGCGGTTTCAGCGGAGACAAGATCGTCGTCTCGCTGGATGGAGCGGGCGCCGTCAAACTCAATGGCAACTACCGCACTGTGGATGCCCGCCTCGGCGGTGTCGGCAGCCTGAGCATCGATACGGCCAAGGCCGAGCGGATGGATCTCGCCTTGCGCGGTGCCGGCCAGCTTGCCGTGACCGGCCAGACGCGCGCACTGCGCGCGACGCTCGCGGGAATCGGCAACCTGGACGCGGAAAAGCTGCGCGCCGAAACCGTTGATCTCGACATGAGCGGCCTCGGCGGCGCAACCGTGTATGCCAGCTCGGCGGCCAGCCTCAACCTGAGCGGCATGGGCTCGGCCACCGTCTATGGCAAGCCGGCGCAGCGCAATGCCACGACGGGCGGCATGGGCCATGTAAGCTGGCGCTGAACCCAGCCGGCTATTTCAGGACGGTGTTGTTGCGCACCTCCTTCACGCCCTTGACCTCACGCGCGAGCTGCACCGCCTTCTGGGCGCTCTCGCGCGACTCGACGAAGCCGCTCAATTGCACCGTGCCCTTGAAGGTTTCCACCTTCACTTCGGTGGCTTTGACGGTGGGGTCGGCCGCGAAGGCGGCCTTGACCTTGCTGGTGATGACGGTGTCGTCGATGTATTCACCGGTGCCTTCGCGTGTACCGGTCGACGCGCAGCCGACCAGCAAGAACACCATGAAGGCGGCGAACACCGAAATGAAACGCTGTGCAATGTTCATGGCAACGCTCCCGTGATGAAGAAGATCGCTTCATTTTCGGGCGCGCGCATCGACAGTGTTTGATACCGAACAAAGGTGCCCGGCCAGGAACGGTCACGGCGCCTTGTCAGGCAGTTCAGCCTGCGCCAGGACTTGCTGCGCTGCCGGCGCCGCGCGCAGTACGAGTTGCCCGCGTGCCAAGTCCTGGCCGAGCACCAGGCGCATATCGCTTGGCTTGCAATTGTCGACCTGGACGACCTGGACGGCTTCGAAGCGCCCGCGTCCACCGCTGCCGAGACGCTGCGCCAGCCGTTCGGCTGCGGCGCGAAAGTCCGCGTGGTGTTCGATCCGGGTACGGCGCACCTGAAAACCTTTTTCATTGCTCAGCCGCGTCACCTGCAGGCCGTCGCCCACGATCTGGTGCGACAGCGTGCGGGCCATGCCGGTGACGCCGTTACCGTTTCGAATCTCCAGCAGCACGAGGTCGGGCCGTGTGCGCGGCGCCTGGGGAGCCGGCTCGGGCGGCGGCGCGCTCTGGGCCAGGGTGGCGCGTGCCGGCAGGCGCAGCAGTTCCAGGGTGCCGTCGGCGGCGGTGCGCACCTCGGTTGCGGCCCAGCCGGTGTCGGGGCGCGCCGGCGCGGCTACTGCCGCTTCGATCGCAGCCACTGCCGTGCCGCCGGCCGCTAAATAATCGCCCCGGAAGTCGTGCTGGCGCAGCGCCTCGGCCTGGCGAAACATCAGGGCCGCCCTCTTTTCCTGGCCGAGGCGGCGCAGGCTTTCGCCCAGGTTGTTCCAGGCACGGTGATCGAGCGGATCGAGGACGCAGGCTTTTTCCAGCGCAGTCACTGCGTTCTGAAAATCACCGCCCAGCAAATAGGCATAGCCGAGGTTGGCGAACAGGTAGGCGCCGTCGGGTCCGCTGCCCGGGCGCAGTTCATCGGTGAGGGCGCGCCAGATCGGAATGGCGCGGGCGACATCGCCCTGGCGCGCGTAGGCGGCAGCCAGTGCGTTGCGCGCACGCACGTGGCCCGGCGTGGCGGACAGCGCCATGCGGTAGGCGGCAATCGCTTCGTCGTGGCGGCCGGCCAGATGCAGCTCGCGTCCCTGGTCGTAGGCGCGGTCGGCATCCAGGGCAGGCGCGGCATCGGGCTGGCGCGCGACGTCGGCACATGCGAGCAAGAGCGCGCCGGTACACAACACCGGGATTTGTTTGAGAATGCGGCGGGCGTGCATGAACGTCTCCTCGATTCAACGGGCGCCACTGACGGCGGCCAGGGTGCGGCCGAGCTGGATACCAGCCGGGCCCAGCAGGACCATCAAGAGCGTCGGGAAAATACAAAAGATGAGCGGAAACAGCAGTTTCAGGCCAATCTTGGCGGCGCACTCCTCGGCCAGCAGGCGCCGCTTGGTGCGCAGGTTCTCCGAGTAGACACGCAGCGAATCGCCAACGCTGGTGCCGAAGCGCTCGGACTGGATCAGCATGGCAACCAGAGTGTCGACGTCGTTGACGCCGCTACGCAGGGCGAAATTGCGCAAGGCTTTTTCCTTGCTAAAACCGGCACGCATTTCCATCAGGACCAATTGGAGTTCCTGCGCCAGCGTGACGCTTTTGATATGGATCTCGCCCGCCACTTTCACGAACGCCCGTTCCAGGCTCAATCCAGCCTCGACGCAGACCGTGAGCAGGTCCAAGGCGTCCGGCAGGGTCTCGAAGATTTCGCGCTGGCGGCGCCGTGCGATATGGTTCAGGCTGACATTCGGCAGGTAGTAGCCGACCGACGCGGCCAGCAGCAGCAGGAACAGGAGCTTGATGCCGGACAGCGTCATCACGGCAGTCGCCACCAGCAGGCCGATCACGGCCGGCCCGAACAGCGCCAGTGCCGTCTTCGCGGCAAAGAACAGCGTCGGCGCGAACGGATTGCGCCAGCCCGCATTCATGAAGCGGGTGCGCAGCGCCGACTTTTCCCATCCCTCTTCCGGAATCGACAGCTTGGTCAACGGCTGGCTCACCTTGGCGACCCGCTCGACCCAGCCGTCGGATTCGAGCTGGGTGGTGTCGGACTTGCCGATGAAGCGGCGCAAGCGGGTGCGCAGGGCTTCCGGCGCGAACAGGATCATCGCCAGCCAGGCCAGCGCGCAGACGATGCCGAAGACGATCAGCAGGAATGAAAATTGTGCAGCATTCATTGCGGCTCCTCAGATACGGATTCGGATGAGCTTGCGCAGCCAGAGAACGCCGAACAGGATCATGCCGGCCGCGTAGTACAGCAAGCGCATACCGCTCGGGTCCGTCCAAAGCAGGCTGACATAGTTCGGCGCGGCCAGGGACAGGATCACCAGCACGGCAAAAGGCAGCAAGCCGAGTATCCACGCCGACATGCGGCCCTCGGCCGACAGCACGCGCACCTGGGCCACCAATTTCAGGCGGCTGCGGATGATGGTGCTGATGTTGCCGAGAATTTCGGCCAGGTTGCCGCCCGACTCGCGCTGGATCAGCACGGCGATGATCAGGTAGCGCAGGTCGGTGAGCGGAATGCGCTCCGCCATGTTGTGCAGGGCTTCGCCCATCGGCACCCCGTAGTTGATTTCCTCGCGCGCGATGCGGAACTCCCTGCTCAGCGGCTCGGGCAGTTCGTTGCCGACAATCTGCAGCACGTTGGTAAACGAGTGACCAGCCCGCAGCGCGCGGGCGATGAAATCGGTGGCGTCGGGCAACTGTTGTTCGATGCGGCACAGGCGCCGCGTGCGTGCGCGCCGGATCAGGATATACGGCAGGAGCAGCGCCGGCAGCGCCACCATCAGGCGCAGCGCGAACGGCAAGGGCCGCAGGCTGCTTGCCGCCAAGGCCAGCAGAAAGGCTGCCAGCGAACAGCCGAGAAAGCGCTCTACCGTCAACGCGCTGCCGGCCTGAATCAGCAACGCGTCGATCTTGTGGAGCGGCGCGATCCCGTGCAGCAAGCGGTCAAAGCCATCGTGAATGCTGAAGCGGCGCTGCTTGAGAATCGAGATGCGTTCGCCGGAACGTCCGCTCCCGCCCGACATGACCTGCAGGCGGCGCGCGATGCGCTGGGCCGCTTTGCCGTACGTGCTCGACCACCACAGATAGACGCCCTCGATCAGCAGGATCACGGCGGCAAACAGGAAGACGGTAAAGCTGTAGAAGAGCAGGTCCATTGCGCGGCTCCACTGCAGGCAAGGCCTGCGGGTTCATTGGTAAATGCGGTCGGGATCGAAGGTGTCGTCCGGGATCTCGGCGCCGTACATCTTGAGGCGGTCGGCAAAGCGCGGACGCACGCCGGTCGCCGAGAAATGGCCCAGCACCTTGCCGTCGCGATCGACACCGGTCTGCTCGAAGCGGAAGATTTCCTGCATTGAGATGATGTCGCCTTCCATGCCGGTGATTTCCTGCAGGCTGACCACCTTGCGGCAGCCGTCGATCAGGCGCGAAGCCTGCACCACCACCGTCACCGCCGAGCAGATCTGCTGGCGAATGGCGCGCGGGGTCAGGTTCGCGCCCGCCATGCCCACCATGTTTTCCAGCCGCGACAAGGCGTCGCGCGGCGTGTTCGAGTGGATGGTCGCGAGCGAGCCTTCGTGGCCGGTGTTCATCGCCTGCAGCATGTCGAGCGCCTCGGCGCCGCGTACTTCGCCGAGAATGATGCGGTCCGGACGCATCCGCAGCGCGTTCTTGACCAGCGCGCGCTGGGTGACTTCGCCCCTGCCCTCGATGTTGGCCGGGCGTGTCTCGAGGCGCACCACGTGCGGCTGGCGCAGCTGCAGTTCGGCCGCGTCTTCGATCGTGACGAGGCGTTCGTTGGTGGGGATGAAGCCCGACAGCAGGTTGAGCAAGGTGGTCTTGCCGCTGCCGGTGCCGCCCGAGATCAGGATGTTGATCTTGGCGATGCCCAGGCCTTGCAACACCTTGATCATCGGCGGCGTCATGCTTTTGTAGTCGAGCAGGTTCTGCACCGTCAGCGGGGTCGCGCCGAAGCGGCGGATCGACAGGATCGGGCCGTCCACGGCCAGCGGCGGGATGATCGCATTCACGCGCGAGCCGTCCGGCAGGCGGGCGTCGACCATCGGGCTCGATTCGTCGACGCGGCGGCCCACGCGCGAGACGATCTTCTCGATGATCTTCATCAGGTGGGCGTTGTCGTGGAAGCTGATGTCGGTCAGCTCCAGCTTGCCGCGGCGCTCGACGTAGACCCGGCTGGCCGTGTTGACCAGGATGTCGGAGACGCTCGGGTCGTTCAGCAACGGCTCCAGCGGCCCGAAGCCGAGCATCTCGTGCTGGATGTCGAGCACCAGGTTGTGGCGCTCGTGCTGGTTGAGGACGATGCGCTCCTCTTCGATGATGCGCTGGATGAGCAGGGCCAGCTCGTGCTTGAACTGCTCGGCGGTCAGGCGCTTCAGTCGCTCCAGGTCGATCCGGTCGAGGATCATCTGGTGCATCATCTTCTTCAGTTCCTGATAGGCCCCGTTGCCGGCTTCGGCAGGCAAGGCGCCGGCCTTGCGGTTATCGTCCGAGATGGCAAGGCGTTCACGCAGGGACATGGGAATCTCCTTTAATAGTCGGCTTCGCCGCGCCCGAACAGGCGATCGAGCAAGCCGCGGGATTCAGGGGCGCGCCGTGCGGTGACCAGTTCCACCAGATCGGCCAGGCTGCGCGCGGCCGCGCTCGTGCGCGACAGCTCGAGCACCGGGACGCCCTGGTTGACCGAGTCGGTGACAGCGACGTAATCGTTCGGCACGGTATGCACGACCTCGCAACCGAGCGCCGCATGCAGGTCGGGCAGGCGCAGGCGGCCGCCCTTCTCGTAGCGGTTGACGATCAGGCGGATCGTCTCCAGCGGGTAGCCGAGCGATCGGAAGATATCGAGCAGGCGGCGCGCATCGCGGATGTCGGGCAGCGCCAGCTGCAGCACCGGATAAATCGTGTCAGTGCTGTCGAGCGCGCGCAGCGAGACGGCATCGATCTGGCGTCCGACATCGAGCAAGATGTAGTCGTAATGCTGGCGCGCGACACGCAAGATGGCATCGATGTGCTCCGGCTTGGCTTCCTTCGCCTGCGACGGGTCGTCGGCCGCAGGCAAGACGCCGAAGCCGCGCGTGACGTGCACCAGGCAGGAGTCCAGGAAGGGGCCGTCGATGCGCGCAATCTGCTCGCACACGTCGGACAGCGTCATGCCCGGCTTCTGGTCCGAGACGTACAGGGCCGCGTCGCCGAACTGGCCGTGCAGGTCGATCAGCAGGACCTTCTTTTCGGCCAGCGTAGCCAGCGCGTAACCGAAGTTAGTCGAAATAAAAGTCGCGCCGCTGCCGCCTTTGCAGGAAATGAAGGCGAGCACCTTGCCGTCGCGTAGTCCTGCCACGCCGGCCGCCGTGGCGATGCGATCCATCGCTTCGTGGAAGGCGCGATGCACGAGCGGCAGCTGCAGCACTTCGCGCACGCCGGCACGCATTGCGCGGATCAGGAACTCCGGCTGGTGCTGGCTGGTGAGCAGCATGAACTGCGCTTCCGGATACTGGCGCGCCATCCGTTCGAGCAGGTCGGCATCGTCTGGCCTGCCTTCACCGGCATCGACGATCACCAGGCCCGGCGCTTCTCCCAGCGGCCGGTCCAGGGCTTCGCGCATCGAGACGCGGCTGTTGGCCACATTCAGCGGCGGCACGCGTGCCGCGCCCTGGGAGGCGAGCTCGGCAAACAGCAAGCTGTCGCGGCTGATCAAAAGGGCTTTCATGACGGTCCTCGTGGAGCACTGGGCTGGTAAACGATGAAGGGATGGTGGCCGGCGCCGCTCGGCTTACTTTACGCTGCCGAGCGTATTGAGCAGCGGCGCACTCGCCGCGCTGCCGGGTTGGATGAACGATTGCTGGTAGCGCTCGTGCGCCGCGCGTGCCGCCGGCCCGTCGATCCCCGCTGCGGGGTTGGCGTTGGCCGCGCCGCGCGGGTCGATCGTCTGTGCGGCGACATTGGCCCGCACCGAGGCGCCGAAGTTCTGTTCGAAACGTGGAGCGGTCGAGCAGCCTTGCAGCAGCAACAGCGCCACGATGCCTGCGATAGTCCTGGTCGTCATTGCCGCCTCCTATTTGAGTTGGAATCCGTCGACGCTCTGGCCCGTGCGCGCGGTCGGCTCGGGCAGCTTGGCCGCGCTTTCGAGACGCCCGCCGAGCATCAGGGCGGCACGCGAGGGCGCATCCACCCCATCGGTCGGCAGCTTGTAGCCGGTCGCCGTCAGTGGCTTGACCAGGCGCGCCGTGATCACGAAAACGAGCTCGCTGCGGTCCTGCTGGAAGTCGGTGCTGCGAAACAGCGCACCGAGCACAGGCACCTCGCCCAGCACCGGCAAGCCTTTCAGGCTGGTCACCAGGTTGTTCTTGATCAGGCCACCAATGGCGAAGCTCTGGCCGTCGTACAGCTGCACCGTGGTGCTGGCACGGCGGGTCGTCACGACGGGCAGGATCGCCGTGCTGTTAATGCCGGCGGCGTTGATGCCGATCCCTTCACGCGACAGCTCCGACACTTCGGGCGCGACACGCAGGTTGATGCGGCCGCCGCCGAGCACCGTCGGCGTGAAGCGCAGGCCGACGCCGAATTCCTTCTCTTCCAGCGTGATGCGGTTGTTATCCTGCGAGACCGGAATATAAAACTTGCCGCCGGCGAGGAAACTGCCCTCCTGGCCGCTGATCGCCATGACGTTCGGCTCGGCCAGCACGCGCACCAGGCTGTCCTGCGTCTGGGCGTCGACCGCAAAACCGTTGCCGTTCGATTTCTGTGCGCCCAGGCCGCCCTTCGCCGTGCCGCTCAGGAAGTTCGCCGCCACCGCGGCAGCCCAGCTGCCCGAGCCGAAGGTCCAGCTGGTCCCCCCTTCCAGCCGTTCGAGCAGGCTCTTCGACACTTCGGCCACCTTCACTTCGAGCTGCACCTGCTGCGGGGCGGC
The DNA here is from genome assembly GCF_004798585.1 of Massilia sp. Mn16-1_5. GTDB lineage: Bacteria > Pseudomonadota > Gammaproteobacteria > Burkholderiales > Burkholderiaceae_D > Telluria. Next base: position 89,761 of record NZ_PPXQ01000015.1, read on the forward strand.
GACGCTCAGCATGTTCACGAGACGCAGGCCGCTGCCGTTGCCGACGGCGCTGGGCGCGGTCGGCGTCAGGTCCTTCTGCACCGCTCCCAGCGGGCGCAGCGGGCGGCGCACGTAGGCACTCGCCAGCTCGGCCGCGCGGGCGACGACCGACGCGTCGGACACGGTCCCGGTCAGTACCAGCGAATCGGCGGCCGCCAGCACGCGGATGTCCTTCTCCTCGGGCATGACGGCGGCCAGCGTCGCCTGCAGCGCGCTGGGGTCCATCGAAACCGTGATATCGAGCACGCTGCACAGGCCACTGCGGCCTTGCACGATCATGTTGGTGGTGCCGACGTCGACGCCGGCGATGTACATCGTGTCCGGCGATACCAGCATCGCCTGCACGACCTCGGGATTGCCGACACTGCGGTTCTGGACCGCTTCCGGCAGGCGCATCAGGGTCGATTTCCCCATCTGCAGCGCGACCTGGGCCGGACGCGCGGCCTCGCCGCTGCAGCGCGGCCCGGCGCCGGCACGCTCGCCGGCCGCGGGCGCTGCCTCGGCCTGCGGATTCGGACGGGCGGCATGGGCGGCGCCCGCCAGCGCCAGGACAGCGCCGCCCAGCGCGCACTGGCGCAGCAGGGACAGCAGGCCGGCGCGTGGATGAATCGGGGAGCCGGACGGTTGTGAACTGGTGTTCATGATTTCACCTGACACGGTAAGGGGGATCAGAGGCACTCTTGCGAGGAATGCAGACCGTTGATGACGGTGACGCAGTTGCGGCGCACCGGAGGCGTGGAAACCCGGTGCACGACGGGCTTCTCGGGACGGCGCACCACGGGAACCGGCTTCGGCATGGCCGGCTTGACGCCGGAGGCCGCCACCGGCAGCAAGGTCAGCTTGGTTGCGCCCTCGGTCTGCGCCGATTGCGGATCGACCTGGTTGCGTAGCGCCAGCGACAACGTACCGACGCTGCGCGCCAGGTCGAGTTTTTCGGCCTGTTCCGGTGTGACTTCGAGCGTGACGGCGTTCACTACGCGCGGCTTGGTTTCATCGCGGTTGACTTCCTGCGCCACCGCCAGCACCAGGATGCGTTCGAGGACGATCTTCGAAATGCTTTGTTCGCGGGCGTTGCTTCCAGGAGCCGGATCCTTTGCGGTGCTGACGATGATGTCGACATAGTTCCCCGGCAGGGCAAAGCCGGCCACGCCGATGACGTCGTTGACCCGTACCGTGATCGCGCGCTTGCCTTCGGTGATCAGGGCCGACAATCCTCCCAGCGTACCGGCCGGCGCCAGCTTCGCTTCGCTGACCGGTTCGCCGCCCAGCAGACTGCTCTTGAGCACCCGGCCGGCGAGCTTCGCCGGGTCGGTAAAGGCGCCCTTCGGCATGCTGTCGGCGGGCCACTCGGCCAGCTTGAGCATCTCCGGTGTCAGGCGCTGGCCGAGGTTGATGTCGGATGCGGCCACCACGATATGCCCGGCGCTGGTCGTCGGCTGCAACAGCAGCCAGCGCGAAGCGAGGATCACGGCCGTCAGGCCGAACAGGATGGCAACGGCCATCACGACAAGGGCGCGCTTGTTTTTCATGGTTCCATTCCTGCGACGTGGCACGAGGCCGGGGCGCTGCCGCTGGTGCACATGCTGCTCCACGCCTGCTCCAGGGCAGCGATCGTCAGGCGGGGTTCGGTGCCGGCAAAGCCGGCGAAATCGAGCACACGGCCGATCAGCTCGTGCGGATAGCAGGCCAGCAGCGGCGTGCTGGCGGCACGGTGCAGGCGCGTGATCAGGTGATCGATCACGGCCTCGTCGCAGTCGATGCCGTGCAGCCTGCCGGCGCGGCGCAGGAGGCTGCGATAGGCCGGTTCGGCAAGCGCTCCGAGGCCGATGCGGTAGGCGATGCGGCGCAGGAAGGCGGCATCGAAGACGCTGGCTGGCGCCTGGTTAGTGACGAGCACGAGCATCGCGTCGAAGGGCATGCTCTCGCCATGTGCGCCCGCCGCCAGGCGCGCGGGGGCGCCGTCGAGCATGCCGAGCCAGGCCGCAAGCAGCTCGGCCGGCGGCATCTTCCCACGTCCGAGATCATCGAGCACGAGGATGCCGTTGTTGGCCTGCAGCTGCAGCGGAGCACGGTGAATCCCGCTGACGGCGTCGATATGCAGCGTCAGCATGGATGCATCGAGTTCCGCGCCGACGTGCACCAACGGACGCTGGCAGACGGTCCAGCGTGCATCGCAGCTGCGTCGTTCTTCCTGCTGACGGCCCAGCGGTAGCGGGGTGGGATGACGCAGCGGATCGTGGAAGGAAACGATCCGCTCGCCGATCAGGATCGCGTAAGGCACCGCAACCGAGCCCGGCAGCAGGCGCGCCAGCTTGCGCGCCAGCGTGGTCTTGCCGGCACCGCTAGGGCCATGCAGAAGCAGTGGGCGTTGCGCCTGCAGGGCAGCGCCCAGCAGTTCGCGCAAGGCCGGATCCAGGCCGTCTTCGGCCAAGGCGGCGGCCAGCTCGGCCGGCGCCAGATGGCGTATCGGACAGGCCGACGCCCCGTGCGCGCTGGCGCGCCGCGGCGTCAGGGGGCGCAGGGACTGACGCTCGACCATGGCATGGTAAGCAGCGAGCGTCACCGGCGCCGGCCCGACATAAGCACATTCCGCCAGACGCTCGAGCGCGACGCGTTCGCCAATAGCGGTCAACTGGTATTGCAAGTCGATGTCCGAGTCACCCGACCAGGCCACCTCGACTTGCTGCTCGGCTGTCATGGCATTCAGCACTTCGCGCAGCACGCTGACGGACAGGCGGAGTTTTCCGGCTAGTAATGGCAATGGGGCGCGGCCGGTCGCGTGCAAGGTTTTGAGTAACAAGGCTGCCAGCAGGCGCTTGTTGAGCCCGGTGTCGCTGACCGTCCTCGGCTGGCGCGGCAGGACCGCGGTGATCTCCGGGTCAGCCGGCGGCCTTGCAGGCGCGCTCGATGCCGTACCGAAAACCGCCGCAGACGCTGCGAAAGACAGCGTGTCACTCATGATCTTTCTCCTTACATTCACAAGGGCACATTCCCCTGGAATATTGAATTCATTCTAGCGACCGGGTCTTCCTGCCCATTGAGGCGCAGCAAGCGGCCACCGTCAGGTAATTTGCTTTTGTGATAACAACCAGAGCGTGCTGATGGCAATGGCAAGTCCATACGGCATCGCACCGGCACTCGGCCGTACCATCGCCGTTCCCGGGGCAGGCGGCCCGGTTCGTAACAGCATTGAAAGGAGCAAGTGACGCAAGTTGACGTAAGCATCTGCCCAGCGCCGCGTGAACAGGATCATCAGCAGGGCCATGGCGCCGCCTACGCACCAGGTCAGGATGCAGGCATGCGCCGCTTCGACCGGGCCCAGGAACAAACCAACGGTTGCCATCAGCTTGACATCGCCGGCAGCCATGCCGCGTACCAGATACAAGGGCAGGAATAGGGCAAAACCGACGACTGCACCGCCAAGCGCGGCACCGAGGGCGCTGGCCGGCGCCGTGTCGTACAGGCGCAGTCCAAGTGCTGCGCACCATGCAAGCAAGAGAAACAAATTCGGGATTTTGCGTATCGCCAAATCGGTAATGGCCGTACTGACAACCAGGAAAATCAACAACAAATCGAGCCAGATCGAGATAGGCATGATCGATCCACCATAAAAAAAACCCTCCGGATCATAGTCCGGAGGGTTAACTCAATGATTACTTGATGGCGTTGGCCAGTCGAGTCGTTACGTTAGTGAACGTAGCGCTGATTCCGTCACCGAGTGCTTCTGCGGCGACGGCGACACCAACACCAACCAATGCAGCGATCAGGCCGTACTCAATGGCAGTAACGCCGTCTTCGTCAGCCATGAAAGCTTGCACAGCGGTAAAGATCGTTTTCATGAGAAACTCCATATGGTGGTTTATAAGAACAACCTGCAACGGTGGGAAAATTCCCCTGACTCTGCCGCTAGTGCTTTGTCGTTTCCGTTGCAGTGAGTTCACTATAAAAGATGATGCTCCACAGTAAGTTGACTGTGAGCAAGCTTTCTTAGGGGAATTAGTTTCTCAGGTGGAACTTTGATCCAGGTCGTACACACACCTTCGTGTGGACCGAAAACGCCAAAAAAAGCAGCGCAAATATTGCTTAGATAACAAAAAGAGATTATGCTGTTTCGCTTGCTCTTAGGAAATTCAGGCGCTTGCGCGCCCCTCGGAGTAGCTGTGGCGGGTTGATTACATTTCTGAGAATGACATGGATTCCCTTCTGAAACACATGGTGGACATGACCGGCCACCGCGACCATGCGATGCTCGACATCTCAGTGGTGGCGGCAGTGCAGGAACTGGCCGCCGCCGCGCAGACGCGGGTGTTATCCATCTCCACATTCGGCGGACGCCAATACATACGGGTCCGCGCCAGCATCAACGAAGGGGACACGCCCCGCGTCGAAGACCTGCATGACGGCGCCTCGCCTGGTGAGCCGCTCGACAATTATCCGGAGCTGACAGCCTGCCTGGCGCGCCACGAGGCCAGCGCCGAAGCCTGCGGTCCAGGCTGCAAACGTACCCTGTGGCTGCCGATCTGGTTCGGCGACAAGGCCACCACCTGCCTCGAAATCGTGCGCGAGGCGCCCTACCATGCCGCCATCATTCACACGATTACGGGCATCATCGGGGTCTACCGCAATTTCCAGAATTTGCTGGACTACAGCGAACGCGATTCGCTGACCGGCCTCCTCAACCGCAAAACCTTCGAAGACCAGCTGGCGCGCATCCTGCAAGCGCCGGCCGAGCCGGAGCCGCCGCTGCCGGGCCAGCCCGAGCGGCGTTGCAGTCAGGGAGAAAAGAAGGGATGGCTGGCCGTGGTCGACGTCGACCACTTCAAGATGGTGAACGACACCTTCGGCCACCTGTACGGCGATGAAGTGCTGATCCTGATCGCGAACCAGTTGCAGGCCTCGTTCCGGGCCCAGGACCGGGTGTTCCGTTTCGGCGGCGAAGAATTCGTGGTCCTGCTGCGCTCGACGACGCTCGAGCATGCGCGCCGTATCATCGACCGCTTCCGCACCAATGTCGAGAGCTACCAGTTCCCGCAGGTTGGCAAGGTGACGGTGAGCATCGGTTTCGTGAGCCTCAGCCCCTACGATTCACCGGTCGTCACACTCGGCCACGCCGACCAGGCCCTCTACTATGCCAAGACCCACGGCCGCAACCAGGTCTGTCATTACAACGAACTGGTCGAGCGCGGCTTGCTGCAGACGGTGACGACGAACGACACCGCCGAATTCTTCTAGTCGTTTTCAGGGAACCAGCAGGAATTTATTTGGATCGACGCGCCACTTCTCGGGCGACTCATGGCGCACGATCTTGTCGCCACCGCCGAAGCCCAGCGAACGCGACAGGTCGAGCAGCTCCGGGCGAATATAGATCTCTTTCTTGGTGTTGAAGAACACGTTGACCTTTGGTGTGAGCAGGTTGGTTTCGTGCGGCTCCACCACCACGCCCAGGCGCCCCGACTCCAGCATCACCATCGTGCCAACCGGATAGATGCCGACGCAGCGCATGAATTCCTGGGCCAGCGCCGGATTGAAGTGGAACTTGCTCCACTCATAGATCTTGCGCAGCGCGTCGGCCGCCGACATGCCCTTGTGATAGCAGCGGTCCGAGGTGATCGCATCGTAGACGTCGACGATCGCCGCCATCTGCGCCAGTTCGGAAATCTCGGATTCGTTCTGCATTTCCGGATAGCCGCTGCCGTCGCGCCGCTCGTGGTGGTGCAGCGTGATGTCGAGCGGAATCGCGCCGATCTCCGGGGTCTGACGCAGGATGTCGTAACCGTCGCGCGGATGCTTCTTGATGATCGCGAATTCCTCGTCGGTCAGGCGTCCCGGCTTGTTCAGGATGCTGTCCGGCACCAGCGCCTTGCCCGTGTCATGCAGCAGGCCGCCGATGCCGGCCTGGTAGATCGTCTCCTCGTCCATGCCGCGCGAACGGCAGAAGGCGACCAGCAAGGTGCACACGCTGACCGAATGCAGGAAGGTGTAGTCGTCCTTGGTCTTGATGCGCATCAGGCTGAGCAAGGCACCGGAATTGCGCAGGATCGATTCGGTGATACTGGTCACCACCGGCGAGACGTTTTCCATCTCGACCGCCTTGCCCAGGCGTGCATCCTGCATCACCGTGCGCACCAGGTTCACGGCCTGGCGCCGGATGCCGACTGCACGCTGGATCTCGTCGCCAAGCGAGGCGCGCACCGGTTTGACGGGTTTGCTGGCGATGGCGGTCACCTCGGCCTCGGTCTTGGCCTGGGCTTCGGCCAGGGTCGGCGCTTCCTTCACATCGAGCCCCTTCGAGCAGTCGATGATGACGTTACGGATGCCGGCCTTGGTGATCTTGCGGATTTCGTCCATGCTGCTGAGGACGAATTTGGCACGAACGAACGGATGTTCCATCCACCCGCAGTCGAGGTCGTGGATAGCCATGCCCACGCGCAGCTGGGAGGAGTCGATTTTCTTAAGCATGCAACGATCCAGCGATATGTTAATCTCCGCCACCGCGGCGGGACCATGCAGTATATCAAGGACATTTCCGTACATAAACTTTTCGTCATTCATGTGTTGCAACTAGACACAAATTAGTTCTTCATGGAATTACGACAACTCCGCTATTTCGTCGCCATCGTCGACCACGGCTCGCTGTCCCGTGCGGCGCTGGTCTTGCACGTGGCCCAGCCGGCGCTGACCCAGCAGCTGCGCCAGCTCGAGGAAGAACTCGGCGCCCAATTGCTGCACCGCTCCGCCCATGGCGTCCTCAGCACCGATGCCGGCAAGGTGTTTTATGAGCACGCCCAGGCCATCCTGAAGCAGGTGGCCGACGCCCGCTCGGCCGTCACCCAGTCGACCACGCGTCCCTCCGGCAGCGTCACCCTCGGCCTGCCGCACAGCATTTCGGGCGCCCTTGCCTTACCCCTGCTCACCGCCGCGCGTGCGACCTACCCGGAAATCACGCTGCAACTGACCGAGGAAATCTCGGGCAACCTGATCGAACAGCTGAAATCGGGCCGCCTGAACCTGGCCGTCCTGTTCGACGACGGCCAGCTCGGCGGCTTCGAGGCCACGCCCCTGGTCGAGGAAGACCTGATGTACATCTGCCGCGCCGACTCCGCCCTGAAACCGCAGGAACCGGCCATTACCCTGGGCACGGCGCTCGGCACCACCCTGATCCTGCCGGCCCAGCAGCACGGCGTGCGGCCGTTGATCGAGCAGGCGGCGGCCGGTGCCGGCCTGGCGCTGAGCAAACTGATCGAAATCAATTCAATCGCTATCCTGAAATCCGCCCTGCTGGCCGACATGGGCGCGACCCTGCTGCCGCTGGCCCCCTTGCGTGCCGAAATCGACAGCGGCCTGCTGGCCGCGGTCCCGATCGACAACCCGGCGATCCGGCGCAGCGTCACCCTCTGCGCCTCGCGCAATATCCCCCTGACGAATGCGGCTGCCGCGATCAGCCGCCTGGTGCGCCAGGTCACCGAAATGCTGTGCGCAAATGGCGGCTGGCCGGGCGCGCAATTGCGTGAATAACTGCTATCAGTTTTTCTTATACCCCTATCCGCAATCCCTATTTCCCCTGCTGACGGGAAGCTCATACACTCCTCGCGCCCGGTGAACCGCTGTTGATCGGGCATGTCGCTACCGCGACCTTTCCCCGCCTTCGATCCGCGCCTACCCGGCGCCGAGCATCAAGCGGGGCCATACCGATTACAAAAGGAGTCCGTCATGCCCGATACCGTCGCGCCGCAAACCGCGCAGGATCTCGTCCCGTCCCGCCTCACCACCGTCACCCTCGACGACAAATACACCGCGAAGTCGGGCAACATCTTCCTGTCGGGCATCCAGGCCCTGGTGCGCCTGCCGATGATGCAGCGCGAGCGCGACGGCGCCGCTGGATTAAATACTGCCGGCTTCGTCTCCGGCTACCGCGGCTCGCCGCTGGGCGGCCTGGACGAAACCCTGTGGAAGGCGAAAGGCCACCTGGAAGCGAGCCACGTGCAGTTCGTACCCGGCGTGAACGAAGATCTCGCCGCGACCGCCGTCTGGGGCACGCAAACGGTTGACCTGATCGGCCCGACGAAATACGACGGCGTGTTCGCCATGTGGTACGGCAAAGGCCCGGGGGTCGACCGTTGCGGCGACGTCTTTAAACACATGAACCATGCCGGCACGGCCAAGAACGGCGGCGTGCTGCTGGTGGCCGGCGACGACCACGGCGCCTATTCGTCGACCCTGCCGCACCAGTCGGACCACATCTTCTCGGCCTGCATGATCCCCGTGCTCTACCCCTGCAACGTGCAGGAATACCTGGATCTCGGTGTGCACGGCTGGGCCATGTCGCGCTTTTCGGGCTGCGCGGTCGCCTTCAAAGCGCTGGCCGACACGGTCGAATCGAGCGCCTCGGTCGACGCGAATCCGCACCGCGTGCAAGTGAAACTGCCGCAGGATTTCGCGATGCCGGAAGGCGGCCTGAATACGAAGCTGTCGTCGGTGCCGCTGGGCCAGCAGGCGCGTAATCAGGAAGCGCTGATGCAGGACTACAAAATCTACGCGGCGCTGGCCTATGCGCGCGAGAATAAACTGAATCACACGACGATCGACAGCCCGAACGCGAAGCTCGGCATCATCGCCTCCGGCAAATCCTACCTGGACGTCCTGGAGGCGCTCGAGGAGCTGGGCATTGACGAAGCGATGGCGGCGAAAGTCGGCCTGCGCCTGTTCAAGGTCGCGATGATCTGGCCGCTGGAGCCGGAAGGCGTGCGCGAATTCGCGCAGGGCCTGGACGAGATCCTGGTGGTCGAAGAAAAGCGGCAAGTCGTCGAATACCAGCTGAAGGAACAGCTGTATAACTGGCGCGACGATGTACGTCCTCACATCATCGGCAAGTTCGACGATAAGGGAGAATGGGTCGCGCCGCGCGGCGACTGGCTGCTGCCGCCGAAAGCCGACTTCTCGGTCGCGCAAGTGGCACGCGTGATCGCCGGCCGCATCGCGCGCCTGGTGCAGGATGAGACCACGCGTGACCTGATCAAGGCCCGTCTGGCCTTCCTCGACGCGAAGGACGCCGTGCTGCAAAAGGCGATCACCACGCCCTTCCGCCCAGCCTTCTACTGCTCCGGCTGCCCGCACAACACCTCGACCAAGGTGCCGGACGGCTCCTTCGCGCTGGCCGGCATCGGCTGCCACGTGATGGCGACCTCGATCTACCCGGAGATGAACAAGCTGACCACCCACATGGGCGGGGAAGGTGCGCCCTGGATCGGCCAGGCCGCGTTCTCGAAAGTGCCGCACGTGTTCCAGAACCTGGGCGACGGCACCTATTTCCATTCCGGCTACCTGGCCGTGCGCGCCGCGGTCTCGGCCAAGGTGAACATCACTTATAAAATCCTGTACAACGACGCAGTCGCGATGACCGGCGGCCAGCCGGTCGACGGCACCACCTCCGTCCCGCACATCGCCCAGCAGATGGCGGCCGAAGGCGTGAAGCGCATCGCATTGGTGACCGAAGACCTGTCGCGCTACGCCGACCGCTCGAGCCTGCCTGCCCTGGTCACCCTGCACGACCGCAAGGAGATGGACGACATCCAGCGCGAACTGCGCGAGCTGCCTGGCGTCTCCGTCATCATCTACGACCAGACCTGCGCCGCCGAAAAGCGCCGCCGCCGCAAGAAGGGCGAATTCCCGGACCTGCCGAAGCGCATGGTCATCAACGAAGCCGTCTGCGAAGGCTGCGGCGACTGCGGCATCCAGTCGAACTGCGTCTCGATCCTGCCGAAGGAAACGGAATTCGGCCGCAAGCGCACCATCGACCAGTCGTCCTGCAACAAGGACTATTCGTGCACCAAGGGTTTTTGTCCAAGCTTCGTGACCGTCGAGGGTGGCACGCTGAAAAAGAGCAAAGCGGGCGTCACCAAGGGCGACGACGATGGCTGGGGCGCCCTGCCCGAGCCGGTGCTGCCCTCGGTCGAACACCCCTATAACATCCTGATCAACGGCATCGGCGGCACCGGCGTGATCACCGTCGGCGCCCTGATGGGCATGGCCGCGCACCTGGAAGCGAAGGGTGCATCGGTGCTGGACATGACCGGCATGAGCCAGAAGAACGGCTCCGTCACCTCGCACGTGAAAATCGCCGCGACGCCTGAACGCCTGCGCGCCCAGCGCATCGCTACCGGCGAAGCGGACCTGGTCCTCGGCTGCGACATGCTGACCACCGGCGCCGCCGACGCGATTTCCAAAATGCGTCCGGGCCGCACGCTGGCCATCGTCAACCTGCACGAGCAGCCGACCGGCACCTTCGCGCAGAACGCCGACTGGCAGTTCCCAGCTGAGGATGTGCGCGGCCTGATCGTGGAAGCCGTGGGCGGCGCCGACGGTGCCGACTTCGTCGATGCGACCAAGCTGGCGACTGCTCTGATGGGCGACTCGATCGCAACGAACCTGTTCCTGATGGGGTATGCCTGGCAGAAGGGACGCATTCCTTTGACCGAAGCAGCGCTGATGCGCGCGATCGAACTGAATGGCGTCGCCGTCGCCTCCAACAAAAAGAGTTTCATGTGGGGCCGCCGCGCCGCCGTCGACTTCAAGCGCGTCGAGAAGACCGCGACGCCGGCCCAGGCCGTGCTGGTGCAGATGCCGCAAAGCCTCGACACCGTCATCAAGAAACGCGTCGACTTCCTGACCGGCTACCAGGATGCGGCCTATGCCGGCCAGTACGCCGAACTGGTCGAGCGCGTGCGCGCGGCCGAATCGGCGGCCGGTCTCGGGAATAAACTGTCGATGGCGGTAGCGAAGTACTACTTCAAGCTGATGGCCTACAAAGACGAGTACGAAGTGGCGCGCCTGTACACCGACGGCCGCTTCCTCGAGCAGGTCAAGTCGCAGTTCGAAGGCGATTTCAAATTCAAGTTCAACCTGGCGCCACCGCTGTTCGCGAAGAAGGATGCCAAGGGCCAGCTCGTGAAAAAGGAATTCGGTTCGTGGATGCTCGGCGCCTTCAAAGTGCTGGCGAAGCTGAAAGGCCTGCGCGGCGGCGCCTTCGACGTGTTCGGCCACACCGCCGAGCGCAAGATGGAGCGCGCGCTGATCGTCGAGTATCGCCAGATGATCGACATGCTGCTGCCTGCGCTGAACGGCGCCTCGTATGCGACCGCCGTCGAGCTGGCGAATCTGCCGGAACAGATCCGCGGCTTTGGCCATGTGAAGGAAAAGGCGGTCGAGAACTTCCGTGCTCGCAAGGCGGAGCTGCTCAGCGGCAACGTCAAAAAACGCGCCGCGTAGATTTTGACGGTGGACCGCGTGGAGTCAGGACTCCACCCTACGAATCGCAACGAATCGTAGGGTGGGCTCCGCCCACGCGGTCTCACCGGTTGCGCACCCCAACATCCCAAACTTGACGTTAACGTTAACGTCATATACCGTACAAATCGAACCTGTCCGCGTCCGATTCCTAGAAGGAACCCCATGAACGACATCACCACCGCCGCCAAGCTCGAGCTGCCGGAGCAGCCGAAGCTCGCCAACAAGGTCCGCTTCGTCACCGCCGCCTCGCTGTTCGACGGCCACGATGCCTCGATTAACATCATGCGCCGCATCCTGCAGTCGAACGGCGTCGAAGTCATCCACCTCGGCCACAACCGCTCGGTCGACGACGTCGTCACCGCGGCCCTGGCCGAAGACGTGCAAGGCATCGCCATCTCCAGCTACCAGGGCGGCCACGTCGAATATTTCAAGTACATGATCGACCTGCTGCGCCAGCGTGGCGGCGCGCATATCAAAGTCTTCGGCGGCGGCGGCGGCGTGATCGTCCCGAGCGAGATCGAAGAACTCCACGCCTACGGCGTCACCCGTATCTTCAGTCCGGAAGACGGCCAGCGCATGGGTCTGGTAGGCATGATCCGCTCGATGATCGAAGCTTGCGACATCGACCTCTCCCCTTACGCGCCGACCGCGATCGACGCGCTGCGCACGGGCGACATCGCCGAACGCCACCGCCCGCTGGCCCAGTTGATCACGGCCCTCGAAAACGGCAAAGCGGACCCGGAACTGCGCAAGCAGATCGTCGAAGCGGCCGATACCCTCAAAGTGCCGGCACTCGGCATCACCGGCACCGGCGGCGCCGGTAAATCCTCGCTGACCGACGAACTGATTCGCCGCATCCGCCTCGACCAGAACGACCGCCTGAACATCGCGGTGATCTCGATCGACCCGTCGCGCCGCAAGTCGGGCGGCGCCCTGCTGGGCGACCGCATCCGCATGAACGCGATCAATCCGTGGAACGGTCAATCCCGCGTCTTCATGCGTTCGCTGGCCACGCGCGAAGCGGGCTCCGAGATCTCGCATGCCTTGCCGGACGTGATCGCCGCCTGCAAGGTCGCCGGCTTCGACGTGGTGATCGTCGAGACCTCGGGCATCGGCCAGGGCGACGCGGCCATCGTGCCGCACGTCGACGCCTCGATGTATGTGATGACCCCGGAATTCGGCGCCGCCTCGCAGCTGGAAAAGATCGACATGCTCGATTTCGCCGACTTCATCGCGATTAACAAATTCGACCGCAAGGGTGCGCAGGATGCGCTGCGCGACGTCGCGAAGCAGTACCAGCGCAACCGCGAGTTGTGGTCGCAAAGCCCGGACCAGATGCCGGTGTTCGGCACCCAGGCGTCGCGCTTCAACGACGACGGCGTGACCGCCCTGTACCACGGCCTGCTGCCGAAACTGGCGGAACTGGGCCTGAAGGTCGAAGCCTCGAAACTGGCCGTGCCGCCGCAGAAGCACTCGAGCGGCAAGAACGTGATCGTGCCGCCGGCCCGCGCCCGTTATCTGGCCGAGATCGCCGACACCGTGCGCGGCTACCACAAGAACACGAGCAAGCAAGTCAAACTGGCGCGCGAGCGCCAGCAGCTCAGCGAAACCAAGCGCATGCTGGCCGCGGCGAATCGCGAAGTGGTGCTGGACGACTTGATCACCGAGCGTGAGAACGCGATGGACGGCAACGCGAAGAAGCTGCTCGACATGTGGCCCGACATGCAGGCTGCCTACGCCGGCGACGACTATGTCGTCAAAATCCGCGACAAGGAAATTCGCACCAAACTGGTGCAAAAAACCCTGTCCGGCACGACGATCCGCAAGGTTGCGCTGCCGAAGTTCGAAGACCACGGCGAAGTGCTGCGCTTCCTGATGCTGGAAAACGTGCCGGGCTCCTTCCCGTTCACGGCCGGCGTGTTCGCTTTTAAACGCGAAGGCGAAGATCCAACCCGCATGTTCGCCGGCGAAGGCGACGCCTTCCGCACCAATAAGCGCTTCAAGCTCGTCTCGACCGGCATGGACGCGAAGCGCCTGTCGACCGCCTTCGACTCCGTCACCCTGTACGGCGCCGACCCGGCCCTGCGTCCCGACATCTACGGCAAGGTCGGCAACTCGGGCGTCTCGATCGCGACCCTGGACGACATGAAGGTGCTGTACGACGGTTTCGACTTGTGCAGCCCGTCGACCTCGGTCTCGATGACGATCAACGGCCCGGCGCCGACCATCCTGGCGATGTTCATGAACACCGCCATCGACCAGCAGATCGAAAAGTTCGTTCAAGATAACCACCGCCAGCCGACTGCCGATGAAGCGGCAAAAATCAAGGAATGGGTGCTGGCCAACGTGCGCGGCACGGTGCAGGCCGACATCCTGAAGGAAGACCAGGGCCAGAATACCTGCATCTTCTCGACCGAGTTCTCGCTGAAGGTCATGGGCGACATCCAGGAATATTTCGTGCACCACCAGGTCCGCAATTTCTATTCCGTGTCGATCTCGGGCTACCACATCGCCGAAGCCGGTGCGAACCCGATCTCGCAGCTGGCGTTCACGCTCTCGAACGGTTTTACGTTTGTCGAAGCCTACCTCGCGCGCGGCATGCACATCGACGATTTCGCACCGAACCTGTCGTTCTTCTTCTCGAACGGGATGGATCCGGAATACACGGTGCTGGGCCGCGTGGCGCGCCGTATCTGGGCCGTCGCGATGCGCGACAAGTACGGCGCCAACGACCGCTCGCAGAAGCTGAAGTACCACATCCAGACTTCGGGCCGCTCGCTGCACGCGCAGGAAATCGACTTCAACGACATCCGCACCACGCTGCAAGCGCTGATCGCGATCTACGACAACTGCAACTCGCTGCACACCAACGCCTACGACGAAGCGATCACCACGCCGACCGACGAATCCGTCCGGCGCGCGCTTGCGATCCAGCTGATCATCAACCGCGAGTGGGGCCTGGCCAAGAACGAGAACCCGAACCAGGGCTCGTTCATCATGGACGAACTGACGGACCTGGTCGAAGAAGCGGTGCTGCAGGAATTCGAGCGCATCGCCGAGCGCGGCGGCGTGCTGGGCGCGATGGAAACCGGCTACCAGCGCGGCAAGATCCAGGAAGAGTCGATGCTCTACGAGCACAAGAAGCACGACGGCTCGCTGCCGATCATCGGCGTGAACACCTTCCGCAACCCGAAGGGCGCGGAAGCCCCGGCGACGATCGAACTGGCCCGTTCCACCGACGACGAAAAGCAGTCGCAGCTGACGCGCCTGGAAGCCTTCCACAGCCGCCACGCCGCCGAGGCGCCAGCCGCCCTGGCCGCCCTGCAGCAGGCTGCGATCGACAACCAGAACGTATTCGACAAGCTGATGGACGCCGTGCGCGTCTGCTCGCTGGGCCAGATCACCACGGCCCTGTTCGAAGTGGGTGGGCAGTACCGCCGCAATATGTAATGGTTGCGCAGCCGTCTGTCCCGGCGGCGCCGAGCAGTCCCTCCGCAAGGCCATTGCTTGCGGAGGGATTTTTTTTGCCACCGGCTCGTCAGTCCAGCAGTGCCAGCATCCTGCGCCCCAGTAATGCACCATCGGCCGTCAGGGACGCCGCCTGCGGGTCGACCGCGTTCCAGAGGAGCAGCGGCGAGCCGCCCTGGCGCAGGCGTTCCACCCCCGCAGCGTCGATTCGCTGGTCGAGCACGATTACGCCATCGGCGCCGCGCACTGCCGCGGTGTCGAGCAATGCGCGCACACCGAGTATCACCGCATAGCCTGCTCCCGTCAGCACTTCCGCGATCCCGCCAAGCAGGGCCAGCGAGGCGGGCTGCATCTCCAGCACCACGGCCACCGTATTGCTGCGGCCCAGGCGCAGATTGCGCGCGCTGACATTCATGCGGTATCCCTGTTCGCTGGCGATACGGCGCACTTTGTCGCGGGTCTGGTCGGTCACAAGCGGGCTGTTGCGCAAGGCACGCGATACCGTAATCGGGGACACGCCTGCCAGCACGGCTAGGTCCTCCATCGTGATGCCGGCGCCACTCTTACGGTGAGTTTTCTCGGTGTTCATTGCTATCTGCGGTGAGGAAGTCGGCTCTGCCTCAAATTATGACAGATCCCCAAATCGTCCCGACCACGCCTACAATGGCAGCACGCCCATCCACGGAGCCCCGCATGCCGATCAAGCCGGAAGAACTCGCCGCCCTGATGCGCGAAGTCGAACTGGAAGACCCGATCGATTTTGCTGATTTACCCTTCCCGGAAGACGATCTGCGCGCGCTGGTGGCGAACCACTTGTGCGAGATGGCCGGCGCGATGGAAAACTTCAGCACTGAAGACCGCCTGATGACCCTGCTCGCCGTCTCGGCCAAGCTGGTGCTCGAGAACCTCGTCCTGCATGTCCAGTTGCTACGCCGCCACGGCCTGCCCGTCGGCGAGAACGTCGAAGCCCTTCTCAGCCGCCTGCGCAAGGGCGATGAGGGGTAATCCCGTAAGCAGCCTCTGGTATCGGGCCCGGCAAAGGCGCACAATCAGGCACACAGGCGGGCGTCCGACCTGCCACGCCGGCTCGACCAGCGCTTAGTACCAATAGGAAATCGCCCGTCTACAACGGTAGCCGGATTGTGCGGTAATTAATCTGTTCCTTGAGGTATTATTGTTGACTAGGAAACTTGTCGTCCGGTGTCCCGGGCGGCATCAGCATGTCCAACCAGAGGAAGCCATGTCCCGAAACAAGATGAAATTCACCACCGCAGTCGTTTCCGGTGCGCTCCTGCTTGGCGGTTTGAGCGCTTGCAACCGTGACCAATCGACTGCGAGCCTGCTGGCCGAAGCCAAGCAATACGAACAGAAGGGCGACCAGAAAGCGGCCCTGATCCAGCTGAAGAATGCGGTAGCGAAGAGTCCGGAAGACGCCGAAGCGCGCATCCAGCTCGGTAACCTGTACCTGGAAACGGGCGACGCCGTGTCGGCCGAGAAAGAATTGCGCAAGGCGGCCAGCCTGGGCCTGGCGCCCGAACGCAACCTGCCGCTGCTGGCGCAAGCCCTGCTGGCCCAAGGCAAGGCCAAGGAAGTGCTGGATGCGATCAAGCCGGAACTGGCTGCCAAGTCGGCGCCCCTGACCGCGCTACGCGGCGAAGCCCTGCTCGCCAGCGGCGACACCGACGCCGCCAAGGCCGCCTTCGACGCGGCGCTGGCCATCGATCCGGCCAGCGGCGCCGCCCTCACCGGCCTGGCGCGTCACGCCCTGATGAAGAACGACGTCGCGACGGCCCAGCGCTACGGCGCCGACGCCATTGCGAAAGACGGCAAGAATCCGGACGTCTGGATGTTCCAGGGCGGCCTGCTGCGCGGTCTGGAAAAACCCGACGAGGCGCTCGCCGCCTACGACAAGGTACTCTCCCTGCGTCCGCATGACCGCAACGCGAACCTGGAAAAGGCCTACATCCTCGTCAACCAGAAAAAGTATACCGCCGCGCGCACCGAGATCGAGGCCGCCAAGAAGGCCGCGCCGGGCAGCCTGCTGGTCACCTACGGCCAGGCCCTGCTCGACTACAGTGAAGGCAAGAACAAGGAGGCACGCGATGCGCTGCAGCGCATCCTGAAAAGCGCTCCGAACCACATGCCGAGCGTCCTGCTGGCCGGCGCCGTCGACCTGAACCTCGACTTGCCCGAACAGGCGCAGATGCACCTGCGTAAATACCTGGAAGCCGAGCCGAACAACGTCTACGCGCGCAAGCTGATGGCGCAGGCCATGCTGAAGAGCCAGCAGCCGAACGATGCCGCCGCCACGCTGGCGCCGACCCTGAACGACACCAAGGATCCGCAGCTGCTGGCCCTGGCCGGCGAGTCCTACATGCAGGCCGGGAACTTCGCCAAGGCGACGTCCTACCTCGAGAAAGCGGTCCAGCTGGCGCCGGACGTGGCCGTGCTGCGCACCTCGCTCGGCATGGCGCGCCTGCAGCAAGGCGATACCGCCAAGGGCATCGCCGAACTGGAACGCGCCACCGAGCTCGATCCGAAATCGGACCGTGCGCTGACGGCGCTGACGCAAGCCGAAATCAAGCTCAAGCACTTCGACAAGGCCATGGCCGCCGTCAACAAGCTCGAGACGCTGAAACCGGACGATCCGCAAACCTACAACCTGAAGGCAACCGTGCTGCTGGCCAAGGGTGACGTCCCGGCCGCCCGCGGCGCCTTCGAGAAGGCCTTGGAGGTCAAGCCGACCTTCTTCCCGGCGGCCGCCAACCTGGCCAAGCTCGACGTGATGGAGAAGAAGCCGGAAGTCGCCCGCAAGCGCTTCGAGGCGATCCTGGAAAAGGACAAGAAGAACTTCGGCGCCATGGGCGCGCTGGCCGAACTGGCGATGCTGGAGAAGCGTCCCGAGGAAGCCACCACCTGGCTGGAAAAGGCGCAGGCCGAGAACCCGGATGCGATCGCGCCGGTGCTCAAGCTGGGCAACCACTATCTCGCCACCAAGCAGGAAAAGAAGGCGCTGACGCTGGCCCGTAAATTCCAGGCCGCGAACCCGTCGAATTCCGAGCTGATGGACTTGCTGGGCCAGGCGCAGCTGGCCAATGACGATGCCCAGGGCGCGCTCGACAGCTACAGCAAGCTGGTCAACATCGTGCCGAAATCGGCGCTGGCGCAGATGCGCCTGGCGGACGCGCAAAGCAAGCTGAAGAACGACGCCGGCGCCGCCGAGTCGCTCAAGCGCGCCAGCGCCCTGCAGCCGAACCTGCTGCAGGCACGTGTGGCGCAGGTCGGCGTGGCGATGCGCCGCGGCCGCAACGACGAGGCTCTGGCGATGATCCGCCAGCTGCAGCAGGATATCCCGGGTTCGCCGGTCGGCTTCCTGATGGAAGGCGACCTGCACCAGTCGCAGAAAAAGCCGGCGCTGGCCGCGGCCGCCTACGACAAGGCCTTTGCCATCACCAAGTCGGGCGCGGTCCTGCTGCGCACCGCCCAGGCCCTGCGCCAGTCGGGCAAGGAAGCCGAAGCGCGCCAGCGCGTGCTCCAGTATGCAAAGGCGCATCCGGAAGACCTGGGGGTGGCGATGTACGTGGCCGAATCGCACCTGGCGGCGAAGGAATACAAGCCGGCGGCAGTGCTGCTGGAAGACATCGTCAAGCGCGCACCCAACAACGGCGCGGCGCTGAACAACCTGGCCTACGCCTACCAGCAAACCAAGGATCCGCGCGCGCTGGCGACGGCCGAACAGGCGTTCAAGGTCGCCGGCGACAATGCCTCGGTGATGGACACGCTGGGCTGGATGCTGGTCGAACAGGGCAATACGCAGCGTGGCCTGCCGCTGCTGCAAAAAGCGGCGGCGGGCGCGCCGACCTTGCCGGAAGTGCGCTATCACCTGGCGGTGGCATTGAATAAATCGGGCGACAAGGCCGGCGCGCGCAAGGAACTCGAAAGCCTGCTCGCGCAAAACCAGCCATTCGCCCAGCAGGAGGAAGCCCGTTCGTTGCTAAAAACCTTATAACGGTCTAGTATTTCAGCTAAATAAAAACCAACAGCACCGCGCTTTTCGCCCCGGCGGCAAAGCGCGGTACGGCATCAAAATGAATGCACTGCCCTTGCGGCGGTGCTTCAAAACCCGAGGTATCCTGCGATGACGAATCCCGATGAGGTAGAGGAACTGGACGAGCGTACCATCGAATTTCTATCGAACGCTCATGTGTCAGAGGATCGCGATAATATAACGAACTCAGAACTAGAGGATGTTATCGTGAACCAAGATTCATATGGAATCCGGCTTACCGATACGGCAAAAGGACGCAATAAGGCCAGCATGCTGGTCAACAAGATGTATGCTTGGCGCGGCTATGCTGGCACGCACCAGTTCAGCGACGATCCCAATCGCATCACTCTTACCGCCACCGACAAAGGCGAAGTGGTAGGCACCCTGACGCTCGGTATCGATTCGCCCATTGGCCTGATGGCCGACCAGATCTTCAAGGAAGAACTCGACGTGCACCGTGCGCGCGGCGCCAAGCTCTGTGAATTCACCAAGCTTGCCTTCGACCCGACGGTACGCTCGAAAACTTCGCTCGCCAACCTGTTTCACCTGGCCGTCATTTACGCCCGCGATATCCACGACTGCACCGATATCGTTATCGAAGTCAATCCGCGCCACCGCCGCTTTTACGAGCATATGCTGGGATTCAAGCGCGAAGGCGATTTGAAGGACAATCCGCGCGTGAATGCGCCGGCTTATCTGCTGCGCATCGAGCTAGCGTATGTCACCGAGCAGATTCAAAAGCATGGCGGTACCTTCAGCGAGACGTCGACAGAACGTTCGTTCTATCCGTATTTCTTCTCCCCGCGTGAAGAGCAGGGTATTATCAATCGCCTGCGCCGCATCGACGAACACCAGGCGGCGTAATCCGCCGTATCGTTCCCGCCTGTTTTATCGAGACAGCGCCGCCATGGCGCTGCCTGTTTTCGCTATCCCGGCTTCATTCTTCTCCCCGTTTTCATTTTTTCGTCTACCGTTCCCGCACATGACCACCAATCCTTTCCGCTATGAGCAGGCTTTTTCCCGAAACATTGGCTGGGTCACGCGTGAGGAGCAGGCGCTGCTGCGCACCAAGCGGGTGGCGATCGCGGGCGGCGGCGGGGTCGGCGGCGTGCACGCGCTGACCCTGGCGCGCCTGGGCGTGACGAAATTCCGCATTGCCGACTTCGACACCTTCGACGTTCCGAATTTCAACCGCCAGGTCGGCGCCATGGTCTCGACCCTGGGCGAGCCGAAGGTCGCGGTGATCCGCCGCATGCTGCTCGACATCAATCCGGAATGCGAAGTCGAGATGTTCGAGCAGGGTATCAACGATGCCAACTTGCATGCCTTCCTTGAAGGCACCGACATGTATGTCGACGCGCTCGACTTTTTCGCCTTCGACATCCGCCAGAAGACCTTCGCCCTGTGCGCCCGGCTCGGCATTCCCGCCAGCACCGTGGCGCCGCTGGGCATGGGCGCGGCGCTGCTGAACTTCCTGCCGGGCCAGATGACTTTCGAAGAGTATTTCCAGTGGGGCAATTTGCCGGAAACGGACAAGGCCGTCCACTTCGTGGTCGGGCTGGCGCCTGCCGGCCTGCACCGTCCGTATCTGGTCGTGCCGGAAGCGGTGAATTTCGTCGAACGCCGCGGTCCCTCGACCATCATGGCCTGCCAGCTGTGCGCCGGTGTGATGGGTACCGAAGCCCTGAAGATCCTGCTGGGGCGCGGGCGCGTGCTGGCGGCGCCCTGGGGCATCCAGTTCGACGCCTACCGCAACAAGCTGGTGCGTACCTGGCGTCCGGGCGGAAATAAAAATCCCCTGCACCGCCTGATGATCAAGATCGGCAAGAAGCAGCTGGCCAAGGACCTGGCCGCCGCGGGAGCGACAGCATGACGAACGACACCATCGAACGGATCCTCGACCTGGCGCGCTGGGCGCCCAGCGGCGACAACATGCAAACCTGGCGCTTCGAGATCGCCGCGCCGGATCACCTGGTCGTGCACGCCTACGACACACGCGATCATTGCGTCTACGACCTCGACGGCCACCCGAGCCAGATCGCCTTCGGCACCCTGCTGGAAACGATCGCCATCGCCGCCAGCGGGCACGGCCTGCGCGCCGACGTCAAGCGCCGCCCGGAAGGCCGCGACACCCACCCCGTGTTCGACGTCCGTTTTACAAGCGACCCGACGGTCGTGCGCAGCCCGCTGATCGAGGCCATCGACAAGCGCACCGTGCAGCGCCGGCCAATGAAGACCACGCCGCTGAGCGCCGAACACAAGCGCCTGCTGGCGGCCACGGTAGCGCCGGACTACGAATTGAGTTGGCTGGAAACCCGTGCCCAGAAATGGCAGGCGGCCAAGCTGATGTTCAACAATGCCCGGCTGCGCCTGACGATGCCGGAAGCCTTCGAGACCCACCGCAGCATCATCGATTGGGAAAATCGTACGCACAGTCCGGATAAAGTGCCGGCCGGCGCGCTCGGCGTCGACGCCATGACCCTGCACCTGATGAAATGGGCGATGGTCAGCTGGCGCCGCATGAATACCGTCAACACCCTGATGGGCACCTGGGCGCCGCGCCTGCAGATGGACCTGGCGCCCGGCATGGCCTGCGCCGCCCACTTCGTCTTGAAGGCGAAGCGCGCGCCGCAATCGATCGACGACTACGTCGCCGCCGGACGCGCACTGCAGCGCTTCTGGCTGACCATGACCACGCTCGGCCTGTACATGCAGCCGGAGATGACGCCGCTGATCTTTTCGAAGTACGCGCGCGAAGGCACGCGTTTTACGAAGCAGCCGAAACTCGAGGGCGCGGCGCGCGACCTGCAGCGCGAAACCGAGGCCCTGATCTTCAACGACAAGCTGTTCCCGGTTTACATGGGCCGCCTCGGCTACGGTCCCGCGCCGACCTCGCGCTCGGTGCGCCGTCCGGTGGCCGAGCTGATGCAGCGCTGAACCCCGTTTCGTCCGCACATAAAAAAACGGCGTCGACCTGGTGGTCGCCGCCGTTTTTGCTTTCATTTCCCTAACTGGTGAATCTTTTCTTGTTATCGCCAGCGCTTGCCCAAGCAACTTGCGTGTGTCGTTTTGCAACGGGAAAGAGCGGGCTCGCCCGCTCTCTCTTGCTACCTGACGCTAAAAGGCTGATTAGGCCTTCTTGGCGCGCTTGCGGCTCACGACGCCAGCGCCCAGCATGGCGATGCCGAACAGGGCCAGCGAACCTGGCTCTGGCACTTCAGCCAGCTTGAACTGACCGTTGTTGCTGACGAAGAAGTAGCCTGGGGTGTTGGCGTACGCATTGCCGTTGCAGCCGTCGCCAGTGAAGCCGGCGTATTGGCAAGCAACTTCCGACACCAGGGTCGAGTCTGGGTTGGCAACGGTGTTAGCGTTGGTGAAGGCGAAGGCCATGATCGACTCGGTCGACAGGTCTTGGCCGTTTTCACGGAAGAAGTAGCCCGAATCCAGCGAGCCGGCTTCGGCTTTCGCGAAGACGGTGACTTGACCGTTGTTGGTTGGCGAGCCGCTTGCATCGACCAGGCCGCCGCCGCCTGCCATCACGGTGAACTCGGCGATCTGGTTGCCCAGGTCGGCGCCGTAGATGCCGGCCGAGGTAGCGTATTGGTTGTTGGTCGGGTTCTGGTACATGCGGATGGTGCCGCCGGCGAAGCTGAAGGCGCCGCTGAAGTTACCGGTACCGGTTGCTTCGAAGGTTGCGGTGATGTTGCCGCCTGGGTAGTTCACTGGGAACAGTTTGCCGTTGCTGTCAGCCTGGACGATGTTGAACACAGCGTGTTCGGTGAACGAGAAGCTGGAGCCGCCGGTTGGGTTGATCTGGATGAAGGCGTTGCCGTTCACGTCCAGGTATTCATTGATTTGCTGGCCGCCGGTCATGCCGCCGCCGGTCGGGTTGAAGACCCAGTCGTTCAGGACGGTCGCTGCATTGGCGCCACCGGCCAGGGACATTGCAACAGCTGCGGCGCATGCCAGTTTCTTCATAAATTTCATAATTCCATTCCTCGCTTAAGTTGATGGTTGGGCAAACACACTCAGCTATAAGCAAAGGCTGTGCCAGCTCATCAAATCACTTTAAAATCAAGGACTTATGTAGTTTCCTTAGAGCATTTTAAACTCATGTGTAAAGTATGCCGACAGGATTTTTTTACAAAAAATTCTTATAGGAATTATAATACTTTTCGGAACTCAAACTTGGCCGAATTTAACATTTCTGGAAGTCAAAAAAGCTTTCCGGAAGAGGTGCCGCGCCAGCATGAACGGCGGCATGCGTAACCAATTTCCGCGAATAAACAACATGCCGTCCGACAGCGGCGTCAGCGGGCCGGCACAACTGGGGTGCATCGGGCGCAGCGCGCGCGTGAATAAGGCATCCATCAGCGCCAGCAAGGCGGAGTTCGGACGCCCTGCCTCGGCCGCCGCCATGGTCGCCGCCGGCACCGGCGTGCCGAGCAGGCGCGTGCAGTAGCGCAGCGCATAGAACAATGGCCGGGTCAGCTCCAGTTCGCGGGCTCGTAGCGGCAGCGCCGTCCAGAATCCCGGTTCATTCGCGCCGAAATGACACAGCAGGCGATGCAGGTCGAACAGGTCACGTAAGCCGTGGTCGTACTCGCCTTCGGAAAACAGGTGAACCGCGCTGTGCAACACCATGTCGCAGGGGGCCAGCACGAACAGGCCGGGCTGGTCCGGCAGCGGGCGGGCGGCGGCGCGCAGCAGGGCCGGATCCGGGCGCACGCGCGCCGTCTCCGGCAAAATCGCATGGTGCACGTCGATCGCGGTGCCGCGGCGCATGTGCTGCATCGGCGGCAGTTCGTGCATCCACTCGCGGTAATAGCGCTGGTCGTAGGCGTCGTGGTGGCTGGAAGCCCAGCCGTGCGCCATCAGCAGGCCCTCGACTTCATGCAAGCTGGCCTTCGGCACCAGGATGTCGACATCGGAGAACAGGCGCCCCGCCGCTGCCGGCAGCCCGGCGGCGACATACGCCGTTCCCTTTAATAAGATCAGCGGCAGGCCGGTCGTGCGCAGCGCATGCTGCACCTGGCGCACTTCGAAGCGCACGGCCTGGCCGTGGCGCTGCCAGCCCCTTCTCTCCCACTCCAGGCGGCGCTGCGCCCGCGGCGGCAGCGCCTGCAGCAGGCCGTGCTCCTCGGCCAGCAGGGCCAGCGTGGCGCCCAGGTCCGCGGCCACCGCCTGGCGCAGCAGCAGTTCCCATTCGGGCGCGCCCAGCTGCGCCATCGAAGGCGGCTGGCGCAGCACGCGGGTCAACAGCGGCAAGGCGGTCACCGGCGCTCTGCCAGGAGGCGTTCGAATACGGCCATGGCGTCGTCCAGCGCGCCGTAGCTGAAATCGAAGGTGCGGGTGGCGTCGATCAGGCGCGCCGCCGTCGCGAAACCGGCGGCGCCGAGCAGGCTGTAGTTAAAGGCGTTTTCCGCTAGGCGCAGATGGGCGCGCGCCTGCGGCACCGGCACCAGTTCGGCGGGGGCGCCGGCGTGCCATTGCGGGAACACGATCCAGGCCGGGCTGGCCGGCTCGTCCGCGCGCACGACACTCGCCTGGGGCGGGCGCATGTGGGCGACCGTCCCCTTCATCGTGTCGGCCACCGGCGGCGACAGCTGCGCCTGCGGGGCCCAGGCGCGGATCACGTCGATCGAGGCATTTTTCAGGCTGACCGGACGCGGCACCGGATCGATGCGGCCATCGCTTAGCCGCACCAGGGTCAGCTCGTCGGACAGCAGGCGCCAGCCGCGCGCCACCAGGGCCGCGCACAGGGTGCTTTTGCCGGAACCGGGGGGCGCCGGCAGGATCACGGCCGCGCCCTCCTTCTCGACCACGGCGGCGTGGATGACCAGCCAAGAGTGCGCATGGCTCGAGACGCACCAGTTCATCGCCCACTCGAACATCGGATAGAGCTGGGCCAGCGGCAGCGGCTGGAAGGGCTCCATCCCGTCGTAATGAAAAAAGACTTGCGGCTTGACCAGGCGCCGCAAGCCGCGCGGGCGGCGCAGCAGCACGTCGAAATCGGCGGGAACGTCGTCTTCCAGCACCGGGTAGTCGCCGTACATGCGCGCCAGGGCGACGCCGAGGGCCGGCACGCTGCTGCGGATGCAAGAGATGAACGGGCCGGTGCGCAGGCGCAGGCCGGGGCCGCGCAGGCGCGCGCTCAGCTCCGGTTGGCCAAGTGCGGCGACGGTCAGCATGAAAGGGCTTCGACCAGGAACAGGGCGCTAAGATCGTCCAGCACGGTCTGCAGCACGGCGTCCTCGTCCTGCGCATCGAGCTCGAAGGCGGCAGCCAGCTGCGCGGCAGCCTGCGGTCCCGCCTTGAGTTGTTCGAGCAATGCGAGGGCGAATTCATCGAGCAGATGGATATCGCCCGACAGATCGTTGTACAGCACGCATTCGCCATCCCAGCAACGGTACTGCAGGCGCTGGCCTGGGGCCAGGCGCCAGATCGGGGGACTTGTCATGCGCAGCGCATAGGTCTAGCGGAAGGTGCTCTCGAGATAGGCAGCGATGACCGCGCCATTCCACGGCATGGCACCCTTGGTCGGCGTGTAATAGCCGCGCGTGACGAACTGATTCCAGATCTCGACAACCTGATCGTCCGGCAGCACCGTCGGCAGGCCCGCGAAGCGCGCCGCACGCCCGTTCAGCAGGGCGGCTACGCACTGCATCGCCACGTTGTTGCGGTCGATCCTCTTGATGGCTTGCGAAGGATTGATCACCTGCATCATCGTCACGTTGGCCAAGCCGACGTAGGCGCCGGTACAGCGGAAGAAGCTGCTGAACTTGGCGCTGGAATCCATGCCTGCCGACGTCTTCCACTCGTCCGGATGGTTCTTCCAGTAACCGTGCGAACGATTGTAGCTGCACGACACCTGGGGACGCGCGCTCGCACCCGGCTTCATCGACATATAGCCCGACGGCGACTTGCACAGCGTCTTGCTGAAGGTGGCCATGCCGGGCTGGCTGTGCAGCGTCAGGATCACACCGGTGGCGCCGGCGCTGGCACGGGCAAAACGCCGCCGTGCCACACCTTTCGCGTCCAGCGGCGCGTGCGGCGTCGCCTGCGTATCAGCCGACAGGGGGGAATTGTTCTGTTGATCGTCCATAGCCACGGTTCCTCAATGCTTGAGAGTATGCCACACACATGTAGGCAAAGGGATATTTCCCAAAATAAGCAAGATACGGACCACGGCATGGTCCGTTGACTAAATGCAATACCGAATCAAGCACTTAGCCCGGTAATGTGCAGGTTTACCGTAAAAGGCAACGGCGCCTGCAGGCGCCGTTGTAAGAAAACCCGACAGTCTCTGCTTAGAAGAAGCTTTCCGGGATGACCAGGATATCGCCCGGACGCATCGGCATATTGGCCGAAATGTCGCCATCCTTGATCAGGTCATCGAGGCGCACATTCAGCTTTTCCTGCTTGCCGTCGACCATGCGGATGACGCTGGCGCGATTGCCGGAAGCGAATTCGGTGACGCCGCCGACGGCGATCAGCACGTCCATGAGCGACATGTCGCGGCGATACGGCAGTGCCTGCGGCTTGGCGGCCTGGCCGATCACGCGGATCTGCTCGCCGTAGTTGCCGACGAAGCCGGTAACGACAACGGTGACAACCGGCTGCTGGATGAACTTGGCCAGCGCCTTCTCGATGTCGCGCGCCAGTTCGGTCGAGGTTTTGCCGGCGGCCGGCAGGTCTTCGACCAGCGGGGTCGTGATCTTGCCGTCCGGACGGACAGGCACCGACATCGACACTTCCGGATTGCGCCAGACGATAATGTTGACGGCATCGCCCGGGCCGATCAGGTAGTCGGCCGGCGCGGCCCCTGCCATCGCTGCCGCCGAA
Organism: Massilia sp. Mn16-1_5; assembly: GCF_004798585.1. Classification (GTDB taxonomy): domain Bacteria; phylum Pseudomonadota; class Gammaproteobacteria; order Burkholderiales; family Burkholderiaceae_D; genus Telluria. The sequence continues at coordinate 116,447 of NZ_PPXQ01000015.1, forward strand.
GGCGCAGCCGGCTTGTTCCACAATGCGCAGCCGGATACGGCCAGGGCGCAGGCGGTTGCCAAGGCCAGTTTCGTCAGATTCGTCATGATCTTGCTCACGTCATTCCCCTTCACGACAGCAGCGACCGGCAAAGCCAGGCTGTTGTTACCAAATTAAAAATTGTTGTTTAGCTAGCAAACTCCGCCAGATTGTATATCAATCGTGCTTTTACGAAAGGTGTGCACGATTGAAATGTTTTCTTTTCACTTTTGCTGCAACAGTTCCTGCACGTAGCGGGACGGGATTGCGTAGCTGATACCGCTGGGACTGGTGATCGCCGATTCCTTCAAGCCTTTGACGAACACCATATTGATGACGCCGAGCACGGCGCCGCTCTCGGCATCGTAGACCGGGCTGCCGCTGTTGCCCGGATACGCCGTGCCGTCGAGCTGGAAGATGTGCAGGGGATCGCGTTGCAGCTGGGTGATCGCGCGTGCGTCGAGGCGGCGCGAACTGAGCGAGGGCATGACGATCGGCGTGATCGCCGACAGCGTGGCGCGGTGGGTCACGTGGTTCAGGCCGAGCACCATCCCGAGCGGGAAACCGGTAAATGCCAGCGCCTGCCCCTCGACGGCGCCGCGCGAATCGCCCAGGGTCAGCACCGGCAGCGGCGGACCGCTTTCCAGGCGCAGGTGGGCCAGGTCATGCGCGCGGTCGAGCGCGGCCAGGCGCGCCGGCCGGAAACGGAAATCCTGGCCGGCGCCGACCACGACGCCCAGCTGTTCCATCTTGCCGGCATCCAGGTTACTGGGCACGACGTGGGCGTTCGTGATGATGCTCAGGCCGTCGCCGACGGCGAAGCCGGTACCCGAGAACACGACCGCGGGGCTGCGCGTCTTGAGAAAAGTGCCGACCCCGACGATCGACGGCTTGACCGCGGCGATGGTGGCCGGGAGCTTATTGGCAGCCGCCGGCAGGGCTGTCAGGCAGGTCGCCAGGGCCGTACAGACAGCCAGCAATAGGCGCCGTCCTACAGACTTAGCGGCTTTACATTCATTATTTCGAATAGGAATCAATCGTGCAGGCCCTTTTGCAAATTAAACATTACAATACAACGGCTTGATGTTAAGCAAAGCCGCCGTCACGGACCCGATGACGACGATATGCTCCTCACCTCATTCTTGACGAAGTGCAACATTTTTCCCAGCAGTTGCTTGTCGGTTGGCAATAATAACCCCGATAAGACGCCTGGACAGGGAAATTCGGAATTGCAGTCTGGAATTTGTGTTGTAACGGATGCTAAGAAGCGCCCTTTATTAGCACAATTTTCCGACACGCAATTGCAATTGCACAAACTACAAGCGATGATGCGTGTTCTTTTGTGATTATTTGTGCCTGGCTGCGCGCCGGGCGAACATGGCGAGACTGAGATGGCAGAAATAACAGCCCAAATCCTGAATTTCCTCAAGGCCCTCGGCAAGTACCGGTGGCATGCAGTGACCATCGCCTGGCTGGTGGCACTGATTGGCTGGGCGATCGTGCTCCGCTTGCCGAACCAGTATGAAACCTCGGCCCGCGTCTACGTTGACACCCAGAGCATCCTGAAACCCCTGCTGTCGGGCATGACCACCCTGCCGAATCTCGACCAGCAGGTGATGTTCATGCGCCAGACCCTGATCAGCCGCCCGAACGTCGAAAAAGTGATGCGCGATACCGATCTCGACGTCAAGGCGGCAAGCACGGCCGAGAAGGAAGCGATGATCGACGATCTGACGAAGAAGATCAAAATCGCCGGCACGGAACGCGACGACATCTACACGATCAGCTACACCTCGACCGATCCAAAGCTGGGCAAGGACGTGGTCCAGTCGCTGCTGACGATCTTCGTGGAAGGCAGCTTCGGCGGCAAGAAGCAGGAATCGGACAAGGCGGTCCAGTTCATCGACGACCAGATCAAGAGCTACGAAGAGAAGCTGGCCACGGCCGAGAACGCCCTGAAGGAATTCAAGATCAAGAATATGGGCCTGCTGCCGCGCGAAGGCGGCGACTGGAGCGCCCGTGTCTCGGCCGCCAACGACTCGCTGAGCCAGGCACGCCTGGAACTGGCCGAAGCCGAACAGTCGCGCAACGCGATCCGCCGCCGCATGACCGGCGGTGGCAGCAAGGAAGGCGGCGGCATGGTCGATCCGGAACTCGAAGCCCGCATCGCCACCGCGCAGAAGAACCTGGACAACCTGCGCCTGCAATACACCGAGCAGCATCCGGACATCATCGCCACCAAGCGCCTGGTCGAGCAGCTGCAGGCGCAAAAGAAGGAAGAGATCAAGAAAGGCCGCCCGGACCCGGGCATCGCCGCCAGCCCGATGATGCAGCAGCTGAGCGTGTCGCTGTCGGATGCCGAATCGCGCGTTGCCGCCCTGCGTGCCCGCGTCGGCGAGTACCAGGCGCGCGTGACCACGCTGCGTAACCAGAGCCAGACGGCGCCGGAAGTCGAGGCCCAGCTGGTGCAGCTGAACCGCGACTACAACGTCAACCGCGAGAACTACCAGCAGCTGCTGCAGCGCCGTGAGCAGGCCAAGCTGTCCGGCGACCTGTCCTCGGCCACCGACATGCTGACTTTCCGCGTGGTCGAGCCGCCGATGGCCGCCACCAAGCCGAGCGGCCCGAACCGCGTGGCACTGTTCTCCGGCGTGTTCTTCCTGGCCCTGGCGGCCGGCCTGATCGGCGCCTTCCTGCTGAGCCAGGTGCGCCCGACCTTCCTCAGCCATGCCGCGCTGCGTGAAGTCACCGGCGTACCGGTGCTGGGATCGATCAACATGCACTGGACCGAAGGCCAGAAAGCCATGCGCAAGCGCCGTCTGCTCGGCGTGGGTGCCGCAGTGCTGCTGCTGGTCGGCGCCTATGGCGTCGGCGTAGCCACGATGCTGGCGCGCGCCAGCGCCAGCGCCTGACCGGCGCCGCGCGCCGTAACGGACAATATTAGGAGCGAACGTGAGCATTATCGAAAAAGCGGCCAGCCGCATTGACCACACCCGCGCAGCGGCACCCGCCCCTGCCGTCGTCGAACATGATGGCCAGAGCGTCGTCCTCGAAACGCAAGGCCTGGCGGCGCAAGCCCCGGCTCCCGCGGTGCAACCGGCAATCGCGCCAGTCGTGCCACCTGCCGACCAGCCGACGCCAGCCGCACCGGCGGCGCGTGTCGAGACCCCGCACACCGCCACGCCGGGCGTTGCGCCCCCACGTAGCGAAGCCCCGGCTGCCGCGCCACGCAAGACGGCAGCGAAGCCAGGCGTACGTAAAGTCGATCTCGATCTGGCACGCATGCGCGACGCCGGCATGGTCACCGCCGCCAGCGGCCGTACCAGCCTGCTGGAAGACTTCCGCGTCATCAAGCGCCCGCTGCTCAAGCGCGCCTTCAGCGAAGGCGCGCCGGGCCGCCCGAACAACCTGATCATGATCACCAGCTCGCTGCCGGGCGAAGGCAAGACGTATTGCGCGATCAACCTGGCCATGAGCATTGCCATGGAACTCGACCACACCGTGCTGCTGGTCGATGCCGACGTCGCCCGTCCGTCGGTGCTGCGCACTCTCGGCCTGCCGGCCCAGCGCGGCCTGATGGACATCCTCATCGACGACAAGCTCGATCTGTCGGACGTCATGCTGCGCACGAATGTCGATACCCTGAGCATCCTGCCGGCCGGCACCAGCACGCCGCGCGCTACCGAACTGCTGGCCAGTTCGACCATGAGCAACCTGGTCAACGAAATCGCGCACCGCTATCCGGACCGCGTCATCATTTTCGATTCGCCGCCGCTGCTGCTGACCAGCGAAGCGCGCGTGCTGGCCAGCCACATGGGCCAGATCGTGATGGTGGTCGAAGCCCAGGGCACGACCCAGCATGCGGTCAAGGAATCGCTGCGCCAGCTCGAGGGCTGCAGCAATGTCAATCTCATCTACAACAAGGCGCGGGACATCCCGGGGATCGAAGAGACGTATGACTATCACTACGGCTAAACGAATTCCTGCGCGAATCCCTGCACGCCTGGCGCCACTGGCGGCGCTGCTGCTGGTAGCGCTGCCGGCCCAGGCCCAGTGGAACATCACTCCATCGCTGTCGCTGACCGAAACCTATTCGGACAATCCGACCCTGTCCAGCGACGCCAACAAGCGCGGCCAGTTCATTACCGAAGTCATGCCGGCGATCCAGGTGTATGGCCAGAACACGCGCGTTCAGGTCAACGCCAGCGCGAGCGCCTCGCTCTACAACTACAGCGAAGGCAGGCCCACCAATGCCCGCCGCAGCAATGTCCAGTACAACGGCGCCGGCCGTCTGAAGGTCATCGACGAATTCATGTACGTCGACGCGCGCGCCAACGGCAGTTCGCGTGCCGTCTCGGCCTTCGGCCCGGACGATACGGGCACCAACCGCTTTACCAGGGAGAACCGCACCCAGCTGAACACCTGGAGCGTCAGCCCCTACCTGGTCCGGCGTTTCGGCAACTTCGCCGCCGGGACCTTGCGCTACACGCATGACAGCGTGGAAGCCGACGATGCCCGTTTCGGCAAGAGCGACTCCGACGGCATCGCCTTCAACCTGAACAGCGGACGCGCCTGGCGCGACCTCGGCTGGAACCTGCGCTATACGCGCCAGGATGTCGACATGGAACGCTTCGGCGAATCCTCGTCGGAAAACGCCCTGGCCGGTCTGAGCTACCGCCTGCACCGTACCCTGCAGCTCACCGTCACGGGCGGTTACGACGTCTACGACTATGGCGACTTCGGCGGACGCACCTCCGGCGCCAGCTGGTCAGCCGGTTTCGCGTGGAACCCGACCGTGCGCACTGCCGTCCAGATGTCGGCCGGACGCCACTTCCTCGGCAACACCGGCTCGCTGCTGGCCACGCACCGCAGCCGCCACACGGCCTGGCGCGCCAGTTATTCCGACTCGGTGACGACGACGCGCCGGGAATACGCGCAGGGCCAGGAAATCGATACCGCCTCGCTGCTCGACAGCCTGTTCGCGCTGACCTATCCGGACCCGGTGGCGCGGCGCCAGGCGGTCGACGACTACATCCGGCTGGCCGGCCTGCCGCCGGTCACCGGCGAGCAGATCAACTTCCTGACGAACCGCTACTTCCGCCAGAAGCTGGCGCAAGCCTCGGTCGCCTACAACATGCGCCAGCACGGCGCGGTGCTGACCCTGTTCGCCGACCAGCGCGTCGCACTGTCCTCGGGCACGGCCGACAGCGAGCTGCTCGGCAACCAGCTGTTCGACCTGAACGACAACGTGCGCCAGGCCGGCGCCAGCGCCGCGTACAGCTACAAGATGAATGCGCGCACCAGCGCCACGGTCGCGCTGACGGCGACGCACTCCGAGTCCCGGAGCGCCAGCCTCAACCGCGACCAGCAGAACCTGCGCCTGAACCTGACGCGCCGTTTCAGCCGCAAGCTGCTCGGCGTCGTGGAACTGCGCCACGTGCGCGGCGAGCGCGGCTTCGACAATACGACTTACAAAGAAAACGCAATCAGCGCCACCATCACGGCCCAGCTCTAAGCGGAGAGACACGATGTACGAACAGTTCTATGGATTGACCGCCAAACCCTTCCAGCTGCGCCCGGACCCGCACTTCTTCTTCGGCAGCAAGGGCCACAAGCGCGCGATGGCCTATCTCGAATACGGCCTTTCGCAAGGCGAAGGTTTTATCGTCGTCACCGGCGAAGTCGGTGCGGGTAAAACCACCCTGGTACGCAACCTGTTTAATAAACTGCCGTCGGACCAGATCGTCGCCGCCCACATCGTCAACACCCACCTCGATCCGGACGACACCCTGCGCATGGTGGTCTCGGCCTTCGGTTTGCCTTACGAAGGTGCGAGCAAGACCGACCTGCTGACCCGTCTGGAACAGTTCCTGCACACGGTCGACCGCCAGGGCAAGCGCGCCCTGTTAGTCATCGACGAGGCGCAGAACCTGAACCCGAAGACGGTCGAGGAACTGCGCATGCTGTCGAACTTCCAGACCGACGACAAGTCGCTGCTGCAGACCTTCCTGCTCGGCCAGCCCGAGTTCCGCGGCACCCTGCACAGCCCCAGCATGCAGCAGCTGCGCCAGCGCGTCATCGCCAGCTACCACCTGGGACCGATGGATGCGCCGGAAACGCGCGCCTACATCGAGCACCGCCTGCACACGGTCGGCTGGAACGGCGACCCTTCCTTTGATGACGGCGCCCACGCCGCCATCTACGCCTACACCGGCGGCATCCCGCGCAAGACCAATACCCTGCTCGACCGCGTGCTGCTGATGGGCTACCTGGAAGAGCTGCACGCCTTCAACGAGGGCCACATCCAGACCGTGATCGCCGACCTCAGCGAAGAATTCCAGTTGCCGGACGTGATGGGCACGCCGGCCGCGAATGCCGTCGCCGGCCTCGACGACCCGCTGCTGGCCGAGCGCCGCGACAGCGTCGAAGTGCTCGACGAACGCATGATGCGCCTCGAGAAATCGATCGTCTCGGTGCTGTCGATCCTCAAGAAGATCGTCGCCACGCCGCCGAACGGCGTCGCCGCCAACCAACACGTGGATACCCAGGAATGAAGATGCAGACTCCCGCAGCCCGGCCGCAGCGCCAGCCGGGCGAGCGTATTCGCAACGCGATGACCTGCGACGTCGAGGATTACTTCCAGGTCTCGGCCTTCGCCCCCTACATCAGCCGCGACAGCTGGCCGTCGCGCGAATGCCGCGTCGAAGCCAACGTCGAGCGCATCCTGGCGCTGTTCGACAAGAACGACGTCAAAGGCACCTTCTTCACGCTCGGCTGGATCGCGGAACGCTATCCGCAGATGGTGCGCCGCATCGTCGCCGCCGGCCATGAACTGGCCAGCCACGGCTACGGCCACCTGCGCGCCTCCGACCAGAGCCGCGCCGAATTCGACAACGACATCCGCAGCGCGAAAGCCTTGTTGGAAGATATCGGCGGCCAGCAGGTGCTCGGCTACCGCGCTCCGAGCTTCTCGATCGGCCACGGCAACCTGTGGGCGCTCGATGCGCTGACGGAAGCGGGCTATCGCTACAGCTCGAGCATCTACCCGATCCAGCATGACCACTACGGCATGCCGGACGCGCCCCGTTTCGCCTTCTATCCGAACGGTCCGGACGGCCTGCTGGAGATCCCGATCACCACCGCGATGCTGGGCAATCGTAAACTGCCGGCCGGCGGCGGCGGCTACTTCCGCCTGCTGCCCTACGCGCTGTCGCGCTGGATGGTCAAGCGCGTCAACGAGATGGACAAGGAGCCGGCGCTGTTTTACTTCCACCCGTGGGAAGTCGACCCGGGCCAGCCGCGTCCCGAAGGTCTCGGCGCCAAGGCGCGCTTCCGCCACTACATCAACATCGAGCGCATGGAAGGGCGCATTGCCGCCCTCGCCCGCGATTTCGCGTGGGACCGGATGGACCGCATTTTCCTGAGCAAGCCATGAATTCGATCATCGAGGGCGCGCTGCAGCGCCAGCAGGCCGCGGCCTTTGAGGCGGCCAAGCCGGACCTGCTGCTGCTGGTGCACCGCATCCCCTACCCGCCGAACAAGGGCGACAAGATCCGCTCGTACAACCTGCTGAAGCACCTGGCAAGCAAGTACCGCGTCCACCTCGCCACGTTTGTGGACGACGCCGACGACTGGCAGCATGTGCCGGCGGTCGAGGCGATGTGCGCCAGCAGCGTGTTCGTGAAGCTCGACCCGTTCAAGGGCAAGCTGCGCAGCGCGAAGGCGCTGGCCATGGGCAAGTCGCTGTCGATCGAGTACTACCGCGACGCCGAGATGAAACGCTGGATCGCGCGCACCATGCGCCAGAAGGGCATCGCGCGCGTGATGACCTTCTGCTCGGTGATGGCGCAATATGCGGAAGACTTCCCGGCCGCGCGCCGCGTCATCGACTTCTGCGACGTCGACTCCGACAAGTGGCGCCAGTACGCCGAAAAGAAGAAGTGGCCGATGAGCTGGGTGTACCGCCACGAGGCGAAGAGCCTGCTCGACTACGAGCGCAAGATCGCCGACACCTTCGACGCCTCGCTGTTCGTCTCCGAGCCCGAGGCCGAGCTGTTCCGCACCCTAGCGCCGGAAAACCGCAACAAGATCGGCCATTTCAGCAACGGCGTCGACACCGATTATTTCAGCCCCTTGCGCAGCTACGACGATCCGTTCGCGGCAGGAGAACAGGCGCTGGTCTTCACCGGCGCGATGGACTACTGGCCGAACATCGACGCGGTCAAATGGTTCGCCGAGCACGTGCTGCCGCGCGTGCGCGCCGCCGTCCCAGGCGCGCGCTTCTACATCGTCGGCTCGCGCCCCGCGCCCGAGGTCCAGGCTTTGGCGGGTGACGCCATCGCCGTCACCGGCACCGTGCCCGACGTGCGTCCGTATCTGGCCCATTGCAGCGCCGCGGTCGCGCCGCTGCGCATCGCGCGCGGCATCCAGAACAAGGTGCTCGAGGCGATGGCGATGGGCCGTCCGGTCGTCGCATCCCAGCAGGCCTTCGAGGGCATCGACGCCACCCCGGGCCGCGAACTGATCGTGGCCGACGCGCCGGAACAGTACGCGGACAGCGTGATCGCCCTGCTGCGCAATCCGGATCCGGCCATGGGCCAGGCCGCGCGCGCCAGCGTCGAGCGCCGCTACAGCTGGTCGGCCCACCTGTCCCCGATCGAAACGAGGTTCGAATGCTGATGAACGAACAGCCGGCCCTGCTTGGTGCCGGTCCGCAAGGCCTGTCGGTGCCCCGTATCGCCGTCATCGTCGGCGCCTTCGTGGCGCTGCTTCTGCTCTACTGGGGCACGGCCGCCTCGATGGTCTCGGTCTGGAACAGCTCCGAAACCTTCGCCCACGGCTACGCCATCCTGCCGATCAGCCTCTGGCTGATCTGGCGCCGGCGCGAGGTCTTCAGCCGCATCCCGGCCGCACCCTGGTGGCCGGCGCTGGGCCTGCTCGCCCTGTGCGGCGCCGGCTGGCTGCTGGCGCGCGCGGGCGAAGTGCAGGTCGTGATGCAGTACGCCTTCGTTGCCATGTTCCCGGCCCTGGCCCTGGCGCTGCTGGGCCGCCAACTGGCCGGCGCGCTCGCCTTCCCGCTGCTGTTCCTGCTGTTCGCGGTGCCCTTCGGCGAAGTCTTCGTCCAGCCCCTGATCAACTTCACGGCCGACTTCACGGTCGCCCTGGTGCGCGCCACCGGCATTCCGGTCCTGCGCAACGGCACCATGTTCGAACTCCCGACCGGCAACTGGTCGGTGGTCGAAGCTTGCAGCGGCGTGCGCTACCTGATTTCCTCCATCACCCTCGGCTGCCTGTATGCCTACCTCAGCTACCGCTCGCTGAAGCGCCGGGTGCTGTTCATCGGCCTGTCGATCATCGTGCCGATCATCGCCAACGGCTTGCGCGCCTACATGATCGTGATGATCGGCCACACCAGCGACATGGCGCTGGCGACCGGCGTTGACCACCTGATCTACGGCTGGCTGTTCTTCGGCCTGGTGATGTTCATCATGTTCTGGATCGGCAGCTACTGGCGTGAGGACGAGGCCGTCCCCGCTCCCGCCGCTTCAGCCGCTGCCGCCCGCAGTGCTGCCGCCCTGCCCGTGCGTCCACTCACCGGCGTGGCGATCGCCGCCGTGCTGGTGTGCGCGCTGTGGCCGGCACTGGGTGCCGTGAGCGACAAGGCGGCGCACAATCCGGCGCCCGTGCAGTTGACTGGCGCGCGCCTGGCGACGCCGGCCAGCGGCCCGGCGGCCTGGAATCCGGAATTCATGACGCCCGACGCCTCCCTGGCCGGCAAGTACATGGCCGCCGGCGCACCGGTGCACCTGAACGTGCTGTACTACCGCAACCAGGGACCCGATAAACGCCTGATCAGCTCCGTCAACCGGGTCGACAACCGCAAGGCCGACTTCCGCCAGATCGGCTCGACCCTGCGCCAGGAAGACGTCCAGGGCCAGCCGCTGGCGGTGCGCGAAACCCGGGTCAAGGGTCCGGACGGCACCAACTACCTGGTCTGGCACTGGACCTGGGTCGACGGCGCCTTTACCGCCAACGACTACGTCGGCAAGCTGCGCCAGGCGCGCGCCAAGCTGATGATGCATGGCGACGACGGCGCCGCCGTGCTGGTCGCGACGCCGATCGGCGAGCAGCCCGAAAACGCGCGCGTGGTCTTGCGCAGCTTCCTGGCGGCGAACCTGGCGCCACTGCAGGCAAGCCTCGAGGCGGCACGGGGGCGCTAAGGCATGGCTGTCACGAAGCTCCACCCGGTGCCGGCCCCGCTGGTCGTGCACCTGATCTACCGGCTCGACTTCGGCGGGCTGGAAACGCTGCTGGTCGACTGCATCAACCACATGCCGCCCGAGCGCTACCGCCACGCGATCGTCTGCCTGACCGACTACACGGCTTTCGCCGACAAGATCACGGCGCCGAACGTGGCGCTGTACGCCCTGCACAAGCAGCCGGGCCTGGGCCTGGGCATCCACGCCAGACTGTTCAAGCTGCTGCGCGAACTGCGCCCGGCCGTGCTGCACACCTATAATTTCGCCTGCGCCGAATACGCCGTCCCGGCCTGGGCCGCCGGCGTGCCGGTGCGCATCCACGCCGAGCACGGACGCGACGCCAGCGACCCGCAGGGTTTGAACCGCAAGCACAATTTTCTGCGGCGCGCACTGGTCCCCTTCATCGACCGCTATGTGCCGGTCTCGCACGACCTGGCGCGCTGGCTGGGCCAGGTGGTCAGGATCCCGGCGCCGAAGCTGGAACTGATCATGAACGGTGTCGACACCGAGCGCTTCGCACCAGGCCTGCCGGCCGCCGCCACGCCCTGGACCGATGCACCCTTCGTCATCGGCACCGTCGGGCGCCTGCAAGACGTAAAAGACCAGGCGAGCCTGATCGACGCCTTTGCTCTGCTGTGCGCGGCTCGGCCAGCCCTGCGTGCGACAATGCGCCTGGCGATCGTCGGCGACGGCCCGCTGCGTGCACGGCTGGAACAGAAAGCTGAACAGGCCGGCGTGGCGGACCTGGTGTGGTTCCCTGGTGCGCGCAACGACATCCCCGAACTGATGCGCAGCTTCGACCTGTTCACCCTGTCCTCGATCGCCGAAGGCACGCCGGTCACCCTGCTGGAAGCGATGGCCTGCGGCCTGCCGGTGGTCGCGACCCGCGTCGGCGGCATCCCGGAAGTGGTGCAGGAAGGCGTCAGCGGCGCACTGGTCCCGGCGTCCAACCCGCAGGCGCTGGCCGACGCGCTGGCCGCCTATGTGGACGACCCGGCGCGCGTTGCCGCCCACGGCGCGGCCGCACGTGAAAAAATCGAACGCCATTACAGCGTTGCAGCCATGGTCGGCGCCTACACGGCGCTCTACGACCAGCTCTGCAACACCAAGACAAACCCTAGAGAAATCACCCAACCATGTGCGGAATCGTAGGCATTTTTGACCCGCGCGGCATGCGCGCATTCGATCGCGACGCCCTCGTGCGGATGAACCAGACCCAGTTCCACCGCGGCCCCGTCGAAGGCGACGTCTACCTCGAGCCCGGCGTCGGCTTCGGCCACCGCCGCCTGTCGATCATCGACCTGGCCGCCGGCCAGCAGCCGCTGTTCAACGCAGACCGCTCGGTCGTCACCGTGTTCAATGGCGAGATCTACAACTTCCGCGAACTGACGGCGGAACTGAGCGCCCTCGGCTACAAATTCGCCACCAAGTCCGATACCGAGACCATCGTCCACGCCTGGGAAGAATGGGGAGAAGACTGCGTCAAGCACCTGCGCGGCATGTTCGCCTTCGCCATCTGGGACCGCAACAAGCAGACCTTCTTCGTCGCACGCGACCATCTCGGCATCAAGCCGCTGCACTACGCCTTCCTGCCGGACGGCACCTTCGTGTTCGGCTCGGAACTGAAATCCCTGCTGTCCTTCCCGGAACTGCCGCGCGTGATCGAGCCGCGCGCCGTCGAGGAATATTTTGCATATGGCTACGTTCCGGAGCCGCGCACCATTTTCAAGGACGCCTTTAAACTCGAACCGGGCTATTCTCTGACCCTGAAGGTCGGCGCCAACGCGCAAAGTGTGAAGCCGAAACGCTGGTGGGACGTGCCGTTTACCCCGCACGCGCCGATGTCCGAACAGCAGATGGAAGAAGAGCTGATCGTGCGCCTGCGCGAAGCGGTCGAGAGCCAGCTGGAAGCCGAGGTGCCGCTGGGCGCCTTCCTGTCCGGCGGCGTCGACTCGAGCGCGATCGTGGCCATGATGGCCGGCCTGAACAAGGGTCCGGTGAACACCTGCTCGATCGCCTTCAACGACCCGGCCTTCGACGAATCGACCTATGCGCGCCAGGTAGCCGAGCGCTATAAAACCAACCACCAGTGCGACACCGTGGACAAGGACGACTACGGCCTGGTCGACCTGCTGGCCGGCCTGTACGACGAGCCCTATGCCGACAGCTCGGCGATTCCGACCTACCGCGTGTGCGAACTGGCCCGCAAGCGTGTCACGGTCGCGCTGTCGGGCGACGGCGGCGACGAGAACTTTGCCGGCTACCGCCGCTACCGCATGGCGATGGGCGAACAGCAGGTGCGCTCGATGCTGCCGCTGGCCCTACGCAAACCCGTGTTCGGCTTCCTGGGTAAAGCCTATCCGAAGGCCGACTGGGCGCCGCGCATCTTCCGCGCCAAGACTACCTTCGAGGCGCTGGCGCGCGACCTGGTCGACGGTTACTTCCACGGCGTGTCGATCCTGGTCGACCGCGTGCGCGACCAGTTGTTCTCGCCGAGCTTCCGCAGCCAGCTGCAGGGCTACCGCGCGGTCGAGGTGATGCGCGGCCATGCAGCCAACGCCCCGACCGACGATCCGCTCTCGATCACCCAGTACGTCGACATGAAGACTTACCTGCCCGGCGACATTCTCACCAAGGTCGACCGCGCCAGCATGGCGCACGCGCTGGAGGTGCGGGTGCCGCTGCTGGATCACAAGTTCGTCGAATGGGTTTCCGGCCTGCCGTCCTCGTGCAAGCTGCGCAACGGCGAAGGCAAGCACATTTTCAAGAAGGCGCTGCAGCCCTACTTGTCGGACGACATCCTGTACCGCAAGAAGATGGGCTTCTCGATTCCGCTCGCGTCCTGGCTGCGCGGCCCGCTGCGCGAGGCCATGAAGGCGGCCGTGCTCAATCCCCTGCTGCTCGATACCGGCATCTTCAACCAGCGTTACCTGCAGCAGATGATCGACGAGCACCTGGCCGGCACCAAGGACCACAGCACCGCCCTGTGGGCCGTGCTGATGTTCGAAGCCTTCCTGCGCAAGAACGGCGCCGACAGCGCCAGCGTGGCCGCGCCGCTGATCGCCAGCGCCGCATAACGAGCATTCAAGAATTCGGAGTATTCACTACCATGCGTGTCCTTCACGTCCTCGACCACTCGATCCCGCTGCACAGCGGCTATACCTTCCGCACCGCCTCGATCCTGCGCGAGCAGCGCGCGCTCGGCTGGGAGACCTTCCACGTGACCGGCTCCAAGCACCAGGGCGGCAACGACCTGCGTGAAGAAACGGCCGACGGCCTGCACTTTTATCGCACCGCCAAATCGCAAGGGGCAATGGCGAAACTGCCGGTCCTGAACCAGCTGGAAGTGATCCAGGGCCTGGAAAAGCGCTTGAGTGAAATCATCCCGCAAATCAAGCCGGACGTATTGCACGCGCACTCGCCTTGCCTGAACGGGATCGCCGCCATCCGCGCCGGCCGCAAGTTCGGCATCCCGGTCGTGTATGAAGTGCGCGCCTTCTGGGAAGACGCCGCGGTCGACCACGGCACCAGCACGGAAAACGGCCTGCGTTATAAACTGACGCGCGGCCTGGAAACCTATGCTTTGAAACGCGCAGACGCCGTCACCACCATTTGCGAAGGCCTGCGCCGCGACATCGTCGAGCGCGGCATCCCGGCCAATAAAGTCACGGTGATCCCGAACGCGGTCGACATCGACAAGTTCGCCGTCGGCGGCGAAGCCGACCAGGACCTGAAACGCCAGCTCGGCCTGCAGGGCCACCGCCTGATCGGATTTATCGGCTCCTTCTACGCCTACGAAGGCCTGGACGTGCTGCTGCGCGCGGTGCCGGCGCTGGTCGCGCGCGCGCCCGACCTGCGCGTGCTGCTGGTCGGCGGCGGTCCGCAGGACGCCAATCTGCGCCAGCTGGCCAAGGATTTACATATCGCCGACAAGGTCGTGTTCACCGGCCGCGTGCCGCACGACCAGGTGCAGAAGTACTACGACCTGCTCGACGTGCTGGTTTATCCGCGCCAGTCGATGCGCCTGACCGACCTTGTGACGCCATTAAAACCGCTGGAAGCGATGGCGCAGGGCCGCATCCTGGCCGCGTCCAGCGTCGGCGGCCACCGCGAGCTGATCACCGACGGCAAGACCGGCATCCTGTTCGCGCCGGACGATCCGGCCGCGCTGGCGAATAAAGTCGGCGACCTGCTCGACGCCCAGTCGACCTGGCCGGCGCTGCGCCTGGCCGGCCGCGAATACGTGGAAGTCGAACGCAACTGGCCGGTGAGCGTGGCGCGCTACAAGAACATCTACGGCCAGCTGACCGGTACGAAGTTGAAAGCTGCATGAAGATCCTGACCTTCAGCACGCTGTTCCCGAACAGCGAGAAACCGGGCCACGGCATTTTCGTGGAGACGCGCCTGCGCCACCTGGTCGCCAGCGGTGAAGTCGACGCGCGCGTCGTGGCGCCGGTGCCCTGGTTCCCCTCGACCAACCCGCGCTTCGGTAACTACGCCCGATTCGCCAAGGCGCCGCGCCACGAGGTGCGCCACGGGATCCAGGTGGCGCACCCGCGCTTTCCGGTGATCCCGAAGGTCGGCATGAACCTGTCGCCGCTGCTGCTGGCGCAGGCGGCGAAGCCGGCCATCGCGCGCCTGCTCGACGAGGGTTTCGATTTCGACCTGATCGACGCCCATTACTTTTATCCTGACGGCGTGGCCGCCGCCATGCTGGCGCGCACCTTCAACAAGCCGCTGGTGATCACCGCGCGCGGCTCCGACATCACCCTGTTCCCGCATTATCCGCTGCCGCGCCGCATGATCACCTGGGCGGCAAAGCGCGCCGACGCCGTGATCACGGTCTGCAATGCGCTGCGCGACGAAGTGGTGGCGCTCGGGATCGATGCCGACCGCGTGGTCTCGCTGAGGAACGGCGTCGACTTGAACCTGTTCCGGCCGATCGAGCGCACGCCGAACGCCATGTTCACCCTGTTCGCGGTGGGCCACCTGGTGCCGGTCAAGGCCCAGGACCTGGTCATCGGCGCCCTGCCCCTGCTGCCGGGCGTGCGCCTGGTGCTGGCCGGCGACGGGCCGGACCGATCGAAACTCGAGACGCTGGCACGCGAGCTGGGCGTCAGCGATCGTGTGACCTTCCTCGGCGCGGTGCCGCAGGCACAGCTGCGCGGCCATTACGGCGCCGCCGACGCGCTGGTGCTGTCGTCGAGCCGCGAAGGCTGGGCCAACGTGCTGCTGGAATCGATGGCCTGCGGCACCCCGGTCGTGGCCAGCCGAGTCTACGGCACGCCCGAGGTCGTGGCATCGCCCGACGCCGGTGTGCTGATGGCCGAGCGCAGCTACCAGGGCGTGGCCGACGCCGTCAACGCATTGCGCGCCAACTACCCCGACCGCGGCGCGACCCGCCGCTACGCCGAACGCTTCAGCTGGGACGACACCACCGACGGTCAGCTGCGCCTGTTCGAGCAGGTCCTGGCGCGGCGCGCCGGCGCGCTGGCGCTGGCCCAAACTTGACAACGGATGGACTGACACAATGGAATCTCTACTCTGGGCCATGGATATCGTCGCGGTGACGTATCTCTGCCTGTGGGCACTCAGGACGGAAAAGCGCCGCGAAAAGGAAGACAAGGAGCGCGCGGCCGCGCAGGCAGCGCGGGAGGACAAGCATGCGTGACCTGTTTTTCCTGGCGCTGTTGCCGGTGATGCTGTACGCGATGGCGCAGCGCCCCTTCATCGCCGTCGGCATGTGGGTCTGGACCGCGCTGTTCTTCCCCAACGCCTGGGTGTACGGGATTGCCGGGCACATCCGCTACAACCTGCTGTTCACCGCGGTGGCGATCGTCGGCTACCTGTTCTACAAGCACAAGCCGAAGGTCGAGCTGGGAGCGATCGGCGGCTTCGCGCTGGCGTTCTTCCTGTGGACCATCGGCAGTACGCTGACCACCATCGGCCGCCCCGACATCGCGCTCGACTACTGGATCCGCTTTTTCAAGGTGTTCATGCTGTTCCTGTTCGTGGTCTTGGCCATCAAGGACAAGCTGCACGTCGACTTCGTACTGTGGTGCCTGATGCTGTCGGTGGGTTTCTATGCCGACATCGAAAGCGCGAAATTCATCGTCTCCGGCGGCGGCCACAAGATCGTCGGCCTGCCCGGCCACGTGCTGGGCGACCGTAACGAACTGGCGCTGGCCTTCGTGATGACGCTGCCTATCGCCTATTACCTGCTGGGCGAATACGGCAAGCGTTCGCGCCTGCTGCAACTAGGTTTGCTGGGCACGATGGCGGCACTGGTGATCGGCGTGATCGGCACCGCTTCGCGCGGTGGCTTCGTGGCGCTGGCAGCGCTGGGTGTCTACATGGTCTACAAGAGCGAGCGCAAGCTGCTGTTCAGCGTGCTGATCGCCGTCCTGGTCATCGGCCTGACTCCCTATATCTCGGAAGAGTACACGCAGCGTCTCGACACTATCGGCGCGGCCGACGAGGACTCCTCGTTCATGACCCGCGTCGTCTCCTGGAAGCTGTCCTTCATCATGGCTACGCACCACCCGTTCTTCGGCGGCGGCTTCAAGTCACTCGAGTACTTCCCGGTCTGGAATTCGCTGTCGCGCGAATTCTTCTCCTACCCCTGGTTCTATACCGGCAGCGCCCTGCCCAACCTCCAGGTCGGCCGCGCGGCGCACAGCGTCTACTTCCAGGTGCTGGGCGAACAGGGCTTCGTCGGTCTGGCGCTCTACCTGGGTCTCCTGGTCACCGCCTTCTTCAAAGCCGGCGCCATCGTGCGCCAGGCGCGCCGCGCCGGCGCGCCTGCCTGGCTGCGCAACCTCGGAACCATGCTGCAGCTGAGCGTGTTTGCGTTTGCCCTCGGCGGCGCCGCACTCAGCTTTGCCTACGTCGACCTGATCTTCTGCCTGTTCGGCCTGATCGTCGTGGTGGAAAAGCGCCTGCTGCCGGCCACGCTGCGGCAGATGGCCGAGACGGGCGCGCTGCCGCAGACGGCCGTGACGGCCGGGGCGGGCGCGGTGGTCGAGCCGACCCCGCTGCTCGCCAAGACCGGCACGCGCCAGCCGCAGCAGGGCTGACGCGGCCGTGCTTGCCGCGTTTCTTCACACGATTCTGCGTGGCAAGCGCTACGGAACACCTCTTGCGCGACCGTTCTGTGTATCATTCATTTTTACTGTTGTGCTCGCCGCCCTGCGTGACCGGTTCCTTGCACGGAAGGCGGGCGGTGCCCGCCTGGCGGGCAGGCACGACATCATTGAACTGGCTGGTGCGCTTGGCCTTGCCAAACCTGCGTTTGAACCGCTCCGTCGACGCGCCCAAGGCCACAACTGGCAATCATGATCGTTAGCTCAAGAACCGAAGAACAGAACAAGGGCGCGGCCGAGCAAGGCCGCGGCGCCGGTGCTCCGCTCAGGGCGGCCCACGCCCCGGCATCCGATGCGCCCGCCGTCCGGCCGCCGCGCCAGCCCCGCCGCCTCGGCCGCCTCGGTGCGGCCGCGTTGCGCACGGCCGGCAACGCCATCGCCCTGCTCTCGAACCGGCGCAGCCTCGCGGTGGTCAACTACCACCGTGTGCTGGCGCAACCCGATCCGCTGCTGGAATCGGAACCGGATCTGGTGGCCTTCCGCTGGCAGATGGCGCTGCTGGCCGAATGCTTCAACGTCATGCCGCTGCACGACGCCCTGCGCGCGCTCGACGCCGGCAAGCTTCCGCCGCGCACGGTGTGCATCACCTTCGACGATGGCTACCGCTCGGTACACGACCTGGCGCTGCCGATCCTGCGCGAATTCAAGCTACCGGCGACGGTGTTCGTCACGAGCGGCTATGTCGGCGCCGACGCGGGCAACATGTGGAACGACCGCATCATCCACGTGGTGCAATCGCTGCCGGCCCCGGTCCTCGACTTGAGCGACCTGGGCCTGGGATCGTATTCGCTTGCCTCGATCGAGGCCCGGCGCCTGAGCGCCGCGCGCCTGACCGAGGCCGGCAAGTACATGCCACCGGCCGCGCGCGAGGCGCTGGTGCAGCGCCTCGAACAGATGGGCGGCCTGAAGGACGATGCGCTGATGCTGACGCCTGCCATGCTGGTCACCCTCGACAGCAACAATATCGAGATCGGCGCGCACACGGTGTCGCATCCGATCCTGACCAGTCTGGACGACGAGAGCGCACGCTTCGAAATCACCGCCGGCAAGACCCAGCTCGAACACCTGATCGGCAAGCCGGTGCGCCTGTTCGCCTATCCGAATGGGAAAGTCGGCAAGGATTTCGACGCACGCCATGTCGAGATGGTGCGCCAGGCCGGCTTTACCGCCGCGTTCACGACCGCGGTGGGCGCGATCACCGGCGACCAGGACCGCTTCCAATTGCCGCGTAGCCGACCATGGGACCGGATTCCTTTCCATTTCGGCCTGCGCCTGCTGAGCTGGATGGCGCTCAGCAACCGGCAACCACGATAATCACGCTATCTGCAACAAGGACTTCAACATGCACAACCGTGCATTATTAATCGCCTTTCATTTTCCGCCGCAGGCAGCCAGCAGCGGTATCCAGCGCAGCCTGAGCTTCTCGCGCCATCTTCCCGCCAGCGGCTGGGAGCCCATGGTCCTGACGGCGCAGCCGCGCGTCTATATCAACCAGAATCCATCGCAGCTGGCCAGCATCCCGGGCGGGCTGCTGGTGCGGCGCGCGTTCGCCCTCGACGCCAAGCAACACCTGGGCTGGCGCGGCCGTTACCTGAACGCCAGCGCCCTGCCCGACCGCTGGGCCACGTGGGCACTGGGCGCCGTACCGGCCGGGCTGGCGCTGATCCGTGCCCAGCGTCCCAAGGTCATCTGGTCGACCTTCCCGATCGCCACCGCGCACCTGATCGGCCTGGCCCTGCACCGCCTGACCGGCCTGCCCTGGATCGCCGACTTCCGCGATCCGATGCTGCAGCCGGCCTATCCGACCAACAAGGCGCAGCGCCGCATCTACGGCTGGATCGAGCGGCAGACCATCCGCCGCTGCAGTAAAGCCGTGTTCACAACGCATGGCGCGATGGCCTTGTACCGGGAGCGCTTCCCGGAGCTGGCGCCGGACAAGTTCGTCGTCATCGAAAACGGCTACGACGAAGACATGTTCACTGCCGCGCCGCCGGCGCCGGCCCCCGCCACGGAGCGGCCGCTGACGCTGGTGCACAGCGGCCTGCTGTACAACACCGGGCGCGACCCCGCGCCCTTCTTCGAAGCGCTGGCGCGGCTCAAGGCCCGTGGCGCAGTCGATGCGGCGACCCTGCGCGTGGTGCTGCGTGCGCCCGGCAATACGCCGAACATCAATGCCCTGATCGACAAGCACGGCGTGGGCGATATCGTTGCCGCCGCACCCGCCGTCCCCTACGCACAGGCCCTGACCGAAATGCTGTCCGCCGACGGCCTGCTGATCTTCCAGGGCACGCCGTTCAACAATCAGGTACCGGCCAAGGTCTACGAATATTTCCGTGCGCGCAGGCCGATTTTCGGACTGGTCGATCACGCGGGAGAGACCGCGCGCGTACTCGACAAGGGCGGCTTCGGCGACCAGGCGTACATCGACGATCCCGCCGAGATCGCGGACGTGCTCGCGCGCTTCCTCGAGCGCGTACGTGCCGGCACGGCCCACGTCGCCACGCCGGAACTGGTCGCGGGTTCGTCGCGCACGCACCGGGCCCGGCAACTGGCGGCATTGTTCGACGAGGTCGCCAAGGCCTGAGCGGGTATGTCAACGCAAAAACGGCGTGCACCGAACCGGTAGCACGCCGTTTTTTTCAGGGCGCCGCGGCGCCCGCGTGTCAGCGCTTCTGGAAATCGATGATGCGCTGGTCGACGATGTTGCCGTTGCGGATGCAGATGGCGGGACGCAGCACCGGATCGTCCTCGGTACGGCCCTCGATGATGATGTCGAGGTACTTCACCATCTCTTCGCCCAGGCAATCGGTCACCGAATAGCCGATCAGGGCCGGCGTATGGTCCACCGCATAGTGCAGCACGCCGTCCACCATGTACACCGGATCTTCGATCGTGGTCGGGCGGCTGGTCTCGATGGCGCCAGCGCGGTCGCAGCTGATGTCGACGATCATGGCCGGATTCTTGAGCTTCGGCAGGTCCTCGCGGTAGATGATGTGGTCCTTGCGGTAGACGTCCCACAGCAGGCCGTTGACGATCACGTCGTATTGGCCGAGCTCCTGGCGCAGCAGCAGTTCGGTCTTGCGCTCGTAGACGTTGATGTGCGCGCCCATGCACGAGAGCACCCGGTGCGCGCCGCGGGCAACGTTGCCGCGGCCGATCAGGGCCACCTTGCATTCGTAGACCAGCTTGCCGTACAGGGTGAAGGCGTGCATGATCGCCGCTTCGCCGGCCAGCTCGTTGCTGCGCCAGAATACGTGACGGCCGCCCTCGAACATGTCTTCCCAGGCGATCGCCGTGATTCCCTTCTCGACGATCTTGTCGGTGATCGAACGGTTCTGCACCGCGTGCACCCAGCCGAACACGGTCTGGCCGTTCTGGAGCTCGGACAGGTAAGTGGCGTCGCCGATCTTCGGATCGACGATCACGTCCTGTGCCAGCGCTTCCTCGCGCGAGACGACCTTGGCGCCGGCGGCGATGTATTCCTCGTCCTGGTGGCCGAAGGCGGCGCCGTAGCCGGTCTCGAAGTACAACTGGCCGCGATTGCGGATGCGGGCGATGTGCTTGGGCAGCATCGCGCGGCGCTTTTCGTTTTCCTTGGTACTGATCATCAGTCCAACAGTTTTCATGCCGTCACCCTCTTTTCGGTTTCCAGTTTGGTCAAGTCGGTCTTGCCGGAGTCTTGCGCATACTGTTCGCGCGGTCCGGCATCGATGAATACGGGCGCCTCGCGCAGCGTGCGCACCAGCAGCAGCAAGGGCCGGAACAGCCAGTCGCGGCGTCGGCGCAGGTTCGGCATCAGGCGCGAACCGAGCAGCAGCAGCCGGTTCGGCAGGCTCAGGTACTTGAGCGCGGCGCGCACTCCGCCTGCATCGCCATAGGCATAGCGCTCCTCGGCGCGGTCGTTCGCCAGGCTGACGTCGGCGTCGAGTGGCGGGTGGTCGGGCGGCAGGTTGCGCGAGCCCTTGAAATCGTAGAACTCCGGATAGAAGCGGCGCAGGCATTCCTTCTGAAAGAAATACTTGTACTTCTCGGCCGGATGGTATTGCAGGGTGGCCAGGGCAAACTCGAGGTCGCAATACGGGAACACGACGACGTGGCCCGGCGGATGCATCATCGTGATCCACGGACTGATGCAGCGCCGCGTACGCGCCTGCAGGAAGGCCATTTCGGCCAGGTTCATGGTCGGTGCGAACTGGTCGAGGAAGCCGCGGTAGCGCGCGCGCAGCGTGTCCACGGTCGGGAACAGCGAGGACAGCTGATCCAGTGCGAAGGGACGCGTGGTGCGTTTCAGCACCAGCTCGTAGTCCTTTTCCGGTGTCTCGTGCAGGCCGTCGATCTCGTAACCCGAGTTGCCGAAGGTATCGCCGGCCAGGCCGTCGAAGATGAGCGAAGGCGGCCGCCTGGCCAGCCAGCGCATGAAGGGCATGGCCCAGCCGTGCATGAAGGTTTCGGTGCCGATCAGTGCCTGGCGTCGCGCCGCATCCGCTTCCAGTTCGGCTGGCGGCACCGCGCGCACCAATTCGCACTCGACACCGAAGGCGGCTGCGATCTTCGGCGCGAAAAAGGAGTCGATGTCGTAGTCGCGCCCCTTCTTGCGGTGGAAGGTCTGGCAGGTGACGGCCTTGAACGGGATCTTCTTTCGGAAGAAGGTGCCGAAGAAGCGGCGCGAATCGAAGCCGCTCGAGAACGGCAGCGTCACTTCGCCCACGTCCAGGCGCAGGCAGCGGTCCATGGCCGCCAGGTAGGCGTCTTCGACATGCTGGAAGGCCGCGTCGTCGATCTTGTCCTCGCCCGGCGGCAGCTTGGCGAAGTCGAACCAGCGCTCCGTGTCGGCGTGGCCGCCGCGCCGGATCGTCATCTGGGTACCGGACGGGAAGCGTCCGATGTCGCGGAAGAAGCTGCGGTCGGCCATCGGGTAGCCGCTTTGCATCATACTGATCCAGGACAGCAGGTCCGGCTGGTCGCCCGCGCAATGGAGCAGCACCGGATGCGAGGCGAACAGCCAGGCGCCGCCTTGCTGGCGGTAATACAAGGGGCCGAAACCGAAGGCGTCGCTTTTCACGACGGCCTGGCCCAGCTGCGCATCGAAGCGCACATAGCTGAACGCGCCGTTGTTCAGCGCCTGCGGCGCCGCGATGCGCGCCAGGGCGGCATCGTTCGAATACGAGTGCACGCCGAGTTCAGCCTCGTAGCCGCGAAACACCAGCTGGGCGCCGCCGATCTCGTGCACCAGGGCGCGGCCGCTGGCCGGCGCGCGCGAACTGACGGCCCAGAATTCGGGGGCGCTGGAGACGGCCAGGCTGGCCGGCTGGCCCTTGAATTCGGGTGCGCTGTCCGGAAACACGCAGGCCAGGAAAAACTCCACATCGGCGAACTGGCGCGCCATCAGGTCCAGATCGATCTTCATTTGATCTCGCTAGGTGCGCCAACGAGCGGTGGCGTCTTCCGTTTGATTTTGTTGAGGAAAAAGGTTTCGGCCCCTTCCGGGCGGCCAGCCAGGCGCCACAGCCCAAGCACGACGGCGCAGTACACGAGCGCGCCGGTGGCGACTTTCAAGGTCAGCATCAGCCAGTTCGGCGCCGTCACCTCGGCTTCGAGCAGCAGCAGCGCCACCACCATCGCCAGGCAACCGAGCACGGGACGCCCGGTGCCGCGCGCCAGCATGCGCACCGACAGGCCAGGGATATTGCGCATCAGTAGCGTGTATGAAATCCCGAAGGTCGCGACGATCGTCGCCATGCGCAGCTGGGCGACCCGTTCCGGATTCAGGTGCGCGCCCAGCATCAGGATGCCCAGGCTGAACAGGCCGATCTGGATCCAGCTGGTCAGGGCCAGCAGGCGGATCTTGCCGATCACGGTCAGCACGTAATTTGCGCTGCTGTTGACCGACTGGATAATGTTCGACAGGGCCAGCACCTGGATGAAGGGCACGATGAAGGCCCACTTGGCGCCAAGCGCCACCGGTACGAACTCGTGCGCCGTGAGCACGAAACCGACGCAGGCCGGGAACGTCACCATCACCTGCACGGCCTGCGCCCTCAGCAGGAGGCGGGTCAGTTCGTGCAGGTCGTCCTTGACGCGGGCAAACGCGGGAAACAGCACACGGTTGATCGGCGCCAGCAAGTCGGTGCCGGGCACGTCCGAGATTTCGCTGGCCAGCGTATAGCCGCCGGTAACGTGGGTCACGCCCATGCCGCCGACCAGGAAGATATGCAGCTTGCGGTCGAGGAAGGAGCTGATGTTCTTGACCATCACCCATTGCGAGATCGCGAAGATCTCGCGGATGTCGGTCAAGGCAAAACGGGGGCGCATCGGATGCACCATGTAGCTGCGGATCGTGGCGGCCAGGCGCCCGCAGAGCGCGCCCAGGATCATGCCCCAATAGCTCTGCAGCGCCAGGGTCAGACCGATCGTGATGAAGAAACCGACCAGGCGCTTGAACAGCACGTATTTGGCGTCGTCGACGAAGCGCAACTCCTTCTGGAAGTTGACGATGCCGACGTTCTCGAACGAGGAGATCACCAGCGACAGCGCCATCAGCCGCACCACCGGAGCGACGCGCGCATCCTTGTAGTAGTCGGCTGCGAAGGGCGCCAGGATCATCAACACGCTCGCCACGCAGGCGACCTGCAGGATACGCATCGTCCAGGCCGTGTTGTAATACGACTGGGTGGGATTTTTTCGCTGGATCAGGGCGATATTAACGCCCAGGTCGAAGATGATGTCTGCAAAAGCGACGATGATCGAGGACATGGCAACAATGCCGAAATCGTCCGGGACCAGGATGCGGGCAAGGATGAACGTACTGGTAATGCCGATGAAGCGATCGATCCAGCGCATCGCGATCATGATGACGGCGCCGCTGGCAATGCTGTGAGTCTTCTTGTGGAACATGTTTAAAACGACCTTATGTGCGACGGGACCTCGCGGGGAGCGCCGGGCCGGGCATGCATGTCGTGCATGAGCCGCAACGCCACATTGTCCCAACACATTGCGCTTTGACTATGGGAAATGTATCCAAAGCAGAGTAGAGGAAGTGGTCAAGTGTGTCAATGATTGCAACAATCGTGCGCACCCCCTGAGCCTGCGCTTGTTGCTACCGCGGGTCATCCGCGCGCCGGATGCAGCGCGTGGGCTTCGTAGCCCGGACGCCGGGTCAGCGCGCGCAGCAGTTGCAGCACGCCGCTCATCTCGGCTTCGAACTCGATCATCGATACGTCGCCACCGTCGAGGAAGCGCGGCAGGAAGTAGCGGGTGTCGGCATCCTTCAGCTTGACCAGTCCGGGTACGCAGGTGGTGGCGGTGGCGACGCCGGCGGCGCGCATCACGGCCGCCGCGCCTGCGTCGAAGGCCCCGCTCGGATAGCAGTAATGCGTCGGGTGCGGCAAGCCGGCAGCCTCGATCACGGCGCGGCACTGTTCGATATTGGCACGGTTGCGCACGGCCTGGCCCGGCACGTATTCGTGCAGGTGGCCATGCAGCTCGATGCTGCATCCGGCAGCGGAGGCCGCGCGCAGTTCGTCGGCCGTCATGTAGCTGAAGCGGCGCGAGGCTAGGTCGAGCTGCGCGGGCGCGACCCCGAGCGCGCTGCCCAGCCGTTCGAGGCAGGACGCCAGCTCGGCGCGCGGCTGGCGCGCCAGCCAGGCCTCGGCAAGACCGCACAGGCGCCGGCGCTCGGCTGCGTCGCCCAAGTCGCAGGGACCGTCGACGGTCGGATCGATGTTGCGCACCACGACCTGGCCGCTGCCGGCCTTCCACAGCAGGTAGCGCAGGCTGACGGCGCTGATCGGCGCGCCGGCCAGGTAGGCTTCGGTATGCAGGTAGAGGGCCGGACGGTAGCCGTACTCGGCCAGCAGCGGCAGAAGGTCGTGCCAGGATGAATACCAGCCGTCGTCGAGCGTCACCGCGACCGGGATCCCGCCCGCGGGGGTGGCATCAGGGTCGACCACCTGGTCGAGCGTGGCCGGCACGAAGCCCTTGGCCTGCAGCCAGTCGAGGCGCTGGCGCAATTGCGCCGGAGTGCAGAACAGCTTCGGGTTGTACAGGCGCTCGTCGCCCAGGTTGCCCCCGTGGTAACACAGGATCCGCGGATGCTTGCGCGTCACGACCCGCATCAGCGCAAACACACCCACCGACCTGGCTGCGCGCAGGACCATCTGTTTGATGCTCATTTCATTTCCTATTTTGTACGTCGGACCGGCGCGACCAGGCCAGCTGGTCGCGCTTGGCCCACACCAGGGTCCAGGACGCGGGTTGGTACTGGCCGGCCGCGTGCAGCGCGCGCCGCTTTTCCGAGGTCGCCGTGGCGTTCTTGACCGCCTGCTCGTCGTGCGACACGAACAGCGCGCGCGCGCCGCCCGCTTCGGGCACCTTGCGCAAGTAGCCCAGGTGCGGACTAATGAACTCGACGGCGGGATCGTAGAACCAGCTGCCGGCGATCATGCCCAGCACTTCCGGATGCAGCGCGTATAGATCGGCGCAACAGCGGTAGCACTCGTTGCGGCCTTCCTCATTGAATTCGTCCTGGTACAACTTGTGGACGTGAATCTCGAAATAGGGCTTGAAGCCGCCGGCGCGCGCGATCAGCCAGGCACGTCTCGGCAGCTCCGACGCGCCGCCCTTGAACAGCAGCGAGCGCCCGATTCCGGAACGCGGATCGATCACGCTCGAGGCTCCCGCATACAGCCGCAGTGTTGCCAGGCCGAATTCCTTCAGGAACACGTCGCCGTCGAGGAGGCAATACGGCAGGAAGCCTTCGCCATGTTCGGCGATACGGGCGAACTGGCGCAACTGGTGAGCACGCACCCGCGCCGGCAGGCGCGCCAGCAGCGGCGCCTCGAGCGCATCGCGCACGGCGCTCAGCAGGCAGGCCAGCAGGAAGGCCGCTGCGCCGTCCTGGCCGCACTGCGCCAGCACGTCCGCGTAGAGCGCGCGCGCCGGCTGCGGAACAGCCTTGAAACCCCCATACGGCGGCGGATCGCTCCACTGCGCCAGAAAAGCGCGCACCCGCGCCGGCGCGTCGGGCAGGTAGCGTCCGCACAGCGCAAGCGCGTGCCCAAGCTGGTCTGACAAACGGAAATCGAAACTGGATGTGTGTTGCGCTAGCATGGTCGTCAATCCTGGGGGCCGCATCCGCTCCGTTCCGCGAGGCGCGCCGCACGACGTGTGAAACGCCTGGATACGCCTGGAAGCCGCCGCAGGTCGAGCATGGTACTTCGTTTATTTTCGTGCAACAATTAATTTAACGCAAATTAAAGAAATTTATCGCACGATTGAACATGCCCTGGCCTACCAGCGTCCCGGCTCAGACCAGCACTTCCGGCACTTCCGGATGGCTGAGAAAACCTTGCGGGCTGGCCGAGCGGCCATAGGCGCCCGACTGGAACACCACCACCAGATCGCCGACCTGCGCTTGCGGCAGCTCCATGCGCTCGGCCAGCAGGTCGAGCGGCGTGCACAGCGGGCCGACGACGGAGGCCGTTTCGCGCTCGAGAGAGGCGCTCATCCGGTTGCCGATTGCGACTGGATAGTTCTTGCGGATCACCTGGCCGAAATTGCCGGAAGCGGCCAGGTGGTGGTGCAGGCCGCCGTCGGTGACAAGAAAGACCTGGCCGCGCGAAACCTTGCGGTCGATCACGCGCGCCACGTAGACCCCGGCCTCGCCCACCAGGTAGCGCCCCAGTTCGATCGACACCTGGGCGACCGGTAGATCTGCCTGCACGCCCGGCAGCGCGGCGGCCAGCGCTTCCCCGATCGGCGCCAGGTCGAGCGCGGCCTCGCCCGGGAAATACGGGATGCCGAAGCCGCCGCCGATGTTCAGGATGCGCACCGGGTCGCGCGTCTGCCCGGCCAATTCACGGGCCAAGGTAAAAGTCTGGGCCTGGGCCTCGACGATCGCCTCGGCCTTTAAACTTTGCGAACCGCTGAAGATGTGAAAGCCGAGCACGGTGAGGCCGAGCTGCGCGCACAGGCCGAGCAGGCGCGGCGCGTCTTCGGCGTCGATGCCGAACTGCTTGGCGCCGCCGCCCATGCGCATGCCCGAGCCTTTCAGTTCATAGTCCGGATTGATGCGCAGGACCAGCAGGGGTTTGACACCGAGCTGCTCGCCGATGCGGGCCAGCAGGCGCAGCTCGCGTTCGGATTCGGCGTGGACGACGGCACCGGCCGCCACCGCGCGGGTCAGCTCGGCCTCGGATTTACCGGGACCGGCAAAGCTGATGCGGCTTGGGGCCATCCCGGTATCGAGCGCCACCTTCAGCTCGCCGCCGGAAGCGACATCGATGCCGTCGACCAGCCCCGCCATGTGTTGCACCAGGGCCGGCATCGGGTTCGCCTTCATCGAAAAATGCAGTTCGACCGCTGGCGGCAGGTGCGCGCGCACGTGCGCGACGCGCTCGCTCAGCAGGCGCCGGTCGTAGGCATAGAAGGGCGTGCTGCCGACGCGCTGCGCCAGGCGCGTGAGCGGGATGCCGCCCACCAGCAGGCAGTCGTCCTCGACCGGGAACAGGGTCTGGGCGGCGTGGACCGGTTTTGCATTCATACGGCGCTCTCAAACAGGGTGATAAACGATTGCTGCAGCAGCTTGCGGTCGATCTTGCCGTTCGGGTTGCGCGGGAAGGCTTCATGGCGCAGGGCGATGTGGCCCGGCACCATCCAGGCCGGCAGGTGGCGCTGGCAGTGCTTGAGCAGGGCTCCCGTAGCGAGATCCTCCTCTTTCGGCAGCGCCAGCAGCACGATCGCCTGGCCCAGCTGCGGATGCGGCACGCCGAAGGCGACCGCCTCCGTTACCATCCCGCTGGCGTACACGACTTCCTCGACTTCCAGCGGGCTGACGCGGTAGCCGGAGACCTTGATCATGTCGTCGTTGCGGCCGATGAAGTACAAGTAGCCTTCTTCGTCCATGCGCACCGTGTCGCCCGACCAGACAGCCATCTCGACCAGCGGCAGCGCCGGATCCTGGCCCGGCGCCGGCTTGAAGCGCTCGGCGGTCTTGATCGGATCGTTCCAGTAACCGAGCGCGACGAGCGCGCCGCGGTGCACGAGTTCTCCCGGTTCGTTGGGCGCGCAGGGCGTGCCGTCGGGACGCACGACCAGCACCTGCGCGTTCGGGATCGCGCGGCCCATCGACTCCGGCCGGCGATCGAGTTCGCTCGGGGGCAGATAGGTCGAGCGGAACGCCTCGGTCAGGCCGTACATCAGGAACAGCTCGGCGTGCGGAAGCGCCGCGCGCAGGCTGGCCACCGTCGCCGTGGGCAGCGCGCCGCCGGAATTGGTGAGATAGCGCAGCGAGCAATCGGCCGGCCAGGCCAGCTGCGCCAATTGAAACCACAGCGGCGGCACCGCGGCCAGGCCGGTGATGCGTTCTTCCACCACGGCTTTCAGGATGTCTTTCGCGAACAGGTGGTTGATCAGGACCGCCGTCGCGCCTTTTAAAAATGCGCAGGTCAGCTGGCTCAGGCCGTAGTCGAAACTGAGCGGCAGCACGGATAAAATGCGGTCCTGCGGCGTGATGGCCAGATAGCTGCTGACGCTGTGGGCGCCGGCCACCATGTTCCGGTGCGAGAGCACCACGCCTTTCGGCTTGCCGGTGCTGCCCGAGGTGTACAGGATCGCGGCCATGTCGGCATCGATCGGGCGGCGCGCGGCCAGCACGCCTGCCGCAGGCGCCACTTGCGCCTCGGCCCAGGCGCGCACCTCCAGCCCGTCGGCGGGCTGCGCGGCGCCGGTGACGAACACCGTGCGCAGGTCCGGGCAGCCGGCCAGCACCTCGCGCAGCTGCAGCAGCCGTTCGGGCGAGGTGACCAGTATCCGCACGTTGCAGTCGGCCAGGATGTGCGCCACCTGTTCCGGTTTCAGTTGCGGATTGACCGGCACGAACACGGCGCCGGCCAGCGCCGCGCCGAACATCGCGGCCACGTTCTCCATTCTCTTTTCCAGGAACACGGCGACCCGTTCGCGCGGGTTGGCGCCGGCGCCGATCAGCGCGCCGGCCGCGCTTTCGACGGCCGCGGCCAGGGCTGCGTAGTCGAGGCGCACGGCGCCATATACCAGCGCCTCCGCCTGCGGACTGCGGCGCGCGGAAGCGAAAAGGAAATCGTGGATCAGCTCAGTCATGGTCGGAGTCGCTACGGGATCGATGCAGGAGCGCGGCCTGGCCGCACAGCCCGCAATCTTAACAGCTTGGCGCCGCTTTGCCCTGCCGATTCGGCGCGCTTGCGCGGCAATGAGGGATGTCTCGTGGCAAATTTTTCAACACCCGGTTTATACTGGCCGGATGCTTGCGCACCCTACTCCCGGCCGGCCCCTGATTCCGCTGGCGCCGATCCTGTCGGCGTCCTCGTTCCGGCGCGCGCACAACGCTCCCGTACGTACCGTGCTCGACGCAGGCGAAGTCCGCCTGGTGACGAGCGGCCGGGTCGCGATCGCGCTCGCCTTGCGCGAACTCGGCGTCCAGGCAGGAGAACGCGTACTGGTGCCCGCCTACCACAGCGCCTCGATGGTGCCGCCCGTGCTGTGGCGCGGCGCCGAACCCGTGTTCTACCGGGTGTGCGCCGACGCCGCGGTCGACCTCGAGGACCTGGCGGAGAAAATGACGCCCGGCGTGCGCGCCGTGATGGTCACCCATTATTTCGGCTTCCCGCAAGACCTGGCGCCGGTTCGCGCCCTGTGCGACGCGCGCGGGGTCGCCCTGATCGAGGATTGCGCCCATTGTTTCATCGGCGAGCGCGATGGCCGCCCGGTCGGCGCATGGGGAGATTACGCGATCGCCAGCAGCATGAAATTCCTGCCGATTTACGAAGGCGGCGCGCTGGTCTCGGCACGGCACTCCTTGAACAAGGTCGTGCTGCGCTCGGCCGGCGCCGGTTTTGAATTGAAAGTGGCCCTGAATTCGCTCGAGCGCGGTTTCGCCTACGGCCGCCTGCCGGCCGTGCGCGCCGCCTTGCGCTTGCCGCTGCGCGCAAAGAGCGCGGTGTGGGGCTTACTAAAAAAACGCCGGGGCGGCGGCGCGGCGCCAATGCTGGCACCCGATTCCTCCGACAGCAGTTTCAATTTCGACCCCAACTGGCTGGATAAACGCTCGTCCCTGTTCGCGCGCGCCATGCTGAAACTGGCCGCGCCGGGCCGCATCGCTGCGCTGCGCCGCCGCCATTACGCGCGCCTGGAAGCGGCTGTGCGCGATCTGCCCGGGGTGCGCCCGCTGCATCCACGCCTGCCTGACGGTGCCTGCCCCTGGGTCTTCCCGCTGCTGGCCGACGACCCGGACGCCCTGTTCGCGCGCTTGAAAACGCGCGGCGTGCCGCTGACCCGCTTCGGCACGCCGCCCTGGCCCGGCGTCGACGCAAGCACCTGCGCCAACAGCGCGCGGCTGGCCACGCACGTGCTGGCCCTGCCCTGCCACCAGGAGCTGACGGAAGTGGAAATGAGCTGGCTTGCGGCCAGCTTGCGCGAGGCGGTGACGGCATGAGCTGGACCTTGCGCCCCGCACGCGAATTCGCGCGCCACGCCGAGGACTGGTCGCGGCTGCACGCCGCGCTGGCCCCGCAGCAGGCCTCGTCCCTGCTGGCCGCGGCTTTTGTTGCGCCCCTGGTCGCGTCCTTCGGGCGCGGCGACGAATTGCTGGCCTGCCTGCGCGAGGAAGGCAGGATCCGCGCGATGGCGATCGTGCACCCGAGCCGGCGCGGCGCCTGGAGCACCTTTCAGCCGGCGCAGGCGCCAGTCGGGCTGTGGCTGCAGGAAGAAGGCCTGGACACGGCCACCGCCGCGCGCAGCCTGCTCGGCACCTTGCCCGGCTTTCCGCTGCTGCTGGCGCTGACGCAGATGGATCCGCACCTGTCGCCGCGTCCGCAGGATGGCCCCTTGACCCGCACCCTTGACTACATCGATACGGCGCGCGTGACGCTCGACGGTTCCTTCGACGATTACTGGAACGCGCGCGGCAAAAACCTGCGCGGCAATTTAAAAAAGCAGCGTGCACGCCTGGAACGCGAAGGCGTCACGACGCGCATGGTTGTCGACCGCGCTCCAGCCGCCATGGCGCAGGCGGTCAGCGACTACGGCCGCCTGGAAACGGCGGGCTGGAAGGGCAGCGAAGGGACGGCCGTGAGCAGCGAGAACGCCCAGGGCCGCTACTACCGCGCCATGCTCGAAGGGATGGCGGCAAACGGCGCCGCGAGCGTCTACCGCTATTATTTCGGCGAGCAGCTGGTGGCGATGGACCTGTGCGTCGAGGACGGCGACAGCATCGTGGTGCTCAAAACGGCCTACGACGAAAGCGTGCCCTCGAACCTGTCGCCCACCCTCTTGATGCGCGAGGAAGCCACCCGCAAGCTGTTCGAGGCGGGGCGCTTTACGCGCCTGGAATTCTACGGCCGCGTGATGGAGTGGCATACACGCTGGACGGAAGAGGTACGCACTATGTACCATGTCAATTATTACCGCTGGCCGGGACTGGCCCGCCTGCATGGGCTGCTGGAAGCCCGCTCCCAGGCGCGTTCCAGGACGAGCTCACCTGCGGCCCACACTACGACGACAAGCCTATGAAGTACCTTGAAGAAGTCAAAACCCTCCTGATCGACGTGCTGAACCTGGGTCCGGCCGGACAATCGCTGGACGCCGATTCGCCGCTGCTGGGCAGCCTGCCCGAGCTCGACTCGATGGCGGTGGTGAGCCTGATCGGCGCCCTGGAAGAGCATTTCGGGATCATGGTCGACGACGACGATATCAGCGCCAGCACCTTCGCCACCCTCGGCAGCCTGGCTGCCTTCGTGGCTGAGCGCGCGGAATAAACCAGGCATGGAGCTCCCCGGCCACGCGCACGCTGACGCGTTCTTCCTCGACACGCCCGACGGGCAGCGCTTCTGCCTGTACCACGCCCCAAGAGGCGAATGCCGCGGCGCGCTGGTCTACGTCCACCCCTTTGCCGAAGAGATGAACCGTTCGCGCCGCATGGCCGCGCTGGGCGCGCGCGCCCTGGCCGCGCAAGGTGTTGGCGTGCTGCTGCTCGACCTGCACGGCTGTGGCGACAGTGCAGGAGATTTCGGCGACGCCAGCTGGGACGGCTGGCTGCGCGATATCGCAGCTGGCCGCGCCTGGATCGAACAGCGCCTGGGACGCACGGCCGGTTTGATGGGCCTGCGCGTCGGCGCCCTGCTCGCGGTGGTGCACGCCCAGACCGCCGCCGTGCCGCCTGAACGCCTGCTGCTGTGGCAGCCGGTCACCAACGGGTCCGGCTACCTGAACGGCTTCCTGCGCCTGCGCCTGGCCGGCGAATTGCTGGCCGGCGGCAGCGACAGCGGCGGCACCGAACTCCTGCGCGAATCACTGGCCGCCGGCGAGTCGCTCGAGATCGCCGGCTACCTGCTCAACCCGCAACTGGCCGCCGGCCTGGACGCGGCCGATGCGCGCGCGCTCGGCCCCCGTTGTCCGATCAGCTGGTTCGAAGTCACGGCGACCGCCGGGCGCCCGCTGCCG
Organism: Massilia sp. Mn16-1_5; assembly: GCF_004798585.1. Lineage (GTDB taxonomy): Bacteria > Pseudomonadota > Gammaproteobacteria > Burkholderiales > Burkholderiaceae_D > Telluria. Next base: position 149,337 of record NZ_PPXQ01000015.1, read on the forward strand.
CCGGCCGCCGTGCGCGTGGCCGATACCTGGAGATTGCAGGGCAGCCGGGTCGACGTGCAGACGGTGCAGGGCCCCCAGTTCTGGACCGCGCCGGAAACGGTCGACTGCCCCGCCCTGCTGGACGCCACGCTCGCCAGCCTGGAGAAAGCCGATGACTGAACGCGCCCTCGCTTTTGCCTGCCGCGGCGCCTGGCTGTACGGCATCCTGAGCCTGCCGCAGGCGAGCAGCGCCGCGCGCCGCGGCGTCCTGATCGTCGTCGGCGGCCCGCAATACCGCGCCGGCAGCCACCGCCAGTTCACCCTGCTCGCGCGCGACCTGGCCGCCGCCGGCATCCCCGCCATGCGCTTCGACTACCGCGGCATGGGCGACAGCGAAGGAGACCTGCAGACCTTCGAGAACGTCGACGCGGACCTGCGCGCCGCCATCGACCGCTTTATGGCCGAGGTGCCGGGCATGACCGAAGTGGTGCTGTGGGGCCTGTGCGACGGCGCCTCGGCCGCCGCGCTGTACGCGCCGCAGGATGCGCGCGTGGCCGGACTGGTGTTACTGAATCCCTGGGTGCGCACCGAGGAAGGCGCCGCGCGCGCCACCATCAAGCATTACTACAAGGACCGCCTGTTCGACCCGCGCCTGTGGAACAAGATCAAGAAGGGCGAGTTCGACGTCAAGGCCTCGGTCAGTTCGCTGTGGGACAACGTCGGTAAAGCCTTCAGTCCGAACCGCGGCGCCGGCGACAGCAACGACAGTGCGCCCCTGCCCGAACGCATGCACGGCGCGCTGACCGGTTTTCATGGCCGCGTGCTGGTCGTGCTGAGCGGCGCCGACCTGACGGCCCAGGAATTCGCCGATCTCTCCAGCCGCCCCGGCGCCTGGCAGCGATTGCTGGGCACGCCGCGTTTCACGCGCCAGCAGATCGACAAGGCCGACCACACCTTTTCCAGGCGGCCCTGGCAGGACCAGGTATCGAGCTGGACGCGCGACTGGCTGCGCAGCTGGTAAGCAAGACCTTGGGCTGCTGCTGCGCAGCGTCCGCTGGCGGGCGCCGACCTCGCTTGCATCTCTTCTCCACTCCCCTATCCTGAAAGTTCGTCAACGAACCAATGCGGAGGTAGGTGATGGACACCGTCGAACGCAGCGAGAAGGAGGTGTTGCAAGGCAGCCTGAGGGGGAGCGTGCTGCTGCCGCAGGATGCGGACTACGAGCAGGCCCGTAAAATCTGGAATGCGATGATCGACAAGCGCCCGGCCATGATCGTGCGCTGCGCCGGGGCGGCCGACGTGCGCACGGCCGTCGACTTCGCGCGCGAGCGCGGCCTGCCGCTGGCGGTGCGCGGCGGCGGCCACAACATCGCCGGCAGCGCCCTCGTCAACGACGGCCTGGTGATCGACTTGTCAGGCATGCGCTCGGTACAGGTGGCGCCGCACAAGCAGCGCGCCTGGGTCGAGGGCGGCGCGCTGCTGCGCGACGTCGACCATGAAACCCAGGCCTATGGCCTGGCCACGCCGCTCGGCATCAATTCGACCACCGGCGTCGGCGGCCTGACCCTCGGCGGCGGTTTCGGCTGGCTGACGCGCAAGCATGGCATGGCCGTCGACAACCTGGTATCAGCCGACATCGTCACCGCCGGCGGCGAGCGCCTGCACATCGACCGCGACCACCACCCCGACCTGTTCTGGGCCATCCGCGGCGGCGGCGGCAACTTCGGCGTGGTGACCACCTTCGAGTTCGCGCTGCACCAGGTCGGCCCGCTGGTGACCGCCGGCCTGATCGTGTTCCCGTTCGCCGAGGCGCGCTCCCTGCTGCGCAGCTACCGCGACTACGTCGAAGCGCTCGACGACAATATCTCGGTCTGGGCCGTGCTGCGCGGCGCGCCGCCGCTGCCCTTCCTGCCCGAATCCGTGCACGGCACCGGGATCGTGGCGCTCGCCTTCTTTTCGCCGCAGCCCGTGGACCAGGTGCAGGACGCGTTGGCCACCGTGCGCGGCTTCGGCACCCCGATCGGCGAACACGTGGGCGCCGTGCCCTACGCCGCCTGGCAGCAGGCCTTCGATCCGCTACTCGTGCCGCCGGCGCGCAATTACTGGAAGTCGCACAATTTCAATACCTTGTCCGATGCCGCCATCGACGTCGTGGTCGACTATGCTGGCAGGCTGCCGTCCACGCAAAGCGAGATTTTCCTGGGACTGATCGGCGGCGCGGCGAATACCCGCCCGCCCGACGAGACGGCCTACCCGCACCGCAAGGCGCTGTATGCGATGAACGTGCACACGCGCTGGGATACGCCAAGCGAGGATGCAAGCTGCCTGGCCTGGGCGCGCGAATTTTTTAAAGCGGCCGCGCCCCATGCGGCCGGCGGCGTGTACATCAATTTTCTCAACGAGGACGAGGTCGACCGCATCGCCGAAGCCTATGGTCCGAACTACGCGCGGCTCCGCCAGGTCAAGGCGCAGTACGATCCGCAAAACCTGTTCCGCGCGAACCAGAACATCCTGCCGGCCTGAGCTTCAGCCGCCCTACTGGGCGGCACCGACCGCGCAGCTGGTGAGCCAGTATGGACTTGCTGTCGTCGTAGCGTGTGGACAAATGGTTGCTGACTGAATTAGTATGGCGGTCTATCAGGACCGGGATATAGGCACATGAAACGCACCTATGAAATGGCACAGCTGCGGCGGCCGCCCAATCGTCTGACGCCAGCCGAATACGACCTTTATCAGCTCGAAGGCCGCACTTGGGAAGAAAAAGCTGAATTCCTTGGAGGTAATTCAACGACGGCGATCAGTTCGAACAATGATTTGCGCTCCCAGGCGCTCACCCGGGATAAGCTGATCGCGTACAGCATCCTGTACCTGCACCAATTCCCCTTCCCGGAAATCAAGGCGGTCGGGCATCCGGCCCGCGGTTTTCCCGGCGCCGCCGCGCTCAAATCCGTCAAGGAAGTATCGGCCTATCTCGAAACACAAGCCGAGTTCCCGCTGTTTATGAAGCCGATCGCCGGCAACGCCGGCGCCGGTTCGATTTGGGTGGACGGCTATGCCGATGGGATGCTACTGCTGCGCAACGGGAATACAATTCCTGTCGCCCAATACTTCGAACGCTGGCTCTGTCTCGAGGGGATCGTGCTGCAAGCCGTGGCGCATCCGCACCCGGAGATCGCCGCGCGCTTCGGCCCCCGCCTGGCAACGGCACGGATCGTCGTATTGGTGACCGAGGACGGGCCCCTTGTCCATCGCGCCGCACTGCGTATCCCCGCCGGCAAGAACATGGTCGACAATTTCCAGCATGGGGCATCGGGCAACCTGCTCGGCGCCATCGAGATCGACACCGGCATTGTCTCGAACGTGATCGGCAAGAACAAGACCCGGCTCGACACCATCGCCACGCATCCGGACACCGGCGAGCAGATCATCGGATTCGCCTTGCCCGATTGGGAGCGGGCGAAGGACATGTGCATTCGCGCGGCCCCGCTGTTCCCGGGCATTAAATACCAGTCCTGGGACATCGCGTTTACGGAGCAAGGTCCGCAAACCATCGAGGTTAATTCCGGTGGCGACGTCGACGTGCTGCAGCTCGCATCCGGGCGGGGCGTCGCCGATGCGACCTGGTGGAAGGTGTTTCGGGAACCGCCTCCCCGCAGTCTATTGCACCGCTGGTTCGCCCGCAGCGGTCCCTGGAGCCAGCGTCCCTGATTGGCGCGCTGCGCCAAGACAGCGCTTGAATTCGTCGAAGGCACCGTAGGCGCGTTGCTTGCCTCGCTCACTTTCACAGAGGCCGGGTGCCGGCGCGCCCGCGTTGCGCTGTGGCGCATCGTCGCGCCAGCGCAAATCCAGGCGTGCCGGATCCGCGAACAGGCTGCGCTGCGGATGGCGTCCCAGGTAGAGCCAGGGGATCGCGGTCGACAGATTGTCCTCGCCGCGCAGCACGCCACCCTCGTCTGCGCGCAGGGGGCCATCGACCAGGTTGCCCGCGAGCGTAGCGCTGCTGGTCGGGAAGCGCACCTGCACCCCGGCCGTGTCGAGCACCGTATTGTCGACCAGTTGCGTGCCGGACGCGCTGTTCAGATAAATGCCGACGTCGGAACAGCCGGCCACCAGGTTGGCGCGCATGCTGCCGCCCGCGTGCTCGGTGATGCAGCGCGCGTCGCGGCAGTAGCGCTTGCCGGTGCCGCCGCCGCCAAAGGAAAGGCCGATGCGCTGTCCCGGCTGCCCGCTGAGCGCCGCTTCGCACAACACCATGTTGCGCTCGAAGACGGTGCGTTCGGCGGCGCCCTTGGCGAATGCGCCATAGCTGATGCGGTCGCCCCAGGCCTTGACGAAATCGTGGATCAGGTTGGCACGAATGGTCCAGTCGCTTGCGGCGACCAGGTCGATCGGCGTGACCGGACGCGACGTTTTGCGGGGCGCCGTATTGGCCAGGGTGTTTGCTTCGATCAGGCCATGGTCGGGAAAGCCGGAGCGGTTGCCATTGATTTTAAAATGGGCATTGAAATCGCTGATCGTGTTGTTGCGGGCAACGAAGTGATGGGCGCCGCCGACCACGTGGAAGGCGTGGTTGCAGTAGTCGTCGTGGCGGCAGGCGCCGCGCAGGCCCAGGTTCTCGAAACGCCACCAGGGCGCCGTCACCGTAAAACCTTCGTTGGCCTGGACTGCAATGGTCACCGTGCCGGGACGCGCCGCACGCACGACGATCGGCGCCGCGGCGCTGCCCGGCCGGCTTGCATACACGGTACTGCGCAATACGTAATCGCCCGGCAGGAACGTGATGACCTCGCCCGGCACGGCTTCGGCCATCGCGCGCCGCGCTTCGTCGATCGAGCCGACCAGGCGTTCGCGCCCGCTTGGTGCCGCCGGGCCTTCCGGCTGCGCGCCCAGGATCAGCGGCGGTGGCGCATATGGGGCCGCTTTGCCGCGGTCGAGCGCGAGCAAGGTGGACGAGGCGACGCGGCCCGCGTCTTCGATGTAAGCGTTATGGCCACTGGTGCGCTTGAGCAGGTAGGGCGCCAGCGCGCGCGGCGTGGCGCCTTTCGACTGCAGGTAAACCAGACCAGCCCCGGCGCCGGCCAGCGCCAGCAGGAGCGGCGCGGCCAGCACCGCGATCCACTTCATGCCGCGGTCTTGATGTTGTGACGGCTCATCAGGTCGTACATGGTCGGGCGGCTGATGCCGAGGATTTCGGAGGCCTTGACGATGTTGCCGTCCACCCGCGCCAGCGCCTTCACGATGGCTTTGTATTCGGCCTCGTCGCGCACCTGGCGCAGGTTGATCGGCTCTTCTTCAAGGCCTTCGCCCGGCAGGCCGAGGTCGTCGGCCACGATCGTGTTCCCGTCGGCCATGATCACGGCGCGTTTAATATAATTTTCCATCTCGCGCACATTGCCCGGCCATGGATAGGCTTCGATGGCGGCGATCGCATCGGGGGCGAAGTGCAGCGCCGAACGGCCTTCGGCGGCGCAGAACTTGTTTTTAAAGTGGTGAGCCAGCAGGGCGGCGTCGCCCTCTCGCTCGCGCAGCGGCGGGATCGTCACTACGATCTCGGACAGGCGGTAATACAAGTCTTCGCGGAAGCGTCCTTGCGCACATAACTCTTTCAATTTCTGGTGCGTCGCGCAGACGATGCGCACGTCGACCGGAATCTCTTCGTGGCCGCCGATACGCTCGATCACGCGCTCCTGCAGGAAACGCAGCAGCTTGGCCTGCAGCGGCATCGGCAGGTCTCCCACTTCGTCGAGGAAGAAGGTGCCGCCGTGGGCCAGTTCGACCTTACCCTTGGTCTGCTTGGCCGCGCCCGTGAACGCGCCCTTCTCGTAGCCGAAGAGTTCCGATTCCAGCAGGTTCTCGGGAATCGCCGCGCAGTTGATCGCCATGAAGCGCTCTTTCGAACGCGGGCTCAATGCGTGCACGGCGCGCGCCAGCACTTCTTTGCCGGTGCCGGATTCGCCCAGCAGCATCACGGAGGCCGAGGTCGGCGCGACCTTTTCGACGTTGCGGCAGATCTTGAGCATGCTCGGCGCACGCGAAATCACGCCGGCCATCGGCGAATCGGCTTGCTCCCGCTGCATGCGGCGGTTTTCCTGCTGCAGCTCGTGCAGGAAGAAGGCGCGCTGGATCACCAGGTTCAGCACTTCGGGGTCGCAGGGCTTCTGGTGAAAATCGTAGGCGCCCATGCCGATCGCTTTCACGGCGTTGGAATGGTCCTGGTTGCCCGTCAGGACGATGACGCGCGTGTCCGGCGCCAGCGCCAGGATCTGCTGCAAGGTGGCGAGGCCCTCGGTCGAGCCGTCCGGGTCGGGGGGCAGGCCCAGGTCCATGGTCACCACCGCCGGTTCGTGGCGGCGGATCTGCGCCAGGGCCGCTTCGCGGTCGCCGGCGACGGCCACGTCATACGCGTCCAGGCTCCATTTGAGCTGCTTTTGCAGGCCCGGGTCGTCTTCGATGATCAGGAGTTTCGGTTTGTTCTGGGTCACAGTGCTAAATCCTCGGTCAGGCTGCGCGGTCGACGAGCAGCGCATCCTGCCGGTACAGGGGCAGGATGACTTTAAAAGTGGTGCCGAGCGCCGGCTTGCTGACAACGTCCAGCCGCCCGCCCAGCTCATTGATGTATTCGCGGCTTTCGAACACGCCGATACCCATGCCGGCCGACTTGGTCGACTCGAAAGGCTTGAACAGGCGCTCGCGGATGAACTCTTCGCTCATCCCTTCGCCGGTATCGGTGATCTCGATGCGCACCGTCTCGCCCTCCTGCAGCAGGGCGATGGTGACGCTGCCGTCTTTCGGCGTGGCCTCGATCGCGTTCTGGATCAGGTGGCCCACCACCCGCTCGAGGCGTTCGCGGTCGGCCCGCACGCGCAGGCCGGTATCGCGCACGTCCAGGCGCGGGCGCGGCTCGAAGGCCGCCTTGTTGGCCACCGCCTGGCGCACCACCTGGTCCACGGCGAGCGGCACCGGCTTTTCCTCGACGTCGATGCGCGAGAGCTTTTGCAGCATCAGGCGCATCTTCTGCACGGACAAGGACACCGTTTCCAGCATGTCGGCCTGGAACTCGGGGTTGTGCTTGTGCTTTTCGGCGTTGGCGTTCATCAGCGACAGCTGCGAGACCAGGTTCTTCAGGTCGTGCACCACGAAGGTGGACATGCGATTGAAGGACTCGAACTGGCGCGCCACCATCAGTTCGTTGGCCGCGTTCTGCTGCGCCAGGTAGCTGGCGGCCTGGCTGCCGGCGATCTCGAGCAGGTCCAGCACTTCCCAGTTCAGTTTGACGCGGCTGCGCGCAGTCTGCAGCACGACGAAGCCGAACAGTTCGGTGCCCATCATCAGCGGCACCACCAGCCAGCCGCGCGGCCAGGCGCGCAGCCACTCGGGCAATTGCAGGCCCTCGTACTTGTCCGGGTCGTCCGCGTATTCGTCGAGGTCGATCACCCACTGGGTCGATTCGAGGAAGCGGCACAGGGCCGAGTCGGCGGGTTCGACGACATCCGGCAGCGGCACCTCCCAGCCGGCGGCGGGTTCGAAGCGGCCGCCGCCGTTTGTCCCATCCCTGCGCAGCCAGAGCCCGCCGCCCGGGCTTTCGACGAGGGCGGCCACCGCTTGCACGGTGCGCTCGCCCAGGTTCGGACCGGCCGCCGACAGGGTGCGCGTAAAACGCATCCATTCTTCGCGATAGTCGTAGCCGTAGCTGTAGAAATGCTTGGAAATGAAGACCTTCAGCCAGGCGCGGAAGGTGCCCGAGAACAGGATCCCGGCCAGCAGCAGCAGCGCGCCGAACAGGAAGGTCACCTGCATCACCGTGCCCCAGCTGCCGCCGAAATAGCGCAGGTAGTAGCCGGCCGAACCCATCGCCAGCAGGTAGATGGCGGAACCGAACAGCGCGGCCGAATGGAACATCGCGCGGCGCGACACGGCCAGCGGCGAGCGCCAGGACTTCGCGCGCCGCATCGACAGCGCCAGCAGCGGCACCGTCAGCAGGTTGACGACCCCGCGCGCGGCCCAGATGTCCGGATCGACTTCGCGGAACAGCATCGCGTGGCTGTACAAATAAAAATCGTAGGCGAACATGCCGCCGATGCCGAGGCAGGCAAACTTGATGGCCCAGCGTTCCTGGGTCGTCTTGTTGCGGTAGGCCTGTTCCACCAGCAGCATGCCGCCGACGGCCTGCACCACGCGCACCGTCACCGGCAGCACGCTGTTGCCCAGTGACAGGTCCCAGTAGCCGAGGATGGCGGCGCCCAGCGCGACCAGGTAGCAGACGGCGGCTGCGAACAGGGTCGGCCGCAGCTTGAAGGGCAGGCGGCTGCCGGCCTGGCGCCAGTCGCCCAGCAGCACGACGAGGAACAGCGACCAGACGGCGTTGCGCGCCACTTCGAAGCCATCGGACAGGTCGGTCCACATCAGCAAGTCAAGGGCGGCCCAGGCCAGCGAGGCGGCCCAGAAGCTCGAGATCAGGCAGGCGGCGACCAGCAGCGGCACGCCCAGCAGCAGGAAGCCGAGGGCCGCGAGGCCGTAGCTGTAGGTGGCGATACTGGTGAGAGAGACACTATCCATGTGCAAAAGCCGGGCGCGGGGCCCGGCAGATAACATTATCGCAAGCGCCGGCGTCGATTAGCGGCCACTGCGGAACAACACGACTTTTAGGGTATTGATCAGCACGAGGAAATCGAGGAACAGGCTGTTGTTCTTGACGTAGTAGAGGTCGTACTGCAGCTTTTGCAGCGCATCCTCGGCCGAGGAACCGTAGCCGTAGCGCACTTGCGCCCAGCCGGTGATGCCCGGCTTGATGCTGTGGCGGACATTGTAGTACGGGACCACTTCGATCAGCTGCTCGACGAAGTAGGGACGCTCCGGACGCGGGCCGACGAAGGACATGTCGCCCTTGAACACGTTCAGGATCTGGGGCAGCTCGTCGATCCGGGTCTTGCGCATGAAGTTGCCGACGCGGGTGACGCGCGGGTCGTTCTGCGCCGCCCATTGCGGCTTGCCGCTCTTTTCGGCGTCGGCGCGCATGCTGCGGAATTTATGGACGAAGAAGCTCTTGCCATCCTTGCCCACCCGTTCCTGCGAATAGAAGACCGGACCGCGGTCTTCCAGCCACACGGCCAGCGCGGCCAGCAGCATCAGCGGGAAGGTCAGCGCCAGGATCAGGATGCTGCAGACCAGGTCGAAGGTGCGCTTCATGAAGATGCGGACGAAACTCTGGTCGAAGCCGCCGCCGAAGACGAGCCAGCTCGGTTGCAGCGAATCGACCCGGATCTGGCAGGTTTCGCGTTCGAAGAAGGTGGCGGCGTCGGTGACCTTGAAACCTTGCAGCTTGCAGTCGAGCAGTTCCTTGATCGGGAAGCCGCCGCGGCGGTTCTGGACCGAGACCACGATTTCCGACACGTTGTATTGGCGCGCCAGTTTCACCAGCGACTCGCCGTCGCGCATCTTGAGCAGGTTCGACTGGCTCACGCAGAGTTCCTCGCCCGGGGCGGGAATGAAGCCGGCGATGTCGTAGCGGTGGTAGCGGTTGGCGCGCTCGGCCAGTTCGCTGCATTCCTTGGCCAGGGCTCCGCCCCCCAGAAACATGATGCGCGACTGCAGGAAGCGCGCCTCGGAGGTTTTAAAGAAGATCATGCGCGCGACAAAGATGCCGACCGCCGACAGCGCGAATACCAGCAGCAGGATGCTGCGGCCAAACGACAGTTCGGGCGCGACGTAGAACACCAGGGTCAGGATCAGGAAGCCCATCACGAAGGACGGCATCAGTTTCATGAGGAAGGGATGGCGCAGGCCTTCCTCGAAATCGAGCTGGTACATACCCATCGCGCTCATGCTGAACACGATCGCCAGTGCGAAGGCGACGGCCGAGGTGAAGAAATGGTCGAGCGACGGCACCGTCACCGTGGTGCCGATGTCCATGTAGCGCAATGCCGCGCCCGCGTAGGCGGCGCCGAGCAGTACCAGCACTTCCACGACAAGCAGGACGGATACGATCTTCGACACGTAATGGTTAGAAATCCTGAACACGTCAGCCTCCTGATTCTTTTTACTTACTTAGCTGCTACATCCGAAACGACCTTGGACATGGGTGTCCCATGTGCCCCTTGCAGGTCGTCGACATACCAATCCATGGCCTGGCGCAGGCCTTCGCCGATCCGGTGCGTGGGCGCATAGCCCAGCAGCGTGGCGGCCTTGCCGATGTCGGCTTGCGAGTGGCGCACGTCGCCACGGCGGAAGTCGACGTAGTGCGGCTGGTGCGCGTCCACATGCGGGAAGCGCGCGCGCAGCAGCTCGCGCATCATCGCGTACAGCCCGTTCAGGCTCGTTCTCTCGTTGAGCGCGACGTTGTAGACCTGGTTCACGGCTTCCTGGGAAGCCATGGCTGCCAGCAGGTTCGCCTGCACGACGTTGTCGATGTAGCAGAAGTCGCGGCTGGTCTCACCGTCGCCGTTGATGCGCAGTTCCTGATTGCGGATCAGCGCGGCCACCCATTGCGGGATCACGGCGGCGTAGGCGCCGTTCGGATCCTGGCGCGGGCCGAACACGTTGAAGTAGCGCAGGCCGATCGTTTCCATGCCGTAGGTGCGGCCGAACACGTTCGCGTACAGCTCGTTGACGTACTTCGTCACGGCGTAGGGCGACAGCGGGTTGCCGATCACGTGCTCGACTTTTGGCAGGTCCGGGTGGTCGCCATAGGTCGAGCTCGAGGCGGCGTAGACGAAGCGGCGGACCTTGGCATCGCGCGCGGCAATCAACATGTTGAGGAAGCCGGTGACGTTGACCTCGTTGGTCGTGGCCGGATCGTCGATCGAGCGCGACACGGAGCCGAGCGCGGCCTGGTGCAGGACGAAATCGACGCCATCGCAGGCGCGGGCGCAATCGGCCGGGTTGCGGATATCGCCTTCGATGAAATTAAATTTCATCCAAGCCTCTTCCGTGACAGATTCTTTCACCTGCTCCAGGTTGTGACGATGTCCGGTCGCGAAATTGTCGAGCCCGGTGACCCGCTGGCCGAGCTTGAGCAAGGCCTCGACCAGGTTCGAGCCGATGAAGCCGGCCGCGCCGGTGACCAGCCAGTGATGGCTTTGCTGGCCCAGCTGCTGCCTAACGTCTTGAATCTTATTCACAGTTTCAGAACACTTTCTCATTAATGCACGCCGCGGTTCGGACAGTGCACAACGCACGAAGCCGCCGCGTTCAGGCGGCGGCTTGTCCCGCACATTGACTTACAGGCGCCAGACGCAGTAGCCCGCCTCGCGGATGGCCTTTTCGTCGAATTGCGACTTGACGTCGATGAAGCAGCCGCCGTTGTTCAGCTTGCCCTGGAAGTCGGTCAGCGACATCGCCAACACTTCCTTGTGCGGCACGGCGGCAATCAGGGCGTCCGCCTTCGGCAGCGCGTCCCAGGAGCTTTCCAGCTTGATGCCGTACTCGTGCTGGGCTTCCTCGGCGTCGGCCAGCGGATCCCAGACGTGCACGTCGACGCCGTAGCTTTGCAGTTCGTGGACGATATCCGCCACTTTCGAATTGCGCAGGTCCGGGCAGTTTTCTTTAAAGGTCAGGCCGATCACGTTGACTTTCGCACCCTTCACCTGGAAGCCCGAGGAAATCATCGATTTCACGGTCTTCTCGGCAACGAACTTGGCCATGCCGTCGTTGATGCGGCGGCCCGCCAGGATCACCTGCGGGTGGTAGCCGACCATCTCGGCTTTATGCGTCAGGTAGTACGGATCGACGCCGATGCAGTGGCCGCCGACCAGGCCCGGACGGAACGGTAAAAAGTTCCACTTGGTGCCGGCCGCCTTCAGCACTTCCAGCGTATCGATGCCGATCTTGTCGAAGATGATCGCCAGTTCGTTCATCAGGGCGATGTTCAGGTCGCGCTGGGTGTTTTCGATGACTTTCGCCGCTTCGGCCACCTTGATGCTCGACGCGCGGTGCACGCCGGCGGTAATCACGGTTTCGTACAGCTGGGCGACGCTTTCCAGGGTCTCGGCGTCGTCGCCGGAAACGACCTTCAGGATCGTCGTCAGCGTGTGTTCCTTGTCGCCCGGGTTGATACGCTCAGGCGAGAAGCCGACGTGGAAGCCCTCTTTCCACTTCGTGCCCGAATGCTTTTCCAGCAGCGGGATGCAGACTTCTTCGGTCGCGCCCGGATACACGGTCGATTCGAAGATGACGATGGCGCCCTTTTTGAGGTTTTTACCGACCGTGGTGCTGGCACCGATCAGTGGCGTGAAATCCGGGTTGTGGGCGATGTCGACCGGGGTCGGCACGGCCACGACGACGTAGTCCGCCTGCGCCAGCAGGCTTGCATCCGTGGTGACTTCCAGCTGGCGCGCGGCCTGCAGCTGCTCGGTCGAGACTTCGCCGGTCGGATCGATGAATTTTTTGTAGTTTTCGATTTTCGACGCCGACAGGTCGAAACCAATCGTCCGTACTTTCTTGCCGAATTCCACTGCCAGCGGTAACCCGACGTAACCCAGTCCTACTACCGCGACGACCTGATCTGCTTTCATTATCAGCTTCCGTTATCGAATAAAATTTTGCAATTATGCCAATATTTAATATAGCATGGGAACTAGATTTGCCTCAACCGAGCATCCTAGTTTGTACGCCATCAACAACAGGGATGCAGGAATGATGTTGTATTTGCATCCACCCGTGTTCGTTGTTTTTTGGTGCTCTGCCGTGATCGGGCTGGCCGGCGCCCGCCTATTCAGGGAGCATGAACCGCTGCCGACAGGGGAGCAAGCCTTGGCGCCCGCATGACACTGTGCAATATAGCATTTTCTGTCTGACAAGTTCCGTTAGAAAATGAATCGTGCGCGCCGCACACATTTGAAACGCCTTCGACGGAAAATGTTGTCGATCGATTACAATCTCGCGCGACCCACCATGTATCGGAACCAACACCGATGCCACAGCCGGAGCAGCGCTTGAACGACCTTACATTCTCCTACCTCGACAATGACGACCCCGGCAACGATGCGCTGGACGCCTTCGTGCGTGCGCATTCGGAAGGCAATGCCTATCAGCTGGCGGCCTGGCGCCGCGCCGTCGCCACCGCTTACGGCTATGCGGGCAAGGTGCTGGTCGCAAGGCAAGGCGGAGAACTCGCCGGCATGCTGCCGCTGTGCGCCGTCGCCCGTCCCTTGTCGCGTCCGCGCTGGATCTCTCTGCCCTTCTGCGACCTGGGCGGACCACTGGCCGTCTCGCCCGAGGCCGCCGACGCGCTGGCGGCACGCGCCCGCCGCGATGCCGGCCCGCAAGGTGCGACCGGCCTGGAACTGCGCTGCTCGGCAGCAGGCACGGAAGAAGACAGTGCTTTGGAGGGCCGCAAGGTGCGCATGCTGCTCGGCCTGCCCGACAGCGCGGCGGCGCTGATGCAGTCCTATCCTCCCAAACTGCGCAGCCAGGTGCGCAAGGCGGAAAAGAACGGGCTGACCTCGGAGGTGGTCACCGGTTTCGAGGCGGTAGGCGCCTTTTATGACGTCTACAGCCGCAACATGCGGCGCCTGGGCAGTCCGCCACACAGCCGGGCCTGGTTCGACGCGATCCACCGCCACTACAGCGCCGGCGGCGACATGTTCCTGGTCCTGGTGCGCCACGAGGGCAAGGCGGTCGGCGCCGGCTGGGTGCTGCGCTGTGGCGACAAGGCGGTCATTCCCTGGGCCTCGACCCTGGCCGACTACAACTCGCTGGCACCGAACATGCTGCTGTACTGGGCGATCCAGTCGCACCTGTGCGGGATCGGGGTGCGCCAGTTCGACTTCGGCCGCTCGACCTTCGGCGAAGGCACCTATAAATTCAAGAAACAGTGGGGCGCGCAGCCGGTGGCGCTCGACTGGAAGGAATGGGATGCGCAAGGGGTGGCGGCGATCGCTGCTCCGGCGGCGCAAGGCGGCGCCTCGTCCCTGCGTCCGCTGATCGAAAGCGCCTGGCAGAAATTGCCGCTGGGCGTGGCGAACAGCCTGGGCGGGCGCCTGCGGCGCTACATCACACTGTAATGCGCATGTGGCGCAGTCGACCGCGACAAGGATAAACAAGGCAGGAAACAGGTTCGTACTAGCTTAGTACGAATGGCGCGGCTGGCTGGGATCGAACCAGCGACCCTTGGCTTCGGAGGCCAATACTCTATCCACTGAGCTACAGCCGCACGGGGGACGCGTCAGGCATCGGTAAGAAACGCCTGAGCGATGCGAAGGATACAGTCTTTCGCGCCCCCCGTCCATGGAAAGTAGAAGTTGCAACCGAGTCATGTGCCATGGGGCATCTTTTGAGACTATAATCGCCGATTGGCGGACCTTTCCAAAAAGTCATGCAGGAAGAACAAACGCCGGGTAGCAGGTTTTTTTAATCGTATTAAGGAAATCATGAGCGACGCACACAATGAACAATCGTTTATCCGGACGCCCAAGCAACTCATCGGGGTGGTCGCAGGCTTCTTCCTGGTAATCGTCATCGGCATCATCCTGCTTGTCTCCTTCGTCACCAACGACAAACTCGAAGGGGCCGGCACCAACAGCCTCGGTCCGGAAGCGGTGGCCCAGCGCCTGCGCCCGGTGGCCGAAGAAGGTTTTACTTTGCGCGACGCCAACGCGCCGAAAGTCCTGCAAGCCGGTAATGCCGTGTACACGGCCGTGTGCGCGGCCTGCCACGCCAGCGGCGCCGCGGGTGCGCCGAAGATCGGCGTCGCCGGCGACTGGACTGCGCGCCTGGCGCAGGGTTACGACACGCTGGCGAAACACGCGATCGAGGGTATCCGCGCGATGCCGGCCAAGGGCGGCAATCCCGACCTGGACAACGTCGAAGTCGAGCGCGCGGTGGTCTACATGGCCAACCAGAGCGGCGCCAAGTTCAAGGAGCCGGCCGTTCCTGCAGCCGCCCCTGCCGCTGCCGCACCTGCCGCCGGCACCGAAACCGGCGCCGCGCCCGCCGCTGCGAATGCCGCCACGGCGGCGCCGGTCGCCGGCACGGCCAGCGCCACCCCGGCCGCTGCTCCTAACGCTGCAGCGGCACCTGCCGCTGCTGCACCGGCTGCGCCTGCCGCTGCCGCTGCCGCGCCGGCCGTCGCCAATGCCGACGCCGGCAAGGCCCTGTACAACAGCGCCTGCGTCGCCTGCCACGGTGCCGGCATCGCCGGCGCACCGAAGCTCGCCGACAAGGCGGCCTGGGCGCCACGCATCAAGCAAGGCAATGCCGTGCTGTACGAGCACGCGCTCAAGGGTTTCCAGGGCAAGGCTGGCGTCATGCCACCGAAGGGTGGCTCGACCGCACCGGATGCCGATGTCAAGGCCGCCGTCGACTTCATGGTGGCGTCCTCGCGTTGAGCTTATGCAATAAGCAGCACCGGAAACCGCCCCTGAGGGCTAATGCCAGTCACTTAAGGCATTGATCTCTGCGCCGCAAGAGCTAAAACGGATTCATGTTCAATCATGAATCCGTTTTTTATTATGGCTCTTCAACTTAACTTGGACTATGCGGCCGAGCTGGCGCC